>NZ_JACVPX010000003.1 GCF_018881655.1 Polynucleobacter sp. Tro8-14-1
GTTGCACGAGCAAGGCCGGCACGAACCGCAGCCTCACCTTGGCGAACGTGACGGGCAAGGCGTAAGGACACTAGGCATTGCGCTATTTCAGCGGATTGGCCAAGTTGCTTTGATGCTAGGGTCAGTTCTTGATCTACGCGCATAGTTGCCTCATGCATTTTGTTAAGTATGAGACGTTAATATACCTGTTTATACTCCATAGGTCAATAAATATGACTCATAAATAAGTCCTTAAGTATATTATGGACTCATTTATGAGTCATTTAATGATTTACAGTAGAAAATTTAGGCTTGTAATTCCGTCAAAGGGACACCTCTTTACCGGACAGATTCTCCGCCAGTACTTAAAAATAAAGGGGCTCTATGCCCCTTTATTTATTTCAATCACACTGATCGAGCTATCAATTAAATCCATTCACTGCCTGCATATAACCTTGGATATATTGTGGCGACACAAAAAGCTCAGTCTTCATTCCATTCTTAGCGGATAGGGTGATGATGAAACCCTTCTTCATCTTATCCTTTAGGAATGCCTCGGGCAATTGGATAGAGACGACTTCTCTAAAGATGCAACCTCTGTCACCACAAGCGCCAGCTTCTCTACCAACCACTTTAAATGTCGTAGCAGGTGTGTTTTCTAGCATTGCGGAATCGTAATAACGCCATTGTGAGAAATACGTTAGTTGCGCATTGAGCTCATAAGTCTTTGCCCCTTGTTTAGGCTGTTCAGTTTTGAGGCTAAACATCTCATAAGTATTGGTCGCATCCATCGTATTGATAGGTGGGCCTTGATAGGTTTTCCCACCAGTTGCTGAATTAGGCGTGATGATGGTCGAGTGATAGACATCATTCACTTCCCAGCCACTAATTTTTTTATCATTCATATTGCAAGCAACCAGAACAGCGCTGATTGCTAGCAATAAAACAACTCGGTAGATGATTCGATGCATATAAAGCTCCTAAAGAATCATCAAATCATACTATCCCTTAAGCTCGGGGCTGGAATTCTGGGACTTAGACGTATTTCCCGGTGAGGCCGCCATCAACCACCAGCTCAGTGCCTGTAATGTAGGCTGCGGCATCTGAGACCAGAAAGGCGCAAGCGTGTGCCACATCCCAGGCTGTTCCAGAGCGTCCCATGGGTACCTGCTTATCACGTGCGGCACGAGCCTCATCTAGACCATTTTCAGAAAACATCCTCGCTACAGTATTGGCAATGCGTGGAGTATCTATAAGGCCAGGCACTACTGTATTGGCTCGAATGCCTTTATCGGCGTATTGCTGAGCAATCATCCGAATAAATTGGGTATTAGCAGCCTTGGTTACGCTATAGGCTAAATGTGGGTAGCCCAAATAGCGCATGCCCGCCACTGAAGAGATGGCAATAATATTGCCGGTACCGCGCGCCACCATTTCAGGCAAGACCTCTTGGGCTGCAAGTAGGAGGCTGCGCACATTTACCTTGTGAATGCGATCAAAATCTTCAGCGCTGGTTTCCATTGGTCCGCCAACTTTCCCTATGCCCACGTTGTGGTGCAGTACATCAACAGGACCAAATTGTTTACGAGCCTCGTCAAAGAGTCTTGTTACATCAAGTTCTTCAGAAACATCCCCAACAAAAGTCTGCGCTATACCGCCTTCATCAAGAATGATCTTGGTAGTTTCTTCTGCAGATGCTTGATCTCGATCGACTACGCAGACCTTTGCACCTAAGCGAGCATAGGTAACACATGATGCTCTACCAATACTCCATCCAGGACCAGCTGAGCCTCCACCCGATACAAAGATCACGCGATCAGTGAGATCCGTTGGTAAACCAGGAGGGTGCTTTGAACTCATTTACTGACTCAAGCCAACTGTCATGCCACCACATACATATACAACCTGACCGGTTGTATAACCCGCGCGTTGATCAAGTAGAGAGGCGACGATATGGGCCACTTCCTCTGGTTGGCCAATACGACCTAGCGGGACGCTATCCAAGATACGTTGTGTAGCAGGTGCGCCAGGTGGATTGGCGCTTTGAAAGAGTTCTGTAGCAATGGGGCCTGGCCCAATAGCATTCACCGTGATGCCATCGCTGGCCAGCTCTAAGGCCAATGTACGAGTTAAGCCCAGCAATCCCGCTTTCGAGGTTGCATAAGAAATTCGTTCTTCTTTACCTAAAGCTGCGCGACTGGCGATATTCACAATGCGACCAAAATGAGCTGCTTTCATGGCGGGGAGTACGGCTTGTACACAAATAATGGCTGCTGCAACATTAACGCTCATAACCGCTTGAAGATCTGCAATCGTAGTCTTCTCGATTGTGGCGGGGCGCACGATTCCTGCGTTATTGACTAAACGAGTGATTGCAAATTGAGACGTTATCTTGGCTAATGCATCACGCAAAACTTTTTCATCTGAAACATCTACTTTGATGAAGGTTTCATGCTCAGCAATATTGCCAGGGACTTCTTTATCAAGGTTAATTACATGCATGCCATACGCAATAAGGCGCTCTGTTATCGCACGCCCGATGCCGCGGCTAGCGCCAGTGACTAATACGCATTCCCTGGTTGATTTGACTTCAGAAACCATTATTAGCCAATCTTATTGGCGCCATCCACAAACGGAATGGCATGTTCAATCGTGTCCCAAATAAAGCGACCAGATGGGCTTTGTTGCTCCTCAACAATATGGGCCACTAAGCCAGCAGAGCGGGAGATGACCGCAAAGCCACGCATCACAGCTGTAGGAATGCCAATCTCACCTAATAGGGCGGCAACCGCACCAGTGGCATTAATCGTAATGGGGCGACCAGCCACTTCATCCACTGCTTTAGATAGGGTCTCAAGAGCTCTAATGTGATCACCTTTGAGTTCTTTCTCAGCACGGCCCATGTCTAATAGTTTGTATGCTCGTGGATCTACCGGCTTATGCAGGTGATGTCCAAAGCCAGGAACAGCACCTTTAATGCTCTTGTAATGATGCGCAATGGAAAGAGCTTCAGCGTATTGGTCTTTGGCGGCAATGATGCGATCAAGCAAGGCGGAGCAGTTTTCCATTGTGCCAATAAAGGAACTACCAACAGCCAACAGGCCTGCAGATACAGCCCCTTGAAGGTTCTCTGGAGCGCTCATATAGATCAAGCGTGTGGCGATTGCACTGGGCGTTAGGCCATGCTCCATCAGCACAATGAGCACCACATCAGTAATGCGAATATCAACACCTCGAGGCTGTCTACCCAGAATCTGCATCAGCATGACTTCGGTGAATGTTTTCTTACCCATCAAATCCTCTACTAAATCCGCATCGCGATAATGCAAGCTAGTGAGAGTGTGAGTACACAAGCCTGTAACGGGGGTTTTTTTGGAAGTCATAATCTATCGGTATTAACTATTGGCTAGGAAGGAGTTTGAAGTTTTTGAATCACAGCACTCTTCAGCAACTTACCCACATTAGAGCGAGGCAAGCTTTCATAGAAGTGAACGCGTTTGGGGGTTTGAACCGGACCCAGTAAATTGCGAACAAATGCAATCAGTTCTGCTTCATCGGTTTTTTGTCCGGGATGTAATTGCACTGCAGCCTGTACAGTTTCCCCCCATTTTTCATCAGGGAGACCGAAGACAAGGCATTCGTGAACAGCAGGGTGCTGACTTAAGGCATTCTCAACATCCACTGGGTAGACATTAAATCCGCCAGTAATCACGATGTCCTTGAGGCGATCCTTGAGATACAAAAACCCACGTTCATCAATCAGGCCGCGGTCACCGGTATGAAGCCAGCCATCGATAATCGTTTCAGCAGTCTTTTCAGGCATGCGCCAATAGCCACTCATCAGCAGATCACCTCGGGCAACCACTTCACCGATTTCACCGGTAGGTAATAGCTTTCCTTCGGGAGACATGATGGCCACATCACTAAACCAAGTGGGTCTGCCAACGGCTGCCCAGTTGTTGGGATCTTCAAAATCCTCAGGCCGCATGACCGTCAAAATTTGCGGCGCTTCGGTTTGACCATAGGTCGTACCCAATACTGGGCCAAAGAAATCACGCACCTTACGCACTTGTTCTGGAGGCATTGGCGCGCCGCCATAAATCAGCCTGCGTAACTTTGGAAAATCGTTTCTAGATGCATTGGGTAATGCCATCAACATATAAACAAGGGTTGGCGGCATAAAGCAGACAGTGCCGCGACGCTCACGAAACGCAGTTCTCACCACTTCAGCTCCTGCACCATCCATAATCACATGACAACCACCTTGCGCCAAGATCGGAACAATATAGGTAGATGTGCCATGCGTAATCGGAGCGGCAACAACATAGCGCTCATGCTCATCAAATCCCCATACCTGAATCTGATTGCTGATGTTTGCCATCCAAGCGCGATAGGGCTGCATTACACCCTTAGGAGCCCCAGTAGTGCCACCGGTAAATTTAATGGCCTGAATTGCATCTAGGGGTAATTCAAAAGAAGGTTGCGGCGCATCTTCATGCAATTGAATTAATTCGTTCATACTCCGCGCAGAAGCATCAGAGTAAGTGTCTGTATAAATCCATGCTCCCGCAGCGCCTTTCAGTAACGCTTGATTAGCGGCATCTAAAATCATAATAGAAGGCTCTGTGACATTAACAATGCGCTGAATCTCAGGGTGGGTGCTCTTAGGGTTCAGAGGTACCCATACCTTGCCGCAAGCCAAAATAGCTAGCAGGGCAGTAATGTGATCATCACTGTTACCCGCGCAAATAGCTACCCGACTCTGTAAGGTTGGATCTAATGCGGTAAGCCCCGCTGCTAGTGCTTTAACACGCTTAGCTAAGGTGGCGTAATGAATGGGGCCACTCGGTGTATCAATGGCAATGCGATCGGGCCAACGCTGTGCGGCCCTCCAAAAAAAATCAATCGGAAACATAATGAGTTATTCGGCTTTAGCGCCGGAAGCCTTTACAACATCTCGCCAGCGTTTAACTTCGGTTGCTTCAAATGCAGCCATTTTTTCTGGTGAACCAGGCTCTGGTGTTGCAGCCAATTCTTGAAGTCGCTGTTTAACTTCAGGGGAGTTGAGTGCTTTATTTAAGGCGGCATTTAATTGCATGATGATCGGCTTCGGCGTTCCAGCTGGCGCCACCAATGCAAACCAAGACTGCACATCAAAGCCAGGATAGCCTGACTCAGCAATAGTCGGGACATCCGGTAAAAACGGGGAGCGTTGAGCGCTAGTAACTGCAATCGCACGAAGTTTTTCGGCCTTAATATGAGGCAATGCAGAGGGCGCGTTGTCAAACATGGATTCCACTTGACCACCAAGCAAATCGGTCACTGCAGGTGCGCTGCCTTTGTATGGAATATGGAGCATTTGAATTTTTGCTTGCATCTTAAACATTTCACCAGAGAGGTGAATAGATGATCCGCTACCAGAGGAGGCAAAGGTTACGCCATCTTTCGCATCTTTAGCATAGCGCACGTATTCTGCAAGCGTTTTTACTGGAAGATTTGGATTCACTACCAATATATTCGGAATCTTAGCAATCATGCCGATCGGCTCAAAATCTTTGATCGGGTCATAGCTTAAGTTGGGATAGAGCGTAGCGTTAATCGTATTAGCAATCGAGAAGGCGTAAAGCGTGTAGCCATCAGCCGGTGAGCGAGCCACAATTTCAGCGCCCACATTGCTATTTGCGCCTGGGCGGTTTTCTACAACGATAGATTGACCTAAGGTGTTGCCCATACCGACTGACACCAGTCTGGTTAATACATCAGTTGCACCACCAGCAGAATAGCCAACAATAATTTTGATCGGCTTGGTAGGCCAGGAGGCGTTAGATTGCGCTAGGGCCGGAATTGAAGTGGCCGTGATGAGGGCAGCAAAAACAGTCAACAAGCCTTTTTTGGGCGTGAAATGTAAAGACATAGATCTCCTCCAATTGGTTGGGTGCTTTAAGACAGTATTAAGAAGCCCCATTTCTTATTTATCCAGTATTTATAACACCAAAGCGGCTTAAACGCCCCAATACAGCCGCAGCCAAAGCAGTGATCCCAAATCCCTTTTATTAGGGTATCTCACTACTAAATTATTACACTTCACAACTTCACAACTTCACAAGTTGTAATATAGTGTTGTTACTGGGAGATGAAATGAAGAGACAAGTACCGAAAACACATCAAGCCTTGGAGTGGGTGGGGAAGGGTATGACCGCTGCTCAAGCGGCCAGAAAGATGCAGATTTCAGAATCCAGTGTGTATGCCGCCCTTAGAAAGACAAAGGCGAAAGAAGTGGGTTGTTGTCCAACGTGTGGTCACAAAATAAGGAACTAAGATGAAAAAGACTCTATTAGCAGCCGTAACAATCTCTGTTGCTGCATTCGCTTATGCGAATACATCTCCGTCAGATTCTTCTGAGTTAGTAAATCAGCAGTGCAAGATATCTGCTGAAGCGGTATCCACTTTGAAGGGTCTTCGTTACGGCAATACTGCAATCCGCAAAGATGTATCTACATTAATTAATGCCAGCCTTAAGACTCCAGAAAATCGCGAGCTGGCGCAGAAGACCTTGAACCTCATGGTTGACGATAAGACAGCTGATACACGGGGTTTAGAGGGTAAGTACTGCTCTTAAGGAGTTCAGTCTGATTTTGTAAGGTGGCACATAACGCTGAATGTCCTGATTGTGGAAATATGCGGGCATTGTTTAATCAGTGTCCGCATTGCGGTTCTGTCAATTTTCCTATCTTGAGCTCAGATACGATTGAGCTCAATATTAAGCAAGATGGGCCATATGTTGAAGAGGCGTTAGAGCGGCTGACCGACTATTTACGCAAGTCTTTAGAGGTTGGGATTAAAGCCATTGTGTTGATTCATGGATATGGATCAAGCGGTGAGGGTGGTCGAATTAAGTGGGCTATCCATGATGCGCTCGAAAATAACCGTTACTCCGACAGGGTTGACGAATACCATTTTGGCGAAGATGTAGCTTTTGGCAGTGAGTCCTACCATGCCCTGCTCAAACGCCGTCCTGGTCTGAAGCGATATCTCAAGCGATTTAAAGAGGGTAATGCTGACATGACAGTTTTATTGCTGGGATCTCAGGCTAGAAGTGCTTAGAATAGGATTATTGGTATTAATGCCTCATCTATTAGGAATCCATTTCCATGACTGCTAAGAAACTCGAACATTCAGATTCACATGATGCCAAGCAAGTTGGCGCAGAAAGTCTCATCGGCGAATTCAAGGCCTTGATGGCTGATGCTGAGGCTTTGATTAAAGCGACAGAAGACCATCCAGGCGCTGCCGTCACATCTATTCGTAATAAAGCATTAGAAACTATTGCTGGTGCCAAAGAAAGTCTCTCAGGTGTCGAGGGTAAGGTGCTTGATAAGGCAAAGGTGGTTGCTGATGGCACAGATGATTTCGTGCATCGCAATCCCTGGGAGGCTGTCGGTGTTGCGGCTGGCTTAGGTTTGCTGATTGGCTTATTCATTGGACGCCGCTAGTTCTCTATGTCACAAGAAAACTTACTTTCCTCCATCAAAGGTCTTGCTTCTACCGGGGTATCAATAGCCCAAACCCGCTTAGAACTATTATCGCTTGACGTTCAAATCGCTAGAAGCAAATTCATCAGTTTGCTGGTGATGATTATTGGCGCCTTATTCTTCTTGTTCTTTGGCTTGGTCATGCTGGCACTGCTAATAGTGATTTATAGTTGGGAGACGGATCGAATGATGGCGCTCGGTTTACTAGCTGGAGCATTCCTATCCATTGGGTTAATTTTGACCCTCTTAATTACCCAGTCATTACGCAAGATGCCAAGATTGTTTGAGGCTTCAATTACTGAGTTGGCCAAAGATCGCGCAGCCCTTTCAAAATGAACGACAAACTAGAGGTTCTAGAGTTGCGCCAACGTGAGCGAATGCTTCAGGCAAGTCGTGAGCGCAAAGAGTTCGCTGAACATTTTGAGGCTTGGGAAAAGCCACTCTCATGGGTTGATAAAGGGGTTGATGCCGTCAACTTCTTGAGGAGTAATCCGATTCTATGGACCACTGCATTTGCAGCGTTAGCGCATTACAAACCTAAGCTTGCAAATAAGGCTCTTGCAGTAGGTTGGGGCGCCATGAAGGTCATCAAGAGTGCTAAAAATCTCATTTAGATTTTTAATGCAGACTGATGTTGAATGTCAGATTGATTTAATAGGTCATTGCCATTTAAGAAGGTAATTTCTAGCAAAGTAATTGCGCCACTGACTTCAAAGCCGGCATTACGAATTAATTTGTCAGCAGCAACTAATGTTCCGCCGGTGGCCAGAATATCGTCAAGCAGCAATACTCTGGCATCTTTAGGTAGAGTGAATTGCTGAATCTCTAAGGCGTCATTGCCATACTCCAGGCCGTATGCTTCACGATGGCTTGTCAAGGGAAGTTTGTTTGGCTTTCTGGCCAACACTAAACCTTTATGGGCATAGTGGGCTAAAGCAGAGCCAAAAATAAAGCCGCGGGATTCGATGCCCAAAATGTGGGTGTAATTAAATTGCTGTGCAATCTCATTTAGCTGACGAATGGCTTCCTTAAAGGCAGCTGGATTAGCTAATAAAGGGGATATATCTCTAAAGAGAACGCCTGGTTTTGGAAAATCAGGAACTCCGGGTAGATAATCCAATAAATTCATCACAATCCAATATGAAAACAGAACTCCTTATTATTACCGCATTAGAGTCCGAGCTCAAGCGTGAGTCCCTCCCAAGAGGCGTAGAGATTGTGTATTCGGGAGTTGGCAAAATTAATGCTGCCATGACTTGTATCAAAGCAATACACCAATACTCACCAAAGAGAATATTGAACTTTGGTACCGCAGGGAAAATCAAGCCAGAATTGAGCGGCCTATTGGAGATAGGTAAGGTTATTCAACGCGATATGGATGCTGAGCCATTGGCGCCGCGCGGCAGCACTCCTTTTTGCACCCGTCCACAAGAATATCTTTCTACGGGGAATTTTCTGTGCGGCTCTGGAGATAGCTTTGTGACTTCTCATGATTCTTGGTTGCATAACCAAGGTGTAGATGTAGTAGATATGGAGTTGTTTGCGATTGCTGCAATCGCACATGAACATCAAATACCTTGGCAGTCATTTAAATACATCACAGATGAGGCCAATGAAGACTCTGGGGAACACTGGCAGGCAAAAGTTCATCACGGCCAAGAGCTGTTTTTAGCGGCTTTGAGTCAGGCTCTTGCAGACTATTCCTAGTTAGCCGTTTCCGTAATTTGAGCAAAACGACCCTAATTCACCCTAAATAAGGGTTTAAACCTCTCAGGCTCTTGATGATTGCGGCTGAGCCGCGCCGGCAAAATAAGTTCTTGTGTTATAAAATTCATTGACTAGTCAATTAGTTTTATGAAAAACACCAGACCTGCACCATCATCCTTCTATACCCCAGATAATTACACCCCCCAGGGCAGTGTTGCTTATTTGATGTTGCGTAATAAATCAAGCTATCAACGCCTAGGTGATTTGAAGCTGGCTGATCTTGGTATTACCGCAGCGCAGATGAGCGTGTTGCTCCTTGTTTCACATTCTGAAGCAGCTACGATTTCTTCCTTATCGCAAGCGTTGGGAGTTAATGCCGCAGCAACTGTGCGCGTGGTTCAAAAACTGGAAAAGATGAAACTCATACAAAAAGTACCCTCCAAAAAGGACGGACGGGTAATTGGCCTGTCGCTCACTGCTGCCGGAAAGAAGGCTGCTATATCGATTCCACCACTGTGGTGCAATCTATTGAATCAGTCATTAAATGGTTTCACGCAAAAAGAATTTGAGCAATTGCGTGATTTCTTATTGCGAATTGAAAAAAATAATTTACAGCAACTAGAGGTGATCTCATGAGGCGCTTAAGTTGGGTTTGTAGCTTAGTCCTAATAACTTCTATAGGCTTGCTCCTATCGGCTTGCGCCTTTTTTCCTAGACAGGCGTTACCTGAGCAAACAGCGAAACCTATTGGCGTGCTTGAGCCAAAGCTGGGTGCACAGGACAATATTAATAACAGCAGCACCAATCCTATTGAAGATTCTTGGTGGAAGGCATTTGGTGATCCCCAGTTAAATCAATTGATTCAACTGGGGCTTAAGCAGTCTCCTAGCCTGGATACATCAGGCGCAAGGTTAGTAGCAGCCCAAGCGATGTTAGAGAATGAAAGGGCGGCATTTATTCCTCAGGTAAGTGTTGGAGGTCAGGTTGATCGACAACAACTTTCACAAAATTATATTTTTGTGCCTGGCATGCCTATTTACACTGGATACGGACTAGCCAATGCATCACTTAACTGGTCTCTGGATATTTGGGGAAAGCAAAAGAAGTATTTTGATGCCGCCAAGAACCAGGTGCTTGTTGCTCAAGCAAATTACAAAGCATCAGAACTCCTTCTGTCGACCACTATTGTGCGTGTTTATTTTGACTATGATCATATGGTTCTGGCTCGAGAACTTTATGCGAGAGAGCTTGAGGTCAAAAAGAATTTACTGCGCATTGCCATTGACCGCCAACACGCTGGTCTAGTTGATGCGTTGACAGTAAATCAACGCAAGGTAGAATTAGAGTCCGCTCAGGCTAATGTAAATCAGTCTAACTTGAGTGTGAGGATGATGCAGCATCAACTTGCTGCGTTGGTTCAGGAGGGCCCATCCTGGGGTGAATCGCTCAAGGCCCCCGCTATTCAGGCAACCAATCTTAGTCTTCCCGAAGTTATCCCATCCGATCTATTGGAGCGCAGGGCTGATTTACAGGCGCTCTTAAGTCAGATTGATGTAGCAAAGCTGCAATTAGAAGGTGCAAAGTTAGAGTACTTGCCGGACGTGAATCTTGCAGGTTTCATCGGAGTTCAATCATTTGGCTTATCTCAACTCTTTTCTAGCAGAAGTCAGCAATTTAGTATCGGCCCTGCGATAAATCTGCCAATCTTTGATGGCGGCGTAATTGATGCCAACGTAACCGGCAAAGAAGCGAATCGAAACCAAGCGATTGCCTCATATCAGGAGCAACTTGTGCAGGCCTTACGTGAAGTCGCCGATGGCATTGGATCTGTGAAGAATGCACAGGCTAATTATGAGGGCTTCACTAATGCCGAGATAAACGCTAAAAGAAATTTTGAAATTACGCGCAGTAGAAGCGAGGTTGGAATCGCCTCCAAAGAAGCGTCTTTAACTGCGGAGCAGGCTTATCTGTTGCAGGGGCAAAACTATGCAGATGCTAAATCCAAACTGTTAACTGCCAATGTGGTACTGGTTCAGGCCTTAGGTGGTTCTTATCTTCAGTCTAAATCTAAAACTCAAGCGAAATTAAGCGGACAAACTCAATAAGTATTTCACTCAGAATATTCATGGACACTACAACAAACAATGGCAGGTTTAATCGACCAAAAGCTTTCAAGATCCTTTTTGCAATCTTGATAGGCATCTTTCTTTTAGGGCTGCTGTACTGGCTTATTTTTAGCCGTAATTCAGAATCTACTGATGATGCATATGTATCAGGATCGCAGATTCAGGTTGTATCTCAAATAGAGGGGGCCATTGCTACTGTCAATGTTTCTGAAACCCAATCTGTCGAGGAGGGCCAAACACTCTTTAGGATTGATCCTACAGAAGTAATGATTGCTTCAGAAAAAGCAGATATTGATTTGCGTAATGCGGAGGCTGATTACCAAAAACGTAAGGCCTTACAAGGCGATGCCAGTGTGTCTAAAGAGGAGCTGGAGCATTCCCAGTTGGCCTTGCTAAAAGCGATGGCTAATGCACGCCAAGCCTACATTAATCTACTTCGAGTTGATGTCCAAAGTCCAGCTAAAGCCACAATAGCAAAACGGTATGCTCAAGTTGGCCAGCGTGTAGCTCCAGGCACTCAACTGGCAATGATGGTTGCTGGCGATCAGATTTGGGTTGATGCCAATTTTAAAGAAGACCAGCTTAAAAATATTCGCATTGGACAGCCAGTCAAATTGGAGTCTGATATCTATGGCGGAAAGATGGAATTTCATGGGAAGGTTGTTGGCTTTGCCCCTGGAACAGGTTCCACTTTAGCTCTTTTGCCACCTCAGAATGCCACAGGAAATTGGGTAAAAGTAGTGCAGCGCTTACCGGTGAGAATCGCACTGGATAGTAATGAGTTAAGTAAGCACCCCTTAAATATTGGCTTATCAATGAATGTCAAAGTCGATACTAGTGATCGCGATGGTAGTTCGCTACAGGCAATGGATAAAGGTCCCATAAGTGACACAACTATTTATCAAAAGCAATTTGATAAAGCTGAGCGACATATTCAGTCTCTATTGACGAACTATAAGAGACCATAATTAGCCCTTATGAGTGCGCCTGAGCTAGAGCCTCTTAAGGGATATAAGCTGGTACTTGGAACCTTGGCTTTTGCTTTGGGATCCTTTATGAACGTTCTCGATATGTCCATTGCAAACGTTGCTTTACCAACGATTGCAGGAGATTTTGCTATTAGCCCAACTCAAGGGACCTGGGTCATTACTTCCTACGCAGTTAGCGAAGCTATCTTTTTGCCATTAACCGGTTTTCTAGCCAAGAGAATTGGCGAGGTACGTCAGTTTATCTTTGCCACGATACTTTTTACGATAGCTTCAATGCTATGTGGGTTGGCACCATCCTTCGAGGTACTGGTCATCTCGCGCATCTTGCAAGGCATTGTTGGCGCTTCAATGATTCCGCTTTCCCAAACCTTGATCATGAAATGTTATCCGCCAGCAAAGCGGGGCATGGCATTGGGTATTTGGGCGACAACTACCATAGTGGCGCCTGTATTAGGACCCTTAATTGGTGGCTGGCTTACCGATAATTTGGTGTGGCGTTGGGCTTTCTATATCAATTTGCCATTTGGCATTTTGGTTGCTGTGATGGTTTACTGGTTGTATGGGGCTCCAAAGCCTGAGTCCTCTAAAGAGAAAATTGATCTTATTGGCATAGCGCTACTAGTTGCTGCTGTCGCCTCGATGCAAATTGCACTTGATAAGGGTAGTGAATTAGATTGGTTGTCATCATCATTCATTGCAACTTTAGCAACGATCTCCTTTATCTCTTGGGTCGCCTTTGTTCTCTGGGAGTTGGGGGCAGAGCACCCCATTGTGGATTTGCGCTTATTTAGGCTGGTGAACTTTCGTACCTCTGCCATCTGCTTGGGGATAGGATCTTTTGCCTTTTACATCTACATTGTGATCGGCCCTTTATGGCTGCAAACCCAATTGGGCTATACCGCATTTAACTCTGGCAAGGTCATGGCAATCACTGGAGTATTGGCTTTATTTTGTGGCCCTTTATTTGGGGCCAATATCCATCGTATTGACGCGAGAATCATTGCCACTATTGGATTTGCCGCCATGGCAATTGGGTGCTGGATGGCTGCCGGCTTTACAACTGGCGTCGATGAAAAAACACTGATGTTTGCTCGCCTCATTATGGGTGTGGGTATTGCAGGATTCTTCATGCCAATGTCTGCAATTTCTATGTCACAGCTCAGGGGGAGTCAAATTGCTTCTGGTACGGGTATCTCTAACTTTTTAAGAAACGTGGGTGCCAGTGTAGGAACAGCGGTTGCCACTACGCTCTGGCAGGACAATGCGATTAGACAGCATGAGAACCTCATGAGCAATATTCAGACGGGGAATCTTGCATACCAACAATTGATGGAAACAACTGCCAAACTCGGCATGACAGAAATGCAGCGATATGCCTTAGTTGATAACTTGGTTACCTCTCAGGCCTACATGCTTTCAACCAATCAGCTAATGCTATTGGCAGGACTCATTTTGGTGGCGCTGATGCCCCTAATCTGGTTATCTAAACCTCCATTCGGATCAGGCCTTGTCGGCCATTAATGAGGCTTTAATGCTGCGTCATTAGGGATTCTACTGAGATGCTCCGAACACTGCATCCCAAAAGGCGGGCCATCCAATCAAGCAATTTTTGTGAGTGGAGGCTAAGATGTAGTTATGAATAGCATAACAACAACCCAAAATCCAGAGTGGAATGATAAGCGCTGGCTTTGGTTATTGAGCCCAACTATTCCATTTGCTTTTACCGCTTCTATTCTGGCATTCGTATTGACGGGTCAGTGGCTTTATTTGCTTTTTGTCCCCGCCATCATTCATATCGCCATACCAATCTTGGATCTGACTTTTGGTGAAGACTTTAGCAATCCTCCGGAATCCGCTGTTGAGAACTTGAATAAAGATTTCTTTTATCGTGCGTTGGTTTGGCTCTATGTTCCCTTTCAACTCATTGGGACGGTTTATGGAACTTGGCTGGCAGTGACCCAGTCTTTAGATTGGTATGCCTACATCGCTTTAGTATTTACCGTGGGATCTACCAATGGTATTGGTATAGGAACTGCCCATGAACTTGGGCATAAACAAGATTCAATTGACCGCTGGCTTTCTAAATTAGCATTAGCTTCCAGTATGTATGGCCACTTCTTTGTTGAACATAATCGCGGTCATCACAAACGGGTGGCAACCCCAGGGGATCCCGCTAGCGCTCGTATGGGAGAGAGTTTTTGGGTATTTCTGCCGCGCACTGTATTGGGTAGCCTATATTCAGCATGGGAATTAGAGCGAGAACGCTTAAAAAGAAAAGGTAAGGGCGTTTGGAGTATCCAGAATGAAAATCTCCAAGCTTGGTCTCTCACCATTCTCTTGTATGGTGCTCTCATGCTTTGGTTGGGATGGGCAGCCCTGATCTTTCTTGCCCTTCAGGGCATCTACGCTGCCTCCATGTTGGAGGTTGTGAACTATGTAGAGCACTACGGACTATTGCGTCAAAAAGATCAAGATGGTGAGTACGTGCGCTGTGCACCAGAGCACTCTTGGAACAGCAACCATATAGTTGGAAACATTTTGCTGTATCACCTACAGCGTCATTCTGATCATCACGCACATCCAACTAGACGATATCAAGCGCTGCGACATTTTGATAAAGCACCGCAATTACCGGGTGGGTATGCATCCATGATTACCTTGGCTTACTTTCCACCATTATGGTTTGCCTTGATGGATCATCGTGTAGTGAAACACTACACTGGTGATCTAAGTAAAATAAATATTCAGCCATCGGCCAGCCGAAAACTATATCAGCGCTGGTGCAATTAAGGAGACAGCATGACTTCACATAGCTATGACTATGTTGTGATTGGCGGAGGATCTGGTGGCTCAGTTGTGGCAGGGCGCTTAAGCGAAGATGCCAGCACCTCAGTGGTGCTACTAGAGGCGGGCGGCAAGGGCGATAGTTGGGTTGTGAAGACTCCGGCAGGCGCTGTTGCTATGCTGCCAACCCCATTAAACAACTACGCTTATGAGACCGTACCGCAATCGGGCTTAAATGGACGTCGTGGATATCAACCCAGAGGAAAGTGTCTTGGAGGCTCCTCAGCAATTAATGCAATGATTTATATCCGCGGCCATAAATCAGACTATGACCACTGGGCGGAATTAGGAAATGACGGTTGGTCATATCAAGATCTACTACCTTATTTCAAAAAAAGCGAAAATAACGCCGCTATAGCTGATGAGTTCCATGGAAATGATGGCCCTTTACATGTTTCCAATCTTCAATCCCATAATCCCTTTCAACAATATTATTTGGAGGCCGCTAAAGAAGCTGGCTTTAAGATTAATGATGACTTCAATGGTGAGGAACAAGAGGGTCTGGGTATCTATCAAGTAACCCATAAAAATGGGGAGCGTTGGAGTGCTGCGCGCGGCTATATTCATCCATATATGGGCAAGCGCTCTAATTTAAATGTTCAAACTGGCGTTCAAGTCGAGCGCATATTATTCGAAGGTAAGCGTGCAGTGGGTGTGAGTTACAACCAAGGCGGCAAGCACCATATCATTCGCGCAAACAAAGAAGTCATCCTGTGTGCTGGAGCCTTTAATTCCCCTCAATTGTTAATGGTGTCTGGAGTGGGACCTAAAAAAGAACTGCAAAAGTTTGATATTCCACTGGTACATGATTTACCGGGCGTTGGTCAAAACTTGCAAGATCATCCCGACTTTATCTTTGGTTATTCTGCGGATAGTCTTGATTTAATTGGCATTTCACTTGGTGGCACCGTCAAAATCACGGGTGAGATTATGAAGTATGTGCGCTCTCGCGAAGGCCTGTTGGCGACTAACTTTGCCGAAGGAGGCGGATTCTTGAAAACAGATTCCAGCTTAGAGGCTCCAGATGTGCAGTTGCATTTTGTAGTGAGTCTAGTAGAGGATCATGCCAGAAAACTCCATATGGCTCATGGATACTCATGTCACGTTTGCGTTCTTAGGCCAAAGAGTCGCGGTCAAGTGACATTAGCTAGCGCAAGCATGAATGAAGCCCCCTTAATTGATCCTGGTTTCCTAAAAGATGATGAGGATCTTGAAACTTTAGTTAAAGGCTATAAATTAACTAAAAAATTAATGGATGCCCCAACGTTTACTAAGATTCGTAAGAAAGATATTTTTACGCCTTATGTAAAAACAGATGATGATATTCGTCAAATTCTTAGACAAAGATCAGATACCGTATATCACCCGGTGGGTACCTGCAAAATGGGTAATGATCCAATGGCAGTTGTCGACTCCCAATTAAAAGTGCATGGCATTGATGGTCTTCGGGTAGTTGATGGATCCATCATGCCGACCCTCATTGGCGGTAATACCAATGCCCCTATCATTGCTATCGCCGAAAAAGCAGTTGATCTTATTCGGGCAGAAGCTTAAATAAGTTTCATTTTGAAAACTAGGCTAATAAAGGTAGCTTTCGGATGCGATTGCCAGTCAATGCAAATAAGGCATTACTTAAGGCTGGTGCAACAGGAGGGACCCCTGGTTCACCCACGCCTGCTGGTGCCCTAGTGCTCGGCACGATCCAAGTCTCTACCTGGGGTGACTCTGACATGCTCAATATTGGATAGTTATTAAAATTTGTTTGCTGAACCACGCCATCTTTGATATCTATCTTGCCGTACAAAGCTGCTGTTAATCCAAAATTGACTGAGCTTTGTATTTGCTGGGCAACCGTATTGGGATTGATTACTGTGCCACAGTCAATTGCGCAAACTACCCTGTGGACCTGAGGTTTTCCATTCTGAATTGATGCTTCAACAACTTCCGCCACAATCGAGCCAAAGGATTCATGCAGTGCAATTCCTCTAGCGTGACCACTTGGAAGAGGCCCACCCCAATTTGCTTTTTTGGCAGCCAGCTGTAAGACTGTTAAATAGCGCGGCGCATCTGTCAGCAAGGATTCTCTAAAGGCTAGTGGATCTTGTTTAGTAGCATACGCCAATTCATCCATGAAACTTTCTAGGAAGAAGGCATTTTGAGAATGACCAACGGAACGCCAATAACCAATTGGTACACCCATATGGGTTGGTATATGGGATATATGTTGATTAGTAAAGGCATACGGAAAGTCAAACAGTCCTTCTGATGCTGTTTTATCTGGGGCATCAATTGGGCCAGCCAATGGAATGGAAACACGTTCCATCCATCGAGGGGTAATGGCGTCACCAGCAGAGATGATGCGCAAGCTTTGCACTTGACCTTTTTCATTGAGGGCCGCTTTGAGCTGCGTGGCTTGCATTGGTCGATAAAAGTCGTTAGCCATATCTTGTTCTCGTGACCAAGTTAGCTGAACTGGTTTACCGTCTGTAACCATGGCAACTTGTACGGCTTGGGAGACAAAATCAAGCTCTAGGCGTCGTCCAAATCCACCGCCCAATAAAGTCACATGAACATTTACCTTCTCAACAGGAACATTGGCGATTTTTGCAGCCATTGCTCTCGCTAGTCCTGGAATTTGAGTCGGGACCCATACATCCACTTGCCCATCTTTAACCTGGACAGTGCAATTCATTGGCTCAAGAGTTGCATGTGCCAAGTAGGGGGCAGAGTAGCTAGCTTCGATAATGTTGTTGGCTTTTTTCTCAGCCTCATTTGTGTCGCCTGTTTTATAGAAAGTAAAACCACTATCCGTTTTTATATTTTCGTGGAGTGTTTTCAATATTTGATCGGTATTAATGGCGCCATTTTTTCTCTCGGCCCACTGTACTTTGACTTGTTTAGATCCTTGCATCGCGTCCCAGGTTGTTTTGCCAACAACGGCAAAACAATTGGCTGATCCTGCATGGCTCTTGAGTGGAACGATACTTATCAATCCTGGTACATTTTGGTTTGTGTCTAGCTCCCTCACACTTCCACCCATCATCGGCGCTTGAACGATGGTTGCATAAAGCATGTTTGGCAGTCTGATATCTATGCCAAATATTGCTGAACCATCTGTCTTTGATGGGATGTCCACACGTTTCGCACTCCTGCCAATTACCTCCCAGTTTTTGCGATCTTTTAACGTCACTTCATATGGCGTGCGAGCTGCAGCCTCTTTAGCAAAGTCTCCAAAGTGAGCTGATTTGCCACCAGGGCTAATAATTTTTCCATTTATTACCTGTAAATCTTTGGCGGGTACATTCCATTGCTTGGATGCAGCCATCAGTAGGCTGGCTTTTGCTGTAGCTGCAGCATAACGTAAATTGAGCCACGAATCCGCTACTGAAGTAGAGCCGCCAGTAGCATTGATACCTAATTCACGAGCAACTTTGCCAACAAGCCACTCACTACTTTTCATAATGAAAGGTTTTTCACCGTCATTGACGACGGGATGCAGCGGCAGGGCTCCCATAAAAAGTGCTACGTTGCCATAAATGCCGTCATAAGCAGCTTGGTGAAGATAAATGCTGGCCATTGGGGCGTTTAACTCTTCTGCTACAAGCATCATCAGGGCATTAAAAATACCTTGTCCCATTTCACTTTTATTCATAGCCAGACCCACGCTACCATCGGGTGCAATCTGAATCCAGCCATTCAGAGAAATAGCCCCATCTCCAGTCAAGAAATTATCAGGACTTCCAAGTCGTGATCTGGCTGGGAGGACGCCCCATCCCACAATGAGCGCACCTGCAACACCAAGTGTGCTGAGGATCATCGTCCGGCGCTTCATGCTCGCTCCTTTGCTGCGGTATGTATGGCAGCCTTGACTCTTTGATACGTACCGCAACGGCAAATATTGGACATCGCTTCATCGATATCAGCATCGGTTGGCTTAGGTTTGCGTGCCAATAAATCTACAGCGGCTAATAGCATGCCACTTTGACAATAGCCACATTGTGGAACTTGTTCTTGAATCCAAGCAGCTTGAAGAGGGTGGGGCTTTTCTGGGGTGCCTAAATATTCAATAGTGGTAATTTTTGCGCCAGAGACACTTTCCACCGGGGTTACGCAGGAACGCGTAGCTCGACCATTAACGAGAACAGTACAAGCTCCGCAAGCGGCTATGCCGCAGCCATATTTCGTTCCAGTCATATTCAAAACATCGCGAATAACCCACAGTAGGGGCATGCTAGGATCTACCGTCAGCTCAACTGATTTATCGTTAATGGTTAATTGCATATTTTCTCCCGAATTGATAGATCTAGGAATGCTACATTCTCAAAAACTAAAAACCATTACTAATCCAGCCCATCAAAATTAGGAGCGCGCTTTTCTAAAAAGGCGGTCAGAGCCTCTTTCGCTGCAGGACTATGAAGCTTATCAATGAAGAGTTTGCCCTCAATATCAATTTGATTGAGTACTGCAGTCTTCAGAGCGCCATCTTTCAATAGTGACTTAGTGCGTAAAACAGACCCGAAGGAGAGGGAGGTAAGTTTTTGAGCTTGCAGCTCTGCATAAGGCAAAGCGGATGGCTCTGTAATTACCTTGTTTGCAAATCCAATTTGCTTTGCATCGTCAGCGCTCATGGGTTCGCCAAAAAGCAATATTTCTGACGCTCTTTGATGACCAACGAGGCGTGGAAGTAATAAAGAGATGGCGCCTTCTGGAACCAATCCTAGCGAAACAAATGGAAAAATAAAGCGTGCATCCTTTTGAGCGTATACCAAATCACAATGAAACAGTAATGTCGCCCCTATACCAACGGCAACACCATCAACCGCAGCGATTAACGGCTTAGTTAATCCTGCCAGCACTTTCAATAGGTTAATGGGCGGGGCATCTTTATGAGTAATGGGGGATTGCATGAAATCAGCAATATCATTTCCGGCAGAAAAGGCATTGCCAGCCCCAGATATCAACATCACTTTTACTTCGGGATTTTGGTCGCCATCAGACAATATCTGCGTAAGCTCACTATACATGGCATTGGTGAATGCATTTTTTTTCTCAGGACGATTCAGTAGTATCTTGAGGATGCCATCCGATAGATGATGATTAATCATGTCGTCTATGCTGTACCTTTAAGCAAATTCGCTTTAGTTTGATCATATTCAGCCTTTAAGCGACCTACAAATTGCGCTGTAGGTGTAACCGCTTTCACGGCGCCAATACCTTGACCGCAACCCCAAATATCCTTCCAGGCTTTCTGAGCTGCGCCACCAAAGTTCATCTTGCTTGGATCGCTTTCGGGGAGATTGTCTGGGTCCAAGCCGGCATTGCGTATAGATGGCGCTAAATAGTTGCCAGATACGCCAGTAAATAGGTTGCTCAAGACAATATCGTCTGAATTGCAATCAACCACCGCTTGCTTATACGCATCACTGGCACGAGCTTCCTCGGTAGCGATGAATGCTGAACCAATATAAGCATAGTCAGCGCCCATTGCCTGAGCAGCTAAAACAGCGCCACCAGTAGCAATGGATCCACTTAAAACTAGCGGGCCTTTAAACCACTCCCGAATCTCCTGAATCAATGCAAATGGGCTTTTAATGCCAGCATGTCCACCAGCGCCAGCTGCAACAGCAATTAAGCCATCAGCACCTTTTTCTATCGCCTTTTTAGCAAAGGCATTATTGATAATGTCATGCAATACGATTCCGCCATAACTATGTGCGGCAGTATTAATTTCTTCACGAGCACCTAACGAGGTAATGATAATGGGTACTTTGTATTTGACGCACAGAGCCATATCATGTTCAAGGCGATCATTGCTCTTGTGCACAATTTGATTGATGGCAAAGGGTGCGGCAGGCTTTTCAGGATGTTCTTTGTTGTATAGATCCAATGCAGTGGTAATTTCAATCAACCATTCTTCAAACTGCTCAGCCGGCCTCGCATTAAGTGCGGGCATAGAGCCAATCACTCCCGCTTTGCATTGGGCAATTACCAATTTAGGATTGCTGATAATGAATAGAGGCGCTGCAATGACGGGTAAATTACCATCCGCCAAATGTTTACGAAGAACTTCTGGAAGAGGTTTATTGCTCATATTTTTAAATGATCTGTGGATTACTGCTCAGCTTTGTACCAAACTTGGGTACGACCTAATAATGGAACCCCAATATAGCCACGGACATCCATTTTCTTGCCATCTTCAGTGGCAACCTTGACTTTGTAGGTTTCGCCATTCTTAGGATCCAAGATTTTTCCATCTGACCAAGCGCCTGACCCATCTCTTTTAAGATCACTCATAATTTTCATGCCAACAAGTGGTTTATCTTTGCGATCATCTTTGCAGAGATTGCAATAGACTAGCGGCGTTTCGCCAGGAGATGGGAATGTCTTGATGATGGTGCCCTGTAAAAGGCCATTGGCTTCTTCAATCTTAATTAAGGAAGCTGGTTGATTGGTTTTATCATCAATCGTTTTCCAAACCCCAATAGCTGGGTCGGTTGCTTGAGCGTACACATTTCCCGCGATCAGACTAAGACAACATGCCGATAAGATCAGTTGTTTTTTTAGCATTCTCTTGCCCCCTAATATTGGTTGATGTTGATAAATTCTGATTAACAACGCTCAAAGATTCCAGCAGCGCCCATACCAGTACCAACGCACATTGTCACCATGGCGTGCTTAAGATTACGTTTCTGTAGGGCATGAATCGCTGTCGCAGCTCGGATGGCGCCGGTTGCCCCCAATGGATGTCCAAGGGCAATAGCGCTACCCAAAGGATTAACTTTACTTTGATCCAAGCCAAGATCTCGAATGACTGCTAAAGACTGGGCTGCAAACGCTTCATTCAACTCGATCCAGTCCAAATCCTGCAAATTGAGTCCAGCTAGTTTTAATGCGGCTGGAATCGCCTCTTTAGGGCCGATACCCATAATTTCAGGTGGAACACCCTTAACGGCAAAACTGACAAAGCGTGCCAAAGGGGTAAGGCCAAAGGTCTTGATCGCTTTTTCACTGGCTAAGATGAGTGCGCCAACACCATCAGAGGTTTGTGAGCTGTTGCCAGCGGTAACGCTACCTCTAGCTGCAAATGGAGATTTGAGTTTAGCTAGACCTTCAATTGAAGTGTCAACGCGCGGACCTTCATCCTTCAAAAAATCGCGCCATTGCACATCTACTTGACCCTTGTCTAGATTCATGGAGCGATAAGCCACCTTGACTGGAAAGATTTCAGAATTAAATTCACCGGCGGCTTGTGCGGCCATGGCCTTTTGATGCGAATGGAATGCAAAAGCATCTTGATCCTCACGACTGATCTTCCATTGCTGCGCAACTTTCTCAGCAGTTAAGCCCATGCCGTAAGCAATACCAATATTTTCATCACCCATAAAGATTTCTGGCGACATTGATGGCGAATTGCCGCCCATAGGCACCATGCTCATTGACTCAACACCACCAGCAATCATGACATCTGCTTCACCAACCCTTATGCGGTCAGCGGCCATAGCAATCGCATTTAAGCCTGATGAACAGAAGCGGTTAACGGTAATGCCGCCGACAGTATTGGGAAGGCCGCCTAAAAGAAGTCCAATGCGGGCCACATTTAATCCTTGCTGGCCTTCTGGCATGGCGCAGCCAATAATGGCATCTTCAATTGCTTTGGGATCTAAGGTGGGGACTTGTGTCAGTACGTGCTGCAAGGCATTGCCAAGTAAGTCATCCGGACGAGTATTTTTTAATGCACCTCGTCCAGATCTACCAACGGCACTGCGAGTGGCAGCAACGATATATGCGTCTTGAATATTTTTCATAGTGATATCTCGGTAAATTAGTTTCTAACAGGCTTGCCAGTTTGGAGAATACCCATAATCCGTTCCATGGATTTAGGGTGGCCAATGAGCTCCACAAAAGCCTGACGCTCCAGTTTGAGCAGCCACTCTTCAGTAACTAGCGTTCCTGCATCGACATCGCCACCAGTAATGATCTGAATGATCTTCTGAGCAATGTGCGCATCGTGTTCAGAGATAAAGCCACCGTCACGCATATTGACTACTTGACCCATCACGGTGGCGGCAACAGAACGGCCACCAACCGGTATTAAGGTTGGTATAGGAGGTCTGTATCCGGAGTAGCGCATTGCTTTGACTTGATCTTGTGCCAAAGCCAGTAATTCATAAACGTTTACAACGATAATGTCACCCTTTTGGAGGTAAGCCATCCTCATTGCTTCTTGAGCTGATGAAGAAACCTTAGCCATTGCAGCATTTTCAAAAGCGGCTTTGGTGAAATCCAAATAATTGGTGTTCCCAGCAAGCGCAACGCCTTGAGCCGCACGAATGGCTGCTTCTTTAAGTCCGCCACCAGCAGGTAATAAGCCAACACCAACTTCCACCAGGCCAATATAGCTTTCCATAGCAGCAACTCTGCGCGCAGATTGGAGAACTAATTCACAACCACCGCCTAAAGCAATGCCAGAGACTGCAGCAACTACAGGTACTTGGGAGTATTTGATTTTCATCATCGTGTCTTGAAACTCTTTGACGAACGGCTCTACTCCAGCAGGGCCGCCTTTCATAACCATTGGCATCGCAGCCTCCAAGTTGGCGCCTGCAGAAAAAGGTCCTCCAGGTGTGCCTAGCTTCAATGATGTAGGCTGCCAGATTACCAATCCCGCATAATTTGCCTCTGCGATCTCAACCGCTTTTTGTAGACCACTTAATACGTCTGGACTAAAGGTATTCATCTTCGAGCGGAATGAGGCAATTAAGACCTCTGGCTGATTGGCATCGACCCAAGCTCGGAAGTCCGTGTTTTCAAAAACAGTGGTGCCCGCTGTTTTAGGGTCTGGAGAACCATCTCCTAACAGTGGCGCTCTAAATACTTGCTTTTGATACACCGGCAAAGTAGAGCGGGGGATGTATTTATTCTCAGATGCAGACCATGAACCTTCAGGTGTATGGAAAGCTTGCTTATCCGCAACTGGCCCACTAAAGATCCATGCGGGCAAAGGTTCTTTGCTTAATGTTTTGCCAGCATCGATATCTTCTTTAATCCAATTAGCTACTTGTGTTAATCCAGCGGCTTGCCAATCCTCAAACGGACCTAAATTCCAGCCATAACCCCAACGCATTGCAAAATCGATTTCTCGAGCAGATTGCGCAATCTCACCAAGATGAATAGCGCAGTAGTGGAAGATGTCTCGATAGATAGCCCATAAGAACTGAGCTTGTGGTTCGTCGGTCTCGCGCAGTAATCCAAGGCGTTCTGCAATCGGTTTTTTCAGAATGCGTTCAATCAGCGGTTCAATCGTTGCGGTAGAGGGCTTGTATTCGCCGGTGGCAGCATCCAATACAAGAACATTCTTCCCATCCTTGCGATAAAAGCCTGCTTTGGTTTTCTGTCCCAGCGCACCTTTTGCAATGAGTTGACTAACCACTTCAGGCGTTTTAAATAGGGCAGAGAAGGAATCGCCTTGTAATGCATTTTCCATGGTCTTAATGACATGGGCCATAGTATCCAAGCCAACCACATCGCTGGTTCTAAAGGTAGCTGATTTAGCACGTCCAAGTTTGCTGCCGGTAATGGCATCAACTTCATCAAAGCCTAGGCCAAACTTTTGTGCCTCTGCAAACACTGCCAGGATCGAGAAAACACCTACACGGTTGCCGATAAAGTTCGGGGTATCCTTAGCGCGCACAACCCCTTTGCCCATCGTGGAAGTCATAAAGGTTTCAAGTGCATCCAATACGGCGGGATCAGTGTCTGCCGCTGGAATGAGCTCTAGTAAATGCATATACCGAGGTGGGTTAAAGAAGTGCACGCCACAGAAGCGCTTCTTCAGATCACCAGAAAAACCTTTGGCAAGTTCGCCGATAGGAAGGCCTGAGGTATTGGTAGCAAACAGAGCATGCGCCGGAATATGTGGCGCTACTTTTTCATAGAGAGCATGCTTCCAATCGAGACGCTCTGCAATGGCTTCAATGATGAGGTCGCAACCCGCTAAAAGACCTAAGTCGTCCTCATAATTTGCTGGAGTAATTAGATTGGCTTCTGAAGATAAACCCAAAGGTGCCGGCTTTAACTTTTTAAGATTCTCAATCGCTTTAATGGCAATTGCATTCTTATTAGAAGGTTTGCCATCTTCAGAATTCGTCGGCAAATCAAACAACACTACAGGCAACCCTACATTAATACATTGCGCAGCAATCTGAGCGCCCATCACGCCAGCGCCTAGGATGGCTACTTTCTTAATAATCTTGTTATCACTCATATTTAGTCTCTCAGAAAAAATCAGCAGGCATAGCCATTAACGATTTAGAGCCAGCACGTGCTTGACGGATCAGCATGGCTGTCTCAGGAAGGAGTTTGTCAAAGTAGAAGCGGGCAGTAGCCAATTTCGCTTCATAAAAAGGATCTTTGCTAGCCTTATTGGCTAAAGCAATTTTTGCCATCCGCGCAAAGAGGTATGAGTAAATCAAGTGACCCACAACACGTAAGTAAGGTACGGCAGCAGCACCCACTTCTTCGTGATTCATCATGGCTTTCATGCCAATCTCTTTGGTGAGCTTTTCCACCTTGACGGCGATATCAGAAAGAGGATCGATAAACTCCTGCATTTCCTTGCGAACACCTTCATCTTCGATGAACTGTTCAATGATCTTGCCAAACTTGGTGAGCTTCTTGCCCATATCTCCAAGAACTTTTCTGCCTAAGAGATCAAGCGATTGAATGGTATTGGTGCCCTCATAAATCATATTGATGCGGGCATCACGAACATATTGCTCCATGCCCCATTCAGCAATATACCCATGACCACCAAATACCTGCATGCCTTCATTCGTAGCAGTAAATGCGTTATCGGTTAAGAAGGCTTTAATGATTGGAGTGAGAAGGGCGACCATCTCGCCTGTTTCTTTACGAACTTTTTCATCGGGATGATTGAGTTCTTTATCAATCATGAGGGCCACCCAGTAAGAGAAGGCTCTACCAGCTTCTGCGTAAGCTCTTTGGGTGAGCAACATTCTACGAACATCGGGATGAACAATAATCGGATCAGCAGCCTTTTCAGGAGCTTTGGCCCCAGTTAAGCTACGCATCTGCAAACGCTCTTTTGCATAGGCGGCGGAGTTTTGATACGCTACCTCAGTTAAGCCAAGACTTTGCATACCAACACCCAAACGCGCTGCATTCATCATCACAAACATTGCGTTCAGCCCTTTATGGGGTTCGCCTACGAGAGTGCCAATAGCGCCATCAAAGTTCATAACGCAAGTAGCATTCCCATGGATACCCATCTTATGTTCTAGGGAACCACAAGACACTGCATTGGCCTTACCAATCGAACCATTGGCCCCAACCTGAAATTTAGGTACTGCAAATAAAGAGATGCCTTTGCTTCCAATGGGGGAGTCTGGTAGGCGTGCCAAAACAAGATGAACAATATTCTCAGCTAAATCATGATCGCCGCTAGAGATAAAAATCTTGGTTCCGTTAATAGAGTATGTACCGTCTGCTTGTGGCTCGGCTTTAGTCTTTAGCAAACCAAGATCAGTACCGCAATGTGGCTCAGTCAAGCACATGGTTCCAGTCCACTGACCAGATACCAATTTTTCTAAATAAGTTTTTTTCTGTTCTTCAGTACCATGCGCATGCAAGCACTCGTATGCACCATGTGACAAGCCTGGGTACATCGTCCAAGATTGATTGGCGGAGTTGAGCGTCTCATACAGAACGGTATTGAGCAGCTGTGGCAATCCTTGGCCACCAT
Organism: Polynucleobacter sp. Tro8-14-1; assembly: GCF_018881655.1. Lineage (GTDB taxonomy): Bacteria > Pseudomonadota > Gammaproteobacteria > Burkholderiales > Burkholderiaceae > Polynucleobacter. The sequence goes on from NZ_JACVPX010000003.1 coordinate 26,939, forward strand.
ACTCAGGATCACATGACAATGCAGGCCATCCACCAGCAACGTATTGCTCATAGGCTTGTTTGAAGCCATCAGGAGTCGTGACAGACCCATCCTCATGACGCGTACAGCCTTGTTGATCACCAATTTGATTTAAGGGAAAGGCGATCTCACTAGCAAACTTGCCGGCCTCTTCAATGATCTGACTCATGGTGTCTTTATCAACATCCTGGTATGCGGGCAGGGCAGCAAACTCTTTGCCAGCATCAAGCATTTCATGAATAACGAATTGAATATCGCGGAGCGGTGGATTGTATTGAGGCATGATGTTCTTCTATTAAGGTTGAGATTAATGTGACTTACTGTTGCTCAAGATTTCTTTGATTAATTTATTTGCGTTGGCTAGACATTTAGGATTCTCTAAAAAGCGAGAGTCATGATGTACGCCGAGCGCGATGCTATAAAGCTGGAAGAGTAGACCTTCTACATTGATAGATTTCTTTAGGTGTCCAGCTGCAATGGATTCTTTAATCGCACGACGGATTGCAGCACGCCAGTCTTCTACGCTACGCACTAATTCATCGCGAACAATTCCGGGTTGGTCATCAAACTCGACAGCGCCAGCAATAAAGAAGCAACTTGAACTATCGTCACCAATGCTCATCTTGATCCAAGACTGAATCATTTGATTAAGGCGGGGCAAACCTTTAGGCTTGAGAAGTGCGGGTGAGAAGATGAGATCCTGAAACCGCTGGTAATACTCTCGTACAACGGCAACCTGCAACTCTTCTCTAGACCCAAAGTGGGCGAATACACCGCTTTTACTCATTTTGACGGCCTCTGCAATATTGCCGATGGTCAAGCCTTCTAGCCCAGATTTGCTGGCAATTGCCAAAGCCGCCTCAATGATGGAATTCTTTGTCTGAACACCTTTCTTGGGCTCAATTAATTCTCTTTGTAAATCCCTTGATTCTTGAATGGACATGTCAATTTACGCAAATTGTTGTAAAAATAATACGATCGTTCGTTTATATTACATCATTAATTAAATCTTGAAACCTAACCTAGAGCCTTTAAAACAAAGTTTCCTATCCATAAGGCTAATAAAATTGATGCGCTGCAAAATAAATAGAGGGAAAACCCGAGATCCAAATACAAACAAAGTTAATTAATATTCAACGAGTAGTTTCATATTAAAAAAATTAACACAGGAAGACTTATGAAAACAGTAAAGATTAGCGCCATAGTCTTGGCAATGGCTGGAGTATTTGCTACAAGTGCTAACGCACAGTCTGCAAAGACAAATGCTTGGGAAGGCTTTTATGGTCAAGTTGGCGTAGGTTACGGTACTGTAACTCCCACCATCAAGGATGGCACCGCAACAATACCCGCCGGTTTTGGAGGAGTCATTCCCGTATCCCTCAATGCGACTACATCTGGTCAAAATGTCAATACCTTGAATACTGCTGTAGCTAACATCGCCGCAGGCTACAACTTTGCTATCAATGACAAGTTTGTTGTTGGTCTTGGTGTTTCCTATGATCCTGGCGCAAGTTCTGGTGCAACTGGTCAGCTCGTAACAAGAGCGCCAACTAATCCTGCATTAGGCCCATTGAGCGGTGCTGCGGTTGGGCCTACTCAGAATGCAACATATCAAATGAAGAATGTCTACTCTATTACAGTGAATCCCGGATACACCATAGATAATGATAAATTGGCATATCTGATGTTGGGTTATACGGGAGCTACAGTTGGCCTATCTAGCCAAAATATTCCTTACAATACCGTAAACCTAACTGGTTACACTGTCGGACTCGGCTATAAGCAGATGATTACCCAATCGCTTTATATGCTTGGCGAAGTTAAATATGCATCTTATGGTCAAAAAACTGCAAATGCGACGGCTTATGGTGCAGTTCCTGTAGCCCAGCCTGTTAGCGCAAATGGAGCAGAATTCCTGGTAGGCGTTGGTTACCGCTTCTAATCGCTGTAAGTTGTTAAGTCAAAGCCCTCTCATTGCAGAGGGCTTTTTCTTTAGATTTATTGTTCCTGTGATTAGAATGAGTCATACAGATATAACAATCTGACTATAAATAAAACTAGATCGAGACTGAAAGTAACTCATGGTTAATCCTTCAAAACCTTGGTTAAAGCACTATCCTGAGGGCGTACCTCATGAGGTAGACATCTCTGGCTACAACTCCTTATTGGACATGTTTGAGGAGGCCTTTAATCGATACCCCAATAGAGCTGCATGCGAGTATCTCGATAAGTTTTTAACCTACCGAGAGTTAGATCAGCACTCCAAGCACTTTGCTTCTTACTTGCAAAACCTGGGTTTAGAACCTGGTGCTCGTGTGGCAATCATGTTACCTAACGTATTGCAGTTTCAGATTGCGATGATCGGTATTCTTCGTGCTGGGTACGTAGTGGTCAACGTCAATCCACTTTATACTGCTCGCGAACTGGAGTACCAACTCAAAGACAGCGGCGCATCAGCCCTAATCATCCTAGAAAACTTTGCCCATGTTTATCAGCACATCGCTGCTGAAGTGCCTTTGAAAAAAACCATCGTTACTTCACTTGGAGAAATGATTGGTCTTAAAGGAGCAATAATTAACTTTGTAGTGCGCAATGTCAAGAAACTCGTGCCCTCATGGGATCTGCCTGGACACATTACTTTCTTAGCGGCTCTAGGTGAGGGTAGTCGCCATCGTTGGAATAAACCCAACACCTCTTTAGCTGACATTGCTTTTTTGCAATACACAGGTGGTACTACCGGTTTATCTAAAGGCGCCATTCTGTCGCATAAAAATATTTTGTCTAATGTTATTCAGACTGAGTTATGGCTTGAGCCAGGATTAAAGCGTAAAAAAGTAGATCAATTGGTTTTCTTATGCGCGCTACCGATGTATCACATCTTTGCTTTAACAGCCTGTTCAGTATTGGGTATGCGTAAGGGTGGTTTGTTGGTTTTGGTGCCTAACCCACGTGATTTTGATGGTTTCATCAAACTATTGAAAAAGCACCCAAATATCAATATCTTCCCCGGTGTTAATACACTCTTTAATGCATTGATGCACAAACCTGAATTTGCCTCTGTTAAGTTCCCTAATATTTTGGCAACTATTGGCGGCGGTATGGCAATGCAAAAGATAGTTGCTGATCATTGGCAGGAAATGACGGGCGCCCCGATTGCCGAGGGCTATGGTCTTTCAGAAACATCACCAGTTGCTTGCGTAAATTCCGCTTTGATCGACAGCTTTACTGGATATATTGGTTATCCAGTACCAAGTACAGAAGTAGTTATTTTGGGTGACGATGGTATTGAGGTGCCATTTGGTACGCCTGGTGAAATTTGTATTCGGGGTCCGCAGGTGATGGTTGGTTACTGGAATAAGCCTGAAGAAACGAAGAATGTCATGACATCCGATGGCTTCTTTAAATCTGGCGATATTGGCATCATGAATGCCGACGGTCTGACCAAGATTGTGGACCGCAAAAAAGATATGGTTCTGGTCTCTGGATTCAACGTCTATCCAAATGAGGTAGAAGAGGTCATATCATTAATTCCTGGTGTCTTGGAGTGTGCAGTTATTGGTGTGCCTGATGAAGACTCTGGTGAAGCTGTCAAAGCGTTTATTGTGAAGCAGGATCAGTCTTTAACAGAGGAAGCTATCTTGGCATTTTGCAAAGAGAACCTTACCAACTATAAGCGTCCTAAATATATTGTTTTCCGCTCTGATTTACCAAAAACGAATGTTGGAAAAATCCTAAGGCGGGAATTACGAGATTTATAAACAATTCCAAAATAGGCACTTCATGGCATGGGTATTGAGCCCTTCAATATCCATGCCCATCTTGTAAGGGCTAGTCATTTAAAATAGGTTTTTAGCTCCTTTTAAGCAAAAATACTATCGTGATTCTTTGGCTTCGCTCTTTTATATTCTATTTATTCGGGATTACTACCGTCACCATTGTTGCTAGCGCAATGATTCTGGTCATCCCCTTTACAAATCGAAGTACGCGTTACCAGATGGGCGTATTTTGGTGCCGCCTAACCCAGAAAGCACTCTTATTTTTCTGTGGAATTAACCTAAAGATAAAGGGCTTTGAGAATATTCCTCAAGATCCTAATAAATCATTAATTATTTTAGGCAAGCATCAATCCGCATGGGAAACTTTTATCTACCCAGCCTTTTTCCCAAGACAACTCTGCTTTGTATTCAAAAGAGAATTATTATTCGTGCCATTTTTTGGTTGGGCTTTGGCCTCGTTAAAAATGATTCACATTAATCGGGGCGATCGTGAGAAGGCTCGTGAAGCAGTCAATGAGCAGGGCAAGGCGGTATTAGCCCAGGGCAGTTGGATTGCGATTTATCCAGAGGGCACTCGCACCCCGCGCGGGTCATTTAAGCCTTATAGAAAGGGCGGTGTACGACTTGCAATAAGTACACAAACAGACATTCTTCCGGTAGCGCAGAACTCTGCTGCCATTTGGCCTAGAAACACCCTCTTAAAGCGTCCTGGAGTGATTACGCTTTCCATTGGGCCTGTGATTTCTGTTTCAGGAAAAACGGAGGACCAGTTGCAGCTTGAGGTAGAAGCTTGGATTGAAGGCGAGATGCGACTCATTGATGCACCTGCTTATACAAAGTAATTAGTCTATTTATAAAAAAGTTAACAATACACGTTAGCTTTTCTTCTTCTTGCGGATATATAAAGTCTTCGTAATTCTCGCGACTACATCATTCTCTTGATCTTTCACATCAACAACAAAGTCTTTGAGTACTTTGTTGCCAGACTCAGCAGAGCCGATGATGTCATCTAATTGTTCTTGGGTAATTTCAAAACTAGCATGAACCTTCCCCTTACCTGGCTTCAGAAATTCAATCTTCGCTGCTTGATCCCAAACGATATACCCTTTGCCAATATTCTGAGACACCATCATCATGAAGAAGGGGTCAGTCATCGCAAAGAGACTGCCACCAAAATGCACCCCCACAATATTGCGGTTCAATAAGCCATGCTTTAGGCGTACCTTAGCATGTCGAAAATCCTTAGAAATTTTTTCAACAGTAATGCCAGCCCCGATAAATGGTGGCCACAGATTCATTCCTCTGCGGAGCAGATTGGCGCTAATCACTGAATACTTTATTTAGAAGAAGGGGTCTTGCCAACCATCTTGGCCGCCCTTAAGAAGTCAAAGTCCACACCTTGGTCCGCTTGAGTAACGGTATCTAAAAAGAGTTTCTTGTAACCGCGTTCAGCTGTAGGAGAAGTAATGGGATTGTCATTCATACGCTTAGCTAGTTCTTCATCTGATATTAAAAGACTTATTTCACGATTCTTCACGCTCAAACGAATGCGATCACCGTTACGTACCTGCGCTAATGGACCCCCAATAGCGGATTCAGGGGTAACGTGCAACACAATCGTGCCGAAGGCAGTGCCGCTCATGCGTCCATCAGAGATGCGCACAATATCTTTGACGCCAGCTCGTGCCAATTTCATGGGAATAGGGATGTACCCAGCCTCTGGCATACCAGGGGCACCTTTAGGCCCAATATTTTTGAGTACCAAAATGTCATCAGCAGTGACATCTAAATCTGCGCTATCAATACGGTTTGCTAAATCGGCGGCATCTTCAAACACCACAGCACGACCTTCATGTTCCATGAGCTTTTCATTGGCAGCCGACTGCTTGATGATGGCGCCGCCAGGTGCTAAATTGCCGTGCAATACAGCAATACTGCCACGTGGGTAAATGGGTTTATCAAATGGGCGGACGACATCTTGTTTAAAGCTCGGTGGGGCAGCATCAATCTCTTCCCCAAGAGTTCTGCCGGAAACCGTCATTGCATCTAACTTTAAAAGTGGCTTGAGTTTACGTAGCAGGGTAGTCATGCCACCGGCGTCATGGAAATTTTCCATATAGTGGTCACCAGAGGGTTTTAAGTCCACCAAAACAGGAGTCTCATCACCCATCTTATCGAGTGCATCCAAATCAATCTCTAGACCCATACGGCCAGCAATAGCAGCTAAGTGAACAATGCCATTAGTGGATCCGCCAATGGCTAATAAAACACGCATCGCATTTTCAAATGCGTCTGCAGTAAGTACCTTATCAATCGTTAAGCCTTCTTTAGCCATCTTCACAGCACAAGTACCAGTTTCTTCGGCGACGCGGATGCGGTCTGCAGTGACTGCTGGTGGAGTTGCGCCACCTGGAACAGTCATACCAAGAGCTTCAGAGATGCAGGCCATCGTACTAGCAGTGCCCATTACTGAACAGGTGCCAACGCTGGCGACCAGTTGATCATTGACTTCATCTTTTTCAACTTCATCAATTTCACCGGCACGGAATTTACCCCAGTAACGACGGCAGTCAGTGCAAGCGCCTACACGTTCGCTGCGATGGGATCCGGTGAGCATTGAGCCGGTAATCAGTTGAATGGCGGGTAAGCCTGCTGAAGCGGCACCCATCATTTGTGCAGGAACAGTTTTATCGCAACCACCAATCATGACGACTGCATCCATTGGTTGTGCGCGTAACATTTCTTCGGTGTCCATAGACATCAAATTACGCAAGTACATGCTAGTAGGTGCAGCAAAACTCTCATGTATCGAAATCGTCGGAAATTCCATTGGCAGACCACCAGCCAACATCACACCGCGTTTTACCGCTTCCAAAAGCTGAGGCATATTGCCATGGCAGGGGTTGTAAGCGCTACCGGTATTGATAATACCGATGACAGGGCGATCTAATGCGCTATTGGTATACCCAGCGCCTTTAATAAACGCTTTGCGTAAAAATAAAGAGAAACCTTTATCTCCATAGCTAGTCAAGCCTTTACGTAAACCACTCTCTGCAGAGTCTTTTGGTGTATTGCTCATGATTGTCTCGTGTCTCTTTTTAATGATCTTTGGCTTTATTGTAGCGATGGAGTAGCCTATATACCTATACTCCGCCGCCCCAGCGGTACTGCCAGGAAATTCCCAGTGCGGTGTAGTCAGTATTGGTGTTGGAGTAGACGCCTTTGCTACCAGTTAGGCGGATGGAATTGCGCTTATTAATAGGGTAAGAAAAAGTACTGCCAAAACGCCAATTTTCTTGTGAGCCGCTGATTGCTGTGCCATTGACATATTTCTGACCACCCATGAAGTAGGTAGCATCGGCAGAAATATAGGCTGTATTCTCAAAGTAATAGATCGCATGGGCTTCCGAGGAGTAGACGGGGTTTTGAGAGAGCGTATTACTTCCCAGAAAACTAGTATTGTTGGTGTAGATGGTAGCCATGCCTGCCAATTCCAAGCGCCATGATCCGATTGCTTGAGAGACTCCGATGGCGGGCTGAATAAGAGAGCGATTGGCGCCCACGTTGAGCATTTGCTCACTGTTGTACTTACCCCATGGGATTGATGCAGCGAGACTAGTGCCGATAATAAGATCTTGTTTGTAGTTATTAAATTCCTCTAGCGAGAGTGCTGGCGCACCATACAGATTGGCGGAGATCTTTACGATAGGATCGGATAAGCCTTCGGCAGAAGCGTTGATATTTTGAGGGCCAAGACTACCAGCGCCAGAAAGTTGGGCATACGGAAGTAGTAGACTAATCCGGCCAGACTGTCCAAAGACATTAATAATGCGTGTCAGACTTGTTGCTTCAGTAGTGAGGGTGTATGAACCACTCTTGGCCAGGGCTATTCCACCCGAAATAAAGTTAATGCCAATAGGCGCATTTGAATACGCGCGAGCTTCAATCTCTTGAGCGGACGCTTGTTGGCAAATGAATCCTAACAAGCAGAGCCAAAAAATTCTCACGCAATACAAATAAGGCAATTATTTTTTGGAGCCAAACAAGACTGCAAGAGTTTCAGTATTGCCTACGACCATATTAAAGCCCACAAAAATCAAGTAAGGCCAAACAATTAACCAATACACAATCGACATGGCAAGGACTCTTAATGGATCGCCGCTTCCAAAAGATGCCATAGAGGCAATAAATTCTTTACCATTAATGAGTCCATGCACTCCAGCTTCAAGATAATTCAGGGCGATTACCACCACTAGATAGATCAGCGACTCAAGCATGAGTGACTTAACAATGCCGCTTTGTTTATCAATCTTAATTGGATAAACAGCCTGAGCAATCAACATAAATTTTGCCGATAAAGCAGCTTTAATCAACGCAAACCCAAAAAGAGAAAGAGGAATGGGGCGCTCTTCAAGAGCAGTTGCAGCCATAAAGGCAATCGCGCAGAACCAGGTGCCGAAGTAAATCGATAAAGCAAACGCTTTCTTAATTTCCTCTTCGAGCTTCATTTTCAAGCCTGGTTTGTTTGAGGCGCTCTTAGCGATGTTAGTCATGAAAATCTTTAATCAGAGTAATGGAGATTAATCGCCGCAAGTAGAGCAAGAGCTAGTCGCCACTTCGGCTGGAGCTGGCTCTTGGGTATAGCGGGCAATAAAGGCGTGTTTACTAGTCATTGGGATCTTGAGCCACACAAAGTGACCGGACCCTGGTGCGACATCAATGGACTCGCCATTCATATTCCACATTTCTGTCAACACTACATCTGTGTTTCCGTTTGGTTCGATGATCTCGATTTTGTCGCCAACAGAAAAGCGATTCTTGACATCCACCTTGACGCGACCAGTAGCAGAGTCTATATCTAAAGTTTCGCCAACATATAAGCTACGTCCAGATAAAGAGTGGCCACGCATATAGAGTTGATACTCTTTGTCATGGTGACGCTCATAAAAGCCATCGGTATAACCGCGGTTGGCTAAACCTTCTAATTGACCTAACAGGGCGGTATTAAACGGCTTGCCTTGAACGGCATCATTAATCGCCGCCCTATAGGATTGAACGGTCCTTGAAACGTAATAAGGTGATTTGGTGCGACCTTCAATTTTGAAAGAGTCAACACCCATCTTAGTTAGGCGCTCAATATGCTCAACGGCTCGCAGATCTTTTGAGTTCATGATGTAGGTACCATGCTCATCTTCTTCCATTGGCATCAAGTCATCAGGGCGACGTGCTTCCTGAAGCAGTACAACATCACCACTCGTATTTTGTTGCCCAGGCTTCACCTTGTAATCCCAGCGGCAAGCATTCGTGCAGGCGCCTTGATTAGAGTCGCGGTGAGACATATAGCCCGATAACAAGCAGCGACCTGAGTAGGCAATACAGAGAGCGCCATGAACAAATACCTCAAGCTCCATCTCAGGGCAGTCTTGACGCACTTCCTCAATTTCATCAAAAGAGAGTTCGCGCGACAAAATCACACGACTAATGCCAACAGATCGCCAAAACTTAGCAGAAGCACCATTCACGGTATTGGCCTGTACCGATAAATGAATTGGCATATCTGGCCAAGCTTCGCGTGCCATCATGATTAGTCCAGGATCAGACATGATTAAAGCATCCGGCTTTAATGCAATTACTGGATCCATATCCTTAATGTAGGTACGCGTCTTACCACCGTGAGGTAATAAGTTAGAAACTAAATAAAACTTCTTGCCCAATTCATGGGCTGTATCGATACCTTGCTTGAGAACCTCGATCTTGCCAAAGTCGTTATTGCGAACCCGGAGTGAATAACGAGGCTGTCCGGCATAAATGGCGTCTGCGCCAAAATCAAAGGCAGTACGCAGCATAGAAAGGCTGCCGGCTGGAGCGAGGAGTTCAGGAATCTTAGTCATCCGGCTATTTTAGTGAATACGGCCGAACTTGTTTGATTTGCTCCATGACTCAGTCCTGAGGCCTGCTAGAACTGGGTTTACGTAGGCCTGACAAGTAGGCAGCTAGCTAATGAAGAGTATCCTACGGGGGATGTGGAGAGCATTGTCAAGATGAGCGGGGAGCCTTCCCTTTGACTTTTCACCCTAAATTGAAGGCGCTTACTAAAAAAGCAGAACGAATCCAGAAAGAATGCAATGTCAAAACTCACATCCAAACCCATCCTAAAAAAAGCCAGTGGAATTTTGGCTCAAGAGTTTGCAACACCTAAAGATATTGCCTGGGCATGGGTTACCTTGTTGCTGTCACAAGAAGAGCAAAAGCGCGATAGCGAAGAAAAGCGTTATAGCCGCATTGCTGAATTTGAAGCTTGGATTTTGGGTCTAAGCCTACCAACCGATCTAAAGAATCCTGAGGGCGGTGCAGTGAGTCCTGAGGCAGTTAAAAATTCCGCCAGAAATGTCTTTGAGTGGCCACATGAGTACATCTTCGAAGAAACAGCAGCGCCCAATCATATGGATGCTAAGATTACCTATAGCGATACCATCACCAAACCTATTTTGGATGCAGTGAAAGATGCTGGTGGATCCAATGACCGAGCAGCACTGATCGCCATCTTAGAAGGCTATGCAAAGGAAGGTAAAGAGCCGTTCGCTAATGTCACACCAGAAGGCATTGAATGGAAAGGTAGTGTTTGGAAGGAGGGGGATAAATACAATCTTCTGACATTGAAGTCTCTCCATAATCGCCTGTCCAACTTGCGCAAGAAGGGCTTGATCTAAGAGATCGACTTAATCAGTCCTCATAAAGAAAAAGCCCCTAGATTGCTCTAGGGGCTTTACTTATTTGGCTCCTCGACCTGGGCTCGAACCAGGGACCTACGGATTAACAGTCCGGCGCTCTACCGACTGAGCTATCGAGGAATAAGCCGATATTATAGCAAGATGAATTCACTTCTTCCCACTTCTGTGCAGATCCCCAAAGTACTGACCATTGCTGGGTCCGATAGCGGCGGTGGGGCAGGGCTCCAGGCTGACCTGAAGGTCATCACCGCCCTTGGTGGCTACGGCATGTCAGTCATAACTGCAATTACCGCCCAAAATACCTTGGGCGTCACACGTATTCAGGATGTTGATCTTGACGTGGTTGAAGCCCAGATTGACGCAGTTTTAATGGATATTGGTGCTGATATTGTCAAAATCGGCATGCTGGCTAACCCAGAAATAGTCCGAACAGTTGCTAAATCTTTACGCAAACATGGTGTTAAACGTATTGTTTTAGACCCTGTTTTGCGCGCAACCTCCGGCGCTAGCTTAGGTGGTGACGATACCGCTCAAGCAATGATTACTGAATTATTTCCGATGGCATTGCTCGTTACTCCTAACTTAGATGAAGCTTCATTGCTGCTAGGTCGCGAAATAAGTGGTCCCAATGATTTCAAATTAGCCGCCGAAGAATTACTCGAGATGGGCCCACAAGCAGTGCTCATCAAAGGCGGGCATTTAGACAGTACGCATACCCAAATTACCGATTATTTAATGTGGCGTACGCTTGAAGACGGCCTTGAAGTGGTTCAGTCAAAAGAATTCAAGCACTACCGTGTTAACACAGCAAACACGCACGGCACCGGATGTTCTTTAGCGTCTGCCATTGCTACCTATCTAGCTGATGGTCATGATCTAGCTCATGCAGTTGCTAAGGCAATAGCCTATGTCGAGGCAGGCTTAGAGGCGGGGCGTTTCTTAAGTGTTGGCGAAGGTCCAGGGCCTCTATGGCACATGCACGATTTTTATCCAACTGCGCTGCTTGATGAAAAAACGAAGCTTTAGCAGTGTTTTTGACCTCAATCTACTATGGTTAAAGACCTTAATTGCCATAAGATGTCTTTCTTTGGATAATGTAGGCTATGAGCAATTTCTTCATTGACTATCAAACAAAAGCTGCTACATCAGCTTTTATGGATAAGGTTGCTCAATACTTTCCAATAGCAAAAGCATTGTTGTTTGGAAGTCGAGCTAGGGGTACTCATCACGTAGAAAGTGACGCCGATGTTGCTATTCTTTTGAAAGGCCTAGCAACCCCATTTATGGCGACAAAATTTGCTATGGATGACCTTGCTTATGAAGTTCTTTTAGAGACCGGTATACGTATTCAGCCGCTACCAATATGGCAGGAAGAATGGGATCATCCAGAAACTTATTCAAATCCAAGCCTTATCAATAATGTGCGAAACGAAGGTATTGTGCTTTGAAGGCAAAAGAACTTTTTATTAAAGCGACAACAGCAGCTGCCTCGGCAAAAATACTATTAAATGCTGATGATTTCGATGGAGCATGTAATCGAGCCTATTACGCTATGTTTGACGCTGCTCGAGGTGCTTTACTTGCTTCGGGCGAGGTAAATTCGGTCGAGCATACAAAAACCCATAGTGGTCTCATATCAGTTTTTAGTTTGAAATTGGTAAAAACAGGTCAAGTCTCAATTGAATTCGGCAAAGCATTAAACAGGGTCGAGGATCTTCGTTTAATGGGTGATTACAAAGGTGATTTGGTGGCCAAGGAGGATGCTCAATGGGCGGTTGCTAAACCAAGTGAATTCGTTGAGCACCTTTTGGGGTTATTTGATAAATCCTAAATCGATTTAAGCCTGCATTAATTCTTGTAAGCGCTTAACTGCTGCCTTGGGATCTTTAGCTTGGGTAATGGCTCTCACAACAGCCACTGAACCAACACCACTTTTTGCTACTGCATGAATGCTATCTTGATCAATGCCGCCAATAGCAACTAGTGGGTAATTGCTCATGAGCTGAGCATATCGATATAAGCGACCCAGTCCTTGCGGCGCCGTAGGCATTTTCTTTAGATTCGTTGGAAACACGGCTCCCATCGCAATGTAACTCGGGCAAAAGCGATCCGCATAAGCCAGCTCTGCATAGCCATGAGTACTTAGTCCCAGCCTTAAACCTGCGCCCCGGATTTCTTCTAGGTTGGCATCTACTAAATCCTCTTGACCTAAATGCACGCCATAGGCGCCGGCATCAATTGCTTCTTGCCAGTAATCATTAATGAAGAGCAGAGTTTTACTATCTTTAACTGCAGCAACAGATTCCTTGATTTGTTTTCGGATCTTGGATTTTTCATCCGACTTAAAGCGAAGTTGTACTGTAGGCAGCTCCACCTCAACCATGCGCTTTACCCAATCAGCATCCGGCATGACACCATACAAGCCTAAACGTTTTGGACATTCTTTAAACGCATTGGGATTCATATTGCGAGTCCAGGGCAATAAATCAAAATGCTCTGGCCTGCTAGGCCATTTAAAGGGATTAAAGCCACCATCTTGCAATGTCATGCGTGACCATGCCTTACCCAGAATTCTGGCATCAGACTCTATAAAGCCCATCTCAATTGCTGCTAGAGCACCGGCTAATTCGTAATGATCGACTGCTGCTTCGTTATCAATCAGTGGAGGCGGAGAGTTCAGGCTAAAGCTCGGAATCGGAATACATAAATCTTCATTGCGATGTGCGGCAACAATTTGGTCTGCAAGGTCACGAATCAGGCTCATGTGTTCAGTGTACTTAACTTAGCGTCACTACGATTGGTGCCAAAAAGGAGTGCCCACCAATGGAGTGCTTGCCTGGGCTGATTCCTGGGGCTTCATAGCGCCAGATAAATAGGCTGTACGACCCGCATCAACTGCCATAGCAAAGGCTTTGGCCATCACCACAGGATCATCCGCCAAGGCTACTGCGGTATTCAGCAGTACACCATCAAATCCCCATTCCATGACGGTGCATGCATGTGAAGGCAGCCCTAGGCCGGCATCCACCAAGAGCGGAACCTTCAGACGATCACGCAAGAGTTTCATGGCATATGGATTTAAAGGGCCTTGTCCGGTACCAATTGGAGCAGCCCAAGGCATCACCGCTTGGCAGCCGACATCAACCAAACGTTGGCACAAAATGAGATCCTCCGTGCAATACGGCAGAACCTTAAAGCCATCTTTAATCAGAGTCTCTGCTGTCTGCACTAAGCGCAATACATCGGGTTGCAAAGTGTAATCATCGCCAATAAGCTCTAACTTGATCCAATCTGTTTCAAATACTTCGCGCGCCATTTGCGCGGTAGTAATCACTTCTTGTGGGCTATGGCAACCAGCGGTATTCGGTAGAACAGGAACCGCCATCTTCTTAAGTAAATCCCAAAAGCCGCTATGCGCTTCTGCAGTTGATGTTCCTTGGCGACGCAAGCTTACAGTAATCATGCCGGGATTCGATACTTGTACAGCGTTCTCCAGCACCTGTGGAGAGGGGTAGCGTGAGGTCCCTAGCAGCAAGCGACTCGCAAAGCTCTCGCCATAAAGGACAAGTGTATCGGCGCTATTGAGGTTATTAGGTAAAGGAGCGTTCATAGCAAAATAATTGGTTCTTAATCAGCCGCCAGTAACTGGAGCAATCACTTCAATTTGGTCATTCTCATTTAATGCAAAGTCTGCATGCTTAGTCTTGGGCACAAAGTTGAGATTTACGGCAACGGCATAGGGTGGCTTCGCATTGATCAAGGCTAGAGCATCACTCACCATACTCTTGCTAGGCAACTCATAAGCTACTTGATTCACGATTACGCGCATACCGCCTCAATCTGGTTGCAATCTTGAGTCACACTCAACCCTAAATCCAATGCAGTCTTACTTGTGCCGAACTCCAGAAGCTCTAATGCGCAATCGAGTACTGCAGGAGAAATCATAAAACCATGGCGATATAAGCCATTGATCATGATCAAATCTGCAAGCCCTTTATTTCTTATCGACCGAATTTCTGGGAGATTATTTTTTAAAGTGGGGCGACAATGCGTCGCCATCTCCAAAATGCGCGCTTCTGCAAACCCACTATGAACGGTATAAACGGCACTGAGTAACTCCATAGCAGAGCGTACGCTCATTTCTGATAGGTCATCGGATTCGATCTCAGTGGCACCCACCACATAGACATCATTTTCTTTAGGAGCAATATAAATCGGATAGCGCGGATGGATTAGGCGTGTAGGGCGACGCAACTTCACCTCTGGCGCATAGAGTCTGATCACTTCACCGCGAACACCGCGCAAGTTATTGGACTTATCTCCAGTTGACCAAGCTTCTTTAGCGCCCGTACCGCGACAATCAATTACCGCTTTATAGCCAGTCTGTTTGCGCAATTCAGAAGGTTCGATCTCGGTATGCCAGTGGCAATTGACCTTCAATAGCGTTAATTCGCTAGCGAGAGCATCCAATAGCTGGCGATTATCTAATTGCCCTTCATTGGGTAAATACAGTCCCTGAGTAAAGCGATCGGCAACGCCAGGCTCGAGTTCGCGTAATGCTTCATTATTGAGCTTTTGTGGTTCGCTGAGATCAGCGTTTGAGCGACAGTTCTTATCTAAATGAGCAGCAAAGCGTTCAGCTTCACTAGCATCTTGGCGGTGCCACAAAATCAAGGTGCCAACTTGCTGAAAGTAAACCGGTGAAGATAAGTTAGCAATAAGCTCCTTCCAGCGAGGCAGGCTATGCAAACCCATGCGCACAACAGAATCTTCAGTAATTGCAGACTCAGCTAATGGTGCCAACATCGCTGCAGCAATGCGCGCAGCAGCATGAGAACCATCAGGGCCGCCTTTATCAAAGAGATCGACTTGAGCACCTCCTTTAGCAAGCGCAACAGCCAGCAAGCGACCCATTAGGCCGCCGCCAACAATTGCGTATTTGCTATTGGAGAAGCTTGCGCTAGTCATCTTTATCTTTTTAGCTGGTTGGCTTACTGATAAATCTCACTACCGCGCTTACGGAACTCCGCAGACATTTCTTCCATGCCCTTAGAAGCGTCAGCTACTTCAGTAATGGGAATGACTTTAGCTTTCGGATTGCCATCGGCATCTAGGGTTGCCGCGTAGTCACGAACTTCTTGAGTGATCTTCATCGAGCAGAACTTTGGACCACACATAGAGCAGAAGTGCGCAATCTTGGCGCCTTCAGCTGGCAGTGTTGCGTCGTGATACTCACGCGCGCGCTCAGGATCTAAGCCTAGATTAAATTGGTCTTCCCAGCGGAATTCAAAGCGCGCTTTGGAAAGGGCGTTATCACGCACTTGTGCACCAGGCAACCCTTTGGCTAAGTCAGCACCATGGGCAGCAATCTTGTAAGTAATGATGCCTTCGCGTACATCTTCTTTATCTGGCAATCCCAAATGCTCCTTTGGTGTGACATAGCAAAGCATTGCTGTGCCATACCAACCGATTTGCGCAGCACCAATGCCGCTGGTGATGTGGTCATAGCCAGGGGCAATATCGGTAATCAATGGTCCGAGGGTGTAGAAGGGAGCTTCTAAGCAATGCTTGAGCTCTTCAGTCATATTCTCTTCAATACGCTGCATTGGAACGTGACCAGGACCTTCAATCATGACTTGCACATCATGCTTCCAAGCCTTTGCAGTCAACTCACCCAATGTATGGAGTTCACCAAACTGAGCAGCATCATTCGAGTCAGCAATACAACCAGGGCGCAAACCATCACCCAAGCTAAATGACACGTCATACGCTTTCATGATCTCGCAAATCTCATCAAACTTCGTGTACAGGAAGTTTTCTTTGTGATGAGCCAAGCACCATTTAGCCATGATCGAGCCGCCACGAGAAACAATGCCCGTAATACGATCAGCTGTTAACGGTACATAGCGTAGCAATACACCCGCATGAATGGTGAAGTAATCCACGCCTTGCTCTGCTTGCTCAATGAGCGTGTCACGGAACATTTCCCAAGTGAGATCTTCTGCAATACCACCGGTTTTATCTAGTGCTTGATAAATTGGAACTGTGCCAATAGGTACTGGAGAGTTGCGAATAATCCATTCGCGAGTCTCATGAATATGCTTACCAGTGGAGAGATCCATGATAGTGTCTGCACCCCAACGAATGGACCACACCATCTTTTCAACTTCTTCATTAATGGATGAAGTAACGGCAGAGTTGCCTAAGTTTCCGTTAATCTTTACACGGAAGTTACGGCCAATAATCATTGGCTCTAATTCAGGGTGATTGATATTTGCTGGAATAATTGCGCGTCCTGCAGCAATCTCGGAGCGAACAAATTCACCGGTGACGATGTCAGGCAGGTTTGCGCCATAACCTTTGCCTGGGTGCTGCTTCAATAACTGCTTGTAGGCTGGATCTTTGCGCAGTTGCTCAAGGCCCATGGATTCACGCAGGGCGATGTATTCCATTTCAGGGGTGATGATTCCTTGGCGAGCGTAATACATCTGACTGACGTTATGGCCGGATTTAGCAACGCGCGGTGCGCTGATATGAGAAAAGCGTAAATTTTGTGTGGCTTCATCTTGAGAACGCGCAACGCCGTATTCGGAGCTGGGTCCTGTCAACTGGATGGTGTCATTGCGTTCAGCAATCCAGGCATCACGTAGTCTTGGCAAACCTTTTTCAAGATTGATCACAACATCTGGATCGCTGTATGGGCCTGAAGTGTCATAAACAGGCACTGGCGGATTTGCCAACATTTCTTCACCTACGCGAGTAGGTAGTTGCTCAATCATCCGGATTGGCGCCTTGACATCAGGTCTTGAACCTTGAAGGTAAGTTTTGGTTGAGGCAGGATAGGCAAACTTTTGCCCGAAGTCGCGCTCTAAGCTTTTAAGGCTTGGAATCTCATGTTTAGCGTTTTTAGTTGAGGTGTTGCCTGTACTCATGTCCATCTCCTAGCTGTTTTAGATGGACGAAACCGGGTGTCGGTCTGATGTAACTCCCCACGCCAGCATTACCTGGATCGGGTTCTAGGGTCTTTCTCAGCGCCTTCTAGCAAAACTGCTATGAAGGGCACCCCTGGTTCATCCTTAAGATGAATTTAACCACGAATTGATTGATTACTGTATGACACCAGTCAAGCGGTAGGTGGAATTAATCAAATGGGGTGAAATAGCCTATTTATTGCGGCGCAATATGAAATCAGCCGTAACAAAGGCGGCATCAGAGGTAAATTCATCGGCCAAGATTCTGGCAGCAGCCTCTGGCAGTGATATTTCAATAAAGCCACTCACTTCGCCATCATGATTTGTGGGGACAAAGTTATCAGCCAGCTCTAAATCGTAGATGTATAGCTGCTCATCATGAAAGCCTCGACCTTGAGATGGGCGGCGCATATGAATCCGTCCCACAGGTTCAATCTGATCGGAGATTTGTTCGGGTACACCAGCCTCTTCCCAAAGTTCGCGTCGTGCGCTGACCCAGGGTGTTTCATCAGCAGTAATTCCGCCGGCAGCCAAGTTATCTAACTTGCCTGGATCAGTAGGTTTAGTTTCACTGCGTCTACCCAGCCAAATGGTGTTGCCGCGGGTGTAACCATTTATATGCGTTGCCATACTCCGAAAACCAAAGGTACGAAACGCAGCGCGCTCCATGCGAAAGTATTTGTGACCATTTAGATCAACCCAAGCAAAGTCTTCGTTACGCCAGCCTGGAATAAATCCACCCAGTCTCATGCGATTGGCTAACTGATAAAGACTATTGGATAATTCTCTAGGCTTACCCAATTGAATGGTGAGCTTGTCATGACCCATGGCAATGAGTGCAATGGATTCTTTTTGTAAAGACTCTTGCAGATAAGGAATAAATTCTGGATTGAGGTGGCCAATGAGTTGCTCACCTGTTGCACCGCGGGATAAATAAATCGGTAGGTATTCTGCAGGAGCAGAGCGCGCCGTGTTTTGGAGCATCTCCTCGAGGGCGGCTAAGGTGCTGGTTGAAAGGCTGGTCATGCCCTAAGTGTAAGGGAACTTCGCGTTCTACGCCCTGATTAAAAAAGTTCCACAACACAAAATCTTATAGGAACTAGATTAAATATTTATAAACAAACACGCAAAGTAGGGAAAGATATTTTGCACACAAATTAGGCAAGCTAGGCCTACCTATACAAATCTGTGACTTACGAAAACTTTTGAGGATTTATCCACAATGCCTGTGGATAAGTATTGGGAATTTTTGGTCCCGCCGACAGGAATCGAACCTGTATCCCACGCTTAGGAGGCATGTGCACTATCCATTGTGCTACGGCGAGATGCTAGGAAAGCAAAAAGTGTGCTATGTCAATTCTAATGAATTACCAACCACACAGTGCCCATACTTGATTTGTTACTGCCACCATCATATCGGGTGCGAAGTACATCGAGAAAACAAACAACAAAGCGAATAGAGCAAACCCGTAAAAAATGATTTTCCCACTACTTGGCTTTCTCTTAAGCATTGGCCACTCTATGAATTGCCCGTTCCTTTACAGGAAGATTAACTAAGAAAGCAAAGACGCCCAATCCAATTGCAATTTCCCAAACAATTAAATAGGAGCCAGTTTGGTCAAACAAATAACCACCTAAGAAGGCTCCGCAGAAACTACCCAATTGATGTGAGAAAAAGATGAGACCAGAGAGCATCGTCAAATACTTCACACCAAAAATTTGCGCAACGATACCGTTAGTCAGTGGAATAGTTGAGAGCCACAAGAAGCCCATGATGGCTGCAAAGATGTAAGTACTCATTGGTGTGGGCGGCAATAACAAGAACGCTGTAATGGCAATGGAACGCCCAATATAGATTGCAGATAGTAAATAGCGTTTAGGGAAGCGCTGACCTAGGATGCCAGAGCTATAGGTGCCGAAGATATTAAACAGGCCGATTAAGGCTAGGGCGGTCGTGGCGACAACCGGAGCCCCGACAGCTGGATAGGTAGAAGACAGGTCCTTAAGGTAAGGTGCCAAATGAACCGCAATAAACACCACCTGAAAACCGCAAACAAAATAACCTAAGGTCAGATAACGAAAGCTTGGATTACCCATTGCTTCCTTTAAGGCCTGTTTAATCGTCTGATCACCCAGATTATGGTTATAGGTAAAATTCTTTTCACGCAACATAAATGCAGTTGGAATCATTAGACTGGCCATCAATGCCAACATGAGAAGCGCATCTTGTGTGCCAAACATACTGAGCAAGCCTTGCTCGGCTGGAATCATGAGGAACTGACCAAATGAACCGGCAGCTGCAGTAATGCCCATTGCCCAAACTCGTTTCTCCGCAGACACATTGCGCCCCAGGATTCCATAGACCACGCTGTAGGTCGTGGCAGTTTGTGCCAAACCAATGAGCAAGCCACCAGCTAATGTGAAATTCATGACATCAGTAGATATGGCCATTCCTGCCAAACCTAGGGCATACAAAATCCCACCGGCAACCATAATTTTGAATGCCCCGTAACGATCCGCCAAAGCCCCAGTAACTGGTTGTACAGCTCCCCAAATCAGATTTTGCAAAGCAATAGTCAGAGCAAACGTTTCGCGACCCCAGCCATTGGCTGAAGTAATGGGTAAATTAAAGAGGCCAAAGCCATGACGAATACCCATCGATAGGGTGACCATAAGTCCACCATAGATGAGGACTTCCTTCATCGAAAGCCCTGCTTTGGATGTCTGTGTTGTCATGGTTCCTAGATGATTCCCTTAGTGCGTAAGGCTTCAATCGCTTGATCATCTAGTTTGAGACGTTCATGCAAAATCTCTTGTGTATGTTGACCAAGCGTAGGCGGCGCCATTCGCACCTCTGTTGGTGTTTTAGAAAGACGCATAGGACTAGCAACCAATTTCATATTGCCAACAGTAGGGTGTGGAACATTGATCTCTACCCCACGAGCTATGACTTGCTCGTTTTCAAAGACTTCTTTGAAGTTATTAATCGGTCCACAAGGAACATTCACTTTTTCTAGAAGTGACATCCATTCCTTCTTTGTTTTTTTACGGGTCATGGCTTCCAGTAGCGGCACTAGCTCATCTCGGTGTTGAACACGGAGTGGGTTAGTGGCGTAACGTGGATTATCAGCAAGGTGAGCTTCTTCGCCAGCCATAACAAAGTGTCTATATTGACCATCATTGCCAGCAGCAACAATCATCCAGCCATCCGATGTTGGGAAGGTCTGATACGGAACAATGGTTACGGAGGCATTGCCAATTCGACGGGGCACTTTTTCAGATGTAAGGTAGGCGCTTGAAACATTAGCCATCACTGCAATTTGGGTATCCAATAAAGCCATATCGATGTATTGGCCTTCACCTGTATGGTCACGGTGAATGACTGCTGCCAATATGGCTGTAGAGGCATACATGCCGGTAAAGATGTCTGCGATTGCAACCCCTGCTTTTTGTGGGCTAGCTCCTTTAACACCATCCGCTTCACCGGTCACACTCATAAATCCGCCCATACCCTGAACGATGAAGTCATAGCCAGGACGATTAGCAAAGGGGCCGGTCTGACCAAAACCTGTAATTGAGCAGTAGATCAAATCTGGCTTTACTTTTTTGAGGCTTTCATAATCAAGGCCATATTTAGCGAGGTCGCCAACTTTGTAGTTTTCAATCACCACATCCGATTCGGCAGCCAGCTGACGGATCAACTCTTGACCTTCGGGCTTTGCAATGTCAACTGTAATCGAGCGCTTATTGCGGTTAATGCAAATAAAATAGGCAGACTCTTCAGTTTCCTGGCCATTGGCGTCTTTGACAAAGGGAGGCCCCCAGTGGCGGGTATCGTCGCCAACGACCGGTCTTTCGACTTTGATGACATCTGCACCCAAATCCGCTAGGTTTTGAGCGCACCAAGGCCCTGCCAAGACTCGGCTAAGGTCTAAAACGCGAATATGACTTAAGGCTCCCATCCCCCAATTTTGGCATGGATGACAGGGGAATTCCCGAAAAATTCGGTATAGATCTCAGACATGACTACAATTTGCGCGCATGGCTACCCGTAAAACTTCCGAATACAGCGAATCGTCAATTCAGGTCCTAAAAGGACTAGAACCAGTCCGTCAACGGCCTGGAATGTACACCCGCACCGACAATCCACTCCATATCATTCAAGAGGTGCTGGATAACGCATCCGATGAAGCTTTAGGAGGTTTTGGTAAGCAAATCATCGTTACGATGCATACCGATGGCAGCGTGAGTGTGGAAGATGATGGTCGCGGCATTCCAGTGGGCATGCATCCCACCGAAAAATTGCCGGTAGTGGAGATTGTCTTTACCCAGCTTCATGCTGGCGGTAAGTTTGAAAAAGGCACTGGTGGTGCTTATGCATTCTCAGGCGGCTTACACGGTGTTGGTGTTTCCGTAACCAATGCTTTATCCAAAAGATTAGAAGTCACCGTTTGGCGTGATGGCCAAATGTCGACATTGACCTTTGCTGACGGCAAAGTCATTGAAAAGCTCAAAACGATTTCTTCTGCAAAAGAAGATAAGTCGCACGGTACCCGCGTTCGCACTTGGCCAGACGGTAAGTATTTTGATAGCTCAGTGATTCCAATGCCTGAGCTCATTCGTCTATTACGTTCCAAGGCTGTTTTATTGCCAGGTGTGAAGGTAACACTGATTCAAGAAAAATCAGGCGATACCCAGACATGGCAATACGCACAAGGCTTGCGTGGCTACTTAAACGAAGCGATTGCGCAAGCAGGTCATGGTGCCGAAGTCATTCCTCCATTCGAAGGCGAGCAATACGCTACCGGCACTGGAGAGGAAGATTCTTTTGCTGAAGGCGAGGGCGCGGCTTGGGTTGTTTGCTGGACTGAAGATGGCGCACCAGTACGCGAGAGTTATGTGAACTTGATTCCAACACCTGCAGGCGGCACGCACGAAAGTGGTTTGCGTGAAGGTTTATTTAATGCTGTTAAAGGCTTTATTGAGATGCATGCATTACAACCGAAAGGCGTGAAACTCATGCCTGAAGACGTATTTGCTCGCGCATCTTTCATTCTGTCGGCCAAAGTATTGGATCCTCAGTTCCAAGGGCAGATTAAAGAGCGGCTGAATTCTCGTGATGCCGTACGTTTAGTTTCTGGCTATGTGAAGTCTGCTTTAGAGCTTTGGCTCAACCAACATGTTGACTACGGTCGCAAGTTAGCCGACCTGGTGATCAAGCAAGCACAAGCGAGAACCCGTGCCGGCCAAAAAGTTGAGAAGAAAAAATCCTCTGGCGTAGCTGTACTCCCGGGCAAGCTTACTGATTGCGAGAGCGAAGATATTGGTATGAATGAAATCTTCCTAGTAGAGGGTGATTCTGCTGGCGGTTCAGCCAAAATGGGGCGAAATAAGGAATATCAGGCGATTCTTCCATTGCGGGGCAAGGTATTAAATACTTGGGAAGCTGAGCGCGATCGCTTATTTGCCAATAATGAAGTGCATGACATTGCTGTAGCAATTGGTGTTGATCCTCACGGAGCAAATGACAGTCCTGATCTATCTAATCTGCGCTATGGCAAGGTTTGCATTTTGTCTGATGCGGACGTCGATGGTGCACACATCCAGGTATTGCTCTTAACCTTGTTCTACAAGCATTTCCCCAAACTCATTGAGTTAGGGCATGTGCATATTTCTAGGCCACCACTATTTAGAGTCGATGCTCCAGCGCGTGGCAAGAAACCAGCGCAAAAGATTTATGCCCTAGATGCTAATGAGCTTCAAGCGATTGAAGATAAATTACGTAAAGATGGTGTCAAAGAAACTGCATGGCAAATCTCCCGCTTTAAGGGTCTGGGAGAGATGAGTGCTGAGCAACTTTGGGATACGACTTTGAATCCAGATACTCGTCGTTTACTACCAGTCACTTTGGGCACATGGACTGAAGACGAAACGTTTAAAACAATGGATATGTTGATGGGTAAATCAGAGTCCGGTGCACGCCGTGATTGGCTAGAAGAGCGCGGTAATGAAGTGGAGGCGGATATCTAATGACAACTAAAAAGACTCCTGGAAAAAATACTCCAGCCGATCAGGCGGATTTGTTTGCCAGTCCCATTGAAATGGATATCGTTGAAGTGGAAGAGGCCCCTGCAGTTGCTGCTTCTTCTGGTGGTGGAACGGGCAATCATGACCCCAAAACGGTTGACTTAAATGAAGATGGTAAAGACAGCTTAACTCTAGCGGTATATGCAGAGCGTGCCTATTTAGATTATGCAATTAGCGTAGTTAAAGGCCGTGCATTACCTGATGTATCTGATGGACAGAAACCCGTACAGCGCCGCATCTTGTTCTCAATGAGCGAAATGGGTTTGCGTGCTGATGCTAAACCGGTGAAGAGTGCGCGTGTAGTTGGCGATGTGCTGGGTAAGTTTCATCCGCATGGTGACCAATCTGCATACGATGCCTTAGTGCGCTTGGCACAAAGCTTCTCATTGCGCTACCCATTAATCGATGGTCAAGGTAACTTCGGCTCACGCGATGGCGACGGTGCGGCAGCGATGCGTTACACCGAGGCTCGTCTTACTAAGATCGCTAGTTTGCTTCTGAGTGAAATCGATGAAGGTACGGTAGATTTCGCGCCGAACTATGACGGCTCATTCCAAGAGCCTAAATTATTACCAGCGCGCCTACCGTTTGTATTGCTCAATGGCGCATCCGGTATTGCCGTTGGTATGGCGACCGAGATTCCTTCCCATAATTTGCGTGAAGTGGCTACAGCTGCCGTTGCATTAATGAAGTCTCCGAAGATGAGCACTTCAGAGTTATTGGAAATCATGCCTGGTCCTGACTATCCAGGCGGCGGACAGATTATTTCTTCTTCTGCAGAAATTGCACAGATCTATGAAGCAGGGCGCGGTAGTATTAAAGTGCGTGCACGTTGGTCTGTCGAAGAATTGGCTCGTGGTCAATGGCAGATTGTGGTTAATGAGCTACCTCCGGCAACTTCTTCGCAGCGCGTACTGCAAGAGATAGAAGAAATTACCAATCCGAAGGTAAAGGTCGGCAAAAAGACCTTAACGCCTGAGCAAAATAACCTTAAATCGACCATATTGAATGTGCTCGATGGCGTGCGTGATGAATCCAGCAAGGATGCCGCAGTTCGTTTGGTATTTGAGCCGAAGAGTAAGAATATTGACGTGAATGAGTTTGTCAATTTATTGCTTGCTCATACTTCATTGGAATCCAATGCCCCAATGAACTTGGTGATGATTGGTAATGATGGCCGTCCACGTCAAAAAGGCCTAAAAGAAATTCTGTCTGAGTGGGTTGCATTTAGGGTAGCCACAGTTACTCGCAGAACGCAGCACCGCTTAGGCAAAGTCAAAGACCGTATGCATATTTTGGAAGGACGCTTAACCGTTCTTCTCAATATTGATAAAGTCATTAAGATCATTCGCAATAGCGATGAACCTAAAGCGGACCTGATTAAAGAGTTCAAGCTTAGCGATCGCCAAGCAGAAGATATTCTGGACATTCGCTTGCGCCAGTTGGCTCGCTTAGAAGGCATCAAGATTGAGCAAGAGCTTAAAGAGCTCAAGTCTGAACGTGATGATCTAGAAGGTTTGTTGCAGAACGACACCGTCTTACGCAAGCGCATCATCAAAGAAATTGAGTCTGATATGAAAGACTTCGGCGATGATCGTCGCACCCTCATTCAGGAAGATAAACGTGCTGTTGCTGAGACCAAGGTCATTGATGAGCCGGTCACAGTCATTGTTTCTCAAAAGGGCTGGGTACGTGTGCGCCAAGGTCATGAGCATGATGCAACCCAATTTGGCTTTAAAGCAGGTGATGCTTTGTATGCCACCTTTGAGGTGAGAACAGTAGACGTTATTCAGGGCTTTGGTAGTGACGGACGGGTATACACCGTTCCTGTCAGCGAATTGCCAGGCGCTCGTGGTGATGGCTCGCCATTAACGAGCTTCGTTAATTTGGCTGCTGGCTCACAAATGGTTGCCTATTACGCTGGTCAATCCGATGATTTGGTATTGCTTTCTACTAAAGCGGGTTATGGATTCTTGGCCAATGTATCTGATATGACTACTCGTAACAAAGCGGGTAAATCATTCTTGAGTATGGATGCTAAAGTTCCTGGCGATGCTCCTTTAGGTGCTGCTAAGGTGAAGGTGGGCATGAAGCAAGTTGCCTGCTTATCAGAAGCTTCTAAGTTATTAGTTTTCCCATTAGATGAACTCAAGCGTCTGCCAACCGGCGGCAAAGGGGTAATCCTTATGGGCTTGGACGATAAAGAACACTTGGCTTCGGCTATCGCAGTTGGTCCTGACGGGGCTACCTATTCAGGCGCTGGACGTGCTGGTAAACCAACTGAACTCGGCCTTGATGCCAAAACCTTAAAGTCATTTGCAGGTAACCGCGCACGCAAAGGCCACTTTGTTGAGCCGCGCTTAAAAGACGGCAAATTAACAGCGAACTAAGCCAGTTAAGTCAGTTAAGTCAGCTAAGTTTTCTTTGGAATACTCACGCCATATTTAACAGCAATCACTTCTGCCAGAATCGAAACTGCGATCTCTGGTGGGGTGAGAGCGCCAATATATAGACCAACAGGACCGTGTAATTTTTCAACCTGCTCTTGGCTGACATCAAACTCGAGCAAGCGCTCTTTGCGTTTTTGAGTATTTTTTCTGCTGCCTAACGCCCCCACATAAAAGGCGGGAGACTTCAGGGCCTCCATCAAAGCCATGTCATCTAACTTGGGGTCATGTGTCAGAGCAACAACGGCGGTGTGAGAGTCAACACCAATCTCCAGCAAGACATCATCTGGCATCCCCTTTGAGAAAGTAATATCAGAACGATTTAGACCCTCGGCATATTCTTCACGAGGATCAATCACGACGACTTCAAAATCTGAAGCTAGCGCAAAATCGGCCGTGTATAGGGATAGCTGACCAGCACCAATAATCACCATACGCCAACGAGGGCCGTAAGTGGTTTTCATTTCCTGTTCAGTGCAAGCAAATTCATCACTGCGCTCACCTAAGCTAAGGGTGGATTTACCAGTAGCCAGATTTACGGAGCGACGTGTAATTTGATGAGATGAAATATTCGCAAGCAACTTTTCTAAAATAGCTAATTCTGGCCTAGGCTCTACCAATAAACGTAAGGTGCCACCACAAGGCAGACCAAAACGAGCAGCTTCTTGCTGGGTTACTCCGTAAACCACCATTTCTGGGGTATCGCGAGTGAGGATTTCAGTTTGGACTCGACGAATAAGGTCATCTTCAACGCAGCCCCCTGAAACAGACCCAGCAACTTGCCCATCAGCTCGTATAGCAAGCCAGGAGCCGACTGGACGGGGTGCTGAGCCCCAAGTCTGAACCACGGTCGCAATCGCGACAGATTGGCCTGCTTGTAGCCATTCGACGGCAGATTTGAGTACGCTTAAATCGGTGCTGTTCATGCGTTTTCTTCTTTTTCGTTCTTTTGTTAAAGCTTTTATTGATAACTATTTATTATCACTCTAATGACAGTCTCCGGTGAATCCTCCAAAAGCCCCAATTTGCGTCTAGCCATCCTGATATTGGCAGCGGGTGAGGGAAGTCGTTTGGGTGGATATCCCAAAGCCTTATTAAAAAAAGGCGGAGATAGTTTGTTGAAGCGCTTTATTCAATCTACCCAGAGTTTTGACCCCATTGAGACTTTGGTCGTTACAGGCTTTTACTCGGACCAAATCGAAGCAGAAATTAAATTACTCAAGCAAGCCGTAGCAAACCCAATAACTTGGGTAAAAAATCTCCAGCCAGAGTTGGGTCAAGCCTCTTCAGTACGTCTTGGTCTTGAATCGCTAAAAAGTGACTATGAAGTTTTGTTAATTGCTTTATGCGATCAGCCGGACATAGCTAGCACTGAGATCGAGGCATTACTGTGGCAATTTAATCAAAGAAGCGCAAACCAAGAGATCGTATTGCCGATGGTGAATGGTCAGCGAGGTAACCCGGTATTATTTTCAAAACCAATCATTGAGAAAATCTTAGCAATACCCGGGATGGTCTGCAGGCCCTACATAGATCTACATCCCGAGCTAGTGAAAAATTTTGTTACTGATAATCAAGCATTTGTAATGGATGTCGATACGCAGAGCGATATCGAGAAACTAGGGCTGGATAGAATCCAGCCCCATTAAGTTGTGTTGAGTTAAATCTCGGCAATCAGTTCGATTTCTACACAAGCACCAAGCGGGATTTGTGCAACACCAAAGGCGCTACGCGCATGTTTGCCAGCGTCGCCAAAAACTTCAAACAATAATTCTGAACAGCCATTTACCACTAAGTGTTGCTCGGTATAACTGTCAGTGGAGTTCACCAAGCCCATGACTTTAACGATGCGCTTTACTTTATCTAAAGAGCCCAAGTGATTTTGTAAGGTAGAAATCAGGTCAATCGCAATAGAGCGTGCAGCCGCTTTACCAGTTTCTGTATCCATATCTTTACCGAGCTTACCAACCCAAGGTTTGCCATCTTGCTTAGCAATGTGACCAGAAAGAAATACGGTATTACCAGTGGTGGCAGCCATGACATAGGCAGCAGCAGGGGGTCCTGGTGGCGGTAAATCAATACCGAGGGTCTTAAGACGTTCGCTAATGGTTGTGCTCATATTGGGTTTATGTAATTAAATTGAAAAAAGGAATCTTACTTGGAAAGCTGACGCATGGCACTTTCAAGACCATTTAGAGTGACTGGGTACATACGATCTTTCATGAGGTTTTGCATGATGTCGATCGATTGACGGTATTGCCAGATGGATTCAGGCTCAGGATTAAGCCACGCAAAATGCGGGAAGTGGTCAATGAGCCTATTAATCCAAACAGCGCCCGCTTCTTTATTGTTGTATTCAACGGAGCCATTGGGGCTCAATATTTCATAAGGAGACATCGTCGCATCTCCAACAAAGATGAGCTTGTAGTCGGGTCCATATTTATTAATGATTTCTTGCGTTGCAGTCACTTGATCACGTCTACGGCGATTGCTTTGCCATAAGTTTTCATAAACACAGTTATGGAAATAGTAATGTTCTAAGTGCTTAAATTCAGCTTTGGCAGCAGAAAATAACTCAGCAATGCGTTGGATATGATCATCCATCGAGCCGCCGACATCCATGAGCAGTAGAACTTTTACCTGGTTGTGTCGCTCGGGTCGCATTTGAATATCGAGCATGCCGGCATTGGCAGCTGTTGAATGAATAGTCTTATCTAAATCGAGCTCTAGAGTAGATCCTTCTCGGGCAAAGCGACGTAGGCGCCGTAAAGCGACTTTAATATTGCGTGTACCTAATGCTAGATCACTGTCGTAATCCTTAAATTCTCTAGCTTCCCAGACTTTGATGGCCGTTCTGTTGCCGGCACTCTCGCCACCAATACGGATGCCTTCGGGGTGATAGCCGCTGTGACCAAATGGTGAAGAACCACCTGCGCCAATCCATTTATTGCCACCGCCATGCCATTCTTTTTGCTCTTTTAAAAGCTCCTCAAGCCGCTTCTTTAAGGCATCCGGACCACCTAATTTCTGCAGCGCAGCTTTTTCTTCATCCGTTAGTACGCGTTGAAGTTTTTTCTCTAACCATTCCAGTGGAATATCTGGCGATAGAGCAATGATTTGTTCAATCCCGTTGAAGTAGCTACCAAACACTTGATCAAAGCGATCAAAGTGTTGCTCATCCTTAACCAATATTAAGCGCGAGAACTGATAAAACTCATCAATAGAGGGGTTAATAACACCCGATTTCAAACCCTCCAAAAGAGTTAAAAACTCTCGTACTGAAACAGGCACCTTGGCCTCTTTCAGATTTAGGAAGAATTGAATCAACATGTCAGAAGTCTTCTGGCTAACAAGTTAGCGATGATTGCGATTCATCATGACCAAGCGCTCAAATAGATGAATATCTTGTTCATTCTTAAGTAAAGCCCCATGCAAGGGCGGTACGACAATCTTTTCATCGCTGCTGTGCAGCGCTTCAGGCGGAATGTCTTCAGCCAATAAGAGCTTGAGCCAGTCGATTAATTCAGATGTAGAGGGCTTCTTTTTTAAGCCCGGTAACGAGCGTATCTGGTAGAAGGCCTTGAGGGCAGCGTCCAAAAGATCCTGTTTGATATTGGGGTGGTGCACATCCACGATGCTTTGCATCGTATTGGCGTCCGGGAAGGTGATGTAATGAAAGAAGCAACGACGCAAGAAGGCGTCGGGCAATTCCTTTTCATTGTTTGAAGTAATGATGACGAGCGGACGATGTTTAGCCTTAATCAATTCACGAGTTTCATAGACGTAAAACTCCATGCGATCAATTTCACGTAATAAGTCATTCGGAAACTCAATATCTGCTTTATCGATTTCATCAATGAGCAATACGGTAGGTTCGTCTGCCTCAAAAGCTTGCCAAAGAACACCTTTCACAATGTAGTTTCGAATATCGTTTACTTTTTCATCGCCCAATTGGGAGTCGCGCAAACGGCTTACGGCATCGTATTCATATAGACCCTGCTGAGCCTTTGTGGTTGATTTGATATGCCATTGCAATAGCGGCATGTTGAGGGCAGCTGCTACTTCTTCAGCGAGCATGGTTTTCCCAGTACCGGGCTCACCTTTAATAAGAAGGGGGCGCTGCAGAGCAATGGCCGCATTTACTGCCAATTTCAGATCATCGGTAGCGACATAGCTTTGGCTGCCTGCAAAGCGATTTTGAGAGGGTGGGGTGGATTTGCTCATAGACATACCTAAATAAGGACTGGATTAAGCATTCAAGTATAGGTAAATGAGGGGAATTTTTCAGTGTTTCTACTGATTTTGGCCTCTGAAATGACGGGAAAGGCATCTGTCCGCTATACTCTTCCCAAATTGATCCAAATCAAACTCATTAATAATGATTTCTATGAAAAAACTCACATTTCTTCCTCATTTGGCCGTTGCTGCAACTTTAGCTTTTGCAGGTTCTGTTGCTCAGGCTGATGAAGTTAAAGGCAATGCCGCTGCAGGTAACGCTAAGGTTTGGCTTTGTGTTGGCTGCCACTCAATCCCTGATTACCGCGCTGATTACCCATTGGTATACAAAGTGCCCATGTTGGGCGGTCAAAATGGCGCCTATATTGCTACCGCTTTGTCAGAGTACAAAAAGGGTGAGCGCAAGCATCCAACGATGCGCGCTATCGCTGCCAGCTTGTCTGACCAGGATATGGCCGATATTGGCGAATACTATGCTGCGCAAACTGCCAGCACACCTAACAACCCATTGAAGTGATTCATTGATAAAGATACATAGAGATACTTTTATGAAATTTGCACTAATTACAGCAGTTTTGCTCTCCAGCATTGGTTTGGTAAACGTAGCAAATGCTGCTAGCGTAGATAAAGGTCAGGCATTGGTAGAGAAGGGTAATTGCGCCTCTTGCCATGGTGCTGGACTCAATGCCCCAATCTTGCCCGCCTATCCAAGGTTAGCTGGTCAGTATTCTGACTACTTGTATTACGCCTTGAAGGCTTACAAAGTAGGCAACGGCAATCCTCAGTATGGTCGTAATAACGCCATCATGGGCTCCCAAGTTCAGGCCTTTAGCGATGCTGATATACAAGATATCGCCGCTTATATTTCAAGTTTGCCAGGAAATTTTGTTATTAAAAAGTAAACCCTGCTAGCTCAGGCTGCTTAGATTAAAGGCTTAGAATATCTTTCTAAGCCTTTATTTTTTATAGGTTTTATCTTAACGCTTCTAGCCCATGGGCAAGATGTTTACGCATCACCGCTTCAGCAGCTTGCTCATCTCGCTTGAGAAGTGCCCGAAGGATTTCTCGGTGCTCAACTAATGAGTTTTGCAGTCTACCGGTGCTGGTTAATGAGTCTCTACGATGTAATTTGAGAACTTTGCGTAGATCTGCAATGACGCTATTCATCCATTTATTACCTGCAATTTCTTGAATTAGCTCATGAAATTTGCCATTTATCTCAAAAAACTGCTCAATATCCCGGTCGGCAGCTGCTTTTTCTAAGCGGTGGTGTAGGTGATCCAGCATATTTAATTCAGCTTCAGTCGCTTTAATCGCTGTTTCCTTAGCTGCTTGACCCTCTAAAAGGGAGAGAATCGTGAAGATTTGTTCTAGATCTTTTCTAGCCACCTCAGTTACATAGGCTCCACGACGCATCTTGATGGTAACCAGACCTTCAGAGGCTAGGACCTTAATTGCCTCACGCATTGGCGTGCGGCTGATGCCGAATTGGTCAGCAAGCGATTGTTCATCTAACCAGCTGCTTGGAGCTAGTTGCTTGCTAAATATCTGCTCCCTTAGCCGATCGGCTACGTCTTCGTATAAGGGTCTGTTATTCAGTTTTGTATTCATAATTATGAATACATGATAGCTAGACAAATAAATAATTGTCAAGCAGAATGTAGGGATATTTCGATGCAATGCAGCAAAAATTAACCGGGAGTTTTTGTGAGTTCTAAAGAAAACAATTCATGGCCATCATTTCCAGATGCCAATCTAGAGGCCTGGAAAAAGTCAGCGCAAAAATCTGCACCTCATGGTGATGTTGATTCCTTGGGTTGGAAAACTCCGGATGGAATTCATTTAAAAGCTTTATACACATCATCGGATGTTGAAGGTCTTAACTACACCGATACATTGCCTGGATTTGAACCATTTGTACGTGGTCCACAAGCAACAATGTACTCGGTTCGTCCTTGGACCATTCGTCAGTACGCTGGTTTTTCAACTGCAGAAGAATCCAATGCTTTTTATCGCAAGGCACTTGATGCAGGTGGTCAAGGTGTATCCGTTGCTTTTGACTTAGCTACTCATCGCGGCTACGACTCCGATCATCCGCGTGTTACCGGTGACGTTGGTAAGGCCGGTGTTGCCATTGACTCTGTAGAAGATATGAAAATCTTGTTCGATGGCATTCCATTGGATAAGGTATCCGTTTCAATGACAATGAACGGAGCTGTATTGCCGGTTCTGGCTGGTTACATTGTGGCTGGTGAAGAGCAAGGCGTGAAGCAGGGGCAATTATCCGGAACGATTCAGAATGACATTCTGAAAGAGTTCATGGTTCGCAATACCTACATTTACCCACCAGAACCTTCGATTCGTATTATTGGCGACATTATTGAGTACACCGCTAAGCACATGCCGAAGTTCAACTCGATTTCTATTTCGGGTTACCACATGCAAGAGGCTGGAGCCAATCAAGTGTTGGAGTTGGCATTCACCTTGGCCGATGGTAAAGAGTATGTAAAAACAGCGCTCGCTAAAGGTTTGGATGTTGATGGCTTTGCAGGTCGCCTCTCTTTCTTCTTTGCGATTGGTATGAATTTCTACCTTGAAGTGGCCAAGTTGCGTGCCGCCCGCTTGTTGTGGTGGCGCATTATGAAGTCCTTCGAGCCAAAGAATCCGAAGTCCTTAATGTTGCGTACGCACTGTCAAACATCGGGCTGGTCCTTAACTGAGCAAGATCCATACAACAACGTAGTAAGAACTACGGTAGAGGCGATGGCCGCAGTCTTTGGTGGCACACAGTCATTGCATACCAACTCTTTGGATGAGGCGATTGCCTTGCCTTCCGAGTTCTCCAGCCGTATTGCGCGTAACACTCAATTGATCCTTCAAGAAGAGACACATATTCCTAGCGTCATCGATCCATGGGCGGGTTCCTACATGATGGAAAACCTAACTCAAGAAATGGCTGACAAAGCCTGGGAAATTATTCAAGAAGTAGAAGCCATGGGCGGTATGACCAAGGCGGTTGAAAGTGGTTGGGCTAAACTTAAAATTGAAGCTGCTGCTGCTGAAAAACAGGCCAAGATAGATTCAGGCTCCGACGTAATTGTGGGTGTGAACAAATACAAGCTTAGCAAAGAGGATCTTGTTGATGTATTAATGATCGACAACGATAAAGTCCGTGAAGGTCAGGTTGCACGTCTTAAGGAAATTAAGGCTAAGCGTGACTCTAAGAAAGTAGAAGCTGCGTTAGAGGCATTAACTAAGGCTGCTGAAGATAACTCTGGAAACTTGTTGGAGTTATCTGTCAATGCAATTCGATTACGAGCAACCGTTGGTGAAGTATCTGATGCATTAGAAAAAGTTTACGGGCGCCATCGCGCCGATACTCAAAAGGTGACCGGTGTGTATGCAGCTGCTTATGACTCAGCCGAGGGCTGGGCAAAACTTCAAACTGAAATTGCTGACTTTGCAAAAGACTTTGGTCGTCGTCCACGTGTGATGATTGCTAAGTTGGGGCAAGATGGCCATGACCGTGGTGCAAAGGTGGTTGCTACAGCCTATGCTGACTTGGGTTTTGACGTGGATATCGGCCCCCTATTTCAAACCCCAGAAGAATGTGCGCGTCAAGCGATCGAGAATGACGTACATGCCTTGGGAGTTTCTACATTGGCTGCTGGCCATAAGACATTGGTGCCAGCCATCATTGCTGAATTGAAGAGGCAGGGTTCAGACGACATCATCGTATTCGTTGGTGGTGTGATTCCAAGGCAAGATTACGAGTTCCTCTATGAGGCAGGTGTAAAAGGTATTTATGGTCCAGGCACTCCAATTCCGGCTTCGGCTAAGGATGTGCTCGAGCAAATCCGCAAGTCTGTTAAACCAGCTTAGTACGGGCCATAGGCATGCTCGAAGCCGCTGATCAAGCTCTAGTGAATGATCTCACTGGTGCGCCATCGCTTAAGCAGCGACGTGCATTAGCGAAGATCATTACGCTGCTTGAATCAACTCGCTTAGATCACCGTCATCGCGCTGATGAGGTGCTGAATTCTCTATTGCCAAAAACAGGTAAATCATTTCGTCTGGGAATTTCAGGCGTTCCAGGTGTTGGCAAGTCGACCTTGATTGAGTCTTTGGGCCTTTACCTCATCGATAAAGGTCATCGAGTCGCTGTGTTAGCGATTGATCCTTCTTCCAGCATCTCTGGTGGCTCAATTTTGGGCGATAAGACCCGTATGGAGCGTCTATCCGTTCTTGAACATGCCTTTATTCGCCCCAGTCCATCGTCTTGTACGCTGGGTGGTGTTGCAGAGAAGACGCGTGAAGCCATGTTGGTTGCTGAAGCCGCAGGTTTTGATGTGATTATTGTTGAAACCGTTGGCGTAGGGCAGAGTGAGATTGCAGTTGCAGGTATGACTGACATGTTCCTGTTAATGCAACTCCCCAATGCTGGCGATGATCTACAGGCGATTAAAAAAGGTGTGATGGAAATTGCCGATCTGATCGTCATCAATAAAGTAGACATTGATCCTGATGCTGCAATGCGCGCTCAGTTATTTATTACCAGCTCATTACGACTGCTTGGTTTCCAAGGCAATCCAGATCATGCATCCCATGACAAAGAATTTTGGCACCCACAAGTCATGACCTTAAGTGCCCTAGAGGGTAACGGCGTTCCGGAGTTATGGGAAAAGGTATCTCATTTTGAATCTCTCCAAAAGGCCAATGGGAAATTTGACTCTCGTCGTAAAGAGCAATCAGGTGCATGGATGTGGGATCGCATCGATGCAGGATTAAAAAATGCATTTCGTAGTAATGAAGCCGTTCAAGCGCTTCTACCAAGCTTGGCAGCACAGGTAAACCAAGGAACTATGGCAGCTTCAGTAGCGGCAAGACGACTACTGGAAGCCATGGGGCATGAATTTTTCTAAGGAGCAGGAAATGAAGGAAATCATTCAACAACTCGAAGCTAAGCGTGAGCTTGCTCGATTGGGTGGCGGTCAAAAGCGCATCCAGGCTCAACATGCGAAGGGCAAATTAACTGCTCGTGAGCGTATTGAGCTTTTGCTTGATGCAGGCACATTTGAAGAGTGGGATATGTTTGTTGAGCACCGTTGTCATGATTTTGGCATGGCCGATCAAACTGTTCCTGGCGATGGGGTTGTCACTGGTTATGGAATGATTAATGGCCGCCTGGTGTTTGTTTTCTCTCAAGACTTCACCGTTTTAGGTGGCTCCTTATCAGAGGCCCATGCAGAAAAAATTTGCAAAATCATGGATCAAGCCCTCAAGGTAGGCGCTCCTGTAATTGGCCTCAATGACTCTGGCGGTGCGCGTATTCAAGAGGGTGTTGCCTCGCTTGGCGGCTATGCAGAGATTTTTCAGCGCAATGTAACCGCATCCGGCGTAATCCCGCAAATATCCCTGATCATGGGGCCTTCAGCTGGTGGCGCCGTATATTCCCCGGCCTTGACCGACTTCATTTTCATGGTCAAAGATAGTTCTTACATGTTTGTGACGGGCCCTGAAGTAGTGAAGACCGTTACTCATGAAGATGTTACTGCTGAAGAATTAGGTGGTGCTGTAACTCACTCAACAGTATCAGGTGTTTGCGATTTGGCTTTCGATAACGATGTTGATGCGATCATGATGTTGCGTCGTTTCTTTAACTACTTACCGCTCTCAAACCGTGAGAAACCACCTTTGATCAAAGGTGCAAACCGAACTGAAGAGCCTGATTTTTCATTAGATACCTTGGTGCCATCCAACCCCAATCAACCTTACGATATGAAAGAGTTGATTGAGAAGATCGTGGACGACGGTGAATTCTTTGAATTACAGCCTGACTACGCAAAAAATATCGTGATTGGCTTTGCTCGTATCGAAGGTCGATCCATTGGGATTGTTGCCAATCAACCACTGATTCTGGCTGGTTGTTTGGATATCAAGGCATCCATCAAGGCTGCGCGTTTCGTGCGCTTCTGCGATGCCTTCAATATTCCGGTAGTGACTTTGGTTGACGTTCCTGGCTTTATGCCTGGCACTGCACAAGAATACGGCGGCATTATTAAACATGGTGCGAAATTGCTCTATGCGTACGCTGATTGCACCGTGCCCAAGGTGACTTTAATTACTCGTAAAGCTTATGGTGGCGCCTATGATGTGATGGCTTCTAAGCATTTACGTGGTGACGTCAACTTTGCCTGGCCTTCAGCAGAAATTGCAGTAATGGGTCCTAAGGGGGCTGTTGAGATTATTTTCCGTGAAGAGAAATCGGATCCAGTAAAAATCACTGCACGTGAAGCTGAGTACAAGTCGAAGTTTGCCAACCCTTTTGTGGCAGGTCGTCGCGGTTACATCGATGACGTCATTCTCCCGCATGAGACCCGTAAACGGATTGCTCGTTCACTAGCGATGCTCAAAGACAAAGACTTGAAGAATCCTGCGCGTAAACACGGCAATATTCCTCTGTAAAGGCGCTGATAAATTATGACTACGAAAATGTTTAAGAAAATTTTAATTGCTAACCGCGGTGAGATTGCTTGCCGTGTGATGATGACCGCTAAAAAAATGGGCATCAAGACTGTAGCCGTTTACTCAGAGGCCGATAAAGAAGCGCGTCACGTTCAACTGGCAGATGAGGCTGTTTGCATCGGACCGGCACCTTCGCGTGAATCCTACTTAGTAATGGACCGAATTATTCAGGCCTGCAAAGATACCGGCGCTGAAGCGGTTCATCCTGGCTACGGCTTCTTATCGGAGAACGAGCAGTTTGCTAAGCGTTGCGAAGAAGAAGGCATTGTCTTTATTGGCCCTAAGCATCAATCGATCGCTGCTATGGGTGACAAGATTGCCTCCAAGAAGCTTGCGTTAGAAGCTAAGGTGAATACGATTCCTGGTTATAACGAGGCCATTGATACCACTGAAGAAGCGGTCAAAATTGCTCAAGGCATTGGCTATCCTGTCATGATTAAAGCTTCGGCAGGCGGTGGTGGTAAGGGCTTGCGCGTTGCATTTAACGACAAAGAAGCTGCCGAAGGTTTTGCAGCCTGCAAAACGGAAGCGATGAACAGCTTCGGTGACGATCGTATTTTTATTGAGAAGTTTGTTGAAGGCCCGCGTCATATTGAGATTCAGGTTTTAGGCGACTCATTTGGCAATGTGGTTTATCTCAATGAGCGCGATTGCTCCATTCAGCGCCGTCATCAAAAAGTCATTGAAGAAGCGCCTTCACCTTTTATCGATCCGGCGACTCGTAAAGCGATGGGCGAACAAGCGGTTGCATTGGCAAAAGCTGTGAACTACCAATCCGCCGGCACAGTGGAGTTTGTGGTTGGTAAAGATAAGTCTTTCTATTTCCTAGAAATGAATACCCGTTTGCAGGTTGAGCATCCAGTGACCGAAAGTATTACTGGCCTTGACTTGGTCGAGCAGATGATTCGGGTAGCTGCAGGCGAGAAGTTGGCATTCAAGCAAGAAGATGTGAAGTTGGATGGTTGGTCGATGGAGTGCCGTATCAACGCTGATGATCCATTCCGCAACTTCCTACCTTCAACTGGCCGTCTAGTGAAGTACCGTCCACCAGAGGCTATTAACGGAGTGCGTGTAGATACTGGCGTGTATGAGGGCGGTGAAATTCCGATGTACTACGACTCAATGATTGCTAAATTGATTGTTCACGGCAAGGATCGTACGGAAGCAATTGAAAAGATGCGCGCAGCATTGAATGATTTTGTGATTCGCGGCATTCACTCCAATATTCCATTTCAAGCGGCCCTATTGCAACACCCTCGCTTTGTAAATGGCGACTTTACAACTGGCTTTATCGCTGAAGAGTATCCAGAGGGCTTTAAAAAGGATTCTGTACAGCCCGCTGATCCGAAGCGTTTGGCAGCATTAGCCGCTTTTATGCGCTATCGCTATCTTGAGCATATCAAGATGATTGATGGTCAATTAGCTGGCCATGAAATGATCATTGCAAAGAAATTTGTAGTGGTTACTGGCAAAAAAACCGGCTCCATGAATGATCCTTATGAAGTGCCTATTCGGGTTGAGCTGAAAGACGGCATCTATTCCGTCTACATCGATGAGACTGATGGTGTGAGTCGTTATGACATTGTGAGTGACTGGCGTCCCGGGCAGATCTGTCTGCATGCGACCATTAACGGTACGCACAAGATTACTGCACAAGTAGAGCGTCGTGGCGTTAAGTATCTGTTAATTCTTGATGGCGCTCATTACGAATGTATGGTTCTGAGCCCCTTGGGAGCAGAGTTACAACGTCGTATGCCTGTCAAGTTGCCGCCAGATACTTCTAAATTAGTGATGTCTCCAATGCCAGGGCTGCTCACAAAAATTGCTGTCAAGGCTGGTGAAGCGGTTACAGCAGGTCAGAAACTAGCCTCAATTGAAGCGATGAAGATGGAAAATACGCTATCCGCTATGCAAGATGGTGTAGTTGCTGAAATCTGCGCTAAAGAGGGCGATAGCTTGGCGGTGGATCAATTAATTATTCGCTTTGAATAAATAGGTAAATGACTATGAGCACAAAGCCATTTAAGATTTTAGGTATTCAGCAAATCGCCATAGGCGGTGAGAACAAAAATCGACTAAAGAAGTTGTGGATCGATATGCTCGGATTTGAATACAAAAGTACTTTTGTCTCTGAGCGTGAAAACGTGGATGAAGATATTTGTGCGATTGGTTCTGGTGCCCATGAGATTGAAGTCGATCTGATGCAGCCATTTGATATTGAAAAGAAACCAGCTGTACATCAAACACCTTTAAATCATATTGGTTTATGGGTGGATGACTTGCCTAAAGCGGTCGAGTGGCTCTCAGCTAATGGCCTTCGATTCGCTCCAGGTGGTATCCGCAAGGGTGCTGCTGGCTACGACATCACCTTTGTCCATCCCAAGGGGAATGACGAGTTCCCAATAAGCGGTGAAGGGGTGCTCATTGAGTTGGTACAAGCGCCACCCGAGGTGATTGCTGGATTGAGTTCATAATTTGGTTTTGTAATTAGCAAATAGGGTTCAAATTGGCAAATATATTGGCCATCGACACCTCTTCAGCGTGGTGTTCGGTGGCTTTATCTTTAGGTGATAAAGCACCAGAGTTCAGGCATGAAGCTGTTTCAGCGGGCGCCAGCCAACTGCTATTGCCCTGGGTTGAGTCACTACTAGCTAATGCAAAACTGTCTTTAAAAGATCTTGATGCTATTGCCGTTGGTATTGGACCAGGCGCATTCACGGGAGTTAGATTGGGTGTGGCGGTAGTGCAGGGCCTCGCTATTTCAAACAATCTGCCAGTCATATCAGTTTGTAGCTTAGATGCAATAGCTGCGCAAATCACAAGCGCCGAGATTTATAAAAAGACCAAGCCTCAACGCTTCATGATTGCCGTTGATGCACGCATGGAAGAGATTTATTGGGCGAACTATGAGTCTCAAGCTACTCAATTACCAAAACGCGTGAGTGATATCTACCTTACAAAGCCTGAAGATCTTAATTTTGATGGCGTGCAACTCATGGCAGGTAGCGCTTTAAATGCTTACAGCAGTCGTATGCCGATATTTGATGGCCCTAAGGATGTCGATATCTCAATCTCTGCATTGGGTGTTTTAGAGTGTGCTAAACAATCGTTTAAAGAAGGTTTACAGGAAGGTGTTCGACTGCTTGAGCCAATGTATGTGCGGAATAAAGTGGCATTTACTACTGCAGAGCGCGAAGGGAGGATGAGGTAATGTCCGATAGTTCCTCTGGGAAAGGGGCTGCAGAGCTCTCGTTCATGCCAATGCAAGCTGCCGACTTGGATGAAGTTCTCAAGATAGAGTCCGTCTCGCACATTCACCCTTGGACAAAGGGTAATTTTTCTGATTCTTTGGCTGCTGGACATTGGGCCTATTGCATTCGCCCGCAAGTAGACCAAATGGTAAAGGGTAGTTATTTGGATCCAGCAGTGCTTTGGGCGTACTGCATTCTCTTTCCTGCGGTAGATGAGTTACACCTGCTCAATATTACGGTGTCGCCCCATTTGCGTAAACTTGGTTTGGGCCAAAGAATGATGGCTGCGATTGAGGGTGTGGCAGCCCAACAAAAAATGCCCCGCATTATTTTGGAGGTAAGGCCAACCAATTTAGCTGCGGTATCGCTCTATCAAAAATTGGGGTACGAACAAATCGGTGTTCGTAAAAACTACTACCCAGCTAATCCAGAGACTGGATCTCGTGAGGATGCGCTCGTTATGGCCAAATCGATTAAGCTAGAGCCATGACCAATACACATTCAGCCTTCTTAAAAGAAATGGGCATCACCGAATGGACTTCCCGGGATGTTGTACAAGCGACAGCCTTAGTATCCGAACAGACTAACGCTCAAGCCTCTCCTGAAGTTGCACATTCAACCCCAAGAATTAGCTATGGAATGTGGTGGTTTTTTGGTAACGAACCACAGGGCGATGCGCAAATCTTGTTCCAAAATATGATTCGTGTATTGGGGCTGGCTAAAAATGAGTGGGCTTGGAAAAATCCAAGTCAGAGTCTGAGTCAGTTGAGCGCCCCTGAAATGCCTGTTGTAGCAATTGCCTTCGGTGGACCTACTGCTCAAAAAATCACTGGAGAAAGGGATCCATTGCCGCAGTTGCGCGAAACGGTTTTAGCTTTAAATACTGGCAATGAGGAAGAGATTCCAGTGATTGCTACTTTTGAACTCAATCAAGTACTTGCAAAACCAAACGATAAAGCGTTGCTCTGGCAGGATCTGTTGTTAGCGAGATCTGTTCTGCAAAACAGTTGATGTAAGCATAAGCAAGCCTATTACTTATGTTCGCCGATCAGGTGCATGGAGTCATACTCCGCTTGATTCCTGGCGTGGCGTTTAATCACTAGCCACATAATTAGGCTAACAATTAAACCAAATCCGATAATCACAAATTGAACTGGTATATCTAGCCAGATCAGCAGAGAATAAACTAGCAACATCACTAAAACAGAAATGTTTTCGTTAAAGTTTTGTACTGCAATGGAGTGGCCTGCAGACATCAGGACGTGACCACGATGTTGCAACAAGGCATTCATTGGTACTACAAAGTAGCCAGCTAACCAGCCTACTAAGATCAATAAAAAATAAGCAGGCAATAAGCTTAGGGATATCTGAAACTTACCCACTGTAAGGATGCTTGTATTGGGAAGCATATCTGAGTTATAGACTGCCATGATGCAGACTACTAGGCCCATAGCAATGCCATAGGGTAATACCTCTAGCGATTTACGAAGCGGAATACGCCAAGCAGCATAAACAGCGCCACCGGCAACGCCTACAGCGGAAATGGCTTGCAAAATAGCCCCCTGGGATAGGTTCATATGCAAAGCCACTTGCGCCCACTTAATGACAATGAATTGAAGAGTTGCACCAGCACCCCAAAACAAGGTTGTTACCGCTAGGGAGATTTGACCTAAGCGATCATTCCAGAGCGTCTTAAAGCAAATGGCAAAGTCTTTGACCAATTCAATTGGATTGGTTTTCTGGGAAACGTAACGTGCGCCAGTATCTGGAATCTTTAGGTTGATGAGTGCGGCAACAACATAAATCATCATGATGATCAGAATTGCCGACTCGGCTGGCGTATCAATGCCAGTATCAAATGTAGGCATGTCTAGGGCCAAGAGGCTTTGAGATACCGTGCTACTAATCAGTACGCCACCTAAAACGGTGCCTAAAATGATTGAGCTTACCGTTAATCCCTCGATCCAACCATTGGCTGCAACTAATTTTTCAGGAGGTAGAAGTTCGGTCAGAATCCCGTATTTAGCTGGCGAGTAAGCAGCGGCACCTAGGCCGACGATGGCATAGGCCATTAAAGGATGGCTACCGAACAACATGGTCACGCAGCCAACAAACTTAATGGTATTGGTAATAAACATGACATTACCCTTGGGTCGGGAGTCTGCAAAGGCTCCAACAAAGGCTGCTAGAAGAACGTAGGACAATACAAAGAACAATTTGAGCAACGGCGTCATCCAGGCCGGAGCTTGAAGCTGGGCCAAGAGCGCAATAGCGGCAATTAGGAGAGCATTATCGGCAAGCGACGAAAAAAATTGCGCCGCCATAATGATGTAAAAGCTACGGTTCATTCGTACAATCTAGTCATTACTGCAATTAAAGCATGAAAGGAGGGGTGAAAATGGGTGATTCAGCTAACGGCCTGATTAATAGACCAATTTTGGCATCTATTGATACTGCCGCCTTTCGGCATAATTTAAACCGAGTTCGGGAATTGGCGCCAGAATCCAAAATCTGGTCTGTCATCAAAGCTCGAGCCTATGGTCATTGTTTTGAGGCTGCATTAAAGGGGCTGTCCTCTACGGATGGCTTTGCCTTGTTAGATATACAGGACGCTGCCTGGTTAAGGGAGCACGGCTGGCAAGGGCGCATCCTCCTTTTAGAGGGTTTATTTCATGAAAATGAGCTAAGCCGAGCGGAAGATTTAGCATGCGACCTCGTGGTCCACTGTGATGCTCAAGTAGATTGGCTGGAGCGATTTAAAGGTAAAAACCATAAGCCTTTAAGTGTCTTTCTAAAGATGAATACCGGTATGAATCGCTTGGGATTTAAGCCCGAAATATATCGAACTGTTTTTCATCGCTTGCATGCAACTGGTTATCACATGCACCACATGACCCATTTTGCCAATGCTGATCAAGTGGATCAGTTACCCTCAGTTGGAGGTCAACAAGAGTTATTTAATGAAACGATTGCTGGTCTAGAAGGTGCAACATCACTAGCAAACTCTGCAGCTATTTTGTGGCATCGCAACGCCTTAGGCGATTGGGTGCGCCCAGGCATCATGCTCTATGGCGCATCACCAACAGGACTGCATGCTGATATTGAGCATGCCAATCTCAGGGCGGTCATGCAACTTCATAGTGAAATTATTGATATTCAAGAACTTCAAAAAGGGGATCGCATTGGTTACGGCGGTCGTTATGAGGCACCTAATGCCATGCGTATCGGCATTGTGGCTTGTGGCTATGCTGATGGGTATCCACGTCATGCTAAAGATGGCACGCCAGTTTGGGTTGGCAATCGTAATCATGGGATCATTTGCCCTCTGGTTGGAAGAGTCTCTATGGATATGCTGGCGATTGATTTAAGCAATGCGCCAAATGCAGGCATCGGTAGCGTAGTTCAACTCTGGGGTGACAAAGTTCCAGTCGATGATGTGGCGCAAATGAGTGGAACCATTGGTTATGAGTTGCTTTGTGCTGTGGCGCCTAGGGTTCCTGTTGAGATCCAGTAGATAAAGAAAATGCCAAGCCAGTAAATAAAAAATCCTCCACAGCGGAGGATTTTTGTTGATATTGAAACAATCTTACTTATTCCAGAACTGCCACCATCTGCGTTCTTTTTGAACACGTTGACCGGTGATCATCATTTGACTGTCTGGGAAGTTTAATTTGAAGACGCGGGCTGAATCATTGCTTAGTTCAACCATGCCGAGCTTCTCATAAGACTTGGTGAGAATGTAGAGCGCCTCTTCAACTGCAGGTGCGCGATCGTAATCACGTATAACTAGCTGAGCGCGATTGGCTGCGGCCAGATAGGCACCACGTTGATAATAAAAGCGCGCAACAATCACATCCGCCTCAGCAAGAGAATTCACTATATAGCGCATGCGATCTAATGCATCTGGAGCGTACTTGCTGTCTGGGAAACGATCCACTACTACTTTGAACGACTCAAAAGCTTCTTTAGCAGCTTTAGGGTCTCGCTCACTGAGGTCCTGGCCAGTAAAATTGCCAAGCCATCCCAAGTCATCATTAAAGGTAATGAGTCCTTTTAAGTAATAAGCGTAATCTAGACTTTCGCTACCTTGATGTAATTTAATAAAGCGATCAATCGCAACCAGTGCTTGAGTTTGTTCTTGCGCTTTCCAGTAGCAATAAGCAGAGTTAATTTGTGCTTGTTGTGAATAGGGACCGAAAGGAAAGCGTGCCTCTAATTTTTCAAAGTACTTGCCGCACTTAGCAAAGTCAGCATCATTGAGTTTGTCAGTGGCTTCAGAATAGAGTTTTGCCTCTGACCAGATGTCTGTGTCATCTTTGCTGCCATCGCTACCTGCGCATCCACCCAAAAGCATTAATGCGAACACGAAGGCTAAAAGCAGGGCAAATGGAGTGCCACTTATATGGAAGCTCTTTTTTTGT
Organism: Polynucleobacter sp. Tro8-14-1; assembly: GCF_018881655.1. Classification (GTDB taxonomy): domain Bacteria; phylum Pseudomonadota; class Gammaproteobacteria; order Burkholderiales; family Burkholderiaceae; genus Polynucleobacter. The sequence continues at coordinate 71,402 of NZ_JACVPX010000003.1, forward strand.
GAGGAAGAATTCCCAGCAAGCCTTAAACTGGCGTCTGATATTACGTCGGACATAACTGAAAGGCTCTCTAAGCGTGGCATTGCCGGAAACTCCTGAATCGAATCCCATTGATTATATCGATGATGAGGATTTCATCTCCCTAGATATCCCTTTGGAGATGGCTGGCGAGCGCTTGGACAAGGTGCTAGCAGGGTCTTTGCCTGATTATTCACGTAATCGCCTTAAGGCTTGGGTTGAAGCTGGCGCCGTTATGGTCGATGGAAAGGTTACTAAAGCCCGTTATTTGCTCCATGGCGGCGAGAGTGTTAAGGTTTTCCCACAGGAAATGCCCGAGCAGTTTGCCTTCAACCCTGAAGATATTCCCCTGGATGTGGTCTACGAGGATGAGGACATCATTGTGGTCAATAAGCCGCCTGGCCTCGTGGTACACCCAGCAGCGGGAAATTGGTCCGGAACCCTGTTAAATGGCCTCTTATTTTATTATCCTGAGCTCAAATCGCTCCCCAGGGCGGGAATAGTGCATCGCCTGGATAAGGACACTTCAGGCCTCATGGTCGTGGCGAGAACATCTCAAGCCCAAACCTCCCTAGTACGTCAACTTCAAGAAAGAACGGTGGGACGTCGCTATTTGGCTTGGGTGTGGGGTGATGCCCCCAGTCAAGGCAAAGTCCTGGCTTCGGTTGGGCGTGATCAGCGAGATCGCCTAAAGATGTCCGCAGGCAGTCCCCAAGGAAAACCAGCAGCTACTTTATTTCGACGCTTAGCCAAGGGTTTGGTTGGAGAGGCTGCTGTCACATTGTTAGAGTGTCGCCTGGAAACAGGGCGCACGCATCAGATTCGTGTTCATCTTGAATCACTCGGTTTTCCATTGGTGGGCGACCCGGTCTACCGCAAAAAGGTTCCGGGTGTAGCTAAAAATCTGTCATTTAATCGCCAGGCCTTACATGCCTTTGCTTTAAGTCTTCAACATCCGGTGAAACATGAGTTGATGACTTGGTTCCGCTTGCCACCACAGGATTTATTGGACTTATTACCGCAAGTTGGAATGAGTGACGAAGTTCTTCCGAAAGAATCTGTTGTGTTGGCCTCTATTGAAAATGAGGCACGCTGATGAGATTGGTTGCTCCTCAATGGCCCGCCCCAAAGTCGGTGCGCACAGCAGTCAGCACAAGGTTAGGCGGGGTAAGTCAAGCTCCATATGATTCTCTAAATCTGGGCGATCATGTGGGCGACCGCGTTGAAGATGTTTTGGCCAATAGAGCTATTTTTACTAAAGACATGCCGGGTGAGCCTATCTGGTTAAAGCAGACTCACCAAACAACAGTAAGCACTCCGAAAAGTCGAGACTTAAACCGGGGGCTGGCAATTGAGGCTGATGCCTCGGTTACTAATGCTCTTGAAGAGGTCTTGGTCATCATGACGGCAGACTGCTTGCCAGTGTTATTTACTAACTCCAAAGGGACTGCCGTTGGTGCTGCACATGCTGGCTGGAGGGGTCTTTGTGCTGGAATTCTGGAAAATACGATTACTGAGTTGCTCAAAATTTCTGATGGATCCACTGCGGCAGACTTCATGGCTTGGCTAGGACCAGCAATTGGACCTGAATCATTTGAGGTTGGAGAGGATGTTGTGAAGTCATTTCAAGATTCCGGCTTTCCTGTTCCAAAAAATGCATTCACAGAAATACCTCATAAACCTGGAAAGTTTCTTGCAGATATCTACCTGTTGGCACGAGCACGTTTAGAGGCTTGTGACGTAAAAATGATTTTCGGTGGCGAATACTGCACTGTTCGAGATCAGCACCAGTTTTTTTCTTACCGTCGTGATGGCAAGACTGGAAGATTTGCCTCAGCTATCTGGATTGAAAAATAGCTTGTGCACAAAAGCATGCGGGTTAGTACTAGCCCGTGCACCAAGCTAGGGTTATTGCGTATAACTCTATAGTGCTTAAGGGCGGAGAATGTCTCTAATTAATTGAAGAGACTACTATGTTTGCAGGCATGAATACCGGTGCAACACCATCTTTGGCACCGCATCATATGGCGCTAATTCCACCAGAGCGTTTATCTGAAATCCAGAAAGAATATTTCACGGAGTTGGCACACATTGCCACTAACCCTGAGGCCATTGAAGTTAAAGATCGCCGTTTTGCGGGGAAGGCTTGGCACTCATCCTGGAGCAAAGTGATTGCTGCAACCTATTTGCTTAACTCTAAACATCTGATGGCATTGGCCAACGCAGTAGATGCAGATGAGAAGCAAAAGCAAAAAATTCTGTTTACTACTGAGCAAATGATTGATGCGCTTTCGCCATCAAACTTTATAGCGACTAATCCAGAAGTATTGGAAAGCATTATTAGCTCCCAAGGGCAATCTATTCAAAAAGGGATTGTGAATTTGTTGGGAGATATGAAAAAAGGTAAGGTCTCTCAAACAGATGAATCTGCTTTTGAAGTGGGCAAAAATATTGCCACTACAGAAGGTCATGTGGTATTTCGTAATGAGTTATTCGAGCTAATTCAATACACGCCATTAACAGAGCAAGTATTTGAACGCCCTTATTTAATGGTGCCACCATGCATCAATAAGTATTACATTCTCGATTTACAGCCTGACAACTCTGTAGTACGCCATATGGTGAGCCAAGGTCATACCGTGTTCTTGGTCTCCTGGAAGAACCCAGATGCTTCCATGGCGGAAGTAAGTTGGGATGATTACGTAGGTAAGGGCGTTATCAAAGCAATTGAAGTCGTAAAAGAAATCGGCGATACCGAGCAAATTAATATCTTAGGGTTCTGCGTTGGCGGCACCTTAACTAGCTCTGCATTAGCCGTGCTGGCAGCCCGTAACGAGCACCCAGCAGCAAGCTTGACGCTCCTAACCACTTTATTGGATTTCACGGATACCGGAATTCTCGATGTCTTTATCGATGAAGGTATGGTGGAGATGCGCGAGAACTCTATTGGTGGTAAAGGTGGCAAGTACGGCATGATGTCAGGCCTTGATTTGGGCAACACCTTTTCATTCTTGCGACCCAATGATTTGGTATGGAACTACGTAGTGGAGAACTATCTCAAAGGCAACTCACCACCCCCATTTGATTTACTGTATTGGAACGGCGACTCCACCAATCTTCCTGGTGCAATGTACTGCTGGTATCTGCGCCACACTTATTTGCAAAATGATTTAGTCAAGCCTGGCAAAGTAAAAATTTGCGGTGAAAAAGTAGATCTCGGAAAAATCAATTGCCCCGCCTATATTTATGCATCGCAAGAAGATCATATTGTTCCGTGGCAATCTGCTTATGAATCAACTCATCTTCTCAAAGGTAAGAATCACTTTGTATTAGGTGCGTCTGGACATATTGCAGGGGTGATTAATCCTCCGGCAAAAAATAAGCGCTATTACTTTGAAAATAACGAGATTGCTCCAACAGCCCAGGAGTGGCTAGAGGGTGCAAAACAAATACCAGGCAGTTGGTGGCCTGATTACACCAAATGGCTTGAGCAATTTGGTGGTGCAAAGAAAGCAGCAAGTACTACTTTTGGAAATACAAAATACAAAAAAATGGAAGCAGCACCTGGTGTGTATGTAAAAGAAAAAGCAACACCGGAACTCAACTAATAATTAACGAAGGTTTTAAAAAGGGGAAAGTAATGTCTCAAAAAGTCGCATATGTAACTGGTGGTATGGGTGGTATTGGTACCGGCATCTGTCAACGTCTGGCTAAAGATGGCTTTAAAGTGATTGCAGGCTGCGGTCCAAATTCTCCGCGTAAAGATCGCTGGATTGGTGAGCAAAAAGCCTTGGGTTATGACTTTATCGCTTCTGAGGGTAATGTTTCCGATTGGGATAGTACGGTTGCAGCCTTTGAAAAGGTTAAGGCTGAAGTGGGTCGCGTAGACGTATTGGTAAATAACGCCGGCATTACCCGTGACAGCGTTTTCCGCAAAATGACCCCAGACGCATGGAAAGCTGTGATTGATACCAATCTGAATTCCTTGTTTAACGTTACCAAACAAGTGATTGACGGTATGGTTGAAAACAACTGGGGCCGGATTATTAATATTTCTTCTGTAAACGGTCAAAAAGGCCAGTTTGGTCAGGCGAACTATTCGACTGCAAAGGCAGGTCTGCACGGCTTTACTATGGCCCTAGCTCAAGAAGTTGCCACTAAGGGCGTTACTGTAAATACGGTATCCCCTGGTTATATCGGCACTGATATGGTTAAAGCCATCCGCGAAGACGTCCTAGAAAAGATCGTTTCTGGCATTCCAGTCAAGCGCTTGGGCACTCCCGAAGAGATAGCCTCTATCTGCTGCTGGATTGCTTCTGAAGATGGTGGCTATGCAACTGGTGCAGACTTTTCCTTAAACGGCGGTATCCACACTGGTTAATATTGCACTGCAACAATTAATTCAGTATTTGAAGTACATGCAGTACGCAACACAGCGTATTTACCTTTTGGTCAACTTAAGGCTAAACTACGCTGATGTTGCGATGCAGTAAATAGTAAGGAAAATACATGGTTACCCGCGCTAAACGAGCTGGCGAAGATCGGCTCATCAAGAAGTATCCGAATCGTCGTCTCTACGATACCCAGACAAGTACATATGTCACGCTATCTGACATCAAAAACTTAGTTATGGCCAATGAAGTATTCAAAGTGGTCGATGCTAAAACTGAAGAAGATTTAACGCGCAACATCTTGCTGCAAATCATTCTTGAGGAAGAGGCTGGTGGCGCACCAGTGTTCTCTTCACAAATGCTCTCTCAAATCATTCGCTTTTATGGAAACTCCATGCAAGGTTTGATGGGAAATTATCTTGAAAAGACCATGCAATCGTTTGTAGATATCCACAATAAGCTTGGTGATCAAACAAAGGGTCTTGGTGCTGGTAGTACGCCAGAGGCTTGGTCACAAATGATGAATCTCCAAAACCCGCTGATGCAAGGTTTGATGGGTAACTACATGGAGCAAAGCAAAGATCTCTTTATCAAAATGCAAGAGCAGGTACAAGGCTCACAGAATATCTTTGGAAATTTTCCATTTACCCCTCAGTCCAATAAACCTGAAAAAGAATAGTTGTGGCCGGGAAAATTGGATTTGTATCCTTAGGGTGCCCTAAGGCACTTGTAGACTCTGAACTTATCCTGACGCAATTGAGCGCTGAGGGATATGAGACCGCCAAGGATTACTCTGGCGCCGATCTTGTAGTTGTGAATACCTGTGGCTTCATTGACTCAGCCGTAGAGGAGAGTCTTTCGGCTATTGGCGAGGCTCTCGCTGAAAATGGCAAAGTCATTGTGACTGGTTGTCTAGGCGCCAGAAAAAATGCCGACGGCAATGATCTTATCTCGAGCATTCATCCTAAGGTCCTCGCTGTTACTGGGCCTCATGCTACCGACGAGGTAATGCAAGCCATTCATTTGCATCTACCTAAACCGCATGATCCATTCACTGATTTAGTTCCCCCGGCTGGCGTCAAACTGACACCAAAGCATTACGCCTACCTCAAAATTAGTGAAGGCTGCAACCATCGTTGTACTTTCTGCATCATTCCCAATATGCGTGGTGATTTAGTTTCACGGCCGATTGGTGAAGTGTTGCTTGAGGCTAAAAGATTGTTTGAGTCTGGCGTAAAAGAGTTACTAGTTGTCTCACAAGACACCAGCGCCTATGGTGTTGATATTCAATATCGCACTGGCTTTTGGGATGGCAAACCAGTCAAAACGAAAATGTTTGATTTGGTAAATGCTTTAAATCAAATTGCTCGCGAGCATCAGGCTTGGGTGCGATTGCATTATGTTTATCCCTACCCGCATGTGGATGATATGTTGCCTTTGATGGCCGAGTTTTCGGAAAATGGTTATGGTGTTCTACCGTACTTGGACATTCCATTGCAGCATTCCCACCCAGATGTTCTCAAGCGCATGAAGCGTCCTGCGAGTGGTGAGAAGAATTTGGAGCGCATCTTAGCGTGGCGCGAAGCTTGTCCTGATTTAGTTATTCGCAGCACCTTTATTGCAGGCTTTCCTGGAGAAACTGAAGAAGAGTTTGCACACCTTCTTAATTTCTTGGATGAGGCGCAAATTGATCGCGCTGGCTGTTTTGCATATTCACCCGTTGAGGGTGCTACAGCAAACCAATTGGATAACCCAATTCCTTCTGAAATTAGAGAAGAGCGGCGCGCCAGGTTTATGGCTAAAGCCGAAGATATTTCAATAAAACGGCTTGCTAAAAAAATAGGCAAGCGTGTTCAGGTCATCATTGATCGGGTAGATCAGTCTGGTGGAATTGGCAGAACGATTGGCGATGCCCCAGAAATTGATGGTCTAGTGAGGGTTTTGCCTCCTAGCAAGCCCTCTAAGCGCTATCGTGCCGGTGAAATCATCAAGGCTACTGTAAATAGCTCCCAAGGGCATGACCTAATAGCCGAAACTTGACGAATGCAATAAAACTGATAGTTGGATTACTTATTTAGTACAAAGTCAGCCTATTAATTGGGCTTAGCAAAGGGGATTAATATGAGTCGTGATGTCGTTGTCTTAAGTGCAGTTCGTTCCGCAATTGGCACCTTTAATGGCGCTCTCAGTAGTTTTGAGCCTTCCGAGCTCGGCGGTATCGTGATGAAAGAGGCGGTAGCACGTTCAGGCGTAGATCCTGCTTTGATTAATTACATTACTGTGGGCAACACCATTCCTACAGATAGCCGCTATGGTTATGTAGCACGGGTTGCATCTATCCAGGCTGGCCTGCCAATGGAATCAGTGGCAATGGCATTAAATCGTTTGTGTAGCTCTGGCTTGCAAGCAATTGTTACAACCGCACAGCAAATTATGTTGGGCGATTGTGACTATGGCATTGGTGGTGGCGTGGAAGTAATGTCCCGTGGCATGTATGGCTCTCCAGCGATGCGCAGTGGTGCACGCATGGGCGATACCAAAATGATCGACTTGATGGTTGGTATTTTGACTGACCCATTTGGTGTTGGTCATATGGGCGTTACAGCAGAAAATCTTGTTGAAAAATGGAAGTTAACACGTGATGAGCAAGATGCTCTAGCCGTTGAATCGCATCGTCGTGCCGCCAATGCAATTAAAGAAGGTCGCTTTAAATCTCAGATCGTGCCAATCACTATTAAAACTCGTAAGGGTGATGTAGTGTTTGATACCGACGAGCATGTGAAGCCTGAAACTACGATGGAAACGCTTGCCAAGATGAAGGCAGTGTTCAAAAAAGAGGGTGGTTCCGTAACGGCTGGTAATGCATCAGGCATTAATGATGGTGCCGCATTCTTTGTATTGGCTGATGCTGAAACTGCAAAGAAAGCCGGTCATAAGCCTATCGCTCGCTTGGTGTCTTATGCAGTTGCTGGTGTTCCAAACCACATCATGGGTGAAGGCCCAATTCCTGCAACCAAATTAGCTCTTGAGCGCGCCGGTCTGAAATTGGATCAAATGGACGTAATTGAGTCTAACGAGGCTTTTGCTGCACAAGCGTTGGCTGTTACTAAAGGTTTGGGTTTAGATCCAGCCAAGACTAACGTCAACGGTGGTGCAATCGCTTTGGGTCACCCAATTGGCTGTTCTGGCGCTGCGATTGCTACTAAGGCAATCCATGAGTTACACCGCGTTCAAGGTAAATATGCTTTGGTAACAATGTGTATTGGTGGTGGACAAGGTATCGCTACTATTTTTGAGCGACTATAAACATAGACGCATAACTATTACCCTGATCTCTTGGGTAAAAGCTTAAGAGATCAGTAGTAAAGCAGCATCTAAGCTGACTCGGTCGAAAGCCGCGTCGGCTTTTTCTTTGACAACAGGCTTTGCTTGGTAAGCAACGCTGATGCCTGAGCCATTCATCATTATCAGATCATTGGCACCATCACCCATGGTGATGGCATTCGCTTTTGTGCAGCCAAGGCGAGCACAAGCTTCGTCTAGATGGGCGGCCTTCGCTGCGCCATCGACAATGTCGCCAAGAACCTTGCCGGTAAGCTTGCCATCGATGATTTCTAGCGTATTCGCCTGAGATTGCTTGAAGCCAAGCTCTTGACGTAATTTTTCAGTAAAGAAAGTAAAGCCGCCTGAGACAAGCAGGGTGTACAAACCACGTTCATGAGCCCCGGCTAAAAGTTCTACTGCTCCTGGGTTGGGTCGTAAGCGCTCTCGATAAACAGATTCAAGTGCATCAGCATGTACGCCTTCTAAAAGAGCAACTCGCCTTCTTAAACTTTCTTTAAAGTCTTTGATTTCACCACGCATAGTAGCTTCGGTAATTTCAGCTACAGCGGACTTCTTGCCTGTGAAATCAGCAATCTCATCAATGCATTCAATATTAATCAACGTTGAATCCATATCCATTGCTAGTACACGAATGTCTTGTGGCAATAGATTTGGCTTTAGAAAGCACAGATCGGCATTAAAGCTTGCTGCAATAGTTCGCAGTTGCTCACGTTGAGTTGTATCCAGATGGGCACTTGATTCAAAACGCTCGGAGTAATAGCTCCCGTTGCTGGTTTGGCCGCCGCTAGAGTGCAGTGAAATGCCAAACTTTAAGGCCTGATCTTTTAATGAAAATACGAGCTTATCAGCAATAGGCTCTCTAGACAGGGCAACAAGAACTTGGTAATTGGGCATGTCTTAATAATATCGGATTGTTAGTTTACTTTTGCAGAGCTCAATACTGCAGAATCGTTGAGGCGTCGCAAGATATTGCGTATAGCGTCAAGACGTTGTTCTAACTTCTCGAATTCACGGTCTTTTTGAGGAAGCACCTTAAGCTTATCTTGGCCATTAAGTTGAATATGCTTAGAGGACTGGATAAGCTGAATAATCTTCATTGGGTCAATCGGTGGATTTGGGATAAATTGAATCTGAATAGATGCAGGTGTGGCATCAATCTTTTTAATTCCAAAGCCGGTCATCTCTAAACGTAGACGATGGGTCTCATAAAACGATTTAGCTTGATCGGGAAGGTCGCCAAAACGATCAACCAATTCTTCACGCAACCCCATGAGCTCAGAAAAATCATTTGTACCAGCAAACCGCTTGTATAAGGATAGGCGCACGTGAACGTCAGGGCAGTAGTCCTCTGGAAATAGGGCGGGAACGCCAAGATTGACATCGGTGGTTGCTTGCAATGGTGAAAGTAAATCAGGCTCCTTCCCACTGCGCAGGGACTTAACAGCACGATTAAGCATCTCGGTATACAGCTGGAAGCCAATCTCATGAATTTCACCGGATTGTTTGTCGCCTAGGGCCTCACCAGCACCCCGAATTTCTAGATCATGCATAGCTAAATAGAAGCCAGAGCCCAGCTCTTCCATGGCTTGAATGGCATTAAGACGCAACTGCGCTTGCTTACTGAGTGCCTCAGGATCTGGCACTAGTAAATAAGCATAGGCTTGGTGATGTGAGCGACCTACACGGCCACGCAGTTGGTGTAATTGAGCTAAACCAAACTTATCGGCGCGGTGCATGATGATGGTGTTAGCTGTGGGTACGTCAATGCCAGTCTCAATAATCGTGGTACACAGCAAAATATTGGTACGCTGGGTAACAAATTCACGCATGACAGATTCCAGCTCGCGTTCATGCATCTGTCCGTGCGCAACACTAATACGTGCCTCCGGAATCAGCTCTTGTAAAGCATGCTTGCGATTCTGAATCGTTTCAACTTCGTTATGCAGGAAGTAGACCTGGCCGCCACGTTTAATTTCACGAAGCACGGCCTCACGAATAACGCCATCTCCCTCTCGACGAACAAAGGTCTTAATCGCCAAACGTTTCTGAGGGGCAGTGGCAATAATAGAGAACTCACGTAATCCTTCCATAGCCATGCCCAAGGTTCTTGGGATGGGCGTAGCAGTTAGCGTCAGAATATCGACTTCAGCACGCAATGCCTTAAGAGCATCTTTTTGCCGTACTCCAAAGCGATGCTCCTCGTCCACAATCACTAGGCCAAGATTGGCAAATTGCGTCTCCTTGGAAAGTAACTTATGTGTGCCAATAATGATGTCTGCATCACCTTTGGCAATGGCCTCTAGGGCTGCATTAATTTCCTTGGTTGTTTTAAAGCGTGACAATTCAACAATGCGGACCGGCCAATCGGCAAATCGATCTTTCCAGGTAGCCACATGTTGCTCAGCTAGTAGGGTGGTTGGCGCCAAAATGGCGACTTGTTTGCCGCCCATGACTGCAACAAAGCTTGCTCGGAGCGCTACTTCGGTCTTCCCAAAGCCAACATCTCCGCAGACTAAGCGGTCCATTGGCGTGCCGCTCGTCATATCACCAATAACGGCTGCAATAGCATTGGCTTGGTCTGGAGTTTCTTCAAAGCCAAAGCTTTCTGCAAAAGCAGCATAGTCATGGGCTGAGAATTCAAAAGCATGACCCTTGCGTATCGCTCTAGCCGCATAGAGACCTAATAGCTCTGCTGCGGTATCTCGAATTTGTTGGGCGGCCTTGCGTTTGGCCTTATCCCATTGGCCCGAACCTAATTGATGCAGTGGAGCTGAATCAGGGTCAGAGCCTGCATAACGTGTGACCATTTGTAATTGCTGAACAGGAACATACAAAGTTGCCTGTCCTGAATATTGCAAATGCAAAAACTCTTCAAAAATTGGCGCCTCTTTAGGAGGAGCTAAATTCAGAAGCACTAATCCCTGGTAGCGACCAATGCCATGTTCAGCATGAACTACGGGATCGCCGATCTTTAGCTCAGACAGATCCTTAAAGAGCATGTCAGGATCAGCATTCTCATTACTTTTACCTTTACGCCTCTGTCGTGCTGTTGTAGTAAATAACTCTGCCTCGGTAATAACGAGGAGATTTTCAGCTGGCCATGAAAATCCATTAAAGAGTGGTGCAGTGACCAATCCAAATAATGAATCACTTTTAATAAACTCGGCAATGCTGTCAAAGCTCTCTGGCTTTAGCGGGTAGAGCGGTTTACCGTCCAATCCAGCAACCGAGTTACTTTCATCAAAGAGCTGTCGAATCGATTCTTTACGTCCTGCACTGTCGCTGCAAACTAATACACGAACCTTTTCAGATGACACCACTTTTCTGAGAAGATTTATCGGATCAGTATCGCGGCGATGGACCGCAATATCTGGTACAGCTAAGAATTGACTTTTTTCAGCGCCGTCTTTTTCTAGTGTTAGTCGTGCATACGATTTAGAGGTAGAGAAAAATTCGTCGACATCCAGAAATAATTCTTTTGGAGGGAGAATGGGGCGATCAAGATCGTGTTTGAGGAACTCATAACGAGAAAGCGTGTCCTTCCAAAACCCTTTGATGGTTTCTTCAACATCACCAATGCTGACAAGCCATACAGGATCACCTGAGCGTGGAAAGTAATCAAAAAGGTTGGATTTCTCTTTAAAGAAGAGGGGTAGGTAGGATTCAATACCTGCACTAGGTATGCCTAGGTTGGCATCTTTGTAAATAGAGCAGCGACTCGGATCACCCTCAAATACTTCTCTCCAGCGACCTCTAAAAGCGGTTCGTGAAGCATCATCAAATGGAAATTCATGGCCAGGAAGTAGACGGACTTCCTTGACGGGGTAAAGGCTTCGTTGCGTATCCGGATCAAATGCCCGAATCTGTTCAATTTCATCACCAAAGAGATCCAATCGATATGGCAGATTCGATCCCATTGGAAATAAATCAAATAAACCACCCCGAATACTATATTCACCGGGACGCATTACAGCGCTCACAGGATCATAGCCAGCTTGTTGCAGTTGCAGCTTTAGTGCAGCTTCATTCAGTTTGTCACCTTGCCGAAAGAAAAAAGTATGGCCAGATAAAAAGTTCGGCGGCCCCAATCTTTGCAAAGCAGTTGTCACTGGAACTAAAACAATATCGCAACTACCATTCAGTAATTCATACAGAGTGGCGAGTCGTTCTGAAACCAAATCTTGATGCGGTGAAAAATGGTCATAAGGAAGAATTTCCCAATCAGGCAAAAGCCGGGTTTTTAGCTGCGGAGCAAAAGCGGGGATTTCTTCCAGAAGCCTCTGCGCTTCCTGGGCTTGAGCACAAAAAATGACCATCACTGAAAACTGATCACGGTAGCGCAGGGCGGTTTGAGCGATTAAAGCGGCATCTGCCGAGCCCACCAGCCCTGAAAAGGTAAAGCGCTGCCCAGCCCGCGGAGCAGGTATAGGGGGTGCTAGATTTAATGCATCAGACATCTGCGCTCATTATAGAATCAGGTATGCACCCTGGAAATCATTCCATTAAGAAATGCCATGCCCTTTTGCCAACAGCAGGTACTGGCTCGCGCCTAGGTGGCGAGTTGCCTAAGCAGTTTCAGCAGCTAGCCGGCAAACCCATGGTCTCTTATGCGCTAGAAGCCTTTAAGGGATCTCCGCTGATTCAGTCTATTTGGATTGGTGTCAGCCCTGGCTTTATCGAGAACCCCATCTTAGCAACTATCGCTAACACTGGGGCCGATACACATGTTGTAGCAACCGGTGGACCAACTCGACAAGAAACAGTCCGAAATACTCTAGCTGCAATGCTAAAGGCAGGCATTCCTGAGGATGACTGGATACTGGTTCATGATGCAGCTAGACCAGGTATCACCCCGGCATTAATTGGGAAACTCATTCACTCAGTACAGGCATCTAATAGTGGTGGCATCCTAGCTGTTCCCTTGGCTGATACCTTAAAACAGGCTGATCTAGATTCAGTGATTGCTGGAAACATCCCGCACTCAGAGAGAACTATTCCGCGCGAGCATCTCTGGCAAGCGCAAACGCCACAGATGTTTGGATTAAAACAATTGCATGATGCCCTTCAAGATGCTATCCGCCTTGAGGCTGACGTTACTGATGAGGCTAGCGCAATCGAGTTAACTGGGGCAAAACCTTTATTGATTGAAGGTGCCGCTCGTAACTTTAAGGTTACGCATCCTGCCGATTGGGAGTTAATGCAATTGCTGTTAAGTTCCCGCGCCAAACAATGAGAAACCCAATATGACTCAAAGCAATCCCCATATTCCGCAATTTCGTATTGGCCAAGGTTACGACGTACATGCATTGGTAGCGGACCGAAAATTGATTCTGGGTGGAGTTCATGTGCCCTTTGAAAAGGGTTTATTGGGTCACTCGGATGCAGATGCCTTATTGCACGCCTTAACAGATGCATTATTGGGCGCTGCAGGTTTAAATGATATTGGGCAGTTATTTCCGGATACAGATCCTCAATTTAAGGATATGGACAGTCGAATCTTGCTTAGAGCGGCCTTGCAAAAGATCCAGGCAGCGGGATTTCAGATTGGAAACGTTGATGCCACTATTATTTGCCAAAAGCCGAAATTGGCGGATTTTTTGCCAGAAATGGTCCGCAATATTGCTTCAGATTTGGCTGTGACCCCCAGTCACGTCAATCTTAAGGCTAAGACAAATGAATCCCTGGGCCATTTAGGCAGAGGCGAGGGCATTGCCGTCCATGCCGTTGCTTTGCTCTACAAGGCCTAAAAGATCCTCTAAAACCCTAGGCATTGTAGAATTATGGTCTTTAGAGTGAAGTCTAGGCTTGGCAGTTTGCGGATATCGCGAGGATGGCGAAATTGGTAGACGCACCAGGTTTAGGTCCTGACGCCAGAAATGGTGTGGGGGTTCGAGTCCCCCTCCTCGCACCACAAGATTGCTACTTGGCTTGGACTTCACATTTCCAGATTTAAATTAAGAGACGAGAATGGCTGTGCAGATAGAAAATTTAGGTTCACTAGACCGCAAAATGACTTTGGAATTCGCTCGTGCCGATTTGGCAAAAGCGCGTGAAGCCCGTTTGGCTAAAGTTGGTAAGACCATGAAAATGGCTGGCTTCCGCCCAGGCAAGGTACCAAAGAACCTCGTTGAAAAACAACATGGCATGCAAGTGGATTTCGAGCTCCAATTTGATAAAGCTGCTGAACTCTTTTATGACCAAGCTCAAAAAGAAGGTATTGCTTTAGCTGGTCAACCACGCCTTGAGCCAAAGAATGAAATTGATGCTGACAAGATTGTTTTTGATGCTTTCTTTGAAGTTTTGCCAGAAGTAAAAATTGGCGACTTTAGCAAGGCAGAAGTTACCAAACACACAACCGATATTGGCGAGGCAGAAATTGACCGCGCCTTAGATGTGCTGCGTAAGCAGCAGGTTCATTACCACCCACGCGGTGAAGCTGGTGCCCATGGCGACGGCGGCTCTAATGTTGCTGCACAAAGCGGTGACCAAGTGGTGATTGATTTTGTTGGCAAGATTGATGGCGTTGAGTTTGCTGGTGGTAAAGCAGAAAACTTTGAATACGTACTGGGCGAAGGGCGCATGCTGCCTGAGTTCGAAGCTGCAACATTGGGCCTTAAAGCAGGCGAGAGCAAATCTTTCCCATTAAGTTTCCCTGCTGATTACCATGGCAAAGACGTTGCAGGCAAAACAGCAGAGTTCACTATTACTGTGAAGTCAGTCAATTGGCCGCATCTACCAGCTGTTGATGATGCATTTGCATTGTCTTTAGGTGTTACTGAAGGCGGCGTTGCGAAAATGCGTTCTGAAGTAAAAGAAAATTTAGATCGCGAAGTGAAGCGTCGCATTACTTCTTTACTCAAGAATGAAGTAATGGACAAGCTCAATAGCTTGTGCGAACTCGATGTTCCTAAGTCTTTAGTTGCCTCCGAGCAAGAGCGCTTAGTTGAAGGCGCTCGTCAAGATTTAATGCAGCGCGGTGTTCCGAATGCTAAAGATGCCCCAATCCCCGCTGAAATTTTCGCTGAGCAAGCTACCAAGCGTGTTCGTCTTGGCTTGATCCTGAGCGAGTTGGTTAAAAAGCAAAACTTGGCTGCTACCGCAGACCAAATTAAAGCCGAAATTGACGAGCAAGCTGCTACATACGAAGATCCAAAAGAAGTGGTGCGTTGGTTCTACAGCAATCCGAGTCGCTTGAAGGATATTGAAAACCTCGTGCTTGAAGATAACGTGATTAAGTATTTCACATCCCAAGCCAAGGTAATTGATAAAGCAGTTACCTTCGAAGAACTCAGCAAGCTAAACTAAGTTAACTACTAAGTCATCCATTTACCCACAAGAGGTTTCGAAATGATCCATAACCATTCTCAGTCTGAAAATCTAGAACCAAAAGGCTTGGGCTTGGTTCCAATGGTGATTGAAACCTCTGGTAGGGGTGAGCGTGCTTACGATATCTACTCCAGATTATTGCGTGAGCGCGTAGTCTTTTTGGTTGGTGAAGTAAACGACCAAACTGCTAATTTGGTAATCGCGCAATTGCTGTTCCTTGAGAGTGAAAATCCAGATAAAGAAATTTCTCTATATATCAACTCTCCAGGCGGTTCAGTTTCTGCAGGATTGGCTATCTACGACACAATGCAATTCATCAAGCCGCATGTCAGCACATTGTGCATGGGCATGGCTGCAAGTATGGGTGCATTCTTATTGTGTGCTGGTGAAAAAGGTAAGCGCTATGCTTTGCCAAACTCACGCGTCATGATTCATCAGCCCTTAGGTGGTGCACGTGGCCAAGCCTCTGACATTGAGATTCAAGCTCGTGAGATTTTGTATTTGCGTGAGCGCTTGAACAAGATTTTGGCCGACCGTACTGGTCAATCAATCGATACGATTGCCAAGGATACTGATCGCGACAACTTTATGTCTGCAGAGCAAGCTCGTGATTATGGCTTGATCGACAAAGTTATCGAGAAGCGTCCTTAACCCTTCATAGATATATACAGAGCCTATTTTGAGCGATACCAACACTACGAATTCAGCAGACAAAGTTCTGTATTGCTCCTTTTGCGGCAAGAGCCAGCATGAAGTTAAAAAACTCATTGCTGGCCCATCTGTTTTTATTTGCGATGAGTGCATTGATCTTTGCACAGACATTATTCAAGAAGAAATTGCCAAGCTTCCCAAGGAAGAGGGTGATGATTCTTTGCCAACACCACATCAAATTCGTGAAAACTTAGACCAATACGTTATTGGTCAAGATCATGCCAAAAAAACATTGGCAGTTGCCGTATACAACCACTACAAGCGCCTACAGTATTTGCCTAAGCCTAAAAAAGAGAAGTTGGATAAGGATGGCAAGCCAGTAGAGGGCTCAGAAAAAAAAGAATCTAAGCTCCCTGCTAAAGCAATGGTTGATGGTGTAGAGCTTGCAAAGAGTAATATTTTGTTGATTGGGCCTACTGGCTCAGGTAAAACATTATTAGCCCAGACTTTGGCGCGCATGTTAGATGTGCCATTTGTGATGGCTGATGCAACCACCTTAACTGAGGCAGGTTATGTTGGCGAAGACGTTGAAAACATCATCCAAAAATTATTACAAGCGTGCGACTACAACGTAGAAAAAGCGCAGCGCGGCATTGTATATATTGATGAGATCGATAAGATTTCACGCAAGTCAGACAACCCGTCTATTACCCGCGATGTATCGGGAGAAGGTGTTCAGCAAGCTCTGTTAAAGCTGGTTGAGGGCACGATGGCTTCTGTACCGCCGCAAGGTGGGCGTAAGCATCCCAATCAAGATTTCTTGCAAGTAGATACAACGAATATTTTGTTTATTTGCGGTGGTGCATTTGATGGGCTTGAAAAAGTTATTCAGCAGCGTACTGCTAAAACAGGTATTGGATTCAATGCGACTGTTCCTGGTAAAGATGACCGCGGTGTCAGTGACCTCTTGATTGAAGTTGAGCCAGAAGATCTGATTAAGTTTGGCTTGATTCCAGAGTTAATTGGTCGCTTGCCCGTTGTTGCGACTTTGGCTCAATTGGATGAAGAGGCTTTAATTCAGATTCTGACCGAACCTAAAAATGCCTTAGTTAAACAATATCAGGCACTTTTGTCTATGGAGGGCTCTGAGCTCGAAGTACGTCGCGAGGCTCTATCAGCTATTGCCAAGAAGGCAATCGCCCGCAAAACTGGTGCTCGTGGCCTGAGATCTATCCTTGAAGGCTCATTGATGGATGTCATGTATGACCTGCCATCCCTGAAGAATGTCCAAAAAGTGGTTATCGACGAAAGCAGTATCGCTGAGGGCGGAAAACCGCTTTTGGTCTACAAACAGGATGCCGAGCAGACAGATTTAAGCAAAAAAGCTTAAATTCCTAGGGTTTTTGCTATTTTTGGGGCTTTTTTGCCCCTTTTTTGTCTTTTTACCCCTTGTTTTTCTCTAAAGCCTACCCACATAGGTAGTATGCTACTCATGAATAATGTCTCTATTTAGTGGTTGTTGATTAAATTGCTGCTAATGGTGACTTTTGAGGTTTGATTACTTTGGAGGATTTGCCCCATGCCTGGCCACTTATTGTTACCCTCTGAACCAATTCAACTACCTTTGCTCCCATTGCGGGACGTAGTTGTATTTCCTCACATGGTGATCCCGTTGTTTGTGGGTCGCCCAAAATCGATTAAAGCCCTCGAGGCTGCCATGGAAACTGGCAAAAATGTTCTTTTGGTAGCCCAAAAAACGGCCGCTAAGGACGAGCCCGTTATTGAGGATCTCTATGAGGTCGGCTGTATTGCCAATATTTTACAAATGCTCAAGTTGCCTGATGGCACTGTGAAGGTGCTTGTTGAAGGTGTACAGCGCGCAGAAGTTAGTCAAATTGAAGATAGTCTGGGTTACTTTAATTGCGAAGCAACGCCAATCGCTATCAATGCAATTGATGCGCATGAAACCGAAGCCTTGCGCCGCGCAATCATGGCGCAGTTCGATCAATACGTAAAACTCAATAAAAAAGTACCTCAAGAGATTCTCTCTTCTCTCGGTGGCATAGATGATCCAAGTCGTTTGGCTGACACCATCTGTGCGCATCTACCTGTAAAGCTAGAGCAAAAACAACGCTTGCTTGAAATGATGGATGTTGTACAACGTCTAGAAAGCTTGTTGGCTGATCTGGAGAGTGAGATTGATATTCTGCAGGTTGAGAAGCGTATTCGTGGACGTGTAAAGCGTCAGATGGAAAAGAGTCAGCGCGAGTATTACCTCAATGAACAGGTAAAGGCGATTCAGAAAGAGTTAGGCGAAGGCGAGGAGGGTGCTGATCTCGAAGAGCTCGAGAAGCGCATCAAGGCTGCACGCATGCCTAAAGAAGCATTGAAAAAGGCGGAATCAGAACTTAAGAAGCTCAAGTTGATGTCGCCCATGTCTGCAGAGGCAACGGTCATCCGCAACTTTATTGATACGCTGGTAAATCTGCCTTGGAAGAAAAAAACCAAGATCAATAACGACCTTACTAATGCTGAGAAAGTATTGGACGAAGATCACTATGGTTTGGATAAGGTCAAAGAGCGTATTTTGGAGTACCTCGCAGTTCAACAGCGCGTTGATCGTGTCAAGGCTCCGATTCTTTGTTTAGTCGGTCCTCCTGGGGTTGGTAAAACTTCTTTAGGTCAATCTATTGCGCGTGCGACCAATCGAAAATTTGTCCGCATGGCCTTAGGTGGTGTGCGTGATGAATCTGAGATTCGTGGTCACCGTCGTACCTACATTGGATCGATGCCTGGCAAGATTCTGAGTAGCCTCACCAAGGTGGGCGTTCGTAATCCTTTATTCCTTCTTGATGAAGTAGACAAGATGGGTATGGATTTCCGCGGAGATCCAGCCAGTGCTTTGTTGGAGGTTTTAGATCCAGAACAAAATCACACCTTCCAAGATCACTATGTAGAAGTTGATTTTGATCTATCAGATGTGATGTTCGTGGCTACCTCAAACTCCTTGAATATTCCTGGCCCATTGTTAGATCGTCTTGAGATTATTCGCCTAGCTGGTTATACCGAGGACGAGAAAACCAGCATTGCTGTGAATTATTTGATTCCTAAACAAATCAAAAATAATGGCTTAAAGAAGGACGAGCTCAAGATTGAAGATAGCGCAGTTCGTAACATGATTCGTTACTACACGCGTGAGGCTGGCGTACGTTCTTTAGAGCGTGAAATTAGTAAGATTTGTCGTAAGGTTGTAAAACTATTGCTCTTGAAAAAAGAAGCAGCTCCAGTCGTTGTGAATGCGGACAACTTAGAGAAGTTCTTATCTGTACGCATGTATGACTTTGGTTTGGCTGGTAAAGAAAATCAAGTTGGTCAGGTGACCGGCTTGGCTTGGACTGAAGTGGGTGGCGATTTGCTTACCATCGAAGCTGCTGTGATGCCAGGTAAGGGCGTTATTACCCGAACTGGTTCCATAGGCGATGTCATGAAAGAATCCGTTGAAGCTGCTAGAACAGTAGTTCGCTCTAGATCTAAACGACTTGGTATCACGGACGAGGCTTTTGAGAAGAAGGATATTCATATTCACTTCCCTGATGGCGCAACACCAAAGGATGGCCCATCTGCCGGTATTGCGATTACGACAGCCTTGGTATCAGTCTTTACTGGGATTCCGATTCGTTCAGATGTTGCGATGACAGGTGAAATTACGCTTCGTGGTGAAGTATTGCCTATTGGCGGATTAAAAGAGAAACTTTTGGCTGCTCATCGCGGTGGCATTAAATTAGCCTTAATTCCCGAAGAGAACGTCAAGGACCTGATTGATATTCCCGACAACGTCAAAAATGCAATCGAGATTATTCCGGTTCGCTGGATCGATAAAGTGTTGGAGCTGGCTTTAGAACGTATGCCTGAAGCACTGCCAGATCCTACGCCCGAAGAGTTGGCTAAAAAGGCTTCAGAGGCTAGTAAAGCAAATGAAAAGGGTGCGGCCTCAGACGTTCTTAAGCACTGAAAATAGGGCGATTTTTCGTTAAATTCTCCTCGTGGTTAGAGGTCGGTTTAGCGAAAAATCCACCCAAAACCCACGCTTAGGTTACAATCTCAGCTGTAATAATTTGGGGCGCTTAGCTCAGTTGGTAGAGCGTCTGCCTTACACGCAGAATGTCGGGAGTTCGAGCCTCTCAGCGCCCACCAAACTATTACCTCTTTTCTTTTTCTTAGCCTACTCAGGCATTTCAATACCCATCAGCCCAGCGCCTAGTACACTCGTGGTATTCATCTTTTTTACTAGCGAACTTTTACATGTTTGATACCGTCCGTAAGCACCAGCGAATTCTTCAGTTTGTTTTAATGCTTTTGATTGTTCCATCCTTTGCGTTCTTTGGAATTTCTAGCTATTCCAGCTTCCTGGACAAAGAGACTGACATTATCAAAGTTAACGGCAAACCTATTACCGCTCAAGAGGTGGATTCTGCTGCGAAACGTCAAGCAGAGCGCGTCGGTGGAAATGCGCAGATTGCTCAAAGCCTTCAATTTAGACAAGCAATTTTGAATGAGTTACTGCAACAACGCATCCTTGGTTTTGCAGTCAGCAATTTGCGTTTACAAGTTGGGAAAGAAGCCCTTGTTAAGAGCTTGCAAAATATTCCGCAAATTCGCGCGCTATATAAGCAAGATGGAAGTTTTGATGATGCGCGCTTCAAACAGCTCTTGGCTAGCAATGGCTTAAATGAAGAGCAGTTTTATGCGAGCCAGGCTTTTGATTTAAAAATCAGCCAATTGGTGAACTCTGTAGCCCGTACGGAAATCGCCAGTCCAAAATTATCTGAAATTGTTTCAACCCTGTATGAGACTGAGCGTCAAGTTCAGGCTCTATCCTTTGATGCAAAAGATTATTTAAACAAGGTAAATCCTTCCCAAGAAGACCTCCAGGCCTTCTATACCGCCAATACGAAGCTATTTGAGAGTCCGGAGTATGTGGATGTCGAGTACATCGTTCTCAAAGCCGATCCAAAAGAAGATGCGAAAGTATTTAGCGATAAAGCAGATCAATTTGCCAATATGACTTATGACCAGTCGGATAGTCTTAAGCCGGCTGCAGATAAATTAAAGCTCAATATTCAAACACAGAAGGGCGTAACGCGCTCCGGTGCATCCGGCGTTGCAAAAGATCATCCGCTGGCCAATCCTAAGGTAGTTCAATCCTTGTTTGGTGATGACGCTGTTAAGAACAAACGCAATATTGAAGCTGTACAAACCTCTCCAGGCGTTTTTGTTTCGGCAAGAGTAGTTGTTTTCCATCCTGCTCAAACTTTGCCTTACAAAGATGTTGCCGCTGAAGTGAAGCGTCAAGTAAGTCAACGCATGGCTGAAAAACTTGCCGTCAGCGCTGCAGCAGATCGCTTTACGGCATTAGAAAAAGACCCGAAGAGTGGCACCGGCTTTGCTAGTCCTATTTGGGTTTCTCGGAATAAGCCTGCAAATTTAGTAGGTGGAGCTTTAGATGAGGTGATGTCCGTCAATCCTGATAAATTCCCTGCGCTGGTTTCTGTTCAAAATCCAGGGGTTGGCACCATTCTGTATCGTGTTGATCAGCTAAGGCAACCCGCAGGTGTTGATGCCAAGGTCCACAAGGCACAAGCGCAACAAATCCAAGCGTTGGCAGCTCAGTCTGAATTTGCTGGCTTTATGGCTTATTGGCGCGATGTTGCTGGGGTCAAGATAATCAACCCACTGAAGCCGCCATCATCTGGTTCGGGCAGTTAAGCTGTATCGCTGAATTACTTATTTACTTAAGTAGTGCTTGATATGGGGCCATAGCGCCCCATACGTTTTTAAAGACAATGGCTTGCGCCTTTTCGTTCGGATGCATGCGATCCGCTTGAAATAAATTGATGTCAGAGGCAACGTTCTTTAGAAAAAACGGCACAAGTTCAACTTGTTCCTGGCGAGCCAGCTTGGGATATAGCTCCTGAAATTGCTTGGTGTAGTCTTGTCCATAATTGGGTGGAATCTGCATTCCAAACAGTAGAACTTTTGCTCCTGAGCTTTTGCTTAATTGAATCATTTTGCGAAGATTTCTATTTGACTCTTGGATTGATAGGCCGCGTAATGCATCATTTGCTCCAAGTTCTAAAAGGACAATTCCCGGTTTCCTTTGTTCCAGTAGTTTTGGTAATCTAGATAGGCCTCCAGAACTGGTTTCCCCGCTAATGCTGGCGTTAAAAACAGTCCAAGGACTAGCCTCTTTATGAAGTTGGTCCTCCAGGAGCTTTACCCACCCAGTGCCGCGCGTCAATCCATACTCTGCCGAGAGACTATCTCCCATAACCAAAATAACGGGATTAGTCTGAGCCTGTGTGCTAAGGGGAATAAACAGGCAAAATAGGGAGCTTGCCATCAATATGGCCTGCAATTTTTTACTCAAGAAGTTCAACCAAATATATTGATTCATTTATGAGTATTCCAGTCAAGGTCCTTAGCGCAATACATCTAGGTAAAGAAGTTTTATTTAGCGATGGATCATTAACTATTTTGCACGACATTAGCTTTGATGTCTTTGATGGCGAAAGTGTTGCTATTACTGGCGCGTCGGGTTCTGGGAAAAGTACTTTGCTCGGTCTTTTAGCCGGCTTAGATACCCCCTCTAGTGGGCATGTTGAATTGGTTGCCCAAAATCTCAATCAGCTTGACGAAGATGGGCGGGCGAAATTACGAGGGCAAAAGGTAGGCTTTGTATTTCAATCCTTCCAATTGCTACCTCATTTAACAGCCCTTGAAAACGTCATGCTGCCGGCCGATCTAAATGGGATGGGGATGGCTAAGGAAAATGCATTGGCCTGCCTAGAACAGGTGGGTTTAAGCGAGCGAGCCAACCATTTCCCCAAGACCTTGTCTGGCGGAGAGCAGCAACGGGTAGCGCTAGCTAGGGCCTTCATCATGAAGCCAGAGATTTTATTTGCTGACGAGCCCACGGGCAGTCTGGATGAGGTTAGCGGAAATCGGGTTATTGAGCTGCTTTTTGAGCTAAATCGAGCCAATCATTCCACCCTTATTTTGGTCACCCACGACCAAGCCCTGGCTGATCGGTGCCAGCGGCAATTACACCTTCAAGGCGGTCGATTGCTGTAGGCAAAACCTTATAATCTAGGGATGTCTTTTTTCCACTTTTTGCCCGGCGCTGATGCGCTTTCCCCCTTCCGCCAGCAGCGACTTTTGGCTGCTTTGGCTGCTCAAGGGGTTGATCTTGAGTCCATTGAAGCTCAATACCTTCATTTCATATGGTCAGAGGCTTCGCTAAAAGCCAAAGACCAAGAAGTCATGGCTAGTTTGTTGACCTATGGCGAGCCATTTCATTCAAAAATACATCCAGGAAAATCCTGGTTCGGAAGTAGCAAGAACGAGAATCAAGGTGCCATTGTTATTCCGAGGTTTGGAACACTTTCTCCATGGGCCAGTAAGGCCACAGATATCGCTCGTCAATGTGGATTAGATGTATTGCGCATTGAGCGTGGCGCTCAATTTTCATGGAAGAGCAAGAAAGCGCTGACACCAGAGCAAAAGCAATTGGTGCTTGCTGCGGTCCACGACAGAATGACTGAAGCAGTGATTGATTCAACTGACGCCGCTAATGCTTTATACCAATCACTGGAAGACAAGCCGTTAACACGTATACCGGTAATGACTGAAGGTCGGGCTGCTCTCGATAAAGCAAATCAAGAATTAGGCCTTGCTTTGTCCGATGACGAGGTTACATACCTAGTTGAAAATTTTACTAGACTCAAGCGCAACCCATCAGACGTTGAGCTAATAATGTTCGCTCAAGCAAACAGTGAACACTGTCGCCATAAGATTTTTAATTCCAGCTGGACAATTGATGGGGATGATCAAGAGCGATCTTTATTTGCCATGATCCGCAATACTCACCAATTAAAACCAGAGGGAACGATTGTTGCGTATTCCGACAACTCTGCAGTCATGGTTGGCTGCGAAGCGGAAACCTGGGTTCCCCAAGGTAAAGATCAACGCTATGAAAAAGATACGCGCTTGGTCCACACCCTTATGAAGGTGGAGACTCATAATCACCCGACTGCGATCGCTCCTTTTCCTGGCGCATCTACAGGTGCGGGCGGTGAAATTCGTGATGAGGGTGCCACTGGTATAGGCGGACGTCCTAAAGCTGGCCTTACCGGTTTCTCAGTATCTAATTTAAATATTCCTGGCACAGATCTTCCTTGGGAGAATCTGAAATATGGCAAGCCTGAGCGCATTGCTACACCTTTACAAATCATGATTGAAGGGCCGCTAGGCGGCGCTGCATTCAATAATGAATTTGGTCGCCCAATTTTAGGTGGTTACTTTAGAGTCTTTGAGCAAACATTAGATGGCACACGTCGTGGTTATCACAAGCCCATCATGATTGCCGGCGGTATTGGAAGCATTGATTCAATCCACACTGCAAAAAAAGCAATTCAAGCAGGGCACTTATTGATTCAATTGGGTGGCCCAGGCATGCGAATTGGTATGGGCGGTGCTACAGGAAGCTCGGTTGCAACAGGGACAAATACTGCCGATCTTGATTTTGATTCTGTGCAGCGAGGCAATCCAGAAATGGAGCGTCGAGCACAAGAGGTGATTAATGCCTGCCGCGCTCTTGGTGATCACAATCCAATCGTGTCAATACATGATGTGGGTGCGGGCGGTATATCCAATGCATTCCCGGAGCTTGCAGATGGAGCTGGTTTGGGGGCTTCATTTAAACTTCGGAGCGTTCCACTCGAAGAAAGTGGCATGAGTCCTGCGGAGATTTGGTGCAATGAATCTCAGGAACGTTATGTTTTGGCTATTGATGCAAAAGATTTTGACCTGTTTAAATCATTTTGCGAACGTGAGCGTTGTCCTTTTGCGGTAGTTGGCGAAGCAACCGCAGAACGTCAGTTGAAATTAAGCGACTCAAAGCAGTCCTCATCTGATGATGCTGCGCTGCCAATTGATATGCCAATGGAAGTTTTGCTTGGTAAGCCTCCAAAGATGCATCGCAACGTTACAAGAGTTGCCCAGGAGTTCAAAGAATTAGATGTAACTGATGCCGATCTTGCACAATCAATAGCCTGGGTCTTGCAACAACCTACTGTAGCAAGCAAATCATTCTTAATTACGATTGGTGACCGAACTGTTGGCGGTCTAAATGCGAGAGACCAGTTTGTTGGTCCATGGCAAGTTCCTGTAGCTGATTGCGCCGTTACTCTGATGGATTACAAGGGTTATCGTGGTGAAGCAATGTCTATGGGTGAAAGAACTCCATTAGCGGTTATAGACGCAGCAGCGGCTGCGCGCATGGCAGTGGGTGAGGCGATTACCAACCTCTTGGCTGCAGATATTGCCAGCCTCGAAAGCGTAAAACTTTCTGCAAACTGGATGGCGGCATGCGGTTCTCCTGGTGAGGATGCCAAGCTCTATGACTCCGTTAAAGCGATTGGCATGGAACTGTGTCCTGCGCTTGGAATATCGATTCCAGTTGGCAAGGATTCTTTATCTATGTCTACCGCATGGCAAGATGGTGATGAAGCCAAGAAAGTAGTCGCACCCGTATCTTTAATCATCTCTGCTTTTGCATCTGTGCTAGATGCCCGTAAAACATTGACACCTCTTCTGCAGTTGAAGGGTAAAGACGGATCTCCACAAGAGACTGAGCTGATCTTGATCGATTTAGGGCGTGGTAAGAATCGTATGGCGGGAAGTATCTTGGCTCAAGTGCTTGATCAGTCCGGAAAATCAGCGCCTGATATTGATCACCCAGAAGATTTGAAGTCTTTGGCTGCCGCCATTATTGAGCTGCGTAAAGAGAATAAGCTTTTGGCCTATCACGACCGTTCTGATGGTGGGTTATTTGCCTCTGTTGCTGAAATGGCTTTTGCCTCCCACTGCGGCATCTCGCTTAACGTAGATATGATCGCTAGGGATGCTGGACAAGAGCCTGATTATGGTGACGCCAAGAATTGGGCTCAACAGGTATCTGGTCGTCGCCATGAGCAAACCATGCGCGCGTTATTTAATGAAGAGTTAGGCGCGGTAATTCAAGTTCGCAAAGAAGATCGTGATGCAGTGTTTGCTGTATTGAGAAGGTTAGGCTTAAGCGCTCACAGCCATGTGATCGGCAAACCCAATACCAACGGCCGTATTGAAATTTGGCGTGATGCAAAAAATATCTTTGCCGAACCCCGCGAAGTACTACAAAAGATCTGGACTAACACTAGCTATCAAATAGCGCGTTTACGTGACAATCCCACCTGTGCTGATAGTGAATTCTTGCTCTTGGACAATGTTGCCGATGCGGGCATGAATCCTAAACTCACATTCAATCCTTCTGAAGATATTGCAGCGCCCTTTATCGCTAAGAATGCGCGCCCCAAAGTGGCCATTTTGCGAGAGCAGGGTGTTAATTCTCATGTGGAAATGGCTTATTCCGTTAATTGGGCTGGATTTGAGAGCTATGACGTTCATATGTCAGATTTGCTCAGTGGCAAGGCTAAATTAGAAGACTTTAGAGGGCTTATTGCTTGTGGTGGCTTTAGTTACGGAGATGTATTGGGAGCTGGAGAAGGCTGGGCAAAAACAATTCTGTTTAATCAACAGCTTCGTGATCAGTTTTCTAAGTTCTTTGAGCGTCAAGACAGCTTTGCGTTAGGTGTTTGTAACGGCTGCCAAATGATGAGCAATCTCTCAGGAATTATTCCGGGTGCAGAAGCATGGCCTAAATTTACACGCAATCAATCAGAGCAATATGAAGCGCGCTTAGTGATGGCTGAAGTAATGGCTTCACCTTCAATATTCACCCAAGGCATGGAAGGCAGTCAGATACCCATTGCCATCGCTCACGGTGAAGGATTTGCCAATTTCAGTCAACAGGGCAGCTTAGAGCAGATTCAAAAGCAAGGCTTGGCCTCATTCCGCTTTGTGGATCATCAAGGTAACCCAACAGAAACCTATCCCATGAATCCAAACGGCTCTCCTAATGGGTTGACTGGTGTGACGACACCTGATGGCCGCTTTATGGTCATGATGCCACATCCAGAACGTGTATTTAGGGCTGTACAGATGAGCTGGTGTCCGCCTGAATGGTTGGATACCCCTGATGGGGCTAGCCCTTGGCTACGCTTATTCCGCAATGCCCGTCGTTGGGCGAATTAAGTTGTCTGCTGACGGATTAATGGAGCCGGTCACTTTTTCTGAAAGTGGCGGCGTTCGTTATCTCCACTTTGGCACCGACTCCATTCAGGGTGCGATGCATATTCGTGATCCTGACGAGATTTATTTAGAGTACAACCAGCAAATGATGGCCTGGCTTTTGTTTTTAGAGACTAAGCCTGGCATGCGGATAGCCCAGCTAGGTTTAGGCACTGGTGCATTAACTAAATTTCAACATCGATATTGCCCAGCTGTGAAAACTACCGTAGTAGAGTTCAATCCCGCTGTAATCATTTCTGCAAGATCAATGTTTTTTACACCTGACGATGATCGCCGCTTAGAAACTCTACAAGCTGATGCAAAACTATTCGTCAAGAATAAAAAGTATCAAGACTACTTTGATGCTGTTCAGGTTGATTTGTATGATGCGATTTGCGATGGCCCTGCAGCAAGCTCTTTGGATTTCTATAAAGGTTGCTACGATATTCTTAGAGGGCCTGGTGTCATGACGGTGAATTTATTCTCGCGACACAAAAGCTTTGATATAAACCTTAAGAATATCTGCGAAGCCTTTAATAATAGAGTGCTCTTATTTCCAGAGTCTCATGATTGCAACGTCGTGGCGATTGGATTCAAAGGGCCTAAGCTCGAGGCGGAATGGAAGGATGTCTCAAAACGAGCAAAACTGATTCTTGAAAAAACCGGGCTTCCTACCAATAAATGGGTCTCAGGCATTAGTCGGGAGAATGTCCGACAAGAAAATAAGCTCTCGATCTAATACTTCGAAGCAAAAGAAAAAGGCGATCGTTTGATCGCCTTTTTTGCTGTTCAACCTATTGCTAGGTTGAGCGTATTGCGTATTACACAGTCACAGTATCTGCAACATCGCTAAATGACTTGAGCTTATCAAAACTCATGTATTTATAGACATCACCAGCTTTAGCATCGAGTGCCTTCACTTGCTCTAAATACTCAGCAGGTGTAGGTAGGCGACCCAAGAGGGCGGCAACAGAAGCCAATTCAGCAGAAGCCAAATACACGCGAGTGTCGATACCCAGGCGGTTAGGGAAGTTACGAGTAGAAGTCGATACAGCTGTTGAGCCCTTGCGGATCTGTGCTTGATTACCCATGCAAAGTGAGCAGCCTGGGCTTTCCATACGGGCACCAGCTGCGCCTAACATGCCGTAGTAGCCTTCTTCCATCAAGACCATGGCATCCATCTTGGTTGGCGGCGCTACCCATAAACGGGTTGGCATATCTTTCTTGCCTTGTAGCACCTGACCAGCTGCGCGGAAGTGGCCAATATTGGTCATGCATGAGCCAATAAATACCTCATCAATCTTATCGCCAGCTACTTCAGACAATACTTTCACATCATCCGGATCGTTAGGGCATGCAAGGATAGGCTCTTTGATTTCATCGATATTGATTTCGATGATCTCTGCATAGTCAGCATCCGCATCAGCTTTGAGGAGTTGTGGATTAGCAATCCAAGCTTCCATGGCTTTGATACGGCGACCGAGAGTACGTTTATCTTCATAACCATTAGCAATCATCCACTTCATCAAGGTGATATTTGATGTCATGTATTCGATGATTGGCTCTTTGTTCAAGTGAACTGTACAACCACCAGCAGAACGTTCAGCAGAAGCATCAGACAATTCAAAGGCTTGCTCAACTTTTAGGTCAGGTAGGCCTTCAATTTCAAGAATACGGCCAGAGAAAATATTCTTCTTGCCTTGTTTCTCAACGGTCAACAAACCTTTTTTGATTGCATATAAAGGGATGGCATTTACTAGGTCACGTAAGGTGATGCCAGGTTGCATCTTGCCTTTAAAGCGGACCAATACAGACTCAGGCATATCCAATGGCATTACACCTGTTGCTGCGGCAAAGGCAACTAAACCTGAACCAGCAGGGAAAGAAATGCCGATTGGGAAACGAGTATGGCTATCGCCACCAGTTCCACAGGTATCAGGAAGGAGCAAGCGATTTAACCAGCTGTGGATCACACCATCACCTGGGCGCAAGGCAACACCGCCGCGATTGGTCATGAATGGTGGCAACTCATGTTGTGTACGAATATCTACAGGCTTTGGATAAGCTGAGGTATGGCAGAAGGATTGCATTACGAGATCAGAAGAGAAGCCAAGGCAAGCCAAGTCTTTCAATTCATCACGCGTCATTGGACCAGTTGTGTCTTGTGAGCCAACAGTAGTCATGTGTGGTTCGCAGTATGTACCAGGGCGAACACCTTGGCCTTCTGGCAATCCACATGCACGACCAACCATCTTTTGAGCCAAACTAAAGCCCTTCTTATTGTCAACTGGATTTACTGGTAAGCGGAATTCAGTAGAAGCAGGCAGGCCGAGAGCGGCACGTGCCTTAGCAGTTAAGCCGCGACCAACGATCAAAGGAATTCGTCCGCCGGCGCGTACTTCATCCAAAATCACTGGTGATTTCAATGTAAAGCTGGTGATTTCTTTACCATTTTTAAATACTTTTCCTTCGTATGGGCGAAGTTCAATCTCATCACCCATATTCATTTGCGAAACATCTAATTCGATTGGCAATGCTCCAGAATCTTCCATTGTGTTGAAGAAGATCGGGGCAATGTTGGTACCTAAGCACACACCACCAAAACGCTTGTTTGGTACAAATGGAATATCTTGACCTGTCCACCAAAGAACAGAGTTTGTTGCAGATTTGCGTGAAGAGCCTGTGCCAACCACGTCCCCAACATAAGCAATTTGATTACCTTTTTTCTGGAGAGCAGCGATTTGCTTCATCGGACCACGAACACCACTCTCATCTGGCTCAATGCCAGGACGGGGGTTCTTGAGCATGATGGTTGCATGCAGCGGAATATCAGGGCGGCTCCATGCATCAGGCGCAGGAGAAAGGTCGTCGGTATTGGTTTCACCTGTTACCTTGAAAACAGTTAACTTCATGCTTTCTGGAACTGCAGGGCGGCTAGTAAACCAGTCCGCATTGGCCCAGCTTTGCATTACTGCTTTAGCATTCGCATTGCCTTTTTCAGCAAGTTCTTGAACGTCGTTGAAATAATCAAACATCAAGAGTGTTTTCTTGAGCGCTTCGGCAGCAGCAACACCACACTCAGAGTCAGATAAAAGCTCTACTAAAGGTTTGATGTTGTAACCACCTAGCATCGTGCCCAAAAGTTCAGTAGCACGTACGCGGGAAATTATTGGGGATTTTTCTGTACCTTTGGCAACAGCATCTAAGAACTCAGCTTTAACTTTAGCTGCATCGTCAACACCAGCAGGAACGCGGTTGGTGATTAATTCAAGTAGCTCAGCTTCCTTACCAGCAGGTGGGTTTTTCAGCAACTTCACCAGTTCAGAGGTTTGATCCTTGGTTAAGGGTAGGGCTGGAATACCGAGGGCTGCGCGTTCAGCGGCGAGGGCGTTATAGGCTTCTAACATTATGTTTCCTATGAGGTAAAGGTGATCAATAGAAAGGCCAAAAGGGAATTCTCTCCCGTTTTGCCAAATTATAGTTGCTAAATCAAGTCTTATATAAGAGTTTAAACCCTAAAAAATCGGCAAATTAACCGAAATTAGGGCTTTATTTAGACCCATGACCTGAAAAATGGGTCAATTACACAACTTGCTCTTCTTTGAGGGCCCAAACCAGTGCCACTACCCAGCCAATCAGGGACCATCCTAAAAATAGGTTTAAGGCAAAAATAGCCCCTGTATTTGCCCTTTTTTTGTGAAATGCAATAGCAAAAGGGAGGAAATAAAAGAGGGAAAGAATAGTGATTAATATCGCAAATAAAAGGCGCATAGGTATTAAATCATTAGATTTGGGTGGATAAGATCCTATATTAACGATTTTGAAATTCTCCCGCCCCTGATGGCTATCGTTATAATTACTTTTTCCAACAGAGCTTAAGCGATGACCAAATACGTTTTTGTCACTGGTGGTGTGGTTTCTTCTTTAGGGAAAGGAATCGCAGCTGCCTCGCTTGCCGCGATTCTTGAATCCCGCGGCCTGAAAGTCACCCTCCTAAAATTAGACCCTTATATCAACGTTGACCCGGGCACTATGAGCCCACTGCAGCACGGAGAGGTTTTTGTAACCGAAGATGGTGCTGAGACCGATTTAGACTTGGGTCACTATGAGCGCTTTGTTTCTGCAAAGATGCGCAAAAGTAATAACTTCACCACTGGCCAGATTTATGAGTCAGTTATCAGCAAAGAGCGTCGCGGTGAATATCTTGGAAAAACAGTCCAAGTTATTCCGCACATTACAAATGAAATCCAAGCTTTTGTAGAGCGCGGCGCTAAAGCTAGTCATGATGGCAAAGCAGATGTTGCTATTTGCGAAATCGGCGGTACCGTTGGTGATATCGAATCACTACCGTTCTTAGAGGCTGCAAGACAGATGAGCTTGCGACTACCTTTGCATGATTGCGCTTTTGTTCATTTGACTCTCGTCCCTTATATCCATAGCGCCGGTGAGTTAAAAACTAAACCAACGCAACACTCTGTTCAGAAGCTTCGTGAAATTGGCATCATGCCGACAGTATTGCTCTGTCGTGCTGACCGACCAATTCCTGAAGATGAGCGTGCAAAGATATCTTTGTTCTCAAATGTTCGTGAAGAAGCGGTGATTTCAGTTTGGGATGTAGACACAATTTATAAGATTCCTGAAATGCTCCAAGCCCAAGGCATGGATGATTTAATTTGCCGTCAACTAGATCTCAAAGCCAAGCCAGCAGATCTTTCTGTTTGGGCTAATCTAGTTTATGAAATGGCAAACCCACAACACGAAGTGACCATTGGTATGGTTGGCAAGTATGTGGAGCTAACGGAGTCATACAAATCACTGATTGAAGCTTTGCGTCACGCCGGTATTCATACGCATACCCGCGTCAATATTAATTACATTGATTCCGAAGTCATTGAAAAAGATGGTATCGGATGTCTACAAAATCTCGACGCTATCCTGGTTCCCGGTGGCTTTGGTAAACGTGGCACTGAAGGCAAAATTGCTGCCATTCGCTATGCACGTGAAAACAATGTTCCTTATTTAGGTATTTGCTTGGGTATGCAATTGGCCGTAATTGAATTTGCACGCCATGTAGCGAACCTCACAAAAGCAAATAGCACCGAATTTGATCCTCTATCAGAGCAGCCCGTTGTTGCTCTGATAACCGAATGGTTGGACAGAGAAGGGCGAGTAGAGAAACGCACTAACGACTCTGATTTGGGCGGCACTATGCGTCTAGGGTCGCAACGCTGTCCAGTTAAAGCTGGAACCTTAGCCCATCGCATTTACGGTCCTGAGGTAAATGAGCGTCATCGTCATCGTTATGAAGTAAACAATACCTACGTACCTCAGTTGGAGAAATCTGGTTTGATTATTTCAGCTAGAACCCCTCATGAAGAGTTGCCAGAGATGATGGAATTACCAACCTCTATGCATCCTTGGTTCTTCGGTGTGCAGTTTCACCCTGAATTTACTTCAACACCACGGGATGGACACCCTTTGTTCTCAGCCTTTATTAGCGCTGCACTTGAGCACCAAACAGCCGCTGAAAAGCAGGCTGCATAAAGGAAGAATATGAGCGCATTTAAGTTGTGTGGCTTTGACGTTGGTCTAAATCAACGTTTCTTTTTAATTGCTGGTCCCTGTGTCATTGAGTCAGAGCAATCAGCTATTGATATTGCAGGTCAATTGAAAGAAATTACTTCTGCTCTAAAGATCCCCTTTATCTACAAGTCATCGTTTGATAAGGCCAATCGTTCATCAGGAACGTCTTTCCGTGGTTTAGGTATGGATAAGGGCTTAGAGATTTTGGCTAAGGTTAAAAAGCAAGTTAACGTTCCGGTGCTTACGGATGTTCATGACATCAGTGAAATTGCTGCCGTAGCTAGCGTTGTAGATGTATTGCAGACTCCGGCTTTTTTATGCAGACAAACCGACTTTATTCGTGCCTGCGCTCAAAGTGGCAAGCCGGTGAATTTTAAAAAGGGTCAGTTTCTTTCGCCGCACGAGATGCTGAATGTTATTGAGAAGGCTCGAGTAGCTGCTGCTGAAAAAAATCTTCCAGATCAATTTATGGTTTGCGAACGTGGCGCCTCCTTTGGCTACAACAACCTGGTTTCAGATATGCGTAGCTTGGCAATACTGCGAGAATCTAATGCGCCAGTAGTATTTGATGCTACTCATTCAGTTCAATTGCCTGGAGGTCAAGGCAACTCTAGCGGCGGTCAACGTGAATTCGTACCCGTTTTGGCGCGTGCTGCTGTAGCAGTCGGCATTAGCGGCCTATTTATGGAAACCCATCCTGATCCAGCAAAAGCATTGTCCGATGGACCGAATGCTGTTCCTTTGGATCGCATGAAAGAGCTACTTGAGTCCTTGGTAGCGATCGATGGAGTCGTTAAATCATCTGGAAGTTTTTTAGAAGACAGCTTTAAGTAAGTTATTAAAACCCATTTCATATTGTTTTAAGGAGAAGGTGCATGAGCGCCATTGTTGACATCATCGGTAGAGAAGTTCTGGATTCGCGCGGCAACCCAACAGTTGAGTGCGATGTTTTGCTTGAGTCAGGCGTTATGGGTCGCGCGGCAGTACCTTCTGGAGCTTCCACAGGATCTCGTGAGGCTATTGAGTTGCGCGATGGAGACAAGTCACGTTACTTGGGTAAAGGCGTTCTCAAGGCTGTTCAAAACATCAATATTGAGATTGCAGAATCTATTCTTGGGCTTGATGCTAGTGAACAAGCCTTTCTTGATCGCACTCTGATTGAATTAGATGGCACTCATAACAAAGCACGCTTAGGTGCAAATGCAACGCTTGCAGTTTCTATGGCCGTTGCCAGAGCAGCAGCTGAAGAAGCGGGTCTGCCTTTATATCGTTATTTTGGAGGCTCTGGCGGTATGCAGTTACCAGTGCCTATGATGAACATCGTGAACGGTGGTGCTCACGCCAATAATAGTTTGGATATTCAAGAATTCATGGTGATGCCAGTTGGCGCCGAAAACTTCCGTGACGCACTTCGTTGTGGTGCAGAGATTTTCCATGAGCTAAAAAAGATCTTAGGCTCTCAAGGTATGCTAACTACTGTTGGTGATGAGGGTGGTTTTGCACCAAACTTCAAGAGTAATCACGAATGTTTGCAGACCATTATGAAGGCAATTGAGGGTGCAGGCTATACGGCAGGCGAAGATGTTCTATTGGCCCTAGATTGCGCTGCTAGTGAGTTCTACAAAGATGGCAAATATCACTTGTCAGGCGAAGGCCTACAATTAAGCTCAAGTGAGTTCTCTGATTACCTTGGTAACTTGACAGACCAGTTCCCAATCGTCTCGATTGAGGATGGCATGCATGAAGGTGACTGGGATGGTTGGGCTGACATTACCAAAAAGCTTGGTAAGAAAATTCAATTGGTTGGTGATGATTTATTTGTTACAAACACCCGCATCCTCCAAGAGGGAATAGACAAAGGCATTGCCAACTCTATTCTGATTAAGATTAATCAGATTGGCACTTTGACAGAAACGTTTGCTGCTATTGAGATGGCTAAGCGCGCAAACTACACTGCTGTGATTTCCCATCGCTCTGGCGAGACCGAAGACAGCACCATTGCAGATATTGCTGTTGGCACTAACGCAGGTCAAATTAAAACCGGTTCTTTATCTCGCTCTGATCGCATTGCTAAATATAACCAGCTGTTGCGTATTGAAGAAGATCTGGGTGATGTGGCAACTTATCCAGGTAAATCTGTTTTCTATAACCTCAAACGCTAACTTAGAGTTCTTAATAGCTTATGCGGATCGTCATCTACTCCATGCTGGTATTGCTAATAGCAATCCAGTACCCACTTTGGCTGGGTAAGGGTGGATGGCTAAAGGTTTACGAGATGGAGCGACAAGTAGAGCTTCAAGAGGCTAAAAATAGTCTCTTGGCTCTTCGCAATGCCAAGCTATCTGGCGATGTTAAAGACCTGAAAGACGGCACTCGCGCCATCGAAGAGCGGGCCCGTGTTGAGCATGGCTTAATTAAGGAAGGTGAGTTTTTCGTGCAAATCTTGCCAGCGGATAAGACATCAAATTCCCAAACCACAAAACAGTAACTTTTTAATGACCGCTAGATGGCGGCCTTGTAGCATCACTCAATAAATCAGTTTTAAATACCTGCAGGCAATCAACCGCATCAAAGCGGTATGGTTTTGCACAGAAATCACAGACGGTTTCCACGGCTCCTTGCTCCGCAAGAATGCTTTGAACCTCTTCTTCACCAAGCATTCGCAAGATATCCGCAACCTTAGTACGAGAACATCTGCAAGCAAAACGAATGGGGCGAGCAGGGAAGCTGCGTACACCGTTTTCGGCGGACTCTTCTAAAAATAAACGTCTCAAAATAGTCTCTGGTGGGAGCGTTAACAGCTCTTCATCAGTAATTGTTTCCCCAAGCGTTTGAATGCGTGACCAGCCTTCAGTAGCAACCTGCGGATCTATATGTGCATGACCCCCAGAATTTGGTAAGCGCTGTAGCAATAAGCCCCCAACATGTGTATCGCTGGAAGTAAGCCAAATGCGCGTGTCTAATTGTTCGGAGTTTTGCATATACAGGGCTATAGCCTCTGCAGCGCTGCTGACCGGCTTAATGACTGCGCCTTGATGATCTTGTAGCGCTACGATGCCCTGGTAGGGGGCTTGCCCCGGCTCACGGTCGGCTGGATCTAAGGTGATCACCAATCTTCCGCTCCCACTCACATCCAGAAGATCGGCTAATGTTGCGTCGGGCATTATTTCAGAGGGGTCAACTGAGAGCTTGACTGTAGCCCTCATGGATAAATCAGACTTACATTCCACAACCAGAAGCTGAATAGGACCCTTGCTTTGCGCTTGAATAATGAGGGTTCCATCAAATTTAAGGCTTGCACTTAGAAGGGTAGCTGCACCAACGAAGTCGCCAAGTATCCGACGGACGGCAGGGGGGTCATTACGACGCTCTAAAACGGCCTGCCAGGCGCTCCCAATGGACACAATTTCCCCGCGAACTGGGGCGCCATCGCACATAAAGACTAGTAATTCATTCATAGGGCAAAGTATCCACTTTTTTTCGGTTTTAGTCTCAGCAAGCCCGACCTGAGATAATGCGATTTATGCATATTCGTACACGTTTCGCCCCAAGTCCCACGGGCTTCATTCATCTGGGAAATCTTCGCAGCGCTCTGTATCCATGGGCCTTTGCACGCCACAATAAAGGCGACTTCATTCTTCGTATTGAGGATACTGACCTTGAGCGTTCATCACAGGAAGCGGTAGACGTCATCATCGAAGGAATGGCGTGGCTCGGCCTCGATTTGGATGAAGGTCCGATCTATCAGATGCAGCGTATTGATCGATATCGTGAAGTAGTAAAACAAATGCTGGATTCTGGATTGGCCTATCCGTGCTACATGAGCGAAGAAGAGCTCAATAAACTCCGTGATCAGCAAATGGCAAATAAAGAAAAGCCTCGCTATAACGGACTTTGGAGACCTGAGCCTGGCAAAACATTGCCGCCCGTTCCTGAGGGTGTAAGCCCAGTAATCCGCTTTAAGAATCCAATTGGTGGATCAGTCATTTGGAATGACGCTGTCAAAGGTCAAATAGAAATTAGTAATGATGAGTTGGATGATTTGGTTATTGCGAGACCAGACGGAACACCTACCTATAACTTTTGCGTAGTGATTGATGACATGGATATGAACATTACCCACGTTATTCGGGGTGATGACCATGTCAATAACACACCAAGACAAATCAACATCATGAAGGCGCTTGGTGGAACCCCGCCTGTCTATGCCCATCTGCCAACCGTCCTCAATGATGCCGGTGAAAAAATGAGTAAGCGTAATGGCGCAATGAGTGTGAGAGATTACCAAAAAGCAGGTTACCTGCCTGATGCAATCCTGAATTACCTTGCAAGACTTGGCTGGTCTCATGGAGATGCCGAGGTATTTACAAAAGAACAATTTGTAGATTGGTTTGATTTGGAAAGTTTGGGCCGCTCACCAGCGCAACATAATCCAGAAAAATTACTTTGGCTAAACCATCAATATATTCAGAATTCCGATCTAGCAAACCTAGCAGCTGCTACTAAGCCATTTGCACATGAGATGGGTATAGATACAGAATCCGGCCCAGACTTTGTTCAGGTAGTGGGTTTATTAAAAGATCGCGCCAATACCCTAATTGAAATTGCCGAGGGGGCAAAGCTATTCTATTTGCCGGCACCTAATTTAAGCGTTGATCAAATTAAGGAAAATATTGGTGAAGCCGTTATTCCTGCCTTAAAAGATTTGATTGAGGCCATTTCAACTGCTGAGCCGACTAAAGAGGCTTATGCAGCTGCTTTTAAGCAAATATTGGCAAAGCACCAAATCAAAATGCCGGCACTAGCAATGCCTGTTAGATATGCATTATTTGCCACCACTCAGACCCCAGCCATTGATTCTGTATTGGTTGTGTTGGGCAAGGAAGAAGCCGTCAAAAGGCTCTCCAAGGTTATCCAATAGAGAATTTGCGCATCTGCACAAAAATAGGATAAAATCTTGGATTGTTTTGAGTGTCTTGTAGTTTTATGGCGGGATTTTGGGGGTATAGCTCAGCTGGGAGAGCGCTTGCATGGCATGCAAGAGGTCAGCGGTTCGATCCCGCTTATCTCCACCAAGCATTTAAAATAGTTGTATGTTGTAGTCCAGGTCCCCATCGTCTAGAGGCCTAGGACATCACCCTTTCACGGTGAGTACGGGGGTTCGAATCCCCCTGGGGACGCCAGATTCTTCTGGTAGATGTAAAGATGTATGATGTTGCGTTACTCGATGTATTTTGGAGCGGTAGTTCAGTTGGTTAGAATATCGGCCTGTCACGCCGAGGGTCGCGGGTTCGAGTCCCGTCCGTTCCGCCAAGACAATTAAAAAGCCCCCTTAATCGGGGGCTTTTTCTTATTCAACTTGTTTGCAAGCTAACATTTCTGAAATTCTTTTCTCCTGCTTAATATCAAAACCGCATTCCACTTGGCGGCTCGAGTTCTCGTATGTTCCAAAAATCATATCCCAGATTGGTAGGCCATAGTTATTGCGGTGACGATCGCGCTCATGGTGAATGCGATGCATTTCTGGGCGAACAATGAAATACCCAAGCCAACGTGGTGTACGAATGTTGGTATGCTCCCAGTACTCGAATATTGCAACCCACAGGGTAGCCCAAGAGGCAGATTCAATACTCATTCCCAATAAGCCATAACAAACTAAGTTGATGATGAATACATTGGCAACAAAATCCGATGGGTGAGCATAAAAAGCAGTAAAGGCCTGGAGGCGATAAGTGCTGTGATGGATTTGATGGAAGACTTTCCATGCAAAATTGTTGTGGTGACGATAACGATGCCACCAATATACAAAAAAAGTAATCACCAGATATGCGCCAAGCCCGCTTAACCAATTGGGGCTTGAATTTAACAATTCTACGATTGGCCCCGAAGCATGCATGGCACTCGTATATGGACTGATAACAGCACCAATAAGACCGGTAGAGGCAATGCCAAGAACCGCACAAATCAGAAGTCTTTTACGCCAAGCCTTATCTGCATTGTATAGATACAGGGGGCATCTGCGCTCCCAAAGGCTGAGCACAAGCAAGATTAAAGGTGAAATTAAATAGGGGAGTAAGGAATCCATTTTGGCTTTCCTGAATTCATGAATCCCTCATGCAAGGGGCACAAGTTTGACGCATTAGTCAATTCTGTTGAGGTTTCTCAAAAAACGCTGCAATTCTGGCGCAAGAATTTTTTCTTCTGATGGTATAGGTTCAATTTTTCCATAAATTAAATCGAGGAAGTTTTGGGTTTCATAGGCTACTGTTTCCCGTTCGTTATCTACAGTGATCATATGATAGCTATTTCCCAAATAAATCTGTCTTAGTAAGGAAGCATTAGATTTTTCACCAACCAATTCTGCATTAAAGGTATTGGCTATTTCATCATCAATAGCATGAATGGTTAAAACAGAGGAACTTACTCGTGAAAGATTTTCTGTTACATACTTACAAAGCTTGTTTCCTTCATGCATGTGCCTCAGCGACATGTATAAACCACCGACGGCGGATATATCTTGGCTCGAAAGTACTCTCTTGATATAGGCGCGAATTTGAGGATTCTTAATGCCAAAGGGATCGCGCTCCCTGTATTTGAAGTGATCACCCAATCCAAGCATCATTCCAAATGGTATCAGCGAGCGATACCAGGGGATGGCCCAACCGTTGTATTTAAGGGTAGTTGATAGAGCCACCACGCCTAAGATATCGTTGAGCTCAGAGGCAACAGCCAAGGCTAATGTAGAGCCAAGTGAAATACCCCCCAGGCTGATAGGCTTAGATTCAGTCTTCTGCAGGTCTTGAACATGCTTGATCGCTTCCTTAAGCCAGAACTTCCAACTACTAGCCTTGCCTCCAAAGGAATATCCCGCAATGGTTGGGGCATTCACCCTATAGCCAGCAGCAGTAAGCTGTGAGCTTAGGAAATTGAATTCAAGAGGCGATGACGAAAGGCCGTGAAATAGTACAATTAGAGGGCTATTATCGTCATTATGTGTATAGTCATTCATAACTATTAATTTTAGACCCATTAGAGACAAAACTAGTCATGATTATCAAAAACGCCAATAATTGGTCATCTCATAGTGTATCTGATGCTTTGTTTTGGTCTGCCCTGTCTTTTGTAATTATTAGCGGATGGATGCTATATATGGGCCCTAATTTTTACAGCGCCCACCCCTACAAATTCTATTTCTTTGCCGCGACCGTACTTGCTTATTTTTTTGGTTACATTACGGCAAGCATTTATATTTTGGTAACCAGTATTTACGCTAATCTATATTTTGTGCCGCCTTTTGGAATCTTTACTCTGACATTGGATGAATTTGAAAGATTCTTAATCAATCTTCTATTTGGTAGTGTGGCCATTTTCTTTATCGAGGTTTTGCAACGCCAGCGTTTTAAGTCAAAATTATTGCTACTTGTCTCTGAATCACGTTACCTTATAATCCTGCACAGAGATAACCAGCTTTTGCAGGAATTAAAAAGAAAAGAATAATGTCTAATACCCTAAGCACATTGATCGAACTAGTATCCCAAAAGTTTGATAAAAAAATAGATGAGTTAGGCCCCAACACCACTCTCGAGAGCCTTGGCGTGGATTCCCTGGGAAAGATAGAGCTCATTTTTGATCTTGAAGATCACTTCAAAGTGCGCATTCCTAATGAGGATGCAAAAGTGGATACCTTGGCAGAAGTTGCTGCCTTGCTTGATACTGCAAAGCCAATTAATTGATTAGAGAAGGTGTAAGAAGAGTCGTTGTAACTGGCCTAGGCGCTGTTTCTGGCCTTGGGGTAGGTGCTGGAATTCAATTTCAGAAGGCCGTTCAATGTCAATCCGGAATTGGCGCTTTTTCAGAGTTAACTGCAATACCCGTTGATCTTCCTTGCGCTTCCATTATTCAAGATGATCTCTTTTTTGATTTGGATGCGAATTCACTTGGGATGTTTGACAGAACTGCTCACCTTTCCTGGCTGGTAGCCAAGGAAGCGTTGCAACAGTCTGGCTTGGGCGATTTAAGTGAGGCAGAGCTTGATAAAAGCGGAATTTTCTGGGGAACTGGATTTGGTGGCTCCAACACCCTCGATAACACCTATCAAGATATTTACCTTAACACTAAACAACGTGCTCGACCATTCACTATTATTGGCGTAATGGCCAATGGAGCGGCTGGATTACTGTCAATGCGAACTGGCTTTAGAGGTCCCTCATTAACTTACTCAACCGCATGCGCATCTTCAAGTCATGCTGTGGGGGAAGCTTTCCGAAGTATTCAGTATGGAGTTTGCGAAAGAGCGATTGCAGGTGGCGCTGAAAGCTTATTTAATGCTGGCCCAATAAAGGCATGGGAGGCTTTGAGAACGCTTGCAACCCCAGATCCAGATAACATTGCTAGTTCATGTAAGCCCTTTTCAAAGAACAGAAGTGGCTTTGTTTTGGGGGAGGGTGCGGCTGCCTTAATTCTAGAATCTCTTGAAAGCGCTCTTAAGAGAGGCGCTAATATTCTGGGCGAAGTCGTTGGTTATGGTGCAACAACCGATGCGATGCACATTACAAGACCTGACTCACTGGGTCAGGCTAAAGCCATGAAGGCCTGCATGGCAGAAGCAGGCGTTAACTCAATGGATATTGGATATATTAATGCGCATGGAACTGCCACTGGTGTGGGTGATTTAGCTGAAACGAATTCAATTAAATCTGCATTTGGAATAGAGGCTGCGCAAAAAACTGCTATTAGCTCTACGAAAGCGATCCATGGTCACACACTGGGAGCGGCAGGCGCTTTAGAGTTGGTGATTACGATACAGGCGTTACAGAACAATATTGCCCCTGGTACTGCATTTTTAAAGATAGCAGACCCGGAGTGCGATCTAAACTATTTGCCATTACAGTCTATTGATTTAGATATTTCATACGCAATGAGCAATTCATTTGCATTCGGAGGATCTAACGCCTCCATTCTGATATCTAAGCTCAGAAAAGCTTAAAACAGTTTTTTGAATTTGTTGGCTATTTCGTAATGCCACAAAACACCAAGCGTCATTCCTGTAAACAGCACCTCAGTATCGCTAATTAAGCCATGTAAGTTATCCGCTTGGTAAGAGTCGGATGCGATATTAATTAGGACTTCGGAAATGATTAAGGTTACCGTAAAAACAAATCGATAGCGCTTTATATTCGGTGAAAATTCACCAATTAAGCCAGCATGATTTTTTAGGAGCAAAAGAATGCTGGCGGTATTGGTGAGCCAAAAAAAAATGACCAGCACACTCAGGTGGAAGGGGGCGGTTAGGTAGTACAGCGCCGAAACGGCTGCCTGAGTGGCCAGTAATAGTTGAATCAATTTAAGGTTTACTTCTTAGGTGTAGCGATGGATGCTGCCATCGCATCATAGTAAATAACCTTAACTTGCTCGCCTACATTAACATCAGCCAACAAAGCAGGGTTCTTTACGGTAACGGTGGTGATCTTACCGCTAGGACCTTTTACGGAAACAAGCTTTTTCTCGCGATTGACTTCTACTATATCGGCAATGATGGTTGTTTTATTAGCAATTTTTTCGGAAGGCTTTTCGTTTGCATGGGACGATGTCACTGTGTTGGTCTCAACTTTAGAGCGGATACCATCACTCTTAGTCTTAATGAGCTCAATCGCTACAGCTAATTCATAATTTACATTGACGCGATCACCTTTTTTGATCTGGTCAAAATTGGTAATATCCGGTCCAGCAACAAACTTTGATTCACCCTCTTTGTTTTTGAAGGTAATAGTGCGAGTCTTTTTATCAATCTTTACCACTTCGCCCTCGTATAGCTGATAGCGATTGTCGGTCACTGCGGCATCAATCACGGCTGGTTTCGCCTGGCCGGATGCTGCGGTTGCTGGTTGTGCATTCACTGGGGATATGCTGGTAAAAAAGGCTGCAAGGATTAGTGCGATTTGCGCATATTTGATGTTCATTATTTTCCTTATATATAAAAAGCTGCTAAATTGAATCTTAGCCTATTTTTATAATAAAAATCGATATTCCTTGCCGAGGCTTAAATAGACATCTTTTGTTAAGATCATCCATTAACTTGATTTACTCCAAAGGAATTTGAATGCCCCAATTTGCTGCAAACCTCACCATGCTGTTTAATGAGTTGCCTTTTTTAGATCGTTTTGAAAAGGCAGCTAAGTCTGGGTTTCAGGCGGTTGAATTTCTTTTTCCTTATCCATTTCCTGCGGAGGAGATTAAGCAAAAACTAGAGCAATATAAGCTTGAACTAGTTCTACATAATTTGCCTGCCGGCGATTGGGATGCCGGGGAGCGCGGCATAGCTTGCTTGCCAGATCGTGTTGCAGAGTTCCAGGGAGGGGTCGTCAAGGCTATTGAATATGCAAAAACGCTTGGCGTTAAGCAATTAAATTGTTTGGCTGGAAAAATTCCAGCTGGTGTTGATAAAGGCTTACTACATCAAACATTTGTTTCAAATTTGGCTTATGCAGCTGCTGCTTTAAAGAAGGTCAACATCAAACTTCTAATTGAGCCAATAAACACATTCGATATTCCTGGCTTTTATTTATCCAGAACCCAGCAGGCCTTAGATATTCTGAACGAAGTGGGTTCAGATAATTTATTTATTCAATATGACATCTACCATGCCCAACGCATGGAAGGTGAGCTCTGCAAAACCATAGAAACCAATCTTTCTAAAATCGCTCACATTCAATTGGCGGATAACCCCGGCAGAAATGAGCCAGGTACTGGAGAAATTAATTACCCGCATCTATTTCAGTTCATTGATGGCATTGGCTATGAAGGTTGGATTGGCTGCGAATACAAACCAGCAACTAATACTGAAGCAGGATTGGGCTGGATTAAAAATCTAACTAAATAACGATATGGAGACATTATGAGTAAGCAATTAAAGTTGGGATTTGTTGGTTTAGGAATAATGGGTACACCTATGGCGGGCCATTTAATCGAT
This sequence comes from Polynucleobacter sp. Tro8-14-1, assembly GCF_018881655.1. Classification (GTDB taxonomy): domain Bacteria; phylum Pseudomonadota; class Gammaproteobacteria; order Burkholderiales; family Burkholderiaceae; genus Polynucleobacter. Next base: position 114,908 of record NZ_JACVPX010000003.1, read on the forward strand.
GCAGGCCACGAAGTGTTTATTAATACGCGTAGTAAGGTACCAGAAGGGCTGGCGTCTTCATCGGCAGTGCAATGCTCCTCGCCTCAAGAAGTTGCTAGCAAAGCCGACATTATTTTTACTATGGTCCCAGACACTCCTGATGTTGAGAAGGTGCTATTTGGTGACAACGGAATAGCATCTGGCCTTACCAAAGGGAAGGTTGTTGTTGATATGAGCTCCATATCACCAATTTCTACTAAAGAGTTTGCTAAGAAAATAAATGCATTGGGCTGCGATTACTTGGATGCTCCAGTTTCTGGCGGTGAACTTGGTGCAAAAAATGCGACCCTTTCAATCATGGTTGGCGGAGATGAGGGTGTCTTTGAGAAAGTGAAGCCCGTATTTGAGTTGATGGGCAAAAATATTAATCTCGTGGGTGGAAATGGAGATGGTCAAACCGCTAAGGTGGCCAACCAAATCATTGTTGCCCTGAATATTGAGGCTGTAGCAGAAGCGCTCTTGTTTGCTTCTAAAGCTGGTGCAGATCCTGCAAAGGTACGTCAGGCTTTAATGGGTGGTTTTGCTAGCTCCAAGATACTAGAGGTGCATGGCGAAAGAATGGTTAAGCGCACTTTTGATCCCGGTTTCAGAATTGAATTGCATCAAAAAGATTTGAACCTCGCTCTCAATAGCGCCAGAGCTTTGGGTGTCTCATTGCCAAATACGGCAACTGCACAGGAATTATTTAATTCATGCGCAGCTCATGGTGGTAAAGCCTGGGATCATTCGGCAATGGTTCGCGCTCTAGAGAAGCTTGCAAACTTTGAAATTGGGCAAAAGGCATAAGCCAATCCTATGTCTTCAACTTTAGTAGTTTATTTGCATGGTTTTCGCTCCTCCCCAAGGTCGAGTAAGGCGGTCTTGACGGGGGATGCAATAAAGGCCTTATCCACATTAGAGAATCAAATTGAGTGGTATTGCCCCCAGTTGTTAGCTTCACCAAAGGCAAGCATGGATATGGTGATACAGCATATCGAAGCATCAACACATGATCACCTAGTGGTTATCGGCTCTTCTTTGGGTGGCTACTACACTAACTACTTGGCCGAAAAATTTGGCTGTAAAGCCGTCATTCTCAACCCGGCAGTCAGAGCGCCAAAAGAGTTGGCGCCGCATGTTGGAATGCTGACCTCATATGATACCAACGAGCCCTACGATTTCCGTCCAGAATATATTGATGAACTAAAGTCACTTCAGGTCGAAGTCATTAGCAATCCGGGACGCTACTTTCTAATCGCCGCAAAAGGCGATGAGCTCTTAGATTGGCAAGAAATGGTTGATTTTTATAAGGGTGCAGAGCAGTTGGTGCTTGAGGGGGGTGATCATGGAATTTCAGATTACCCCAACCACTTGCCTAAAGTCATAAATTTCATCTCTTGATGGTGGATTGATTGCTACTTGCTTCTTCTGTAAGATGATCTAAACGACTGCCGATTATTTGCGCTGTCTAGAAAGGAGAGTTTGTGCTGAGCATCTTGAAATTAGACGCAGGTGGAATTCCCCAGGGCTGGGTTAATGCAGAAGAAGCCACCAAACAATATGCTGATAGTAGCGTTTTGTGGACTTTAGGTGACCCCATTTTTCAAATGCGCGGTGGCATTTCAAGATCCACTGGTAAACAATCCATCATCGAGTTGCACTCCATCATTGCCGTAAAGGGAAGTGCCAAGATCAATCTCTTTGATGTGGTTCCCGTAATTACAAAACACAAACTGTTTAAGCGTGATCGTGGACTATGCGCTTATTGCGGTGACCCCATACACGAAAACCAAGCAGAAGCTGAGCACATCATTCCCAATAGTCGCGGCGGTAAATACAGTTGGATGAACTTGGTAATCTCCTGCAGGCCTTGCAATCAACGCAAAGGCAATCGCACTCCAGAGCAGGCCGGCATGTCCCTGTTGTATACGCCATATTTACCCAGTCTCTATGAAGACATGATTCTAAAAGGGCGCAACATTTTGGCGGACCAAATGGACTTCCTCGCAGCTAATTTGCCTAAGAATAGTCGCCTTCTAGAAGGTCTGATCTGAGCTTGAGAATAGGGCGGTGTAATTTTTTTCATCTTCCCAAGATATATTCCTTCAGAATTATTCTTGCAGCTTTGCTGCTATCGGTATTAGGACATCTCATTCTTTTTTTTGGGCTCCCCTTCATCTCTTTTTCTGAACCTGCGCCAATCGCAGATGACTTAATTATTAGGGCCGAACTAAAACTAGATCCCCCAAAGAAGATTCAAATTTCAAAAGCCTCCAAGAAGATTCCAAAGAAAACGGACTCTACCAACGTGGTTGAAGACTTGAATTCAACCGCAAACGGTCAGCAGGGTGGCGATTCCAATCAAGCGGGTGTAGCTTTTAAATTACCCGAGTCAGGCATCATTTATTACGACTCTTACGTGGATGGTCAAAAGTATCAAACCGGTGAGATCGATTGGTGGGTTGATGGCAATAACTATCGCCTCTATATCAACATCCCGTATGCATTTGTTGGCCCATTTGTTTTTGAATCTCGTGGCTCGGTTGATTCTTATGGAATCGCTCCAATTCTCTATTGGTCACAACGGGGCACAAAACCCCCTCGTTATTCACGCTTCGATCGAAATGAAAGTGGGCGAGGGCAGATGTTCTTCTCCGAGAAACCTGAGTTCACTCCGGAAATATTGCCTGGAACCCAAGATCGTTTCAGCTTAATGTTCCAGCTAGCCTCATTATTAAATGGGGATAGCAAATTGGATGAGGCAGGGTCTATTCGACAAATACCGGTTGTCGACTACAACACACTAGAGATGTGGAGCTTTAAGAGCTATGGTGAGGTGACTTCAGAGGATATTCCCAGTCTAGGCAAGGCAGTAAATCGTCATTACGCCTTAATGCAACGAGAAAATGACCCTTACAAGCGCCAGGTAGACATCTGGCTTGCAAAAGACCTTGAGTGGCTACCAGGGCGCATTCGCTCTCAAGAATCGAGTGGCAGGGTGGTTGAGCTTATTTTCAAGCAAAAGAACCCTATTGCAACTGTAGTTAAACCTTAATCCTAAAAACCAGATCCAGATCTTGGGTTTTGATTTTGATTGTTGTGACCCAGTAGAGCACCCATCATTGTGTACAAGGCGGCGCCTGACATTGATACAGCAAAAATACCTGAAAACGAGATGATGATAGGCAGAATGCGCCACTGCTCCGATAGCTTGTAATCGCCATATCCAACAGTTGTATACATTTCACCGGCAAAGTAGAAGGTCTGAGGATTGGTTGGAAAGACTTTTAACGCAACGCAGATATATGTCCAGATCACAATTTCTGATAAGTGGATAGCGATGACCAAAAGGATGGCAATGAAGTACGACAGGAAGCTGGCGCCTAGAATTCGTCGCCTGGTCATCACTTGGTCTATTGCGTGGAAGGTGCCCGCGATACCCAAAACGGCTACCGCATGAACTGCAAGCATCAGGCAGGCAAAGACAACGATGACCCATATCTGACCATTTCCCATATCCGCATTTATTTCATTAAATAGCGTTGCAAAGCTTGGAAGGTCAGTATTCTTAAATAAGCTAAACATGCTCAGTTGTTTATGGGTTAGATTACAAAGATATCTTATTTGACATAATAATGATTATACGCAAATACGTATATCAGGATTTGGGTTGAGCAAGGACCTTTGGAACTACATAAGGCTGCTTATAAAGCTTCTGCCAGCGTGAACTCAGACCCTCAGCAATCCATGGTTTTTCATAAATCAGTGCGATATCAATAGCCGTAAATCCTTGCGAGTTACGCGCCTGCAGATCGGCCCCTTTATCTAGCAATAACTTAACCAATGATTCGTTGCCAGACTGAACAGCCATCATTAGCGGCGTAGTATTGCCAGGGCTAGGAGCATCAACAAATGCTCCGTTTGCGAGCAAATACTGGGCAATCTCTAGATGACCCCTTGAACAGGCGTAATGTAAAGGAGTCCAGCCTATGTGATTAATTTGAGCCTTTTGTACCTGTATGAGGCTCTTTACAAGGGGTAAATTGCCTTCAATTGATGCAATCATGAGTGGCGTTTCACCGAATTTATTGGAAATATCCACATCAGTAGCCTTATCGGCCACTAGAAACGTAATGACATCCTCAGACTTATCCTTAATTGCTAGATTCAGCATTAATTCGCCCTTGGCATCGATTGAATTCGGGCTAACACCTTTAGAAACCAGAGATCTAACGGTAGAAACATCGTTGAATTTGGCTGCCTTAGCAAAATCAGCAATATCAGCGTCGGATTGGGCTAACGCGAAGTTATTTAAGTTTAAGGAGAAACTAAAAATACAGACAACTATCTTAAATTTAATTCTCATGAAAATTTCCTATCTATTTGAAAACATTCATAAAAATTACTTGAGGTTTGCTTGGCTAGATCTTCAATAGGTACACCTTTAAGATCGGCAATATATTCACCGACCTTAGATACCCATGCAGGCTCATTTGTCTTACCTCGATATGGGATGGGTGCTAAATAAGGTGAATCTGTCTCAATGAGCATTCTATCCAAGGGAACCTGTTTACAGGTTTCTTGGAGTTCTTTAGCGCTTTTGAAGGTCACAATACCCGAAAAAGAGATGAAAAATCCCATTTCCATGGCTGCTTTTGCAACCTCGTAGGATTCAGTAAAGCAATGCATCACCCCGCCAATTTGTTGGGCACCCTCCTCTTTGAGGATTTTGATAGTGTCCTCAGAGGCGGCCCTTGTGTGGATGATGAGAGGCTTCTTAGATGCGATGGAGGCTCTGATGTGGGTTCTAAACCGCGCTCGTTGCCACTCCATGGACTCATAACTACGATCTCCCATACGGTAGTAATCAAGTCCTGTTTCGCCAATTGCAACGATTTTAGGATGCTTTAAAGCCGTCTCAACCAGAAAATCAAAGGTAGGTTCAGGGGTGTCTTCGTAATCAGGGTGAACGCCAACAGACGCAAAGAGGTTGTAATGATCTTGCGCCAATTTGAGTACGTTAGGAAAGTCCGGCAAATCAACCGATACACACAAAGCGTGACTTACTTTGGCCGACTGCATATTGCCCAATACTTCCGGCAAACGGGATTGAAATTCCGGGAAATCGAGGTGGCAATGGGAGTCTATGAACATGACTCGTTATTTTAGACTGCCTGGGTTGATTCTATGAGCCAAAAATCTGTTGGTACTGGGAAAGTAATGCCTCTAACTGGATGCGGTTGGCTAGAGGATGATTTTCATGGCGACGAGCCTGTACCAGAGACTTCCATAGATGCAGCATTCTTTGAACGTTCGCTGCTTTTGAAAGACCCCGAAGCGTTGATATGTGCTTTGGGTAATACCGTGGTGCACCACCTTGGGCAACTGACTGCAAATCTGAAACCCAGCGTTGCATGCTTGCCAAAAGAAAGCCATATTGAGCCTTGTATGTCTTCTCAGCCGCATCTAGCCAATTCATTCCCGCACCCTGAGCCATCGATTGCAATAAGTAGCGTGATGCCTGAATTGATATCGTAAGCTCATCCTTCTCATCTTTATTGTGCCTTGCGATCAAAGAGCTCAACACTGAGAATGGCGCCCCGCCCTGCTCATCGTAAATGGTTTCGACATCCCCATCATTTACTTTTAGGCCGTCAATAGTATTCAGTTGTGTTTTTAGCCAAGCCAATCCTTGCTCACGATCAGGGCGTGGTGCAGTCAGATGTCGGCAGCGAGATCTAATTGTAGGTAAGACGCGATCAACACGATCGGCTAACAATATAAAGATGGTGTTGGCTGGAGGTTCTTCTAGAGATTTTAATAAAGTGTTAGCGGAGTCCGTGCGCAACATTTCTAAGGGATAAATCAATATCACACGATTGCCACCGCGATGTGAGCCAATGGAAAGATTTTCTATGGCATGACGGGTTTCTTCAATGGAGATATTTTTCTTCTCCTTTTTTTCGCTTGAATCACTGTCATCATCACGTGCCGCTTTACCTCTTTTAGGTGCGTCGTCACCTTCATAATCAGCGTGAGGTAGGAGCTTTCGATGCGTTTCAGGAACTAAAGCAATAAAGTCCGGATGGTTGCCCGTATCAAACCAGTGGCAGGCTTCGCATTGATTGCAGGGTTTTATTGCTGCATTTGAATTCTCGCAAAGAAGTGCCTTAGCAAGTTCAACAGAAAACGAAAACTTACCGATGCCTGACTGGCCGTGCAACAAAATCGCATTGGGGAAGTTGGCAAAATCCAAACTTTCCCATAAAGGCTTAAGCCAAGGCGCCATCAGATTATCTTGCTTCACTTAAATCGCAATCTGAATAAGCTTCAGACCATCCCAAATAGCTTCAGGGGTTTTCGTAGCATCAACTATATGAAAGCGTGATAAATCATCCTTGGCTCTTCTCAAGTATTCCTGACGAACTCTTTCAAAAAAATCTAGATCCATCTTTTCAAATTTATCTGGGGCACGAACCTTGGAGCGACGGGCCTCTGCAACCTCTCCAGGTAAGTCAAAAAGGATTGTTAGGTTGGGTTGCAAAAGTGAACCATCGGGGCGACCCTGAACCCAACGCTCTAATTCATTTAACTTTGACAAGCTCAAGCCGCGACCACCACCTTGGTAGGCGAAGCTAGCATCTGTAAAGCGATCTGAAATAACAATCTTTCCTGCCGACAGCGCTGGTTCAATGAGCTGTGCAATATGTTCGCGACGTGCAGCAAACATTAATAAGGCCTCAGTCTCCAAATTCATGGGAGCATCTAAAAGTAGATTGCGCAATTGCTCACCCAAACTAGTTCCACCAGGTTCACGTGTCATCACCACCTCTTTATTTGGGTAGCGCTCTTGCATCAAACTTCTAAAGGCGTCAACGTGCGTACTCTTTCCTGCGCCGTCAATACCTTCGAAACTAATGAAATATCCGTTTTGTGCTGATGTCATAGTTAAATGAATTTAGTTGGCGCCCTTCCCAGGCGCAATTTTGCGTTGATACCGGTCTACTGCTGACTCATGCTCTTTTAAGCTTTGAGAAAAGTGACTACTGCCATCGCCCTTTGCCACGAAAAATAAGGCCTCACTTTTAGCAGGATGCGCAGCTGCCAAAATAGACTCTTTACTAGGCATTGCGATGGGGCTAGGAGGTAAACCTTTATGCATATAGGTATTGTAGGCAGTGTCTTTGCGTAAATCCGCTTTCCGCAAATTTCCATCAAATTTAGGGCCTATTCCGTAGATAACCGCGGGATCCGTTTGGAGAGGCATTCCTTTATTGAGACGATTTATAAATACAGCCGAAATCTTATCCCGATCGCTGGAGCGGCCAGTTTCTTTTTCGATGATAGAAGACAGAATTAAGAGTTCATAGGGTGTTTTTAAGGGAAGCCCAGGCTCCTTTTGCTCCCAAGCCTGGTTTAGCTGCTTTTGCATGGCTTGCGCGGCTCTGCGATAAATATTTAAAGCCGGTTCATCTGGGTCAAATATATAGGTATCAGGAAGAAAAAGTCCTTCGTCGCTGGGATAGCTAAGATTGAGGGATTGCAACAAGTCCTTATTGCTCATTCCCTTAGTTTGGTGAATTAGAGCTGCGTGCATATCGATGATGCTCCGCAGTTGCCAAATAGTCATACCCGGAATAATCGCAATACTTTCCCTCACTCGATCGCCGCGTGCAATTTGCAGCAACACTTTACCGAGACTTCCTCCCACTGGGAGCATATAAGTGCCTGGCTTTAGTTTTGATCCTACGAAAAGACTTCTAGCTCCTACCTGGATAGTGAATTTATTGATCGATAAGCCTTGTTCACCCAACTGATCGGCAATGCTAGAAAGGCTGGAATTCGGATTAATCTTCACTTTATAAACAGGTGCGCTATCGACATTGGGGGTGTTGGGCACCACTGGCAGTAAAAAAATACCGCCATAAATGAGACCTAGGAAGATTGACAGAAGGGCAAACCAATACTTGAGACCTCGATCTTTTGACTTTTTCTTAATAAATAGAGATCTGCTCTGAATTTTTCTGCTCATCAGGCTATGATAAAAGGGTCATGATAAATACCCCCAAAATTGAGCAAAACTGGCTAAATAACCCCACTTCCCTGCCCTGCAATTTGCAGCAGTGGGGATTAATCCTGGTTGAGGGCTCAGATGCTGCAAGTTTTTTACAAAATCAATTAACAAATTCAGTGTTGGGGCTTAGCCGCACCCTTCCCGGTCAAATGGCCCAAAATTTTTCGGGTGTCCGCCTAGTAGGCTATTGCAGTCCTAAAGGAAGGTTGCTTGCAAGTGCATGGCTTGGATTATTTCCATCTGGCGAGAATGCCGAAGATCGGTTTGCTTTATTTATTTCAAAAGATATTGCCGCAAGTACAGCAAAACGTTTATCCATGTTTGTACTGCGCTCAAAGGTCAAAGTTACCGATGTATCCGAGGATTGGCTTATTTCTGGACTGCATGGTTCTGAGGTGCAGATTGTCGAATTTAAGCTTGATCCTAGCGCTATAGCTTTACGTATGCCCAATGTTTTGGCAAACAATCAATCTGTTGCACGTCTTTTGTTTGCAATGCCCGTTGATAAGCAATCAATTGCACGCGACTCCAATGAAATGCTTCAAGCATGGAATGAGCTTGAGGTCTTAAGTGCCATCCCTAGAATTGTTCAAGCAACACAGGAGCAATTTGTGCCCCAAATGATTAATTTTGAATCTGTGGCCGGAGTTGATTTTAAAAAAGGGTGTTATCCAGGCCAAGAAATCGTTGCTCGTAGCCAATATCGCGGCGCCATCAAGCGTCGACTGCAAATTGCCCATATAGATAGAAGAAGTTCAGATGACAACTTGGCTATGCCGGGCGTTGAACTTTTCCACTCCAATGATCCTTCCCAGCCAGCAGGAATGGTGGTTTTATCTGCACACTCTCCAGAGGATAGGGAGCGCATTGACCTTCAGATCGAGTGCAAGTTAGAGGCGCTTGAAAATGGGGAAATTCATCTTGGTAGCGCTGAAGGACCTGTGTTAAAAATAGATTTATTGCCCTACCCTTTGCTCGAAATTTAATAACCCTTATGTGCCTTATTCTCTTCGCTTGGAATTCTCACCCAGAATATTCACTGGTGGTAGCAGCGAACCGTGATGAGTTTTATGAGCGCAATACCGATGGCGTTTCATGGTGGTCTGAACATCCCCATGTTTTAGCAGGTAGAGATCGCGCTGATGTATTGGGTAGTCCTGGCACCTGGCTTGGGTTTACCAAGACCGGAAAATTTGCAGCCTTAACGAATGTTCGGGCGCCTAGCGAAAAAAATCCCGATTCTAGAACGCGTGGTGAACTGTCTTTGATGTATCTCACCGGCAATGAACGCCCCTCTGAATTTATCCAAGGCAATGCAAAACGTTTTCAGCAATACAACGGTTTTAATCTTTTGATGGCGGATTTAAGTGATCCAGCCAATGCCGAAATGCATTGGGTAAGCAACCGCATGATGATGGGGCAAAGTATTCGCCCACGCAAAGTTTTTCCACAACAGACGTTAGAGCCAGGAGTTTATGGTTTGTCCAATGCCATGCTTGATACCCCGTGGCCCAAAGTAAATCATCGTGTAGCCGCATTTGCTCAGGCTTTGGCTATGGATCAAGGACAACTTAAAAATGCAGATCCATATTTAAAGTTATTAGCGGACACCCATCACGCCAGTGATAACGAACTTCCTAACACGGGAGTTAGTCGTGAATGGGAGAAGGCACTATCCCCCGCGTTTATTAAAACTCCTGCTTATGGAACGCGTTCAAGTACAGTTTTAAGGGTGAGGAAAGACGGCCAGTTTGAGATGGTGGAGCGTCGCTTTGATGCTTCAGGAACTGTAGGCCATGACGTTGTTACAGGTGTCCTTAGCTCTGCATCAGATTCAAATTTATCCGTGTAGCATTATTCAGAGCGACCATCATCGTTTATAACTCGGTCACCATCCGCATTGCGAGTTGCTAAGCGCTTCAGGTACTTGAAGGTGCCGGTAGACATGCAGCAAATTTCACCTTGATCGTTATAAAGCTTGGCTTCGCAAAAAGCCATCGTTGCAGTTCTGCGAACGGTATCAGCCTTAACTCTTAATACACCAGTAGCGGCTTGCATGAAATTATTCTTCATCTCAATGGTTACCACACTACGATCACCAGGATCTCCAGAACGTGCAGCAACAGCCATAGCTACATCCATTAGCGTTAACAAAACGCCTCCATGTGCTACTTCCCAGGTGTTGTTGTGCTCGGGTTTGAGGGCTAGCAAAATCTCCCCTTTGCCCATTTCAGCGCTTAAGCAACGAACACCCAAAAGCTTTAAAAAGGGCACATTCAACTCTTCGCCTAAATTAGCTAATTGTGCTTGTGGATTCATTTGGACTTGTTTATTCATAGATTAATTTTAGAGCCATGCACGTGATTTAGTAATTCCACCTAGAATACCTCTATGGCCTTTACTTTAGGCGGCGATGATGCCTGCCAAGCAACCCTCCCCACCCCGATACCCAATCCCTACTGGGTCGCATTTTCACCCTCATCCGCCAATTTGGTGGGTATCGACCTGGGCGAAAATAATCTGCCCGTAGATAAAACATGGCTAGAGGTATTGTCTGGGAACGGTTTAAACACAACCAACCATCAATTTCCAAATCCTATAGCAACAGCCTATAGCGGACATCAATTTGGGGTATGGGCTGGTCAACTAGGTGATGGACGGGCAATATTGTTAGGTGATATTGCTGGACAAGAATTACAGCTCAAAGGGGCTGGGATGACGCGATTCTCCCGCATGGGTGATGGTCGTGCTGTATTGCGTTCATCTATTAGGGAATTCTTATGCAGCGAGTCAATGCATGCTTTGGGAATTCCAACTACAAGGGCGCTATCAATTGTTGGCTCAGACATGCCTGTCAGAAGGGAAACTTTAGAGACTGCAGCCGTTTGTGCTCGCTTAGCACCAAGCTTTATTCGAGTTGGTCACTTTGAGCATTACGCTTCACTACAAAACCATGCAAGGTTAAAAGAGCTCGCAGATTACCTCATAGAAATACATTACCCAGAATCCCTACAGGCTAACGAGCCCTATTTAGATCTATTCAAAAGAATTAGTGCGCGCAATGCCAAATTAGTCGCTCAATGGCAGGCTGTGGGCTTTTGTCATGGGGTTCTCAATAGCGACAATATCAGCGTACTTGGATTGACTATTGACTATGGCCCTTTTGGATTTTTAGACCAGTTTCAGATCGATCATATTTGCAACCATAGCGATCAAGGTGGTCGTTATGCCTACCATCGTCAACCACAAATCATGCATTGGAATATGGCGTGCTTGGCTAGCTCTATGATTCCACTGCTCGAGCTCCGCCATAGCGAAAAAGAAGCGCAAGAGCAATTACGTGCTGCCCTTGAAGGGTTTCCGGTTATTTATGCGAAAAATTGGCAAGCATTGTTTCGTAATAAATTAGGATTTAGTACGGAGCAAGATGGGGACGTTGCCCTGATTGAACGGTTATTGCAGGCAATGCATGATTCGAAGGTGGATTTCACGAACTTCTTTCGCAACCTTGGAAAGGTTAGCTCAAACCTTTCTATTTCGCAGATTTCCTTAAGAGATGATTTTATTGACCGTGATGCAATTGATCTTTGGTTCGTTGATTATTTAGCTCGCTTACAGAGTGAATCTAGCAATGATTCAGAGCGACACCTAGTAATGAATCGAGTAAACCCAAAATACATCCTACGAAATCATCTAGCCCAGTTTGCCATTGAGCAGGCGCAAAAAAAAGACTTTTCTGAGGTATCAAAGCTTCTTAAGGTTTTAAGTAGCCCCTTTGATGACCAGCCAGAATTTACCTCTTACTCGCTAGCCCCACCACCAGATATGGATATGGTCGAAGTAAGCTGCTCATCATAGACGCTCTATAAGAAAATCATATTATTGGAGTCAACATGAAAAAAACTGATCAAGAATATAAGCAATCATTAAGTGATATAGAGTACCGAGTCACTCGAGAAGCAGCAACCGAGCGGCCTTTTACCGGCAAATACTGGGATCATTGGGACAAGGGACGCTATCAGTGTGTTTGCTGTGGTACACCACTCTTTTTATCGGAGACCAAGTTCGATGCTGGTTGCGGGTGGCCAAGCTACAACGCGCCAGAAGTTGCATCCTCTATTAAGGAAATTCGAGATACTACTCATGGCATGATTCGCACCGAAGTCCGTTGCGCAAATTGCGATGCCCATTTAGGTCATGTATTTGAGGATGGCCCCATGCCAACCGGTTTACGATACTGCATCAACTCTGCATCCTTGAGTTTTGAGCCAGGCACTAACGCTATACCTACAAAAACAGATGAATAAATTAAATAGCTGGATAATCACTTTATGAAATTTTTATTCGACCTATTCCCCATTATTCTCTTCTTTGTCGCGTTTAAGCTGGGCGATATATACACAGCAACCATCGTAGCCATGGTGGCCACTATCGGACAGATTCTTTGGGTCTATTACCGCCATCGCAAGATTGATGCCATGCAATGGATAAGTCTTGTCATGATTGTTGTGTTTGGGAGCCTAACAATCTTCTTGCATGACAAAACATTTATTCAATTAAAGCCGACAGCTCTTTACTGGCTCTTCTCAGGCGCTCTATTTATCAGCGCTCAGTTTTTTCAAAAGAACTGGATACAGGTGTTAATGGGAAAACAGGTCACGCTCAAAGCTGAATCCGCTCATTCGGTTTGGCATAGTCTGAATATTGCCTGGGCCCTTTTCTTTTTCTTCATGGGCGCACTTAATCTGTATGTTGCTTTTGATTATTCAGAAGAAACATGGGTTAACTTTAAGTTGTTTGGAAGTACTGGTCTCCTATTGTTTTTTGTGATTCTTCAAGGAGTTTGGCTCTCTAAGCATATGGAGCATCCAAGCGAATGAGCATCAATCAACAACGGATTGCCGCTTTCGATGAGGATCTACGCAAAGCTTTTCAGGTGCAAGCCTTAAAGATTGAAGATGAAAGTCATCTTCATGCTGGTCATGCAGGCGCGGCTAGTGGCGGCGGCCACTTTCGACTTGAGATCATCGCCCCAGAGTTTAAGGGTTTGAACCTAGTGGCTCGTCATAGGGCTGTTTATGCTGCCTTGAATCGCCATATTCCCAAGGAAATTCATGCTCTAACCATTGCCGCCCTAGCTCCAGACGAAGTTGCTGTCTAGGGCTACTTTAGAATGGCTCTATTTCCTTTAATTTAATTATCAAAAACATGATCAATAAACGTCAAATACTCTCAATCAGCCTTCTTGGAGCCGCTCTTTTATCTGCAAATGCAATCGCACAAAATGCCGTCATCGTGAACGGCAAAGCGATTCCTAAAGCGCAATTAGATAAGCTAGTTCAACGTTCAGGACAGCCCGATAACCCGCAGGTACGCGATCAAGCTCGTGAGATGTTGGTAACCCGTGAATTGGTATTGCAGGAAGCTGACAAGCGCGGCGTCATTCAGAATGAAATGGTACGCGAGCAATTAGAACAAGCGCGTATGGGAGTTTTGGTGGGTGCCGTATTTGAGGATTATGTTGAAAAAGAAGGTGTTGCAGAAGCTGATCTGAAAGCTGCTTATGACTCTGCAAAGGCTCAATACAGTGGCAAGGAATATCACGTAGAACATATCTTGGTAGAAAAAGAAGCGGATGCCAAGGCAATTACTGCGCAGCTTAAGGGAGGCGCTAATTTCGAAGAAATCGCTAAGGCAAAGTCGCTCGACACTGGCTCCGCTAAAAATGGCGGCGATCTAGGCTGGGTTAGCGATAAAGCATTAGTGCCAGAGTTTTCTAAAGCAATGGTTCAACTCAAAAATGGGCAAATTACTGACAAGCCTGTGAAATCACAGTTTGGTTGGCACGTCATTAAGGTAATTGACTCTCGTGATATTCAAGCCCCAAGCTTTGAAGAAATGAAGGCTCAGTTGAAGCAGATGATCATGTCTGATAAGAATTGGCAAAAGGCGAAGTTCTCAGAAATGATGCAAAAACTACGCGCTAAAGCAAAAATTCAATAAAAAGCTAAGTAGCTCTATCTGGCGGAGTAACGTCGCGGTCTGAGTTTTTGGATCGCCATACCCGCCAGTCCGCAAGCAAATGCGGACATTACGAATACATCTCTTGGTTGAGATGCTTCCCATATCCAGCCAGCACATAAGCCTCCAAGCGTTCCACCAAGGCCGTATGAGATGGTGGCCATCAAAGCTTGACCTCTAGCCTGTACCGGGCCTGTGAACCAACGTTGCAAAAGTTTTGTAGCGGCACTATGGTGAGCGGCAAAAGTGCCAGCATGCATTAATTGCGCCACTATCAAAACGGAAGTGATTGGCAGGAAAGCTATTAAGGCAAATCTGACAACCCCAATTCCAAAGGCAGCCTGCAATATCACCTCGGCATCTAACCTGCTCAATACCTTACTTTGAAAGTAAAAGAAAATGACTTCGGCAAAAACACCTAGAGCCCAAAACAGACCAATCTGAAATTTGTTGTAGCCAAGGTTAGAGAGATAAAGAGAGTAAAAAACATATAAAGCAGCGTGGGCAAAGATCATAAAAAATCCAGATACTAAAAACCACCGAACATCTGGATTAAAAAGCACAACCAATAACTCCCCTTTAACCATTTTGCGACGCTCCATCTTGGGCTCGTGCAAACAAAAGGTAATAAGAGCTAAGGCTAGTAAAACAACGGTGCCCACAATGGGATAAAGCCCAATGCTCTTGCGCTGGAATAGCTCTCCTGCGGCAAGAACCATGGCAATAAAGCCGATAGATCCCCACAGACGCAAGCGTCCGTAACGCTTATCGAAGGAATTATCTTTATATAGAGCATGAATAGTGGCTGACTCACCAAGTGGCATCAAACTACTCAAAATGGTGTGCAACACAAACATCCAAATAAAAAACCCGATGTAGCTATGCAAGAAATAAATGCATAAGAAAACAACCGCCGCAAGACATGCGCAGAATCGAATAATGCTAATCCTATTAGAAAGGTAGTCTGATAACCAACCCCAAGAGAATGGGCCAACAATGCGGGTGATCTGCAACATAGACATCAATGCTGCAATTTCTATCACGCTAAAGCCCCGATCTAAAAAGAACAGGCTGGCATATGGAGAGACCAGTCCAACATATGCAAAATATAAAAAGAAAAAGGACCCGAAGGCCCAGCGTAGCGAAGGCGTCATCTATGAGCCCATTAATCGCGGAATGCGCCTGGTTGAGAGGCTGGAATAGACGCGGCATCCGGAACATCAGCGCATTGGGCGCGATGACGTAGAGCGTGATCCATTAAAACAAGCGCCAACATTGCTTCAGCAATTGGTGTTGCACGAATGCCAACGCAAGGATCATGTCTACCTTTGGTTTGGACTGTTATGGGCTTTCCATCTAAATCAATGGATTGCTTTGGGCTCATGATGCTAGAAGTTGGTTTGATTGCTATAGAAACACGGAGATCTTGTCCGCTACTAATGCCGCCCAGGGTACCGCCAGAATTATTCGTTGCAAAGCCATCGGGATGAAGCTCATCTCCATGCTCGCTGCCACGTTGAGACACTGACTTGAAACCGGCACCAATCTCAACACCTTTCACTGCATTGATACCCATCATGGCATGCGCAATATCGGCATCCAATTTATCGAACAAAGGCTCACCCAGACCCGCAGGAACATTACGAGCTCGTACCTCGATACGTGCGCCACAAGAGTCCCCTACTTTACGCAAGTCATCCATATAGCCTTCAAGCTGAGGGATGATTTCTGCATTTGCGGCAAAAAATGGATTCCGATCAATCTGAGTGATATCTTTAAATGGAATTTCAAGTTCACCTAATTGACTCATATAGCCATAAAACTCAGTACCATATTTCTCATGCAACCATTTTTTGGCAATCGCAGCTGCAGCAACAACCGGCGCTGTTA
Source organism: Polynucleobacter sp. Tro8-14-1 (assembly GCF_018881655.1). Taxonomy (GTDB): domain Bacteria; phylum Pseudomonadota; class Gammaproteobacteria; order Burkholderiales; family Burkholderiaceae; genus Polynucleobacter. The sequence goes on from NZ_JACVPX010000003.1 coordinate 130,911, forward strand.
AGCGAGCCGATGAGCGACCGCCACCACGTGGGTCACGAATACCATATTTATTTTGATACGCATAATCTGCGTGACCAGGTCTAAAGGTCTGCAAGATGTCACCATAATCCTGGCTGCGTTGATCTGTATTGCGGATTAATAGCGCAATAGGCGTACCTGTTGTCTTGCCTTCAAAAACGCCAGAAAGGATCTCAACTTTGTCCTCTTCTTTGCGCTGCGTCACGTGACGGGATGTGCCTGGTTTGCGACGATCTAAATCTAGCTGAATATCAGCTTCGGAAAGATTCATGCCTGGTGGGCAACCATCAACCACCGCCCCGATTGCGGGACCGTGGGATTCACCAAAAGTGGTAACAGTAAAAAGGAGGCCTAAAGTATTTCCTGACATATCGACATTATGTCATTTGTCGGAAAATGATGGCTAGAACGACTTAGGAAGCTGCTTTTTCAGTATCTTCTGGCCAATCGCGAATATAGGCCTTAAGCATCGTATTTTCGAAGTCCTGGGCTTCCACTACCGATTTTGCTACGTCGTAGAAAGAGATAACGCCCATCAACATCTTTTGATCGACTACTGGCAAATAGCGCGCATGGTCCACCAGCATCATGCGCCGAACCTCATCAATCTCGGTTTCCATATTGCAGGTCAAAGGTGTTTGATTCATCACAGTATTCACTTGAAGACCTTCAAGCTTGCCGTGATGCTTAGCTAAAGCGGCAATGACTTCACGGAAGGTCAGAATACCAACCAGTTTGTCATACTCCATCACCACTAATGAACCAATGTCGTGCTCACTCATTACTAGCACTGCAGTTTGCAGCGCTGTATCGGGGGCTACTGTAAAAAGGGTGCTTCCCTTGACGCGTAATATGTCACGAACTTTCATTTGGTCTCCGAAAACAATGTATTTATAGATCCAATATAGACTCAAGACCTCTGCGAATCAAGAGCTTAGGCGATACTTTTAGTAACGAATAACCCTAATGACACCGCTTCGTATATCCGGCAAATTGGCCACCAGTACAGCGCCAGTTAAGGTAATCCACCAGGTCATATAGATCCACGTTAAACCCAGGGGCAAGATCGCAAAAGCGCCATATACGGTCTTATAAAAGGCTGTATTTCCCAAGAAAATTGCAAAACCAAACTTCATTAGCTCAAAGGCAAGTGCTGCTACAAAAGCTCCTGCAAAGGCGTCTCGCCACAAAATCTTGGCGTAAGGAAGAATTTTGTAGACCACTGCATAGACCAGAATCGCCAAAAAGATTGGGGCAATCGCAGCCACCAATTGAAAGCCAAATGATACCGAGCCGATCCAGCCCTCTGAAGCACTAAATAAAACGCCACTCAAGTAAATTCCAACGCCAAGCAGGATTGGACCCAGGATAGTAGCTGCACTATAGATCACAATTTTTTTATACAAAGGGCGTCTTGCAGTGACCTTGAATATTTGGTTAAAGGCGCCCTCAATCACCGCTAAAGTCATGATTGTCGTGATGATCAGTCCGGCCAAGCCCGCATAGGTTAAGCCTTTTGCTTGGGATGAGAATTGCTCTAGATAAATGAATACCTGTTGATTAATACCGCCCGGCATATAAGTATCCAAAAGCCAGGATCTAAAGGTATTCTTAACTTGGATGACGCTTGGGAGGTGACCAATCAACATGGTGGCGATTGTCACCATCGGCACCATCGACAGGGTCGTTGTAAATGCCAGGCTAGCTGCAATTTGCTTCAAATTTTGACCGCGATTACGCTCCCAGATCTCTTTGGCCAGAGAGAGCCATAATTGGGGGTTACGAACAAGGCGCATCGCCGTATCATAAGAGATCAATATGAGCCAACACGATATTTTAGTTTTGTACTACTCCCGTTATGGTGCAACCAAGGATCTGGCGCGCCTGATTGCTGAGGGTATTGAGAGCGTATCAGGGGCAAATGCCCGCTTGAGAACCGTGCCCCCCATATCTGCGGTTTGTGAAGCTACTGAGGCAGCTATACCCCAGGATGGAGCGCCTTACGTTGAATATTCAGACCTAAAGGATTGCATTGGTCTAGCTTTGGGGTCTCCTACTCGTTTTGGCAATATGGCAGCGCCGATGAAATACTTTTGGGACGGTAGTTCTTCCGAGTGGTTGAATGGCGCTTTAATTGGTAAGCCCGCCTGCGTCTTTACGAGTACCGGTAGCATGCATGGCGGTCAAGAAAGCACCCTGCTAACCATGATGATTCCACTGTTGCATCACGGCATGATGCTGATGGGCATTCCTTATAGCGAACCCGACCTCATGTCTTCAAATACAGGTGGCAGTCCTTATGGAGTTACCCATCTTGCTCACGCTGATGCACGTGCGCCTATCAGTGCTGAAGAACAGCGCTTAGCAAAGGCGCAAGGCAAACGTCTAGCCGAGACCGCATTAATGCTTTATCAAAATAAAAGGTAATGCATTTAGCATTCATCATGATTAAAAAGATTCTCGCCAAAAACCCGTACCAATTAATAGCAGCAGCTGCTTTTATTGATTTATTTATTTTGTGTGTCTGTTGGGAGTGGTTCGCATCCCCCCTAAGGCCCGGTGGATCATGGTTAATTCTGAAGGGTATACCTTTGCTATTTGCCATTCCTGGAATTTGGAAAGGTAAGGTTTACACAATGCAGTGGGCCTCAATGCTGATATTGATTTACATAACCGAAGGTTTAGTTCGAATTCTTGAGACAGGAGCCAACTTTTGGCTTGCGCTTCTAGAAACCATTCTCTCGACTATTGGCTTTGTTTGTTTACTTATGTATCTAAAGCCCATCAAAAAAGAAGCCAAGGCTTTGAAGAAAGCTGCGGCAGAGTAAAGATGCAAAACTTTATCAATAAACTATCTACCGCACTTGAGCAAAAATATATTCTGACTCAAGATGAGGATAAAGCACCCTACTTAACAGATTGGCGTAAACGCTTTACAGGAAAAGCGCTTGCAGTTCTTTTACCTGGTAATACTGCTGATGTAGCAAATATCGTCAAGCTCTGCGCCGCAAGTCAGGTTTCTATTGTTCCCCAGGGTGGTCATACCGGCTTTTGTGGCGGCGCTACGCCCGATAACAGCGGTAAGCAAGTCATCCTCAATCTCAAGCGCATGAATCAGATTCGTGAGATCGATAGTGCCAATCAAACTATCACACTTGAGGCGGGATGCATTTTGCAAGCCGTGCAAGAAAAAGCTGCTGTACAGGGATTTTTATTCCCCTTAAGTCTGGGTGCTGAAGGTAGTTGCATGATCGGCGGCAACTTAGCAACCAATGCCGGTGGAACCAATGTGCTTCGCTACGGAAATGCACGTGATCTATGTCTAGGCCTTGAAGTTGTTACTGCTAAAGGTGAGATTTGGAATGGCGTTAAAGGTTTGCGCAAGGACAATACGGGTTACGATTTGCGTGACTTGTTTGTTGGATCTGAAGGTACCTTGGGAATCATTACTGCTGCAGTCATGAAGTTATACCCGCTACCGATCTCTCAATGGACCACCCTTGTCGCATGTGAAACCATCGCCTCTTCAATTGCACTTTTAAATCTTTTTCAGAAACGGGCAACCTCATTGCTCACCGGTTTTGAAATGATGACGCAGGAGTCTTTGGAGTTAAATGAGAAGCACTTTCCTCAAATGGCAAATCCACTGCAAGGTAAGCCACCATTTACCGTGCTGATTGAATTATCAGATCATGAGAGCGAGGACCATGTCAGACAACTTCTTGAAACCATTTTGGAGGAAGCCTTCGAATCTGGCCTTATCAGCGACGCCGTTATTGCTAGCAACTTAAGTCAAGCCAATGCTTTTTGGCATATGCGGGAACACATTACGCTAGCGCAAGCCGAAGAAGGCGCAAACCTCAAACATGACATCACCATCCCCCTTTCATCACTTGATTGCTTTATCAAAGAAACCGATGCCTTGATGAGGACAAAGTTTCCGGGTGTCAGAATCATCAATTTTGGCCATTTAGGGGATGGAAACTTGCACTACAACATTGCCCCACCCTTGGGCACAGACCCCAAGACTTTCAACGAAATCAATGAAAAACCCATTCATGAGCTCGTATATGCCCAGGTCGAGCGCTGTAATGGCTCCATTTCTGCAGAACACGGTGTAGGACAGCTTAAATTGGATGGCTTAAGGGCTCATAAGGGTGAAGTGGCCCACGAGCTCATGAAGACCCTCAAAAGAGCTTTAGACCCCCAAAATATTCTTAATCCCCATAAAGTTGTCTCCATTTAAGAAAAACAGCTGTTTTTTTGATAAATATTTTGTAATTCGTGTCATCTCGACCGCTTTTCTATGCGTTGTATAGCCATGGAGGTGACAAATATGTCAACAAGACTCAAACGTTGGGCCCGTGCAATTCAAGAGATCGACTTGTCCACAAGAACGCCTGAAGTAGCTATAGGCTACCTGGACAGTAAATACCGCGATATTGCTTGGCGTTATATCCGTATTCTTGGCTTCGAACGCACTATTAGCTTCATGGCAAGCAATAACTTTCACCCTGAGTGATTGTTAAAAAACCCTAAATATATGATTTATTTAGGGTTTTTTGTTTTGAAGCTTACTTATTGAGCTTTTAGCCAAAGAATTCCCTGGCCTCTGCCAGCAAAATGTCAGGAATCTCTTCTGGTATGTAGTGACCACTGGGAACAGCCTTTCCAGCAACATCCTTGGCCACAACCCTCCAGTCCTCTATGGGTTTAAAGCACTGGTTTACTAAACCATGTTCACCCCACAACACCCTCAGTGGCATCTTCAGCATGTTGTCTGCAGCACGATCCGAGCGATCGTGGATGAGGTCAATCGAAGCAGCAGCGCGGTAATCTTCACACATCGCGTGCATGCTTTCTGGATGACTAGCCCCAGCCAAATATTCCGCCCATCGATCTGGGGAAAATATCCCTGTTCCCGCATGGCGACCCATATGGTTTTTTAACCAAAACTCAGGATTAGCGCCAATTAAGGTTTCTGGAACTGGCTCCGGCTGTATCAGGAAGAACCAATGCCAATATCCCTTAGCAAATTCCATAGTGGTCTTCTCATACATGGTTAATGTTGGAGAGATGTCCAGAACCATTAAACGCAAAACACTCTCAGGAAAGTCCATTGCCAGGCGATGAGAAACCCTTCCACCTCTGTCATGTCCAAGCAAGAAAAATTGATTAAAACCTAAACTTTTCATCAATGCATGTTGATCTGCGGCCATAGATCTTTTTGAATACGTTGAGTGATCACTTTTGCCATGAGGCTTTGATGACGCACCGTAACCCCTTAAATCTGCAGCAACTACCGTAAAGCTTTTGGCTAATTCCGGCGCCACTTGACTCCAGATTGCCTTTGTTTGTGGGAAGCCATGAAGCAACAACAATGGAGGACCGCTGCCACCGATGAGATATGAGATCTCAATAGAGCCATCTTCAGAGTCAGCGTGAAATGTTTTAGCTTCAAAACCAGGAAAAGATACGGACATCATTCACCCAATAAAAAAGAGCCTCCTAAGAGGCCCTTGCATTTTAAAAATTAACGATTAGCCATCGCCTGAATTTCAGCGACGGTCACATAGCCCTTATTAGTAGAGTCGATGTAACTAAAGTGTTCATAAATACGAGGCATGCAACCATTAGCCTCTTCTCGAGTTAACTTGCCATCATGATTGACATCGCATTTAGCAAATCGCTGAGCAATTTCTTTATCGCGAGATGCATCATCAGCCAAGGCTAATAATGGGATTGCTACCAAAGATGACAAGGTAATGACGATTATTTTTTTAATGAGTGCTTTCATAATGGAGACTTATTGACCAGTTGGCACTGGGTTGGCGGATGTTTCTAATGCAGAGCGGACCACTTTCTTTGCCATTGCGACAAATGAATCTGCAGATCCAGCGTTAGTTCTAAAGGATTCACCTTGTATAGTGATCAAACCTTCTCCTAATAATTGTTTTGATTGACTATCCGTAATTTTGCTCTCGACTAACAACGCTGGGGTTTTGGAATTTACACCGCCAGCATAAGCAGCTGCATTCATTGCCAAACCAATTGGAGTGAAATTCCATGGCTGCAAGCTATCTGCTGAACTTTCGGCACCAGTGATGCCAACAGAGATGCGTGCAACACCAGGCCCTGGTTTATTCGCTATCTTGATAGTGCCGCGAGAATTAACAGCCTCAACCATAGATGCTTGGAGTGCAGCTTTTGCCTTATTAATGTCATCGATGCTGACTGACTTAGTGGCATTTTGATTCAGGTAAATCGGGTCCAAGATAACCGCAGTATATGAACCAGGGTTCACGCCTGAAATACGATATCTCCAAATACGAGTATCTTTATCGCTGCTAGCCATTGGAACCAAAATATTGTAATCAGGCAAGAATCCAGATCTAGGCATTGGCTGCGTAGCCAATTTAGGTGCATTGCTACATGCAGCCAAAGTAATTGCTGTAGCAAAGGATGCTAACAGTACTTTCATTTTATTCATGGCGATTCCGAGTGATGGGTTAAGTTAATTTGTAAGACCGTTATTAATAAAGATGATCATACCTATATCAATTTAGTCCGAGGCTGGACATGGCAAGGTGCCACCTGTCTTTTTATGTATCTGGGGTTTACATGCAACTTGAGCTGGAGTCGACTGAGGTAGTACCGTCGGTGCAGACGTTTGAACATTATTTAATGGTGCTTGCACTGAAGTTGCTGTAGTTGCTGCCGTTGGCGACGAAGCGATTGGATTGCTCACTGTCGGAGCCGGCTTTGCTGGAGCTAAACCGACCTCTCCATAAAACGCCTTATCTGAACCAGGGCAAGGCATTAAAGCACCTGTTTTGGGGTTTACAACATCTTTGCATTGCGGATTGGCCTCAAGACGTACCTCTAACTTCGCAGTAGAGCAAGAGCAAAGAATTAAGGCCGAGCCAATTAGGCATGTACTAATCTTGATTAAATGGATTTTCATCAAAGCATTCTAAGACAACCAAATAAAAAGATAACCATAAAAGATTACAGCTCTGGAAGATATAGTGCGAACGGAGGATATTTGGCCTGCCCAGCACGATTCGAACGTGCGACCTACGCCTTAGAAGCTTTAAAAATGAGCTAAATCAATAGCAGAAACAATGACTTAAGCCTTACTAGATCAGGCGTGGCATACGCACCGAGATCATTGGAATCATGTGGAATTCAATAGTTTTGATATGGCATCTACAGAAGTGAAGTCAGTTAAACCGACGCTGGATGGTGTCGTGTTACGTGACAGTCAGTTACTCTGCATCGCCCGACCCACAAGCTATACAAAGGGATCACAGAAATGCGGTCCCTTTTCCTTTGGTTGCTTGGAATGTGTCGGTAACTTATGGTGGCAATAGGCAATCTACTGGACCGTTGTAGGCTGGGATGGGAGTCGCTGGCTTGAGACTGAGAGTCTTGATTGGCGACAGTTTTTCGGTTTACCCGACAAACTGGGCAACGCCCCCATTTCGAGTCACTCAAAGCAACATCAATCTATCTTAAGCAGATATTCAAGAGTGATGAGGTTCTGGAAAGACTTAACTTGCTAACAAACCTTTTTTCTCAATAAACTCAATAATTCCTTTAAGCCCATCGCCTGACTTTATGCTACCCATGATAAATGGTCGATCACCACGCATCTTTTTGGCGTCTGACTCCATTATGGGTAAGGAGGCTCCAACATAAGGTGCAAGATCGGTCTTATTGATTACCAATAAATCAGAGCGTGTAATTCCAGGCCCGCCTTTACGAGGAATCTTTTCCCCTCCAGCTACATCAATCACATAAATCGTCAAGTCAGAAAGCTCTGGGCTGAAAGTTGCCGCTAAATTATCACCACCAGACTCAATAAAAATAATATCTACATCTGGATACTGATTCTGCATACGGTCAACGGCTTCTAAATTGATAGAGGCATCCTCTCTAATGGCGGTATGAGGGCAACCACCTGTCTCAACCCCCATGATTCGCTCTGGATCTAAAGCGCCTGCAACAGTAAGTAAACGCTGATCTTCTTTAGTGTATATATCGTTGGTAATCACTACCAAGTCATACTGATCACGCATTGCTTTACAAAGCATCTCGAGCAAAGTTGTCTTGCCTGAACCTACAGGGCCACCAATACCAACTCTTAAAGGGGGATTTTTTTTAGTTTTCATTATTTCTTTTGTCTATGAACGGAATAATCGGGAATACTGAGTCTCGTGCCTGGAAGAAAGGATAGCCAACATTGGTGAAAAATTGTCAACCATCGATAAACCAGATTTAGCTCTTTGTTCAGCCTGCTTAACCATTTCAGGAACAAGCAAGCGAAGCTTTGTTAAGGCATGCTGCCCTGCTACTTGACCCAGCGGTATAGCTTTTAAAGAAGCTGCTACTTGGTTTTCTATCCATGAGAATGCATAAGCTGCAAGCCCATTCTTTGACTGTATATTTAGATGAAAACAGGCATAGCTATGGGCCGTCAATAATGACAAAGGTTTGATTGCGGATAATTTAGTAAGGTATTCGCTACCCCAACCCAAAGACTGAGCAATTTGCAATAAAGACCAACCCATCTGCTCAGTTTCTGATCTGAGCTCTGAGGTTTCGCGACTGGCTAAGAAATAGTCGTTCAGACTTTGGGCGGAATCAATATCATTTTTTGCCCATGCCTCATAACTGAGAAGCCAAAGTGGGGCTTCAGATCTGACAAAGACGCCTAAAAATACATCTTTTATCCATGCTTCTGCAGTAAGAGCATCGTTTACCAAGCCAGAATCAATGGCAGCTTCTAAGCCCTGAGAATAGCTATATCCACCGATTGGCAATGCTGGTGATGCCAACTGCATCAATGCAGTGATTTCGTTTAGATCAATGCTCATGTGAATGATCATGATCGCCGTGATGATGGTGAGAGCATCCAGGCCCATGAACATGTGGCTTCTCATGTTCGGCATACACTTTTTGAGCTAAGGCATAGTCACTATCAAATGTCTCAGCATGACTATGGCGATGTCCACCTCCATACGCACCTGTTTCAGGCTCAAACGGGGCAAATTCATGCTTAGACTCCAACCCCAATTGATGAATCATGCCCTCTAACACTGAGTCAGGCTCAATCCTCAAGAATCCCAAGCCCACCTGAACAGGAATATGTCGATTACCTAAGTGGTAAGCAGCCCTCATCAGCTGATGTGCGTCGGTAGAGGCAATTGTTATTACCTCTTGATCCGCCGCGGAGATTCGAATCATGGATCCATCATCTGCAATCAAAATATCATCACTTGCCAGCACATTACCTCTTGGCAGAAAAAAGTGTGCCTCGCGACCATCGGAAAGTATTTCTGAAAAACGGCTTTTATTGCGTACCTCAAATGGCAACTTTAGTTCGAGCGCTCTAGCAATAACTGCTTTGGCTAAGCCCTGTCCTTTGGGGATGATTTTCTCAACGCGAATTGGTTCTGACATAATTTTTCCTAGAACAAGAAATATCGTTGAGCCATTGGTAATACTTTTGCTGGCTCACAAGTTAATAGTTCGCCATTTGCTATCACTTGGTAGGTTTCTGGATCTACGGAGATATTTGGCTGCCAATCGTTGTGGACCATATCTGCCTTGGTGATAGATCGACAATTCTTTACCACCTCAACTTGCTTCTCTAATCCATAAGCATCGCGAATATTGGCATTCATAGCCGATTGAGAAATGAAAGTTAACGAGCTATGACGTATCCCTTGGCCAATACCCGCAAACATATTTCGGTAATGAACGGGCTGCGGCGTTGGAATAGATGCGTTTGGATCGCCCATAGCCGCTGCCGCAATAGACCCACCCTTTAATATTAATGAAGGCTTGACGCCGAAGAAGGCAGGCTTCCAAAATACTAAATCCGCATACTTACCCACCTCAATAGACCCAACAACATGAGAAATGCCATGGGTAATGGCAGGATTAATGGTGTACTTAGAGATGTAACGCTTGACTCGGAAGTTATCGTGACGATTTGCATCACCCGGAAGCAAACCACGCTGTACTTTCATCTTGTCAGCAGTTTGCCAGGTACGAATAATTACCTCACCCACACGACCCATCGCTTGAGAATCTGATGAAAGCATCGAGAATGCGCCTAAGTCATGCAAGATATCCTCAGCAGCGATTGTTTCACGACGAATACGCGATTCTGCAAAGGCAATATCTTCAGCGATAGATGCATCAAGATGATGGCACACCATCAGCATATCCAAATGCTCATCTAATGTATTAACCGTAAATGGTCTGGTGGGGTTAGTTGAGGATGGCAATACATTTGACTCGCCACACGCACGAATAATGTCGGGGGCATGACCGCCGCCAGCGCCCTCGGTGTGATAAGTGTGAATAGTGCGCCCCTTAAATGCAGCTAAGGTAGTTTCAACAAATCCAGACTCATTTAAAGTGTCGGTATGAATTGCCACCTGAGTATCAGTTTCATCAGCAACACCCAAACAACAATCAATCGCTGCTGGCGTAGTCCCCCAGTCTTCATGCAACTTCAATCCAATTGCGCCTGCATCAACTTGCTCTCGTAATCCAGCTGGCAAGCTAGCATTGCCTTTACCCAATAGGCCAATATTCATAGGATATGCATCAATCGATTGCAACATTCTTTGAATATGCCAAGGACCAGGCGTGCAAGTAGTTGCAAAAGTACCGGTTGCTGGGCCCGTACCGCCACCAATCATGGTGGTTACCCCAGACATTAAAGCCTCTTCAATTTGCTGCGGACAAATAAAGTGGATATGAGTATCAATACCACCCGCCGTCACTATCATTCCTTCGCCAGCAATAATTTCGGTACCAGGGCCAATGACAGAAGTAATCCCCGGTTGAATATCTGGGTTACCAGCCTTACCAATATTAGATATTCTGCCATTTTTAATAGAGATATCAGCTTTGATAATGCCCCAGTGATCAATGATTACCGCATTGGTAATAACAGTATCGGCACAGTCCTTTGACTCGCGTTGACTTTGGCCCATACCATCACGAATGACTTTACCACCGCCAAATTTGACTTCTTCGCCATAAATAGTGAGGTCCTTTTCAACCTCAATCATGAGGCCGGTATCCGCTAGTCTTAAACGATCACCTACAGTAGGGCCAAACATTTCAGCATAGGCTTGACGACCAATCTTAGCCATTAGAGGCCCCCCATAACGCGGCCAGCAAAGCCATAAATCTTCTTCTCACCAGCCACCTCTACAAGCTCAATAGTGCGCTTTTGGCCTGGCTCAAAACGCACAGCAGTTCCTGCAACAATATTTAATCGCATGCCCTTCGTTTTATCGCGATCAAATAACAGGGCATCATTTACTTCAAAGAAGTGAAAATGAGAACCAATTTGAATAGGACGATCACCACTATTAGAGACTTCAATTGAAAGTGTTTTTCGGCCAACATTCAATTCAATATCCCCAGGCTCCACAAACATCTGCCCCGGAATAAAGCGTTGGCTATTTGCACTTGATGGTGTACTCATGTCGAAGCTCCACCAAGCAGCGCAAAGGAAAGTTGACTGATTAATACCCAGCCATATATCACACTAGCAAACCCAGTCACTCTTGCAAAGATCGCTGTCTTGTCCCTAAGGAGCTTGACCAATAGAGCGCCTGATAGATGCAAGATCCCTGTCGCCAAAATCAAGCCAGCCATATCTTGTGCTACCAAGGAGGCTCCAAGGGATCCATTTGAAAATAATGCAGCGTGGGCAAACCCATGAAATATTCCAAAACAACCAATTAAGGCAAGGATTGGATTATTGGAGTACTGGCGCTGTACAAGCAACAATAATCCCATTGCAATTACAGAAGCAGCGATTCCAAATTCAAAGATATGAAGAGGTAAATTACTTAGGCCAGCAAATACCCCAAGACACATGCCTAATATAAAAACACAAGGCCCAAGCCAGATTTTTTTCAGCATGAAAGCACTCCAAAATCCTACGAGCACAATGACTAAAAAATGATCAAAGCCACTAAATGGATGCATCAGACCCGATAGAAAACTAACCGAAGTTTCATGTCCTGGGTGGGCATAAACCAAATTTGAAGATAGAACCCCGATCAATCCAACAAAAGCTAAAAATATTCTTTTTATATGAAGACTCATTTGTATTGCTCCTAAACAATCGGGTTATGAACTGTGACTAATTTTGTTCCATCAGGGAATGTTGCCTCAATCTGAATATCTGGAATCATTTCTGGAACCCCTTCCATGACATCTTCGCGACCTAGTATCGCTTGCCCTTCGTGCATCAGTTGTGCGACCGTTTTGCCATCACGCGCACCCTCCATAATCGCAGCGCTAATTAAAGCGACTGATTCCGGATAGTTCAACTTGAGGCCTCGAGCCTTTCTGCGCTCCGCTAAGAGTGCCGCTGTGAATATTAGTAATTTATCTTTTTCGCGTGGAGTTAATTCCATATCTCACCTATAACAATCCTAAGAAGCCCAAAGCCGTAATGGCTGAGCTGGCACACCATGAACTATCGGTCTTAATTTAGACCATACATCAATCATAAAATTTCTAGCTATCTCCATATCACTAGAGACTGCCCTCACCAAAAAGACGCCTTGTGGCATCAACGTCACCCCAGCCCGTAATGAATCAGTCCAAGGCATCATCTCAGCAAAGGTTTCAACTAAATTAGCTGAGCACCTTGGTCCTACGGCCCATAGAGTTGCACAAACAGGCCAAGACCCTAGTTGAGGTAAAGATCTGGAGTATTGATCTTCGGCATCTATATGCCCGTTCTCGATCCAAATTAACTTTCCATCACGCCTTATTTCATTGAGCATATGAATGTGGCCACTAGACCATTCCTCGCCAGAGGCATGGCGTCCTAACATCAGGGCGTCCCAACCAATAAATGAAGCATTCGATGAAAGGCTCATCCTGGTAATAACGTTAGAGTTTGCGCCTTTAAAAAAAAGATTCTCTTGAGGTAGCCAATCTAATTTTGCATTCTCACCCAGCTCAAATTGAATATTTTGAGTAGCAGGATTTTTAAATGATTTGTACCATTTAGTGGCACTTGGAGTAGATAGAACCACATGACTACCCTTGCCAACAGCAACCTGGATATCTAAGGTATCTCCGCCTGCGATACCTGCTGGCGGGTGAATAATGACAGTGTGGCAAATATCATCACCTTCGGGATATAAAGCTTTTTGAACTCGCAGTGGCCCCTCATGCAAACTTTTCTTTAGTACAGTGCCAATTACAGTGCGCTCATAAGATAGGCTCAGTTTGGCTAGCCAACTAGGACTTAGAGACCTAAATAGCTGTTTTACTGCGTTATCTGGAGCCAAAAACATATGGGTAAACTATTTTAGTGAATTCAGCATCCACTTTAAACCGAAATCATCTCCTGAACACCATTGAGATCCATATCAGCACCTTTGCCTTGCGCGACGACTTCACCGCGGCGCATCACGATATAGTTATCTGAGAGCTCTTTTGCAAAGTCGTAATACTGCTCTACTAATAAAACAGTGATGCCCATCTCATCGACTAATTTACGAAGACAGCGCCCAATGTCCTGAATGATAGATGGCTGGATACCCTCGGTAGGCTCATCCAAAATGATCAACTCTGGCTGAGACATCAATGCACGCCCAATTGCTAACTGCTGTTGTTGGCCACCTGACAAATCACCGCCCCGACGCGCCTTCATATCCGACAGAATTGGAAATAGCTCGTAAATATATCCAGGGATATTTTTTGGGCTTGAGAATTTTGCCGCTCCAATGAGCAAGTTTTCTTCGACTGTGAGTCTTGGGAAAATTTCTCGACCCTGAGGAACATAGGCAAATCCACCGTCCACCCGAGACCACGGGGGTAGATTGGCCAATTCTTTTCCATCCCAAGCAATCGAGCCAGTCTTTACTTTCACCACACCCATGAGCGATTTGAGCAAAGTGGTTTTGCCAACGCCATTTCGCCCAAGCAAACTGGTTAATTGACCTTTGGGGACTTCAAAATTCACATTACGCAAAATATGGCTTCCGCCATAATATTGATTGAGATCTTTGACGATAAGCATGATTAACGCCCTAAATACGATTCGATTACGCGTTCATCACGCTTTACTTCATCCAAAGTGCCCTCGGCTAGAACTGAACCTTCAGCCAATACAGTCACCTTACCTTTTGGGCCCGCTAAAGCAGCAACAAATTCCATATCATGCTCAACTACCATCATCGAGCATTGACCACGTAATGAATTTAGAAGCTCAGCTAAGCGCATTGTTTCTTCGTCCGTCATCCCTGCAACGGGCTCATCAAGCAATAACAGCTTGGGCTGCTGCATTAGAAGCATACCAATCTCTAAGCGTTGCTTTTGACCGTGAGAAAGAAGGCCAGCTTCACGATAAGCTTCTGACTCTAACTGTGTAAGGGCAAGCACTGATTCCATCAAACGACGGCCCTCTAGATCTACTTTAGCAATCAAGGAGTGATGCCATGATTTATCTCCAGCCATTGCCAATTCAAGATTTTCCCAAACAGGGTGATGCTCAAATACCGTGGGCTTTTGAAATTTACGGCCAACGCCAATTTGGGCAATTTGTGGCTCGTTCATGGTCATAAGATCAATGGTCGAACCTAAATAAACGGAGCCATCAATATCGGCAATGTTAGAGCGAGTTTTACCGGTAATGACATCCATTAAGGTAGTCTTACCGGCGCCATTGGGCCCAATCACACAGCGCAGTTCGCCGACATCAATCGTCAATGACAATTTATTAATGGCCTGAAAACCGTCAAAATTGACCGATAGATCATCCACATAGAGGATTCCAGTATGAGAAGTATCGATTCCCTTCTCAAGAAAGTGAGCGCTCATTTTGACCCACCCTTCTTAACAACCAATTTGTGATAGATACCCAGCAATCCATTCGGTAGAAACAAGGTCACCAATACAAACATCATTCCTAAGAAAAACAGCCAATATTCTGCAAAGTTAGTGGTAAAAAAACTCTTAGCCCCGCTCACCGCAAATGCGCCAATAATTGGACCTAGCAAGGTGCCGCGGCCACCTACTGCTACCCAGATCGCCATCTCAATCGAGTTTGTTGGAGACATCTCTCCAGGATTAATGATGCCCACCTGCGGAACGAATAAAGCTCCAGCAATGGCGCATAGGATGGCAGATAGAACCCAAATAAAGAGTTTGTAACCTAAGGGGTTGTACCCACAAAACATCAAACGAGATTCTGCATCCCGTACCGCTGTAATCACCCTTCCCATTTTTGAGGTCACCAGGGCTCGGCAAAGAATAAAACTGCCCAACAGGACTAAGAAGGTAACAATGAAAAGTGTGACGCGAGTACTTGGCGCGCTGATGGAGTAACCCAATATCCGCTTAAAGTCCGTGAAACCATTGTTGCCACCAAAGCCCGTTTCATTCCTAAAGAAAAGAAGCATAGCGGCATATGTTAAGGCTTGGGTAATGATGGAGAAGTAAACCCCTTTAATTCTGGAGCGAAAAGCAAAGTATCCAAACACCCAAGAAATCGCTCCAGGAACCAGAATCAACATCAAAAGCATCCACCAGAAATGATCGCTCCCTTTCCAAAACCAAGGTAACTCTTTCCAGTCTAAGAAAACCATGAAGTCAGGTAATTCGCTTTTGTATACACCTTCAGTTCCTATCTGGCGCATGAGATACATGCCCATGATGTAACCGCCAATAGCAAAGAACAATCCATGCCCCAAACTCAATATTCCGCAATAACCCCAAACCAAATCAAGCGCTAAGGCCGCAATTGCAAAGCACATAATCTTGCCAATTAAACTAAGCGCATAAGCAGACATGTAGAACATACTAGTCTCGGGAACCAGCAAAGAAAATATTGGCACACCAATTAATACGCACAGTGTCAATGCTGCTAAGGCAATATAGGCACGCTTGCTGAGTATGGATTCACGCTCAGGAATTGCCAAACTAAAGCTAGATGAAGGAGCAAGCTTTCTAATATCCATATTAATCAACGCTCCTGCCTTTCAGTGCGAAGAGGCCTTGAGGACGTCTTTGGATAAAAATAATAATGAATACTAAGATAGCAATCTTGGCCAATACGGCACCAATAAATGGCTCTAATAATTTGCTGGTGATACCAAGTCCAAATGCACCATAAATAGTGCCTGCAAGCTGACCTACTCCACCGAGTACCACCACCATGAAGGAATCAACAATATAGCTTTGACCAAGATCGGGACCTACGTTACCAATCTGTGAGAGGGCTACACCACCAAGACCGGCAATGCCTGCGCCAAATGCAAAGGCATACATATCCACGCGCACTGTTTTGACACCCACGCATGCAGCCATATTCCGGTTTTGAGTAACCGCCCTGACGAAAAGCCCTAGACGAGTTTTGTTTAATACTAGCCAAGTCACGATTACTACCGCAATCGCAAAAGCAAAAATAATGATCCGGTTATAGGGCACAACCAAGTTAGGTAGTACCTGCATGGCACCAGACATCCACGTTGGATTAGCCACCTCGACATTTTGAGCGCCAAAAATAGTTCTGGTCATCTGAATCATCAGCAAACTGACGCCAAAGGTGGCTAATAAGGTTTCTAGCGGACGACCATATAAAAATTTAATGACCGTTCTTTCGATCAAAATACCCACTAAGGCGGCGGCAATAAAAGCAACCGGCAAAGCGAATAACAAATACCAATCTAAATAGCCAGGAGCATATTGCCTGAAAAATCCCTGCACAACATAAGTTGCATAAGCACCAACCATCAGGAACTCGCCATGCGCCATATTGATGACGCCAATCAAGCCATAAGTAATCGCCAAGCCCAAAGCGCAAAGTAACAAAATACTTCCATAACTAAACCCAGCGATCACATTACCCAGGATTTCGCCGCTAAACTCAGACTTCTTAATTTTGGCTAAAGCCTTTTCAGCCGCCTCTTGCACTGGGCCACCCTCTTTTGCCAAAGGCGCCAGCAATGCAGCAACTTGTGGATCACCACTATCGCCTAAGAGTTCAATTGCCTTTAGTTTTGATTCTTGATTGTCATATTGCAAAGCAAGGAGCGCCCAGAGCTTCTGTACTTTTGGCTTGAGCGCAGGATCCTTTTCGGTAGCCAGTAAGTTTTCAACCAATGGGAAGGTGTCTGGC
This sequence comes from Polynucleobacter sp. Tro8-14-1, assembly GCF_018881655.1. Lineage (GTDB taxonomy): Bacteria > Pseudomonadota > Gammaproteobacteria > Burkholderiales > Burkholderiaceae > Polynucleobacter. The sequence goes on from NZ_JACVPX010000003.1 coordinate 148,108, forward strand.
TCGGGATCCTTGATTAAAGAGTCGACTGCCTTAGCGCGAATCTGTGGATCTGCAGAAGCTAGCTGTAAACCTAGCAAGGCATTATCAACTTTACCGCGCAGTTGATTATTCAGAATAACGTCTTGCAGTTCATCCGGCTTGACTGAAACACTTAGTCCGGTTAAGGGATCTAAATATTGATCGCCCTTTTGAACTACAACACCTTGGGGCGACAAGAAAAGGCTTTCTGCACTGAGAGCCTGAAGAATTTCTAAGGCTTCGGGACTACCTTCTTTAGGTAAATTTTGGACCACTTTAACTTTGGCATCAAAGTTATCACTAAACAGGGGCTTTAAATCTGCAACATTAATTTTTGCAAAAGTAATCCCACATGCCAATACACAAGCAGCAGAAAGGATTAGTTTTGAAAAGATTAGAAATTTCATGGTGATTGTGAAAACCCTCCCCCAATTGAGGGAGGGTATTTCTATTGAAAATTACTGTACTGAATCAGGCTTGCCTGCATTACCGTCGATATACTGACTCCATGGTTTGGCTGGAATAGCTGTTGGAGTTTTGTAGATTACGTTGAATTGTCCGTCTGCCTTGATTTCACCAATCATGACCGGCTTAGATAAATGGTGATTAGCACCCATCACCTCAAGATAACCACTTGGAGTGTTAAGTTTTTGACCAATCATTGCCTTACGAACAGCATCAACATCGGTTGTGCCCGCTTTCTCAACAGCCGCTTTCCACATCAAGATACCGGTACGACTAGCCTCCATTGGGTCATCTGTCAAAGGCTTGCTAGCCCCTGGCAACTTTCTCTCTACAGAGTAAGCAGCCCACTGTTTTTTCCACTCGTCATTAACTGGGTTCTTAACTGACATGAAGTAATTCCATGCAGCCAATTGACCTACCAACGGCTTGGTATCAACGCCACGCAATTCCTCTTCACCAACAGAGAATGCCACTACTGGAACATCTTTCGCTTTCAAGCCTGCATTACCCAATTCTTTATAGAAAGGAACGTTTGAGTCGCCGTTAATAGTAGAAACAACTGCTGTCTTGCCGCCTTGAGAGAACTTCTTGATATTGGCAACAATAGTTTGATAGTCTGAGTGGCCAAATGGTGTATATGTTTCTTGAATATCATCATCTTTAACGCCTTTAGATTTCAAGAATGCACGCAAGATCTTATTGGTTGTGCGTGGATATACATAGTCAGTACCCAAAAGCACCCAACGCTTAGCCCCGCCACCTTCTTTACTCATCAAGTACTCAACCGCTGGAATAGCCTGTTGATTTGGCGCTGCGCCAGTGTAGAAAACGTTACGAGACATTTCTTCGCCTTCGTACTGCACGGGGTAAAAGAGTAAGCCATTGAGCTCTTCAAAAACTGGCAGTACAGATTTACGTGATACGGAAGTCCAGCAGCCAAAAACAACCGAAACCTTATCTTTAGTTAAAAGCTGTCGAGCCTTTTCAGCAAATAATGGCCAATTGGAAGCTGGATCAACTACTACTGGCTCTAATTTACGACCCAATACGCCGCCGCTTTTATTAATCTGGTCAATCACCATCAAATCCATATCTTTAAGTGATGTTTCAGAGATTGCCATTGTTCCGGATAGTGAATGCAAAATACCAACCTTAATTGGCTCCTTGCTTTGAGCCATCGCCAAATGACTTAAACCTGTAAAACTCAAAGCCGCAGCCAAAGCTGACAACTTCAAAATTGATCTACGCTTCATGTCTCACCTCTTGAGTAAATTAATCAGTTGGGCACATATAACCACTGCCTGCATTGATTAGAGGATGTTTCATGTTGGTGCAAATTCAAATAATCACCAAAACAGAGCGCCTGCACCAAAATAAAGCGTCATCAAATTAAGAATTGCACTAAGAATAGGAATTTATGCCATTACAAAGGGGATACTACAGAACGATATGAGAGAAATTGCAGTTAGAGGATTTATAAACGAGAAATTTAATACCACCTTCGGTAAAGGCTTATTTAGAAGAGCGATGTTTAATGGCTCAGTAGAGCTAGGTAGCCCAAATCAAAAATACCTAGTGGATTACTTTGAATATAGCAATTGGGAAAATACTGCCAAAACAGATGAGCAGATGGCAACTGTTCGAAAACTCAGCGAGGCTGGTATTGCAGGTCAAGCTGGAGTTTTAATGTCTTGGATCCAACATTACGATCCACTCACTAAGACAAAGCAAGGTGTTGGCGGATTTAGCATCTACTCCCCAGAAACCAAGGAGCTGCATGTAGAGATTGAAGATCAAGCAAACAACACCAAGGATTCCTGGACGCTAGATGTACATCTTTGTAAAAGTACTGGCGTTAATAAGCCAGTGTTTATAGCAACCAATGTGGATTTGAACTAATTGACGCTTTGAATTTGTACAAAATTCGCCTCAAAAAAGCCCTATACGCAAAGATCTATTAGCTTCGCAATAATGAGTAGCTGGAATTACTAAAAACAGCGTATAGCGCGAATTTGAGCTACTAGCAGTAATTCGTGGGATTTTCGCCACGATCCGCACTAAATACAAGCATTGATTCGTCAATAAAAACGATTAAGAAAATATACATTTTCTTAATCGAATTATTTTTGTTTTACTAAGTCATTGATTCTTGGAAGATCTTTTGACTGCAACCCGAACTTGAGCCTCGGTTGTCCTTTTGGAAATAAGAAAACACACTCTATATGTAATTTTATTTATCAAAGGAAAACCCATAAATGGCACAAGCAAAAACCCTTACCCAAGCAGAGCTCGATCAAATACTGCGTTATGTCTCCACTAAGAAATATCCGCAGCGTGACAGAGCTATCATTCTCACCAGTTTTTGGTCGGGACTTCGCGTTGCAGAAATTGCATCGCTTAAGATGGGCGATGTTCTCAATATTGATGGCAGTATCAAAAATGAAATCCGTTTGTCTGCAGCTCAAACGAAAGGCGGTCAACCGAGAACCGTATTTCTTCCTAAGAAACTACAAGACGAATTATTGGCCTATGTCGGCACTAGACATGCCAAGATGCCAGAGATCCCTTTTTTCCATACAGCAAACAGACTGGGATTTTCTGCCAACGGCTTATGCGTATGGTTTTATTGGAACTACAAACACTCTGGCATTTCTGGGGCAACGAGCCATTCAGGCAGAAGAACCTTTATTACGAATTTAGCCAATAAAGGTATTTCAGTAAGAGTTTTGGCTAGTTTGGCAGGCCATAAATCCATTGCCGTTACCCAAAAATACATTGACGTAAATGACGATATGAAACGCAATGCAGTAGAGCTCATTTAAGTTTGTCGGTTTAACCGACAAACTAGTGTCTCTTTAAGTGACGCTGGTAATGTCAAATCACCACAAATCAAGCACTTTTCAGCCCAAGCGTTACTTTAAGTAACGGTGTGAAACTGCTTATTGGCTGCTGAGCTTATCTAGAATGAGTTGCGCTAGCGCCTTCTCGTCACCAAAAAAGGCTAACTCCATTGCTTGATACATTTGGGACTGGTTTAGATCGGAATAATTGAGCCTAAACCCAGCCTCGCTAGCTAACTGAGCAATAAACACTCGCTGCACCCGTCCATTGCCATCCCGAAATGGATGCAAGACATTAATCTCAGAAAGATAGTGGGCTAACTTCTGTGCAACTTGCTTGATATCTTGATTTTGGAATAAATGCTCTTTAGCTAAATTACTGAATAAAGTTTTAGCGGCTGAATCAATCATGCGGATATTTGCAAAACGGCTATTTTCACGGCTTATATCTACAGTCCGAATCTTTCCAGCCCAATCATAGACATCTTGAAAAAGAGCATAGTGAATTGCTTGTAAATGCGCTAAATCAAAATTACCTTGAATTGGCTCTAAATCTAAAGCCACTAAACGCGAAGCAGTCATATCAGACTCAAACGCCTCAAGCTCATTTTGATCCCTAAAGCCCAATTTGTTTTGCAATACCGGAGAACCCGGATAGCAATAGACACTATCCGCGTCGTAGCGCGACATAGCGTTCTTTAGTCTCTGCAATGATTTGATCGATTGTTTTTGATCCACCAATAAAGGCATCAAAATCTTTCATCAACTCATTGCTAGGCTTCATACCCTCTACCCGCAAAGAACCCAAGGCATTGTCAACAATGTCTTTTCGGTTTAAGGTAGTTTGATTATTTTTCATAAGGGCTGTTTTATCTATATTACGGTATTTTAAGGGGTGCTTCCAGAAAATTAAACCCTTCATTAAGACCTGCCAGCAAATAGGGCGTAGGTTGTAGCGTCGGGTAAAACCGACACCAAATGGTCATCCCCTCACCCATCTCTACCCCGCCAATCTCTCCGCACTGAGCATTGGGGTTAGTTTGCTGTAATGACGCTCAATCATCCCTACGCTGGCTCCCATTTGCTTTGCTAGCGTATGAATATCAACTCCTTCTTCTAATCTAAATGTGGCATAGGTATGGCGAAGGCTATACAAGGTCCTGTTTTTACCAGCAGCATACTTAAACAAGCCTGATTCAACCATGAGTCGCTCAAACACGCTATCTAGACTATGGGGTGCATCACCCGCAGGAAATACGAATACCTTACGATCCAACTTAGCTTCAATCACAGCATCGAGGTTCTTATAAGGCAAAGCCTGCCAAGTAATTAGTCGCTCTAAGGCCTCAATCACAAAATGTCTTGCAATCAGATACCTAGGCCCAGTCTTACCTGACACCCAGATCCGTAAATAGCGTTTTTCACCAATCCAGTGCCACTGCAATGATTTCCAGCGGATTGGCATGCTTTCGGTTCCCTGCCGTATCCCTGTACCTAGCAAGAACTCTACATAGACTCGGCAAAGTCTACGCATATGATTACTGCGTTGATTGCGGCCAAAACGCTCCCAGTCCCGCATGTATTCCAATAAGTATTCGATCTCTTGGTGGCTAAAGGCTGGCCTAACCTGCGCAGCACCACCGGTTATTTCTAATAAGGGGATATTGCGGTGTTGTGAAATAAGCCCTTGTGCTCTAGCCCGCTCAAGCACCCGCTTATAAAGACCAGCATGACGCCTTTGAGTATAGGTCTTGGGATTCTTGCCCATCTTAGATATGCGCCACGCTACATAGTCATCCACTAGCTCTTGAGTAATGTCATTGATCTGGTAGTTACCAAAGAATGGGATCAAGTACTTGGTGTAGATGTGTATGTAATCAACATGAGTGCGCTTATTGGGATTGGCTTGGACTACTCGGGCAGCCATAGCCAACTCTTGCGTGGCTAGTTGACGAAAGGTACGGGTCTTAATGGCTAGATCGCTTGCTAGCTTGACCTTGACTGTTTCATAGATAGCAATGGCTTGGGTTGTGGCTTCGGCCACCTGATCTAATCCTGTACTAGCGGAATGCCAGGCGCCAGTTGATAACTTAAAGCGGCATTGCCACTGGTGACTCGTAGGCCTCTTATAGAGGGTGATGGCACCATCAAGGAGTTTGATGGGCTCATCATCAGTGATAACGGTAGAAAATAAGAGCGATAAATTATTCATTACAAGCGTCTTGTTACGCGACACTTGCTAGCTTAATTTCAGATTAGGGTTTGGGCGACCTGAATTATTTAGAGTCGGTTAAACCGACACTACAGCGTCAGGGCCGCGATGGACTGTTGTTAATCACAAAGCAGCTATCACCCTACTTGCTAATGGCTAGCTCAAGTCGACCCATAGCAGACTATCGAGACAACAAAAAACCCGCCTAAGCGGGTTGATTGTTTAACAGCAGGTGGTTTGTATTAGAAACCAACTGTATATGTTGCCATTACAGTAGTACTTGCTGTAGCTTGATACGCTTCTTGTCTGTAAATACCAGTTACACCTAAACGCTGATTCTTCTCAACATCGTAAGATGCGCCAAGCATTGCTGTTGGACGGGTTTTTACAGGATTAGGGTTGAAGTTCACTGGAGTTAAACCAGTTAAGCCAGTTGCATTGTATGAACCATTAGCAGTGTTAGTGTCAGTTTCTACACCAGCACTAGCAAACAACGTGGTTTGTGGAATGCCTTTGTAGCTTGCGCCTACGCCAGCTAATGCTGTTGTGGCATTGGTGTTGAGTGCTGAGTAGGTTAATGGCGTTGTTACAGAAGTAGAAGTTGCTTCTGTGTAACCGCCCATATTGTTCTGTGTATAACGAATACCAACATATGGTGAAACAATAACTTGGTCAGCAACACCAAAACCATACTTAGCAGTCACTTGTGCGCCTTGACTGTTCAATGTGGAGCCACCAGAACCTGCTTCGGATGCGGTAGCACCAGTGCCAACTACTGAACGATTCATCGTAGTGTTCTTTTGACCATAAGCAATAGTTGCTTTAACTTCGGTACCTGTGCCATCTAAATTTTCATTCCAAGCAGCAAATAAACCAAGTAATGGTGTGTTGTTGCCCAAGTTCACAGTAGAGCCAGCATTGTTAACCGATAAGTTCTGGTCAGCATAAGCACCAACACGAACATTTGCCATTGCACGATAAGCGGCAATCAGTAATGCACTGGTGTTGTTCAAGCCATTAGCGGCAGACACGGCAGTATTGCGACCACCCGCTGATACGCAAATATCATTCTCACCAAAAACATTACAGTCATAAGAGAAGCTATTGGCTAAGACTGAGTTTTGTAATGTGTAAGTGCCTTGCAATGCTTGGACGGTGTTTTGTACGGAGACTTGGGTATTGGCTACAGATGGCCCAACTGGAAGAGGTACATAGCTAGAAATGTAAGCATAATAGGCGTTCTGAGAACTGCCCGGCCCAGGTATCGCGTTAGTACTTCCGTTCACCCAAAAAGTAACGGTGCCGTTGCCTGTTGAGGAGGTCAGAAATAAAACGCTTGGGAGGGTGGTGCTTGCTGTGCCATTCCAAGTTCCCAGTCTATATTGAACTTGTTGCGCAAATTGGGTTGCAAGCGATGGCTGGCCGTACCAAGGTTGGGTCGTTAATGTGTAGGCGGGGTTTGCAAGGCTGGTGGAGAGGGGCTGTAGAGCCGTCTTACCAACCGTATAGTTAATACCACCAACAGTGACGTCAACCGTTTGCGCTTGAATATTTACTGCAAATACACTTCCAACAACTAATGCTGAAGTGATGGCGATATTTTTAATATTAAGTAATTTCATAATTCTTTACAGGTGGGTTATGTAAATCAGCTCTAGAGCTAATTTTTAGCAACCCGTATTTTACCTGCTCACCAAGTAGGTGCATAAGGTTTCATAAGCAATTACCTCGAATACAACGCTTTCATGGAGTTAAATGAGTAAAGTCGGCTTTTGGCCGTTCTCTGCCACCCAGGCACCGCCAATTACCCTGTTTTTAGCATCCACAAGCCACCGTATAAGAGCCACCTGACCGTCACTTAACAGGACACCGCACCGTCGGGTTAAACCGACACCACAAGCTCAGCCCCTAAATTTCATCAAAATTACCCAGTCGTAGGGTCGCACATAGCCCTAAGGATCGCCTACGCTAGACTCAAGGCCTCTCTAACGTCCAAAAGCCCGAGGCATTATCCACCCCACAATCAAGCCAATTAACCAGCCTGAAACAAGCCTAGAATGACAATAAATGGTAGATAAGTGGCCTGCCCAGCACGATTCGAACGTGCGACCTACGCCTTAGAAGCTTTAAAAATGAGCTAAAACAATAGCAGAAACAATGACTTAAGCCTTAATAGATCAGGTGTGGCATACACACCGAGATCTGTGGAATCGTGTGGAACTGACTATGTGGTGTGTGGCATCCGCAGGCTGGGGGTCGGTTTAACCGACACTAAATCAGGCGAACCCACAGCAAGCCTTGGCAAACCATTTTTACTATGCCTCTCGTCCCCACGAACAGGGAAATTTATAAAGCACAAAGATCGGCAAAACCACTGCATTTTGGCGTGATTTTGCACATTAGCTATTTTGATGGGGCTTAGCGTAAATCAGGTGGGGGATGCAATCTCGAGCGGCGCAAAAAACTACGCGGCTAGATATTTGCACGAGCAGCTGAAATCTGCTGTTGGGCTCGTTTAATCTTTTGTCGATTACGCTCTGCCTTTAATGCCTTACTAGCAGTGTCTTTCTGATTTTGTAAGCTAGCCACCCTAGCCTGCTCGGGTGTTTGCGGCGGCTTAGCTTTAATTGAAGAAATAACCTCATCAATCATTTGATGCCCCCTGCTTTCATGGGTGACGAGTGATGGTTGACTAGCTAGGCTATCCATCCCAAATTGATATTGCAAAATTAATCTAGCGTGAATTGGATTTGTGGCAAAAACAGCCGTATTTACTAACTGACCCTTGATCCTTACATAGGCTTGATATTTATTCATGCAAGTATTTAGCCAGTCTTATTTTGACTGACTAAAACTAAAGGCGCCTAATGCGCCTTTAGAGTGAAATGGGTATCAGTAATTGAGCTACTCATGCGTAATCAAACCATCACTAGTAATCTCTATAAAACGATGGTCCTCAAATGCTTTCGCAACAGCAGATAAGTTCGCTTGCAACAGATTCTCTAAATTGCGATTGGATATATTGCCAGTAGAAATTAACAGTAAAGCAGGTTCGCCGTTTAACAAAAAAGCCTGTACAAAGTCATCGTCTTTGGTGACTACAACTCGAGCTTCTTTAATAGCGCAAGCAATGACATCTTTATCTGGAGTTGCATTTTTGAGAGGTAGATCAGAGGTATGAATAGCATCATGTCCTTGAGCCTCCAACCAACCAACAAATCGCTTTGGCAGTTGGGCGTCTACTAAAAACTTCATGCCACCAAACGCTCAAATCGTTTAACATGACTTAATCTTGCAGCATAGGCAAGAGACGCCAAAATATCTTCTTTGTTAAGGTCTGGATAGTCAGCCAAAATCTCTTCGGTACTCATGCCGCTAGCCAGCCACTCTAAAACATTTTCTACGGGGTAACGCAAGCCGCGAATACAGGGCTTGCCATGGCAAATAACCGGATCAACAGTGATTAAATTAGCCATTTGAATCTCCTTTCGCATCATAATTTGGCTTGTTAAAGCATGGGTAGATTTTATACTGCTAGACCAAAAATTAGCATCTTTTCTTTAGAGCAATACTGCTATTGCTCTAAAGACCCCTTATAGCTGCCTCTTAAAGCCACTGCCAAGACTAGAGCTCGCTAACTCAATCTGGGGATCTAAATCCCCTGCTTCCACAGCAACCTTAACTGTTTCTAGCGCCTTAATTAAGTCCTCGGCACTATCAACTTGAATACTGGGCTTGCCTTTGGCCAATTCAATTGTGCAAGCTCCATATCTAATGGAAACACAGACCTTCCCTTCTTCAGTCTGAAACCACCACGGCTTAATACGTTTTGGAACTTCTACTTGCTTACGAATCCCTGTCTCCTTATCTTTAATGCTGCGAAACTTCATTAGTACAAAAGGGGTTCCCGACATCTGCCCTTTAGCCAACTGGATCTGCTCCCATAATCGACTTGAAAGTTTATTCCTTCGAATCACAATCGCTGGTTGATGAACCGGCTTCTTGAGAGCCACTAGTTTTAATGCGGTCAATGCGCTCATATTCCCTCCTATAAATGAAAGAGTCATTTCAATTTATTTTCGAAATATTGGATTGGACAACCTCTTTTTTATTTTGGCTAATTTTGAGCCAGAAATTAATGGGTTTTCTTAACAAAAGCTAAATACTTTTGCGAGTTGCTGTGTTTCAAAGTACGGTCGCAAATAGATAAAGAAGTTACTGGTAGTGAGTTACTAGTTACTCGAGTGGCAAATGAGTAGCTCTGACTAGCAACACGACTTAGTGACTATCTCTTTGAGATCTGCAACTGAACTTAAAGCAACATCTTTTTGGATCTACTCCTCTAGCAACCAAGCTACGAAAGCAACAGCTCGCAACGAGAACTCAATCAATTTTAAAAAAGGAGAACGATATGAGAGAAATTGCAGTTAGAGGATTTATAAACGAGAAATTTAATACCACCTTCGGTAAAGGCTTATTTAGAAGAGCGATGTTTAATGGCTCAGTAGAGCTAGGTAGCCCAAATCAAAAATACCTAGTGGATTACTTTGAATATAGCAATTGGGAAAATACTGCCAAAACAGATGAGCAGATGGCAACTGTTCGAAAACTCAGCGAGGCTGGCATTGCAGAACAAGCTGGTGTTTTAATGTCTTGGATCCAACATTACGATCCACTCACTAAGACAAAGCAAGGTGTTGGCGGATTTAGCATCTACTCCCCAGAAACCAAGGAGCTGCATGTAGAGATTGAAGATCAAGCAAACAACACCAAGGATTCCTGGACGCTAGATGTACATCTTTGTAAAAGTACTGGCGTTAATAAGCCAGTGTTTATAGCAACCAATGTGGATTTGAACTAATTGACGCTTTGAATTTGTACAAAATTCGCCTCAAAAAAGCCCTATACGCAAAGATCTATTAGCTTCGCAATAATGAGTAGCTGGAATTACTAAAAACAGCGTATAGCGCGAATTTGAGGTGTTACTCGAGGATCGCTGGTTTAAGTCCGTTTAGCTGTTGTCTAAATTCCACGAAAAGAAGCGATTTTTTATAAATACTACATAAAGAACAGGTTAAGAAAATTGTACTTTTCTTAACCTGCCTTGTAAGTCATTGATTCTTGGAAGATATTTTTTGATGGCCAAATAAACAAATTTCGGTCGACCTTTTAAGACTTAGAAAACATACTAAATACACACTTTTTATTTATCTAAGGAGAATTAAATGGCACAAGCAAAAACACTATCTCAAACAGAACTAGATCTAGTTCTTAATTACGTCAGCACCAAAAAATATGCCTTGCGCGATAGAGCGTTAATACTTACAAGCTTTCTTGGTGGCCTTCGCGTTGCCGAAATTGCCAGCTTGAAAATGGGCGATGTATTAAATCTCGATGGCACTATTAAAAATGAAATCCGCCTATCGGCCTCACAAACCAAGGGTAAGCACCCTAGGACTGTATTCGTCTCACAGCGTTTACAGGCGGAATTGGCCAACTACTTAACAACAAGATACATAAAAGAAGCTGATATTCCCCTCTTTCATACAGATCATCGTTTGAGATTTAGTGCTAATGGCTTATGTGTGTGGTTCTATCAGCTCTATAAGAATGTGGGTATTAGCGGTGGCAGCAGCCATTCAGGAAGAAAATTCTTTATTACTACCCTCGCTAATAAAGGGATTGGTGTTCGAATCTTAGCCAGTCTAGCTGGTCACAGATCAATTGCAGTGACTCAGAGATATATCGATGTCAATGATGAGCAAAAGAGGAATGCTGTCGAGCTAATTTAAATGGCAGTCGGGTAAAACCGACTCTAACAGGCATGCCTAGTCAATTGCGATACTCGATCTTTTGCGCAGTCAAACTCGTGATTACCTAATGAAAATAATCGGCTAGCAAAATTTTCATCTTCAAAATTAAAGCGGGTTTGAAAGCTTTTACCTAATTCTTGTTGTGGGAATATACCAAGTGCAGCCTGCTCTGAGATATTTAAAGCGCTTTCCTTGTGCCTCATGACCATTAAGGTCATATGGCGCCGCATGTGATCATCCCCACTTTTGTGCCTTGCTGCCAATGGGTCTAACCTCCCGATAAAGCGATCTACTAGCATTGCCATTGCCCCAGCCCTCCAGAGCTCAGTATCGGGATTTAAAGCCATGGTGTAGATTAGGAGCAAATCTTTCCACATATTCTTTAATTTAGCGCCTTTAAGTACTTGACTATGAATTTGCTTGATTTGAGTATTTGGCCAAATTTGCGATAAAGCATTAACCAGTTGGGATATTGATGGGGGGTCTTGATCGCTACAAAGCTTTAGCAATACGTCGTCATCACAAACAAAAAACCTGTCTTTGCCTTTAATAATTTCAATTACTGGAGGAGACGAATCCATCAGCTGCTTCTTATGACCTTCAAACCAAGTCGTAAATGGACAATCTAAGACACAACCGTACTTGGAGTAACAATCTAAGATCTTACGATTATCAAGACTCATTTTCTTAGTTAATCGTTTTGGTCTCACATACTTGCTAGCGGCGGTATAGCTAGGACTTATACGTAAAAAGTTAAAGAAAAGCCTCGCCATCTCCTGATGACAGTCTTGCTGCTCCGCACAAAGTTTTCCGCCCATGCGGATATCTCCAGCCTAAATTTACCTACTTTTTTTAATTCTAAATTTTGTATGTATTCACTACAGGGATGGTGAAGTGAAATCAGATTGTGAATGGAATTCACCATCACATTTTTAACAATTTCAGGAGAAAATCCATGAGTGAAACTACTGTAGTCGAATCAGGCGTTAGCGCCCCTAACGCTGAAAAAACGAATGCCAACCCTTTTGCAGTGGGAATTGGCAATTTATTAACAGGCAGCAATCCAGAAAAAGCCATCGGCGACTCTATTGATCGCCTAGTTGAATATCGCAAAAACTGGGAAAGTAATGAGCTTTCTAGTGCAAATGATGTCTTGTATGGAATCTTGCGGCATTGTTACGCCTTAAACAACACAATGCAAGGCTCAGACAGTATTGCCAAAAGCCTTAAAAAAGGTCTAGCGAACTACATCAAGACCCATGAATACAAGTTCAGCGACAGCTCGCCACTAATCACTAAGATCGTGAAATGTGTATTTGGTGTTGATCGTCGTAGGGTTAATGCCTATAGCACAGCTATGAAGGCAGCAATGGCTGAGAGAGTGAGCGTACTTGATCTACCAAAATATTTCCGTGAAAAAGGTGGCGTTGAGGAAGTTAGACGCTCTACTACTAGCAAAGGCAAATCGATTGCTCAGAAGGTGGAATTAGGACGTACTGTACTCAATGGCGAAATACTAGCGAAGGTACAAAGTGATTCTCTTAATGCCTCATTCTCAAATGAGCAGCTAGAGGAAGGTGTTGTGTTGCTGGCAACACGAGAAGATGATGGCAGTTTTGCAATCCGCAGAGTCATCCAAAGTGGAACAGCAGTTAAATCAGCGTTAGCAGCTTGCTCCAGTGTCGGCGCTGAAAAAGAAAAAGCACAGAAACTAGCTGATGAGGCTAAAGCAATTGAAGATGAGCGTTTAGCCGCCCAATCTAAATTAAAAGCTGCTTGAGCTTGTTGTTCTACATATGATTGCTGGCATTTACCTTCCAAGATAAATCCAGCAATCATTTCATTATTTTAAGGAGATTGCGATGCATAACCCTAGACCACCCTCTATTGTCATACAAGCACCCGGATGTTTAGATGATTTTGCTTTACAACCTAATAGTCGATTTAAGCTTGAGTCCATACTTGATTTAAGTCTGCATATTCCAGCTAACGGTATTTGTGGGATTGTTCTATATGGTTTATACGGAACTGGTAAAACTACTCTGGCCAACTTATTGCCAGGCTTAATTGAAACGGCCAAAGTCAATCCTGCTTGTGCAGCATTGAATGCTGGATCTATCATTGATACAGAAGATCCTAATTCAGATTATTTTGCCTGCGCACAAGGTCAGAACGGCGCTCAATTAACTCAATCGATTCAAAATAGAACCACTTATATGTCATTTAATAGTAGTGGTCTACATTACATCATCATGGATGAGGTTGATGTCTTAACCCCAGCAGCGCAAGCAGGCTTCAAATCAATCATGAATCGTAAAGACGTCATATTCATCATGACTAGCAATAACTTAGATCAAATTGATAAAGGCCTTCAGAATCGATCAATTTTGATTGATATGAATGTTCCACCAATTAATGATTGGCGACCAATTTTGCGTCGTGTTTATGAAAATGCAGGTCTACCAGCACCGCCTGATGATGTATTAGATCAAGTGGTTCAGGCTGGTAGAGGATCAGCTCGAAGCATTTTTTCAGATATCGTGATGAGCGTTAACCAAGAGGTGAGAGAAAAGCATGAGACTCACTTAATTACCCTTAAAGCATGCAGTTAAGTGATATGTAGCGTCGGGTAAAACCGACACTACATGATTGCCCCTGCCAATCTTTCCGCACTCATCATTGGTGTTAATTTTGAATAATGACGCTCAATCATCCCTACGCTGGTTCCCATTTGCTTTGCTAGCGTATGAATATCAACTCCTTCTTCTAATCTAAATGTGGCATAGGTATGGCGAAGGCTATACAAGGTCCTGTTTTTACCAGCAGCATACTTAAACAAGCCTGATTCAACCATGAGTCGCTCAAACACGCTATCTAGACTATGGGGTGCATCACCCGCAGGAAATACGAATACCTTACGATCCAACTTGGCTTCAATGACAGCATCGAGATTGGCATAAGGCAAAGCTTGCCACTTGATTAGTCGCTCTAAACTATCAATAACAAAGTGACGGGCAATCAAATATCTCGGCCCCGTCTTGCCCGATACCCAGACTCTTAAGTACCGCTTTTCACCTATCCAATGCCACTGTAGGCTACGCCAGCGAATTGGCATGCTCTCTGTTCCCTGCCGTATTCCCGTTCCTAGCAAAAACTCTACATAGACCCGGCAAAGTCTGCGCATATGATTACTGCGTTGATTGCGGCCAAAACGCTCCCAGTCCCGCATGTATTCCAATAAGTATTCGATCTCTTGGTGGCTAAAGGCTGGCCTAACCTGCGCAGCACCACCGGTTATTTCTAATAAGGGGATATTGCGGTGTTGTGTAATAAGCCCTTGTGATCTAGCTCGTTCAATCACTCGCTTATAAAGACCAGCATGACGCCTTTGGGTATAGGTCTTGGGATTCTTGCCCATCCGAGATATGCGCCACGCTACATAGTCATCCACTAGCTCTTGGGTAATGTCATTGACCTGGTAGCCACCAAAGAATGGGATCAAGTACTTGGTGTAGATGTGAATGTAGTCCGCATGGGTGCGTTTATTGGGATTGGCCTGGACTACTCGGGCAGCTGCAGCTAGTTCTTGCGTGGCTAATTGCCGAAAAGTCTTGGTCTTAATGGCTAGATCACTGGCTAGCTTGACCTTGACTGTTTCATAGATAGCAATGGCTTGGGTTGTGGCTTCGGCCACCTGATCTAAGCCAGTACTTGCGGAATGCCAAGCACCAGTAGATAACTTAAAACGGCATTGCCATTGGTGACTCGTGGGTCTTTTATAGAGGGTGATGGCACCATCAAGGAGTTTGATTGGCTCTTCAGCGATAGTAGAAGCAAACAACAGGGATATATTATTCATTACAAGCGTCTCGTTACATGACACTTGTAGCTTAATTTCAGATTTACGTTTGGGCGACCTGAATTATTTACTGTCGGTTAAACCGACACTACAGCGACAGGGCCGCGATGGACTGTTGTTAATCACAAAGCAGACCTTAGCCTAAATTGAGCATGGCAGTCAGAGTTTGACCCAAGGGAGACCTTGGAGGACAAGTCCAGTAACTCATCCCCCTAGTGTGTTACTACCTTGACCGATCCATCCACATATAGTTCTGCTGCATCATTTGGTTCATCATGTTCTGCTGCATACCCATGTATTGATCCATCATGTATTGGCGTTGCTTTAACTGCTCAGGTGTTAATTTAGAGTAATAGGGGCCCACACCATTCCAACCCATCATGTGTCCACCCATCATGCCGCCGTTACCACCACAACAACCCATCATTCCCGAACCCCACATGCCTTGCATCATATTCATGTTGCCCTGCATTGTGCTCCAGTGAGCCTGCATCAGCTTTTGCCTTTCTTGCGGATCTTGAGTTGCACGGATCTGATCCATCTGCTGTTGCATCTTTTTAAAGTTCTCTTGAATTTGAGCGGCTTGCTTATCAAACTCCGCTACATCAACATTTTTTTGTTGTGTCTGTGAGGCTTTAGTGCCCGCCCCTGCTGTTTGCGCCAAAACGGGCGCACTTAGTAAAACACCTAAACTTAAAATCGCAACCCATCCTAGCTTTTTCATTTTAGTACTCCTTGAGTTAACTGCTTGATATGAACTAACACCTAGCTTCTTAATAACCGCAATCCATTTGCCACTACTAGCAAGCTCGCACCCATATCCGCAAATACCGCCATCCACATCGTGGCTTGCCCTGTAAAGGTAAGCACAAGGAAAATAGCTTTAATGCCAAGAGCAAGAACAATGTTTTGAGTCAGAATTAGAGCGGTTGATTTGGATAGCCGAATAAAGGTAGCAATCTTGCGTAAATCATCATCCATTAGCGCAACATCAGCAGTCTCTATCGCAGTATCGGTTCCAGCCGCACCCATCGCAAATCCAATACTTGCTCTTGCTAAAGCGGGGGCATCATTAATGCCATCTCCAACCATGCCTACCTTTACATTGGGATCCTTTTTTAGGCGACTGTCAATTATTTTGAGCTTATCTTCAGGCAATAAATTACCCATAATCTCATCGACACCCACCTGTTTACCTATTGCCTTAGCGGTGTGCTGATTGTCACCAGTGAGCATGATGGTAGTCACGCCTAATTGGTGAAGCTCATCAATAGCCTGCTTGCTTGTTTCTCTAACAGTATCGGCCACCGCAATAATGGCTAAAACCTCTGTTTGGTTGGTAAGCAATACGGCCGTTTTGCCTTGCTGCTCTAGTGGTAATAAACGATTCTCAATATCATCAGAGCACAAACCCAATTCTTCAATCAGTCGATGATTGCCAAGGTAATACAAATTACCCTCAATAACGCCTTTGACACCGCGACCCAGAATCGCCTCAAAGCTATCTACAGTCTTTAAATCATTCTTTTGCTCTTGATTAGCATGGGCAATTGCTAGAGATACGGGATGATCAGATCGCGCTGCAAGACTAATGGCAATTTCGTGAATATGCTTGTCATTGCTACTTAATGCAAAAAAGTCCGTTTGTGCAGGCTTCCCGTAGGTTAGTGTCCCTGTCTTATCTACTGCTAAGACCTTCATGCTCCGTCCTGCTTCTAAAAAAGCGCCTCCTTTAATTAAGATGCCTTTTCTTGCAGCGGCTGCTAAGCCACTCACAATCGTTACTGGTGTTGAGATCACCAAAGCACAAGGGCAGGCAATCACTAACATGACTAATGCTTTATAGATCCACTCTTGCCATGACTGCGCTATTAACAATGGAGGCAAAACAGCGACTAACACCGCAAGCAAAAAAACAGCTGGCGTATAGATCTTGGCGAATTGATCAACAAAACGCTGGGTGGGCGCACGACTTCCTTGCGCTGCTTCAACTGCATGAATAATTCGAGCTAGCGTTGAATGAGTCGCTTCTGCAGTAACTTTGTATTCGAACGATCCTGTCTGATTGATCGTTCCTGCAAATACCTCATCGCCAACTATCTTATCGACGGGTAGGCTCTCACCCGTGATTGGCGCTTGATTTACTGCCGAGTTACCACTTATTAATATGCCGTCTAAAGCTATTCGCTCTCCAGGACGCACTCGAACTAAAGCACCTAAAGCGATAGCCTTTACATCCGTTAGCACCCAAGAGCCATCGGCTTGCTGAACGGTTGCGGTTTCAGGGGTGAGGTCTAATAAGCCACGAATCGCATTACGAGCACGATCTAATGACTTGGCTTCAATTACTTCAGCTAGAGTAAATAAGAACATCACCATGGCGGCTTCTGGCCAACTTCCAATCGCCATCGCGCCTGTGACTGCAATTGACATTAAGGCATTGATATTGAGATTGCCATTCTTTAATGCAATCCAGCCCTTTTTATAGGTGGTCAGGCCACCTGAAGCAATTGAGGCGATTACTAGAGCAATGACAATCCACTGATTACCAAGTTGCAGCAATTCCATGATTTCAGCCAAGGTTGCAGTGATACCTGCAACAGCCAATGGCCACCAATTTTTTTTAGGTATAGGCTCAATCGAGCTGTCCTTTGTAGAAGTCTGACCACTTTGTAGCACCGCCTGCATTCCAATTGAACCCAAAGCGGACTCGATAGCGTCAAGTGAGTTGAGATTGTGACCAACCGTGAGTATCCTTTGCATTAAGTTAAAGTCCAGCGACTCAATGCCGCTTACACTAACTAGCTTTTTGCGAATAAGCGCCTCTTCAGTTGGGCAGTCCATATTTTCAATGCGATAGATGGCCTTATTCTTGCTCCGTAT
Source organism: Polynucleobacter sp. Tro8-14-1 (assembly GCF_018881655.1). Lineage (GTDB taxonomy): Bacteria > Pseudomonadota > Gammaproteobacteria > Burkholderiales > Burkholderiaceae > Polynucleobacter. Next base: position 166,198 of record NZ_JACVPX010000003.1, read on the forward strand.
CTCAGAAGCCTTTGTCACAGGGGTTGATGTAGAACAACTACAGGAGGTATTGCATTCGCTCATAGCGGAAACCTAAATGATGAAGACATAGAACATTTAACACCCTATAGTAACTATAGAGTCAAGGGATTAGAATAAAAATGTAAAAACTTGGAGGTCAAATGAGAATTGGTGAACTAGCAACAGCCACAGGCACTCAAGTGGAAACTATTCGGTTTTATGAGCAAGAGGGTTTGTTAGCAAAACCGGCTCGATCTGAGGGTAACTTCCGAATCTACGGGGATCAGCACCTGCAACGCCTTACATTTATTCGCCACTGCCGCTCGCTGGACATGACCTTAAGTGAAATTCGTCAATTACTTCGCTTAAAAGATTTGCCCGATGAAAACTGTGATGCAGTAAATGAATTGCTTGATGCCCATATTGAAGGTGTAAGCAATCGAATTAATGAGCTACGCCAACTTGAGCGACAATTAAAGCTGCTCAGAAAACAATGTCATGCGAATCAGGACTCAGCACACTGCGGGATCTTAAATAAATTATCGCTACCCGTGAAGTAAAAAAGAGGTGACACTACCGCCTCTTATTGGCCGTTCTCTGCCACCCAATCTGCCCTATTTCCGATTTTTCAATGTCCGCATAACCCCTGATAAAAGCCACCTGACCGTCACGCAACAAGACACCTCTGTGTCCTGTCTAACTGACGCCACAGGCTCAGCCCCTAAATTTCATTAAAGTCGCAGAGTCGCTAATAGTCACACAGGATCCGCCACGCTAGACCTAAGGTCACTCTCTAACACCGGCCAAGCTCTGGCCATGATTGAGCCAATTGAGCACAATTAACCAGCCTGAAACAAGCCTAGAATGACAATAAATGGTAGATAAGTGGCCTGCCCAGCACGATTCGAACGTGCGACCTACGCCTTAGAAGGGCGTTGCTCTATCCAGCTGAGCTATGGGCAGTTATATGCTGGGTATATTTAGAACAATAAGGGAAAGTGGTCGGAGTACAAGGATTCGAACCTTGGACCCCCTGCTCCCAAAGCAGGTGCGCTACCAGGCTGCGCTACACTCCGACGGAACCGATATTCTACACCGAGAGAGCCATTCGAGGCAAATCCTGTAAGATTCGTCCCATGATTGCCTATTTTTCAAGCAAATTTACAAAGCAAATTCATGCCGCGCTTACAGCGGCATTGCTAGTATTTTGCTTGCTTGGCACCCACTGGATAGGCCTCTCACATAGCATTTCTCATGCCGGCTTCCAAAATCAAGTCTTTGAAGCTAATACCTCTAACAATATTGATAAGAGTTTCAAGCACAGCTCTGATACCTGTCATTTATTTGACGCACTTTCACTTGCAGGATTTGTACCAAGCAATCACATTGAAGCTGCAGTTATTTTGATCAGCGCTTCAAATCTACAGAATTCAAGCAATCCTTCGTTACGAAGTTTGGCTGGTAACTCTTACCACTCACGCGCTCCACCCACTTTCATTCTTTAAAACAAGGCGCTCTATTGCGCACCTCCGTTTTAATTCCTCACCATGTATTGGTGAATCTGGATGAATATGAATTATCGTTTTAAACAATTTTCTTGTACCCACCTAATAGCGCTGGCCTGTATTTTGCTAATGAATCCTGCTTGGTCTCAAAACCAAGCAGAGGCTTTGCCTCAACTAGATGTCACAGGAGCGCGAGAAGGTGGCCAAGGATTCCTCTCGCCCAATAAAGTATTGGCTGGAGATGAGCTTCAAAATAAACTTTCCGGAACGCTAGGAGCAACACTTGCCAATGAGTTGGGAATATCTGCAACTGGTTATGGTGCGGGCGCCTCTAGACCCGTCATACGAGGATTAGACGGTGCACGAGTACAGATTCTGCAAAATGGTTTGGCTGCTGGGGATGTCTCCAGTATCTCTGCAGATCATGCGGTTGCTAGTCCCATGCAAAATACCCATCAAATTGAGATATTACGGGGTGCAGCAGCACTGCAGTATGGCTCAGGTTCTAGTGGTGGACTGGTAAACGTTGTGAATGATCGCATTGTCACCTCAATGCCCGATGCAGTATCTGGCGCACTCAATACTAGCTACGAAACAGTGAATCAAGGCAAGACTGCCAATATTGAATTAGATGCGCCTGCCGGACCTTTAGCACTCCATTTCGATTCGTCGATTAGTAATTCTAATAACTATCGCATCCCAGGATTTGCAGAACAAGGCGGGCCAAATGCCAATTGGTCTATCAACCCCGGTCAGCCAGTGAATATTCCTTATAGCGGCAAGTTACCCTTTTCTTTCAGCAATGAAAATAGCATGGGCCTAGGCGGGAGTTACGTTCGCTCGGATGGATACACTGGCATCTCTTTAGAGCGTTTGAATCATAACTACGGAATTCCTACTGCAGAAGGTGGCTTTATTCAGCAGTCGCAGAATCGTTACGATTTTGCTCACCAAACCAATGATCCGTTTGATGGCTTTAGCTCGGTCAAAATTAGTGCCGCCAATACCAATTACCAACACACCGAATTTACTAACAATGGGGTTGCCTCCACACAATGGAACAACACTGCCACTGAAGCTAGGCTAGAGTTGGCACACAAAGAATTGCTGGGGTCTAAGGGCATATTAGGCGCACAAATTGCCGGGTCAACTCTGAATGCCACGGATTTATCTACGAATAATTACGCCATTGTTCCGCAGACAAAATCAAATGCAAGTGCCCTATTCTTGGTAGAAGAAGGCCGATACGGCCCTTTAAAAACAAGTCTTGGGGCTCGCTATAGCTACACCACCCAAAACCCCAATTCCGGGACTCAGTTTCCAAGCGCAAGCAGTCAGGAATTTGTCCCGACATCTTATGGTCCTCCATCACTACAGAGTAGACAATTTAATTTAATGTCCTATTCAGCCGGTGGAATGTTCGATATTGTCAAAGGTTACGGCCTAGGTCTTGCCTACACAATTTCCCAAAGAGCGCCTTCTGCACAAGAGCTTTACTCCTATGGGCCGCATGATTCAACCGCAACATTCGATATCGGCAATGCAAACCTAAGCACAGAAACATCACATAATTTAGAACTGAGTTTTCAGAAAAGCTTGGGAGTAATCCGTAGCAAAGCTAGTATTTACAGGAACCAATTTAGTAACTACATCTATGGCTACTACACTGGCGCCTATAGCCAAGCCAATGAAAACTTTTCAGTAGTTCAAGCCTCTCAAGCAAATGCCTCTATTCAAGGTGCAGAAGCAGAGCTTAGTTATAACTGGAATGAAACCGGCGTGGGGGGCAGATTGTTTGGTGATGTATCACAAGGAACATTTACCGCGGGAGGAAATCTTCCGCTACAACCGGCACCACGTCTAGGCAGTGAATTGGCATATCAACGTAACGGCTGGTTAACAAGCGCCACCTATATTTACAGCTATCAACAAAATAAATTAGCCAGCTGGGAAATTGGTCCTGCACCGAGTTACAACCTAGTGAATGCCAATCTTTCCTATACAGAACGAATTGGAAAGGTCAATTGGACGGGTTATCTGATTCTAAAGAACCTACTGAATGAAGAGATTCGCTACGCTACATCACCCATGGCAGTAAGACTATATGCGCCACAACCAGGAAGAAGTTTGATGGTTGGCGTTAGGGCTGCTTTTTAGGAAGTTGGAACAAGGTCAGCAATACTCTTGGCAGCGCTCAAGGCGGTGTCGCCATTCTGAGTTTCCACCATTACTCGCAATAATGGCTCTGTACCTGAGGCGCGTATCAGAACCCTACCAATATTTTGAAGTTCAGCCTCAACCTTCGTAATTTGATTTATGAGCTTCTCGTCACTCTTCCAGTCGTAACCGGGTTTAAATTTAATATTCAATAGTACCTGTGGAAATACTTTGACGGAATCCAATAGTTGCGCAAGATTTTTTTTATTTTGACTCATTGCCGCTAACACTTGAAGTGCCGCAATTGTGCCGTCACCTGTAGAGTGCTGGTCCAAGCAAAGCAAGTGACCCGAACCTTCGCCACCAATAATCCAACCATTTTGTTTGAGTAATTCCAAAACATAGCGATCGCCCACATTGGCGCGCTCAAAACCGATGCCCAGGTCTTTAATAGCGTTTTCAACTGCAAGATTAGTCATTAATGTGCCCACAGCACCACCAATCTGCTGGCCACGATCCAAACGATCTTTTGCCAGCACATACAAAAGCTCATCGCCATTAAATAAACGACCAGAAGCATCAACCATTTGCAGGCGATCAGCATCTCCATCTAGAGCAATACCTAGATCCGCTTTTACTTCTTTAACTTTAGCAATTAAGGCTGCTGGTGCCGTTGCTCCGCAACCATCATTGATATTGCGACCATCCGGGCTCACGCCGATGGAAATGACTTCAGCACCTAGCTCATGAAAAACATGTGGAGCTGTGTGATAGGCAGCTCCATTGGCGCAATCTACCACAAGCTTTAACCCCTTCAGATTTAGCTCGCCTGGAAATGTTGATTTACAAAACTCAATATAGCGTCCTGCAGCATCATCTAGGCGAAAGGCTTTACCAAGCTCTTTTGAATTTACACAACCCATAGGTTTTTCTAATTCAGCTTCAATGGCAAGCTCAAACTCATCAGACAACTTATCGCCTTTAGCAGAGAAGAACTTGATGCCGTTATCTTGATAAGGGTTATGAGAAGCAGAAATCACTAAGCCAGCAGACAAACGTAATGCCTTAGTGAGGTATGCAACGCCAGGGGTTGGAATGGGGCCGCAGAGCATAACGTCAACCCCGGCAGCAGCAAACCCAGCCTCTAATGCAGCTTCCAACAAATATCCTGATACGCGCGTGTCTTTACCTATGAGAATTTTGCAGCGTTCACCCGGCTTGGCTTCACGTGTTAATACTTTGCCGGCAGCATAGCCAAGGCGTGTCATAAATTCAGGGACGATAGGAAATTGGCCTACTTCCCCTCGAATGCCATCAGTGCCAAAGTATTGTTTTTTCATGGGTTTCATTATAAAACTTAGATGCGTTACTAAGTATTTATAGCACTCCAAAGCTTTAGGGCATCAACAGTCTCGGGAACATCATGAACCCGGACAATTTGAGCGCCACGATCGGCGGCCATAATTGCTGCGGCAATGCTTGGGGCAAGTCGCTTGTTGGTATCTTTACCGGTAATTTTGCCAATCATCGATTTACGTGAAATTCCTGCCAATACGGGAAAGCCTAATGTCGAGAAGTCAGCAAAGTGTGCCAGCATATTGAGGTTATGTTCCAAGCTCTTACCAAAACCAAATCCTGGATCAATAGCAATACGGTCACTGCTGATGCCTTTCGAAATTAAAAGCTTCGCTCTATGATTTAGAAACTGCTTGACCTCGGCAATGACGTCCTGATATTCAGGGTTAAATTGCATTGTTAGGGGGTCGCGTTGCATGTGCATTAATACAATGCCGCAGTGATGACTGCCCATCACAGCCTCTAAAGCCCCCGCTTGCCTGAGGGCCCAAATATCATTTACACAATCTACACCAGCATGCAACGCTTGGCGCATTGTGTCTGCTTTGTAGGTATCTATTGATAAAGGCACACCGCAATCCTTCAGTGCCTCAATAACCGGAAGCACTCTATCCAACTCTTCTTGCAACTCAACTGGTTCAGCACCAGGACGGGTTGATTCCCCGCCAATATCAATGAGATCAACCCCGTTTTCGATCATTAACTCCGCTTGTGCAATAGCATCTTTAGCGCTTCTGAATTTACCACCATCAAAAAAAGAATCCGGCGTTGCATTCAGAATGCCCATCACAATCGGGCGCTTGCGTTTGGAGAAATCAAAGAGAAAACGCCCACAACGCCAAGTTGTGGGCATCTCTTGAAGGCTTTGATAATGCATCAAAGACTACAGCTAAATAGTGTAATTAAGCGGTAGCTGGAGCGCTGCCAGTAGCAGGGCCAGGAGTACCAGCGGAATTACCAAACTGAGTTGCTGGAGGTGGCTTAGGTGCACGTGGTGGGCGACCTTCCATGATGTCATTGATTTGCTCTGCATCAATAGTTTCCCATTCCAGTAAAGCTGCAACCATCGCTTCAACCTTATCTCGGTTTTGTTCCAAGATCGATCTAGCTAAAGCATACTGACTATCAATCAACGTACGTATTTCAGCATCTACCTTTTGTTGGGTTAGTTCAGAAACTGTTTTGGTGCTGTTGCGACCAAAAATACTTTCTGATTCGGTATCAACATAAACCATGGTGCCCAAGCTATCACTCATGCCATAACGAGTCACCATATCACGAGCCATTTTCGTAGCGCGTTCAAAATCATTGGAAGCGCCAGTACTTGAAGAATGCAAGAACAACTCTTCTGCAGCACGACCACCAAACAAAATAGCCAGCTCTTCCATCATGCGATCTTTATACAAGTTCACACGATCAAACTCAGGTAGCTGCCAAGTCACACCCAACGCCATACCTCGCGGCATGATGGTAACTTTATGAACAGGGTCAGCCTTAGGTAAAACCTTAGCTACAACAGCATGGCCAGACTCGTGATATGCGGTGTTGCGACGCTCTTCTTCGCGCATAACAGCTGACTTGCGCTCAGGCCCCATATAAATTTTATCTTTAGCGTCTTCAAAGTCTTTCATATCTACTGCACGCTTATTTCGACGTGCCGCAAACAATGCAGATTCATTTACCAAGTTCGCCAAATCTGCTCCTGAGAAACCAGGAGTGCCGCGAGCCAAAACAGCAGCATTAACGTCAGGATCGATTGGAACCTTACGCATATGCACTTGCAAAATTTGCTCACGACCACGGATGTCTGGCAAACCTACGTGCACTTGTCGATCGAAACGTCCTGGACGCAACAAAGCTTTATCAAGCACATCAGAGCGGTTTGTTGCAGCGACTACGATCACGCCACTATTACTTTCGAAACCATCCATCTCAACCAGCATTTGGTTTAGTGTTTGTTCGCGTTCATCATTGCCGCCACCCATGCCGGCACCGCGATGACGACCAACAGCGTCAATCTCATCAATAAAGATGATGCAAGGAGAATTTTTCTTGGCGTTTTCAAACATGTCACGAACACGTGATGCACCAACACCAACAAACATCTCCACGAAGTCAGAGCCTGAGATCGAGAAGAATGGCACCTTAGCCTCACCCGCGATGGCGCGAGCCAAAAGAGTCTTACCAGTACCTGGAGGCCCTACAAGCAACACACCATGCGGAATACGACCGCCGAGCTTTTGAAATTTTTGGGGATCTTTTAAGAAATCAACAATCTCAAAGACCTCCTCTTTGGCTTCATCGCAACCTGCAACGTCGGCAAAGGTAACCGTATTGCTATTCTCATCAATCAAGCGCGCTTTAGATTTGCCAAAGGAGAATGCACCGCCCTTACCGCCACCTTGCATTTGGCGCATCATGAAAAACCAAAAGCCAATAATTAATAAGGTAGGGCCAAGATAGTACAAAGCAGAAACCAACATATTCGGTTCGTCATCAGCTTTGCCGGTAACTTGAACTCCATATTTCATGAGGTCACCAACCATCCAGATATCACCTGGAGAGATGATGGAGTATTTAGTGCCGTCAGCAGGCGTCACTTGTAATGTGCGACCTTGTACATCTACGCGCTTTACTTTGCCGGCCTTAGCGTCATCCATGAATTGGGAATACGTCACCTGAGTTTGGTCCTTAGGCTTATCAAACTGTTTAAAAACAGTGAAAAGCACCAAGCCCACAATGAGCCACACGCCGATTTTTTGGAACATATTGCTGTTCAAAATGAGTCCTTTTCTGGAGTGAACCAGGAGTTAAAGCGATTTGCTTCCTAAGTATTTGATTCTACTACCACCCTTTTTCAAGAGCTAATGGCATATATATTTGATAAAACCCTATAAAAACGGGGGTATTAGCCAGTGTTTAGAGCCTATTTAGGAGGTTTAAGGTTTCTACCCAAAAGGAAGATCTCAGAAGACTTTGCTCTAGATGCTTTAGGTTTGCGGGAGGCAACCGTTTTGAAGACCTTTTTAAAGGATTCCACTATTTGGCTATAGCCACTACCGTTAAAACATTTAATTAAAAGCGCACCTTCAGGCTTCAGATGAGCGGTAGCGAAGTCTAGGGCTATCTCTGCTAAAAAAGCCATTCTGGCTGCATCAGCAACACCAACCCCAGAAAGATTTGGCGCCATGTCCGATAGAACTAAATCGACTTTGCCTTCGGCACTCTTCGGTAAAAGCGCCTCTAAAGCAGCCAGCCCCTCTTCCTCCCTAAAATCACCCTGAATAAAGCTTACGTCAGCTATATCTTCCATTGGCAAAATATCGATGGCAATAATCTGACCATCTGGCTTGCCTGACTCAATTTTGGGATTGCTTTTACCAAGCTCAGTGAGGCGATTGCGGACGTACTGAGACCAACTCCCGGGAGCGCTCCCTAAGTCCACAATAGTCATACCTGCCTTGATAAGATGATCTTGCTCGTCAATTTCACTGAGCTTATAAACCGCTCTAGCGCGGTAGCCCTCTTTTTGAGCCATCTTCACATAGGGATCGGATAGATGATCCTGCAACCAACTTTTATTAAATTTATTCTTTGCCAAAACTTACCTACTTTCGCCGTCTATTTTCCTGGTTTCTGAGCTCTAAAGCAAAAGGAATCGATCAAAATACAGGCAAATTCAAGCTAAAAGGGCAATTTAGACCCTCAATGCTCTATCATCAACACCATGACTGCACTCACTATTACCCCTGCACAACGTAAATCCCTCAAAGCTGACGCTCACGACCTAAGTCCTGTTGTCATGATTGGTGGCGATGGCTTAACACCTGCTGTAATCAAAGAAGCTAAATTAGCCATCAATCATCACGGATTAATCAAGATCCGTGTTTTTGGTGATGAGCGTGAGGCACGTATTGCTATGTATGAAGAGCTTTGCGACAAACTTGATGCTGCTCCAGTTCAACATATCGGCAAGTTACTTGTGTTGTGGAAACCAAAAGATATGGTGGATGAGGCTTTTAGTAATCTAGGTAGATCAAGTAAGCAAACTAAAAAATCTTTGCAGGCTCCTCGTACGAAACGCCAGCCAAATCGTGCTCCAGCAAAAGCCGGTGTCCGCACGAGTACCTCTGAAAGATCGGATCGTCGCTCTGCTTCAAATGCGGCACCATTTGCACGTGCTGCGGCAGTGAAATCGGCAACACCTAAGAAGCGGGTTTTACGCTCTGAAGCGGCTGAGTCAAAAATTGGCTGGTCTTCTCCCGGCTACAGAAAAGCGGTTGCTGCGCCAGCACCGATTAAGAAGCGTAAAGTCAGAATGAGCAGCACTAAGAAAAAGTCACTTGGCTCTTAATTCAAGCAAGTGAAATACAAAAACGCCGCTAGTCGGCGTTTTTTGTTGCCCGCCAAACCAAGGCTAGGCCAAGTGCCGCTTGAATCATAAAGATTGCACTAGAAACACCATGGAGGCGTGAAAATAATGTGGCATTAGTGGACTCGCGAACCGACAAGCCTGAATAGAGCGCTTGATCTCTCAACGAATCCATCCAAGGAATAATGATGAATGCTGCAGCAACAGTGCATGCGAGCATTCCCAATAAGATCCAACGAACGATGCGGTAACGGTCGCCACCCCGTCTTACTAGGTGATTTGCCATCACCATTAGAAATGCGCTTAAGGCGACACCGATATAGGCAGTGGTTTTGAAGAGATTTGCTGCAATCATGCCGGCAACCTGTCTGTCTCCCAAACTAGAGAACAAAACAGGCACCACCAGAAATCCAATGGCGATGAAACTACCAACCCAAAGACCTGATATCAGGCTAAATATTCTTTGGGTGCGGATGTGGGGCATTAGACGTAACGCACAGCCAAGATTTCAACTTCGCGATTGCCACCTGGGGCTTGTACAGCAACAACGTCACCCTCTTCTTTACCTATTAATGCACGAGCTATCGGTGAGCTGATGGAGATTTTCTTAACGGCAATATCCGCCTCATCATCTCCAACGATTTGATAGGTGAGCTTAGTGCCATCTTCTAAATCCTCAAGATCAACAGTAGCACCAAATACTATGCGGCCAGCAACATCCAAAGTAGCAGGGTCAATAATTTGAGCTGCCGATAACTTGCCTTCTAATTCTTGAATGCGGCCTTCAATGAAGCCCTGCTTCTCTTTAGCAGCATCGTATTCAGCATTCTCAGAGAGATCACCTTGAGCGCGAGCCTCGGAGATGGCATTAATAACAGAAGGACGTTCAACATGTTTAAGACGGTGCAGCTCCTCTTTGAGAAGTTCTGCACCGCGCTTAGTAATCGGAATTGTGCTCATGAAACTAACCTAACTTAAATTCTTGCGCAAAATCGCGCGTATAAAAGTTAATTTTAGATTAAATGAGCTCCCGATGTAAGTTTTGCAAGGAATAAACCTCGAGGGAGTCGAGTCGGCCATTTTCAGAGGCCAACAAACCATCCATCACTGCTCGTGCGGCACTAATAGTTGTGTAATAAGTAACGCCATTAGCCTGAGCGCTGGTTCGAATCGATCTAGAGTCAGCAATCGCCGTCCGGGTCTCATCCACAGTAGTAAATACCAGTGAAATCTCGCCATTCTTAATGAAATCCACAATATGGGGGCGTCCATCCTTTACTTTGTTGACTACTTTTACGGGTAAGCCAGCCGCTTCAATTGCTGCCGCAGTACCTTTAGTGGCAACCATCGGGAAGCCCAGTTGATGTAACAACTTAGCGACTTCAATTGCTTTTGGCTTGTCGCTATCTTTGACGGTCAAAAGAACTGTTCCGCTCTTCGGTAATTTGATGCCAGCGCCCAACTGTGACTTAAATAAAGCCTCGCCAAAGGTCTTGCCAACACCCATCACTTCGCCAGTGGAGCGCATTTCTGGTCCGAGAATTGGATCAATGCCTGGGAATTTATTAAATGGAAATACGGCTTCTTTAACCGAGAAGTATGGCGGTTTCACTTCTGTTTTGATACCCTGCTGTTCTAGTGTCTGACCAACCATACAACGCGCGGCAATCTTTGCAAGCTGTAGGCCTGTTGCCTTAGATACGAAAGGTACAGTACGAGATGCTCGCGGATTAACCTCAAGGACATAAATTACATCTTTGCCATCTACATTCTGAATCGCAAACTGGACGTTCATCAGGCCAACAACATTGAGACCTTTGGCCATAGCTGCAGTTTGACGCTTAATCTCTTCTACAGTCGCATCAGATAAAGAATATGGAGGTAATGAGCAGGCTGAATCACCTGAGTGAACACCGGCTTGCTCAATATGTTCCATGACGCCACCGATAAACACGGCTGTGCCATCGCTGATGCAATCGACGTCACATTCGATAGCATCATTCAAGAAGCGATCTAGCAGCACAGGAGAGTCATGGGATACCTTAACGGCTTCACGCATGTAACGCTCAAGGTCGCGACCATCATGAACGATTTCCATTGCACGACCACCCAAGACATAGGAAGGACGAACCACTAATGGATAACCAATTTCCTCGGCAAGCTTGAGAGCCTCTTCTTCAGTACGCGCTGTACGGTTAGGTGGCTGACGCAATCCGAGATCCTGTAGTAGCTTCTGGAAGCGTTCGCGATCTTCTGCTGCATCAATCATATCTGGTGAAGTGCCGATAATTGGAACACCATTGCGCTCAAGATCTAAAGCCAATTTCAAAGGAGTTTGACCGCCGTATTGAACAATGACGCCCTTTGGTTTTTCTTTAGCAACAATCTCCAATACATCTTCAAGAGTTAGAGGCTCAAAGTACAGGCGATCTGAGGTGTCGTAGTCAGTCGATACGGTTTCAGGGTTGCAGTTAACCATGATGGTTTCGTAGCCATCATCACGCATTGCTAAAGCAGCATGCACACAGCAATAGTCAAACTCAATGCCTTGACCAATTCGGTTAGGACCGCCACCCAAAACCATGATCTTCTCTTTATTGGTTGGCTGTGACTCGCACTCGCCATGTTCTGCTTCGTATGTTGAATACAGATAAGCAGTATTAGTCGAGAATTCAGCCGCGCAAGTATCTACACGCTTATAGACAGGAACAACATTTAAACGATGGCGCGCAGCACGAACGGACGCAGCGTCAACTTTGAGTAACTTTGCTAAGCGGCGATCGGAGAAACCTTTTTGCTTTACAAAGCGTAACTCAGGAGCTGTTAGGCTATCGATCTTGCGCTGCTTAAGCTCAGTCTCAATGGTGATCAGTTCTTCAATTTGCTCCAGGAACCAAGGATCAACTTTAGTTTCACTATAGATCTCATCAAGACCCATACCCATGCGGAATGCGTCTGCCAAATACCAAATGCGATCTGGACCCGGCTCATTAATTTCATTAATGATGTCATCAAGGTCTGTGGATACTTCATCCAAGCCGTCAACACCAACCTCAAGACCGCGGAGCGCTTTTTGGAAAGACTCCTGGAAAGTCCGGCCAATGGCCATGACTTCGCCAACTGACTTCATCTGCGTTGTTAGGCGGGAATCAGCCTGCGGGAACTTTTCAAATGCAAAACGTGGAATCTTGGTAACAACGTAATCGATTGAAGGCTCAAATGATGCTGGTGTAGCGCCGCCAGTAATATCATTCTTGAGTTCATCAAGGGTATAACCCACGGCCAATTTAGCCGCAATCTTTGCAATTGGGAAGCCTGTAGCCTTTGATGCTAAAGCCGAGGAACGGGATACCCTTGGATTCATCTCAATGACGATCATGCGACCATCTACTGGATTAATTGAGAACTGAACGTTAGACCCACCGGTATCAACGCCAATTTCTCTCAGAACCGCAATCGATGCATTACGCATGATTTGATATTCTTTATCCGTCAACGTTTGCGCAGGCGCTACGGTAATTGAGTCACCGGTATGCACACCCATTGGATCCAAGTTTTCAATTGAACAAACGATGATGCAGTTGTCATTGCGATCGCGCACGACTTCCATCTCGAATTCTTTCCAGCCCAAGAGAGACTCTTCGATCAAGAGCTCACGTGTTGGTGATAAATCGAGACCACGTTTACAAATCTCTTCAAATTCTTCACGGTTATAGGCAATACCTCCACCTGATCCGCCCATGGTGAATGATGGACGAATGACTACCGGGAAACCTGAGCTGCCAGTTTGCTTCTGAATTTGCTGCTGAACCTCATGTGCCTCATCCATTGAGTGCGCAATGCCGGATTTTGCAGAGCCTAGGCCAATTTTGGTCATAGCCTCTTTAAACTTTTGGCGATCTTCTGCTTTATCAATGGCTTCTGGTGAAGCGCCAATCAATTCGCAGCCGTATTTCTCTAAAACACCATGACGGTGCAGATCTAACGCGCAGTTCAGTGCAGTCTGACCACCCATGGTTGGCAAAATGGCATCAGGCTTTTCAGTAGCAATAATGCGTTCAACTACCTCCCAAGTAATCGGCTCGATGTATGTAACATCAGCCATCTCTGGATCAGTCATGATGGTTGCAGGATTGCTGTTGACCAAAATAACTTTGTAGCCTTCATCACGCAATGCCTTACAAGCTTGCGCTCCAGAGTAGTCAAACTCACAGGCCTGTCCAATCACAATCGGACCAGCTCCAATAATCAGGATGCTCTTAATGTCGCTACGCTTAGGCATTATTTGCCCTCCTTCTTGGCAGCATTCATTAGCTCCACAAAACGATCAAATAAATAGGCAATGTCATGAGGACCTGGTGAGGCCTCAGGATGTCCTTGGAAACACAGTGCTGGCTTGTCATTCCATGCCAAACCTTGTAAAGATCCATCAAATAAAGACACGTGGGTTACGCGAATATTGCTTGGTAATGTATTGGCATCAACAGCAAATCCATGGTTTTGAGAAGTGATGGCAACACGGCCTGTATCTAGATCTTTTACAGGGTGATTAGCGCCATGGTGGCCGAACTTCATCTTCAATGTCTTGGCGCCTGCTGCAAGACCCATGATTTGATGTCCTAGACAGATGCCAAAGGTCGGAACACCCTTTTCTATAATTTCTTTAGCGGCAGTGATAGCGTAATCACAAGGACCAGGATCGCCAGGGCCATTTGAGAAGAACACGCCATCTGGATTCATGGCCAGCACTTCTGCTGCGCTAGTTTGTGCTGGCACAACTGTTAATTGACAGCCACGCTCAGTCAGCATTCGCAAGATATTGCGTTTCACACCAAAGTCGTAAGCAACTACCTTTTTGATTGGCTTGCTAGTATCTAATGCTCTATAAGCAGGCTTGCCATTTGGCCCATGAAGATCCCATTCAGCCTCGCGCCACTCATAGGCTTTCTTAGTAGTCACAACCTTTGCAAGATCTAAGCCTGACATACCAGGGAAAGCTTTAGCAAGTTCAAGAGCCTTCGCGCCTAAAGATTCATAGCTATCACCTAATTTGCCAGCAACAATAGCGCCGGATTGAGCGCCCTTATCACGCAGAGTTCTGGTGAGCTTGCGTGTATCAATGCCAGCAATCCCTAAAACACCAGCTTTGGTAAGGCAGTCATCCAAGGAGCCCTCTGAGCGGAAATTGGATACGCGTTTTGGAAGATCCTTCACCACCAAGCCTGCCGCATGAATCTGATCTGATTCCGCATCTTGAGCATTTACACCGACATTACCGATATGCGGGTAAGTTAAGGTAACAATTTGGCGTGAGTAGCTAGGATCAGTAATGATCTCTTGATATCCAGTCAATGCAGTATTGAATACGACTTCACCAGTAGTTTCGCCAGGGGCGCCAATGCTAAAACCGGGAAATAATGTGCCGTCGGCTAGGGCCAACACGGCTGGGGGAAAAGAAGGAAGCAAGGGTGACAAACCATCTCCAGTCCCTGCTCCATCCGACGCTCAAAACCCCACAAAAGACTAGCCCGGGGATATTTTTGCGGGTGGTGAGTGTCTTTAAGCGCTAGGGTATTTATTAAGTTTCGAACCTTGCAATCATAACATTTTTGCTCGTAAACCCTTGGATATACAGCCAAATGGGGGCTGGAAGGTAAAAAGCTCCCCTAGCCTAATGGCTGGGAGAGCAATTTATCCAAAAATGGGTGTTGTTTTAAGCCTTGGCGCTTTGCTCAATGATGGTCTTAATTTGAGCTAACACAGACTGGTCATCCATCGTGCTGATATCGCCAGGATCGCGTCCTTCAGCTACAGCCTGAAGTGCACGACGAACGATTTTTCCTGAACGCGTCTTCGGTAAAGCCGTAACTATATAAACCCGGCCAGGTCGTGCAATCGCCCCTAAGGTGGTGTCTACAGTCTTCATGCACTCCGCTTCCAAGGTAGCAGTATGGGAGGCATCTTTTGGAATCACAAAGGCAATCGCGGCTTGTCCCTTTAATTTATCTTCAATACCAACCACGGCAACTTCTGAAACATTCGGATGGCTAGAAATACTTTCTTCGATTTCGCGAGTACCAAGACGATGTCCAGCTACGTTGATCACGTCATCCGTACGACCCAAGATGAAGAAATAGCCATCTTTGTCTTTAATGCCCCAGTCAAAGGTGGAGTAAATTAATTTGCCTGGAATTGTTTCCCAATAAGTACTAACAAAGCGCTTGTCATCGCCCCAAATAGTTTGCATGCAACCTGGAGGTAATGGACCTTCAATAGCAATGACACCCTTCTGATCTGGACCCAGCTCTTCGGAAGTAGCGTCATCAAGCAACTTCATGTTGTAACCAAATGATGGCACACCTGGTGAACCAAATTTATGTGGCATGACTTCAACGCCACGTTGAATAGCAAGCATTGGCCAACCTGTTTCTGTCTGCCAGTAGTTATCGACAATTGGCTTATTAATTGCGCCATGAATCCAGCTGGCAGTCGGTTCATCCAAGGGCTCACCCGCCAAGAACAGAGCGCGCAATTTAGAAAGGTCATACTTGGTTAAGAAAGCGGGATCTTGTTTCTTCAGAACGCGAACTGCTGTTGGAGCAGAAAACATGACTGACACTTTGTACTTATTTACTAGCTCCCACCAAATGCCTGCATCAGGACGCAAGGGAGTGCCCTCGTACATGATCGTGGCCATACCAGATAGCAATGGCGCATAAATAATGTAGCTGTGGCCAACAACCCAACCAATATCAGACGTACAGAACATGGCCTCACCAGCATTGCCGGTAAAGATATGTTTCATCGAGGCGGCGAGAGCCACTGCATAGCCGCCTGTATCACGCTGAACACCTTTAGGCTTTCCAGTTGTACCGGAGGTATACAAAATATAGGAAGGATGTGTTGCATCAACCCATTCAACAGGCACTACATCATTTAAATGTTTTTGGCGTTCGCTTGCGTAATCTAAATCACGTCCAGCGACGGTGGTGAATTCAGTCAAACCACGATTCACAATCAAAACCTTTTCAGGTTTGTATTCAGCCAGCGTAATTGCTTCATCAAGCAATGGCTTATAAGGAACTGCTTTGCCACCACGTGCACCTGCTTCTGCAGTAACAATCAGCTTTGGTTTTGCATCATCAATGCGAGATGCCAAGCTGTGGGATGCAAAGCCACCAAATACAACAGAGTGAATGGCGCCAATGCGGGCGCAGGCAAGCATAGCAAAACAAGCTTCAGCAATCATTGGCATGTAAATGAGTACACGATCACCCTTTTTAACGCCCGCTGCTTTGTAAATTGCTGCCATACGATTCACTTCTTCGTATAACTCTTTAAAGGTATATA
Organism: Polynucleobacter sp. Tro8-14-1; assembly: GCF_018881655.1. GTDB lineage: Bacteria > Pseudomonadota > Gammaproteobacteria > Burkholderiales > Burkholderiaceae > Polynucleobacter. Next base: position 182,938 of record NZ_JACVPX010000003.1, read on the forward strand.
CCTTCTCTTGATTGGTTTCTGTAGAAACCGCAACCAAGGCAATTTGATCTGGACGATCTTTTAAGTGACGATCAACTGCGTTGTAGCAAAGATTCGTTGAGCCACCCTCAAACCATTTAGCAAATGGTGGGTTGTCGTAATTAAGAACTTTGTTAAAAGGTTTTTCCCAATGTATTAACTGCGCTTGCTCACCCCAAAATCCATCCGGGTCTTTAATTGAACGTTCGTGGTGTGCTTTGTAGGACATGGTCAACCTGATCTCTTAAAAAGTTACTCAAATTATTGGCTCTTGCTCACCCCTTTACTAGCGTTGCTGCTGGTTGAGGCAGGTGAACTACCATTTTTCGCAGATTTTGCAAGCCCTGTCGATGCGGATTTATGCTGAGATGCAGCATTTTTTCCAGAAGAATTACCCTTAGAGGCGACCTTATCTACTGTTTTGGTGTTTCTGGGTGCTACACATTTACTTGATTTAGCCCCTTTTGCACCCTTTGCCGGTTTGGGGCATTTGGGTGCAGGTGGAGCTGGCTTTTCTAAGCTGAGGCTAGCATTTTCTGCCATGGCACTTGAAACATCACCCGGCCTGAGACTGGTTTTAGGGACCAGCACTGTAGAGCCCGACCGTATACGCATTCCCCTTGGAATGCCGTTGACCTCGCGCAGAGTATCTACATCAACCCCTAACGTTTTAGCTGCCTGATCAACACTTTCTGTTTTGGATACTTGAACAGCAGTCCACGACGAAAGAGGTTTAGGGTATTGCTTGAGGTTATCTTGAAAGATCTCAGCATGCGCAAACGGCAACAGAATTTGCTGGTTAGCATTACTTAAAATAACCGGCTTATTGAATGATGGATTCAGGCTATAAAATTCATCCGCTGGTATATCGGCCAACTTAATAACTAGGGCAACATCAATATCGCTACCCACATCAACTGCAACAAAATATGGGTGATTTTCTAACTCAGGAAGCACAATGCCATATGCCTGTGGATCCAACACAATTTGACGATACGCCATTAATTTAGGAACGTAATTTCTAGTTTCGCGCGGTAAGGTCAAGCTCTCATAATCTATAGGCAAGCCTGCAGCGGCATTACGCTTTTGCGCTTTCGTAATATTGCCGGCACCCCAGTTGTAAGCTGCTAAGGCGAGCTCCCAGCTACCGAATTGATTATTCAAACGTTGTAGGTAATCCAAGGCCGCATCCGTTGACTGCACAATATCTCGTCGCTCATCTCTAAATACGTTTTGTGTGAGACGAAAGTCTTTGCCGGTGGCAGGCATAAATTGCCATAGACCCACAGCCTTTGCATTTGACTTTGCATTGGTTACAAACGCACTTTCAACAAATGGTAGTAATGCAATCTCGGTGGGCATATTGCGCGCATTTACTTCTTGAACGATGTAAAACAAATAGCGTGAAGAACGCGTCATCGAGCGATTTACATAGTCTGGTCTTGCAGCCAACCAGCGAACCTGTTCGATCTCTAACGGGCTATTCATGGGCTCCATTTGAAAGCCATCCCGAATGCGTATCCACAGGTTGTCTGAAGGCGCATAAACCTTGCTGACGGATTGATTTTTGAGGTTAACCCTTGCAGCCCTAGAAGCTTTTGAATTCCCTCTAGTTGGCGTATCAGAAGACCAATCGCCAGTGCTAGCGCAACCACTTAACAAAGCAGTAATCACTACTACTGCATACATCATTCGCATTAGAAGCGATCTTTCCAGCCACGAATGACTGCCAATACATGTGCAGGCGTTGGCAATGATGTCTGACCTGAAACCTCCTTAGCCATTGCAATGACTTCAGCTTGATCACAGCGCATGAATGGATTAACTTGCAGCTCTTGTCCAATAGTCGTTGGAAGAGTTGGCAAACCCTGCTCTCGCAGAGCTTTAGCCTGGTCGGCCCATGAGAGTAGATTGAGGTTGTTAGGCTCTACTGCTAAAGCAAAACGAATATTCGATAAGGTGTACTCATGAGTGCAATACACCAAAGTATTTTTTGGAAGTAAAGCGAACTTATCTAGCGACTCGGACATTTGCGTAGGCGTACCTTCGAACAATCTTCCACAACCCGAGGCGAATAAAGTATCTCCACAGAACAGCATTGGTTCAACAACATTTGCTTGCATGTTTGCAAAATAAGCAATGTGACTTAAGGTATGCCCAGGAACTTCGAGAACCTTCAAGCTAATGCGTGGGGAAGCAATTTCAAATTTATCGTCCTGCATTACGACATTAGTACGACCTGGAATATTGTCACCAACTGGGCCATAAACAGGCAGATCTGCACCCAAACTTTGCAATAAGTTGAGAATGCCACCCGTATGGTCTGCATGGTGGTGGGTAATGAGAATGCCCTTGAGGGTCAAATGATTTGAGCTCAGGTACTGCAAAACTGGTGCTGAATCACCTGGATCCACCACTAAAGCAGAGCTGCCATCGTGAATGCACCAGATATAGTTATCATCAAAAGCCGGAATGGGCCAAACCTGCAATAAAGTATTCTTATCCATAGACCGATGATACCAACCCCACCCATACCCTCTCAGACACCTGCACCTCCCTGGAGCTCATGGGAAAAATGGCTCCAATCCCCTCCTGGACGCTATGTTCTAGCTTGGGAGCAACGGTGTTTTGACCAAATTGTTGCTGATGTCTTTGGCTTTCATGCGTTGCAAATAGGCCTACCTCAGATAAACGCGTTAAGTGAAAATCGCATGCCTTTGCATGCCATCCTCATTCACTCTAACGACAGCCGCTCTCAAGCTGGCAATTACAACTGGCATTTGATTGAAGGTGACTCGACAGACCTCCCTTTTGCCAGCGATAGCCTAGATCTGATTGTGCTGCCGCATGTTTTAGAATTTGCTACAGACCCCCATCAAATATTGCGCGAAGTCGATCGAGTGCTTCGACCTGAGGGTCGTTTAATTATTTCCGGCTTCAACCCAGCAAGCCTCTGGGGTGCCAGACAATATCTGAGTAGATTGGTAGGCACTCCCTATCTACCTAGAGATGGTCAATTTATTAGTCTGATCCGAATTAAAGACTGGTTGGAGTTACTTAACTTCTCTTTAGACCGCGGTCACTTTGGCTGCTATAAATTTCCCTTGCAAGGCGAAGCTGTGATGGGCAAGATGAATTTTCTTGAAAAAATGGGGAATCGTTGGTGGCCCATATTTGGGGCTGTTTTCTTAGTTTCAGCCATTAAACGCCAACAAGGAATACGCCTCATTGGCCCGGCATCACTTGTCCGCATACCAGCCATTAAGCAGTTAAGTCCTGCTGCCGAGCGTAGCAATATGCAAAAACGCCTCAAAAACAGCAATACCAAGTAAATTATTGCCATGCCGCAATCGAAATTCCACCCCCACCATCCTCATATCGTGATCTACACAGATGGCGCCTGTAAAGGCAATCCTGGGCCTGGCGGCTGGGGGGCTGTTTTGCGATCAGGCGGTCATGAAAAGCATATTCATGGGGGTGAAAAGCTCACCACCAACAACCGCATGGAAATTTGTGCCGTTATTTTTGCCTTAAAAGCACTGAAACAACGCAGCACTGTCGAGCTATGGACGGACTCTCAATACGTACAAAAGGGCGTCACAGAATGGCTAGAGGGTTGGAAAAAAAGGGGTTGGAAGACCGCTAATAAGGATTCGGTCAAAAACGCAGATCTCTGGCAGGAGCTCGACTCCCTGCTCCCAGGACATGAGATCTCCTGGCACTGGGTTAGAGGGCACAACGGACACCCCGGAAATGAGTTGGCCGACCAGTTGGCCAATAAGGGTGTTGAGGATTTTTTGCCATAGGGCAAATGCTCGTCGACAGCTTCCTTTTCAGCCATCTTATGAGAGAATGATCCTGCTCTAAATAGCTTAGAAACAGCATAAAACCCACATAAAACCTAGAAAAACGAGACTGTGTCAAAAATAGAATCCACCCTCGATAAGGCGTTTGCCAAACTCGTTCAATTAAAAGATGCTGGCAAAGTTCGCTTATGCGTCCTTTGGCAAAAATATTCACCCCAATTAGACCAAGTTAAGAAACTAGATTTCGCGACAGTAAAATCTTTTGTGATCAGATTTAAATGGCGCTTGCTATTAATTCTGCTCTTACTCTATGCGGGCTCAAAAGCATATGATTATTTTTTCCCAGCCTCTGCTAAATCTGGCGGCCCTGTCACCGTAACATCATTCGTAGTCCAGAAAAAAGATGTGCCGCTAATCATTGAGGCAACTGGCACCATTGTTTCCAATAGCATTGTTGACATTCGCCCAATGGTCACCAATACCGTCGCCACAATTCAGGTAAAAGATGGTCAAGAAGTTAAAGCTGGCGATCTGCTTTTTACCTTGGATGACCGCAACGATAAAGCCAACTATGAAAAGCTCAAAGCCCTTGCTGATGATGCTCAAAAACAGTACTTACGCGCCAAAGAATTGGTTGCTAAAAACTTTATTTCTAAAGCCGCTCTAGAAACTACGTTGGCAAATGCCAAGTCAGCACAAGCAGCAGCCCGCGCGGCAGAAGTGCAGCTTTCTTTTGATTACATTAAGTCCCCTATTGATGGTCGTGCTGGCATCGTCAATGTATTCCCGGGCTCCCTTGTCCAGGCTAGCAACATTGTTTCCACCGCGACCAGCTCAACTGCTACATCCAGCGTTGGATCCATGGTGACCATTACTCAATTAAACCCAATTGATGTTCAATTTGTCATTCCAGAAAAAGATATTCCGATCATCTTAGAGAACCAGTTAGATGGTGATGCGATGAATGTTACGGTGACTGTAGGCGATAGCGGCAAAAGAACTTACGAAGGAAAGGTGCTGGTCGTTGATAACCAAGTCGATCCTTCGATCGCGGCGGTACGCGTAAAAGCGCAAATCCCGAATGACGCCAAAACCCTCTTGCCAGGTGAATTTGCTCGCGTATCCCTAGTGGCCAATACTCTAAAGGATGCCTTAGCTATTCCATCGCAAGCAGTAGTGATCAATCCCCGCGGAAAATTGGTTTACGTGGTCGATAAAGATGACAAAGTTGCAGCCAAACCCGTGAAAGTAGTTTATGACTACCAAGGATTGTCTGTTGTTACCGGTATAGATGATGGCGATAGAGTAGTGGTTGAAGGTAAGCAGAATTTGCGTCCAGGAAGCAAAGTCCGCGAGGATAAATCAGCTGCACCGCAAGCAACTACTACCTCAACAACTCCAACAGCCCCAGAGAAAAAATGACACTATCCGAATTATGTATTCGGCGCCCGGTAATGACGGTGTTGCTCTCGATAGCAACAGTCATCGCAGGGGCTGTTGCCTACATGAAAATTCCAGTAGCTGCGCTACCTAGTTTTAATACGCCAGTTATTTCTGTAAGCGCATCTTTACCGGGTGCATCACCAGAAAATATGGCTGCCTCGGTAGCCCTTCCCCTTGAAAAAGAATTTTCGACGATTGATGGCATCACCGTAATTAGCTCCACTAATTCTTTGGGCAGTACGAGCATTACTTTGGAATTCAATAACGATCGAGATATTGATAAAGCCGCAGTTGACGTTCAAGCAGCTTTGTTGAGAGCCCAAAAGCGCTTACCGATTGAAATGACGGTGCCACCGTCCTACCGGAAGATAAATCCAGCCGACACTCCTGTTCTAGTGGTGCGCATGAGCTCGCCATCAATCAGTCTCTCAGATCTCAATCAATACGCAGAAAATTTACTTTCACCTAACTTATCAACCATTAGTGGTGTAGCGCAAGTTCTAGTTTATGGTGCAAAGCGTTATGCGGTTCGCGTACGAGTGCATCCCGACGCTCTTGCTAACCGCAATCTCACTATTGACGATATCGCCGTTGCTATCAACAAAGCCAACTCCAATAGTCCTGTAGGGGTTTTAGACGGGCCCCGTCAGGCCATCACTATTTATGCCAACCCACAACTAGTAGGACCTGAAGAGTTTGCCAATTTAATTGTTAGTCAAAAAAATGGTCTTCCGATCTACCTCAAGGACGTTGCCGATGTGATCGAGAGTTACGAGGATGTAAAAACATTGGCGAGTGCTAATGGAGAGCGCTCTATTGCGATTGCAGTATTGCGCCAACCGAGCGCGAATACTGTGGATGTTGTTAACTCCGTTAAGGCATTACTACCTCAATTACAAAAGCAGATGCCGGAATCTGTTCGTATGCAATTGTTGAATGATCGTTCGCTCTCCATTCTAGAAGCGATACATGACGTTAATCTCACATTGGCTTTAACGATCTTGTTGGTTGTTATGGTAATTTTCTTGTTCCTGAAACATGTTTCGGCGACAGTTATTCCCTCTATCAGCCTTCCAATCTCACTGATCGGGGCATTCTTTCTGCTCTATTTTTTGGGATACAGCTTAGACAACATCTCGCTTCTGGGTATTACGCTTGCTGTAGGCTTGGTTGTTGATGATGCAATTGTGGTGCTTGAAAACATCATGCGTTATGTTGAACAAGGTATGGACCCACTCAAAGCATCCCTCAAAGGTAGCAAAGAAGTGGGCTTTACGATTATTTCCATTTCTATTTCTTTGGTGGCTGTATTTATTCCGCTCTTCTTTATGGCTGGTCCTATTGGCCTTCTGTTTAGAGAATTTGCGGTAGTGGTTTCCCTTTCAATTTTGGTATCAGCAGTCGTATCGCTGACGGTTGTGCCGATGCTTTGCAGTCGCTTCCTACCAAAACCAGGTCAGCATGCCAAGGAATATGCCATCAACAAGAAGTTTGATCGCGTCTTTGACTGGATGCTGAAAACCTATATTCACTACCTAGATCTGGCCCTTAATAATCGTAAGAAAGTTCTATGGGGCGCCCTTTCCACCTTTGTCATTACCGTGGTGATGTTTGTCTATAGCCCGAAGGGTTTCTTTCCAGAAGAAGATATTGGGCAAATTCAAGCAACTACTGAGGCATCTGAAGATATCTCCTTTAAAGCGATGTTGGCACTTCAGGATAGAGCTGCAGAACTAGTGAATACAGACCCGAATGTGGATAGCTCTATTTCAGTCATTGGCGGTGGTGCGAGCTCAGGCTACAACACCGGCAGGATTTTTATCATTCTTAAGCCCAAGGGCGATCGCGCTAAGATGGCTCAGGTGATGGAGGGATTAAGAAATAAATTTAAAGAGATCCCCGGCCTTCAGGTCTACATGCGTCCGGTCCAGAATTTACAGCTTGGCGGCAAAAATAGTAAAAGCCGCTACCAATTTACTTTGCAAAGTGTTGGCTTTGAAGGCGTGAATGAATGGGCTGATAAGTTGATGCAAAAGATGCGTACCGACCCACTTTTCCGTGACGTTACCAGTGACTCACAGCTAAAAGGTCTCAACGTCAAGATCAATATTGATCGTGAAAAAGCGGCTAGTGCCGGCGTTACGATTGCTGACATCCGTACAGCCCTCTATTCTGCCTACGGTGAGAGGCAGGTATCTACTATCTACACACCAGTGAATACTTATTACGTGATCCTAGAAGCTGCTGAAGAAGATCGTCAATATGAGACGGATCTGAATAAGATTTTTGTAAGAGGTCGCGCAACCGACAAGCTGATTCCACTATCTAGCGTAGCTAGCTTCACTCGTGAAATCGGCCCAACCGCCGTAAACCATCAAGGGCAAATTCCGGCTGTAACCCTGTCATTCAACCTTGCTCCTGATGTCTTCCTTGGTGACGCCACGAAAAAGATTGAGGAATACACCAAGGAAATTGGCTTACCCGCTTCCATCATTACGAGTTACGGTGGAGATGCGGCAGTATTTAAAAGCAACCAATCAGGTCAGCTGATACTAATTCTATCGGCTCTAGGCGTAATTTATATATTACTTGGCGTGCTTTACGAGAGTTACATTCATCCGCTGACTATTTTGGCTGGTTTGCCATCTGCTGCGATTGGCGCCATCCTTGCTTTGCGCATCTTTGGCTTCGAGCTAACAGTCGTTGCATCGATCGGTATTTTATTATTGATCGGCATTGTTAAGAAAAATGCGATCTTAATGATTGACTTTGCCTTAGATGCTCAACGTAACCAAGGCATGTCTCCTGAAAAAGCCATTCGTGAAGCATGTATCTTGCGTTTCCGGCCTATTATGATGACAACCGTTGCCGCTCTCATGGGTGCACTTCCGATCGCATTTGGGCTGGGTGCTGGAGCAGAGTTACGTCAACCTTTAGGCATTAGCGTTGCAGGCGGCCTGATCTTTTCTCAGTTCGTAACGTTGATCATTACACCCGTGATTTATCTCTATTTGGATAAATATGCAGGCAATGGACCGATGGATATTCCACCAGCTGTTCTAGAGGGAACCTGATGCGTCAAGTGATTCTCGATACCGAAACTACTGGCCTTAATCCAGCCACCGGCGACCGCATTATTGAAATTGGCTGTGTTGAGATGGTTGGTCGTCGACTTACCGATAGAACCTTCCATTACTACATTAATCCTGAGCGTGATATTGATGCTGGCGCCTTTGCGGTCCACGGACTTTCTAGAGAGTTTTTATCTGATAAGCCAATCTTTGCAAACATCGTTGAGCAGTTAATTGAGTTTGTAGATGGCGCTGAAATTGTGATTCATAACGCAGCCTTCGATTTGGGATTCTTAGATAACGAGTTTGCCCTTCTAAAGCGCCCTCCCTTCAGAAATTTAGCCTCCAAGATTACCGACACACTGCTCGACGCGCGTCAAATGTTCCCTGGAAAGCGCAATTCATTAGATGCGCTGTGTGAACGCTTTTCAATTAGTAATAAACACCGTACTTTGCACGGCGCGTTATTAGACGCCCAGTTACTAGCTGAAGTTTACGTATCGATGACAAGGGGTCAAGAAGACCTTTCGATTGATCTGATTGACTACACAGTGGGAGCAGACTCTACTGGTCATACCAAAGCTTTACCAACTAATCTCATGGTGCTGTCTGCATCAGATGATGACCTTGAAAGCCATGAAAAAATCTTGGCAGAAATTGCCAAGGCAAGTAAAAAGGACCCCGTTTGGAGTCCTTTAAATGCTACTGCCTAATTAGTAGATTACTAGTTAGATTGCTGCGGCAATCGCCTTACCCAAATCATCTGTCTTAGCGGTGCCACCAAGATCTGGTGTCAATGGCGCATGTCCTGGACCAGATGCCAATACCTTTTCAATGGCACTAAATATTGCTTTACCAGCCTCTGGATAACCAAGGTGATCTAACATCATCGCCCCACTCCAGATCTGACCAATTGGGTTGGCGATCATTTTGCCAAAGATATCAGGCGCTGAACCGTGAACCGGCTCAAACAAGGAAGGGAATTTACCTTCAGGATTGATACTGCCAGATGGTGCTACCGCAATGGTGCCGGTACATGCAGGACCCAAATCCGAGAGAATGTCGCCAAATAAATTACTTGCAACGACAACGTCAAAGCGATCTGGATTCATAACGAAGTGAGCCGCCAAAATATCAATGTGGTATTTGTCGGCTCTTACATCGGCAAATTTCTTAGACATTGCCTCTACACGCTCATCCCAATAAGGCATAGTGATGGCAATACCATTTGATTTGGTTGCAGAAGTTAAATGCTTCTTAGGGCGACTTTGGGCTAAGTCAAAAGCGTATTGCAAAATTCGGTCAACACCCTGTCTAGTGAAGACAGATTCTTGAATCACGATTTCACGATCGGTATCCGGGAACATCTTGCCACCAACGCTGGAGTATTCACCTTCAGTGTTCTCACGCACCACAAAGAAATCGATGTCACCGGGCTTACGGTTGGCAAGTGGGCAAGGCACACCGGGCAATAAACGTACTGGACGCAAATTGACATACTGGTCAAAGCCACGGCGGAATTGAATTAAGCTGCCCCAGAGTGAAACATGGTCAGGCAGAATATCCGGCATACCTACAGCGCCAAAAAAGATCGCATCGTACTTCATGAGGATATCGAACCAATCATCCGGCATCATCTTCCCATGCTTGAGATAGTAATCACAGCTTGCAAAATCAAAATGATCAAACTGCATACCTAGATTAAATTTACGATTGGCTGCCTCTAGCGCACGTACGCCCTCCGGCATGACTTCTTTGCCAATACCATCCCCAGGAATAACGGCAATCTTTGGATTCTTAAATATTTTCTTTGCGTTCATAAATGATGTGTCTCGTTTTATTTTGTTGAAGATGAATTTTACAAATAACTAGCTAATAGCGCGACGGATTTCATCTGGCGCCTTCTTGCTACCCTTTTCAACTGATTCACTATCGTAATCAGTGGTATTTTCAATGGTCTCTGGAACAGCTTCTAGCATCCGAATATTGTCCTTGGGGCAGATTGGCGCTCCATAACTGGCCCACTTCTTGAGCAAAGTTACCTCGTAGCCACATTGCCCACATTTAGCCTTACTTCGACTAGCATTGCTAGGCCTTGGGGGCGGGAAAACAATCGCTTGATGCGGGTAAGGGCCAAGCTCCTGACTAATCATCATCAGTCTTACAGTGAGCTCCTCAGTGGCATGAGCCATTCTGGCAGGGCCTTCCAGACCCACCGTTTGAGCGATTCCCTTGAAATCTTCGCCATGGCCACTAAAACAGTCATCCACTGCATGGCAGAGTTCATGAACTAAGGTATCTAAAAGCTGAACAGGCTCATCCAACTTAGGGGAAATGAATATCTCATTTACGCCACCACCTGAGCGCTCACGTGGCCAGCATTGGCCTAGTGTTGTTCTAGGACTACTAGAGGCCGGGAATCCGCATGAGACCCTGACGGGAGGGATGGCATAACCTGCTTTTGAAAAGACCGGCTCAAGATGCCTTACGGCGTCTTCTAGCCAAGCCTCACGGACTGTATGTTGCTTCATTTAACTTCTCTTCTATCGAAATCTAGGACAAAAACCATCAATTGCGATCATACGCCACCATAAGTAGAATGAGTCCATGAAAGATCTAGAAAGCCTAAGCGCTACCCAAGCCATCAAAGCCCTCTCTAAGAGGGAAATTAAAGCCACTGATTTACTCCTATCCTGCCTAGACCGCATAGGACAAAAAGAGAGCGTTGTTAAGGCCTGGGCAAGCCTAGGAAAGGAAAATGCCTTATCTCGCGCCAAACAGCTTGATAAAGGTGCCTTTCAGGGCCTATTACATGGTCTCCCAATTGGGGTTAAGGATCTTTATGACACCTATGATTTGCCGACCTCCTATGGTTCACCCATTTACGCCAACCACTATCCAGTTGCCGATGCTGTGGCGGTTGCCCTGATGCGACAGTCTGGTGCCATTATTTTAGGCAAAACCGTTACAACAGAATTTGCAACATTTAAGAGTGGCTTAACAACAAATCCCCATAACCCAAAGCACACACCCGGCGGTTCTTCTAGCGGCTCTGCGGCTGCGGTAGCCGATTTTATGGTTCCACTAGCAACCGGCAGTCAAACTGCTGGCTCAATCATTCGCCCTGCGTCTTTTTGTGGTGTAGTGGGTTTTAAACCTAGTCATGGCAAAGTGAGTATTGCGGGAATTAAAAGTCTTTCTATAACACTCGACACCATGGGTTGCTTTGGTAGAACAGTAGAAGATGTGGGTCTTGGTGTAGCTGCCATGAGTGGCGATCATCAACTAGCAAATATTGAAGTCCTGCATAACAAACCCCGCATCGCCATTTGCAAAACATCTAGCTGGCCGTTTGCACAAAAAGAAACTGCTACAGCGCTTGCTGTTGCCCGGCATGCTGCCGAGATGATTGCTAAAGGCACCGTAATTGATCTGAAGTTACCAAAGACATGTGATGGACTCACCCAAGCGCAAACTCGCATCATGATCTCTGAAATGTCACGCAGCCTTACTTTTGAACGTGTGCATTACGCTAAAAAGCTCAGCCCACAACTTCTGAAGCAACTTAGTGAAGGCGCTGAAATTAGCTACGAGCAATATGCAAAAGATTTGAGCCTTGCCGATAAGTCAAGGGCGGCCATGGAAGACTTATTTAATAATGAAGTGGATATCTTGATAGCCCCAAGTGCAAATGGCGAAGCGCCCAACATTAAAGATGGTACTGGAGATCCTCTTTTTTCTAGAGCTTGGACTCTTCTAGGTTTGCCCTGCATCAATATCAATGTAAGCAGTGGCCCCAATGGATTGCCAGTAGGAGTTCAGCTCATTGCAGGCCCAGGTAAAGATCATTTCTTATTGAGTGCTGCCCGGGCATTTACATTGGCATTACCTGACCCCACCCTGCGAGATCAGGCTTAGCCAAGCCCTTAATCAAGAGTAATGTTTGCCGCTTTAATTGCTTTAGCCCAGAAAGGAAGTTCTTTCTTAACTAGCGCATCAGTTTGGTTTGGTCCCAAGTAACGAAGTTCAACACCAGCGGCATCGGCACGCTCTTTAATTTCAGGCAATGCCAAGCTCTGCTTTACAGAATTAGTGAGCTTGGTAACCACTGCTGCAGGTGTTCCTGCAGGCGCATAAAGGGCCACCCATGATTCCAACTGAAATGATGGTAGACCAGCTTCAGCGGTAGTTGGTACGTTTGGCATACCAGGGTGACGATTTTTGCCGGTCACAGCAAGCCCCTTGAGTTTTCCACTTTGGACGTGTTGCATGACTGAGGGTGGCGTACTAATAAATACCTGTACCTGCCCCGCCAAAACGTCCTGAATGGCTGGACCAGATCCCTTGTATGGAACATGCACCATATCCACACCAGTAGTTTGCTTGAAGATCTCAGTACCAATATGCGACACAGAACCATTGCCTTGTGAGGCGTAATTTAATTTACCTGGATTAGCTTTTGCGTACGCAATAAATTCCTTCAAATTATTTACCGGAACTGAAGGGTGCACTGCAATGACATTGGTTGAAACAGTCAGTAAGGCAATTGGAGAAAAATCTTTAATGGGATCCCACGGAAGCTTATCGAATAAAGCGGGATTACCAACGTGATAACCAGAATAGGAAATCAATAAGGTGTAGCCATCGGGTTTTGCTTTGGCAACATACTGATAGGCGGTATTGCCACTTGCTCCCGGCTTGTTGTCAACAATCACCGGTTGACCGATCACACGCGTCAACGGCTCACTTAATAGACGTGCCGAAGTATCAACCAGCCCACCAGGTGGATTGGGTACTACTAAAGTAATTGGACGATCCGGAAAGGATTGGGCCATAACTAGGCATGAAATCCCAAACCCCAAAATTACAAGCGCACTGCGTATCACCGAATATTTTTTCATTAGCGCTCCCCCAATATATGATTTTTTAATGTTTATCGCTGCCCTACTTTTACATCACCAAATACGGCCTGGGCTTCTCGAGGTAAACAACGCCAATAACGCTCATTTGCAGTAACTGTGCCACCTAGAGCTGCTGCAGCTTCCCAACCCCAGCGAGGCTTGTATAGGAATGCTCTAGCCAAAGCGATGAGATCCGCATCACCCGCCTGCAAAATGTCTTCGGCTTGCTGTGGCTCGGTAATGAGTCCAACAGTCATAGTTGGCAAACCAGATTGATCTTTAACTATCTTTGCAAAAGGCACTTGGTAATTTGGACCAATTGCAATCTTTTGTTTTGGCGAAATGCCACCAGAAGAAATGTGTACGAAATCACAACCCAAAGGTTTGAGTTGTCTTGCAAAATTCGCTGTTTCTTCCGGAGTCCAGCCACCCTCTATCCAGTCGCTAGCTGAAATGCGTATGCCAAGAACTCCTTGATATGCGGCTCTTACGGCAGCAAATAACTCTAATGGAAAGCGAATGCGGTTTTCAAATGAGCCGCCGTATTCATCCGTGCGTTGATTGGCGATAGGAGATAAAAATTGATGCAACAAGTATCCATGGGCACCATGGAGTTCAATCCCATCAATTCCAATACGACCTGCACGTTTTGCTGATGCTACAAAATCATCAATCAACTTTTTTAATTCAACCTTACTCAATTCATGAGGTAAACGCTCTCCATCTAACTGGGGGATCGCTGAGGGTGCTAGAGTTTCCCATCCGCCCTGATCCGTTGGGAGCAATTGTCCGCCATCCCAGGGGGTTGCACTGGATGCTTTGCGACCTGCATGCGCTAACTGAATAAAAACAGGTACGGCAGGAGCCAACCCGCGCGCTCGACTTAATTTGTCTTTCAAAGCTGCTTCAGTGCGATCATCCCAGAGCCCAAGACAAGCAGGCGTAATTCTGGCCTCCGGACTTACCCCTGTAGCCTCAATAATGAAGAGTGCTGCGCCACTATTCAGCAAATTACCCCAGTGCATGAGGTGCCAGTCAGTTGCCTCGCCGTTATTGGCCGAATACTGGCACATCGGGGCAACCACAATGCGATTTGCCAGCTCTAGAGGTCCCCGCGGGGAATTGAGGGTATAGCTCGAAAATAAAAGACTCATAAAATGCCTTGAAAAATCCAAAAATAGGTCAAAAATACGAAAATTGCTGTTAAGCGCTAGAATACTTAAAAAGCAGAATAAACGAGACAGCGAAGTCGTGCAGGCTAATTGGCCAAACGGCTTTTTTACCCAAAACCTGAAAAATACTCACCACAAGAGATTATGAACGCACCTCAAGCCTTTGAATCAAAAGAAGATATTGGCCACTTTGTTGGCGGCAATGTAGTTAACCCTAAAGATGGTCGCTTTGCCGATGTTTACAACCCAACCAAAGGAACAGTAGCACGCCGTGTTGCGCTTGCTAGCCGTAAAGAAGTTGATGAAGTTGTAGCCAATGCCCAAACAGCCTTTGTGTCATGGAGTCAAACCTCCCCATTGCGCCGTGCACGCATCATGTTCAAGTATCTTGAATTGCTAAACGCTCATCGCGATGAGTTGGCTGCCATCATTACAGCAGAACATGGCAAGGTATTTACCGATGCCCAAGGGGAAGTAACACGCGGTATTGAGATTGTGGAATTTGCTACTGGCATTCCTGAGCTACTCAAAGGCGACTACACCGAGCAAGTATCGACTGGTATCGACAACTGGGTTATGCGTCAGCCTTTAGGTGTAGTTGCTGGTATCACCCCATTCAACTTCCCAGTCATGGTGCCAATGTGGATGTTCCCAGTTGCGATTGCTTGCGGCAACACTTTCATTCTCAAACCCAGCCCTACAGATCCTTCCGCTTCACTGTTCATGGCTAAGCTCCTCAAGGAAGCTGGCCTACCTGACGGCGTATTCAACGTTGTTCAAGGCGATAAAGAAGCGGTTGATGCCTTAATAGAAAATCCAGATGTTAAAGCGGTCAGTTTTGTGGGCTCCACTCCAATTGCCAATTACATCTATGAGCGCTGCTCGCACTTTGGCAAGCGCTCCCAAGCTTTAGGCGGCGCGAAGAACCACATGGTGATCATGCCTGACGCTGATATTGATAAAGCAATTGATGCCCTGGTTGGTGCTGCTTACGGCTCCGCTGGCGAACGCTGTATGGCCATTTCTGTAGCGGTATTGGTTGGTGATGTGGCAGAGAAGATCATGCCAAAGCTGATTGAGCGCACCAAGACTCTAAAAGTTAAAAACGGCATGGAACTTGATGCTGAAATGGGACCAATCGTTACTAAAGCAGCTCTAGAGCGCATTACCGGCTATATTGAGGCTGGCGTAGCTTCGGGAGCAAAACTCCTTGTTGATGGCCGCGGACTCAAAGTTCCTGGCAACGAGAGCGGATTCTTTATCGGCGGTACATTGTTTGACAATGTCACCCCAGACATGAAGATTTACTTAGAAGAAATCTTTGGACCAGTTTTGTCCTGCTTGCGTGTTGCCAACTTTACAGATGCGCTTAACTTAGTTAACTCTTGCGAATTTGGCAATGGTGTTGCCTGCTTCACAAGCGATGGCAATATTGCCCGTGAATTTGCTCGTCGTGTACAAGTAGGCATGGTTGGTATTAACGTACCAATTCCAGTACCTATGGCATGGCATGGCTTTGGTGGTTGGAAAAAGTCGATCTTTGGCGATATGCATGCATACGGCAAAGAAGGCGTACGTTTCTACACCAAGCAAAAGAGTGTGATGCAACGCTGGCCCGAGAGTATTGCTAAAGGTGCAGAGTTTGTAATGCCTACCTCTAAGTAATACCAGGAAGTGATTAGCAAAAAAGCGATCTTCGGATCGCTTTTTTATTTGCCAGGATGAAGTAAAAAATTACTGTAGCGTATTTTTAAGAGCGGGAATCATTGGCATCGAGAGGACATCGATGCCCTCTTCTCGTAAGGCTTCAGCCTCATCGAAAGTAGTTTGGCCACGAATACTTCTCTCAGGAGTTTCTTTGTAGTGAATCTTTCTGGCCTCATCAGCAAAAGAATTGCCAACATCCTCAGATCGGCCCATTAGCTCACGCATACCTTTCAAAAAGGCGGCCTGTACTTGAGCCTCGAGATGAGAATGGTCGCTTCCAGTCAAAGCAACAACGCCCCCACTCATACTTTCAGGTTCAGCTTTAGATAAGGCTAACTCAGTAGAGCTTGATTTACCAATATGGGGGGCTGAAGGCATGCGGGTGATTTCTGTGCTGTCGCATACTGGACAAGCAAGCATCCCCTTGTCCTGCTGAGCAAGGCAATCTTCTTCTGAAGCAAACCATCCTTCAAAGCGATGGTCTAGGGGGCAGGCTAAGTTATAAACTTTCATAAAACGTATATAAGGGCAAAAACGATAAATTCAATACCCTATTTTAATCGGGTTTGAATGCGCCCTATTCGATTGGATGCGGTTTTACTAAGCCCCTACGATAGCGATCAAGCCAATAGGTGGCTATCGTGGTTTTGACGTCCGTAATCTCGCCATCCTCAACCCAAGAAATCAATAGCTCCAATGGAGCAGCAAATACATCCAAAAACTCTTCATCATCAAGATGGCTTTTACCGGGGATCAGCTCCTCTGCCAGATAGATATCAATGAACTCTGTTGAATACGAAATCACGGGATGAATACGGCGAATGAAACTCCATTTTTTTGCTGTATATCCGGTTTCTTCTTCGAGCTCACGTTTCGCGCATACTAAATGATCCTCTTTAGGGTCTAGTTTTCCTGCAGGAATTTCAATGCAGGCTTTTGCGATTGGATAGCGATACTGGCGCTCGAGCAACACACGACCATCATCCAAGATCGCAACAATAGCTACCGCACCCGGATGGGTTAAATATTCGCGTATCGCCTCTTCACCATCAGGCAATGACACTTTATCTCGCTTCATCTTTAAAAAGATGCCGCCGTAAATATCCTCTCCAGATAGACGCACTTCACGTAAATGTTTATCACCAGTAGACAGATCTTCAAATGATTTTTCAGTCATAGGTCTTAGTACATATTCCGTCTGTTATTGATTAAACCAGCTTAACTAAATTGAATGTCATTTTGATGGCACCTGAAATGATAAAGGCCCCTTACGGAGCCTTTAGATAGATGTTAATTCCTTCTAAGACCCCAGTAAGGTACGGCGCATTGCATCTAAACAAAGACTCATTAGACCCGCAGGAACAATGCCGATAACCAAAACCAAAATGCTATTAAGACTCAAGAGCCCTTTAGCAAAGCCTGAACCAGAAACTGTGATCTCGTGCTCAGGTTCATCAAAATACATCACCTTGACTACGCGCAAGTAATAGAAGGCACCCACTAAAGAAGCCATTACAGCGATGACTGCCAAGAAGGTATGCTCAGCATCCACTAGCGCTTCTAGAACGCCCAATTTAGCTGCAAAACCAACTGTAGGCGGAATCCCTGCTAAAGAGAACATCATAACCAGACCAATAAAGGCAAACCACGGATGCTTCTTATTGAGCCCCTTTAATCCATCCAAGGTTTCGCAGTCATAACCTTTGCGCGACAAAGCCATCAATAAGCCGAAGGTGCCAAGGGTTGTCAACACATAGGTAATGGCGTAGAACATTGCTGCACTAAATGCGTGATCATCAAAAACAGACAACATGCCCAAGAGAACAAAGCCCATTTGCGCAATGGCAGAATAAGCCAGCATGCGCTTGATGTTGGTTTGCGCAATTGCAGTCACGTTACCTACAACTAGTGATAGAACTGCGAGCAAAACCAGCATTGGCTGCCAATCGCCCAATAAAGGCAATAAGGTATTTACCAATAAGCGAAATAACAATGCAAATGCAGCTAATTTTGGAGCTGCAGCAATCATTAAGGTCACAGCAGTTGGCGCACCTTGATAGACGTCCGGTACCCACATATGAAATGGCACCACACCCAACTTGAAGGCTAAACCGGCAACAATAAATACCAAGCCAAACGCCATCACCAAATGGTTTACACGAGGGTCAGCAACGGTTTTAAAGATTTCAATAAGGTCAAGTGATCCGGTGACACCGTAGAGCATCGACATGCCATAAAGTAAGAAACCGGATGCTAATGCACCCAAGATAAAGTACTTAATACCGGCTTCCACACTCTTTTCGCTGCTGTGACGCATTGCAACTAATGCGTATGTAGGCAAAGCCATCAACTCCAAGCCTAGGTATAGAGTTAACAGATTTGCACCAGAGATCAATACAAACTGGCCAAGCAAAGCAAGCAGAGCTAAGACAATGAAATCCGGACGGAACAAGGCGCGATCCATCAAATATTGCTTAGAATAAATCAAGCTCACCAAAACAGCGATGCAAGAACATGCCTTGAGTAAGTTAGAAAATGGGTCAGACTGAAATAGCCCATTCATTGCTACAAGCGCTGGATCGCCCATGCGTCCAATGAAAGCAAAAATGAGATACGCCAATAAGATCAGCGAGAAAAAGTACACGAAGCCAACTCCACGCGGAGTATGAAAGATGTCTTGCTCAACACCAGGGGTAGATGCCACTCTTTCGTGAACATAAACGCTAGCAACCAATAACAAACAGGTTGCTACGAGTAAAACAAGTTCCGGCAGGATGGCGTAAAGGTCGAATGCTTGCATTTGTACTTACTCAGAGTTTGCTGACAGCAACATGCTGCAACAGATTAATTACAGCTGGATGAATGATGTCGGTAAATGGTTTTGGATAGACACCCATACCAATTACACAGATAGATAAAACTGCCATCAAGAAATATTCACGACCGTTCAAATCCTTTAACTCTTCAACGTGGGCATTGTTAACGGTACCGAAAAATACACGTTTCACCATCCACAAGGAATAAGCGGCGCCTAAGATCAATGCTGTAGCAGCTAGGATACCGATGACAAAGTCATAGTCAACAGCAGCTAAGATCACCATGAATTCACCAACAAACCCAGAGGTAGCAGGTAAACCGCAGTTGGCCATCGCCATTAATACGGCAAACGCAGTAAATGCAGGCATGCGATGCACTACGCCACCGTAATCAGCGATCTGTCGGGTATGCATACGGTCGTAAAGTACGCCAATGGACAAGAACATCGCACCGGCAACAAAGCCGTGTGAAATCATCTGCACAATACCGCCCTCAATACCCAGCGGACTAAAGAGGAAGAAGCCTAAGGTTACAAAGCCCATGTGAGCAACTGAAGAATAGGCAACCAGTTTTTTCATGTCTTTTTGAACAAGAGCAACTGCACCTACATAGATCACCGCAACCAAAGATAAGAAGATTACAAAAGGGCCTAAGTATTGGCTCGCATCTGGCGCGATTGGCAAAGAGAAGCGCAGAAATCCATAGGCACCAAGCTTCAACATAATTGCAGCCAAAACCACTGAGCCACCTGTTGGCGCTTCAACGTGGACATCTGGTAGCCAAGTATGTAATGGCCACATTGGAACCTTGACAGCAAACGCCATAAAGAATGCTGCAAACAATAGGATCTGCTCGACAATATCTAATCGGGCATTTTGCCAAGCCAAAATATCGAATGTATTAGTCACGTTGTACAAATACAGCATGGCAATCAAAGTAAGCAAAGAGCCAAGCAAGGTATACAAGAAGAACTTAAATGCCGCATAAATACGGTTGTGGCCGCCCCATACACCAATGATGATGTACATCGGAATTAATGTCGCCTCAAAGAACATATAGAAAAGCAATGCGTCAAGAGCGCAAAATACGCCGATCATTAGTCCAGACAGGATCATGAACGAGGCCATGTATTGCGAAACCTTAGTTTGAATCACTTCCCATGCTGCAATCACCACAATGACGTTGATGAATGCAGTAAGTACGATGAACCAAACAGAAATGCCGTCAATGCCTAGGTAATAGTTAATATCGTAACGTGGAATCCAGCTGATCTTTTCAACGAACTGCATTCCAGAATTAGCGATATCAAAATTAATCAACAATGGAAGCGTTGCAATAAAGCTAAGCACAGCTCCGATCAGGGTCAACCAGCGTACACCGGCAGTTGATCTTTCAGACCCATAAAACAAAATAATGAGTCCAAAGACAATCGGGGTCCAAATGGCGTAAGAAAGAATCATAGTGGCTACTTAAGTAACAAAGGCCTAGCGAACAAAAGGCAGGTAAGCATACAAAACCCAAGCTAACAATACAGCTAGGCCCGCAATCATTGCGAAGGCATAGTGGTAGAGATAGCCGGATTGCAAATGACGAATTACTCCGGCAAAGCGCCCTACTGCATGGGCACTACCATTAACAAAGAAACCGTCGATGATCTTTTGATCACCGCGATGCCATAAGAAGCCGCCGATCCAAATAAGGCCTTTAGCAAACACGGCTTGGTTGATTTCATCGAGGTAATACTTGTTATCAAATAATTTCTTAATTGGTGCAAATGTTTCGGCAACTTTGGCTGGTAGCTTAGGAGCCCAGAGATAACCAATCGCAGCAGTCAACACGCCAAGTACTACCAACAACAAGACTGGTGAAGTGAATGCATGAATTGCCATTGCAACTGGACCATGGAACTCATCTTCCAACTCTTTCATCACCGGATGGCGTGCTAAGTCGATAAAGATGGAATCGCCAAAGTAAGTTCCGAATAACAGCGGTGAGATTGTGTAGAAACCAATAATTACGGATGGAATTGCCAGAAGAATCAATGGCAATGTCACAACGAATGGTGATTCATGGGGCTTTTGACCTGGAGCTAAACCATGATGCGCATGATCGTCACCCTGCTCCGCATGATCATGATGATGGTCGTGGGCATGTGAATCCTCATGACCCCAGCGTGCTTTACCGTGGAATACATAGAAATATAAACGGAATGAATACAGGGCTGTTACGAATACGCTAGCCATGACTGCAAAGTAGGCAAAGCCTGAACCAGGGATATGACTTGCAGCTACCGCCTCAATAATGGAGTCTTTTGAATAGAAGCCTGAGAAGAATGGAGTTCCCACCAGAGCCAGATTGCCTAACAACATCATCAAGCAAGTAATTGGCATATATTTCCAGAGACCGCCCATCTTGCGCATATCTTGTTCGTGATGCATACCAAGAATCACGCTACCTGCTGCAAGAAATAACAATGCCTTAAAGAAAGCGTGAGTCATCAAATGGAAGATGGCTACCGGATATGCAGAAACACCCAATGCGACTGTCATGTAACCCAACTGAGACAAAGTTGAATACGCAACAACGCGCTTGATATCGTTTTGCACAATACCGAGGAAGCCCATAAAGAGCGCTGTGATTGAACCAATCACCAAGATAAAGCTCAGCGCGACATCTGAAAGCTCAAACAGTGGTGACATGCGTGACACCATGAAAATACCAGCAGTAACCATGGTTGCAGCATGAATCAATGCAGAGATTGGTGTTGGACCCTCCATCGAATCTGGTAGCCAAACGTGTAATGGGAATTGAGCTGACTTACCCATTGCACCAATAAATAAACAGATGCAGGTAACGGTCATCAAATTCCAGCTAGTACCAGGTAATGTCTGGGCTGCTAGAGCGGAATTCTGAGAGAAGATCACGTCATATTGCATCGAGCCAGTACTGGCCAACAGAATGCCGATGCCCAAGATGAAGCCAAAGTCACCGACTCGGTTAACTAAGAAAGCCTTCATATTAGCAAACACTGCAGACTGGCGTTCAAAGTAGAAACCAATCAATAAATAAGAAACCACACCCACAGCTTCCCAGCCAAAGAAGAGTTGCAATAAGTTATTACTCATCACCAACATCAACATAGCAAAGGTGAATAAAGAAATATAGGAGAAGAAGCGGTTGTAACCTTCTTCACCGTGCATATAGCCAATGGTGTAGATGTGGACCATCAATGACACAAAGGTCACGACGCACATCATAGTTGCCGTTAAAGGGTCAATCAGGAAGCCAATATCTAAATTGAGTTCGCCCAATTGCATCCAATGGTAAACAGTTCCATTGAAATAGAAGCCATCCATCACTTGAACTAATACATTGCAGGAAAGCACGAATGCAATGGTTACGCCCAAAATAGTCACAAACTGACTGGCCCCATGACCAATGCGATTGCCGCCTAATTTGGTGCCAAAGAAACCAGCGATGATAGATCCGACTAATGGCGCCAAAGGAATAGCGCAAAGTACAGGTATGTTTAAGGTCAATTGCATGACTAGCCTTTTAGGTGGTCAAGATCATCGGCATTAATCGTGTCAACCTTACGGAAGAGCACAACCAAAATTGCCAGGCCGATAGCTGCCTCAGCAGCTGCCACAGTCAAAATAAAGAATACGAATACTTGACCAGCCATATCACCCAAATAATGGGAGAAAGCCACAAAGTTCATGTTCACCGAGAGAAGCATCAACTCAATTGCCATCAGCAAAACGATGACATTCTTGCGGTTTAAGAAAATTCCGATAACGCTAGTTGCAAATAAGATCGCACCCAACACTAAATAATGAGCGAGAGTGATATTCATTTCTTCCCCCCTCTTGTATCTTGCTTTGCAGCCATGTCTGAACCCATTTTCACAATGCGCATGCGATCTGCTGCAACGACATTGACTTGCTCGTGAATATTCTGCGATTTAGAGTCTTTGCGATTACGCAATGTCAATGCAACTGCGGCAATAATCGCCACTAGTAAGATCACACCAGCAACTTCAAAGGCGTATACATAATCGACAAAGATCAACATACCCAAAGCTTGGGTATTGTTTGCCATCAACTCTTCTGGCATGAGCTGCACTGGCACATCAGTTCCAATAAAGCTACGAATGATCACAATTGATAACTCAAGAACAATGACGGCACCCATCAAGAAGGCAACCGGTAGAAACTTTTTGAAATCGCGACGTAAATGTTCAATATCTAAGTCCAGCATCATCACCACGAAGAGGAACAAGACCATCACTGCGCCAACATAGACCAAAATCAGAGCCAAGCTTAAGAACTCCGCCTTGAGCAACATCCAAAGACCTGACGCGCAAAAGAAAGCCAATACCAAGAATAGTGCTGCATGCACTGGGTTACGAGCCGTGATCACACGAAGCCCAGAAATCACCAATAAGCCTGCAAAGCCATAAAAAAACATGGCAAATAAAGTAGATGGATCGAATGTCATATTAGTTAAGCTCGATTCGATTAACGGTAAGGTGCATCAGCTGCACGGTTAGCGGCGATATCTTTTTCGTATTTATCACCCACAGCTAAAAGCATGTCTTTAGTGAAATACAAGTCGCCGCGCTTATCGCCGAAATACTCAAAAATATTTGTTTCAACAATGGCGTCTACTGGGCAAGCCTCTTCACAGAAACCACAAAAGATACATTTAGTCAGGTCAATGTCATAACGGCTGGTACGACGAGTGCCATCATCACGCTCAGCAGTTTCAATGGTGATAGCATAAGCCGGACAAACTGCTTCACATAACTTGCAGCCAATACAGCGCTCTTCACCATTTTCATAACGACGAAGTGCGTGCAAACCACGAAAGCGACTGGATAACGGCGTCTTTTCTTCTGGGTATTGAACGGTAATTTTTGGCTTAAAGAGATAGCGACCGGTAATAGACATGCCGACCAAGATATCTCTTAGCATCAAGCTATCGAGGAATTGGGAAATTTTCTTAAACATGATTTATCAACTTATTTCCAAATATTCCATGGAGAGACAACCCACGCGCCGATCACAACCACCCAAAATACTGATATGGGAATAAATATTTTCCAACCCAAACGCATAATTTGGTCATAGCGATAGCGCGGTAATGTAGCGCGCAACCAAATAACGCAGGATAGGAGGAAGAATGTTTTACCAAATAACCAGAAGAACCCTGGAATATCACGCAAGATTGGCAAGTCAACAATCGGCAACCAACCTCCTAAGAACATGATGGATGCAACAGCTGCAATCAAAATCATGTTGGCATATTCAGCCAAGAAGAACATGGCAAAAGACATACCTGAATACTCAACCATGTGTCCAGCTACGATTTCAGATTCACCCTCAACCACGTCAAATGGATGGCGGTTTGTTTCAGCAACGCCAGAGATAAAGTAAATCAAGAACATTGGTAATAAAGGTAACCAATTCCACGAGAGGAAATTAAGACCCATGCTGGCAAAGTAGCCCTGCTCTTGTGAAGTTACGATGGCGCTTAAATTTAACGAACCCGAGGTAAGCAAGACGGTAACCAATGCAAAGCCCATTGCAATCTCATAGGAGATCATTTGAGCTGATGCGCGCATTGCACCGAGGAATGGATATTTAGAGTTAGAAGACCAACCAGCCAAGATAACCCCATAAACACCAATAGAAGAAATAGCCATGATGTACAGCAAGCCTGCGTTTACATCAGCTAAAACCATCTTTGCCTGAAATGGAATCACAGCCCAAGCAGCAAATGCAGGCATGATCACCATGATTGGTGCAATGAAGTACAAAACCTTACTAGCTTGAGCAGGTGCAATGATCTCTTTCATCAAGAGCTTTAATGCGTCAGCAATTGGCTGCAATAAACCCAGTGGACCTACGCGATTTGGGCCAAGACGAATATGCATCCAGCCAATCAACTTTCTTTCCCAAAGGGTTAGATAGGCAACGCAACCAAACATCGGCAATACGATGATCACAATACGAATCAATGCCCAAACCAAGGGCCACAATGAGCCAAAAATAGCCTCGCCTTGAGTAGTTATGAGGTTCAAGAAATTATCCATCTCGTCCCTTATGCCTTACTAATAGTTACTGGACCAAACATCGATCCCAATTTGGCACTTGCCATGGTGCCAGCAGAAATTCTGACAGCTCCAGGCGCTAAATTAACCTCTAATGTTGCCGGCATATCAACCGAATGAGAATCTTGGCTAACACGCACTGCATCACCCTCTTTGAGGCCCAATTCAACGAAAGTGATTTTATTTAAGCCTACCTGATTGCCACGCTTAGCATCACGCGTTAACTGCAAAGCTGAAGAACGCCGTACGATTTGGTCGCCAGCATAAATGTTGACATCAGCCAAACGCTCGAGACCATTGAAAGGAGCTAGATTTCCATTGGCAATCGAAGAGCTTGTAGCTTTGTTATTTAAGCGATTGCAATAACCATCGTCCAATGCTTCTCCTAGCGCTTCCTCAGGAGCATTAAACAAGAAACCGTCTAAACCTAAGAGCCCACCCAATACACGCAATACTTTCCATGCTGGACGTGAATCACCTAAAGGTTTTACTGAAGGCTGGACTGTTTGAACCCTTCCCTCTAAATTCACAAAGGTAGAGACTGTTTCTGAAAACACTGAAGTAGGCAGAATGACATCGGCTACCTCCATCAAGTCAGCACTCTTATAAGCGCTCAAAGCAATAACGGTATTAGCCTTTGCCAAAGCCGCACGAGCAGTTGCTGGATTTGGCAAATCTGAATCTGGCTCGATATTCATCAAGATCACTGCGCGACGTTCGCCAGATAAGACTGACTCAACACCCACGCCGTTAGCATTCACTAAAGATGCGCCAACGGCATTGCCACCAACTGGCAAGAAGCCTAAGGTAGTACTAGTCTGATCAGCAATAAATTGCGCCATGACGTGCAAGTCAGAAGCGTGGTGATGCGCAATAGCAGCAGAACCAAGCAATATAGCCTTTGACTCACCGGAGAGCAAGCTATCGGCAATCTTCTGCGCCGCAGGAGAAATGGTTAGATTAAATGTGCCAACTGGCGCTGTTACTGATTTTGCTTTTGCAACAGCAAGTGCAACTTCACTCAATGCATTCAACCATGCGCTTGGAGCCACTGAAATACCGCTACTTGGAATAAACCAGTCATCACCACCCGCATCGATACGTAATACTTGTAAGGCGCGTTTGCTGGCAGTACGAATACGAGCAGCTAATACAGGCTGGTCTTTGCGCAAGAAACTACCAATAACTAATACACGATCCAATTCATTGATCTTGGCGATTGGCATACCCAACCATGGCGCTGCTGCAGCATTTTTTACATCAGTTTGGCGCAATCGAGTTTCCATTTGATTGGAGCCAAGGCCACGCACTAACTTTTGCAAGAGGTGCAATTCCTCAGTAGAAGATATTGGGTGGGCTAAAGCACCAATCGACTCAGGACCACTTTCTGCTGAAATTGTTTTCAGAGAATGAGCAACATAATCTAAAGCTGACTGCCAATCTGTTTCTAACCACTGGCCGCCCTGCTTCACCATTGGTGTGGTTACACGGTCAGAACTATTTAAACCTTCATAAGAGAAGCGATCACGATCGCTAATCCAGCATTCATTAATAGCTTCGTTTTCTAGAGCAACTACACGCATGACTTTATTAGCTTTAGTCTGAACTGTAGTGTTGGCACCTAAGCTATCGTGCGGACTAACTGAACGCTTACGTCCGAGTTCCCATGTACGCGCTGCATAACGGAATGGCTTGCTGGTTAAAGCGCCAACTGGACACAAATCAATCATGTTTCCAGACAGCTCTGAATCTACCGTCTGACCAACGAAGGTGGTGATCTCGGAATGCTCACCGCGGTTGACCATACCTAACTCCATAACGCCGGCAACTTCTTGGCCGAAGCGTACACAACGAGTGCAATGGATGCAACGTGTCATCTCTTGCATGGAGATCAATGGGCCAACATTTTTATGGAAGACAACACGCTTCTCTTCATCGTAGCGTGAGTTTGATTTTCCGTAACCAACCGCTAAGTCTTGTAATTGACACTCGCCACCCTGATCGCAAATTGGGCAATCTAATGGATGGTTAATGAGCAAGAATTCCATGACAGAACGCTGAGCCTCAACCGCTTTTGCAGAATGCGTAAACACCTTCATGCCTTGAGTCACTGGAGTCGCACACGCAGGTAATGGCTTAGGCGCCTTCTCCACTTCTACTAGACACATGCGGCAGTTAGCAGCAATCGATAACTTCTTGTGATAGCAGAAGTGAGGAACGTAGGTGCCGAGCTTGTTCGCGGCGTGCATCACCATCGAACCTTGCGGAACTTCTACAGTCTTACCATCTAATTCGATTTCTACCATGCTCACTTTTAGATATCCCGTGCTCTAAATCTTTATAAAGGTTGTGCAGAATCTAAGCAGCGCTTATGTTCTACGTGATACGCAAATTCATCCATATAATGTTTCAACATGCCACGTACCGGCATTGCTGCTGCATCACCTAAAGCGCAAATCGTACGACCTTGAATATTGGCAGCTACGTCATTCAGCAAATCCAAGTCCTCTGGACGTCCTTCACCATGTTCAATGCGATGAACAATGCGCCATAACCAACCAGTACCTTCACGACATGGGGTGCATTGACCGCATGATTCTTCGTGGTAGAAGTAAGACAAACGCTCCAAGGCGCGGACCATACAACGGGTTTCGTTCATCACGATCACAGCGCCAGATCCCAACATTGATCCTGCTTTTGCAATACTGTCGTAGTCCATAGTCAGATCAGTCATCTGCGCACCAGGAACAACTGGCGCAGAAGATCCTCCAGGAATCACAGCCTTCAAAGCTTTGCCATCACGCATACCGCCAGCAAGCTTTAAGAGCTCTGAAAATGGAGTACCCAACGGAATTTCATAGTTGCCTGGATGAACCACGTCACCCGATACCGAGAATATTTTGGTTCCACCATTATTGGGTTTTCCAAGCTCTAAATAGGCTGGACCGCCAATGGCCAAAATAAATGGCACAGCAGCAAATGTCTCAGTGTTATTAATGGTTGTTGGCTTGCCATACAAACCAAAACTTGCCGGGAATGGTGGCTTAAAGCGTGGCTGCCCTTTCTTACCTTCTAAAGATTCAAGCAGGGCCGTTTCTTCACCACAAATATAAGCACCCCAACCTGGGGATGCGTGTAACTGGAAGGAAAAATCGCTTCCTAAAATTTTGTCACCCAGATATCCTGCTGCTCGCGCTTCTTCAAGCGCCTCTTCGAAGCGAGAATACACATCCCAGATTTCACCGTGGATGTAGTTGTAGCCAACTGTAATACCCATTGTGTAAGCGCCGATGATCATGCCTTCAATCAAAGCGTGTGGGTTATAGCGCATGATGTCACGGTCTTTAAAAGTACCGGGTTCACCTTCATCGCTATTGCAAACTAAATATTTTTGTCCCGGGAATTGACGGGGCATAAAGCTCCACTTCAAACCCGTTGGGAAGCCTGCGCCTCCGCGACCACGTAATGAAGAAGCCTTTAATTCGGCAATGATGGCATCAGGAGATACTTTGTCGTTAATTAAACGACGTAGTTGTTGATAACCACCACGACTTTCGTAATCTTTTAAACGCCAGTTATCTCCATTTAATCCAGCGAGGATTAAAGGCTTGATATGGCGATCGTGCAAGCTGGTCATGCTGCTTTCCCTTCTGCACGTAACTCACTCAATAAAGCATCAATCTTTTCTTTGCTCATAAAACTGCACATGCGCTTGTCATTCACCAACATCACTGGTGAATCACCACAGGCACCCATGCACTCACCCTCTTTCAAGGTAAAAGTTCCGCATGGGGTAGTTTCGTTGTAGCCAATACCTAAGGTCTCCTTAAGGTATGTTGCTGCAGTTTCACCATGGGTTAATTGGCATGGCAAATTAGTGCAAATCACCAATTTGTACTTACCAATTTTTTTGGTGTTGTACATGTTGTAGAAAGTTGCGACTTCATCAACAGCAATGCTTGGCATTTCTAAAATCTGGGCAACCGTTTCAATAACTTCAGGAGAAACCCAGCCCACCTCAGTTTGAGCAGCAATCAAACAAGCCATCACAGCGGATTGCTTATGCTCAGCAGGATACTTAGCGATATTGCGATGAATATCAGCTAGTGTTTTATCGGATAGTTGCAGAGTCGTAGTCATTAAATATTCCTTGGCACGCCTATTAGCGGTCAATCTCCCCGAACACAATATCTTGGGTACCAATAATGGTTACTGCATCAGCCAACATGTGACCACGTGACATCTCGTCCATTGCCGACAAGTGCACAAATCCTGGCGCACGAATCTTCATGCGATAGGGTTTATTTGCACCATCAGAAATTAAGTAAATACCAAATTCACCTTTAGGATGCTCAACAGCTGAGTAAGCCTCGCCATCAGGAACGTGAATACCCTCGGTGAATAGTTTGAAATGGTGAATCAACTCTTCCATATTGGTTTTCATATCCACACGCTTTGGTGGGGAAACCTTATGGTTGTCGCTCATCACAGGACCTGGATTAGCCTTTAACCAAGCTACGCACTGTTTGATGATGCGATTAGATTGACGCATTTCTTCCATGCGCACTAAATAACGATCATAAGAATCGCCATTCACGCCCACTGGAATATCAAAATCTAAACGGTCATAGACTTCATATGGCTGCTTCTTACGCAAATCCCACTCGATACCTGAACCACGAAGCATTGGACCTGTGAAGCCGAGCTGCAATGCGCGCTCAGGAGTCACAATACCGATATTCACTAAACGTTGCTTCCAAATACGGTTATCAGTTAAGAGGTTGCAATACTCGTCAACATTGGCATCAAACCCATTGGTAAATTGCTCGATGAAATCAAGTAATGTGCCACTACGATTTTCATTCAAACGCTTGATAGCAGATGCACTGCGAATCTTGTTCTTGGTGTACTGAGCCATTTGATCAGGCAAGTCACGATAAACGCCACCTGGACGATAGTAAGCGGCATGCATACGTGCACCAGATACCGCCTCATACATATCAAAGATATCTTCGCGATCCCGGAAAGCGTACAAGAAGACAGCCATTGCACCAACGTCCAGACCATGACAGCCAATCCAAAGCAAGTGATTCAGCAAACGAGTGAGCTCGTCATACATCACGCGGATATATTGAGCACGCAACGGAACATCAACTTGCAGTAATTTTTCAATGGCCATGACATAGGCATGCTCATTGGACATCATGGAAACATAATCTAAACGATCCATGTAGGGGACGTTTTGAATCCAAGTACGTGTTTCAGCTAATTTTTCTGTCGCGCGATGTAATAAACCGATATGCGGGTCAGCACGCTGGATCACTTCACCATCGAGCTCAAGCACTAGACGTAATACGCCATGCGCAGCAGGATGCTGAGGACCGAAATTGAGGGTGTAGTTCTTAATTTGTGCCATAACTTAAACCGGGCCTCCGTACTGCTCTTCACGAACAATGCGTGGAGTAATTTCTCGTGCCTCAATCGTGACCGGTTGATAGACAACACGTTTTAACTCTGGGTCATAACGCATTTCCACATTACCGCTGATTGGGAAATCTTTTCTAAATGGATGACCAATGAAGCCATAGTCAGTCAGAATGCGGCGCAAGTCTTCGTGACCGTCAAATAGGATACCGTAGAGATCGAAGGCTTCACGCTCAAACCAATTGGCCGCAGCCCAAACTGGTGTAATTGAGGCTACTAATGGGTAGCTATCATCGGGCGCAAAAACACGAACACGTAAACGCCAGTTGTGTTGCAAAGAAAGTAGATGGCTTACAACACCAAAGCGCAGACCGCTCCATGCTCCATCACGGAAATCTTGATAGTCAACACCACATAGATCAATCAATTGCTCAAAAGCAAGCGAAGGATCATCACGCAACAACATGGCAGATTCAAAATAAGTGTCCGCATTAACAACTACAGTCACCTCACCCAATGAAATCTCAATGGATTTAGCGCGCTTACCTAAAACTTTTTCTAAGTTGGCTGCTAATTGAATTAAACGATCTGACATAAATTAAGCCTTCCGCGCAATCGTGCTCGTACGAGCAATCTTAGATTGCAGCTGAATAATTCCATAGATCAACGCTTCTGCAGTTGGGGGGCAGCCTGGAACATAAATATCGACTGGCACAATGCGGTCGCAACCGCGTACTACTGAATAAGAGTTATGGTAATAACCACCGCCATTGGCGCAGGAACCCATAGAGATTACCCAACGTGGTTCTGGCATTTGGTCATAAACCTTGCGGAGTGCTGGAGCCATCTTGTTGCACAAAGTGCCGGCGACAATCATCAAATCGGATTGACGTGGAGATGGACGAAATACGACGCCAAATCGATCCAAGTCATAACGGGAAGCGCCCGCATGCATCATCTCTACCGCACAACAAGCCAGACCAAAGGTCATAGGCCATAAGGAGCCGTTACGCGTCCAGTTAATCAACTGATCCGCAGTGGTAGTTACAAAACCTTCTTTAAGTACGCCTTCCAATGCCATATCTATCACTCCCAGTCGAGAGCGCCCTTTTTCCAGATATATACAAATCCCACAATGAATTCCAATAAGAAAATCACCATAGAGGCGTAGCCAAGCCATCCAATGTCACGTAGCGCTACACCCCATGGGAATAGGAATGCAGTTTCTAAGTCAAATAGGATGAAGAGAATGGCGATTAAGTAGTAACGCACGTCAAACTTCATACGCGCATCTTCGAAAGCTTCAAAACCGCACTCATAGGGAGAGAGTTTTTCAGCGTCAGGCTTCGAAGGAGCCAAGATTTTTCCGAGGAACATGGGGACTAATCCCACCCCAATACCTACGAGGATAAAAAGCAGAACAGGAAAGTAATTAGCGAGATTCAAAATAGCCCTGATTCGTTTGTCTGGTAAATCCTAAAAACAACAAATTATTACTTATTCCACTACATAAGACATTGATTTGGAGCAAAAAACGCTCATCAATACCCTTTTTTGGTGCCGACGGCGAGACTCGAACTCGCACAGCCTAAGCCACTACCCCCTCAAGATAGCGTGTCTACCAATTTCACCACGTCGGCATCTTGCAAAACTCATCAATTCTACTGCATTGCACAAGTGCACTACCCCAAATTCTGGGCTAGAAAATCTGTAAAAGCCTACTGTTTTACTTAGGAACTGCTGGTTTACTTGGATCCTGTGTTGGGGCTACTGGAGCGGCTGGCATTGCTGCCGGGGCTACAGTTCCGGAGAGAACACCAGGACTTATTTCCTTCTTGTTACCAATCCAAGTAATTCCTAAAGTACAAAGGAAGAAAACTGCTGCAAAAACAGCCGTTGTATGGGACAAGAAATTAGCGGATCCGCTAGCACCAAAGAGGCTGCCAGAAGAGCCTGAGCCAAAGGCTGCACCCATATCGGCACCCTTACCTTGCTGTAATAGCACCAATAGAATGACAGCCAAAGCTGAAATTACCTGCAATACGATCAATAAAGTCTTAAACCATTCCACAGCTTATCTCCAAATAAAAAATCTATGCCTGACAAATAGCTAGAAAGTCCTGGGGATTCAAGGATGCTCCCCCAACCAATCCACCATCTATATCTGGCATGGCAAATAATTCAACGGCATTATCAGGCTTGACACTGCCGCCGTACAAAATTCCAACGTGAGATGCAACATCTTCATTAAATTCAGCCAATTGCAGACGAATAGCACGATGCATATCTTGCGCAACTTGAGCGCTGGCGACTTTGCCTGTACCGATCGCCCATACTGGCTCATAAGCGATTAAGCAATCAGCAAGACGATCTTGTAAAACACCCGCCTGCTTTGCAACTTGAGCACAAACAATCTCTTCCGCCCTACCTGAATTTCTTTCATCAGCAGTCTCACCCACACAAATCACTGGAGTCATACCATTGTCCAATACCTCGAGGGCTTTAGCAGCAACGACCTCATCAACCTCTTGGTGCATTTGACGGCGCTCAGAGTGCCCAACGATGACATAAGTACAACCAAGTTCTTTGAGCATTGAGGCCGCAACCTCACCGGTATAAGCGCCCGAACTATG
The DNA here is from genome assembly GCF_018881655.1 of Polynucleobacter sp. Tro8-14-1. Lineage (GTDB taxonomy): Bacteria > Pseudomonadota > Gammaproteobacteria > Burkholderiales > Burkholderiaceae > Polynucleobacter. The sequence goes on from NZ_JACVPX010000003.1 coordinate 216,045, forward strand.
GGCTGATGCGTCTTGTGCGCCTAGATTCAAAAAAGCCAATGAATGCTCTTTAATCAACTGTGCACATTGGGATAAATACGGAAATGGCGGGCAGACCGCATATTTACGTCCAGATGGCATTCCACTCTCCATGCCACGAGCAACGGTCTTGATCCAATCTTGATTGCTCGCAAGACTGCCATTCATTTTCCAATTGCCGATAACGATGAGTGGTCGCATAGGGGTAATGAATATTTCTAAACAGTTAAAACAATTTTGCCAACGTGCTCGGATGACTCCATCAATGCATGAGCATCTGCCGCTTGATCTAGCGTAAACGTTTTATAAATGACTGGCTTCAGTTTGCCAGCATTGAGCAAAGGCCAAACATTTTCAAAAAGCTGCTTGGTAATTTGCTTCTTAAATGAAACTGGGCGTGGACGTAAGGTTGAACCGGTAATGTTTAGGCGACGACGCAAAATCTGATTGGTACTCACTTCTGCTTTTGATCCACCTTGGATAGCAATAATCACAATGCGACCATCATCAGCGAGACAGTCAATTTCTTTTTGCACATAAGCGCCAGTAACCATATCAAGAATGACGTTAACACCTTTGCCATCAGTGGCCTTCTTCACTTCTTCTACAAAATCTTGTGTCTTGTAATTGATGGCGAGATCAGCGCCCAATGCTACACATGCGGCACATTTTTCATCCGTACCAGCAGTCACAAATACTTTATGGCCTAAGGCTTTAGCAATCAGGATTGCAGTCACGCCGATACCACTGGAGCCTCCTTGAACCAATAAAGTTTCGCCTTCGGCCAGTTGACCACGCATGAAGACGTTGCTCCATACGGTATAAAACGTTTCAGGCAAAGCTGCAGCTTCTTGGTCAGTAAACCCCTTAGGGTAAGGTAAGCACTGGGCTACAGGCGCAGTACACAAGTCAGCGTAACCACCACCTTGAACGAGTGCGCAAACCTTATCACCCAGCTTTAAGCCAAATATGTTGTCAGGATGAGCTAAATCACCGCCGACGATTTCACCGGCAACTTCAAGACCGGGAATATCAGATGCGCCAGCTGGAACCGGGTAATGCCCCTTACGCTGTAAAACGTCAGGTCGATTAATTCCAGCTGCCAGAACTTTGATCAAAATTTCACCAGTCCCAGCAGCAGGAGCTACTGGATCAGGGCGAGTAGTTGGCACCAGCATTTCTGGGGCGCCAAATTCTTTGATTTCAATAACACGCATAAATACTCCCGAGACTTCTTGCTTAGGCAGTTTCGTCAGAAGCAGGAGCTGCTTCAACAGCAACCTCGGCAGCGCCAGCTAAAGGAGCAATCGTGCCACCTTCATCAGCCATCGCAGCTTTCAATGACAAACGTAAACGGCCACGCTCATCAGCAGCAAGCAATTTCACGCGAACCACTTGGCCTTCTGCCAAATAGTCTTTAACTTCTTTTACACGCTCATTAGAAATCTCAGAGATATGCAAGAGACCATCTTTACCAGGAAGAATGTTTACCAAAGCGCCGAATTCTAGCAACTTCACAACTGGGCCTTCGTAGATCTTACCTACTTCAGCTTCAGCGGTAATGCCTTCGATACGAGCTTTAGCTTCAGCCATACCTTCAGCGGAAGTAGAAGCAATTGTTACAGTGCCATCATCTTTGATGTCGATGCTGCAGCCAGTTTCTTTGGTCAAGGCTTGAATTGTTGCGCCGCCTTTACCGATTACTTCACGAATCTTGTCTGGATGGATTTTGAAAGAAACCATACGTGGAGCATGAGCTGACAATTCTGTACGAACTGAACCCATTGCTTCTTGCATTTTGCTCAAGATGTGCAAACGGCCTTCTTTAGCTTGCGCTAAAGCCACTTGCATAATTTCTTTAGTAATACCTTGAACTTTAATGTCCATCTGGAGTGCAGTAATACCGTTAGCAGTACCCGCTACCTTGAAGTCCATATCGCCCAAGTGATCTTCATCACCCAAGATGTCAGTCAACACAGCAAAACGGTTGCCGTCGAGAATCAAGCCCATTGCTACACCAGCAACGTGTGCTTTAACTGGAACACCAGCATCCATCATTGCTAAACAGCCGCCGCAAACAGAAGCCATTGAAGATGAACCATTGGACTCAGTAATCTCTGAAACAACACGGATGCTGTATGCAAAATCTTCCGCACTTGGCAATACTGGAATCAATGCGCGCTTAGCTAAACGGCCGTGACCAATTTCACGACGCTTTGGGCTACCTACACGACCTGTTTCGCCAGTAGCGAACGGAGGCATGTTGTAGTGGAACATGAAACGATCACGGTACTCACCTTCAAGCGCATCAATGATTTGCTCGTCACGTGCAGTACCTAAAGTAGCTACAACAAGAGCTTGTGTTTCACCACGAGTAAACAATGCAGAACCGTGTGTACGTGGCAATACGCCGTTACGAATTTCAATCGGACGCACAGTACGTGTATCGCGACCATCGATACGTGGCTCACCGTTCAAAATCTGGCTACGAACAATCTTCGCTTCGATTTCAAACAAGATATCGTTAACAGCTACTGCGTCAACATCACCCTCTTCTTGTAACTTAGCAACCACTTCTTTAGTAATTTCTTTGAGCTTGTCTGAACGAGCCCCTTTTTGACGAATCTGATAAGCCTCGCGCAATGGCGCTTCAGCCAATGCAGTTACCTTAGCGATGAATGGCTCATCTTTAGGTGCTGCAGTCCAATCCCACTCTGGTTTACCAGCTTCACGTACCAAATCATTGATTGCGTTGATGGCTGTTTGCATTTGGTCATGACCATATACAACCGCACCCAACATCACTTCTTCAGATAATTGGTTTGCTTCAGACTCAACCATCAATACAGCAGCCTGTGTACCAGCTACGATCAAATCGAGTTCGCTAGTAGCTTGCTCTGTACGAGTTGGGTTCAAGAGGTATTGACCATTAGCGTAACCAACGCGTGCTGCGCCAACTGGGCCAGCAAATGGGATGCCTGAAATAGCCAAAGCTGCAGAAGCCGCGATCAAAGCAGGAATATCAGAGGGAACATCAGGGTTGATAGACAACACATGAACCACTACTTGAACTTCATTCAAGAAGCCTTCTGGGAATAAAGGACGCAATGGACGGTCGATCAAGCGGGAGATCAATGTCTCACCTTCTGATGGACGACCTTCGCGACGGAAGAAGCCGCCGGGAATCTTACCTGCTGCGTATGTTTTTTCTAGGTAGTCAACAGTCAACGGGAAAAAAGACTGGCCTGGCTTTGCAGACTTAGAGGCTACTACTGTACCCATAACTACTGTGTCATCGACGTTAACAATAACAGCGCCACCGGATTGACGGGCGATCTCGCCTGTTTCCATTGTTACTTGATGGTTGCCCCATTGAAAACTTTTTACTGCTTTTTTAAACATTGTCATTCTGATCTTCTCCAAATTGTTCACGCAAAACTCACATGAGAGTTGCGCTTGTCGTGGGATAAAGCAGTGTCACGACAACACTGGAGCGATTTAAGATCACAAGGGATGCCATTCCAGGGAGACTCTGAATCAACTTTCAGAAGCTCATTGGAATGACACAATCCCCTACACAAATAATCTTGAAGCGCCCAAAAAAACATGCCATCTGCTTAAGACTGAATCCGCGAAGAAACAACCCTAAGATAGATGGCATTGCATACCGATAAGAATTACTTACGGAGACCTAATTTCTCAATCAATGCGCGATAGCGGTCCAAATCTTTGCCCTTGAGGTAATCCAAGAGGCGACGGCGACGTGAAACCATCTTCAACAAACCACGACGGCTGTGATGATCCTTAGCGTTAGCCTTGAAATGGGGGGTTAATTCATTGATGCGGGCTGTGAGCAATGAAACTTGAACTTCAGGGCTACCCGTATCGTTTGCGCTGCGCGCGTTATCTTTGACGATTTCCGCCGTTTTAATATCAGCAACTGCCATTTTTAATACTCCTTACTTGCGAACACTCGAGCTTTCACCCAGTCTGTGTCGTGCGTGATTAACAAAATAAAACAAAAAAGCTTTAAAAATCAAAACCATCGAATTGTAGCAGAGCCGGCACGTATTTACCGGATTCCCCCATGGAAGTTGTTATGCTGTAGGCTTATATTTAGGCAAATAAATACACTTTTCCTTTATTAATCAATAACTTATAAAAAATGTCCTTACTACATCGCTCACTTATTGCGTTTCTCTGCCTCGGATTCGGACTTTTTCAGCCCGCCCATGCCCAGTTTGGTTCCTTTTTTGGGCCAGATAAAACGGTTGCCGAGCAACGCCAGGACATTTTGATTAAAAACCAAGCAATTCTGAAGCAACTTTATGAGGCGCAGCCAAAAGCGAAGGATCTCATTGAAAAGTCAGTAGGTTATGCGACCTTTAGTAACTTCGGCATGAAAATTCTAATTGCAGGAGGCGGAACTGGTAGCGGCGTTGTGATTAACAAAGCAAACAAGAAGCCCGTCTACATGAATATGGCTGAAGTTCAGGCTGGCTTGGGCCTGGGCATTAAATCATTCCAAAATATTTTTGTATTTGAAACTGAAACGGCTATGAATGACTTTATTAACTCAGGCTGGACTTTCGGTGGCCAGGTAACCGCTGCTGCGAAATACGAAAAAGATGGCGGCGCATACCAGGATGCAACCGTAGTTGCCCCGGGAGTTTTAATGTACCAATTGACAGACTCTGGCATTGCCGCTGAAATCACCGGCAAAGGCACCAAGTACTATAAAAACACTGACTTAAATAAGTAAATCTCTTTGCAGATGACTCAATGATTAAGGAGTCATCTGTGCATTGAGCTTGGCCTGACTCGGATCATGCAATTTGTTCAAAGCAGATAAATAGGCTTTTGCAGAAGCAGCAATGATGTCTGGGTCTGTGCCTACGCCATTCACAATACGACCGCCTTTTGCCAAGCGTACTGTCACCTCACCTTGAGACTGCGTACCTGATGTAATGGCATTGACAGAATAGAGCAACTGCTCTGCCCCACTCTTCGCAATTTCTTCAATTGCATTCAAACTCGCATCTACTGGACCATTACCTTCTGCTTCAGAGCACATCTCTTTATCACCCATGCGAAAAGTCACGCGAGATTTCGGGCGCTCGCCAGTTTCAGAGTGCTGGCTTAAGGAAATAAATTTATAGTGCTCACCCTCTTCTGCAGCAGCAGAATCAGACATGATTGCAATAATATCTTCATCAAATATCTCAGACTTTTGGTCAGCCAATGATTTAAATCTGGCGAAGGCTTCATTCAATTCAGCCTCGGCTTCAACGGTGATTCCCAATTCTTGCAAGCGCTGCTTAAAGGCATTCCGGCCAGATAACTTACCCAAAACAATCTTATTAGCAGACCAACCCACATCTTCTGCGCGCATGATTTCATAGGTGTCGCGGTTCTTCAAAATACCGTCTTGATGAATGCCTGAAGTATGCGCAAAGGCGTTGGCACCAACGACCGCCTTGTTAGGTTGGACCACAAAGCCGGTGATCTGAGATACCAATTTAGATGCTGGAACAATTTGTGTTGCATCAATGCCGCACACCATATCAAAGTAGTCTTTACGTGTGCGCAAAGCCATCACAATTTCTTCTAAAGCGGTATTACCTGCACGCTCGCCTAAGCCGTTAATCGTGCACTCAATTTGACGCGCTCCGCCAATCTTTACACCCGCCAAGGAATTGGCAACTGCCATTCCCAAGTCGTTATGGCAATGCACTGACCAGACCGCTTTATCGGAGTTGGGCACGCGGGTTCGCAAAGTCTTAATAAATTCTCCATACAACTCAGGAGTGGCATAACCTACGGTATCAGGAATATTGATAGTAGATGCACCTTCGTTAATAACCGCCTCAACTACTCTGCACAAGAAATCCATTTCAGAGCGATAACCATCTTCAGCTGAAAACTCAATATCTGAGGCCAAGTTACGTGCAAAACGAATGGAGCGTTTAGCCTGTTCTAAAACTTCTTCTGGAGACATGCGTAATTTAACGGCCATATGCAATGGACTTGTTGCCAAGAATGCATGTATACGTTTTGCATTTGCCGCTTGCAATGCATCGGCAGCTCGTGTGATGTCCTTGTCGTTAGCTCTAGCCAACGAACAAACAATAGAATCCTTAACAGCGGCCGCAACCGCTGATATAGCTTGGAAGTCACCCTCAGAGCTAGCGGCAAAGCCTGCCTCGATCACATCTACTTTAAGACGCTCTAATTGACGCGCAATGCGTACTTTTTCATCTTTAGTCATGGATGCACCCGGCGATTGCTCACCATCACGCAAGGTGGTATCAAATATGATTACTTTGTCGCTCATCACTACTCTCCGGTTTTAAACACTTTTTAACTTCTTCAGATAACTCAATCTCATAAAACAAAAACCCCAGCAATTAGCTGGGGCTGGTATGTGGTGGTTAATGAATCTGGTTTATCTCATTAACTCAGGCCTTACCCGCCCCAAGCTTTAGGCTTAGTGCTAGCGGAAGGAGGCTAGATAAAGGTGAGAAATTCATCAACATGGAATTAATATACCCCAAAAATAGGGAATTAGCCAAAACGTTTACCGCTGAGACGCTCCCAAGCCCAAATTACATAGCCAGAGATGGAATAAATCACGAATAAACCAAACAGCGTTAATGGCGGGTTTGAGGATATCAAGACAAAGGTCAAGATCATTAAAACCATCACACCAAATGGCACGCGGTAACGGACATCCAGAGCCTTACCACTATAAAAGCGAGCATTAGAAACCATAGTCAGTCCGGCATAGACGGCGATAAAGAAGGTAATCCAAGGGATTGCTGTATCGCGAACTGGAATCTTATTATCATCAGCCAACCAAATAAAGCCGGCCATTAATGCACCTGCAGCCGGACTTGGCAGTCCTTGAAAAAACTTCTTATCCACTACGCCCGTATTCACATTAAAGCGGGCTAAACGCAAGGCAGCACCAGCACAGTATGTGAATGCTGCTAACCACCCCCATTTACCCAAATCTTTTAATGCCCATTCATAAGCGACCAATGCAGGCGCAACCCCAAACGAGACCATATCAGCAAGAGAATCGTACTGCTCACCGAAAGCGCTTTGAGTGTTGGTCATACGGGCCACACGCCCATCCATGCCGTCCAATACCATTGAAGCGAAGATGGCAATTGCCGCAATCTCAAACTGGTGATTCATTGCGTTCACAATGGCATAAAAGCCACAAAACAAAGCTGCGGTTGTAAAAGCATTTGGAAGAAGATAGATGCCTTTGCTGCGTAAGCGGGGCTTTTGAGGATGCAACTCCTCTACTTCGTAATCAATACCATCGCCTAAGTCTTCAGCCCATTGATCTTGTGAAGAAGTAAGACGTTTCTGAGAGAGGCGGCTACGGTCAATACGGCCACGACGGCGAAATGTAGTCAAAGAATATCCCAGTGAATAATATTTCGAATCAATCCAAACCAGGCAAACGAGCCAAGGCTGTATTTGTTGCAAATACTTTATCACCAACGCTCACTAGCGGCTCTGCAGTCAGTGGCAAATAAATGTCTACTCGTGAACCAAAGCGAATAAATCCGTAGCGCTCACCTGCTTTGAGGCGATCGCCAACATGAATGTAGCAAAGAATACGGCGGGCAATTAAGCCAGCAACCTGGACCAAAGTAACTACTTGACCATTGGCATCGATAACAACGGCATTTCGCTCGTTCTCGGTAGATGCTTTATCCAAATCTGCATTCACAAATTTACCGGGGAAGTATTGAATCTCTTTCACCAAGCCATTTACCGCGCTACGATTAGAGTGCACGTTAAATACGTTCATGAATACGCTGATTTTGAGCGCTTCACGACCAGCATACGGATCATTAGTTTTTTCAACGACAACAATCCGTCCATCCGCCGGAGATAAAACAAGATCGCGACCTAAAGCAGGAATACGCTGTGGGTCACGAAAGAACTGCAGAACAAAGAAAAAAATGATCCAAAGAAGCCATGACCAAGCTATCCCACCTAAATAGTGAACTAGCAAAGTCAATGCCCCCACTAACGCTAAATACGGCCAACCTTCTTTCGCAATAATGGGGTGCGGATACATCATCTTTGTTCTGAGCCTTTTATTGAACTGCTATTAGTAGATGCTTAGCTTTTAGCTTAGTTCTTAGTCTGGTCAACCAACTTATTCTTAGCAATCCAAGGCATCATGGCGCGCAATTTAGCACCAACAACTTCGATGTCATGTTCTGCGTTCAAACGACGACGTGAAATCAAAGTAGGCGCACCTGCTTTGTTTTCCAAGATAAAGCTCTTAGCGTACTCACCGGTCTGAATATCTTTCAAGCACTGACGCATTGCATTCTTAGTGTCTTCAGTCACAACACGTGGGCCAGTAACGTACTCACCGTACTCAGCATTGTTAGAGATGGAATAGTTCATATTGGCAATACCACCTTCGTAGATCAAGTCAACAATCAACTTGAGCTCATGCAAGCACTCGAAGTAAGCCATTTCAGGAGCATAACCAGCCTCAACCAAAGTTTCAAAACCGGCTTTGATCAATTCAACCGCACCGCCACAAAGAACAGCCTGCTCACCGAACAAGTCAGTTTCAGTTTCTTCGCGGAAGTTAGTCTCAATGATGCCAGCACGACCGCCGCCGTTTGCAGTTGCGTATGACAAAGCAACATCACGAGCGGAGCCAGACTTATCTTGATAAACAGCGATCAAATGAGGAACACCGCCACCTTGAGCGTATGTGCCGCGAACTGTATGACCAGGAGCCTTAGGGGCAATCATGATCACATCTAAGTCAGCACGTGGCTGCACTTGACCGTAGTGAACGTTAAATCCATGAGCAAACGCCAATGCAGCTCCCTGCTTGATGTTGCCGTGAACTTCTTTGCTGTAAACATCAGCAATTTGCTCATCGGGCAAGAGCATCATGACTACGTCTGCGTCTTTAACCGCTTCACCAACTTCTTTTACTGTCAAGCCAGCATTCGCAGCCTTACTCCAGGAAGCGCCATCTTTACGCAAACCAACAGTAACGTTACAGCCGGAATCCTTCAGATTCAATGCGTGTGCGTGACCCTGTGAACCATAACCAATGATGGTGACTTTCTTGCCCTTAATGAGGGACAAATCAGCGTCTTTATCGTAAAAAACTTTCATGCTCTTTCCTTGTATTGAAAATGTAATTAATGCAGTAATCAGTTAAAAAAAATTAAACCTTGAGGATGCGTTCACCGCGACCAATTCCAGAACCGCCCGAACGGACAGTTTCGAGAATCGAAGCGCGATCAATCGAATCAATAAAGGCATCCAACTTGGCACCATCACCCGTTAACTCAATGGTGTAACTCTTGTCAGTCACATCAATGATGCGACCGCGGAAGATATCGGTAGTACGTTTGAGCTCCTCGCGCTCTTTACCAACAGCGCGCACTTTAATCATCATGAGCTCACGCTCAATATGTGGACCTTCACTTAAATCAAATACCTTCACCACTTCAACCAAACGGTTTAAGTGCTTAGTAATTTGCTCAATGACGTCATCAGAACCAAATGTGACGATCGTCATGCGAGATAAAGATGGGTCTTCAGTAGGCGCAACACTCAAAGTGTCAATGTTGTAACCGCGCGCAGAAAATAAACCCACTACACGCGATAAGGCACCCGGCTCGTTCTCAATGAGTACAGAAATAATATGTCGCATTAGAGATCCTCGCTACCCAAAAGCATTTCAGTAATACCCTTGCCTGCTTGAACCATAGGCCAAACGTTTTCTTCTGGGTCAGTCTGGAAATCCATAAACACCGTACGATCTTTTAAGCGAATTGCCTCTTTAAGCGCGCCCTCAACATCAGATTTTTTCTCGATACGCATACCAACGTGACCATAGGCCTCTGCCAACTTCACAAAGTCAGGCAAAGAATCCATGTATGAGCTGGAATAACGTTTGTTATAGGTGAGCTCTTGCCACTGGCGAACCATACCTAAGTAACGGTTGTTCAAGGATACGATCTTGACAGGAGTGTTGTATTGCTTGCAGGTAGAGAGCTCTTGAATACACATCTGAATAGAGCCTTCACCAGTGATGGCGAATACATCCTTATCCGGAAATGCTTTCTTGATACCCATGGCATAAGGCAATCCTACGCCCATGGTACCCAGACCACCTGAGTTAATCCAACGACGCGGCTGATCAAACTTATAGAACTGTGCTGCCCACATTTGATGTTGACCTACGTCTGAGGTAATAAATGCATCACCACCAGTGAGCTCCCACAGCTTTTGAACCACATACTGCGGCTTCACAATTTGTGAGGCTTCGTCGTACTTTAAACAATCTTTTTTACGCCACTCATTAATCTGATCCCACCAAGCAGCAACTTTGTCACCATTCTTGCGTGGGCCAGCAGCTTTCAATTGCGCAGTCATCTCTACCAATACTTCTTTGAGATTGCCAACAATAGGAACATCCACTTTGACACGCTTCGAGATAACGGAAGGATCAATATCAATATGAATAATCTTGCGCGGATGACTTGCAAAGTGTTGTGTATTACCGATCACGCGGTCATCAAAACGAGCGCCAATGGCAATCAACACATCACTGTGTTGCATCGCCATATTGGCTTCATAAGTGCCGTGCATGCCGAGCATACCCAAGAACTGAGGACTTGTGCCAGGGAAACCACCCAAGCCCATCAAGGTATTGGTAACTGGATAACCGAGTAAGTCGGCAAACTCTTTGAGCTCTGGAGCAGCATCAGAAAGGATTACGCCACCACCGGTATAGATGTATGGACGCTCTGCCTCATGCAGTAACGCCACCGCTTTACGAATCTGACCGCTGTGACCCTTTACAACAGGGTTGTAGGAGCGCATTTCCAGAGTCTCTGGATAGACGAATGGCCCTTTAGCTGCAGATACGTCCTTCGGAATATCAATCAATACAGGACCAGGGCGACCTGTCTGTGCAATGTGGAAAGCCTTCTTCAGAACCAATGGAAGATCTTTAACATCTTTCACAAGGAAGTTGTGCTTCACTACTGGGCGAGTAATACCAACGGTATCAGCCTCTTGGAAAGCATCTTCACCAATCGCGTACGTTGGCACGTTACCGCTGATGATCACCATTGGGATCGAATCCGTATAGGCGGTTGCTATTCCGGTCACCGCATTGGTAACACCAGGACCAGAGGTAACTAGTGCAACGCCAACCTTACCAGTTGCACGCGCATAACCATCGGCAGCATGAACTGCTGCTTGCTCATGGCGAACCAAAATATGTTCGAACTTATCTTGTTTAAAAATTTCATCATAGATAAAGAGAACGGATCCGCCTGGGTAACCCCAGACAAATTCAACACCCTCTTTGTGCAGGGCATGCACGAGCATTTCAGCACCAATCATTTCTGGAGGCGCTTCTACGAGATTTGTATTTGTTGTGTCTTTGTTAGCTTTAGTAGCTAAAAATTCGGCGCTGCTTGTATTCATTTTCTTTCGTCCTTTGCAATTTTCGGCAAAAAATTGTTTGGTCTGTTCTATCTCTTGCTTTTGGCCTGAGTTCGAACGGCGCTGCTACCGGAAAAAACCACTTCTTGAATGAGATTCTAGGTAGTAAGCCCTATATTCTATAGCAATCCCCTAAAATGACTCAATTCTTACAGATTCAGGTCTAATCCATTGCATGGCATCAGCCCAAGAACTATCCGACTTTCTCAGTAGTGTTGAGCAGCGTGCTTTTAAGCAGGCGGTCTACGCCGTGCGTGATGACGATGCTGCGATGGATATCGTGCAAGATGCCATGATCAAATTAGCCGAGAAATACGGTGATAGACCAGCAGGAGAACTTCCCCTGGTATTCACCAGAATTCTGCAAAATCGCATTCATGATTGGTTTAGAAGGCAAAAGGTTAGAAATACCTGGGTCACCTTGTTTTCCAACATGGGCAAAAAGACCGATGAAAGCGATGATTTTGACCCTTTGGAGTCCCTTTCAGCCCCTGATGACAGTGAAATTCACCAAGATGGGGCTCAAAAGCTTGAAAAAAGTCAGCTTTTACAGGCCCTTGAGTCAGAAATATCTAAATTGCCTGTACGTCAACGAGAAGCCTTCCTGATGCGTTATTGGGATGAGCTAAGCATTACTGAGACGGCCAAAGTAATGAGTTGTAGCGAAGGAAGCGTCAAAACGCACTGTTCTAGAGCCACCCAGACATTAGCTAAAGCATTGAAATTAAAAGGAATTACGCTGTGAAACACTTTGATGACCAATTTACCCAGACCCAAGTCGACCAATTTGGCCAGGCTAGCGCTGCCCTGCTTCGTCAAGGTACTCAGAGCATTCCCAAGCATCTGAAAGATCGCCTATATGCAGCACGTATGAAGGCCCTTTCTGTTAGAAAACCTGAAAAAATCCGCATTCAGAAGCAAGTATTAGCTGGTTCGTCGCGTAATTTGACCTCTGGATCTAATGGCCTTTGGGATAGCGTTGGCTGGATTGCTCCGCTAGTAGTCCTTGTATTTGGCCTGATTGGCATTGCCCAATGGCAAGATGATTCTCGTATTAATGACATCGCCGAAGTGGATGCCGCTCTTTTGTCTGATGATGTGCCTCCTGATGCATATGCAGACAGTGGATTTATGGCCTTCCTCAAAAACGGCCCTCTCTCCGAATCTGATAGCCAATCCGACTTATTACGCAGCAAATAATCTTGCCTCGTTTGATGTCTATGAGAACTAGAACAGGTCAAGTTTTTTGCGCTGCCCTGTTGGCATTTTTCTGCGCCGCCCAGGTGAGTCCAGCACTAGCACAAGGAGCGCCTAGCGCTCCACATGGAAAGGCTACGGCCATTCCTGAAAAGAAACCTGATGGCACTTGGGATGGTTTAAAGCCAGCGCAACAGAAAATTCTTGCACCGCTAGAAAGCGACTGGGATTACATGCTGCCTGATAGTCGCAAAAAATGGATTCAGGTAGCTAACATTTACCCTAAGATGAGCGCACAAGATCAAGAGCGCCTTCAGTCTCGCATGACAAGCTGGTCCAATCTTTCGCAGAAGGATCGTCGCATTGCTCGGGAAAACTACCTCACCAGCCTCAAATTCCCTGCAGAGAAAAAAGCGGAGGCATGGTATGCCTACCAAAAACTGAGTGATGAGCAAAAGAAAAAGTTGGCTGAATCTGAGCTCAAGAAAAAGCCTACTGCCGCCAATGCCCCAACACTTCAGCAACATCCTATTTCACCTAAGGCTGCTCTCCCCGCCGCCGTCATTGCTCCGAGCGCACCTGCGCCAGCAGATGGTGCCGGTTCTAATGCAGAAGCCGGCTCCCCTTATTAAGCGGTCGCATGACACCTGCTGAATTAGACGCCTTACCCTCACCTCAATTTTGGCGACGAGTGTCTTGCTGCCTCTATGAACAGCTTGTATTGCTTGGCGTCATTGCCTTTACTTTTCTAGTCCCTAATCTGGGCTTAGGTATGCTATTTGGCATCTCATTACCCAGCTGGCTAACATTTTTATATCTCTATGCTGTACTGGGGATTTATTTTGTTTGGTACTGGACTAAATCTGGTCAAACTCTCGCCATGCAAACATGGCGGGTTCGCCTTGTTGGGCGCGGCGGTTTCAATCTCACTAAACAACAAGCCTTTTGGCGTTATGTCTATGGTTCGCTCTGGCTTATTCCTTGCATGCTATTGCAATGGGCATTTCATTTGGAGAGATGGCAAATTATTGAAATGCTATTCACTGTAGCCTTGTTAATTTGGCCACTCAGCATCTATTTAGATCGTCAGAGTTTTCTATATCGACAAAGCCTTCCAGACCGCTTCGCTGGCACACGATTGGTTGAGCTCCCCAAAAACCTCGTTACCTTGAATTAAGAGCTGCGTCTTGATTTTCTAACTCAAGCTTCTCGTAAACATTCCACTGCAGTAGCCTTCTGAATTCTTCTCTGAAAGCGATATCCAGAAGCAAGGCAAGCGCTAATTCCAAATGCGACACCCATGAATAAGGCCTCTCCAAAGGCATTAAATGGAATCTCCATCACGAAATAGCCTAAAGCCCAAGCTGCAGCACCAGAGGCTACGCCTGCTAGCAACCCTGCTATCAAGCCAATCATGACTAATTCAATATTCGCAATCTGAGCTAAGGTATTTCGAGAGGCTCCCAAAGCCTTTAATAGGGCTGCATTTTTGTAACGCTCATCTTGAGTAGCTGCGATCGCTGACATTAAAACCAAGAACGCTGCTGCAATCGTAAATGCCAATAGCAAACCCAATACTGAGGAAAGCTTATTCAATATTTCCTGTATTTGTTGCAGCGAGGCTGAAACATCCACAATAGTTAAATTAGGATAGGCCTGGCTTAGATCAAAATCCAAAGATTCTTGTTTGGGCGATTGGTAGTAAGAGGTAATCCAAGATTGCGGCAATGATTGCAACTGGGCAGGCGGCATGATCACGAAAAAGTTCACGCGCATTGAACCCCAGTCAAGCTTTCGCAAGGAAGTAATTGGGGCAACAATTTTTTCTCCGGCAACCTCAAAGGTTAACTGATCGCCCAATTTCAGTTTCAAGGTTTTAGCGATGCCAGTTTCCATGGAAATCTGCGGCGCATCGCCCTCAATCCACTTACCCGTTAGGATTTGATTACCTGATGGCAATTGATCTGTATACGATAAATTGAACTCTCGATCGATTAAGCGCTTTGCATTTTCTTCTACATAGTCGTTAGGCGTGATGTCTTTGCCATTCACCTCAATCAAGCGGCCACGTACCATTGGATAAAACTGCGGAGCCGAAACGCCTGCATTCTGAAGAGACTCTGTAAGCCCCCGCTTCTGATCGCCTTGAACATTAATCATGAAGCGATTAGGCGCATCACTCGGTATATTGCCTTGCCAGGCGCTTAAGAAATCAGCTCGCAAGAGCAGTACCAATAAGAGCGCCATCAAAGCAATACCGAGCGCTGTAATTTGCACCACTGCAAGACCTGTTCTTCTGCCTTGAGCAAGAATAACAAATCCTAGAGAAAAACCTTGGGTGCGTATCCTGCAAAGAAACTTTAAGATACCCCAAGATACAGAGGCAAAAATCAGAATAGCAAGCCCAAAACTTAGGCATGTCCATAACGCTAGCTTCCAATCGCGTGCCGCAAGCATGATCAATATCACCGCCGCAGTTAATCCACATAGAGCAGTCCAAATAGTAGGGATGCCGAGGCCATCAAATTCTTTTCTAATCAATCTGATTGGGGATACCTTTACCAAACTGAACATTGCCGGGCCAGCAAAACCAAACAATAAAAACCAGGCCACCAGCACACTCCAAAGAACTGGCCCAAAAGAGACGGGGGGCAATTCTGTTAAGACTAGATTACCCAAAAGAAGAGTTAATACATATTGGCCAAGGTAACCCAAAATAGAGCCCATCAATGCGGCTATGAAGCCAAGCGCTAAAAGAGTCTGCCCTTGTTGCCTAAGGATCATGGTAGAGCTGGCTCCAAGGCATTTCAGAACAGCACAGGTATTTGCCTGTTTGCGGGTATAGCGATGAGCCGATAAAGCAATAGCAACCGCAGATACCATCGCAGTTAATAAAGCAATCAAGGAGAGAAAACGATCTGCGCGTTCAAGTGTTTTGCGCATCAAGGGTTGTGCATTCTCTAAAGTTTCAATGCGAACACCCTTAATGCTCTCGGATTCAATATATTGACTTGCCCATTCACTATAAGAATGGATTTGCTTATCAGAACCTGCCAATAACAATCGATAGGTCACCCTGCTACCAAGGCCGATGAGACCGGTCTCACTGAGATCAGCGATTGACATCATGACTCGAGGGGCAAAGTTCATGAACCCTGCCCCACGATCGAGTTCGCGCTCTAAAATTCCACCGATCACAAAGACTTTTTGACCAAGCTGAATCGAATCACCTTCCTTTGAATGCAAGCTCGCCAACATTGCAGGATCAACCCAAACAGATCCTTGGGCGGGCCCAGTACTGAATGCCTTGTCTTGGGCCTTGGATTGAACCTGCAAAGCGCCACGCAAAGGATATTGAGGGCTTACCGCCTTAAGTGAAGCGAGTTTGCTATGTGAGCCCACAGTTGCCATGCTCGGAAACACGATCGTCTGAGCTAGCTGTAGGCCCCTGCTCTTTGCCTCATCTAAAAAGAGATTGGGTAAAGGCTGGTCAGAAACGATCAGCAAGTCCGAAGCTAAGAGTTGGCGGGCATCGAATGCAAAAGCCCTTTGCATTCGATCTGCTAAAAAAGTGACACTAGATAACGCTGTTACCGAAAGAGTTAAGGCAAAGAATAGCCAAGCTAACTCGCTTGAACGTAAATCACGTCTCAAACCACCCAAGAAACGAAGTAATGGTTTAATCAAATTGCCTGTATTTGCCCGCCATCAATACGCATGACGGTACCAGTAATGAATGATGCATTTTGGCTGGCTAAAAATGCAGCGGCATCGCCATACTCCTTGGGATCGCCATATCTACCCATTGGAATTTGTCTTAAGCTAGCTTTAACAACATCTTCATAGCTGGTGCCTTCCCGCTTTGCGCGCGCTTCATCTAACTGACGCAGACGAGCAGTTGCAATTCTTCCGGGCATGATGACGTTAACAGTGATGCCTTCAGCAGCTACTTCTGCAGCCAATGTTTTAGACCACGCCAGCAATGCCGCGCGTAAGGTATTGGAAATGGCTAGATTTTTAATCGGCGCAATTGCGCCTGAAGTGGTGCTGGTAATAATGCGGCCCCACTTGCGCTCGCGCATGCCGGGCAATACACGATCTGTAATGGCAATGAGCGATAAAACCATATCGTTAAAACTCTTTTGCCAGAGCGCAGGATCTTGACCGGCTGCTGGTGTTGGCGGTGGTCCACCAGTGTTATTAATCAGAATATCGATGGGGCCAAGCTCCTGCTCCACTTTTGATACCAAGCTATCAATCACAGAAGAATCGGATAGATCCCAATTCAGTGCCAAAGCCTGTCCGCCTGCCGCCTCTATCAATCTTACGGATTCACTCAAACCCTCAGCATTTCTACCGGTAACGGCTACCTTTACGCCCTCTTTAGCCAATGACACAGCCATTGCCTGACCCAAGCCACGGCTAGACGCCATGACCAATGCAACCTTACCTTTTAATCCTAAGTCCATCTCGTCTCCAAAAACTGATTTTTATATTTTTAATCTAACTGCAATTTCTGCTTGGCAACTACCTCTTTGTAAACGGTGTACTCGGCTTTAATTTCTTTTGTAAACGCCTCAGAACCGTTCACATTGATGATTGAGCCAGTATCTTCAATACGCTTCTTAACCGCAGGATCGGTCACTACTTTTTGTAAAGCAGCCGTATATTTATCTACGATATCTTTTGGCATTCCTGCAGGTCCCAATAGACCGTAATAAGCCATCCGATTAACTGGCGCTAAACCCACTTCAGCAAAAGTAGGTACATTCGGTAATTGAGCCAAGCGCTTAGGTGCAGCCACCACAATCGGCACTAGCTTACCGTCTTTAATGAAAGGTAAGGAGGATGGCAAGTTGTCAAAGATCATCGAAACCTGACCGCCCACTGTATCGGCCAATGCGGGACCAGCTCCACGATAAGGAATGTGCACAATAAATACCCCAGTCAAACTCTTAAAAAGTTCAGTTTGAAGGTGGCCAATACCACCAGTGCCAGAGCTAGAATAAGAATATTTTCCAGGGTTAGCCTTCAAAACCTGCATAAAAGTTTTGAAATCCTTTGCCGGGAATGATGGATTTACTGCAACGATATTTGGTGTCGCAGCAATATTGCTGATGGCCGTGAAGTCCGTAACAGGATCGTAGCCAATCTTTGGATTAATCGCTGGATTGGCTGCTGTGGTGGAAACGGTAGCCATACCAATGGTGTAACCATCTTTTGGTGAGCGCATCACTTCCAACGCGCCAATAGAACCACCACCGCCCGCTTTATTCTCGACAATCACCGGTTGACCTAACTGACGACCCAAAGCATCACCAACGGCTCGTGCAATGATGTCTGTACTTCCACCGGGTGCAAATGGAACGATTAAGCGAATAGGCTTATTAGGGAAAGTTTCTGCTTGGACCGCAGTAAGTGAACTTACGGCAATCAGTAATGTTGCGCCAACGAATTTAATAATACTTACTGAAGTGGATTTCATAAAGTTACTGACCTAAAGGTTTTGGTAAATTGCCGGCGTATTTATAAAGTTGCGCCTCGTACTCCTGGAAAATCTGAGCCAGTGCTTCTTGCAGGCCCAATACCAGCGCTTCAGGAGTATTGTCCTTAAGGGCTACTCGCTTAGTGTAGCGGTTTGCACCAATCAAGGGATTAACTTTGCCAGCACTAGTAGCGCTCAAGAAAAACTCCACGCTCACTACCGCCTCTGGTTGCTTACGATAATCACCATAAAACTCCTCTACAGTTGCCTGTAAATAATAGTAAGGAAAGAGGCTATTACTTTGACCTACTGTTGAGGAGAAAATATTCGCCTTATTCATCCACTGGCGCTCAGCATTGCCAATCATTTCAGCAGGAATAGTTGTGTAGACGTTATAAAAATCCTTTTCATAACGTTGATCGCCAGTACGGTAGACCAAAGATCTGCCATCAAAGGGTGGCGTAACCGATACAGAACCCATCTTCAACCAAATATCTGTGCGAGCTTGACGCGGTGCCGCAGTTCTATCTGGGGACACCATCCAGGTAGTCGGCCCTACTGGTGGCCTCGTGGGAAAGGTACATGAGGCCAACCCTAAGATGGCAAAGGTAAATAAAATACGCTTCATCATTTCTGAGCTCCAGACTGACCTGCGCTACTAGTGGGTGTAATTTTCTTTGGCGGATCACTCCAGATTAGGCTTGATGGCGATTGGCTGGCAATACGGCTAAATTCGTTCAAGTTCTCGCTTGCCTGCTTAATATTTTCTATCGTCAAAACAGTGTCACCCTGCACACTCGTAATAGTTTGGCGCAAAGAAGAGGTGGCCGCCACTAATTCACGCATCAGAACACCTAGCTCTTCTTTATCGGTTGCCTTATTAATGCGAGCCATGATGACGTTTAACTGCTTAACGGATTCAATAACGCCTTCATTACCTTTGCCATCTCCTGCCATCAGCACATTAAGATTACCTAGCAAGGCATCCAATTTTTTCTGTGTGCCATCAATATTCATATTATTCAAGGCACCAATCAGATTCTGAATGCCCGAAATAATTTCATCCGCTTGGTTTGGCATAGATGGGATTACTGGATACTCGGGCTTCCAAGAAAAAGGGAGGGCGGGAGTATCGGATGCATGAGCAATAAAATCAAACTCAACGTAATTTACCCCCGTAATACCCATAGATTTGATGCGAGCTCGCAAATTATTTTTTACAAACTCGCTAATTTGATTTTCATTTACTTTGTCACCAAAAATTTGCATTCTGACGACAACATACTGACGGCGATCATGAAAAGGTAAATCTCTTTCGTAGATATCACCAGATAAGCCAATCGATGTGACCTGACCAATCTTGACTCCGCGAAACCGTACAGCCGCCCCTGCATCCAAGCCTGTTACAGACTGCTTGATATAGGTTTCGACCATAAATGATTTTTGGAAGAATTTGCCTCCGCCGAAAATGAGGATCACAGCAATCAGTACACCAATTGCGGCGAGCACAAAAGCGCCTAAGCGAAAATAATTGGGATTTGAGTTATTACTCATGCTGCGTCCTTACTCATAATACGATTGAAGAATTGATGCACCCGTGGATCTTTACTGGTATCGCGCAATACTTTTGGATCTCCCTCAGCGATGATTCCCTTAGCACCTTTGTCTAGCATGATCACTTTGTCAGCAATGGCATAAATGCTAGCAAGCTCATGGGATACGATGACAAAGGTAATGCCTAGGTTTTTTGATAAATCCTGAATCGTGCTATCGAGATCGGCAGACGTAATAGGATCCAAGCCGGCAGATGGCTCATCTAAGAATAATATTTTGGGGTCCAGTGCCATGGCGCGAGCGATCGCCGCCCTCTTTTGCATGCCTCCACTAATTTCACTGGGCATATAAGACTCATAAGGCAACAGACCGACTAAAT
Source organism: Polynucleobacter sp. Tro8-14-1 (assembly GCF_018881655.1). Taxonomy (GTDB): domain Bacteria; phylum Pseudomonadota; class Gammaproteobacteria; order Burkholderiales; family Burkholderiaceae; genus Polynucleobacter. The sequence goes on from NZ_JACVPX010000003.1 coordinate 236,201, forward strand.
CTAGCTTACAGCGCGCCAGTAAATCCATTTGCGCTTGTGTTAGCTGTGTGTATTCCTGCATAAACAAAGTCACGTTATCGAGCAAATTCATGGAACCAAATAAGGCGCCTTGTTGATACATGACGCCAAAGCTTGTCATGATCTTCTGGCGCTCTGCTCCAACTGCGGTAGTGATGTTTTGTCCTTCAATCAGAACATCGCCAGACAGGGGCTGATAGAGGCCGAACAAGTTTTTTAATAAACTGGATTTGCCACAACCTGAACCACCCAAAATTACAAAAATTTCTCCATAATTCACTTTGAAATTCAGATTTTGCATCAGGACGTTAGAGCCATAACCTACAGTGAGGTTTTGAACATCAATTGCGCATTGTGATTTATTTGGCGTGTCCATCAGAAACCTGTCTTATAGGAAATGAAGGCAAAAATACCATCGACCAACACAATCAAAACAATGCTACTGACAACCGCTCTTGTAGCTGAAATACCAACTGCAGCCGCACCATTTCCGGTTTGCATGCCACGCAGACAGCCAACAGCTGAAACAACAACGCCAAAAAGCGTTGCTTTAATTAAACCTGATCCAATGTCTTCGATATCTACAGCAGAGAGCATGCCGTTGTAGAAGTTCACAAAAGGAATACCGTAGATCAACATCGTCAACATTGAGGAAAAAATACTGACTATATCGGCAAACAAAGTCAAAATAGGCGCAACCAAAATACCCGCCAAAACGCGTGGCACGACTAAAAAACGAATGGGGCTTAGGCCACCAGAAACAAGTGCATCTACCTCACTATTTACTGTCATCGTGCCAATCTCAGCGGCAAAAGCGGCTGAGGAACGTCCCGCTAACAAGATGGCGGTAATTAATGGGCCCATTTCTCGCACAATACCCAAGGCCGCCAATGGACCAACAAAGGATACTGCGCCAAACTGCTGCATGCCGATGGCGGCCTGGAAAGAAAGAATGACGCCAATCAAAAACGCCACCAACCCAACGATGGGCAATGCTGCAATACCCGCCTGCACTGCAGCATTTACAAAATCACCCCAGCGCACTTGCTTGGGATAACGAATAGACCAAGCTAAATCAGCCGCAAGATGTCCAGTAAATGAAATTAATCCAGCGGCATCATCAATTAAATTTTGCGTTGCCATTCCAGTGCTGACCACAAAACTTCTTTTGGGTTTTACAACGGGCAGAGGAAATAAATTACTGATCGGATTGAACTCACCCAATAACGGCTCATAGCGGGTATCCAAACCAACGACATTGAACTTTGCACCAGCTGTTGTTTGCGCTTCTTCAACTCCAATCAGAAATGCAATGCCTGCACCATCCAAGAATGTCACTTTGGATGCATCAAATGTCAGTGACTTACTCTTACCATCACCCTGCTTTAGCCATATATCTTGAGCATTGCGGATTTGAGTCCAAACACCACCCAAGGAATAGACGTTCACATTGCCACTCAGAAGCACTTTGGCATTGTTGGCATCTATCTGCAACCAAACCGCCACTGGGGAGTCAGAAACGGCAGAAATGGTGTCAGAAGTGCTCATATGCAGACTATAAGGTATCTCTGTGAAAGCGCCGAGAAAAGCCTAAAAAGAGAAAAGGGCCCAGTTTTTCAACTAGGCCCTTATGTAGGTTGGTGCGGCTGGCAGGAATTGAACCCACGACCCCTTGGTTCGTAGCCAATGTTCTTGAGTGACACTTTATCTATATGAATCAATGACTTACAAGTAGTAATTTGCATAATAGAATTGGCGCTCAGGGGCTCGTAACCCCTTGTTTCTATTGGTTTGCTACTAGTTCTATTATGCAGATTTAGAGCACTTTTTTATGCAAGCATTCCCTTTTCTTTAGTGCATTTAAATTGGCAGTAAGAGTTAGCCCTTTCCTTCAGACTCACACTCAATGTTGGACGCGCAAAGAATACATCGGGCGGCTTTTAAATCCAAAGCAGGCCATCACCCTATCCAAGTCTAATCGGCAGAGTCCGACCCACAACTGCCGTTCGGGGCAACAAAAAACCTGCCGCAGCAGGTTCTTGTTTAAGTCTAAATGAACTTCCTTATAAGCCAATCGTATAAGTCGCCATCACAGTAGTTGTCGATACCGCTTGGAATAGCTCTTGACGATAAATGCCATTGATACCTACACGTTGGTTCTTCTCTACATCGTAATAAGCACCAATAGTAGCGGTAGGTCTGGTTTTAACGGGATTAGCATTAAAGTTGATTGGAGTTAATCCAGTTACTCCAGTAGCAGAGTAAGTACCATTAGCAGTATTGGTGTCAGTCTCGACACCAGCACTAGCGTATACCGTTGCCCTAGGAATAAAACGGTATGAAGCACCTAGTCCCGCTAATGCGGTAGTGGCATTGGTATTAAGGGCTGAGTAAGTCAGCGGGGCAGTCACCGTTGAAGATGCACCTTCGGTGTAGCCGCCCATGTTGTTTTGGGTATAACGCATGCCAACATACGGGCTAACAATTACCTCTGGCAGGACTGCAAAACCATACTTGGCTTGTATCTGAGCACCTTGGCTTATCAAATTAGACGAGCCAGCGCCAGGATCTGAAGTTCCCACTACTGAACGGGTCACAGTTGCATTCTTTTGCCCATAAGCAGCAGAGACCTTCACCTCTGTACCGGTACCATCCAAGCGCTCACTCCAAGCACCAAAGAGGCCGATCAATGGGGTGTTATTCCCTAATTTGACTGTGCCACCAGGGCTATTGGTTGAAAGGTTTTGATCTGCGTACGCACCAATTCGGTAATTAGCATGGGGGCGATACGCCGCAATTAATAAACCGCTCGTATTGTTAATTCCTTCTGCTTGCACAGCGGTAGTGCGTCCACCAACAGAAACGCACACATCATTAGCACCAAAGACATTGCAGTCATAAGCAAAGCTATTAGCTAATACGGAGTTTTGTAGTGTGTAGATGCCTTGCAAAACAGCAGCGGTATTGACTAAGGATTGTTGCGTATCGACTGTACCGGCACTCAAGGTGAGGTAGGCATTATTAAGGTCATACGATAGCGCTGAGTTCAAAGGACTATAGCTGACCAGATTGCCAGTGAGACCAGAGAACTTGCCAGTCAATCCAGATGAAGTCAGAACCGTGTAGGTCCTCTTGGTATAAGTGCCGCTACTGGCATCAATCACAAAACCACCAGCAAGACTTGCTGTTCCTGCAACCGCTAAAACACTATTCGCTGTTGGTGTAATAGAGGTGGATAAAGTACCACCCGCTGTTTGCACATAATTGCCAGCAACGCTCAAGGTTCCAATAGAGCCACCAGGAGCTACTCTGCCGTTATTGGTGACATTGCCACCAATTCCGCCATGACCGGCTAAAGTGCCCGCCGCCTGTACAGTGACATCACCAGCCAAACGTGCTGTATTGTTTGCTTCTGAAGAGCCAACACTTAAAGTGCCGCCTGCTACTGTGGTGCCACCAGTATAAGTATTAACACCATTCATATACGTAGTGCCAGTACCGTTGAAAGTCATTGCACCAGGGCCCGAGAACACACCAGATAAAGTGGCTGAGCCGCCAGATGGTGAGGTAATTGTGCCGCCACTAGAATTGACTGCAAAAGCTTGGTTGGAGTTATCGCCATTGAGCAAAGTTAAAGTTCCGCCTGCAAAGACGGGATTTAATGTATTGCCTACATCGCTCAAATAATTTCCAGAATTAGTAACGATGTTACTAGAGGCAACATATGCGGGGAATAGCAAATCCCACATATTGGTAGTCCCAGCAGTTCCTGCTTCTAGAACTAAATTATATTGATATCCGCCATAGTTGCCCGTGAGGCTCGATGGCGTGAACAAGCTTGCGCTTACACCGGAAATGACATCCAAATAGCTTGTTGACTTAACCAGTCCACTATAAATTCCAAAGTTAGTTGTACCAGTACCGCCATCCCAATTAGTTACGGAGGAAGCAGCTAACTTGCCGTAAGTATTGGCGTTAGTCCCAAGAATAATGTTGTAGTTTTTAGGGAGGTTACCTGAGAAAGTGAGGTCTGACTGTGCATTTGAGAGCGTAAAGGATGTGAGTGAAGATGAATTATTAACAATATTTGCAGCTTGGCTAGCGCGTGATGACATGCCAGAGGAAATAATCCCTTGATTAATAATATTGATCGACCCACCCGCACCAGATCCAATGTTGATGCCAGCGCCACCCGAGTAACCAGCGCCACCAGTAATGCTGCCGCTGTTGACAATTGTTGTTGCCCCATTTCCAGTTATAGCTACACCAGCTCCGCTACCCCCTGGAAAATAACCACCCCCACCAGCGCCACCAGTAATGGAGCCTCCGCTATTGTTGTTTATGGTCGTACTTCCTGATCCTGCAACAGATACACCAGCGCCCGCAGTTCCGCCAACTCCTCCTCCACCAGATGTAGTGTATCCAGCACCACCAGCGCCGCCAGTAATTAAGCCACTATTGGCTATGGATGTGGTTCCCGATCCAGAAATACCAATACCAACACCGCCGGCTGCACCCCAGCTATTTACAGAAGGATCTTGGTATCCAGCACCACCTGCACCACCAGTAATCGAGCCAGCATTGGAGATGATTGCACCCGCTCCAGAAATAGATATGCTAGCCGCACCATAGCCAGCAGTTGTTATTTGTTGGAGAAAAGGAAATCCAAGCACATTGCTTCTACCATTTCCGCCACCCCCACCGGTGATACCCCCGGAATTTATCAACGTAAAACTGCTACCACTAAGGGCTACACCGCCATTACCGCTGCCACTTCCACCCAAGGAAATGGCACCAGAGCCTCCTAAAATAGATCCGCCAGAATAATTTGTTAATGAGAAATTGGAGCCACTCAAACCAATCCCACCATTACCGCCTAGCCAGCCAAAAGATGTTCCGCCTGTACCGCCAACAATTGAGCCAGAATTGCTAATAGCTGATGCGCTGCTGCCTGAAAGAATGGATACGCCAATGCCGCCTACGCCCGCTATTCTGCTTTGGCTATAGCCTCCCGCACCACCTGTGATAACCCCTCCAACGGCATTATCTAGATTAAATACAGCACCACTTATCGCCGTGCCGCCAGCCCCACCATTAGATCCAGAACCAGCATAGCCAGGGCCACCTGCACCACCATTAATGCTTCCATGATTGGAAATATTGTTTAATGTGCCGCCAGTAACTGATAATCCAAACCCGCCGTCACCGCCGCTGTAACCACTCGCTCCAAGACCGCCTGCACCACCAGCAATGGTGCCGCCTAAGTTATTGCTTACCGTAATTGTTGCCCCGCTAATGCCCGCGCCACCCTGGGAACCGCCCAAGGAACCGCTAGCACCAACGCCGCCAGCAATATCTCCGCCTAAATTATTTACCACCGTAAAGCTCGAGCCAAAAATACCAGCGCCACCGGTGGCATTATTTTGAGCAGCGCCACCGAACACGTTTCCGCTATTGGTAACTGTAAAGCTGCTTCCGTAAATACCTGCGCCAGGATACGAGTTGGAAGCACCCCCGGTAATATTTCCACTATTGGTTAATGTAAAGTTATTTCCATTTACGCCTGCGCCCCCAAAAGTACCGTTGATATTTCCCGTTCCATAGTTTGTCAATGTGAAATTAGTGCCTGATACACCGGACCCACCAACTCCATAACTAGCACCAAGCCCACCAGTAATGCTTCCGCTATTTAATAGTGAAAAACCATTACCCCCAATTGCGTCTGCACCACGTATTGGCCCCAGCTGAGCTCCAGAACTACCAGCGCCCCCGGTTATGACCCCACTCTGACTATTAATTAATGTGAAATTGCTGCCATAAACTCCGGCAGCACCAGCTACACCTGCGCCACCGGCGCCACCAGTAATGCTTCCGCTATTTGTTAGAGTAAAACCGCTCCCATCTACACCAACACCGCCGGCTCCAGAGAGTCCTCCCCTTGTAATCCCACCATTACCTCCCGCTCCTCCAACGATGTTGTAGGCATTGATTAAGGTTGGGGTTCCAATAATTAAGAGCCCAACGCCACCTCCACCCCCTGCTCCAACTTGAGTTGCACCAGCCGCGTCAGGTGCGGAGGCGGAACCCCCGCTACCTCCTGTAATATTTCCTGAAATAACACTTCCAACAAAACCAGCACCGCCGCCGCCTCCACCGCCTTGAGCTGAGCTCGAAGGTGAAAAACTGCCTATGCCACCATTGGCACCCAGACTATTTGGTCCACCAACACCCGCAGAACCACCAGCCCCTCCAGCACTATTTCGACCATTGCCGGCTCCGCCAGCACCCCCAGAGCCATTACCCAAGCTACCACCTGCACCACCGCCACCGCCAGCAAAACCGTTGTAGTATCCCGCGTTGCCACCACTACCCGCGCCCATAACCCCAGGTCCACCCACGCCTGGGTTGACACCAATTGCCGCTGTTCCATTTGCGGCCTGGGACATGACTGGAGGCGAGATAAATGCAAAACCAATTGCTAGGGCTAAGGGAATAGCCCTAATTGAGAATGGAATTGAAACTGCAACACTCTTCTTTTTGGAAGAAAATGATCTGCCAGCTGCTTTTTTACCTCTTGATCTAGCTAACTCTGAGACAACTTGCATCACTCCAAGTGATTTATTAAATATTAGGCGATACGTTTTATTCATGGGAAGATTTAATGTGTTGAATGCTTTTTAGGCAATAGTGATGCCACTACGGTGAACTGTCTGATTTTTCCAAAAGGCATCATTTTCAAATCGCTTAAATAAATCAGGCGGCAAAATACTAGTTCGCTCATTTTGAGCAACATTTCTTCTCACCTCATGCAATCCAGGTGTACCAGCCTTTTTATCAAACTCAGACGCATCAAATTCGACATTATTGAAGTCATGTTTATATAGTGGCTGTCCAATAAAGTCATAAACAGCAGCCAATGTTTTTTGGGGATCTTTGACCAATGATTCATACTGAACCAACATTAATCGGTTGGCTGCATAGTCTCCAAAGTAGGCTTCTTTAAGTGCGTTATATGCATAACCCACCATACCATCCCCACCAGCAACTCCATCGGCGCGGGAATACACAGTACCCCCGCTTAAGTAATTAAAGATCGATGAAGGCTGAAAGACATTCCGCTGAACTAAGCGCTCTATGCTATCAATAATCCAAGGCATGTGTCGTACACAAGCAATGACTTTGAATGCTGGATAAAGGGTATTGAGAAGTGGCATGCGAGCACACCAAGCGCGACTAGTATCGAAAATAACATCTGCTTTACTATAAGCGTAGTAACCCTCAATCACAGAACGGATAATTCGCTCACGCTGAACATCCTCAATAAAAACAGAGTACTCATTCTTGCCGCTCATGTTTTCTAAGAGAGCTCCAACCATGCCCGCTACCGGGCCACTCATATTGGCTTGAAACTGCGGATTTTGATTTAAAAGAGCAGCGAGCAGAGTGGAGCCGGAGCGAGGTAGCCCTGAGATAAAGTGAATTGTTTTATTGTTATGCAAAGTATGCCCAATGTCGTATAAGCTTTAAGGGTAATAATACCAATGAAAAGTACCTCAATTCTCGATTTTTAGGCGCATAAACCCACATGGCTGCAAATTTACTCAGTTCCGAGCCTACAGTCATTTGGCTGACTGGACTCTCAGGTGCCGGAAAATCCACTATTGCGAAAGGATTGGAACAAGCATTGCAATCTAAAAATATCCCAGTAAGTATTTTGGATGGCGATGTCCTTCGAGCTACTCTATATAAAGACCTTGGCTTTAGTAAAGAAGATCGTATAGAAAACATGCGCCGTACAGCTGCGCTGGCCAAATCACTCTTAGACGAGGGAAACATGGTGATTGTGGCGTTGATTTCACCTTATGCCCAGGATCGACTAAAGGCGCGACAGCTTTTTCAGAAAGGGCAATTTTTAGAGGTTTTTATCAATACCCCCCTTGAGACTTGCATTCAAAGAGATCCTAAGGGGCTTTACGCCAAGGCGCTTAAAGGTGAGATTAAAAACTTTACAGGTATAGATGCGCCCTATGAAATACCCAGCAATCCAGAAATTGAATTATTTACAAAGAATAAGTCAGTCGAAGAATTGGTGAATGAAGTTTTAATATATAAAAGCCTTTAAATTAATACACGAATACATGTCTTACTTACTGCGACTTAGACAATTTATTAACCACCCTGAATCACTAGACATGAGTCAAGAGTGGGTAATGCTCGATAAGTCTACTCACCCTGCAATTTTGGTGTACGGCAAAGATCTATCCATTGCATTACTCAAGTCAGATAAGGTCGCCCCAACCAATTTCATCGAGTACTATAAAAAATTACTTCAACTATCCAATCAAAACCTTCCAACAATTGACGCCATCTTTATGTGCTCGCCCGTGCTTCTTCATGGGGATGAACATTCACAGTCGAGAAAGACTTTTTCCAAAAAATATAAGCTAATTGAAGAAAATTTACAAAACTGGCTCCCAAGCTTTACGTCCGAGTTTTTTTCATTAGTCCCGGGTGATGAAGAAATTAATCCAATTAAATTGGTAGCGAACTATATTGCAGGAATTTTTCGTACTATTTTAGCCACAGACTTAGGCGTTAGTGTCAGCGAGATCCCATCTTTACCGCCAAAGCTTTTCTTTTTGACTCATCCGCTAGCCAAGGTTATTGACGTTGAGGATAGATTAAGAGCGCTCAAAGAGTATCTAGAAAAAACTATGTTGCATCAAGGGAGAGATCTCTCTGAGGTTTGGATACTTTTAGCAATTATCGTTGCAGGCTTTGAAGCACTTGAAGGAACGCTGATGTATGGGCTAACGAAGGAGCCAGCATCCCGCGGAACTTGGGAAGCAAAAAGTCTGCTTAGAGAAGCGGCTGCTGTAAATTTTATAGGACGAAGAGCGCTGGAGAATTTCTCAATAGGCAATCTTACGATATCAAAGAACCAGGAGATCTATGTTTGTCCATCCTTAGTACATAGATATATGGATGCAAAGAATCAAGCCAACATCAACAACTCCTTTTCTTTTGGAAAAGGCGCTCATACTTGCATTGGCCAAGTGATTTCAACAGCAGTTATCAACTCTTTTTTTGCTGAATGGTCTTTATTTGTGGAGCGTCACCCAAAAATAGCCGCAGTAAAATACACCAGAGACTTTAACTTAACATTTACCTTAAGATAAAAATGTCATTAGAAGAAAGTATTGATCAAAATTTGCTTTTAAAAATTGTAGATCAAGCCCAAGTGATCAGCATTCCAGCTTGTGCTGCGCTTATGAAATCTATCTCAGAATTAGAAATTGACTCATTGCAATTAATTAGCCTATCTGTTGCACTTGAAGATTCATGTAAGTTAACTATAGATATAGATCGCTTGACTGATAAATCCACACTAGGCGACTTACTGAATAATTTAAAACCACTGTAATCTAAGGCCCCATGGATCCTTACCAAGGCTTTTCCTCCCTTATTGCAATTATTGAGACTGCAGTAAGTAGCGCACTCTCAACTAACCCCACCCCCGCTAGAGGAGAGCTATTTTCGGCGACCTGGAAATTAGTTGGCAATAATCTAGAGGCTCACCAACTTCTACCAAATGGCAATCTTTTTTGCGATACACAGTTAACGAAAAATGAGCTATTACTACTCCTAATTATCCAAATCATTAGGCGGCAAGGTTTTGATTCATATCCAATAATTCACCTTTCCAATAAAAAAATATTTGAAGAGCTTGGTCGGCTAAATGGTTCGGCCACTATTTGCGGCGTACATACGGGCTTTGCATTTTTGCCTAGCATCATGGCTCAATTTAATCGAAAAATATCTATTATTTCTTCGGATGAATCAATCAGGGATACATTGACGCGTTCAGGCCCAAGCGGAAATATTGAGGTAATTCCGAGCGACTTATTTTCCTTTATACGCCTGAGGGATTCAATGACAAAGGGCAATTTATGCGTCTGCTCAGTTGATTACTCAGATGGAAAAAAGTTTAGGTACATAAGTCCAAGCCTATTTGAATTTTCCATTCAAAATGGGTTCTCAATTTATTTTTTTAAAAGCGAAGTAAATTCAGATGGATCAGTATCGGTAGATTTACTAAAATCTCAACATGATAAGGACCTATATAAATCTGCTGCAGAGTTCATTTATTACATCACCTTGAATCAAAATCCGAAGCGAGAGCTATCAATTAAACGCATAACTGACTAACGGACTCCTAATGGCCGTTCTCTGCCCGTCAGAACCCTAAAAATCACCTACTTTGAAAGACTGCTGTAGATACAAAAGCGGCCATATGTAGTCGTGATGCAATTAAAAATAACAAAAATAATCACCAAAGCATGGGACTTAATTCTTGGGAGATTGAAGAAAATAATTGTGGGAAATTTAAAATGCAGATTAATTCTATTATGCAAGACAATTAAAGCAAGATTAATAGAGGGCTCATATTCTATATGGCTCTGCAGGCGGTAAATTAGGCAATAGAGACCTAAAAAGTAGATTCTATTATGCAAAATTCATTTTATTATGCAAATAGAAAGGGCCTCCCTGACGGGAGACCCTTATGTAGTATGGTGCGGCTGGCAGGAATTGAACCCACGACCCCTTGGTTCGTAGCCAAGTACTCTATCCAGCTGAGCTACAGCCGCAACAGCCATAATTATGCCATGGAAGAGAAGAACTACATCACCCCCGCTGGTCACGAACGCATTAAGACCGAGCTCCTTCAGCTCTTAAACCTTGATAGACCGGAGGTTGTCAAGGTTGTGCACTGGGCTGCCAGCAATGGCGATCGATCTGAAAATGGGGACTATATCTACGGGAAAAAGCGTTTAAGGGAGATAGATAGACGCATCCGCTTCCTGAATAAACGCCTAGAATTTGCCGTGGTTGTCGATAATTCTGCTCGAAAATCAGGAGAAAATGACTCTGAGCAGGTGTTCTTTGGGGCTACTGTGACCTACGCAACCCTGGAAGGACCCGAAGCCAACAAGAAGACCTTCATCACAATTGTGGGCGTTGATGAGGTTGACCTCGATAAAGGGCATGTCAGTTGGGTCTCACCTATAGCCAAGGCCTTAATCAAGTCTCGGATCGGAGACTGTGTTTTTATACAAACACCCACCGGCCCCGCTGAAATTGAAATCTTAGACGTTCGATACTTGTAGAACTCAAACAGCTCGAGTGCGGGTTACACGCATGACATCGGGATTGGCACGTAAACTGCGCATCACCTTAGAAAGATGCAATCGGTCATAAACTTGGATCGTAAAGCGAATAGTTACCGAGTCTTCTTTGAAGCGATCTTCCATGGATACATTCATGATGTTGGAGTCTGCCGAAGTAACACTGCTCGCCACTCTAGCCAAAACACCTTTGCCCTGGCGCGTATCGATTGCTAGATCCAATTCAAACTCACGATTCAGATCTTTGCCCCATTCAACCTCGACCCACTTATCACTATCCTTTGAGAGCATGCGCAATGCCACTGTACAGTCGTTGGTATGAACTTGTAATCCCTCACCCTTACCTAGATAACCAATGATGTTATCGCCCGGAATGGGATGGCAGCAAGTTTGGAAATGAATCGAATTACCCTCACGCCCATCGACTAGGATGGCTTGACGTTGATGATGGTGACTTGTCTCTTGATTAGGCGCAACCCAATCAGCAACACCCAAGCGCATTTGCTCTGCACCACCCTCATCATCAATCAAAATCTTGAGACGAATTGCCAGCTCTTGTGGAGAGCGCCTACCTAAAGCAATATTGACGCACGCTTCTTCGCGGGTTTTGTCGCCCGTCCAATGCGTTAGCTTTTCCCAAATTTCTGGGCTTAATAAGGCAGCGTCAACGCCCTGCTGACGTAAAGCATTTGCTAAAAGACGCTCGCCAAGTTGAAGTGATTCAGAATAATGTTTTGTTTTAAGGGAATGTCGTATGGAGGCACGTGCTTTTCCGGTACGCACAAATGCCAACCAACCTGGATTAGGTTGTGAGCTTGCTGAAGTAATGACTTCAACAATGTCACTATTCTTAAGCTCACTACGCAAGGGCAATTGCAGGCCGTTGATTTTGACAGCTACGCAGGTATTACCCAGATCACTATGGATAGAGTAAGCAAAATCTAGAGCAGTTGCGCCCCTTGGTAAGGCCCTGATCTGCCCAGTGGGGGTAAACACATAAACCGCATCTGGGAACAAGTCAATTTTGACATGTTCTAAAAATTCTTGAGAGTCACCGCTGCTATCCTGAATATCAATCAAGGACTGCAGCCATTGGTGGGCTCTGTTTTGCACCTCGCTCATATCAGGGGAGCCGTCTTTATAGGCCCAATGCGCAGCTACTCCAGCCTCAGCTACCGCATGCATTTCAGTTGTGCGAATCTGAAACTCTACTGGCACTCCTGAAGGACCCAATAAAGTGGTGTGTAAAGATTGATAGCCATTTAATTTGGGGATCGCAATGTAATCCTTAAATTTCCCTGGCATGGGCTTGTATAGAGAATGCAAGATACCGAGTGCGCGATAGCATTCATCAATGGAATGCACGGTAACCCGGAATGCATACACATCCAACACCTGCGAAAAGCTTAAATGCTTTGAGCGCATCTTTGTATAGATGCTAAAGAGCGTCTTCTCACGACCGCGCAGATCAACCTCTAAATTGGCCTTAGCAAAGGCCATGCGTGATGCCTGCAAAATCTTCTCAACCATTTCCTTGCGGTTGCCGCGCGCACGCTTAACAGCCCCCTCAATGACTCGGAAACGCATGGGCATGGAGTATCGGAAGCTGAGATCTTGTAGATCACGGTAAATGATGTTCAACCCAAGACGATGGGCGATTGGTGCGTAGATTTCAATTGTTTCAGCGGCTACACGACGGCGCTTCTCCATGGGTACAGCATCCAGGGTGCGCATATTGTGGGTGCGGTCAGCAAGCTTGACCAAGATGACACGAACGTCACGCGCCATGGCCATAAACATCTTGCGAAAGCTCTCTGCTTGCGCCTCCGCATGACTTTGAAATTCTAATTTATCGAGTTTGGTTAAGCCCTCAACTAACTCTGCCACCTTATTGCCAAACTTTTCAACCAAATCTGCTTTAGTACAGCCGGTATCTTCAATCACATCATGCATCAATGCGGCCATGATGGATGACGCATCCAAGCGCCACGTTGCACATAGTTCAGCCACAGCAACTGGATGGGTAATGTAAGGTTCGCCGCTATGACGGTATTGACCTAGATGAGCAGCATCAGAAAACTGAAATGCCTTTTTAACCTGTGCAATTTCTTCAGGCTTGAGATAGGAAAGCTTAGACAGCAATCCCTCAATAGAAACTACTTGATGTTTGAGCGGAAATATCGGCGCAGATGTCGGGCCGAACAAATGACGACTCGATTGCGCCAATAAACTCGCAATGATGGATTTTTTACCACTTTGAATTGGTGTGTCGGAAATCTTATCCAACAACTGTGCTTGATTAGGATCAAGCGAAGCATCCTTAGGCGAGATGCTTCCTACTTTTTCCGATGTATTGGCTAGTCCTAAAGGGAGCTCCACACCGGAACTCCTTACTTAGAGGGGTACTTTGGTCAACATGTCACGGTCAGTCACACCAGCAGCTACTTCACGTAATGCAACTACGGTAGCTTTATCTCTGGACTCAACGCGTGGGGAGTGACCTTGTACTAATTGGCGAGCACGATATGTCGCAGCCAAAACCAGTTCAAAACGGTTTGGAATAGTTTTAAGGCAATCTTCTACAGTAATACGTGCCATGCTGGACTCACTTAATTTAGCTTCAATACCTATAGGATAACTGATTAGACCCCGAGGCGCTTCAAAAGTGCTGGATTTCTGGCCATACTTGGGCCAGAGCGCAGCCGGCTGGAAGCTAATATGTGCTTTAAATCGACCAAAGCCTGGTCGAAAGAATCGTTCACCACGATGTAATCTGCCTCATGAGCATGCAAAAGCTCTACATGGGCAGCTGCCAAGCGACGTTGAATCGTTGTTTCATCGTCCTGACCACGCTTACGTAGGCGCTCTTCTAAAGCCTCTATGGATGGCGGGAAGATAAAGATCCACTGCACTGAGGGAATTAACTTTCGAATTTGTTGAGCGCCCTGCCAATCAATCTCCAGCATGACGTCACTACCCGCTTGCATTTGAGATTCAATCCAAGGCTTTGAAGTCCCATAAAAATGACCATGGACTTCTGCCCACTCTAAAAAATGTCCCTGATCACGTTCTTGCAGAAAATCTTCTTTTGCCAGAAAGCGGTAATCCTTGCCATCTACTTCACCAGGTCGTGGAGTGCGCGTAGTGGTTGATAAAGATAACTTCAATCCGGCCTCGTCCTTAAGTAAGGCATTAACTAAGGAGGATTTTCCGGCGCCTGAGGGCGCAACAATCATCAACATGCTGCCTTGATAAGATGGTGTCGGTGTAGAGGTAGTCATAAATCAATAGTATGGATTACTCGAGGTTTTGAACTTGCTCACGCATTTGCTCGATGAACAGCTTGAGCTCCAAAGCCGCTTGTGTGCACTCTTCTGATACCGATTTAGAACTCAAGGTATTAGCTTCGCGATTCAACTCTTGCATCAAAAAATCCAAGCGCTTACCAACAGGACCTTTGCCTGCAAGTGCGTTATCTACTGCCTGAAGATGGGTCTTTAAGCGCGCAAACTCTTCGGCTATATCGATGCGCACTGCATAGAGCACAACCTCTTGACGAATGCGCTCCATCAGTTCAGCACCTGCCTTGGCTTGCTCTTGAGCAGCTAGCGCTTCAGCGAGACGCTCTGTAAGCTTTTCTTGGTACTGAGCTACATATTCAGGAACTTTGGGCTCAATTACTTTAACGATGTCGCGCATCTTGCCAGTGATATTGGTAAGTACACCAACCAAGGCCTTACCTTCGGCGTGACGACTCTCCATGAGGGCCGCTAGGGCTGCACGCCCAGCCTCGACAGTGGCAGTAATCCAACTATCCTCTTCGCCGCGAGGCTCGGAAACAATGCCTGGCCAACGCAACACTTCAGCAATACTCAATTCTTGTGCTTTTGGAAAAGCTTCTTGGGCTTTCTCTTGAAGGGTATAAAGGGCATCAAGACGATCTCGACTAATCGCACCTAGGGCATGGGGATTACTTTTGGCAGCACCTGCTGCGGCACTATTGACTCGCCATGCCGCTCTAAATTCGACTTTTCCGCGCGATAGGCTTTGGGTAGCCAGCTCTCGCAAGGCAGGCTCTGCCCCACGACACTCGTCCGGAAGACGAAATCCTAGATCTAGAAAGCGGCTGTTAACAGCCCGACATTCCACCTGCAGATCAGCAACTACACCAGCTCCTAGGGAGACTTGGCGAGAAGCGCTGCCATAACCAGTCATGCTCGATATCATATGGACATTGTAGATTCATTATTGAACTAGACCCGATCCAGACCCTAACCCCACAGGACCCCCTTTCCATGAGCACAGCAAACCCAACCAATATTGCCCGCCCTAGCGGCCGTAAGCCCACCGATTTGCGCCCAGTTACCATTTCTAGAGCCTTCACCAAACATGCTGAAGGATCAGTATTGATCGCCTTTGGGGATACCAAGGTACTGTGTACTGCCAGCATTCTCGAAAAAGTGCCTCCACATAAGAAAGGCTCTGGCGAAGGTTGGGTTACTGCTGAATATGGCATGCTGCCCCGCTCCACCCATACCCGTAGTGATCGTGAGGCGGCCCGCGGCAAACAATCAGGCCGTACCCAAGAAATCCAACGCCTCATTGGTCGTGCCATGCGTAGCGTCTTTGATTTAAAAGTATTGGGCGAAAGAACTATTCACCTCGATTGCGACGTACTGCAGGCTGATGGCGGAACACGTACTGCATCTATTACTGGCGCCTATGTTGCGGCTCGTGATGCAGTAAACCAACTGCTTAAAAGTGGCGTCCTGAGCAAGGACCCCATTATCGATAGCGTTGCTGCAATTTCAGTTGGCATTTATCAAGGTGTTCCAGTGTTGGACTTGGATTACCCAGAAGACTCTTCTTGCGATACCGATATGAATGTGGTCATGACCGGCAAAGGCGGAATGATTGAAGTTCAAGGCACAGCAGAAGGTGCCGCTTTCTCTCGAGCAGAACTCAATGCACTCCTAGATCTGGCCGAGCAAGGTATTGAAGAGCTCACCCAAATGCAAAGCGATGCATTGAAATAAAGATCGACATGCAAAAGCTCGTTCTCGCATCCAATAATACCGGCAAGGTCAAAGAGTTTGAGGCGCTATTGGCGCCCTTAAACTTTCAAGTGATTCCCCAGGGTGAATTGGGCATACCTTCTGCAGAAGAGCCTCACTTCACCTTTGTTGAAAATGCCCTTGCTAAGGCAAGGCATGCAAGCGCTGCGTCAGGCTTACCGGCATTAGCTGATGACTCCGGAATTTGTGCTCATGCTCTAAATGGCCAGCCTGGCGTTTTATCGGCTCGCTTTGCGGGTGAGCAAGGTGATGATGCTGCGAACAATCGAAAACTCATTCAAGATTTAAAAGATCAGGCAGATCGAGGCGCGCATTATGTGTGCGCATTGGTTTTCGTAAATAGCGCAAATGATCCTGAACCCATCATTGTTCAAGCACGTTGGTATGGGCAAATTATTGATCATGCATCTGGTAACAATGGTTTTGGGTATGACCCCCACTTCTTTTTGCCCGAGCAACAATGTACTGCTGCTGAGCTAGAGCCAGAAAAAAAGAATTCAATCAGTCATCGCGGTCAAGCACTACGTGAACTGATTGCACAACTCAAAAGCCGTGCTTAATTCGAGCCTCACCAAAGTAACGCTGACTGCATTGCCTCCATTGGCTTTGTATATTCACTTTCCTTGGTGTGAAAAGAAATGTCCCTATTGCGATTTCAATTCACATCAAATTAAAGAGGGTATTAGTAAGGCTGGGTTTGACGAACAGCGTTATATCAATGCACTAATTGCTGACCTAGAAACCGAACTTCCTAATATTTGGGGGCGTCAAGTCCACAGCATCTTTATTGGTGGCGGAACGCCAAGCCTGCTATCTGCCGAAGGCATGGATCAACTGCTTTGTGCCGTTCGCGCTCGAGTGAACCTTGAGCCCGATGCTGAAATTACGATGGAGGCAAATCCAGGATCCATTGAGGCCGATAAATTTGCAGGATTTGCAAAGGCAGGCATTAATCGAGTGTCGATCGGAATTCAGAGCTTTCAGGATGAACAGCTCAAAGCCTTGGGACGTATACACAATGGCGAGGAAGCCAAGCGCGCAATAGCCATTGCCCTGAAACACTTCAAATCGGTGAATCTGGATCTGATGTACGGACTCCCAAAGCAGACATTAGAGTTAGCCAAAGCGGATATTGAGACCGCGCTTTCTTTTAAAACGCCCCATCTGTCTTTTTACAATCTCACGCTGGAACCGAATACCTACTTTGCAAACTTTCCTCCGCAATTACCTAGCGATGATGAAGTGGATGCCATTTTTGAGCAGAATTTAGATTTACTTACCAAGGCAGGCTACAAACGTTATGAAGTCTCTGCCTATGCGCAGAAAAACCAAGAGTGCAAACACAATTTGAACTACTGGCGCTTTGGTGATTACATTGGCATTGGCGCAGGCGCTCATGGAAAGATCTCTTTTCCAGACAAAATTACTCGCCAAGTAAGGGAACGTCATCCAGAAAGCTATATGCAAGCAATGGAATCCAAAGGTAATGCATTGATTGAATCTCGGGTTCTTGAAGCTAAGGATCTGCCTTTCGAATTCATGCTCAATACCCTAAGACTGACAGATGGGGTTGCTACCAATACTTTCAGCGAGAGAACTGGTCTGCCTTTAAACGTGATTAGCAAAGGCTTAGCTGAGGCAAGTAATAAGCAATTGCTGGATGAGAATCCCAGTCAGCTTAAAGCTACACCACTAGGCATGCGCTACCTCAACAATCTTCAAGAGCTGTTTTTGGATTAAACCGTTTTGGCTGCTGTGCGTTGAGCGCTAGCTACCTGTCCAAATAGGTGGCTCACCCTTTAGGAATGAAGCAACTCCGTTTTGGAAATCATTGCTGCCATAGGTTTCACTAATGAGGTCACTACAGTCGGGCAGATTATTTTTAATTAATCTTGCCAATACTAGCTTGCTAGATTTTTGCGTAATGGGAGCTAACTTACTCAGTCGCTCTGCGAGATTGACGGCCTCTTGACCTAGCTGCTCTTGTTCGTATGTTGCTAAAAGATATCCTTGTTGGAGCAACTCTTTTGCAGTAATCATTTCCGCAAGAAGCAGCATACGTTTAACAATGTTGATTCCTAAATGAGCGACTAACCAAGCAATATTTGCAGCAGATAAACAGTTACCAAGTGTTTTGGCTATAGGTACGCCAAACTTTGCATCAGGAGTTGAGATTCGGAAATCACAGCAACTGGCTATTGCTAATCCGCCCCCAACAGCCATAGCATCGATAACGGCAATTGTTGGGATGGGTAATGCAGCTAGTGGGGCTAGATAGTTATCAATACCCTCTTCATATCGCACCCCATCACTACCGGTTTGAAAATTAGCAAACTGAGCAATATCACTACCTGAAACAAAGGACTTGCCACCAGCACCACGAAAAATTGCTACTCGTACAGCTGGGTTCTTGGCAAGATCTTCACAGATGGACTTTAGACTTTGATACATGCTAACGGTCATCGCATTGCGCGCCGCCACATGATCAAAGGTAATGTAAGCAACATTGCCGCGCATCTCTAGTGAGACCTGTGCAATATTGCCCACCTTATTTTGTTCAGTCATAAAACGCTTATTCAGCTTTAATATTCAGACTCTTTACTAAACGCTGGTATTTAGCCAGTTCGCCAGCCAAGAACAAACTAAATGCAGCAGGTGTTGCCGGTCCCTCAGGCTGTAAGCCCTGAGAATCTAGAGTCTTTTTAATTTGTGGATCGACCATGGCGGCTTTAACAGCCTGGTCAATCTTGTTCACTACTGCTGGATCCATACCCTTTGGACCCATAATGGAGTACCAGTTGGTGACGTCAAATCCTGTAATGCCCACTTCGTTAAACGTAGGTACGTTAGGAAGAATAGATAATCGTTTTGGAGTGGAGATTGCCAAAGCCTTCAAGCTGCCGTCTTTAATTTGCTGCAAGTTCGGTGGCAAGGTATCAAAGTTCATCGTAATTTGACCACCTAGCAAATCAATGATGGCCTGACCGCTACCCTTATAGGGCACATGGTTTAACTGAATGCCGGCAATCTTGGCAAACAAAGCGCCTGCTAAGTGTTGAGTACTGCCAATACCAGACGAACCATAAGTCATCTGACCTGGATTTGCTTTTGCAAGGGAAATCAATTGTGATACTGAGTTCACAGGCAATGAAGCCTTTACTAATAAAACGTTAGGAACATATCCCAAATAAGTAATAGGTGTGAAATCCGTTGCAGGATTGTATTGAACGTTAGTAAGAACAAATGGTGCAATCGCATTGGAATTGGAGTGCCCTACCAGCAAGGTGTAGCCATCTGGATTCGACTTGGAAACTTGATCGGCTGCAATAGTGCCCGCTGCACCTGATTTATTTTCCACAATCACGCTTTGACCGAGAATCTCACCCATTTTTGGAGCAAGGGCTCGAGCAACAATATCGGTACCGCCACCTGGTGCAAAACCCACAATCAGTCGGATTGGTTTTGTTGGGTAAGACTGCTGACCTAAAGCAAAGAAAGAACTCGTGGCTAGCGTAATTGCGAGCAAACTACGAACAGCCCACTGAGGCGATTTAAGCAACATAAAGTCTCCAAAATTGTTTTTATTGTGTTTGATACTATTAGAGGCTAATTCTAAACATATAAGAAGCAACGAGACAATGACGAAAACACCTAGAAATGACGCTTTAAATAGCGTGCGAGATGGATCAAGGCCATTACCGCTCTCAGGAGTCCGTGTGCTTGACGTCAGCCAGGTTATGGCTGGTCCTTACTGCTGCATGCTGTTGGCGGACTTAGGTGCGGATGTCATCAAAATCGAGCCTCCTGGAACAGGGGATCAGACGCGCGGCGCAATGGGATTCAAGATGAAGGGCTCAGACAGCATGGGCTTTCTGAACATGAACCGCAATAAACGCAGTCTCACCCTAAATCTCAAAACTGAGGCTGGTAAGAAAGTGTTTTTCGAGCTGGTCAAGACTGCAGATATTTTGGTGGAGAACTACCGACCTGGCGTTATGAAAAAACTAGGAATCGATTACGCCTCTTTAAAAGATATCAATCCTAGTTTGGTCTATGCCAGTATTTCTGGGTTTGGCCAAACTGGTCCGTGGGCAGATCGCCCTGGTTTTGATCTCATGGCTCAGGCAATGTCTGGCGTCATGAGCGTTACAGGCTATCCAGATGGTCCTCCAGTTAAAGCTGGCGTTCCGGTAGCTGATATTGGCTGCGCACTTTTTGCGGTATACGGAATATTGTCGGCATACATCGGCAAAACTAAAACGGGTGAAGGTCAGTTTATTGATGCGTCACTCTTTGATTCTGCCTTGGCATTCTCCATTTGGGATACCGCTCAATACTGGGGTACCGGAGTTGAACCTTATAAGCTTGGCACGGCCAATCATATGAGCGCCCCCTACCAAGCCATGAAAGCTGCTGATGGGTATTTTGTGATGGGTGCAACCAATCAAAAACTGTGGAAGTTGCTATGCGACAAGATTGAGCGTCCTGAATTATTTGAAGATGCCCGCTTCAAAACAAATCCACTGCGCTTAGCCAATCGCTTGGAGCTGGCTTCTGAGCTTGAGAAAACGTTTATCTCCAAAACTGCGGATGAATGGGTAGACACCTTATTGACCGCAGGCATCCCTGCAGCCCCCATCAATACCTATCCAGAAGCATTCGATAGTGAGCATGGCCGTCATCGTAAGATGCGGATGGAAATTGATCATCCTATTGAAGGCAAGGTACCCAATATTGGTTTTGCCGTCAAAATGAATGGCACGCCACAACAGGTGTATCGCCACCCTCCTCTATTGGGTGAACATACGAGCGAGCTTCTTGCCGAGCTTGGTATTGCGGGTGATGAACTGAAGTCTCTTGAAGCGGGTGGCGCTTTTGCGCCCTAGTTTGCAGCTTAATAAAAATAATGATTAAGTAAAAAGATAATTAAATAGGACTCCGCAGAGTCCTATTTAATTTTAGAGAAGCCTAATCACCATGGTTGCTCTGGTTACTCGCCACCAGTAATAGCCATCTCCTGTGCCGTAAATGGATCTTTGGCTGGAGCAGCTGGCTTAGGAGCGGCCTTACCTTTAGTGCCTGGCATGAGTTCAAAATCAGGGACAAAGACCGTCAAGGTGCTTCTGAGTTGATCGAATGATTTGCGATCACCATCAAACCTCACCTTTCCTTCAGCCAGCAACTTTTCAAAAGTTGTTTGTCCACCCATCACCTGCTCGAGATCACTGCGATTTAAGGTGATAGTGAGATTTGGGTTCTTGGCCTGCTGACCTTTAATGTTGGTCAAAGCAGAATTACTCATCTCAATTACAAATTTTTCACCATTGTCTGGTGTAGAAAGATTAATTACAAAGTTCATGTCTGCTGCTTTCTTGCTGTCCATACTGATAGCCAAAGCATTGAGCCAGAGTTCGGTTGTCATACCCTTAATCATGTCTGGGCCATTAGACTTTGGCGAGGCTCCTGTAGGCATACCATGACGTAGCTCGTAAGCAGCCCCCAAGAAGCTATTGCGCATACTTGGGCTTTCTTTTTGGTAGCCAATCTGCTCAAAAATATCTGCCAGTAAGTCCTTGGCGGCCGTATTGTTCGGTTGCGCATAAACTAACTTGTTAACGATTTCCATCGCTTCACGGTATTTACCCTGCTTATAAAGCTCTTTACCCTTGGCCATGATCTTGGCTGAGCCACCCATCATCTCTACATAAAGTGGTGCCGAATCTTTTGGCGATAGTGGCGCTAATGTTGCTGGATTTGCGTCCCAATAACCTAGATAACGATTTATCACGGCACGACTATTGTGCTCTTCGGAACCATGATAGCTATGGGCTGCCCACTGCCTCTTTAGACTATCAGGCTGTTTATATACATTTTGGATTTCATTAATAGTGACGCCATTATTTGCTAAATGGAGCACTTCGTTATGCAGGTGAGCATAACTATCTCGTTGGGTACGCATCACCTCTTGAATACGCTCATTACCCCAGCGTGGCCAGGTATGCGATGCAAACATGACCTCACTCTCAGTGCCATAACGATATAAAGCGTTGTTAATGTTCTTGGACCATGCCAGTGAGTCGCGAACTAAGGCGCCGCGTAAGGTGTATATGTTATGAATGGTGCCGGTGATATTTTCTGCTGCCCAGAAGGCTTTAAATTGTGGGAAGTAGGTATTCATCTCCGCAGGAGCTTCAGTGCCTGGAGTATTTTGGAATTCCATTTCCACGCCATCAACCGTCATTTTTTCATACGGTTGGTTGATATAGACGTTAGGCTCAATCAGACCTAAATTACCAGCAGCAGTATTTTTACCAATGGATTGGTCGACATGACCAAATGGGCTGCGAGGCAATAACACACCGTACTGGAAATACATTCTGCGGGTCATAGCATTGCCTGCGTAGACGTTTTCAGCAATCGCATGATCCATAAAACCAGCTGGCGCAATGACCTTGACTTTGCCGCTCTTCACGTCTGCCTCATCAACTACGCCACGCACACCACCAAAGTGATCAGCATGCGAATGCGAATACACGACAGCTACCACTGGACGTTTGCCCAACTTCTCATTGACGAGCTCTAGGGCTGCGCGTGCAGTTTCTTTAGCGGTTAGTGGATCAAAAACTATCCAACCCGTATCTGTTTTGATAAAGCTAATATTGGCTAAGTCAAAGCCACGAACCTGATAAATTTTTCCAGGCACAACTTCATATAAGCCATAGCCCATATTGAGGATGGCTTGACGTTGCAGTGAAGGATGCACACTATCAAAGTCTTTGCCTTGTAGAAGGAACTCATAACTACCCATGTCCCATGCCACATTGCCTGCATCTGCCATGATGGTTTTATAAGCAGGTGCTGCTATGAATCCTTTTTTAGATTCCTCAAAATCACGCTGATCTTCGAAAGGCAGCGTCTTGCGCAATTCACTTTGCAGCTCAACTGTATAGCTTGATGGCGCCTTACCCTTTGGATCAAAATGCTTCCCCTGCATAGCGCCAGGATCAGCAACCACACCACCACCCCCCGCCGCCATAGCAAAACCTGAGCTTATTAATACAGCTGCAATAGAAAATTGTGTGAGTTTGATTTTCATAAAAGCCTTAAGTAAAAGTTTTTTTGATTACATCAATGATATGTTTGAGGTAAACCATGGCAATTAGCCCTATAGCTAATAGATAGCTAGATTGAGTAAGCCGCCACGAGAGGTAGGTTTACAAAAAACGTAGTTCCTTTGCCAGGGAATGACTCAAACCAGATAGATCCACCATGCCTCATCACAATATGCTTACACAACCAAAGACCAATTCCCATACCGGAACCCTTGGTAGTTGAAAGTAGCTCAAACATGTGTGCCTGCACATTTTCATCAATTCCTGAGCCTGTGTCTGCGATCGATATTTGAACGCCAGCACTAGTGTGCTCGCCTCGAATCGTGATTGATTTATTTAAATTTTCAATCGACTTCAATGCATCAATTGCGTTGTTCATTAAATTCAATAGGACTTGTTGAAGTTCTCCCTTATTAGCAGTGATAAGCAAGTTTTTATCTAACTTGAGAACCATCTGAATATTCTGCTTAACAATTTCTGGGCGGGCAATGGTGAGTACTAAATTAATTAATTCAGTAAGGTCAACTTTGGCAGATGCCATCTTTTCATCAGCGAATACCGATCTAAGGGAGCGGATAATACTTGCTGCACGCTGATTGTCTGCCAACAAAGAATCCAATACTTCTCTCTGTAAGTTAGGATTCAATTCTCCTTCCGATAGCTTCTTTTGCAAAAATTGAATATTCAGACTAGAGGCGCCCAAGGGCTGATTAAGCTCATGTGCAATGGAAGCTGACAAAGCCCCAGTGCTGGCGGTCTTATTGGCCTTTAATAGAGAGGCAATCAAGAGCTCTCGTTCCTGTAAATGGGCTTTAGTAGCTTCACTTTCATTCGCTGTTTTGATATTCGCAATAGTAATTTGCTCGGCCCAATATCCCCCAATCGCAATATATGACAAGGTATTCATCACGAGCTGGGAAATGGTAAACAGAATCAGCAGTTGTGGGATCTGATCAACTTGACGAATGGTAAAGGCCGAGGCAACCATGATGACGAATCGCCCCATAGCAAAAAACATTTCAGCAAAATTGGCATATTGCATATAAACCAATTGCTTAGACGGGGAAGATTTTTTCTTCTTGCCTAGCTCATAGATTTGCCAGCAATAAAAAAGGCTAGCAAGTCCTGCCATTACTGCAGTACGACTTTCAAAAGATCCATACAGACGCATGGAATCAAATACGGCAATAAAAATGAGAACCGAAACTGAGGCAGCTATCTTTACTCGTTTAGAAACTTCATGATTGAGAGACTGACAAAATAAAGCTTGCAACATCGTTGCTACATAGAAGAAGGTATTGGCTACCGTGAAATTAAATTCTGGATTTGCAATATTTTGAAGAGTGATAATTCCCGTACCAAAAATAAATAAGCCCACCACATTCACTAGCAGGGATGACATCCAATACAAACTGGGTCTCAGGAGGTTCTGAGAGCGGTAATAGTGATAGATTCCAAAAAATAGGCCCATCTGAATGATGGCCAGAATAAAGAAGTAGATAGAAATGAGCAGCTTCATATTTGCTATGGTACATCCACTGAATTGATTCGCTAAAATGCGTGTCATGCGGCTTTTTAGTAGATCCCAGTTCCTTTTCTTTGTCACCCTATTAGTCGCTGGGATTAGCTTTGCTCATGCTCAATCGGCGTTCTATAACGCTGCTAACAACTATCTCAAAAAGCGCGCTGATGCTTTTATGACGATTACGGGTTATTCGCTTACACCAGACGTAACAACAGGTTCGTTATCGATCCGTAACAATGGTGGCGATAACTCCGACTTGCAAATGGTTTCTCTAGGGGGTGGTGATCGAATTAGCGCAAACTTTCCCCTGTATTTAGAGGGTACCTTAGCGGTTAATCGTTACAACCCAACGTTTAGCGATGGCATCGCCAATACATCCGTTACGGTACCACTTCATTGGAACAGCATCACAGGCACCGGCGGTATTGGTTGGGACTTTCCAATTACCAATGAATTGCGCTTCCGCCCTATTGCCAATGTCATGCTTGGTCATTTAGAAAGCGACCTTTCGATTGCGTCTAGAGTCATTCAAAATCAGAAAGGCGTGGACTTGCAGTTTCTCAATGGCGGCCGTATGAATTCTTATGGTTTGGGTGGCTCAGTCATGCTGGACTACGAGAACTACCAACCCGATCAAGAAATTGATGTAGAGCTGCGTTACACCAATATTCCGGTGCAAACATTTGACACCTCTACTGCAGTTCAAGGTTCAGCTGATTCGCAAAGTCTGGCGCTTTGGGCTCGCAGTCGTATCCCAACCCCAATTACATTGTTAGATAGACCATTACGAGCGGTATTTGAAGTGGCGCATACCGAATTCCTGGGCGATTTACGAGGAGCCTTAGGGTTTAACTCCCTCTCCTCCGTAGGTACCGGCATTGAATTAGACCGCAGCGCCTCTGACCCCATTTTTACCCGCATTAGAGTCGTATTTAGGTATCAATTTGGTCAAAATGTGCACGGAACCTCTATTGGCCTAGCTGCTAGCTTCTAGATTGCCCGAAATTGCATGCAGACTTGATCTATATCAAGTTGCTCGTTGACCCTTGCCCATAAGAAGAGGATGATCAAGATTAGCCTTATAGCTAATTCATATATATCGATCCGTTCTCAGGAGAAGTTCATGACAAACATCAATCCACATCGTCGTCTTATATTAAAAGGTGTTGGTGCCTTAGGAACTTCTGGAATTTTGATCGCTTGTGGCGGTGGAAGCAGCTCATCTGGCAGCTCTTCTAGCGGCGGAAGTACTGGTGGAACATCCTCTAAAGGAGCAAGTGCACCAGCATGCTCAGGTGCATCGGCCAGCATTCCACTAACAATTGATGCGAGCGTCAGTGCAACCGGCATTCCAGCGACCGTTCCGATGTATGCCTATATAGTTGGTTTGACTGCCGCCGGGGGAAATACATACTATCGTTACAACCCAGCTACCGGACAAAATAAGCCGGTCCCGATGAATCCAACGGCCGACAATACCAACTCAGCAGGCACATGCGCTGGGATGACCACAGGCGGTTCTAGCGCTTTGACTAACTGCCCTACCGTTTGGGCTGACTACTCTATCCCTCTTGATCGCAGCTGCGCCACCTTAGTCGCTGATCTAGCTAGTTTTAATGGTAGCAATATGCCTGGCCTTGGGACTGGCACCAACGCTTTTAGTGGACGAATTTATATTTCTGTTGGAAAACCACTTCTTCCATTTACTCCTCTTGCTGGAGTGAATACCAATCAAACAACTGGTTACCCGGCAACCGGCTACACAGCGCCCGCATTAGCATCCGGAACTCCTGGGTCTCTTTGTTTATATGACTGGTTAGAGTTCTCATTTGATAGCAATCAAGCACTGAATATCAATACAACCCAAGTAGATCAATTTGGATTCCCTATCTCTATGTCTGCGACCGGCACTGGAATGACTGGTGGAGAGCAAGGTGTACTAAATACAAGCCGCTCTTCTATCATGGCCAATTTAGCAGGCCTTTCTAACTCACTTTTCAACAGCTCAGTTGCTGTACCTACCAATGGCGTAAGTGCAGACGCATACCCATCTAGCGTATACACCGCAAATACGTTGCGGGCCGTCTCACCCAAAACAGTTGCCACAGTAAGTGACACTTTCTTTACTAGCACTATTGCAGCTTGGTATTCAAACTGGACAAGCACTCCTGTTGTTACTTATGATGCGGCCTCTGGTTACTACTCAGGCATGGTTAGTGGCGGAGTACTTTCCTTTAAAACAGGAAATCTTGCAAACGCCTCCAGTTGGAACAGTGGTGGCAGCGTTCAATTTACGAATGCTCAAATCACATCCTATGATGTATGGCAATGCGCCAATTCTTTAGCCAGTGGAACTGGTGATCAAAAGAATGTGCAAAAGATGCTAGCTGCCGCCTTTCAACGAGGAACTATGGCCAATGCCAATTATTCATTGAATGACACGCTTGGTGCGGGCTTTTCGCCTCCATTAGGCGGAAACTATGCCAGCTCACCATCCAATACTTGGGCGCAAAAGTTTCATCAATTTAATACCAATGGACTTGCTTATGGATTCCCATACGATGACGTGGGTAGCCTGCAGCCTACAGTTTCAACAAGCTCAGGAACCACTTCCTTGAGCATACAGGTGGGATTGTTTTTATAAAGAAGAGAAATAACGCCCCGACCATATTTACAAGGACGGGGCTGAAAGTTGATTCCTATTATTAATATGAGTAATAATGTTCACAAATACTATTTCGATAGTATTTACCAATTACCGCATTACCCGCTATTGGTGATGCACTTTAAACATCTTAAGGATCAAACGTTATGAAAAAAATTATCATTGCTGTCGTCATCGCTGCAATCGCAGTTGCCGGCTACTTATTCCTCACTAAACCAAAGGCTCCTATTGCTGGCGTAGCTGCTCAAGAATCCGCGCTTATCTATGATGGCGAAGTGACTAAAATTGATGCTGCAACTCGCACAGTTACCCTCAAGAACAAAGATGGTGAAACCTCTATCGTTGCTGGTCCTGAAGTAAAGAACTTTGCAGAAATTAAAGTGGGCGACCATTTCGACGTTGTCTATGAACTTGCTGTAGCTATTGAGTTGGTTAAGGTAAAAAATCCAGGCACAACTAGCGAACAAGTTAGTACTAGTACTACAACTGCCCCACAAGGCGATAAGCCAGGCATGATTACTACCAAAACCATTACTGCAACCGCTAATGTTGAAGCGATTGATGCAGCTAAAAATATCGTTTCTTTGAAGGGTCCGCAAGGAAACATCATCAAGGTTAAGGTTCAGAATCCTGACTTGTTGAAAGATATTGCTGTAAACGATCAAGTAAAAGTGGTTTACACAGAAGCTATTGCTGCAGTAGTAAGCGCACCAGCTAAGAAGTAATTAAGAAATACAGTGGTTCTTTAATTGCTC
Source organism: Polynucleobacter sp. Tro8-14-1 (assembly GCF_018881655.1). Classification (GTDB taxonomy): domain Bacteria; phylum Pseudomonadota; class Gammaproteobacteria; order Burkholderiales; family Burkholderiaceae; genus Polynucleobacter. The sequence continues at coordinate 264,537 of NZ_JACVPX010000003.1, forward strand.
CTTTCCAGGAGCTAGAAAGACTTAAGCCCAGCAAGTAGTTGCTGGGCTTTTTACATTTAAATTGGCGGAAGAGGTGTCTAGATTTTGCCTCTCCAATGAAATCTACCATTATCCATAAACCCTTGAATTATATGGCTTTAAAGGGTAACCCTACTCCCGAGTAAACCACCTAAATCCACCTGAGACTATGTCTTGCTGATGGGTGAAAAACGGGAAAAAAATCATCGTTAAAACCTTAGAGAGTTCGACTGCCGAATAACCAACAAAAGGTTAACTTTTTAATCTATTTAATCTATTTTTTTTCTGCATGGTGGGTACAAATGAGGGTTCAAACTCCATCATTAGACCCATCATCAATATGGCTTCTTTGTAACCACACTCCCATGTAACCCATTGAGATTCAATAAAATATGTTGATTAAAGATGAGTTCAAAAGAGGTGATTTTTGCTTGAGTTTGGGATGCCGAATGGCGGATAAATTTAGCTTTACGGCACGTCGTATTGCCAATCTCTCTGAACCCGGTTTTTACCACGACTCAGAATCCAGAGGACTATAGCGGTGGTCTTCCCCTACTGCTAGCGTTTCTTGGCTCCTTTAGTTTCGAATGGCTCTGGTTGAGGTGTTGCTTGCCCAAGAGTTCCTTCTAATGCCTTCTCTTGTGCTGGGAGCTGACCTTCTTTCATCAAGCCTTCTACGATCTCCATGAGGCGGTCGCCATCGTCTTCGCCAAAAACTTTGGCAACAACTTCATGGCCATACTTGGCACAGAGACGGTCGTATTCTTGCTCTGGCGTAATGGTGGTCTTGGATGGGCGCTCGAACACCGTGACGTTCTCGCGCCCAAACAGGTTGCGAAGGATGTTGGTCTCATACGGTGGTACATGCACATGGATAGTTGTGAATGCATCCCTGCGCACTACTGCTTCCACCTCTTTAATTTGGAAGTCACTATGGATAAGTTCTTTATGGTTCACGCTATTGTTCATTCGATCCTCCTTATTGAATAGCCAATACCGCATGGGCATTAGCACGTGAGATGGATAAAGCGCAGCGTAGATTCACCATTGCGTACATAGCCAAGGTATCGTGCGGACGAATTGGGGCAACGATGTCTAGGTCGTCATCGCGCAGCTTCATAAAGCGGGTATTGAGGAAATAGCAACGCTTGCTCCACTCCACTGTCCTATTTGCCATGGCATCGAGTTCATCAAACTGGGGATCCCAGACGATCTCTACACCTTTGAACGCGAGGCCCGTGTTAACTCCTGCCCCTACGCCAGCATCGATGTACTTGGTTTCACCTGAACTAGCGATATGGGTCACCGTAACCTGCTTACGATAGGTATCAATGAACTTACCACCAGCAATGATGAAATCTGGACTACCGCCATGCTTAATGCATTGGCGCCATGCGGTCTCCATCTCACCTACTAAGTTACCTGGCGATGTTGAGGCGATGTCTTTGACTGCATAGTTACGCCAGTAGCTTGCTTTGGCTCGATCGATGCCACCAACTGTGCCGGCATCTGGTGCTAGGCTCACTAAGCTATCCAAGCCAACTACTGCATCTCCGCCGTGTGAGCCGTCGCGGTGTAACTCTAGGTCCAGCTTATTGAGAAAGCCTTCCCTAAGAACTTCTAACTGCTCATCCAAGAGATTGATCAGTTGTACGCGCTCGTTATATTCCAATTGAAACCCTCGCGCCCCACCCTCGCGTACCTTGATACCGTTACTAAATAGGCGGTCATAGTCGATATAGAGGCCATCTACTGCCCTGCGCCATGGGAAGGAGGCTTGCTCAGTCGTATTGCGTTTATTGAACTTGACCGTCTCCTCCCCAAAGGCCCAGCTAAAGTTGCTGCCGTGTTCTTTACGGATGTTCTCGACTACGTTCTGTTTGGCCCCTAATAGACTTTTGCGTCCTTCCATGAGTTTTTTAAGGAAAGGTCTCTCTACCGCGATTTGATCGACTGGTAGATTGCGGAGGTACTCATCTAAGGAAACCTTGGCTAACTCTTGCAAGTCTGTATTTGAAATTGGCATATGCCACCCCTATCAATGTGTTTATCTATTTATGAATTGGTTGGCTTCATTCCAATTGATAGAGCGTGAACCTATCCATTGCTACGCTGCTAGTCGCGACTCTAGCTTTAACGCGATGGTGTGAAGCACTGAGATCAATTATTGGCGTGACGGATAGGGGCTTGGGATATTTGTGGGTTTTTTGTTGAGTTACTTAATGAACTCGCTATGGGTCTTTATGCCCAATGTGTCTTTACGCCACCTTGGGCATAAAAGAGCGTTTCTTTGGTCGTGGCCGTCAAGGGTGCGCAAGCCACCCCTTTGGGGTGCCCTTGACGGAATTTTTTTCGAGTGTATTGGCTAAATACTTTGCATCACTCTTTGAATGTGTGAACAACCTCCCTTATAGGAAGGCTCGTTTAATCTGACTCAAGACATCCGCTAAATTTGATCCCTTTGGATGATTTAAGCCGCTCGGATCAATAGATTCATCCTTGGCTTGGTCTAAAAATTTCACCATGTCTTGCCTTATTGATTCTGGCAATTCATATTGAAAATCAACAGGCAGAATTGATACCAACCTCAACACATCCCGCAAGTGCTTTTTGATGTCATCTGAATCAATTTTTTCACCAGCACGCTTGCGCTCACTGAGATCAAGCCAGGCCTTTGCTTTCAGCGGAATCAGAACGGGGGCATCTACCCAGATAAAACCAGGTTTTCTATCTCTTTTTATTAAACCGTAATAGTCATCATCCAGCAAAATCGCGGAAAGACTTGAAACATCCTCCGCTAGAGGAATCGCCCGCATATCGCCGCCATCCTTCTCCCGAAGAAAGTCTGGCTTTCTTGAAAAGAGTTCAAGCATGAATGGGTATGTTGCGGTCTTAGGTTTTTTGAAGCGGTAAAACTGCCTAGCGGAGTCGCTCTTTTGCTGAATCTCATACTCACCCGCCTTCACAAATTCCCAAAATTTCTCAATGAACTCAGGGGTCAGTGCATCAACAATCACAACAATATCCAAGTCTTTTGTGGTGCGGCTAAATAGCTCCCCGGCATTCTCCATAGCCAACTGCGTAGCGCTACCGCCTATCAGCACATACTGATCCTCAAACCCTTTAAACGCTTCCTCAAAGACCTTCAGCCCTACTTGCGATGCCATTAATTTATCCCTCTCAATAATTCTTTTAACGCCACTTGAACTCGATCATCATCCATGACCTCAAGACTTAAAAACAAAGAGTATGGATCTACGATGCCGTTATTCGCATCACCCTCTTTGGCATTTAGGGCTTTAATTCTTTGTGGTGCATAGCGCCAAACCTCTAATTCCAAAGCGCCATCGATCGCCTCTGGGACTATTTGGTCGGCATCCAACTCGCGCTCTAATTTGCGCCAGTCCAATTCTCCAATTGCCCGCACACTATTTTGAGACTCTCCAAGCATTGTTTGCTCAGCCAGGGCGCTCAATCCTGCAAGAGGCAAGCCCTCAATATGTGGATTTGGATTTCGGATCCACAGGCGTTTTCGCACCGGGGTTTGTAAATAAGGCTTAATGGCTTTCCAGAGCTCGCCCCCTTCAACTTTCAGTCGCCAGAGTCGTCCTCCTCTATAAGCATCCATATCTAACCAACCGTGCTCCATCAACTCGCTTTTAATACGAGTCATAGTCATGAGGCTATAGCCCAAGTACATGGCAATCTCTTTTGGATTTAATATGTCAGGCAAATTGCCAAGCAGCGTATTAATCAAAAATACTTGGGTTGCCACATGTAGCTTTTCTTTGGCCTCGACCCTTGTTGCCAATGCGCGTTCTTGGAACTCCACTCCCAATGGAGGTAAGTAGGCCTGTTTAAAAGGAATGATAAAAGGCATGCGCCTTGCAACCATTTCCTTACGCGCATAAGCCTGAAGAGCATCTCCAACCCAAATGACCGGCATCCCAGCCTCTTTCTGAATAAGTGCCCTTTGTTTAAGTAACGCCGGCAATGCTTGAGCCCCATCCTTATTGGCCATCAAGAGAACCTCGATCCCACCCAACTTAGCTTTGCCGATTTCGTATGTTTGGGCAAGATAGCGTGGTAATTGCACCCCTTTCTCCCAAGCGCCCTCCTGCAGTAAATCCTCTCCTAGGACTTGCTGCAAGTAGATGCCTGCTTGATTAAATAGCTCATATGCATTCGTCATGCATCTATTTTAACATTATTTTTAATTATTAACATATCATATGTTAATAATAAATAAAGTATGTTAATTAATTGATTTTATTAATATAAATATCAAATTCTCATATTTTCTGGGTGCTGAAATCCTATCCATAGGTTGCTCAGGATTGGCTAATGGCGCCCCTAGAGTTGCTGTTCACGCCCGAATAGGCTGGACACTTTGCAAGGTTGATGCCCGATGTGTCATTGCGCTTCATCGCAATAGATACTGGCAATAGCAAGCCATTCTTTAAAGCACCCGACTGGCACAAAGCATGATGAGCGCCCAGCATCGCTCATATTTCCCTCAAACCCACTTTTTCGTTCGAATGACTATTTCCTCACACTTTTTCTTACATATTTCAATGGATTCTTACATTTTTAAACATATCCTCACTTTTTCCTACGAAATGGCAGCTCCTTCAATTAGATACCTTAAATAAATTAATGACTCATAAATGAGTCCATAATATACTTAAGGACTTATTTATGAGTCATTTTTATTGACCAATGACGTATAAACAGGTATATTAGTGTCTCGTACTTAATGAAGAGCATGAGGCAACTATGCGCGTAGATCAACAACTGACCCTAGCATCAAAGCAACTTGGCCAATCCGCTGAAATAGCGCAATGCCTAGTGTCCTTACGCCTTGCCCGTCACGTTCGCCAAGGTGAGGCTGCGGTTCGTGCCGGCCTTGCTCGTGCAAC
>NZ_JACVPX010000005.1 GCF_018881655.1 Polynucleobacter sp. Tro8-14-1
GTTTCAAACTCATTATGTCTACATTTAAAAATCTCATAAGTGAATCCGCTTTAATCTCACAAACGACTATCGCGCATTATGATCAACATGCTGTTACTTATTATGAGGGCACAAAAGATCATGATGTCAGTCAAAATATTGATGCCCTATTAAGCACAATCAAGACTGAGCCACCGTTTCATATTCTGGATTTTGGATGTGGTCCGGGAAGAGATCTACAAACCTTTGCTAAGCTTGGTCATGTTGCTGTTGGGCTTGAAGGTAGCAAAGAAGCGGCTCAAATAGCTAAAACGAAAAGCGGTTGCGAAATCCTAGTTCAGAATTTTTTTAACTTATCTTTGCCAGATAACACGTTTGACGGTATTTTTGCGAACGCTTCACTATTTCATATTCCCAATAAGCTATTACCCAAAGTACTAAGTAATTTATGGGCATGCTTAAAACCCAACGGTATTCTTTTTAGCTCAAACCCTCGGGGTAATAACGAAGAAGTTTGGTACGGAGACCGATTTGGCTCATATCATGATTTAGAGAGCTGGAGATCTTTTATGACCGATGCAAAATTTACTGAAATTGAACATTACTATAGGCCAAGTGGACTACCAATTGAACAACAGCCATGGCTGGCAAGCGTTTGGAAAAAGTAGTTCTTCAATCATTCTTAGTGGCCTTAGCTAAGAATATTTAATCTAAGGCTTAAGTTGGGCTCTTATTTCACCAGGTTTATTGGTGGCACTATGAACATTGAGATAAAGATTGCCGCTCTTCAAGCTTTGGAGCTGGGCATCCGTTAACTTGGCACCAGCGGGGGCAGTCCAAACATTATCTGAAGTCTTGGTAAATGGAACAATAACTGGGCCATTTTGGCCCATCGGCGCCTCATGAATATGTGCCATGGTTGCCTCGATACCTGTCGTTGTGATGGTTCCCGACACCGCTCCGTCTGGAGCAACCATGATTGCGCCTACCCCAGAAGCTGAGGTCATTACTGGTGGCACCTCTTGAGAGCCAGTAAGAGTTACTTTCATTGACTGTGCAAAAGCACCTAATGAAGCGACGCCAACACACAATCCCAAAACAACTTTTGCTAAAACATGAGTTATCTTCATTTGTATCTCCTATTGGTTTAGTCCTGGGTTTAGACTATCACAACTAGCTTAATGAGATATGTTGGCAGATTAAATTTTTGAGGAAAAGCCTTAAATTGGACCAATCTGATCTTTAATGACTAAGAGCATCATTACATAACAAGGCCCTGAATGATTTCAGATAGCTCATCAAACGTTTGATATCCATTTACAGGCATGAAACTACGAGGAGAAAAATTCTTTTCACCGATAAGCATTGCTGGAAGCCCTTGAAACCCGTAAGTCTTGAACTCTTGCTCATCGGCCATAACGTGTTTGGTCAATTCGCCGTTATCAACAGCTTGTTTTAGGCGTTCAATATCAATACCTTCTTGAGAAGCAATCTGCATTACCGCCGCTTCGCTACCAATATCCATTCCTTGCAAAAAGAATGCGTCAAATAAGGCTCTAGCAAGTTTTAATGATTTCCCTTGAGAATTAGCAAAGTAAACACTCTCTTGCGCAAGCCATGTATAGGTTAGAAATTTTGGCGTTAAAAGCTTAAGATTCTCTTGCATAACAATGGGCTCAGACTTAGCGGCCTCAAGATTATCCATGTAGGATTGTGAGGGAGATATATTGCCCTCAACTGGGGTTAATTCAAATGCTCTCCATACTATCTCTAGTCTGTCTTGATACTTTGTTTCGAGCTTTTCAAGAACGATAGTCTGAAAGTAACTATATGGACATTCAAAGTCAGCCCAGATCTGAATCTGAATCATTACTTCTCCACCTCGTTTAATTAACTACCAACATCATATTCTTTAAATCTGCCTGGCTAATAAAACAGCTACTGCCGATCCACTCCTTACTAAAGCACACCAAAGCCTTAGAGTTAAGGGCCTAGGGCTCACAACTTTTGATCTTGCTTCATTTTTATGATTTATTTCGTCGGCTTGGCAACGCATGAGGAGCTTAAGCAAATCATCATGACTACCATTTTTTTGCAGATATTCAATCTGTTGCTGGTAATGTTGCTCTACAAATGTCTCAACAGCATCAATCGTTGCATAAACTGCTTTTCTTCCAAATAGCGCTGGTATTGCCCCAGTTAACCATCCCGCAATGCGCCAAGGAACAAGCAAACGACTTCGATGCTTGGCCTCGAAAATAGACTCTATTAACTGTAAATGCTCAGCCTCAGTGGCTCCATGATGCTTGGCAAAACTGATGAGCTTCTGATCTTTACGTAATTTTGCAATGACAATAATACCTTTGTAGATATAGATAGCACCCGTTTCGCCGGCATGATCTGAGCGTAACTCACGCTCTAAATAGACGGAATAAGAAGCATGACTACGCTCGATTACACCGCTCATCTGAGATAAGCCCGGATATAACTTATAACTTCATCATAAAACTGTCGCATCTTTTTCATCAATCTCATTTTATTATTGAAGGTAGTTACTAAAATCAAATATAGAGTTGGGCCCGAGCTTTTCTGCTTTTTGTAATTCGGCTTTTGTAATCAGAACGCTTTGAGAATCCCATTTACCCTTTTTGGAGATTTCTTGTAACTGATACTTTTGCGAGTCCCAGGCTGGAATGATCTCAATTTGAAAGGACCTTGTTCTCGCATCTTTCGAAGATGATGCTACTGCAATCTTAGATAGACAATCACGCATATAGGATTCAAAAGATTCTACGATCTCTTTAGCAAAGTCTGCGATAACTACTTTTCTGGATCTAAAGTGATTGACTGCTAAAAACACATCTTTCATCGTCATACTTTGTGGGTCTTTAGCTAAGTAGTATCCGCCCCTTCGTCCTTTGGCAGCTCGTATTAAATAAGCAGACTTGAGCGCGGAGAGCACTATTTCCATACGACTTAAAGAAAGGTGCTGACGTTTAGCGATGTCAATTGCTCTAACCGGAACGCCAAATCGTGAATAGGCGGTGATATCAATCAAGGTATTGATAGTTTGTTCAAGCGACCTATTGATGTACTTCAACATGACACTTTCCTTTTATTAACGACACGGTAGAAATGACTTAAAAAGAAGTCGCCCGAGGGCGACTTAAGGACCTTAAATACGGGTCGGGAGACAATTTAATTCTGAACCTATTAGGGTTATTACGTATAAAACTACTAATAGAGGGGTTTTTGCTGCCCTGCAATCTAGGCACTTAAAGCGCATACTAATTAAGTAGTAACCCTAGTATTTTTAACCAAAGGAGCTTTAAATGAGACAGTTCAAACAGTTTCTGAGTAATTTGGTCATAGTTTTAGTCGAGGCTCGCAAGGCTTACTTGAGGCGCCATATGAATCATCTTTTAGGCTCATGAGTTACGTTTAACCAAAAATCACATGAAATTAACCGTTTTTCGTTACAAAGTCTGGGATCCCCAGGATGACAATGAAGCACAGATGCCTCCTTACTACGCTATCCGGGAATATATCGAAAACTTAGAAGGAGCTTCTGTGATCGAAGATGACTTTTTGGAGGTTGATGAGTCCGACCTTGATGTTTATGGAAGAATTTCCACCATATAAATTGCATGAAAAGGAAACGCACAATGCCAATATTTCGAACCGCTTTATCGTTAGCTTTTTTGTTAGTAGTAGCCAACCCATCTTTTGCTCAGGCAATTTCTAAGGATTATCAAAAAAATTGCATAAGTGAACAAGTGGCTGAGCATAAAGATCTTAAGGGTAAGACCCTTACTGAAGAAGACTTCACGGCTTACTGTGGATGTCAAGCTGAATTCGTCGCTAAAAATGCCTCTAATCGACAAGTGAATGAATTAATAATGAATCCAAAAATAAAACCTGAGTGGCTCAAGGCCATGGAGTTAAAGGGAATGAAGGCTTGCGTTATGGTTGACCCCAAGATGAATACGTAATCCTCAATACTGACTTAGTAAGCGTCGCTTAAATCGATGCTTGACCAGCACAAAAAAAGCTTCGCGAGTTGTCCCATTAAAGTACGCCTCTTGATAGGATTACTGCTCTATCCTAAATAACCATAATTGAACCTACCCCAGAGGTGGAGCTAATTACTGCCAGAACTTCGAGAGAACTATCGAGGGTTCGCCTCATTGGCTGCGTTGAAACGGCTAATAAGGGTATACCAATACAAAACCATAATGCAGTCGTATTTAAAGCGTATCTTCTCAATGATTGGCCACATCCTCAGTTCCATAAACATTTTTTACATTGTCATTCAAAGTCTTAAGGGGTGCGTTGAGATCGGAATGATTAGTATGATCATATCCAAATCTTGTTATCGATATTATCGATCATTAAATTCAATTTAATTCATTGGACCGATATCTTAATATCCCCCAGAATCACTTCATCGCCATTAAAAAACTAAAGGAGCGAGAAATGAAGAATCATCACCACTTATCTGAAGGCCTGTACTTTCTCAATCACGAGTTTGAAAAGGATTTAGCTACCTTCTTTTGCACCAGAAAATAGGAGAAAGATATGTCAACTTTTATCCAATCAAAGAATCCAATGAAGTTATACGCAGGAGTTTGCATCAATGCTCTTGGAGCTGGATTAACTGTCTTTGATATCGCCAAGCACTTTATTCGTTAAAAATATTTAATTAGAGAGAAAAGTATCATGAATACGCTGGATAAAATAATGTACACAGCCCACACCCACACTACTGGTGGCCGAGATGGCAAGGCAGTTAGCGATGATGGCCTGCTGAATGTAACTCTATCAGCACCTAAAGCTATGGGTGGCGCTGGTACAGCCACTAATCCAGAGCAATTATTTGCAGCTGGTTACTCAGCTTGTTTTATGGGAGCGCTTAAGCACGTAGCAGGATTGAAAAAAGTAAAGGTGCCTGATGATGCTTCAATTGACGCCAGTGTTGATATCGGTCCAATCCCACAAGGATTTGGTATCGCTGTTAAGTTGGCCATAGCCTTACCAGGCTTAGAAAAAAAGGCTGCTAAAGACTTAGTCGATGCGGCTCATCAGGTTTGCCCCTATTCCAACGCTACTCGTGGCAATATTGCAGTTGATATTTCCGTCATATAAATCATTATTTCCAATGAAGGGGAACTTATGAGTAACAAATTAACTAAAACCATAATAGATATTGGCATTAGTGAAAAAGATCGCAAGGCCATTGCTAAAGGATTATCAGAGCTTTTGGCGGACAGCTACTCTCTCTATTTGATGACTCATAACTTTCATTGGAATGTGAAAGGTCCAATGTTTAACACCCTTCACACTATGTTTATGACTCAATACACTGAGCAATGGGCAGCGCTTGATTTAATAGCAGAACGAATCAGGGCGCTTGGGGAACCAGCACCGGGTACTTATAAGGAATTCTCAAAGCTTACCTCCATCAAAGAAGTGGATGGGGTACCTAAAGCAATGGATATGGTCAAGTATCTTGTGAAGGCTCAAGAGGCTACTGCGAAAACTGCTCGCAAACTTTTCCCTTTAGTAGAAAAAGCGAATGATCAACCTACAGCGGATCTACTAACTCAACGACAAGATATTCACGAGAAAACTGCTTGGATGCTAAGAAGTTTATTGGAAGAGTAACTCCATCGGCGTCGTTTAAAAAGATAGATTGATATTAGGCCTAAAAGAAAATAGCCCAATTCAATTGATGGGCTATTTTCTTTACTCCCCGGGGAGAATTACTCCGTCAATACAAAGTCTTCAATCATCTGCTCTACCGACCGCTTCTGGGCCGAATTGAGACATTTAAGATTGCAACCTAGTGAGTTATCGGCGTCCAAATGAGCCTTAAAAGCAGCCACAGATCCCATCAGAGAAAAGTCATACTCTCGCCGCCCCTCAGTCAGGGCGCCTCAGTAAGTGCAGCATTTATCTCCTCTGGGCTAATATCCAGTTTTTTAAGAATCAAAGGTAGTACTGCATGGATCGCCCTCATTCCTTCCAGCAATTCGTTCATATAGATATCTGGATGGCTGCGCTGACTTTGAAATATCCACATATCCCGGTCACTAGTGTCATCCCTAATGTTCTCAGGATTCTCGGTTATTAGGTCATTCAATTCGGCTTCAAGCGGAAGGCCTAATTCATATGCCTTCGCCTTAACTTCACCAATTAAATTGCTGAAATCACTCATCGTGATGAACTGAAACTTTCCAAATAAAGGCGCGATTTCTTTATTCACATTGGCCTTTGCTGTAGCAAGCTCAAGCTTACGATGCAAGATCTCTTGCTTGGCTTCCAGATTTTGAAAGTTTGGATGATTTAATCCCAGGTTGGATACATACATTCCAATGAAATGATCAATGCAGGCGTAATTATCAAAAATTGATCTGATTAAATGAATGAGGGGCTGCTCTTCAAATGCATCTATCGTCGCATCAACCTTATCATTGCCCTCGCCATAGTGGTCATACATTTCCTCATATTCCCATTGCAAAATGAACTCTTGCGGAAAAGGTTTTGGGATGTTGACCCCAATGAGGGCTAAGATTCTCATTAGCTCGGCACAAACCGCTTCATCCTCAATCCCATAATCTAGTTCGGCCTCATTGTTATACATTTGGTAAGTGATCAATTTGGCCCATTTTTTAGCGTCGTCCACCGATCCGCAAGAGATTACAAAATCGGGATCAAGGTCTCCAGCCTGGGTTATATCGCGCAGTTTCTTTTCCATAACTGCCGACATTGACTCCCCATTCTTCCACTTGCTGATCTGGACTTTTGAGACACCCATCTCTATAGCTAATTCTGTTTGATTGCATTTCAATATCTCTAAGGCAATTTGCACCAGCGTTTTTCCGTTTGACATATGGACCTTTTAAAAGTTACTTAATTATTATTAATGTTAAGTAACAATTTACACCTTTATTTGAAGTCATAAAAATTAGTTTTTGAATGCCTGCTATGTATAAGGTCCAAAGTTTTACGTAATTAGTGGGGCTATACAGGGGTTTTGATTGACAACGCCTATATTTCCAAGTAATTTATTAAAATGCAAAATAACTTGGAAATAATAGATCTTCCCGAAGATTCCATCCGGCAATATATTGACGCTAAAAGCGCATTTACCGCTTTAGAGCAGGCTAAATTACGGTCGGCAGAGTTTCGTGGAGGAATGGTTTGGAAAACCGTTAAAGGTAAGGAATATCTGGTGCGCACGACTACTAGGGGCGACCAAACCGGCCTTGGTGCTAAAAGCGCTGAAACAGAAGCCATCTACAACAAATTTACTGCTGGTAAAGCGCGTGCGGCAGAACTCTCGTCAGGGTTAAAGCAAGCCGCTGTAAAGCATCAGCGACTAAATCGTGCGCTAAGGGTGGGCAGAACACCCAACATCATTATTGATATCCTGGTTGGGTTGAGCGATGCTGGCATGTCTGACAAGTTCACCATTATTGGCACTAACGCGCTATATGCCTATGAGACTGCCGCTGGGGTCCGCCTTAATGAGGCTCATCTGGCAACTCGGGATGTTGACTTGCTATGGGATAACCGTAAAAAATTAAGCTTGTTTACTCAAGAAAATACCCTTGCTGGCGGTATGCTGGGCTTTCTTCAGAGCATTGATTCAACCTTCACGCTGCGTGATGACCAGCTGTATACCGCTGTTAATAAAGATGGCTATGAGGTTGATATTTTGCGCCGTATGGGTCAGGGCAGTGATGCTGAGCCTGGTCGCTTTAGTACTCTGGTTGATGATTTTTGGGTAGTAAAAGCGCGTAATGCAGATTGGTTACTCAGTGCACCCAAATTTAGTGAGGTTATCGTTGGCGTTAATGGCAAGATGGCCCGTATGAATACAGTTGATCCACGTGCTTTTGCTTTATTCAAGCTGTGGATGGCTGATCAACCCGATAGAGATCCGGGCAAGCGCATCCGTGATGCTAGTCAGGCCCGTATTGTGGTTGATTTGATTAACAGTCATTTGCCGCAATATAGCTTTGAGGATATCAAGGTGTTTCCATCAGCCGTTGCCGATAAGATTGCGGTTGATGATACGGGTAACCGGAGAATTGTTAAGCCCCTGAAGTGAAGTTGAACGTTTAATTTGAATTAAGCAACGCATTAAAATTGAGGCATACTAATTCTGTATGGCGTAAGTGCTCAACAAGACCCCTCATTGAAAATTCGTCAACAAAGTGTCAACCTAAGCTGATAAAAACGTGATCCAATGTTGTTTAATATCAACCAAGCCCAATGACTGTATAGGGGAGGCCTTACTGGCAAAGCTGTTAAACTGCTTTGTAATCAGTAGGTGGTCTGTTCGAGTCGGACAAGGGGCACCAAGTATTTGAAAGCTTCTAAGTTAATCGCTTAGAAGCTTTTTTCTTTTTCGGGTAACCTAATCCCATCAACTTCTAATGATGTCTTGCATAGGCCTCTCAAAAAATCGATAGGTAACGTAAGACAGCAAAAGAATGCCTAGGAGGAATGCTCCAAAGAAGAGTGAGTCATAGATGGGGATTGCTATGCCGAAGAACTCGAAAATGAGCACCATCAGTAGTTGCAATGGAAAGTGCAGTAAATAGCTCGAATAGGTCATATTGCCGAATGCTGCAATCATTCCATGATATTTTTTAGGGGCGGAAATATTGATTGTCCCCGCATAAATTAAAAAGGGGACATAGCAAAACAACAGAATTTTTGAAAAGCTTGTATTGCTAAGGTGGAATATAAAAGGCGCGCATGTAGTCACTACAAACGCAATAAGCAGGGATATCTTTCGATAAGTTGTTCTCTCAAGGCGGCTATAAAGCGCCGCGGTCATGCCGCCCACATAGAAATAAAGAAGGCAATCAACAATAAAGGACTCGGTCAGGTTGTAATGCTTAATGAAGGTACATATTAATAGGACTGCAATACTTATAAAAAGACTTGCCCCAAAATAACGAGCGACTAAGAAGAAAAATAAGTAGATTAATACCTCAACTGATATGGACCATATGGGTCCATTAAAGCTGAAGCCTTGACCACCCCAATTGCTTGCTAAAAAAAGTTGCGGAATAAAATGACGCCAATCAGTATTGCCATAGACAAAACTAGATTCGTGGGATTGTAGGTAGAGGATTTGTAATCCCGCAACCAGTAAGAGGGTTAGTAGATGTAGAGGATAAAGTCGCGAGAAGCGAAGAACAAAAAAATGCTTTGCATTAAGTGCTTTCTGCTCAATCACTTTGGCGTATTTCCAAAAAAATATAAATCCACTGATGCCCCAAAATATTTGTACGCCAAGGCCACCATTGAGATAAACCGGTTTTAGCCAGTCGTAAAAAGGTAGCTGCATTAATGCAAAATTATTTGGCGCTTGGCCTACAAAGGAAAAATGTTGGAAGTGAAAAATTAAAATAGCTAATGCCGAGAAAAACCTGATGATTTCAAGGCCGTATAGTTTGTTGTTAGGCAAAATGCATCCTTAATTATTGGCGTAGATCTATTTTTCTTGTCTCTGGTAAATAGAGAAGGGCCACAATAGCAGCGCTTGCTAAAAATACAGTGGGATACCACAGGCCGGCACTATCACTTTGCCAGCGTTGATTTAACCAGGTCACGATTAAGGGAAGTAGGCCACCAATCCATCCAGCAGCAAGATTATGGGGAAGGGTTGCTGCACTGTTTCTGGTTTTTGCTGGAAAGAGTTCGGTCAGCATGGCGGTCTGAGGACCAACCACTAAAGCAAGTGCTAGAGATAGGCCAATTAGTAGCATTCCAATCAAAATAAGATTTAGAGAAATTGCTGGGTTGTTGAGATATTCCGTGCCAATGTTCTTGAGCAGATGAAATGCCGGCAGAATAAAAGCAGCACCCATGAAGAGTCCGCAAATGACTACTGGTTTACGACCAATTTTGTCCGATAACCATCCGGCAAAAATAGTGAGCGGAAATAACGCTAAGGTCGCATAAATACTGAATTGGTCTACTAACTCGGGCGCTAGCTTCACAGAAGTTTTTAGAAAAATCGTTGTATAGACTTGCACGCAAAAGAAAAGCACTGCCCCTCCCGCAGAGATGCAGAAAAACAGCAAAAACATGCGTTTACGTGTTTGCGGGTCGCGAAAGTTATTGAGTAGTGGGCTTGTAGATTGTTGATGGGATTTGCTCAGTTCTAAAAACACAGGCGTTTCTTCTAAAGCCATGCGCGCTTTGAACGCTACGAGTAATAGCGCAATTGAAATCCAAAATGGCACACGCCAGCCCCAAGATTGAAATTCTTCTGGTGATAACTGGCTTCTGAGGAATGCAATTTGCAAGGTGGAAAACAAGATGCCAAGAGGACCCATGAGTTGGAGGAAGCTAGTCTTAAATCCCCTGTACTCATCACCAGCATGTTCGGTGAGGTAGACAGCACTGCCGCCGATTTCACCGCCAGCAGAGAGTCCTTGAAGTAGGCGCAGAGCAACCAACAGAATGGGTGCCCAAATACCTACTTGGACATAAGTAGGTAAAAAGCCAACGCTCACAGTTGCTATCCCCATCAATGCAATGGTGATCATGAAAACCGGTTTACGGCCGATCCGATCGCCCATAGAGCCAAATAGGGCAGCTCCAATGGGTCTTACTACCATTCCAACGCCAAAAGTCGCCAGGCTCGCTAAAAGGGCTGTATTGGGGTCTGTTGAGGGAAAGAAGAGCGGTGCAAAAACCACTGCCAAGGTTGCAAATGTCAGGAAGTCATACCACTCTAAAAAGGTTCCAAAACAGGCTGCAATAGCAACTTTTCGATAGGAATGGGAATTCGGATATGACATTAAGTTATTGATTATATTAAGTTTATTTTTGTCTTGGAATATATTTGTTGCATAGCAGCAAAAACTTCTTGATTTGTCATATTCCTTCAGTTACAGTTTGATGGTGCAGTGCAATATTTAAGGTATCTACAGTTTTTCATCTCTTAAATCGTGCGCTTAATTGACTAGTTGTACCACTTAATTTCTGGAGAAATACATGAACCAAGATCAAATCACCTCTAAATTGTCCCAAATTAATAGCAAAGGCCTTGAGGCTACATTTTCTTTGAGCGAAGCTGCTTTGGAAAATGCTCAAAAATTAGCTGAACTGAACTACGCTGCTTCCAAAGATGTTTTGGTTAATGCTCAAGACGGTATTCAACAAGTTTTGACAGCGAAAGATCCTAAGCAAGTTGCTGAGATGTTAAATACTGAAACTTTGCAGTCTGCTGGTAACCAAGCTGTTGCTTACCAAAAGAAAGTTAGCAAAGTAATGCGCGATAGCAATAAAGAATTTGTAAACGTAGTTGATGCCAGCATCGACCAGTTGCAAGATGGCTTCCAAGATTGGATCAACACTGTTGCTGCTAATGCACCTGCTGGTTCAGAAACTTTCTTGTCTTCATTCAAGACTGTATACGGTAGCGCATTGCAAGGTTTTGAACAGTTCCGCGCTGCTAGCAAAGAAGCTTTTGCTACTGCAGAAAAAACTGCTGATCAAGCAATGGAAACTGTACAAGGTCAAATCGCTCAAGTTAAGAAAGTTGCTACACCTGCATCACGTAGCCGTAAATCAGCTTAATTGCTTACTGACTCAGATTATTGATTAAGTAGTCGGTATTAAAAAACCCCGTTTGGTGCAAACTAAGCGGGGTTTTTGTTTGTCTACATTATTCGAAATCAGACGAAGACTCAATCAGGGGCGGAGATAGATTCTTACTGGGCTTCACGCCTAGTTCACGAACCTTTTCGGCTGAGCGGATGAGATTGCCTTTGCCGGTTTTTAATTTATTGAATGCATCGTGGTAGCTCGTTTGCGCTTGATCGAGACGTTGGCCAAGCTTCTCAAGATCATCTACAAAGCCAACAAACTTATCGTAAAGGTTGCCACACTGTTTTGCGATTTCTAATGCATTGCGATTTTGATGATCCTGTCGCCATAGATGGGCAACTGTTCGCAGAGTGGCCATAAGAGTGCTTGGACATACCAACACAATATTTTTTGCCAGAGCTTCTTGATATAAGTTGGGTACGGTCTTTAATGCCAGTAAGAATGCAGGCTCTATCGGCACAAACATTAAAACAAAGTCTACTGAACCCACTCCATAAAGCGAGCTATAGTTCTTTCCAGATAAGCCTTGGATATGTTGTCGCAAGGACTGAATATGTGCAGCCAACTCTTGCTCAGCAACTGCAGGGTCAGTAGTTTCAGCATGTCGGGCATAGGCCGTTATGGAGACTTTGCTGTCAACAACCAAGCTTCTGCCTTCTGGCAGCTTAATTACAACGTCAGGCTGTAGGCGTGAGCCATCAACTTGCGTTTGGGTGTCTTGCACAAGATACTCTTCACCCTTGCGTAAGCCGGAGGACTCAAGGATGGATTCCAATACCAGCTCACCCCAGTTACCCTGAACCTTAGAGTCTCCTTTTAATGCCTGAGTTAAGGAGCGCGTTTCATCTGACATGCGCAGATTGAGATTAGCCAAGCGCTCGATTTCACTTTTGAGAGCATGACGCTCACGAGCTTCATTGCCATAAGAGGTGCTAACTTGCTCTTTAAATTCCGTAAGCTTAGTTTGCAGAGGTTTTAATAGAGCATCTAGACTAGCAGCATTTTGTTCGGTAAAACGCTTTGACTTGTCTTCTAGAATTTCGTTGGCTAAATTTTTGAACTGATTTGTCAAAGCCTCTTTAGCTTCATTAAGTGATTCAATTTTGCCTAGACCTTGTTTGCGTTCAGAATCCAACTCTGCCTCTAGGCGAATCGCGTTTTGTAATGCTTGGTCACGTTCGGTACGCAAGCTGAGCGCTAGAGCAAGATCTGTTTGGGCTTGTAGCTCAACACGAGCAAGGGTGGAGCGTAGGTTTAAGGCATAAACTAAAAGGCCTGCACAAACTCCAAATGGCAGGCCAAATAGTAGAAGAGAGCTTAAATCAAAGGTCACAGCTTCAAAGTCTCAGCGAAAAACTTGATTAAGCTTTGACGAGTTTTTGAAGTTCACCAGACTGGAACATTTCAGTCATGATGTCAGAGCCACCAATAAATTCACCATTGATATAGAGCTGGGGAATCGTTGGCCAATTTGCGAACTCTTTAATGCCTTGACGAATACCAGCATCTTCCAACACGTTCACGGTATGGAGATTTTCAACACCGCTAGCGCGCAAGATATTGATGGCGTTTCCAGAAAAGCCACATTGTGGAAACTGCGCAGTTCCCTTCATAAATAGTACAACTGGGTGGCTAGTGACGATTTCTTTAATTTGAGCTTGTGAGTCCATATATTCTTTCTACTAAGTTTTTACTGAGACAGTCTTATTGCAAGGACAGTTTGAAAATAAGGTTTTATTGATTTTAAGACTTAATGTGAAAAAAGGTTATTTCAACCTATTTTCTGCCTGAGGCGACACGATAATGGCCGCCTAAATCCAAATGTGTTTGGACATCCTGAAAACCTGCTTGCTGCATGAGGGCTACAACCGCTTCTGATTGGTCAAATCCATGCTCAACGGCAAGCAGGCCATTGGGACTGAGGTGTTGTTGGGCGCCTGAAATAATGTTTTCTAAGCAGGTCAGTCCGTTGCCATGATCTGTTAGTGCGGAAATTGGCTCAAAGCGTAGGTCACCTTGACTTAGATGTGAGTCTTGGGATGTGATGTATGGCGGATTACTGAGAATAATATCAAAAGAAGCACTAGCTTCTATAGCCTCATACCAGCTCCCCTGAAAAAACTGTACTCGAGTCTCAATATTCAATAGCTTGGCATTTATTTTGGCAATTTCTAGTGCTTCTGTGGATTGATCGGTTGCGGTAAGTTGCGCATTTGGGGCATCATGCGCAATCGCCAAAGCAATGGCACCCGAGCCTGTTCCTAAATCCAGAATTTTGGTCAGAGCATTTAAACGTTTGATTTCACGCAAACCAATTTCTACTAAGAGCTCAGTCTCGGGGCGCGGTATCAGTACTCCAGGAGCAACATAAAGCTCAATATTGTGAAAGCCTCTTTTTCCGATCAGGTATGCAATTGGCTCACCTTGAATTCTCTTGGATTCAAGCGATTTCCACTCATCAAACGCTTTGGCATTGAGCTCTAGATCATCACGCGACAGCAAGGCAGAGCGTGGAAGTTGGTAATGCTTTTCAAGGATGTAGGCCATCAGAATTTTTGCCTCAGCAGGGGCTAGTGCTGAATCGCTCAATAGAGAGCGCAGGCTCAAATCCTTGTTCACAGGTTTCGTTATCGCTTAACTATCACCAAGGGCAGCAAGTAACTCTGCTTGATGTTCAGATGCAAGAGCATTACAAAGATCATCTATATCGCCATCCATCATGGCGTCAATTTTATAAAGCGTGAGATTGATGCGGTGGTCGGTGATGCGGCCTTGTGGGAAGTTGTAGGTGCGAATGCGATCGCTGCGATCGCCCGATCCAACCAGCGACTTCCTAGTCTGTGCCTCAAGTTGATGTTTCTCGCGCTCTCTAGCATCCATGATGCGAGAAACCAATACCTTCATGGCCTGTTCACGATTGCGGTGTTGGCTGCGATCGTCTTGGCACTCAACAACGGTGCCTGTTGGCAGGTGAGTGATACGGACTGCAGAATCCGTTTTATTAATATGCTGACCACCAGCACCTGAAGCGCGGAAGGTATCAATTCGCAACTCTGCGGGATTAATTTTGACCGCCTCCAGTTCATCTGCTTCTGGCATGACTGCCACAGTACAGGCTGATGTATGAATGCGACCCTGTGTTTCGGTTTGTGGAACACGTTGCACACGATGACCACCAGATTCAAACTTGAGTCGTGAGTAAACAGACTGTCCAACAAGACGAAGGACCACTTCTTTATATCCACCTAAGTCAGATTCAGCAGCACTGACCATCTCTACTTTCCAGCCTTGGCGTTCAGCAAAGCGGCTATACATGCGTAGCAGATCACCAGCAAAGAGTGCGCTCTCGTCACCACCAGTGCCCGCACGAATCTCTAAGAAAACGTTGCGATCATCATTTTCATCTTTAGGAAGCAAGAGCTTTTGTAATGCGCCCTCAAGCGCTTCCATCGTAGCCAAAGCCTGTTTCTGCTCATCATCGGCAAAGTCCTTCATCTCGGGATCTTTACGCATTTCCTCTGCCGCTTGGGCATCCGCCTCTGCTTGCTTGTAGAGCCCAAACTGCTCTACTACGGTAGCAATATCGGAATGTTCACGCGTGAGCTTCCGATAAGCATCCATGTCTTTGGTTGCTTCTTCGGAGGTCAATAAGGAATTAAGTTCGGCTAAGCGCGTATCTAGGTGGTCTAGCTTAGCCCGCATGCTGGGCTTCATCTAATGGTCTTCTGGCTTGGAATGCGAGGCGAATAGTTTGGGTAACAACTTAATCAAGGCGTCACGCTCAGCGCCATTAGAGTGTTGCAGTGCATGGAGTGAGCCATGCAGAAATTTATTGGTTAGGCCTTGTGCCATGGCATTGAGAACTTCTTGTGGATCATCGCCACGCATCAAGCGTTTCATTGCACGCTCAAGTTCAAGTTGACGTAAACGTTCACCTTGCTGCTGAATATCCTGAATTAGCGGAACCGCATTACGACCTTGCATCCAATGCATAAAGTTACCAACACGATCTTCGATGATCGCTTCAGCCTGGCTTACAGCCGCTTGACGTAAGTTGGCACCAGTCTGAATCATCGTTCCTAAATCATCAACGGTGTAAAGATAGATATCATCCAATCTGGAGATTTCAGGTTCAAAATCCCGCGGCACTGCTAAATCAACCATCACCATCGGCTTATGGCGACGTTGCTTCAAGGCACTCTCCACCATGCCCAGACCAATGATGGGTAAGGATGAGGCAGTACTAGAAACGATAATGTCGAACTCATGTAGGCGCCCTGGGAGCTCGGAGAGCTTGAAGGATTCAGCTTCAACGCCTTGCGAGGAAATGGAATCTGCAAGCTCTTGACCGCGCTCTATCGTGCGGTTAGCAATCGCCACATTCTTCGGTTTGCGCGCAACAAAATGCGTTGCGCATAAAGTAATCATCTCACCGGCACCAATGAACAAAATCTTTTGATCTGCAATTTTTTCAAAGATACGTTCTGAGAGGCGAACAGAGGCTGCAGCCATTGAAATAGAGTGCGCACCGATTTCAGTAGAGCCACGTACTTCTTTAGCGACTGCAAACGTTTTCTGGAAAAGTTGATTGAGATAGGTTCCCAATACACCAGCATCATTTGCAGTGCGAACCGCATCTTTCATTTGGCCTAAGATTTGTGTCTCACCAATTACCATGGAATCTAAGCCACACGCAACTCTGAAGGCATGTCGCACTGCATCTGATTGCGGTAATGAGTAAATGTGAGGCTCAAGACTGCTTGGTGCAAGCTGTTGAGTTTTGGCTAACCAATCGAAAGTAGCTTCATGCAAAAGACCTGCGGCGCTGGCATCATTTGCGGCGCAGTAGACCTCAGTGCGGTTGCAGGTTGACAAAATCGTAGCTTCGGGAAGCCCGGCCTGATTCGCGCCAACTAAATGTTGGCGAAGATCGTGCAACGCTTCTTGAAGAAATTCAGGGTCAAAGGCGACCTTTTCCCGAATGGCGACCGGCGCTGTGTGATGATTGATGCCGAGTGTCAACAACTTCATAATGGCAATTATAGATTTGATGGCAGCATTAATGGGGGTATCAATGGGGTTTTTGGCTTTTCTGGTGATTGGGGGTGTTTCTGGGGTGTCAGCCTGGATTTTTTACCCCGGAGCTTCTGATGGGGTTAAGCCCGGCAGGATTCTGATGGCCTTCTTACTGGGGTCTATTGCAGCGGCTGCTAGCTCGTATGCAGGGCAATACTGGGATCTTTTTCAATCCGGGCAAATCTTAGAGTGGGCCAGCGCTATTTTTGCTGCCTGTGCGGTGGGGTGTGTTTTTACTGCTTTAGCTAAATAAGTCGGCGCAATTGTTCGCCACCCACTGAATAGGCGCACTCTTTTGTTCAATCAGCCATTGATTGGCTTTAATAAAGTGATTGCAACTGGCCTTACCTCCAGGCTCCAAAAAAGGCTTATTCGTCTTGTATACGCCAAGTCCAGATGGGTGGGAGGATTGCAAGATCAAAGGATTCTGACCTCCTTCAATGAGTGACAGCTTAGATTGGGCATGACCACCCCATAGCATCCAAACTAAATGCGGCCTAGCTTTTGATAAACCGCCGATCAAATGATCAATGAAGCTTTTCCATCCCAGCCCCGTATGACTGCCGGCCTCGCCCAATTTGACACTCAAAGCAGTATTGAGAAGTAGCACTCCTTGCTCGGCCCAATTGTGAAGATCACCATTCGGTAAAGACCCAAAACCTTCTAATGCCAATGCTTTACTGATGTTGCGTAGTGAGCTGGGAAATTCTCGTGAATTGACTGCAATCTCAGCAGGTATCGAAAAGGCTAGCCCTTGCGCTAGCCCTGGTGAGTGATAAGGATCTTGGCCCAAGATCACTACCTTTACTGAATCAACGGGGCAAAGTTTGAGGGCTTTAAAAAAGTTCTGAGGCTCGGGTCGAACAACTTCAGTATCAAGAGCAGTCTGCAAATTTTTTTCTAGTGAGCGCCAATCTACTGACTCGAAATAATTCCCCAGTAATTTTTGCCAATCCTTTGGGATATCGTCTTTTGAAAATAGTGCTTTCAATTTCGATCAGACATCTTTTTTAGGTGTCAGTTCATATTGCATAGGTATCTGGGTAGATTGCATTGAAACCATGCGCTCATGCTCTAGATCATCGCGATAGAAAGTAATGCGGGCATGGGAGTTTTCAGAAAGGCTGCCTAAGACTCTGTCCCAGTGGGCGCCGGTAACCCGCTGCCCATCAATACTGGCTAGTAAATCACCGGCTGATAGGCCTGCTGCTTGAGCAATCCCGCCATCAAGCACATGGGTAACCTTAAGCCAGCCATTGGCATCTGAATGGCGCATCCCAAACTGTAGCTTGAGTTTTTCCAGTGTAGATTGAGGTTTTGTTTTTACAGAAATGAGATTTGAGCCAATCCATTTTTGCAGAGGAATATCTTCTATACCAAAAATATAACGGGCCTTAATCTCATTCCAGATTTTGCTAAAGCCATTACCCAGTAATTCAAAAATCAAATCATCTAGTCCGTCTTCTGTAATGCCGTCCAAGGTGACGCCATGCTTATTCCAAAGTAGGCGCATGAGGTCATCTAGAGACTGTTTATTTTTAGTGAATGCCCGAATCTGTAAATCAAGACCAAGCGCAACTAAGGCGCCTTTACCGTAGTAGCTGACGACCGTGTTTGGGGTGTTCTCATCTGCTTGGTAATACTTGGTCCAGGCATCAAAAGAGCTGTCAGCTAGGCTTTGCTTATGGCGCCCAGGGCCACGCAAGATCCCATTCCAGTTATCTGCAACGAGTTTTAGGTAAGTCTTGAGATCAATTCGTTTACTACGCAGTAGTTGGAGATCATCGTAGTAACTGGTGAAGCCCTCAAACACCCACAGTAAGCGAGTGTGATTACGCTTGGCCAGATCATACGGTTGAAAGGCTTTTGGCTGAATACGCTTAACCAGCCATGCGTGAAAATACTCGTGACTACACAAGCCTAAGAATTCTCTATACGCAGATTCTTCAAAGAGAATATTTTCTTGGGGGATTTGATCGCGCCTGCAGAGTAGCGCAGTGCTATTACGATGCTCAAGGCCACCATAGCCATTTAATACCGCATTGACTAAGAAAAGATATTCATCAAAAGGAGCACGCTTAGATTTTGGCTCAAAGAGATCAATAGTGCTGGTGCAGATTGCTTGTAAATCTTGTGCAAGGCGTTTGGCGTCAATAATGTGATTGCAGCCTTGTATTGCCATGCGATGAGCTACACCATTTGATTTCCAGTGCACGAGCTGGAACTCGCCCAAGGCTACAGGATGATCCAATAAATCATCATAATTTTGTGCCAAATAGAAGCCAAATCCACGCTCATCCGTCTTGGCAGCCCTCAAGGAAGTTTGAACTGTCCAGTGATCCGCAAAGGCAAGTTCCGGCGGGGTGATAGCGAGTGAGCAAGGTAAATGCTCCTGCCCTTTGACGGCTAGACATAAGCTAGTGGCGTTAAAGAATGCGCGTTCAGTATCCAGATAGGCTGCACGCACTGAAGAATCAAACGCATAAACAGTGCTGAGTACCTCTATTGGACCATTGCATGGCGGTAAGCGCCAATGGTCGTTATCAATCCGTTCGAGGATTATTTGTCTCTTGACACCCTCTACTGAAAACGCTTCAAGTGATTCGACATGTTTACTGAAATCACGAATTAAATAGCTACCTGGAATCCAGGCCGGCATTTGAAGTACCTGACCATCAGAATCAGGGTTGGCAATATGCAGCTTGATGCGATAGCGATGGCCATGCAGGTCTGCCGGCCAGACCGTATATTGAATTGCGGGTAAGTCGGCATGGTTCATGATATTTATTTCAGGGAGCTAAATTTCTTTTCGATATCGGTAATTTGTACCGCGCCAGGGAAACGGCTGCCATCAGTAAAGAATAAAGTCGGCGTGCCCGTGATTCCATAGGTCTTTGCGAAAGCCACATTTTTATCCAGTGGCGTACTGCACTCTCCCTTACCGCTAGGGGCGATGCCATTCACCATCCAGTCAATATACGTCTTATAGGGATCAGAAGAGCACCAAATTTGCTTTGCTTTTTGGGTGGAGTCTGCCGACAGAATGGGTATTAAGTAGGTATAGATCGTTACGTTATCAAGCTGCTGTAGAGATTTCTCTAGGCGCTTGCAATAGCCACAGTTTGGATCGGAGAAGACTGCCAGCTGGCGACTACCATTGCCACGAACATTTTTAATTGCGTTGGCAGGCGTCAATTCACTCCATTTAATGCGGTTTAAGTCTGCCTGTCTTTGCTCGGTAATATTTTTACCGGATGCGAGCTCAATGATTTCCCCTTGAATCAGATACTTCCCAGAGGTATCAGTATAAAAAATATCATTGCCAACTAGTACTTCATAAAGGCCGGAAACTGGGGCCGGTGAAACACTTTTCACTTTCGCATTAGCGCCTAACTTCTTTTGGATCTCAGTCTTTAATTGCTGCTCTTGTTGTGCGTGAAGTGGGGTAGTGCAGAGCAGGGCGGCGCCAATGAATGCAATCGCAGATAACAATTTATTCAAAATCAATTTCTCCTAAAGCGCGTTCAATTAAGCGCTGTTTTATAAAGTGGCTTTTGTTTACAAGACCTAAGCCCCAGTTACGGAGCTGGCGTTCAGTGCTGCTGCTTGCAGAAAATAATTTCTTGAGTTTATCGGTCACCCATAAGAGTGCGCTCGTGTCGCCTTGACGTTGTCGTTCATAACGTCGAAGCAATACCAAGTCACTAGGTGCGCGGAACGATTCACGCTTACCCAAAATATTTAGAAGTACCGCAACATCTCGCAGCCCTAGATTCAGGCCTTGCCCAGCGAGTGGGTGCATCACATGGGCGGCATCGCCAATGAGCACAACCTTCGGAGAGGCGTCTGGCCCGATAAATCGTTTGGCTCGAATCTTTCTTAAAGGGAAGGTTGCTGGCACTGAGTTCAGAGTCAGCTCACCTAGTTGCTTTCCAATTGCGCCATTAGCAATGGAGGAGAATTGATCCAACCATTGCGCTTGATCTAGTTTTAATAAATCAGCTGCATGTTCTGGGGAGGTAGACCAAACCATTGACACTTGTTTTCCTGGCAGGGGCAGCATAGCCACAATATCGCCACCTGGCAAAAACCACTGAAAGGCAGTCTCTAGATGGGGGTAGTCACAGAGCCAATTGGCAACCACTGCACTTTGTGAATAACTTTCTTCACTCGCGCTAATACCCAATTCATTGCGAATCGGTGAGTTGGCGCCATCCGCTGCAATCACGAGTTGTGCGCGAATGCTCCCACCATTTTTTAAATGTAGGGTGCTTCCATCAGCATCTACCTGAATTTTTTCTACAACATCATTGATGCGCTCTAGCTTATTCTGAAAACGCGAAGCTTGATCGATGGTGT
Organism: Polynucleobacter sp. Tro8-14-1; assembly: GCF_018881655.1. Lineage (GTDB taxonomy): Bacteria > Pseudomonadota > Gammaproteobacteria > Burkholderiales > Burkholderiaceae > Polynucleobacter. The sequence continues at coordinate 21,055 of NZ_JACVPX010000005.1, forward strand.
GCTCAATTAAATTAGCTTCTCCAATCCACGCAAGTTGTGGAGTGCCCGCTTCAAATGCAGAAAGGTGGAGATGGTCATTCTTTTCGCCTCGATCACCGTAAATCCGCATATCTCGGACTGCTTGCAGGCGGCTGCGATCAATTGCATCCCAAATATGCAAATGAGCCAGTAATTTTTGGGTGCTGGGGGAGAAGGCGTAGATTCTTTGGCCCCATTGAGCGCCTTGTGGACTTGGGACGTTTTGCCCTAAATCAGGGGCAATTTCAATGGTTTGTAAGCCAAGCTGGGCTAGACCTAGGGCGCAAGCCTTGCCAGTAATGCCTCCGCCGACCACAACAACGTCTACTGTGCGGATTTGGGTGGAATGGGCGGGGGACTTGGGCACGTGATTTGGGTGAACTTCTGACATAACTCGATGATATCGAAACCAGCCCCTTTACAATAATGCTATGTCTTTGAAATGTGGCATCGTCGGCCTGCCTAACGTCGGCAAATCTACCCTCTTTAATGCGCTTACCAAGGCTGGGATCGCAGCGGAAAACTATCCTTTCTGCACGATTGAGCCTAATGTGGGCGTTGTTGAGGTTCCTGACCCCCGTCTAGCTGCCTTGGCTGAGATCGTGAAGCCTGAGCGCATCCTGCCTGCAGCAGTCGAATTTGTCGATATTGCTGGTTTGGTAGCTGGCGCTTCAAAAGGAGAAGGTCTTGGCAATCAGTTTTTGGCGAATATTCGTGAAACTGATGCTATTACCCATGTCGTCCGGTGTTTTGAGGATCCCAACGTCATCCACGTTGCCGGGAAAATTGATCCCATTGCTGACATTGGTGTGATTGACACCGAATTGGCTTTATCGGACCTGGCAACAGTTGAGAAAACCCTGAATCGCTCAAGCAAGGCCGCTAAGTCTGGCAATGATAAAGAGGCTGCTGCTTTGGTTGCCGTTCTGACTAAAGTACAGACTCACCTAGATTCTGCTCTGCCAGTGCGCAGTTTGAATCTCAATGACGATGAAAAATTATTGATTAAACCGTTGTGTTTGATCACTGCTAAGCCTGCGATGTATGTTGCAAACGTCAAAGAAGATGGCTTCTCAAATAATCCACACCTTGAGGCTGTGAAGCAACATGCGGCAAAAGAAAATGCTCCAGTTGTTGCTGTATGCGCTGCGATTGAGGCAGAGATCGCCGACTTAGAAGAAGCAGACAAGATTGAATTCTTGGCTGACCTAGGCATGGAAGAGCCAGGCTTGGATCGTGTGATTCGTGCGGGCTATTCATTGCTTGGTTTACAAACCTATTTCACCGCTGGAGTTAAAGAGGTTCGCGCTTGGACCATCCATGTTGGTGATACAGCACCTCAAGCGGCTGGCGTGATTCATACAGACTTTGAGCGGGGCTTTATTCGTGCTCAGACAATCTCCTACGAAGATTTTGTGCAGTTCAAAGGAGAGTCTGGCGCCAAGGAAGCCGGAAAGATGCGCGCGGAAGGTAAAGAGTATGTTGTTAAAGATGGAGATGTATTGAATTTCTTGTTTAACGTCTAAAGTGATCTTATTTCTGCCCAATAAAAAAAGCCCTTTTCAGGGCTTTTTTGCTTATGCAGTGGTGCTCTAACGATTAAGAGGCTTTTGCTGCCTTCTCTAAGCATTTAGAAATTTCTTCATAGCGCTTTAGAGCAATCTTGGTGGGCAATACTTCTTTTTTGCGACCATCGGCATTGGCAGCCATTTTGATATAGCCCAAGGCGCTGAGATTTTTGAGGCGACCATGCAATGTAGCTTGTGAGCCTAGGTCTGAAATGGAAATCAAATCACCAACCAAAATTGCTTGCTTGGCATGGGCGCAAGAAACAATCCTATCGAGCAAACTCTCTTCGATGCAATCCAGCTTCTTGCCTGGGTTGATTCGATCGAGGGCATCAATCAAGTTAAGGAACTTGATGTAGGGTGACGGTTTAGTAGATGACATATTTAGTATTTATTTGTATTAACTCTAAGGCTAGTACTAGTGTATTCCCTTGGTCTGATTTTAGCAATTGATGCGCATCAATAAAAATTAATCCATACTAATAACAATGTCTAAATTATTCGCAATTTATTCGGAATGGCTTTTTGGGTGCGTCATTAGTGCGATGGCGTACACACTTCTCTTTTATTGCAATAGCTGGCTTACCAATAGCATTACTTTTGGCTTGGGAGTAAGTTGGATTTATCTGCCTGCTGGTCTCCGCTTATTTCTGACTTTGATTTTTGGTTTACCTGGCGCCATCGGAATTGCTATAGCCTCATTTTTAATTAGCTATTACGGCGATTTCCCGCACGACTTGACGCTGTGTATTGGCGTTGGATTAATTTCGGGATTTGCGCCTTATTTGGCTAGATTTTTTGTTTTTAGCAATCTTCGCCTTGAGTCAGACTTAAGTAATCTCAATTTCCCTAAACTCATTGCTTGTATTTTGATTTATGCCTTGCTCTCTGCAGGCTTACATCAGTGGTGGTTTTCAGTGATGGCTTTAGAAAATACAGGCACTGTAAATCACTTCTTGGTGATGTTTATTGGTGATGTGCTGGGTTCGTTGCTACTGATCTCTTTGATCAAATACTGCTTAGATCTATTGCGAAAGACTAGAAAAACAGCTCACTAAGCGCTGTCCCTGGATCTGTGGCCCGCATGAATGCCTCCCCAACCAGGAACGCGTTGATTTGATTGTTGCGCATGAGCTCTACATCAGCGTGACTCAAGATGCCAGACTCTGTTACTAAGGTTTTGTTGTCCGGAACCATGGACATTAGAGAGAGGGTGGTTTGCAGTGTCACCTCAAAGGTTTTAAGGTTTCGATTGTTAATACCAAGTAAAGGTGTTCTGAGTTCTAGCGCTTGCTCTAATTCTGGGGCATTGTGAACTTCGACCAACACATCTAAACCGAGCTCATGTGCACAGGCTTCAAGCTCTTTCATTTGATTTAATTCTAGGCAAGCCACGATCAGCAAGATTGCATCGGCGCCAATCGCACGAGCTTCATAGACTTGATACGGATCAATGGTGAAGTCTTTACGCAAAACGGGAATATTGCAGGCGGCACGAGCTTCTTGCAGATAGGCATTGCATCCTTGGAAATAATCCATATCAGTCAGTACTGATAAACAAGCTGCACCATGATTTTCGTAGGACTGGGCAATGTCTGCTGGAACGAAGTTATTGCGCAAAATGCCTTTGCTTGGGCTTGCCTTTTTGATTTCAGTAATGACTCCTGCCTTACCAGCGGAAATCTTGTTCTCAATAGCCTGAATAAAGCCTCTTGGCTTTAAAAGGGCATCACGGTTATTAGCTTCAGCTTGCCCACGTTGATTGGCAAGCGATATTTTCTGCAGGCAGCTAGCTACTTCAATCTTTTTAGTGGCAACAATTTTATCGAGGATATCGCTCATGAATAATCAATTATTGAGATTGGGTTGCTACAACAAAAGTATCTAACTTTTGACGTGCCGCTCCTGAGGTGATGGCTGCTCTAGCCAGGGTAATACCGCTAGCAATGTCTTTTGCTACTCCAGCTACATATAGTGTGGCGCCGGCATTAAGGCAGACGATATCGCTTGCAGGCCCGGGTTTGCCATCGAGCACATCCAAGACAATCTGCTTGGACTCTTCAGCATTAGCCACTTTAAAGCTGTTGGTGGGCGCGGCATTTAATCCAAAATCTTTTGGATGAATTTCATATTCACGCACTATGCCATCTTTAAGTTCGCCAACTAAGGTTGGGCCCTCTAAGGAAATTTCATCCAGACCATCTCGCCCGTACACAACGAGCGCATGCTCCATGCCCAAAGCTTGTAATACACGCGCCTGAATGCCGACTAGGTCAGCATGAAATACACCCATCAAAATCCGTTTAGCGTCAGCGGGGTTGGTAAGAGGGCCAAGGATGTTGAAAATAGTCCGGACACCGAGTTGTTTGCGAATGGGAACTATATTCTTCATCGCCGGATGATGGTTCGGCGCAAACATAAAGCCAGCACCAACAGTAGTGATGCACGTGGCGACTTGATCAGCGGATAAAGCCAGATTTACGCCAAGCGCTTCTAATACATCTGCGCTACCTGATTTGCTGCTCACGCTGCGATTGCCGTGCTTGGCTATCTTTGCACCCGCTCCCGCAGCCACAAACATCGCTGCAGTAGAGATATTGAATGTATGGGCACCATCACCACCTGTGCCCACCACATCTACCAAATGACTACGGTCATCCACCTTTACTGAGGTAGCAAACTCGCGCATCACTTGTGCGGCAGCAGCGATTTCACCAACAGTTTCTTTTTTGGTGCGCAGGGCAACCAATAATCCAGCCACCAACTCTGGCGCCATTTCACCGCTCATGATGAGTCGCATCATTGCTGTCATTTCATCATGAAATAGTTCTCGATGTTCAATGCAGCGTTGGAGGGCTTCTTGCGGAGTGATTGACATGGCGCTGTTGGCAGACTGTTTATTTGTTTTGTAAAAAATTCTTGAGTAAGGCGTGGCCATGCTCGGAAAGAATAGATTCTGGATGGAATTGCACGCCCTCAACTGCGAGTTCTTTATGGCGTACGCCCATGATCTCACCGTCAGAAGAAGTGGCAGTTACTTCTAGCATTGCTGGCAAAGAGCTTTTCTCAATGGCTAGTGAGTGATAACGAGTGACCTTAAATGGATCAGGCAAATTCTTAAATACACCCACACCAGTGTGATGAATGCTATCGGTCTTGCCATGCATGACTTTTTGGGCGCGAATGACTTTTCCGCCAAATGCTTCACCAATAGCTTGGTGCCCTAAGCACACGCCTAGGATCGGAATTTGTCCCGCATAGCGCTTGATGGTGTCGACTGAAATACCTGCCTCAGAAGGGCTGCATGGCCCAGGTGAGATGCAAATGCGCGCTGGATGCAGTTTGGCAATATCTTCCACAGCAATTTCATCATTGCGAAAGACTTTTACCTCCTCACCAAGCTCTGCAAAGTACTGAACGAGGTTGTAAGTAAATGAATCGTAGTTATCAATCATTAGGAGCATCAAGTCCTCCTTGTACTAAATCTGCTGCAGTCAATACCGCGCGTGCCTTTGCTTCGGTTTCTTTCCATTCGGCAGTCGGATCAGAGTCAGCAACAACGCCAGCTCCAGCCTGAGAGTGCAGCATGCCGTCACGGATCACGCCGGTACGAATGGCAATGGCCACATCCATATCGCCTGAGAAAGACAGGTAACCCACTGCGCCACCATAAACACCACGCTTCACAATTTCCATCTCATCAATGATTTCCATTGCCCGAATTTTTGGCGCACCTGATAAGGTGCCCGCTGGGAAGGTCGCTCGCAATACATCCATATTGCTCATATTGTCCAAAAGATGGCCCTCTACTGAACTCACGATGTGCTGAACGTGGGAGTATTTCTCAATAGACATGGAGTCGGTGACTTTGACTGAGCCTGTTTTGGCAATGCGGCCCACGTCATTACGGGCTAAATCAATCAACATCACATGCTCAGCAATTTCTTTGGGGTCGGCCAAGAGTTCCTTGGCTAAACGTTCGTCTTCCTGTGGATTGACTCCGCGAGGGCGGGTGCCAGCCAGTGGTCTGATGGTCACAATCTTCTCGGCAGCCCGTTTTTCTTGGCGCACCAAAATCTCAGGGGATGAGCCAACAATTTGCAAATCGCCAAAGTCATAGAAGTACATGTATGGCGATGGATTAAGCGAGCGCAACGCTCTGTAGAGGGCTAATGGTGAGTCTGTAAATGGTTTACTAATACGCTGACCAATGACTACCTGCATACAATCGCCAGCCAAAATATATTCTTTGGTCTTAAGTACTGCTTTTTCAAAATCAGCTGCTTTGAATTTGCGGATGAGATCGGTTTTAGTGCTTGGTAAAGATGCCGGCATATTTACTGGCTTACTAAGACAAGCGAGTAATTCTTTTAGGCGATCTTGCGCTTTTACAAAACCATCAGCAATGCTCGGATCCGCATAGACAATCAAATAAATTTTGCCAGCAACGTTATCAATCACTGCTAACTCTTCAGTCAGCATTAGTTGAATATCAGGAACGCCTAATTCATCCGGTAGTTGATGCTTGGCTAAACGTGACTCGATATAGCGAACAGTGTCATAACCAAAGTAGCCGGCAAGGCCACCGCAAAAGCGGGGCATATCAGCTTGTAAAGCTACCTTAAAACGCTTGAAGTAAGCATCCACAAAGTCGAGTGGATTATCGGTATTCATTTCAACCACTTTTCCATCAGTCACTACTTCGTTGACTGGTGCTGAAGGGGTGCCGACAGTTCTCACGATAGTCTTGGCAGGCAGGCCAATAAAGGAGAAGCGGCCGAAACGCTCGCCACCCAAAACAGACTCCAATAAGTATGTGTTGGTTTTACCGAACGCTTGAGTCAGCTTAACGTAAAGAGACAGTGGAGTCTCTAGATCCGCCAAAACCTCTTTGATCAGAGGAATGCGATTGAAACCCTGCATTGCTAGGGCGTTAAATTCTTCGCGCTGCATTACGCTTTTCCTGACTTTCCTAATTCAGTGCGCATCGCTTGAATGACTTGAGCATAATTTTCTTGTGCGTAAATTGCTGAGCCTGCAACAAAAGTATCAGCACCTGCTCGAGCCACTTCTGCAATGTTGTCGACTTTAATTCCGCCATCCACTTCAAGGCGAATATGTCGACCAGTCTCAGCCTGGTAACGATCGAGGCGTGCGCGTACTTGAGCAATCTTATTCAGAGTACTTGGGATGAATGATTGACCGCCAAATCCTGGGTTTACTGACATCAGCAAAACAAGATCCAACAATTCCAAAGTGTGATCGAGATGAGTTAGTGGTGTTGCTGGATTGAATACGAGACCTGCTTGACAGCCCTGATCACGAATCAAGTTCAATGTGCGATTGACATGAGGACTTGCTTCGGGATGAAAGCTAATTAAATTGGCGCCTGCTTTGGCAAAGTCAGGGACGATGCGATCTACCGGCTCGATCATTAAATGCACATCGATCACCGCAGGTTTGCCATCTTTATTTGCATAAGGACGAATAGCCTCGCAAACCAAGGGGCCAATAGTCAGGTTGGGCACATAGTGGTTATCCATCACGTCAAAGTGAATCCAGTCGGCGCCCGCCACTAAAACGTCTTGAACTTCCTTACCAAGACAGGCGAAGTCAGCCGACAAAATGGATGGGGCAATAACAAATTGACTATTTGAGGATGATTTTTGGCTTTCCATCCCTAGATTCTAGCTTGCAGTTGGCCTTAGGATGGAGCAGAATTCGTCCATGAATCCCCACGAAATGAGCATTACGGTCAAAGCCCAGTACCTTCCTGAGCAATCTGACCCCGATAACCGCCAATTTGCCTTTGCTTATACGGTAACTATCCGCAATACGGGGACTGCCAGTATTCAGGTAATTGCCCGCCATTGGTTCATTACAGACGGGGATAACGATGTCCAGGAGGTCAGAGGTCTGGGCGTTGTTGGGCAGCAACCGCTATTACGCTCTGGAGAGCACTTTGAGTACACCAGCTGGGCAACCTTGCCCACTCCGGCCGGAACAATGCGTGGGGAGTATTTTTGTGTCACTGAGGATGCCCAGTTCTTTCAGGCCCCTATCCCAGAGTTTGCCCTGGTGATGCCACGTACTCTGCATTAACGTAGGGTGGTGAGAATGCTATTTTTTGCCCTTGCCTGTCCAAAGAACAATAAATAACAAAAGTCCTAAGGCAACAGCGCCTTCAAAAACAAACAGTAGCATTGGGTATTCATCGAGTAAATTGGCAATCATGATTTCTAAATTTAAATTAGTTCCGTTAAGTGTATTCGCTATCCTCATAACTAGCTTGATTGTTGGATGCTCTACGCCTCCCACTCGGGGGGCGGGATATCGCTCTAGTGGTTCTGGCGCTTCGCCATCAAGCTATAGCTCCTCGATTGCAAGCTTTAGTGCTGTCTCTTGGCAAGCCTTGCCTGGATGGCAGGAAGACGACTTGTCTCAGGCTTGGCCTGCTTGGTTAAAAAGTTGCGATGCTTTGCGTAAGAAAAGTGCTGATGTGAACTGGCGCTCAGTGTGTGCCCAGGCCGCCAATGTATCAAGCCGTGACACGCAGGCTATTCGTAAATATTTTGAAAATAATTTTCAAGCTTATGAAATTCGCAATAGCTCCGGTAGTGACACGGGCTTGATCACGGGTTATTACGAACCAGTAATGAATGGCTCACAAACTCGTACGAGTGCTTATAACGTGCCGCTCTACGGCTACCCTAATGCTTGGCGCAAATCTAAGCCCAACCCAGGCCCAAGCCGTGCCGAGCTAATGAGTTCTGGTGTGTTGCAGGGCTCTGAAATTGCTTGGGTGCAGGATCCAGTAGCAGCAGCGTTCATGCAAATTCAAGGTTCTGGAAAAATTCGTCTTGAGGATGGACGCATCCTGCGTCTGGGTTTTGCGGGCACCAATGATCAGCCTTTTAAATCCTTTGCTCAGTGGTTGTTAGATCGCAAAGAAATCACACGTAGTGAAGCGACGATGCAAGGCATTTCACAATGGGCTAAAAGAAATCCCGGCCAAGTAAATGAAATGCTGAACGCCAATCCCCGTTTTGTTTTCTTTAAAGAGTTACCTGGCAATCTCTCTGCTGATTTAGGCCCAAATGGCGCCCTCGGTGTTCCGCTCACAGCTGAGCGCAGTATTGCAGTAGATTTACAAGCCTTGCCACTGGGCGCGCCTGTCTTTTTAGCAGCCACCAAACCATTAAGTAGTCAGCCTTTGCAAAAGCTGGTGATGGCACAGGATACGGGTAAAGCAATTGTGGGTGGCGTCAGAGCCGACTACTATTGGGGATCCGGAGATGCTGCTGGAGAGATGGCAGGTCGTATGAAACAAAATGGCAGGATGTGGTTGTTGTTGCCACGTTAATTAATACTTTTCACCGAAAGAAATTCATGAGCTACAAAACTATTTTGACTGAAGTGGATGGTAAGGTTGCCACCATTACTTTGAATCGCCCTGAAGTGTTAAATGCCTTGAACGATCAGCTCATGGAAGAGCTTGGTGCTGCATTAATGGCATTTGACGCGGATGACAATATTGGTTGCATGATCGTTACTGGCAGTGAAAAGGCATTTGCTGCTGGAGCGGATATTGCTTCAATGGCCAAGTACGGTTTAAAAGATGTTTATCGCGGTGACTTTATTACCCGTAACTGGGAAGAGATCAAAAAAGTACGTAAGCCTGTAATCGCTGCTGTCTCTGGCTATGCCCTTGGTGGTGGCTGTGAGTTGGCCATGATGTGCGACACGATCATGGCGGCGGATAATGCTAAGTTTGCTCAGCCCGAAGTAAAGCTGGGCATTATCCCAGGCGCTGGCGGTACACAGCGCTTACCTCGCGCGGTATCCAAAGCAAAAGCGATGGATCTAGCTTTGACGGGCCGCATGATGGATGCCGCTGAAGCTGAGCGCTCCGGTTTGGTTGCCAGGATCTTCCCACAAGCAGATTTGCTGAAAGAAGTTAAAGCAATTGCCAAAGGAATTGCAGATATGCCTTTGTTAACTGCAATGATGGTGAAGGAAAGTATCAACACTGCTTATGAAACTACCTTGTCTGAAGGTATTCATTTTGAGCGCCGCCTCTTTCATGCTTGCTTTGGAACGAGTGATCAAAAAGAAGGCATGGCTGCGTTCATGGAAAAGCGCCCAGCTAAATTTACCAATTCTTAATTCAATAGCTGAAGAGAAAGTTTGAAAGAACTCAGTTTTTTTCTAGGAAGCGTTGAGCTAGTTTGACCCAATAGCTCACGCCGATTGGAATCAAGGAATCATTGAAATCGTAAGAAGGATTGTGCAAATGGCATGGTCCCATGCCATGACCTACCGAGCGATGATCGCCATCGCCATTGCCTAAGAATACGTAACAGCCCGGCTTCTCTAGCAACATAAACGCAAAGTCTTCCGCGCCCATTGTGGGATCGATTGAAGCATTGACATTCTGCTTGCCAACCAATTCACTCATGACTTCGGTTGCAAATTCCACTTCGTTGGCATGATTAATAAGAGGCGGGTAATTTCTAGAAAACGTAATTTCTGCTTGGCAATCAAACGCCCCTGCAACGCTATGAGCGATTTCTCGTAAACGTTGCTCGATTAAATCTAAGACGTCCAAAGTAAATGTACGTACCGTACCGCCAATGAAGGCGCTATCCGGAATGACATTGCTCGTTTCACCCGCATGAAATTGCGTAATCGATAAAACAGCAGCATCTACAGGACGCTTATTACGTGTAATGATGCTCTGTAATGCAAGCACTACTTGGGCGCCAGTAAATACTGGATCTGCACTATTGTGGGGTAGGGCGGCGTGACCGCCTTTACCGGTAATGGTAATTTCAAAAGTATTGCTTGAAGCCATCATTGGGCCGGAGGTCACTCCAAAGTGACCTTCTGCCAAGCCGGGCCAGTTATGCAAGCCAAATACTGCGTCGCATGGAAATTCTTTGAAAAGTCCATCCTTAATCATTTCATTCGCACCAGCGCCACCTTCTTCTGCTGGCTGGAAAATAAAAATCACCGTGCCTTTAAAGTCGCGGTGATTGGATAAATATTGTGCGGCGCCAAGCAGCATTGCAGTGTGACCATCATGTCCACAAGCATGCATTTTTCCGGGGTTTGTTGATGCATGAGCAAAGTTGTTGTGCTCCTGCAATGGAAGCGCATCCATATCAGCGCGCAAACCAATCATTTTTCCGGGGCCTAAGTCACCATCTAAACGACCTACGACACCTGTTTTTCCCATGCCGCGGTAGACGGCAATTCCCCAGCTAGAAAGCGCTTCCGCAACTAGATCGGCAGTGCGATTTTCTTCGAAACGCAATTCAGGATGCGCATGAATATTGCGTCGAATTTCTTGAATGGCTTCCGCGGAGTCAATAATTTCTGGGGATAAATGCATCCCTTCATCTTATCCGAAAGTCTTTGGATATGCCTTTTGGGCTAAATTACCGCAAATTAATTGTCGGGTAATTGAATGTGCTTTGCAGCAAAACCCAAGGCTTCAATTGAATATGGGCTGTTATCGGCTTTTTGGAGTTCTTTTGGAAGCTCTGGAATGAGGCCCAAAAATGGGGTATCTATTCTGGCTTGTAGAGTCTGAATATTTTCTTCAAGCAGAGGCATTTCTGTGGATAGGGTATTCGCTACCCATCCCGCAATATTTAAGTTACGCGCTTTGATTGCCTCACAAGTTAGGAGGGCGTGATTAATGCAGCCTAATTTCATGCCCACCACCAGGATGATGGGAAATTTAATTTCTTGGGCGAAAGTCCCCAAATCTTCCCGCTCATTTAGGGGGATAAGTAAGCCGCCGGCGCCCTCAACCACAACGCAATCTGCCCGGTCTTGAACATTTTGAAAGCTCTGTAAGATCAGGCTCATTTCAAGTTGCAGCCCTTGGTGGGCCGCTACCAAATGTGGAGCAGCCGGTCGATTCAATACATAAGGACACAAACTCAATTCAGTGGAGCTGAGGTTTGAGGCGATGCGCAGTGTTTCTAAATCTTCATTCAGAGTGTGGCCTTGTGCATCTTGATAAGTTCCAGCAACAACCGGTTTAAAGCCAATCGCTTTCATTCCCTGTTCGCGTAGTTTCAGAATGAGAGCGCCGCTCACCAGCGTTTTTCCAACCTCGGTGTCTGTACCGGCGACAAAGAAGCCTGTGGCCTTACTCATGAGAGCCCTTTTGAAGGACTGTTTGCTCGATGGTCTTTAAGGTATCAATGAGTTGACGCACATCTGCTTCGCCATGGTTAGCAGAGAACGTAATGCGTAATCTTGCACTGCCATTGGGTACGGTAGGAGGGCGAATAGCAGGAATCCAATAGCCAGCATCATCAAGTAACTTAGCAGCGAGCAGGGCGTTGGCATTGCTGCCCAATATGACAGGCTGAATGGCAGTACAAGAGGACACTTTTTCCCATTGAGTAAATTGCATTTCACCTTGCCATATACCAATTAGTTTGTTGAGATGAATGCGGCGATTGCTGCCCTCATCCCCCTCGATGATCTGCAAACTTTTTGAAAGCGTATGTGCTATCGCAGGTGGCGTTGCGGTGCTGTAAATGAAAGGGCGACCCTTTTGAATGAGCCACTCAATAAAAGTGGCTTGTGCACAAACAAAGGCGCCGCTGACGCCCGCAGCCTTTCCAAGTGTGCCAATATAAATAATGCGATCAGAGCATATATTTTCCTGCTCCAAAATGCCATGACCTTGTTTACCTAACACTCCGAAACCGTGAGCATCATCTACGAGTAACAGTGCATCGTATTGCTCAGCAAGTTTTAATAATTCCTCAACTGGAGCAAGGTCACCATCCATACTAAAGACACCATCAGTAACAATGATCTTCAGTGGATGTTGATCTGCTTTCAGTAATTCTTCTAATGAATCAAGTTGTGTGTGATCAAACAGGGCGACATTTGCTTGAGTCTGAGCAGCCGCTAAACGAATGCCATCAATTAAAGAGGCATGATTGAGCTTTGCAGAATAAATGCTGGTGGATTTTTGTGGCGCAAGTCTCGCTAGACCTGTGATGGCGGTAAGGTTGGCGAGATAGCCGGTACTAAAAAATAGGGCGCGCGCATTCGGAATGTGTTGCTTTTGAAAAGAGGCCAATTGGTTTTCAAGCAGCTCATGAGCCCTGCTGTGGCCGCTAATGAGATGGGAGGCGCCACTGCCTACCCCATACTTCTGAGCGCCTTCAGTAAGCGCTTGAATTAACGCAGGATGGTTTGCTAGTCCTAAATAGTCATTGCTACAAAATGCTTTGAGCTCGCGTCCATCAACTAAAGCTTTGGTATCGCATGGAGATTCTGTTGCTCTGAGTTTGCGTTTGAGTAATTGCGACTCAAGTTCTGCAATTTGCTCTTGCGCTAACTTTAAGGCCTGGTATGCGTTCGTCATGCCAAGGTTTTCTCAAGGGCAGCTTGCACGGCATGACCTAGTTGAATGGTTTCTGCTGCAGACAAAATATACGGTGGCATGACGTAGATAGTATTGCCGATTGGTCTAATCAATACACCTTCGCTCAAACAGTTTGAGAACATCGTTCGCGCAAACATCTTAGGCTTTTTCAGAAACTCATTTTTAATATCGAATGCCAAGATCATTCCTTGCTGGCGCCAATGCTCAATGCGGGAATCCGTTTTTGCCCACGCAAATGCATTTACTAAATCCTTTGAGCGCTCAATATTTTTTTCTAATACTTTGTCAGTTTCGAAAATCTCTAAACAAGCCAGTGCGGCAGCACACGCTAGTGGGTTACCGGTATAAGAATGAGAATGTAAAAACCCTTGCTGGATTTGATCGCCATAAAAAGCTTGATATATCTGGTCTGTCGTAAGGCAGAGTGACAGTGGAAGATAGCCGCCGCTAATTCCTTTGGACAGGGTTAAGAAGTCTGGCCAGATACCAGCATGCTCACAGGCAAAGAACTTGCCACTCCGCCCACAGCCCACCGCAATCTCATCTGCAATCAGATGTACTTCGTAGCGATCACATAAATCCCTGACTAAACGTAGATACTCGGAAGAGTGCATGGCCATTTGCCCTGCGCACTGCACCAAAGGCTCGACAATAATGGCAGCAATATTGCCATGTTCTTTTACAAATAATTCTTCGAGTTGTTTTGCTGCATATCTTGCTACATCTTCTGCGCTCTCACCAGCTTTTGCTTTGCGTGCATCAGGTGATGTAATGGTAAAGACATCTTGCAATAACGATCCATAGGCGTCCCGAAAAATAGCAACATCCGTTACTGCTAATGCACCAAGTGTTTCCCCGTGATAACCATTTTCCAAGCAAACAAATTTCTTCTTTTGTGGTTTGCCGTTGAGTTGCCAGTAGTGGTGACTCATCTTGAGCGCTATTTCTACTGCAGACGCACCATCGGAGGCATAAAAGACATGGCCTAAATGGTGATTGGTGAGTGCAGACAGTTTTTCAGATAGCTCTACTACGGGCGCATGCGTAAATCCGGCGAGCATTACATGCTCAATTTTTTCGAGTTGCGTGGTAATGGCTTGATTGATGCGTGGGTTGGAGTGGCCAAATAAATTGGTCCACCAAGAACTAATGGAGTCGAGTAAGGCTTTTCCGTTTTCGTCATAGAGCCAGGCACCCTTACCTTTTGTAATGGCAACCAGTGGAAAGGACTCATGCTGTTTCATCTGCGTGCATGGATGCCAGACGGCTGCAAGGCTGCGATTAACGAGGGGGGCTTGATTTAAATCAGAAATAACCTTCATGTTTGATATTTGACCACTAGTTTTTCCAAATTCAGGCCTGTATCTGTTATGTTTATGCCTTGAATCCCCTCATTTTCTGGAATTTACCCATGCAGGACACTCAAACCGTTGAAAAACCCTTAACCCAATTCAAATCTAAAGCGGATTTGCATCAGGGCGTAAGCGCAGGGGGAGAGGCAACTGGCGAGTGGTCAGTGGCTCAAATTCAAGCCTTATTTGCACTTCCTTTGAATGAATTGATGTTGAAGGCTCAAGAGACTCATAAAGCCTATTTCCCAGAGGGTGATGTTGAATTAGCCACTTTGTTGTCAATTAAGACGGGCGGTTGTCCTGAGGATTGTGGTTATTGCCCTCAAGCTGCTCGTTATGACACCGACGTTAAGGCTGAGAAGTTAATGGGCTTAGAAGAGGTCTTAGAGGCTGCCAAAGCTGCTAAAGCCGCCGGTTCTAACCGTTTCTGTATGGGTGCCGCATGGCGCGAACCCAAAGACCGCGATATTGAAAAAGTGACTGCCATGATCAAGGGCGTAAAAGCCTTGGGTCTGGAGACCTGCGCCACCTTAGGCATGCTGGAGGCGGATCAAGCCCAGGCACTGCAAGAGGCTGGCCTAGACTTTTATAACCATAACTTAGATACCAGCGAAGATTTCTACCGTTCTGTGATCTCAACCAGAGGCTACCAAGACCGTTTGGATACGATTTCCAATGTCCGCGCCGCTGGCATGTCGGTTTGTTGTGGCGGTATTGTCGGCATGGGCGAGTCTAGACAGCAGCGCGCCGCATTTTTGGCTCGCTTAGCCAATTTGAGCCCCTACCCAGAATCCGTTCCTATCAATCATCTAGTGCCAGTAGCCGGTACGCCCTTAGCTGAGCAAAAGCCTTTGGACCCACTGGAGTTTGTGAGAACGATTGCGGTTGCTAGGATCACAATGCCTAAAGCCCGCGTACGTTTATCTGCCGGTCGTCAGGAGCTTGGCAGGGCAGTTCAGGCCATGTGCTTTATGGCGGGAGCTAACTCTATTTTCTATGGTGAGCAACTACTTACTACCGGTAATCCCGAGGCAGAACAAGACCGTGAGCTCTTGGCAGAGTTGGGGTTAAAAACTAAACAAAGCTGTAAAGCAGAGGTTTTGGTTTAGTTTTCCACGCGGATGTCTCCAATAGATCGCCTCATTCTGGAGTTTGATACCGCCCTTCGGTCGGTGGTCGGAGGTGCTCATGCCCATAGACCGACTCCAGGATCTGATTTTCGAGGTAATTCCGGTTTGGATACTGTCGAGCGCAAACATGCAGCAGGACTCATGCGAGTCAATCATGTGGGTGAAGTTTGTGCACAAGCGCTGTATCAATCGCAAAAATTAGTTGCTCGAAATCCTGAAATTCAGGAGATGTTAGATCACTCTGGGCAAGAAGAAATGGATCATCTGGCATGGTGTGAAAATCGTCTTCAAGAGCTCGGGTCACACACTAGTTATCTCAATCCACTTTGGTATGCGGGATCCTTTGCAATTGGCTTGGCAGCAGGCTTAGCGGGCGATAAGTGGAGTTTAGGTTTTGTTGCTGAAACAGAAAAACAAGTCGAGAATCACTTGGAAAGTCATCTCGAAAAATTGCCAAAAGAAGATCAACGATCTCGTGCAATTGTGGATCAAATGCGCATTGATGAAATTGCTCACGGACAAGCTGCAAAAAATGCTGGCGGTGCAAATTTGCCAGAACCCATTCAAAAAATAATGCAGGCGATGTCTAAGATAATGACCACCACTGCTTACAAAATTTAATACGGAAATAGGTTTTAATTCTCAAAACTCATCTCTGATTAATTTTTGAGATATTTTTTTACGTATTACTGTTTTTAAATACAGTATATTTAGGCATTATCTAGTGCAATAGCTAAGATCTATTCTTAAGTATATTTTCCAAGCCATTGTTTCAAGTAGCTATTTTATTATCACCATTTTCTCAACACATGACGCTAAGTGTTTGTAAACACTAGAGAAATTCCTAAAAAAACTCCTAAAAACACTTGACCCTCTTAGTGTGATCCTCTAAAGTGGGAGGAAGTGTGAAAAAGTGGGGTAAATGGTGTTTCAAGGTGCGTCAGCTCTCAATTTGGATGCAAAAGGCCGCATGTCTGTGCCGGCTAAGCATCGTGACGCCTTGTTGGTGCAGGGTGAGGGCCGAATCACGCTTACAAAACACCCCGATGGGTGCTTACTTCTTTTCCCAAGACCAGAGTGGGAAACCTTCAGAGCAAGAGTTGCGCAACTTCCGATGGATGCCCATTGGTGGCGCCGTATTTTTTTAGGTAACGCAGCAGAGATAGATTTGGATGGTGCTGGTCGCGTACTGGTGAGTCCAGAGTTGCGCGCTGCTGCCGGGATTGAAAAAGAAGTGATTTTGCTTGGCATGGGAAGTCACTTGGAGTTGTGGGACGCAGCTACATACGCTGCAAAAGAACAGGCTGCGATTGCACAAGGCATGCCTGAAGCACTCAAGCAATTTAATTTTTGATGACAGGGTGCCATGAACATAACTCATCGCCCAGTGTTGCTGGCCGAGGCGGTGACAGCGCTGGTTGGCGGTCCGCTGATTCAAAATCAAAGTGCAGCAAACAAAATTTTGGTAATCGATGGAACCTTCGGGCGCGGCGGTCATACACAAGCCTTGCTCAAGGAGTTGAATCCTTCGGCGCGAATGATTTCTTTCGACAAAGATTTGGATGCGATTGCAGTGGCGCAAAAAATCAACGATCCACGTTTAAAAATTGTGCACGACAGTTTTGCGCAGATGGACCAGTACGCGGAAGCGGAATCGGTCGATGGAATTTTGTTGGATTTGGGGATCAGTTCACCCCAAGTGGACGAAGCGCATCGGGGATTTTCTTTTCGCCGAGAAGGCCCGCTCGATATGCGCATGAATACCGACCATGGTTTAACTGCAGCAGAGTGGTTGGAGCAGGCCCCACCGGAGGAAATCACTCACGTGATTAAGACTTACGGAGAAGAGCGCTTTGCATTTCAGATCGCAAAAGCCATTGTGGCTAAGCGAGAAGAAGGGCTTTCCCCCAAAACAACTACTCAGTTGGCAAGTCTAGTTGCGGGCGTAGTGCGTACGCGCGAGGCTGGTCAAGATCCCGCAACAAGAACCTTCCAGGCATTGCGTATTTTTATTAATCGCGAGTTAGAAGATTTGGAACTCGGTTTGAAGGCGGCTTTGAAATTATTAAAGCCCGGCGCAAGACTTGCAGTGATTAGTTTTCATTCGTTAGAAGACCGCATCGTGAAGCAGTTTATGCAAGCGCATGCAAAAGTCGAAGTGCCCCGTGGGTTACCGGTACGCGAAAAAGACTTGCCACAAAGCGCCCTAGAAATTATTGGTCGAGTTAAGCCAAGCGATGCTGAGGTATCTGAGAATCCTCGTGCCCGCTCTGCAATCATGCGTGTGGCTGAAAAGCGCATGGGAGTATCCGCATGAATCGCGCTACCTTGACTCTGCTCGCATTGCTATTGATTTGCGCCCTATCGCTGGTTGCGGCTCAGCAACGTGCGCGAAAATTATTCATTCTTCAGGAGCGCGCACAGATAGAAGAGCGTAAGTTAAACCAAGACTGGTTGCGCTTAGAGTATGAGCAGCGTAATCTTTCGAAGTCTGCACGTATTCGTGATGTTGCCCGTAACCAATTGCATATGGCGCCTATTTCTCCTGAGCGTACTTTGTACTTGAAGGAGGCTAAATGAGGCCGGTTGGATTCTCTACTACGCCAAATTTAGTATTGCGTCTGCCAATGTGGCGGTCGCGCTTGATGCTATTCCTTTTGTTTTTTGTGTTCATGATGCTGTTGTTACGTGCGTTTTGGATTCAGGGCCCAGGAAATGCATTCTATGAAGCCAAGGGCGTGCGTGGCACTCAGCGCGAATTAGAGCTACCCGCTAGTCGCGGAAAAATTTTGGATCGTAATGGTCAGGTGATTGCAACGAGCTTAGAAGCTAAGTCGGTGATTGCTTATAACGATACCGTTCCAGATGATTTAGCCGCAGACAAAGTGCAGAAATTGGCAAGTCTTTTGCAAATGAGCGAATCTGATCTGCGCAAAAAGTTGAAAGAAGAGCGCAAGCAGGTTTTCTTAAAGCGTCAAGTTGATCCAGTTGTAGCGCAGCAAATTAAACAGCTAGAGATCCCTGGCATTGGTTTAAATAATGAATATCGTCGCTTCTACCCAGAAGGTGAGGCGATGGCGCACGTGGTTGGCTTTACAAATGTGAATGATCTTGGCCAAGAAGGAATAGAGTATTCAAGAGAAGAGCAGCTAGCTGGTCACACTGGGCAACGTCGTGTGGTCGTTGATCGGCTGGGGCGTGTAGTTGAGGAAGTGGGCATTGATCGCTTGCCTCAAAACGGTAAGGATTTGCAGTTATCAGTTGACAGTAAGATTCAATATATTGCCTATAACGCAGTAAAGAGTGCGGTCGAGGAACATCACGCAAAAGCAGGCAGTGCTGTTGTGATTGATACTCAGTCTGGCGAAATCTTAGCTCTTGCAAATTACCCAAGCTACAACCCAAATGACCGCAGATATCTCACGGGAGAGCAACTGCGCAATCGGGCATTGACAGATATGTTTGAGCCTGGTTCTACGATTAAGCCATTTACAGTTTCAGCTGCTTTAGAGAAGGGTGCAATCACACCCACCACGAACATGGTAATTGGTGCGAGTTATTTAGTTGGCAAAAAGCCAATTACTGACACACATCCCAACGGCAATTTAACTATAGCGCAAGTGATTCAAAAATCCAGCAATATTGGCGCCGCCAAGATTGCAATGAATTACCTCACGCCTGAAGAGATGTGGGATATGTATAGCGCCGTTGGCTTTGGCCAGACTCCAAAAATTGGGTTTCGTGGCGCAGTGGCTGGCACTCTTCATCCTTATTCAAAATGGGTGGCAAGCGATCAAGCGCGCATTGCATTTGGATACGGCTTATCAGGTTCATTATTTCAAGTGGCTCGCGCTTATACGATCTTTGCCCGTGATGGGGAGTTGGTGCCCATCACGATTGAGCGCAGCCCCGAATTTAAGCCTGGAACCAGAGTGATCTCAGCCAAAACTGCAACTGAAATGCGTCAAATGTTGGAGACGGTCACTCAGCCTGGTGGAACGGCTGTCAAAGCTCAGGCGGATGGATATCGCGTAGGTGGTAAAACGGGCACTGCACACAAGATTGTAGGAAAAGGTTATGGAAATAAATACTTAGCGTATTTTGCTGGTATCGCGCCTATTAGTGAGCCACGTATCTCGGTGGCGGTTATGATCGATGAGCCTACTGGGGGGAGCTACTACGGAGGTGATGTTGCAGCACCCGTATTCTCGACAATTGTTGGGGAGACGCTGCGTTCATTAAACGTCTTGCCAGACAACAAAGTTAAGCAAATGGTGTTGGAAGATAAAGCCCCAGAAGAAATTCGGCCAGCAGCTGCACACGCTCAACATGTGGTTTTGAAGCGATGAGGGTGGATTTGAAAATAGACACCAATCATTTGATTGACCACTTACATACTTTAGCGAACTTCTCCGCAAAAGTATGTGCGGATAGTCGCCAGATTCAGTCTGGCGATATCTTTTTTGCCTACCCTGTAGGTCATGGCAATGCTTTGCGTGATGGTCGTCAATTTATTGAGGCGGCATTAGAGAGTGGTGCAGCCGCTGTAGTCTTCGATCCAGCGGGTACGGGTAAGCAATATTTAGATCATCCACAATGTTTTGCTGTTGAACATCTTGCTACAAAAGCGGGTGAGCTATGTGCGCAATGGTATGGCCATCCGAGTAAAGCATTAAAAATCATTGGTGTCACTGGTACTAATGGCAAAACTAGCATCACGCAATGGTTAGCCCAGGCTTTAGATACTAACAGTCATCACACTGCAGTTTTGGGCACCTTGGGCACTGGGTTCCCTGGTGCATTGGTGCAAACTGGTTATACCACTCCAGACGCACCTAAATTACAAACGCAGTTAGCAGAGTTGCGCAGCGCTGGAGCTAAACAAGTCGCGATGGAAGTATCTTCGCATGCTTTGCATCAAGAGAGAATCGCTGGAACAGATATTCACTGTGCAGTCTTTACGAATCTGACGCAGGATCATTTGGATTACCACGGCAGCATGGCTGATTACGCCGAGGCAAAGGCTAAGTTATTTCAGCAAACCGGCCTTGAGCACGCAGTGATTAACTTGGATGATGCTTTTGGTCGTGAGCTTGCCATGAACTTGTTGGCAAAAGAGGGCTTGAAGGTCTGGGCATATGCATTGTCTCAATCCGCGTTCCAAGGATTTGAAAAATTTGGTGATCGTTTATTCCGTATCTATGCAAAAGATATCCTACTGAGTGGAGCGGGTTACAACGCAAGCTTCATTTTTAATGGAGTGGGAAGTGCTCAATTGCATATTCCTTTGCTAGGTGAGTTTAATTTAAGTAATGCGCTTGCGGTGTGGACGGTATTACTTTCACAGGGTATGAGCTTGGAAGTAGCCGCTCAAAAAGTGAGCCAATTAAATCCAGTGATTGGCCGTATGGAATTAATTCCTTTGGGTAAATCTCAAAAGAAAGAGGGCTTGTTAGCAGTTGTGGATTACGCGCATACCCCAGATGCTTTGGAGAAAACCTTACAAGCATTACGTCCTATTGCTGAGCAGCGCGGTGGAAAAATTTGGTGTGTCTTTGGTTGTGGCGGTGATCGTGATGCTGGTAAGCGTTCGCTAATGGGTGCTGTTGCAGAGCGCAATGCCGACCATATTCTAATTACAAGCGACAACCCTCGTTCTGAAAATCCACAAGCCATTATGGAGATGGTGCGCGGTGGTATTAGCAAGGATGCACAGAACGTTCAAGTTATAGCCGATCGTGCATCTGCCATCATGGCAGCAATTCGTCATGCGGATGCTTGCGATATTGTCTTGGTTGCTGGCAAGGGTCATGAAACTACTCAAGAAACTAATGGTAAGAAATTTGATTTTTCTGATCAAGAGCATATTCGCTTAGCCGCTGGAGGTGGAGCCTGATGTCTATTATGACCACCCTTGCACAAGTACAGGCAATGTTGCCTGGAAGTAAATTACTGAATACTTCTGCACAAGCTGCCCAGGAAATCTCTGTTTCTCGAGTGGGTACTGACAGTCGCCAGATCGATCGCAATGAATTATTTGTCGCTTTATTTGGTGAGCGCTTTGATGCACATGACTTTTTATCCGATGTGACTAAGGCAGGCGCCAGTGCTGCCTTAGTTAGTTCGCAAGATAAATGCCCGCCGGACTTACCTGCTATTTGCGTTTCAAACACGCGTATTGGTTTAGGAAATTTAGCAAAAGCATGGCGGGCTAATCACCCCATTCCTTTGGCATTGGTTACTGGCAGCAATGGTAAGACTACCGTTAAAGAGATGATTGCTTCAATTTTTAAAGCCGCAGTGGGCGAACAAAATACTTTGGTTACCAAGGGAAATCTGAATAACGATATTGGTTTGCCACTGACACTGTTGAAATTGCGCACAACGGATCGTCTTGCTGTGGTTGAGCTTGGTATGAATCATCCTGGTGAAACAGCGCAGTTAGCTGCGATTGCGCAAGCAAATATCGCATTAATTAATAATGCCCAGCGCGAGCATCAAGAGTTCATGGCCACAGTAGCGGCGGTAGCAGAAGAGCATTCAGATGCTATTCGTGCTTTACCAACTGATGGTATTGCTGTATTCCCAGCAGACTCAGAATTTTCAAATGTTTGGCGCCAGGCTGCTGCTGGTCGAAAAGTCATTGATTTTGTTTTGTTGTCTGCTCAGTCTAAGGTTTCGGCTGCTGTGACCGGAAGTTTGCTAAGCAATGGGCATGTACAGATTAAAACTGAACAAGGGGCTACCGAAGTTCAATTAAATACATTGGGTAGTCACAATGTTCGCAATGCCTTGGCTGCGAGTGCGGTTGGTATCGCAGCAGGTATAAGTCTTGAAAAGATTAAGCAGGGTCTTGAATCATTCTCACCAGTAAATGGGCGTATGCAGGCAAAAGTGATTGATTCAAATCACACCTTAATTGACGATAGCTATAACGCTAACCCGGATTCCGTAAGAGCTGCCATCGATGCTTTAAAGCAATCGGGTAATTTATCTTGGTTGATTTTGGGTGATATGGGTGAGGTTGGCAATCAGGGCCCCGAGTTTCATCGTGAAGTTGGTGCCTATGCTGCTGAACAAGGAATCTCAAAACTATTTGCTTTGGGGGAGCAATGCCAATTTGCTCTTCAGGGATTTAACGAGGTTGTTGGTAATAGTGCGACTGTATCTAGTGCAACTCATTTTGCTGATATGGATAGTCTCATTATGCAATTAAGAGATGCTTTGCATGCCCAGTCTAGCGGCAGCAATCAGCACTTAAATATTTTGGTTAAAGGTTCACGGTTTATGCGCATGGAGCGTGTAGTGCAGGCCTTGTTAGAGGAGGCTAAAACATGCTCTTAATGTTGGCGCAATGGTTGCAAGATGATTTCGGATTCTTCCGGGTATTTAACTACATCACTTTTAGAGCGGTGATGGCAACGGTTACTGCATTATTGATTGGTTTAGCTGCGGGACCTTGGGTGATTCGTAAATTAAGCGCCCTGAAAATGGGTCAAGCAGTCCGCACTGATGGGCCACAAACCCATTTAGTGAAATCAGGCACCCCAACTATGGGTGGTGTTTTGATTTTGATCGGTATCTTTATCTCATGCATGTTGTGGGCCGATCTCAGCAATCGATTTATTTGGATTGTGATGATTGTGACTTTTGGTTTTGGTTTAGTTGGCTGGGTAGATGACTATCGCAAAGTAGTCTACAAAGATCCTAAAGGAATGGCTTCAAGAGAGAAGTTCTTCTGGCAAACACTAATTGGTTTATTTGCCGCTATCTATCTTGCATTCTCCGTTTCTGAAGTAAATAACCTAAAAGTATTGCAATTATTTTATGAATGGTTAAGAAGTGGATTTGCTTTAGATCTGCCTGCAAAAACCAACTTGCTGTTGCCCTTTATGAAAGAAGTGAGCTATCCATTGGGTGTGATGGGCTTCATTATTTTGAGTTACTTAGTAATCGTAGGCAGTAGTAATGCAGTGAACTTAACCGATGGTCTAGATGGCCTTGTCATCATGCCAGTGATCTTGGTAGGGGCTGCTTTGGGTGCTTTTGCTTATGTGATGGGTAATGCGATTTATGCAAAGTATCTCCTCTTCCCTTACATACCAGGCGCTGGTGAACTCATGATTTTCTGTGGAGCTATGGGCGGTGCTGGCTTAGCCTTCCTTTGGTTTAACACACACCCAGCACAAGTATTTATGGGTGATGTGGGCGCGCTCGCTTTGGGCGGAGCCCTTGGCACTATCGCTGTGATTGTTCGTCAAGAAATCGTGTTGTTTGTGATGGGCGGCATCTTTGTTGCTGAGACTGTTTCGGTAATGATGCAAGTATTTTGGTTCAAGCTCACTAAAAAGCATTTTGGAGAGGGTCGTCGCATTTTCCGGATGGCGCCATTGCATCACCATTTTGAATTGGGTGGTTGGAAGGAGACGCAAGTGGTTGTGCGTTTCTGGATTATTACCATCCTCCTAGTCTTAATTGGCTTATCTAGCTTGAAGTTACGGTGAACCAAAAGTAAATATGTTGATTTTAGAAAATACCTTTGCAAATGCAGCCTTCATGAGTGATGAAGGTTACCAAGCTCCGAACCGATTCCTTATCTTGGGATTGGGTGAGTCTGGAGTAGCTATGGCGAAGTGGTGCCTGCGAAATGGTGCCGAAGTCCGCTTAGCTGATACGCGTGAGCAATCCTCTTTTACTGTGCGTCAAAATGCTTGGCTGGAAGAGCTTCGGATTGCTGGCCTCAAAGATGTTTGTTTTGGTCCCCTGGATGAAAGCTTACTTAAGAATATTGACGTGATTGGTATTAGCCCGGGACTTTCTCCGGTGCAAGACCCAACCTATGCTTTCTTGGTTAAAGCCGAACAGGCTGAAATCGATGTGTGGAGTGAGATTGAATTTTTTGCTCGCGCAATTTCTGCTTTAAGTCGTTTGGCACAAGCGCAAGAGATGAGTTATGCAGCTGCAGTATTGGCTGTCACTGGCACCAACGGTAAAACAACTACCACCGCATTAACCGGACAACTCTGTGAGCGTGCTGGCAAGAAGGTTGCTGTTGCAGGAAATATTAGCCCTGCTGCCTTAGAAAAGTTGATGAGTTGCTTGGATATTGCCGATCAAATCGTGGATATGCCAGATGTTTGGGTCTTAGAGTTATCCAGCTTTCAGTTGGTTTACACCCATACCTTGAATGCTACAGCAGCAACGGTATTGAATATTACTCAAGACCATTTAGATTGGCATGGCGATATGCAAGCCTATGCACAAGCAAAGTCACGGATATTTGGTGTTGATACAGTTTGTATTCTGAATCGCGATGATTCTCTTGTAATGGGGCTGCTGTCTGAAGAGCAAAAAGCAGAGAGAGCCATTGTGACCTTTGGCTCAAATCGCCCAGATGAGCAAGGCGCTTTTGGAATTGAGCATGACTTACGTGCGGGCGGAATAGATTGGCTGGTATGGGCTGAAGTAGATGAGGATGTTGAGCCCAAGCCTAAGCGTCGTCGTAAATCTGCAGTAGTTGAAGAAGAGGAGCCGTTGCGCCTCAAGCGCCTTATTCCAGCTGACGCCTTAAGAATACGTGGCCGACATAATGCATTAAATGCGCTTGCAGCCCTGGCCTTAGCACGTGCTGCTAATTTACCTATGAATGCGCTGTTACATGGCTTGCGTGATTACCATGGTGAGCCACATCGTGTGCAAAGTATTGCGATTGTTAAAGATGTTGAATATGTAGATGACAGCAAGGGCACTAATGTAGGTGCGACTGTCGCCGCATTGAATGGCTTGGGTAGCAACGAGTCTGGCAAGCGAATTTGGTTGATTGCTGGTGGCGATGGCAAAGGCCAGGATTTCAGTCCGCTACGTGAACCCGCGTTACGTTTTGTGAAGGGCGCATTCCTAATCGGTAAAGATGGCGCTGCAATTGGCGAAGCTCTTGGCTCAGAAATTCAAAGTACAAATTGTGGCGATTTAATTTCTGCAGTTCAGGCTGCTGCCTCAAAAGCTGTATCAGGAGACTTGGTATTACTCTCACCAGCCTGTGCAAGCTTAGATCAGTTCCATGATTATGTTGAGCGTGCTCAAGTATTTGCTGCAGAGGTTGAAGAGCTAGGCATGCGCTTTGAAGGAGTCCAGGTATGAGCTTAAAAGAAAAATTCTTTCCTGAAAATCGACTTGGCCTAAATCGCTTCTGGAATTTTTCAAGGGGTGGAATCGATAACTTCCGCACTGGATTGCGAGATGCTGTTTCAGGTGTAGAGCAAACCCGTTCGCGCATGATGGAATATGACCAGTTACTTGTGTGGGCGGTCTTATCCTTGACCTTGATTGGCTTAGTCATGGTGTACTCGGCTTCCATTACTTTGGCCGATGGACCGAAGTATGCAAATTACAGTAGTAACTTCTTTCTCATTCGTCACGTGATTTCTTTGGTGATTGCGATTGGTGTCGGTATCTGGGCTTTTAAGATACCTACTAAAGTATGGGATCGTTATTCACCAGTCATTTTTGGGTTTACCGTTTTATTACTGATCGCCGTTCTAATTCCTGGTGTAGGCAAGGGTGTGAATGGTGCGAAGCGTTGGATTCCTCTGGGCTTGATGAATTTTCAGCCATCTGAGTTGATGAAATTTGCTGCTGTGATATTTGCAGCAAGTTATACCGTTCAACGCCAGGAGTATCTCCATTCCTTTGTGAAGGGCATGCTACCGATGGGTATTGCAGTTGCTCTGGTAGGTGGTCTGTTGATGGCTGAGCCAGATATGGGTGCATTCGTAGTAGTTGCCTTGATTGCATTTGGCATCCTCTTTTTGGGCGGTATTAATGCCAAGTTATTTGGCGGTTTGATTCTGGTTGGGTTGATGAGTGGTGCAACGATGATTGCGCTTTCCCCATTCCGTCGGGGACGCATGTTGGCCTTTATGGATCCATGGCAAGTAGATAACGCTGCCAATAAAGGCTATCAGTTAACCCATTCATTAATGGCATTTGGTCGTGGCGAATGGTTTGGTACAGGACTTGGCGGTAGCGTAGAAAAACTGCACTACTTACCAGAAGCGCATACCGATTTCATCATGGCTGTGATTGGCGAAGAGTTAGGATTTGTTGGTGTGGTGGTGGTGATCTTCTTGTTTTATTGGATCGTGCGTCGCGCCTTCTTAATTGGCCGCACTGCTTTGCAGTTGGATCGTAGCTTTGCAGGACTTGCAGCTAAGGGCGTTGCCATTTGGATTGGTTGGCAGGCTTTCATCAATATGGGTGTGAACCTTGGGTTGTTACCAACCAAAGGCCTTACTTTGCCATTGGTAAGTTATGGCGGCTCTGGAATTTTGATGAACGCAGTTGCCGTTGCAATGTTGCTGCGTATTGATTTTGAAAATCGCATCCTCATGCGTGGAGGGAAGCTTTGACTAAACCCTCAATCTTGGTGATGGCTGGCGGTACTGGTGGACATATCTTTCCAGGCCTCGCTGTCGCCGAATATTTGCGGATTTGCGGTTGGAAGGTCTCTTGGTTGGGTAATCAAGCTGGCATGGAGTATCGCCTCGTGAAGTCTTGTGATTTTCCATTTGAGGCAGTTCAGTTTAGTGGCCTGCGTGGCAAGGGATTAAAAGCAAAGTTGATGTTACCCATTAACCTCATACGCGCTTGCTATCAAAGCTGGAAAATTATGCGTCGCTTAAAACCGAATGTTGTTTTGGGTATGGGCGGTTACATTACTTTCCCTGGTGGTTTGGTATCTAAATTATTGAAGCGCCCATTGGTTCTGCATGAATCTAATTCGGTAGCTGGAAGTGCCAATCGTGCGCTGAGCAAAATTGCTATGCGGACCTTAACTGGGTTTCCAGATACGATGGCGCACGCAGAGTGGGTGGGCAATCCTATTCGCGAAGAGTTTGATCATATGTTGGCACCTGCGGATCGATATGAAGAGCGCCAAGGGCCTTTATCTATCTTGGTCGTAGGTGGTAGCTTGGGTGCTGCTGCTCTTAATGAAAGTATTCCGACTGCGCTGGCATTAATTCCAGTAGAGTCACGTCCCAAAGTAATTCATCAGGCGGGCGACAAGCATTTAGCAGATGTACAGAAGCGATATGCCGACTTAGGTGTAGCAGCAGATATTCGTTCCTTCATTGATGACATGCCAGCTGCATATTCACAGGCCGATTTGGTGATTTGCCGTTCAGGCGCCATGACAGTTTCTGAAATAGCCGCTTGTGGCATTGCCTCTTGCCTTATTCCATTCCCATTTGCAATTGACAACCACCAAACTGCGAATGCACAGTTTTTGGCAAATGCGAATGCAGCGATTTTGTTGCCGCAGCCATTACTAAACCCGCAAGATTTAGCAATGATGATTCAGAACTTTAATCGCACAGAATTAAAAGAGATGGCATTACGTGCGCATGCTTTAGCAAAACCACACGCTACCCAGCGTGTAGCTGAGGTATGCGCAAATTGTGCGGGAGTAGGAATATGAAGCATATCGTTCAGCAAATTCACTTCGTCGGTATCGGTGGTGCTGGCATGAGCGGCATCGCTGAAGTACTGTTGAACTTGGGTTACCAAGTTTCAGGGTCAGACTTAGCGGATGGCGCAGTCACTAAACGCCTTAGAGATTTGGGCGCAGTCATTCATATTGGGCATGACCCTAAAAATATTGGTACGGCAGAGGCGGTAGTGATTTCTACTGCTGTTGCAGGCAATAATCCAGAGGTTTTGGCTGCACGCGCGGCGAAGGTACCAGTGATTCAGCGCGCAGTCATGTTGGGTGAGTTGATGCGCCTGAAACAGGGCATTGCAATTGCTGGCACACACGGCAAAACAACTACTACCAGCTTGGTTGCATCCGTTTTAGCTGAAGGTGGTCTAGATCCCACATTTGTGATTGGCGGCAAACTCAATTCCGCAGGCGCCAATGCGCGCTTAGGTCAGGGAGATTTTATTGTGGTCGAGGCAGATGAATCAGATGCCTCTTTCTTGCAATTATTTCCGGCCATGGAAGTGGTAACCAATATTGATGCTGATCATATGGATACCTATCAGCACGATATGGCTCGATTGAAGCAGGCATTTGTTCAGTTCATTCAGCGTATGCCTTTTTATGGTGTGGCAGTGCTTTGTATTGATGATGCTAATGTGCGCGACATCATTCCATTCGTATCTCAGCCCGTACTTCGCTACGGTTTGTCGGAGGATGCAGATATTCGCGCAAGCAATGTTCGCGCTGATGGTACTCAAATGCACTTCAGGGTTGATCGCCGCACTGTGCGCAGGCATGGCAATAAGCCGGGCCCATTAAATATCACCTTGAATTTACCGGGCTTACATAACGTTCGCAACGCTTTAGCTGCTATTGGCATAGCAACAGAGTTGGGTGTGGGTGATGAAGCAATTATGAAAGCACTGTTTGACTTTAGTGGTGTTGGTCGTCGCTTCCAGCGTTATGGAGAGATTCCCTTGGTAGGTGGTGGTAGCTTTACCTTGATCGATGATTATGGCCATCACCCAGTAGAAATGGCTGCAACCTTAGCTGCAGCAAGAGGTGCCTTCCCAGATCGTCGCTTGGTATTGGCATTCCAGCCGCACCGCTTCACTAGAACGCGTGATTGCTTTGGCGAGTTTGTTCAAGTTCTCAAAAATTTTGATGCTTTAGTGCTGACCGATGTGTATCCAGCGGGCGAAGCAAAAATTCCGGGGGCTGACAGCAAGAGTTTGATGAAGGCCGCTATCACTGAAGACAAAAATTCTAAAGCCTTATTAGATTCGAGCGCAGTTGCTTATGCTGCAAATGTTGCGGAGATGTCAGAAAAGTTAAGTCAAGTTCTAAAAGATGGAGATGTCTTAATTACGATGGGTGCGGGATCAATTTCTGCTTTGCCACATACGTTGTCGGAGGCGAAGCATGTCTAAGGTAGGTGCTAATTTGATTTCCTGGGGTGATCGCGTTAAGTCCAGCTTGGCTGGCCTAGATCTTAAGTCTTTAGGCCGTGTTGGTGTTTTGCTGGGCGGTAAATCAGGCGAACGGGAGATTTCTCTTATGTCAGGCAATGGCGTATTAGAAGCTTTGCGCGTAAAAGGGGTTGATGCCCATGCTTTTGATACGGGTTTGCGTTGCCCTACCGAAATAGCAAAAGAAAACTTCGATCGTGTATTCATTTCCTTGCATGGCCGCTTTGGTGAAGACGGAACCATCCAAGGATTGCTGGAGTTGTTAGGGTTACCTTATACAGGTAGTGGTGTTTTGGCCTCTGCTCTAGCAATCGACAAAATTGTCACCAAGCAAGTCTGGATTAGTAATGGACTTGCCACTCCTGAGTATGAAGAGCTTACAGCTGATAGCGACTGGAATGCAGTTGTGAAACATCTGGGCTTGCCTTTGATTGTGAAGCCTGCGCATGAGGGATCCTCTTTAGGCTTAACAAAAGTGAAGTCAGTAGACGAGTTGCCAGCTGCATACAAGCTTGCTGCTGGGTTGGATAAAAAAGTGATTGCAGAGACTTGCATTATTGGCGATGAGTTAACTTGTCCGCTAGTTGGTCAAGGCAAGACGGCTGAAGCTTTACCAGTGATCAAAATTATTCCACCGCAAGCAAATTACGATTTTCATAATAAATATTTCTCTAATGAAACTCAGTACTTATGCCCTACTGGGCTTGCACCTGAGGTGAATGCCGCTGTTCAGGAGTTGGCCTTAGCGGCATATAAAGCCTTGGGTTGTCGTACATGGGGTCGCGCTGATGTGATGTTAGATCAAAAGACCGGCAAACCTTACTTGTTGGAAATGAATACTTCTCCTGGTATGACTTCCCACTCTTTGGTGCCAATGGCCGCCAAAGCTGCTGGTATTGAGTATGCCGATCTAGTGCTTTGGTTGCTTAGTCAAACGTTGCAGCAAAAAGAAGGTGCAGCTGCATGAGTAACTTCATGGACCGCTTCGGTGAAATTTTCTCTATGTTGATGTCTCCGCTTTGGAATCATGCGGAGCGCATGGAGAAGCTGAGTCGTTTCCTGCTGCGTTGCTTTGTGGTGATGCTCGTCATTGGTATTTTGGTTTGGTTAAGTCAGCGACCAGTGTTCGCTTTGAAGCAGATCCAGATTGAACCAGTTGCTGGCCAAACCTTGAAACACATTAACAAGCCTATTGTTAAGCAACAAGTTTTAGAAACAGTACAGGGTAATTTCTTCAGCGTTCGCTTAGAAGATGTGAAGCGAGGCTTTGAAAGTATGCCTTGGGTGCGACATGCCAATGTCCGTCGTGTATGGCCAAATGGTCTGGTGGTGAGTATTGAAGAGCAGAAGCCTTTTGGTACCTGGGGAGGCGCTGAGAGTCACGCGCTAATGAATACCCATGGCGAGCTCTTTACTGGACGCGTTTCTGAGGTGGGTGAGGATGTACGTTTAGTCGACTTCTCTGGCCCTGAAGATGCAGGTAAAGAGGTAATGAGTCTTTATGAAAAAGCCAACAATTGGTTTAAGCCATGGGGCGCAGAAGTCACTAGCCTTGCTCTGACTGAACGTTACGCATGGCATGTCAAGCTCTCAAACGGAATGAAAGTAGAGTTTGGCCGCGATGAGGAAAGCTCGGATAAAAATTTAACGGAAGAACGTGTGGCGCGTTTATTTAAATATTGGCCGCAAGTACAAGAGAAGTGGGCGAATCGAGTAGATGCAGTCGATCTGCGATATGCAAATGGTTTTGCAGTTCATCTTGCATCTGTAAGTTTGAAAAAGAATGAAGTAGATGGCAAAAAAAGTGAGCTGAAGCAATGAGGAATGGTAATGAGTAAAGACAATCGCGATATTTTGGTTGGTTTAGATA
Organism: Polynucleobacter sp. Tro8-14-1; assembly: GCF_018881655.1. Taxonomy (GTDB): domain Bacteria; phylum Pseudomonadota; class Gammaproteobacteria; order Burkholderiales; family Burkholderiaceae; genus Polynucleobacter. Next base: position 52,365 of record NZ_JACVPX010000005.1, read on the forward strand.
TTGGAACTTCCAAGGTTGTTGCCTTGGTTGCTGAGTTAGCTCCTGATGGTCAATTCAACGTAGTGGGTGTTGGCCAAACTGCATCCAAAGGATTAAAGAAGGGTGTTGTAGTCAATATTGAAGCTACCGTTCAGTCCATTCAGAAGGCACTTGAAGAGGCTGAAGTGATGGCTGATCGCCAGATTGTGCAAGTCTTTACAGGAATTGCTGGTAATCACATTGTGAGTTTTAACTCGAGCGGTATGGTTGCAATACGCGATAAAGAAGTTGGCTCTGGAGATGTCGAGCGCGTACTGGAAACGGCAAAAGCAATCAATATTCCAACAGATCAACAGATTCTGCATATTCTGGTTCAGGAATTCATTATTGATGGTCAAGAAGATGTCCGCGAACCAATTGGCATGAGCGGTCTTCGCTTAGAGGTGAAGGTCCACATTGTTACTGGCGCTGTAAGTGCTGCTCAAAATATTGTGAAGTGTGTACGCCGTTGTGGCCTCGAAGTTAACGACCTGATCTTGCAGCCTTTAGCTTCAAGCTTGGCGGTATTGACCGAAGATGAGAAAGAGCTTGGTGTGGTGTTAGTTGATATTGGCGGTGGTACAACCGATATTGCAATTTATTGTCAGGGTTCGATTCGTCACACAGCAGTGATTCCAATTGCTGGTGATCAAATTACGAATGACATTGCGATGGCATTGCGCACACCAACGATTGATGCCGAAGATTTGAAAATTGCGCATGGTATCGCTCGTCAAGAGATGGCTGATCCAACCGCGATGATTGATGTTCCTGGTGTTGGTGACCGTGAGCCACGCCCGATGTCTAAACAAGCTTTGGCAGCAGTAATTGAGCCGCGCGTTGAAGAGTTATTCACGCTGGTAAGAGGCCTAGTTCGTGACTCCGGATACGAAGATATGGTTTCTTCTGGAATTGTTTTAACAGGCGGCACAGCATTAATGCCAGGCATGGTGGAGTTGGCCGAACAAGTCTTTTTGAGGCCTGCTCGTATCGGAACCCCTGAATACCGTGGCCATCTTCATGAAGTTTTACGTAGTCCCAGATATGCCACCAGCATTGGTTTGCTGATGGAAGGCCAAGCGCAGCTATTGCGCGGTCGTCGTGTTTCTCAATCAGGCGCGTTGCAAGGTGTTATCTCGCGCATGAAGGAATGGTTTGCAGGAAATTTTTAAGTTTTTTTCGTCGTCGTCAATGTAGTACGTATTTACCTAGGAGGGTATATGGAATTTGAAATGTTAGATCAAGAAACAGCTGGCAAGACCATTATTAAAGTGGTTGGAGTCGGTGGCGCTGGTGGCAATGCTGTCCAGCATATGATCCGTCGCGGTGTTAATGGCGTAGAGTTCATTTGCATGAACACCGATGCTGGCGCATTACAGCGTTCTGAAGCATCTGTGAATTTGCAACTGGGTTCTAGCGGATTAGGTGCTGGTGCCAAACCAGAAATCGGCGCAGCTTCTGCTGAAGAAGCGCGTGCTCGCATTGCCGATACATTGCAAGGCGCACACATGGTGTTCATCACTGCTGGTATGGGTGGCGGCACAGGAACTGGAGCGGCTCCAATCGTGGCTCAAGTAGCTAAAGAAATGGGCATTTTGACTGTTGGCGTCATTAGTAAGCCATTTGACTTTGAGGGTGTAAAGCGCTTGAAGGTTGCGGAGAATGGTGCTGCAGAGCTCGAGTCATATGTAGATTCATTAATTGTTGTGCTCAACGAAAAGCTCTTTGAAGTAATGGGTGAAGACGCTGAGTTTGACAAAGCATTTGCTTGCGCTGATGACGTGTTGCATAACGCAGTTTCTGGTATTGCAGAAATCATCAATGTTCAAGGTTTGATCAACGTTGACTTTGAAGACGTTAAAACAGTAATGGGTGAGCAAGGTAAAGCCATGATGGGAACGGCAACTGTTTCTGGTATGGACCGTGCACGCTTAGCTGCTGAAGCTGCGGTGGCATCACCATTACTCGAAGGTGTTGATCTATCAGGTGCACGTGGCGTGTTGGTAAACATTACTGCTAGCCGTTCATTGAAATTGTCTGAGACTCGCGAAGTCATGGCGGCGATTCGTGGTTATGCCGCTGATGACGCAACCGTAATCTTTGGTACTGTTTATGACGAGAGCCTAGGCGATGCCTTACGTGTAACTGTAGTTGCTACTGGTTTGAATAATCCTCAAGCACGTAAAAACAACCAACCTGAAGTAGTTTGGAGACAAGCTACTGGTACTCATGATGCAATGCCAACGATGGCAGACCTCAATAGCTTTGCCCCTGCTAGCGCATCAGCAGCAATGAGCAAAGTAAGTGTGGATTCTGCCTTAAGTACTAGTGCAGGTTTGGCTCTCACTGGAACAGGTAGTGCTCCAGCAATGGCAGCTCAACCGGCGAGTACTGGCGTTGACTATAGCCAATATGACTTGCCACGGGTTTTTCGTAGCTCTCGTGAAGCGACTCCTGCGCCTACATTAGGTGCGGATAGTTCTCCTCAGGCTAAATCCATGTTGGACAAAGGGGCTGATTACTATGAAATTCCAGCCTTTTTGCGTAAACAAGCAGATTAATTAACTGCTTAATACAATAGGTAATTGCGAAATGCCAGCGCGGCGCCCCTCCGGACGACGAATCCCGCGCTTGCGTTGGCATGCTTACTAACAATTATTTATTGGAGATGTCATGATTGCTGTTGGACAAAAATTACCGAACGCTACTCTTTATGAATTTATGAATGAAGAGACAGAAGGCTGCTCCTTAGGGCCAAATGCTTTTGAAGTTGAAAAGCTGGCAGCTGGAAAAAAGATTGTGTTGTTTGCATTGCCTGGCGCGTTTACACCCACTTGCTCTGCAAAGCATGTGCCTGGTTATGTTGAGCACTATGATGCGATTAAAGCTAAAGGTGTTGACGAAATTTGGTGTGTTTCTGTAAATGACCCATTTGTGATGGGCGCATGGGGACGCGATCAAAAAGTTGGCAAAAAGATTCGCATGTTAGGTGATGGCAGTGCTGAGTTCACTAAAAAGCTTGGTTTAGAGTTGGACTTAACTGCTCGAGGTTTTGGTGTTCGCTCAGATCGTTATGCCATGATTATTGAAGATGGTGTGGTGAAGTCATTAGACCGCGAAGCTCCAGGTAAGTTTGAAGTAAGTGATGCCGCTTCCATTTTGAAAAAGCTGTAATTCAAACCCTTATATAACAAATACCCCCTGAATTTAAATACCCAAATATGATGAAGCAACGCACCATCGCCACTCCGGTTAAGACCGTGGGGATTGGCTTGCACTCTGGTCGCAAGGTGACGATTTCTATCAAACCTGCGCCAGTAAATTCAGGGGTTCAGTTTGTTCGGGTGGATACATCTGAACAGTCAGTTGTGCCGGCAACCGCTTTAGCTGTATGTGACACAAGATTGGCTTCTGTTATTCAGAAGGATGGTGTGCGTGTTTCTACAGTGGAACATCTGCTTTCAGCCTGTGCTGGTCTTGGTCTTGATAATTTATTGATAGAGCTTGACGGTGAGGAAGTGCCTATCATGGATGGTAGCGCCGCTTCATTCTTATTCCTAATTGAATCTGCTGGCATTGCAGAGCAAGATGCGCCACGTCAATTTGTAGTGATTAAAAAACCAGTAGAGGTTCGCGAGGGCGATAAGCTTGCGCGCTTAGAGCCATTCTTTGGGTTTAAGTTAGATTTCACGATTGACTTCAAGCACCCTGCGGTGGATAAAACAGGTCAACGTTTTGTGGTTGATTTTGCAGAACAAGCCTACCGCAGTGAAATTGGTCGGGCGCGTACTTTTGGATTTGCGCATGAAGTTGAAGCATTGCGCGAAATGGGATTGGCGCGTGGCGGTAGCTTGGATAACGCGATTGTTTTAGATGAGCACCGCATTTTGAATAACGAAGAACTTCGTTATGAAGACGAATTTGTGCGTCACAAAATATTAGATGCGATTGGCGATCTGTATCTCATCGGACACCCTATTGTGGGAGCTTATGTTGCAGAGAAATCTGGGCATGCTCTCAATAACGCACTTTTGCGGAAGCTTTTAGAAGACCCTAGCTCTTATGAAATCAGCTCCTTTGCTGAAAATAAGGCTCCAGGTGCCTACTCTCAAGAAAGTCAGCCCCTCTTTTTCTAAGGGCGCTGAAGTAGTTTTGAGCTACTTTGGTTTATTTTTCAGCAGTTTCTCAATGGAGGAGCGTAAACCAGAGTCTGGCCCTAACTTCTCCAATAACGATTCCCAGGATTTTTTGGCAACCTCATTTAATCCTCTTGGCTTTTCACGCTGATCTTGGCGAGGTTTAACTTCCCAGCTGGGTGGAGCGGGTTTAACTCGTACTTTGATTGCCTTACAAGGTAGCCCAGATTTACCTAACTCATTGATTAAACTGGGTAATATTTGCTGTAAGCGGCTGGCAATGCTGGCGCTACTGACCAGTAAAAATAGCTCATCTTGCGAGCCAGAACGCCAACCAGCTTCAATTTTTGGGCTCAGATGGTCTAAATCAAGCTTCGTTAGGGCTGAGTTAATGGTTGTCTTGAGTTTGGCTAGATCTTCGGTTTTAGCCAAAATTCCCCCAAGACCATCAGATTCACGTAGGTAATCCATCCAGTCGTGAGCTGTGGGCTTGCGGGATGATTTAGGGCTAAAGTTCATAAAAAATGGGGTTGCGGGTGATAAACTCAAGGACTTAATTTTCTTCAATATCCCATGGTAATCGGTCTTCTTAAAACCCTGGTCGGCAGTCGTAACGACCGCCTCTTAAAACAGTATCGCAAAGTCGTTGCTAAGGTCGCCACTTTTGAGGCGAGCCTGCAATCTTTGGATGATTCTGCACTTGCTGCAAAAACTGCAGAATTCAAGTCACGCCTTGCCGCTGGAGAGTCCTTAGATGACATCGCTGCGGAAGCATTTGCGGTAGTTCGAGAGGCTAGCACGCGCGTTATGAAGATGCGCCACTTTGATGCGCAGATTTTGGGTGGCTTGGCTTTGCATCAAGGCAAGATTGCCGAGATGGGTACAGGCGAAGGAAAAACCCTAACAGCTACTCTTCCAGTCTATTTGAATGCTTTGGCTGGTAAAGGTGTTCATGTTGTTACGGTGAATGATTATTTAGCACAGCGTGATGCCGAATGGATGTCGAAGTTGTATAACTTCCTGGGCATGAAGGTGGGTGTGAACCTATCTCAAATGGACCACACTACTAAGCAAGAGGCTTATGCCGCTGATATTACTTACGGCACCAATAACGAATTTGGCTTCGATTACTTACGCGACAACATGGTTCAGGATTTGGATCAGCGCGTGCAACGTGGTTTAGCTTATGCGATCGTTGATGAAGTCGACTCCATTCTGATTGATGAGGCTCGTACTCCATTAATCATTTCTGGTCAGGCTGAAGATCACACTGATCTCTATATCAAAATTAATGCTCTGCCATCATATTTAGAACGTCAAATTGGCGAAGAGAAGGCAGATGGTACGGGTGTTGAGAAGCCAGGTGACTACTGGGTAGATGAGAAGTCTCAGCAGGTTTATTTGACCGAACAAGGTCATGACAAGGCTGAGTCTATATTGGTTCAATTGGGCGCGCTCAATGATGGTGACTCTCTTTATGCGCCGCAAAATATTACTTTGATGCATCACGTTTATGCTGCTCTGCGCGCACACACGCTCTATCACCGCGATCAACAATACGTTGTTCAGGGTGGCGAAGTCATCATCGTAGATGAATTTACAGGTCGTTTGATGCAAGGTCGTCGTTGGTCTGATGGATTGCATCAGGCTGTAGAAGCTAAAGAGGGTGTGCAGATTCAGAATGAGAATCAAACTTTAGCGACGATTACTTTCCAAAATTATTTCCGCATGTATGGCAAGTTAGCCGGTATGACTGGTACTGCCGATACTGAGGCGTATGAATTTAAAGAAATCTACAACTTAGAAACAGTTGTGATTCCGCCAAATCGTATTAGCCAAAGAAAAGATAAGCAAGATCAGATCTATAAGTCATCTCGCGAACGCTATGACGCGGTGATTAAAGATATCGAAGATTGTTATGAACGTGGCCAGCCAGTATTAGTTGGTACCACTTCGATTGAAAACTCTGAGTTGATTGCGAATCTATTAGATCAGCGCAAATTACCGCACCAAGTTTTAAATGCAAAACAGCATGCTCGTGAAGCAGAAATTATTGCTCAAGCTGGTCGCCCAAAAATGATCACGATTGCTACTAATATGGCAGGCCGTGGTACTGATATCGTGCTTGGCGGCAACGTCGGCAAGCAGTCTTCTTTGATTGAGGCTGACGGCGCACTAGCTGATCCTGATAAAGCAGCCAAAATTAAGCAGTTGCAGGATGAGTGGCAAAGTATTCATGACCAAGTACTTGCTGCGGGTGGTTTACATATCATTGGCACCGAGCGACACGAGAGTCGTCGTATCGATAACCAGTTAAGAGGCCGTTCGGGCCGCCAGGGTGATCCTGGCTCCTCCCGCTTCTACCTTTCATTGGATGATCCGCTGCTACGCATATTTGCAGGCGATCGTTTACGTTCCGTCATGGAGCGTCTCAAGATGCCCGATGGTGAGCCGATTGAGGCGGGTATGGTGACGCGCTCTATTGAGTCTGCTCAACGCAAAGTTGAAGGCCGCAACTTCGATATTCGTAAGCAATTGCTGGAATATGACAACGTTGCCAATGATCAGCGTAAAGAAACTTACCGCCTCAGAAATGAAGTGCTTGAGAGTGCTGATATTGGCGAGTTAATTGCTAATTTGCGCGAAGATGTTTTGCGTTCCGTTTCCTCAGTTTATGTTCCTCTGGAGTCTATGGAAGAGCAGTGGGACCTAGTTGGACTGGAAAACGTTTTAGCCAGTGAGTGGGGTCTTGAACTTGACCTCAGAAATTGGGTTGAAGGTGCCGAGACTGTAGATGATGCAGAAATCGTTGATCGTGTATTGCAGGCCGCTAAGGAAGCTTATGATGCAAAGGTCGAACTCTCTGGGCGTGAATCTTTTGCAGGCTTTGAGCGCTCCGTGCTTCTGTATAGCTTGGATAGTCACTGGCGTGAGCACTTGGCTGCTTTGGATCATTTGCGGCAGGGTATTCATTTGCGCGGGTATGCGCAAAAAGATCCTAAGCAAGAATATCGTCGTGAAGCATTTGAGCTGTATGGTGAATTGCTCAATGTCATCAAAAATGACGTTGTGAAAAACATCATGACGGTTCAGATTAGGAGCTCAAGCGAGTTAGATCAGGCTTCGGAATCTATGAATGAGGACCTGGCAAAGCTTTCAGATGTTCAGTATCAACATGCTGACGCCGATAAGGAAGTAGCGGGCTCAACGGGTGATCGTGGCGCTGCAGTGGATATTCAGCCAGCCCCTCTTCGCGCAGGTCCAAAGGTAGGTCGCAACGATCCCTGCACTTGCGGTAGCGGAAAGAAGTATAAAAACTGCCACGGCGCCTTAGCTTAGATTTTTAATCTTCACGCGACACTACTTAAATGGCTCAGATTTATCTGGGCCATTTTTCTTAGTAGAATCCCTAATAATTTAATACCCCTAGAGACCCTGAGATCTGTCATGATTTGTAGGCGCAAAAATATTTGCTTTGTCTGCAAAATCTTAAATTTAAATAAGGGGGCGTTATGACCGTGTCTTTTACTCTCAATGGTGAAGCTGTTAATTTCGATGGGGATCCTGAAACGCCAATTCTCTGGGTCTTACGAGACCATTTAGATATCACGAGTCCAAAGTATGGCTGTGGCGCAGGACTTTGTGGTGCCTGTACAGTTCATCTAGAAGGTGCTGCTATCCGTTCTTGCTCCACCCCTATATCTGCTGCAGGCGGTAAGTCGGTTACCACTCTCGAGGGTTTAACGGCAAAAGTTGGGAAAGCACTTCAAGACGCTTGGATCGAGTTTGATGTGCCTCAGTGTGGATATTGTCAAACTGGGCAAATGATGTCTGCAGCCGATTTATTGGCAAAGAAAAAACAGCCTAGTAGTGATGATATTAAAAATGCCATGAGCGGCAATATTTGTCGCTGCGGTACCTATTCTCGTATCGAAAAAGCAGTCAAACGCGCTGCAGATAAATTGGCATAAAGGGTAAAGATCATATGAAAAATCAATCTTTAAAAAGCAACAGCCGTCGTCAATTTATTCAGCAAAGTGCCGTTCTTGGCGGTGCCTTTGTTATCGGGATGCATCTGCCGCTGGCAAGTGAAGCTGCTGTAGGGGATGCGGCAAAGCCTGCTTTAGCAAACGCTTGGGTAAAAATTACCCCGGATAATCAAATTACGCTTATTTGTGCTCGCTCAGAGATGGGTCAGGACGTATATACCTCTTTACCAGCTTTGCTAGCCGAGGAATTAAATTTACCCCTCTCAATGATTCAGGTGCAGATTGCTGGAGTTGCCCCTGTTTACATCAATGCGATGTTGGGTGGTCAAATTACCGGCGGCTCAACTTCAGTACGCGAAGCCTTTGATAAGTTAAGAACTGCCGGAGCCGCAACTCGTACTGTCTTAGTTCAGGCCGCTGCTCAACGTTGGAATGTTGCAGCTGCCGACTGTAAGGCTATGAATGGAAAAGTAACGCATGCTAGTGGTAAGTCAGCCACGTATGGTGAGCTAGCTGCTGATGCTGCTAAGTTACCCCTTCCAGAAAAGCCGGCCCTGAAATCGCCAGCGAACTTTATGGTGATTGGCAAAGAATCGATGCGCCGTTTGGATACGCCAAGTAAGGTTGCCGGCAAAGCAGTTTATGGAATTGACGTCAAGATTCCGGGTATGGCAATTGCATCCTTAGCGCAATGCCCTGTTATTGGAGGTACGCCTACATCCTTTGATGCTTCCGCTGCAATGAAGGTATCTGGAGTAATTAAAGTTGTCCAGATTTCGGATGGTGTTGCAGTATTAGCTAAAGACTTTTATACCGCGCGCAAAGGTAGAGATGCCCTGAAGATTGCCTGGAACGAAGGGTCTAATGCCAACCTGAGCAATGCGGTTGTTCGTAAGTCATTGGAGGATGGTTTATCTAAAAAAGGGGCTGTGATTAAAACAGTGGGTGATTCCAATGCTGTCGTTGCAAATGGCAAGCCGCTGAGCGCCCAATACTTTTTGCCGTACTTGGCCCATTCCACCATGGAGCCTGTGAACTGTTCTGCCGATGTATCTAATGGCAAGTGCAGAATTATTGGGCCAATTCAGTTTCAGCAAGGTGGGCAGGCTGTGGCTGCAGCTGCGGCCGGCGTTAAGCCAGAAGATGTCACTATTGAAACCACCTTTCTGGGCGGTGGATTTGGCCGTAAATTGGAGCTGGACTTTATTCGTCAGGCCGCTGAAATTTCTAAAGCAGCTGGCATGCCAGTCAAGATGCTCTGGACCAAGGAAGATGACATTACTCATGACTTCTATCGTCCTATGAGTATTCATAAAGTGGATGGAGTCTTGGGTGCTAATGGTCAGCTGGCTTCCTTGAAAGCCAAAATGGTTTCTCAGTCAGTGACAGCACGAGCCTTTCCTGGTTTTGTGAAGGATGGTTTTGATCCATTCATGGTGGAGGGCTCCAACAATATTACTTATGAAATACCTAATCTAGAAATTACTAATGTGATTACGGATACCGGACTTCGAGTGGGTTATTGGCGCTCAGTCAGTAATGCGTTAAATGCTTTTGCAATTGAGAGTTTTGTAGATGAGGCCGCTAAAGCCGCTGGCAAAGATCCTGTTGCGTATCGGATGGCATCTTTAGGCAAGCACCCACGAGCAAAGGCTGTTCTTGAGTTGGCAGTGAAAAAGTCTGGATACATTCCTGGTAGTAAGCGTTTTGGTGTTGCACAGATGGAGTGTTATGACACCTATTCTGCTTGCATACTTGAATTAGATTCTGCGGCTAAAGAGACCAAGGTTAAGAAAATTACGTTTGTTTCTGATTGCGGAATTACAGTGCATCCTGATCAAGCAAGGGCACAGCTCACTGGTGGCGTGATCTACGGCTTGAGCGCAGCCTTGAGCAATGAAATCACGATTGAGAATGGCCGGGTTCAGCAGAACAACTTCAATAACTACCCTAGCTTGAGACAAAATCAAGTGCCAGTAGTTGAGGTGCATTTGGTGCCAAGTCAGGAGAAGCCGGGTGGTTTGGGTGAGGTTGGAGTGCCTTTAGTGGCCCCAGCTCTAGTAAATGCAATCGCCGCAGCAACTGGCAAGCGGATTCGGGAGTTGCCAATCAAGGCATAGTATCTGTAATGGGGTTTAACCAATAAAGCGCGCCTAGAAGGTGCGCTTTATTTTTGAGCCTCATCTACAATTATCAGACTATGACTGTTAACTTACCCCTCCCCCAAAAAGCCGAACTAAAGCCTATTAAAGGTTTTGAGATGGGCATCGCCGAAGCTGGTATTAAGAAGGCAAATCGTAAAGATTTATTGGTAATGACTTTAGCGCCTGGTTCCCAGGTTGCTGGCGTTTTTACTCTAAATCGTTTTTGCGCTGCTCCAGTACAAGTTTGTCGCGAGCATTTGGCACAAGAGGGTCGAAATGGTGAAATTCGAGCTCTGGTGGTGAATACCGGCAATGCTAATGCTGGGACTGGTGCATCTGGCATGAAGCATGCCTTAGAAACCTGCGCAGCTTTGGCTAAGGATCTGAAGATTCATCCAGAGCAGATTCTGCCTTTTTCAACCGGCGTGATTCTTGAGCCGCTCCCGATTGAGAAAATTATTAGCGCTTTGCCAAGGGCGGTGGCAAACCTTAGCGATGACAATTGGTTTGATGCGGCTGAAGCCATTATGACCACGGATACTCAGCCTAAAGCCACTTCAGCAACTCTACAAACACCTGCAGGAATGGTGACTATTACTGGTATCTGTAAGGGCGCTGGCATGATTCACCCCAATATGGCAACCATGCTGGGATTTATTGCTACTGATGCTGGATTTGCACCTGGCCTATTGAGTGGTCTTACTCGTGAGATAGCGGATCTTTCATTTAATGCGATCACTATTGATGGTGATACATCCACTAATGACTCTTTCATCATTATGGCGACGGGTCAGTCATCAGTGCAAATTCAATCGGCGAACGATCCTAGTTATGTGATCCTACGAGATGCATTAATTGCACTAGCTAGAAAGCTGGCGCAAATGATTGTGCGCGATGGCGAAGGGGCAACCAAATTTATGACGATCGAAGTGCTTGGTGGAAAGACTTCTGAGGAGTGCCGCTTGGTTGCTAAGGCAGTTGCCCATTCCCCTTTAGTAAAAACTGCTTTCTTCGCTAGCGACCCTAATTTAGGCCGCATCCTGGCAGCGATTGGCTATGCGGGTATCGCTGATTTAGATGTGAATCGCGTACAAATGTGGCTAGGAGATGTTTGGGTTGCTAAAAATGGTGGACGCAACCCTGACTATCTCGAGGCTGATGGTCAGAGGGTCATGCAGGCTCCAGAAATTACCGTCAAGATTGACTTGGGTCGCGGCAACGCTACACAAACTATGTGGACTTGTGACTTGTCGCATGACTATGTATCTATTAATGCAGATTACCGCTCATAAAAGACTATCCGAAATATGAATGAAAAATTAGACCGTCTTTTAGACCATCTTGACACTTTTTTACCGAAGTCCTTGAATGAGGAGCAGTGGAAATCTTCTACTGCATATAGATGGCGTCGACGCGATAGCATCTTTGGCAGCATTGGGTTTTTGCAGCCCGTAAAGCATGTTGCTGATATTACTTTTGAGGATTTGCAGAATATTGATCGGCAGCGTGACGCCATCCGCGATAACACCAAAAACTTTATTCAGAAAAAGCCAGCTAATAATATTTTGTTGACTGGCGCCAGGGGAACTGGAAAGTCCTCATTGATCAAAGCGAGCTTGCATGAGTTTGCCAGCCAAGGCTTGCGGCTAGTTGAGGTTGAGAAAGAGCATTTGGCTGATTTAGCAGACATTACCGAGCTTTTGGCTGAGCGTCCAGAGCGCTTCATTATTTTTTGCGATGACCTCTCCTTTGAGGAAGGTGAATCCGGCTATAAGGCCATGAAATCAGCCTTAGATGGCTCTGTTTCTGCGCAAGTCGACAATATTTTGATTTACGCCACTTCTAATCGCCGTCATTTATTGCCAGAGTATATGAAGGATAACGAGACATACGTTCATAACGACGATGGTGAAATTCACCCTGGTGAAGTGGTTGAAGAAAAGATTTCTTTATCAGAGCGCTTTGGTCTTTGGTTGTCTTTTTACCCGCCAAAACAAGATGAGTATTTGGCGATCGTGGCGCATTGGTTGCAGCATTTTGGTTTAAGTGCTGCGCAAATTGAAGCGGCGCGTTCAGAAGCTTTGGTCTGGGCATTGGAGCGTGGCTCACGCTCAGGTCGCGTTGCTTGGCAATTCGCTAAGCATTGGGCTGGTTCAAAAGCTTAAGATCTTTTTGATGAGTGAAATCAAGCGCCCAGTTACTGAAGTGGCAGCAGGAATCTTGCTGGATTCTGATGGCCGCTATCTTTTAGGGCAGAGACCTGAAGGCAAACCCTACGCTGGTTATTGGGAAGTTCCAGGCGGAAAAATCGAAAAAGGGGAAACGGTTTTCGAGGCGCTGAAGCGTGAACTTCAAGAGGAGCTCGGCATTGATATTCAATCAAGTGAAGAACTTACTATTCTGGAGCATGATTACCCGCATGCCTATGTTCGCTTACATGTGAGCATTATTCGCGATTGGAGAGGGGTTCCCAAAGGTTGTGAGAATCAAGCCTTATCGTGGGAGTTGCTTGCTGCCGAAAAGCCCAGTGTTGAACCCTTGTTGCCGGCCGCCTGGCCCATGCTAGAAAGGCTAAGAGCCCTTTTGACTTAAAACTGGCAGAGGGTGAGTTTGAATGGCACGTCAGCACTTACCAACTGTGCTTTTTTATCGCGTTCGGACTTTAAGAAGCGAACTGAGAGTAAATATTTATTTGCGCTAATTTCAGAAAACAAAGCATCATCTTCTACGGCAATACGCATTAACTGATACACCTTGCCAGATGGAGCTTGCTGAAAAGATCCATTGTGCGCAACCACATCTTTAGCCTCGCCTGATTGACGTAACAGTCGTAAAAATAATTGGCATGCCTCATGCCATGGCAAGAGCGGCCCAACATATTTTTCAAGCAACTCACGTCGCTCAGATGATGGACTATTTTTCCAGGCATGATAGCTAGGCAAATCAATTGGACTGGTACCGCCTGGAATATTTAATCTGGTGCGAATCGCATTTAACCATTCACTTTCAGTAATCACAGAGTTGGGTCTGCCGGTTGATTGATTAATACTGCTAGCCACGGAATCAATTTCTGAAAGAGTTTGTGTCAGCGCCTCTTGATCAACCTTTTGTGACGACTTCAATCCATTAAGCGCATATTTTTGACGCTCAAATTCTTTGAGTAGTAAAGACTTGATGTCACCGCGTGCACCGATGTCACCAAGATCAAATAAAACAGAGATGGCATTGTGGTGCAATTCTGGGTCATCAGAGCGGACAAAGTGGTTGAAGCGGGCGAACAAATACTCCAGTCGAAGCATGCTTCGAACTAATTCGTTAAAGGGGTATTCGTAGACAATCACAAGCCCATATTCTATGACGAACTGGTTCGATCTTTCTGAATCTGTAAGATTTTTTCGTTCAACTTTAAAACTTCAGTTTTTAAGTTCTCAAGAGGGCCCTGATTCTCAATGACCATATCCGCCCTGGTAATACGCTCTTCTCTGCTGGCTTGAGCCTTCAGAATTCTCTCTACCTCGTTTTGGGGTAATTTGCTGCGCTGCATCACACGTTCAATTTGAGTTTCTTCTAGACAGTCCACTACTACGAGGTAATCCAAAAGGGATGCCCAATTGCCAGATTCAATCAACAGGGGCACTACAAAAACAAGGTAAGGCGCCTTATCTTCTATGAGCTGTTTGGCTTGCCGAATGGTTTCTTCCCGTATAAGGGGGTGGGTGATTGCTTCCAGAGACTTTCTAGCTTCGGGATTGGCAAAGACCAATGTACGCATCTTGACTCTATCTAGCGCTCCGCTTGAATCAACAAACTCAGAACCAAATTGCTTTTGAATGCAGGGGATAGCCACTCCATTTGGGGCGGTGATCTGATGGGCGATGAGATCGGTGTCGACAATGCCTGCGCCCAGTTGAGCGAGCTGATCGCTCACAGCGGTCTTTCCTGAGCCAATGCCACCAGTAAGACCTACAAAGGGTACATGCCCTTTGAGGATGCCTAGACCAGCTTGCTCAGAAGGAGGGTTTGTAGGGTTTGTGGCCATAACAACTCAATAATGCCAGCAATAGCTAGAAAAGGGCCAAACGGAAAAGCTGAGCGATGACTTTGTTTGTTCCACTGCAGCCAGATAATGCCGCCAATCAGTCCAGTCAGGGATGCCATTAGCAAAATACTGGGTAATGCAAACCAGCCAAGCCAAGCACCCAAGGCTGCCAATAGTTTGGCATCACCCATTCCAATCCCATCTTGCTTTTTGACCGTCCGATAAAGAAGGTTGAGGAGCCAAAGACAGGAGTAGCCTAGGATCGCTCCAATAATTGCGTCTTGAGAAGAAATAAAGCGTTGATTTGAAAGGCTATTAAATAAGAGGCCCAGCAAGATGAGCGGTAAGGTGATGACATCAGGCAAACGAAAGGTGCGCAAATCGTAATACGCTAAGTACACCAAGATCGCTATCAGGGATATTCGGATCCAGTCGAGCAAAACAAAATTACCCATTAAACAATCTGTCCTAGGTTAAAGATGGGGAGATATAAGATTATGACCAGACTTCCAATAATGAGTCCAACGATAATGATTAACAGGGGCTCCAAGCTTTGGCTTAGGGTATTTAAGCGATTGCTTAATTGAGAGCCCAATATCGATGCGCGCTTTTGCAGCATTTCAGCGAGCGCACCACTTTCAGATCCTATTCGTAAGAGCTGCAATGTTTCCTGATCAAATAGTAGGTGCTTGGGATCTGCTTTTGTTATGGCATCTCCGAGTGACCAGCCGCGAGTGAGGTGTTTGAATATATCAGCGCTGAAATCATGGCTGAGCCAGTGGTTGGATGATTGTGCGGTAACCCTCAATGCATCTGGAAGGGGTAATCCAGACTTTAGGAGATGACCTAATGTCCGACACCAGTAAGTAAGCGTTGCCAATCTGAGAAGCTGGCCAATCATGGGTATAGAGAAGCTCAGTCGATCGCAATATTTTTGAATTTTGGGGATCCTAGACCAAGCAAGGCTAAAGAGCGCAGCAAAGCCAATGAGGGCTATCACTATTTCAAGGTAGAACGCTTCAAACCATGAGGATGCCTGAATTAACACTTTAGTCGGGGCTGGCAACTCGGCTTGAAAATGAGCAAAAACATCCTTAAAGACTGGCACGACCCAAATCATCATCACTATCACTAGAAGGCAAGAGCTAGTAAGAGTGATGGCTGGATAACTCATTGCCTGTTGAATTTTTCGACGCAATTCAATTTGAGCTTCAAGTTGCTGGCAGATGGTTTTTAGCGCCAGATGAAAGTCACCAGTACGCTCACTGACGCGTATGAGATTAATAAATTCCATAGAAAATAGATTTTCTTGAGCGCGCAAGCATTGAGAAAAACTTTCACCCTTTTTGAGCTGGGTGTGAATGCTAGTCACCCAAGGAATCCAGGCCTTTGGGGCGGTTGAATAAATAAGTTCAATCGCATTGAGGAGTGCTAGGCCTGCCTCTAGCAATGTTACAAGTTGCTCGGCAAAATGAAGTTGATTCTGCTTACTTAATGCCATGTGCCCACTTCTGCATCTAGGACTGCTTGATTAATAAGGCCTGATTGCATATGAATTAATCCGGCATCTCGCATGCTGAGGTATGAAGTAGACGAGTTAAACAAATGGGTTTTGCTTAGTACTTCATGAACCCCAATACGCCCAAGGTAGCCACTGCCTTTGCAGAATGAACATGGCACGTTATTTTTGATCTTAAATCCAAGACATTGTGCGCAAGTTTTGCGCACGAGACGCTGTGAGCTGACGCTTAAGAGACAGGACTCCAGAGATTGTTGATCTACTCCTAGATGGCCAAGTCTAGGAACTGCCCCACAAGCATTGCGGGTATGCAAGGTGCTGAGAACGAGATGTCCAGTTTGTGCCGCCTGAATAGCAAGCTGAGCTGTAGCGGCATCTCGGATTTCTCCAATCATGATGACATCCGGATCTTGTCGAAGAAGGGCGCGAATGATCGTTGGAAAATCCAACCCTGCCCGCGGGTGATAGGCCACTTGGTTGACTCCAGCAAGACGAATTTCAATGGGATCTTCTATTGAGCAAAGATTGCGATGATTTTGATTGAGCTGACGCAGGCAGCTATAGAGCGTTCGAGTCTTGCCGCTCCCAGTCGGCCCAGTCACTAAAATCAGCCCGTTGGATTGAGCAAGGGCTTGATGGAATATCTCGAGTTGTTCCGAGAGCAGCCCAATATCTTGAAGATCAAGCTCTTCTATACAACTGGGCAGTATGCGAACAACCGCCTTTTCCCCATGAAGAGTTGGCAAGATTGAAACCCGGCAATCAATATTGGGCTTGGAAAAGTTATGGCCAATGCCAAGCCGTCCATCTTGCGGCAGGCGTTTTTCTGCAATATCTAAGCGCGCCAGAACTTTGATGCGTGTGATGAGGCGATCGTGAAATTCAATCGGGTAATGCGACTGTATTTGTAGCAGGCCATCTACCCGAATACGAATGAGTGTGGATTGGGCCCCAGCCTCTATATGAATATCACTCGCTCTAGCATCTAGGGCATATGTAGCGATTTCATACCAAGTGCGAATGATCAGTGAGTCATCAGTGGTAATGCTCAATCTTGTTCTGGAGTCCGAATGGCGGGACGATAAAGCTTCACTGTTTTAACACCATGCTCGTCAAATTGAACAATTTCCATAACGATGCCAGCAATGCGAATGCTGACATCATGATCGGGGATGGCCTCGAGTTTTTCGAGAATGAGTCCATTTAAGGTGCGTGGACCATTTAAAGGGAGACTAAGGTTGAGTAAGCGATTCAGATCTCGTAGTGAGGCTCCACCTGTTGCTAGATAGGTTCCGTTCGGGAGCCAATGAGGATCAGTTGAGAGGTTGGAGAAAGAGGTTGTAAATTCACCAATGAGCTCTTCCACGATATCTTCAAAAGTCACTAGCCCTAGAACTTCACCATATTCATTTACAACCAAACTTAAGCGTTGTTGGTTATCTTGGAAAAATTGCATTTGCTGCAATACGGGGGTACTGCTTGGAATGAAATAGGGCTCATTCAATAGCACCTTAAAGTCTTCATGCTTAAGGTCGGTATCACCCAGCAAAGACAAGGCCTTTTTGACAGAAAGGATTCCGACAATACGCTCAGAGTCACCATCGCAAACGGGTAATTTATTGTGATAGCAAGTCTCCAATTGTTGGACCACTTCATCAATAGGTCTTGAGAGGTCCAAAATCTCAATCTTGGACCTGGGTGTCATCACATCATCAACGGTAATGTTTTCCAAGTTGAACAGGTTGAGCAGGATGTTGCGATGATGATTGGAGACAAAACGATTTGACTCCAAAACAAGGCTGCGTAACTCTTCTTTACTCATAGCCCTGCTATCAGAAGAGGATTGCAGGCCAGATACCTTCATAAGACCAGAAACAAAGTTATTGATAAACCAAAGCAGCGGTTTCAATACAAATGTGAGGGGCAAAATAAACCAGCCAACATTGGAGGCAATCTTTTCTGGAAAAGCGGCACCAATGACCTTCGGGGTAATCTCGCTAAAAATAATGATGAGTAGGGCGACAACTAAAGTAGCAATTGAGAGTACGAGACCGCTATCACCAAAAATATGCAGAGCAATCCCCGTAACCAGGATGGGAAGAACGGTATTGATCAGGTTGTTCGAAATCAGTAGCACTGACAACAAGGAGTCAATGCGCTTTAGGAGTCTCTCAGCTAGCGCTGCACCGGCATTGCCACCATTGGCCATTGCACGTAGACGGTGACGATTGGAGGACAGCATGCTGGTTTCTGCCATCGAGAAAAAACCAGAGAGTGCAAGTAAAAATAGGACTAGAGTAACTTGGCTGTAAAGCGGCCAATCGTCAAAAAAGGTGTCCATGAGGTCTGCCTGAAAAAAGTAAGGATGAGTCAATATAGCAAAGTGGCATTTCTCAAGCTATAGCCATGGAATAAAGGTCTGTCATCCCTCTTGTTTATTTATGTGAGAATCACTTGATATGGCTTCCATACCAACCCCTTTGAGCTCAAATGGCGCTAACTACTGTGTTATTGCAGCACCTTTCGGGTGTCTGGGCATTTCGACGGAAATGGCGGAGGGTAGCCTGATGCTTTCTAGAATGGATTATTTGCCAGCCAACACGGTTTTAATCGCTCCACAGAATCAACTGGCTAAAGAGGTTGCGCGGCAGTGTAAGGCTTACTTTCAGGACCCTCATTGGCAATTTGACTTACCCACAAAACCTGCGGGTACTGAGCATCAAAGAAAAGTGTGGGCTAGCATTCAAGATATACCTGCTGGTAAAACAAGAACCTATGGTGATGTAGCTAAAAAGATCAAGAGTGGGGCGCGTGCAGTAGGTACAGCGTGCGGTGCTAATCCCTACCCTCTAATAGCGCCTTGCCATCGAGTGGTGTCTGCTCAAGGTATTGGTGGCTTTATGAAAGAAAACTCCCCAGGCCTGTATCGCCAAATCAAGCTTTGGCTTTTAAGGCATGAAGGTGCTTTGTAGGTTTGCTTATCTAGCGAGTGATTTGCTGCTAAGACTGAAAAAAATCTTCATCACCACATCGCTTTTAACGGCCCACTTTGTAAAGCCATAGAAACTCATGACGGTGTTTCTGGAAAGTTTTACTTCATCTTTGCTATCGAATTCTTTGCGATCTGCAACCTTTGACAGAGTCATTACCGCTAAGCCAAAAGCCAAGAAGCAAAAACGTCTCATGCCCTGTTCCTGTTTAGGAATCAACAGAATGTAATGCAGAGATTCCTGGAGCTTTTTATAGGCCAGCCTTAGAAGTGCTTCATGACTAACATTGATTGGCTTCCAGGAGACCCCACGAGCCTTATCCTCTGGTGAGTCTTTAAGAATATTGGTCATTTGTAGCGCTTGACCAAATGCGATTGCCAAATTTTCATGCCCCGCCATTTTTTCTTTGAAGGCTTGAGAATGATTGCTAAAGATAGTTGTTAGCAGTTCGCCGACTACACCTGCCACGACATAGCAATATTGTTCAAACTCAGCAAGATCTTGAAGGCCGGCTTGGTTTTGTCTTCCATGGAAAAAAGACATTCCTTCAGACATGATGGAAACGCAACGACTGACTGCTGCTTGATCCTGGGTAGAGCAGGTATGCAAAATTCGCAGAACAGTAGGTGTATGAGAAATTAAATCCAACTCATCTTGATTGCTGTAATTTTTTAATGCATTGAGGCAAGGCGCAACAAATGTCTCAACTGGAGCCTTCTCAAGCACTGCATCTACAAATAGCGCCGAAAGAGCTTGCTTGCTCTGTGGGCTTAAATCTGCGGCATCCTCAATAGTGTCAATAATGCGGCACAGCAAATAGGTGTTGCCGACTACCTTTTCGATGCTTAGGGGTAGAAGGGGGATGGTAAGGGCAAAAGTACGTGAGACGGAACCCAGAATAGCCTTTTGGTAGGCCAGATCGGCTGATGGACTGAATGTCGGGATTTGTTCGGGTGTTTTCACTCTTGAATTATGTCAGACCGATGCTCAACTTGGAGTGATCCAAATTGGTACTTTTTGCTAACTGCCAAAAGTGACATAGCCATATAATTTCATCAAATTTCACAAGGAGTATTTGGGCGTGCTAATTTGGTTTGTCATTATTTACTGGGTTATCTCAGTCGGCATTGGCTTATGGGCAGCCCTAAGAGTCAAAAATACTGCTGACTTTGCTGCGGCTGGTCATAGCCTGCCTTTGCCTATTGTTACCGCTACCGTATTTGCGACCTGGTTTGGCTCTGAAACTGTTTTAGGAATTCCGGCCACTTTTTTAAAAGAAGGATTGGGGGGAGTGGTTGCAGATCCCTTTGGCTCCTCTCTTTGTTTAATTTTGGTGGGACTCTTTTTTGCTCGCCATCTTTATAACCGTCGCATGCTCACTATCGGTGATTTTTTTCGCGAGAAGTATGGCCGCACAGTTGAGGTTTTAGTAACCCTTTGTATTGTTGTTTCTTACTTGGGTTGGGTTGCTGCGCAAATTAAAGCTCTGGGCCTGGTATTTAATGTTGTGTCTGAAGGAAGCATTTCTCAGACGGGCGGCATGATGATTGGTGCCGCTAGTGTATTGATCTACACCTTATTTGGCGGAATGTGGTCGGTTGCTATTACGGACTTCATTCAGATGATCATTATTGTGGTCGGCATGCTCTATATCGGTGGTGAGATGACTTCGCAGACTGGCGGTATAGGCGTGGTGATTGAGCATGCAGCCGCTGCTGGCCAATTTAGTAACTTCTGGCCGGATATGAATTTAGCCTCAATCTTGGGCTTCGTTGCCGCCTTGTGCACCATGATGCTGGGATCTATTCCGCAGCAAGATGTCTTTCAGCGAATTACCTCATCTAAGAATGTGAACATTGCTGTCCAAGCAGCTCTGCTGGGCGGCGTGCTCTATTTTATTTTTGCTTTTGTGCCGATGTATTTGGCTTACTCGGCAACCTTAATTAGCCCGGATTTGGTCAAGGAATATCTCTCCACCGATCCACAGATGATCTTGCCTAAGCTAATTCTCAACCATGCCCCACTCATTGCCCAAGTGATGTTCTTTGGCGCACTCCTCTCGGCTATTAAGAGCTGTGCCAGCGCTACCTTATTGGCGCCATCGGTAACCTTTGCTGAAAATATTGTGCGAGGTTTTTTCAAGCATTTATCTGATCATGATTTGTTAAAGGTCATGCGGATTACGGTTTTGTGTTTTGCTGTGGTGGTCACTTTCTTTGCGGTGAACTCGGAGCTTTCTATTTTTAAGATGGTAGAGAGCGCCTATAAAGTGACGCTGGTTGCCGCCTTTGTGCCATTGGCGTTTGGGGTGTACTGGCCTAGAGCTAACTCCTTGGGGGGATTATTGGCTGTAGTTGGAGGTTTAACCATCTGGATTAGTTGTGAGATGTTGGCTCCGAATGCCATTTTACCGCCCCAATTAGCCGGTCTATTTGCCAGCATTGTCGGCATGATTTTGGGAAGCCTGGTACCAAAAGACTCATTAAAAGCCGTTTAGAGCATCATTTGCTTAAAAATAATGCAAATAAGAAAATGTTGCACCGCAAAATATTCTCCTCTAATATGACAGTAATACAAAATTTTTTATTCTTATGGAGTTCCTATGAAAATCTGTGTGATCGGCGGGGGTGGCGCTATTGGCGGCTACTTAGCTGTCATGTTGGCGCGAGCGGGCAATGAGGTAACGGTTGTTGCGCGCGGTGCTACTTTGGCCGCAATTAAAGAGCGTGGTCTGGCTTTAATTATGGATGACCAACCAGAGCCTTTGGTTGCCCAAGTTAAAGCGGTGGAAAAAATTGGTGATGCCGAAACTCCTGATGTTGTGATTCTTGCGGTGAAGGCTCATCAAGTGGAGCCGATCATTGATGATTTGGCGGCCATCATGGGTCCCAAAACTATTTTGATCCCAATGCAGAACGGAATTCCTTGGTGGTATTTCCAGAAGTTAAGCGGCGAGTATCAAGATCATGCAGTAGAAACGGTAGATGCTGGTGGTGTTGCTAAGAATGCCATAAACCCAGACAACATTATTGGTTGCGTCGTTTATCCAGCAACCTTTACGCAGGCTCCCGGTGTCATTCGTCACGTTGAAGGTAATCGCTTCCCACTGGGTGAGTTGGACGGCAAGACTACTGAGCGCATTCAGAAGATATCGGAGATGATGGGCTCAGCTGGATTTAAGTCTCTAATTTTGGATGACATTCGTTCGGAGATCTGGCTCAAGCTTTGGGGCAATATGACTTTCAATCCAATTAGCTCTCTGACGCATGGAACCTTGGAAGGCATCTGCCAATACCCATTGACCAAAGAGTTGGCTCGCAACATGATGGCCGAAGCGCAGACGATTGCCGAGAAGTTGGGCGTGACTTTCCGTGTAGATATCGAGCGTCGTATCGCTGGCGCTGAAAAAGTGGGTAAGCACAAAACCTCGATGTTGCAAGACTTGGAAGCGGGCCGTAGCTTGGAGATTGATGCTTTGTTAGGGTCGGTGATTGAGTTAGGCAAGATCACCCAAACCCCAACACCTTGCTTAAATACTGTATTTGCTTTGACTAAGTACTTGGATGAAAACGTTCAGGCTTCTAAGGGAAGTTTGGCATTGCCATCGGTATCGGGCTACTAAAAAAGTAAAGTTTCTCCATATAAAAAACCCTTGCTACTGAACATAGCAAGGGTTTTTGTTTTAGCGCTAGAAGTTATTCGAAGTATTACTCGAAGCGATTATCTAGTTGGCCAACGCCATCAATAATGATGCTGACATTGCTGCCAGGCTTCATGGAACCAACGCCAACGGAAGTGCCACAGGCAATGATGTCTCCAGCTTCAAGCGGTACATCATGGGAAATCAGACTCACTAATTTTTCGGGCGCGAAAATCATATCCGCAATCGGATAGTTTTGACGCTCTTGATCATTGAGAATGGTTTTGATCGTTAGCTTACTCGGATCTACATCGGTAGTGATGTAAGGGCCGAATACGCCAAAGGTATTAAAGCTCTTAGAGCGAGTCCACTGTGCATAACCAGGGTCGCGGTTCAGGATTTCAATGGCGGTGACATCGTTGATGCAGGTGTAGCCAAAGATGGCTTTAGCTGCTTCCGCCTCATCTACTTCATGACAGCGTTTGCCGATCACAATACCAAGCTCCCCTTCATAAACGACTTTTCCGGAATAGGACTTGGGAGTTCGAATCACTTGGTTGGCTGCCAAGAAGGAGTTGTTACCTTTGAGAAAGTACAAAGGCTCTGTAGGTACGGCATGCTCAAGCTTCGTTACTAGTGCATGGAAGTTATCGACCATGGCAACCATCTTAGAAGGGGTGCATGGGATGTCAATCGTTACATCAGCAAG
Organism: Polynucleobacter sp. Tro8-14-1; assembly: GCF_018881655.1. GTDB lineage: Bacteria > Pseudomonadota > Gammaproteobacteria > Burkholderiales > Burkholderiaceae > Polynucleobacter. Next base: position 75,549 of record NZ_JACVPX010000005.1, read on the forward strand.
ATTGAGCGATTCACCAGTGGGCTTAGGAGCTTTAAATAAATCACCTTCATACACTGCAATTTGGTCGCCCTCTACTTGCCCTAAACCACCTTTTCCTTGATGCTGAAATCTAAGCCACTGAGCCATAATGAGTTCCTATGATGTTAAATATTTGATATGCAATATCTTACAGGGATGAATTGATGTCTAAGGCTTCTGAGCTCATATTTGCACCAGAACAGGATCAGCCGATTCGCTATATAGATCGAACCCGCAGTTACTACTTGGGTTTGGGTTATGAGCATCCTTATGTATGGGCTCACTACGTTGATGTGCCATTTACTCCGCTGAAAAAGCCACTTGCACAATCTGTCTTGGGTCTCATTACTACCGCCGTTCCTCATGACCCCAGTAAAGGACCTCAAGGCCAGGGCGCTCCTTACAATGCTGCAGCCAAGTTTTATCAGCCCTATCAACAGTCGAGCGAAGGAAGTATCGATTTACGAATTGCCCATGTGGGGGTTGATCGCAAGAATGCCAATATGGAAGACGGTAATTGCTGGTTCCCACTGGACGCTGCTAAACGAGCGCTTACAGCTGGAAGGATAGGTGCGGTTTCAGAAAACTTCTATGGTTTGCCGACCAATCGGAGTCAGCGCCACACACTAGAGGTTGATGCTCCTCGCATTTTAGAAATGCTGAAAGCTGATGGTGTGGATGTGGCGGTATTAATTCCGAATTGTCCAATATGTCATCAGAGCCAAAGTTTATTAGCGCGTTATTTAGAGACTGCAGGAATTTCAACAGTCGTGATGGGCGCCGCTAAAGATATCGTTGAGTATTGCGGAGTGCCGCGGTTCTTATTTAGTGATTTTCCCTTGGGTAATGCCGCCGCAAAACCAAATGACGTTTCTTCACAAGATTTAAATTTTGAGTTGGCCTTGCGGCTTTTAGAGTCAGCTCCTGCAGCCCGCACAACGGTTCAATCACCATTGGTATGGTCGGAAGATCCATCGTGGAAATTGGATTATTCCAATCTAGAGCAGTTATCACCGCAAGAAATTGCACGTTTGCGTGAAGAGGCGGAACAGGTGCGAATGACTGCGCGTGAACTCAGATTGAATACTTTGGGAACTTAAGTTTGTCTCGTAAGAGAGTAGGCACACAGAGCTTCTAATGCAGCACTGGCTTCGTTTGACGGGAAGTCTTTTAGGCAGGCCAAAGCGAGATCTGCTTCACGTTTTGCTGCAGCTTGGGTGTAATCTAGAGCGCCAGAATTTTGGACGGCGGCAAGGATTTGCGCAAACACATCATCTGGTAAATCTTGGTTTTGCTCAATTGCTGCGCGTACCAAAAGACGTTCTTCGTTACTACCATTCTCTAGTAAGTAAATCAGTGGCAGCGTAGGCTTACCTTCGCGTAAATCATCCCCAGCATTTTTTCCCATCTGTGCAGCATTAGCGGTGTAGTCCAGTAAGTCATCCATTAACTGAAAAGCCGTACCGATGTGACGTCCAAATGCAGCGGCTTGTTCCCGTTGTGTATCGGTGGCATTAGCTAAGATGGCGCCTAGCTCAGTAGAGGCCTCAAAAAGCTTGGCTGTTTTGTAGCGAATGACCTGCAAATAACTTGCTTCATCCACTTCTGGGTCATTCATATTGAGAAGTTGCAAAACTTCGCCTTCGGCAATCGTGTTGGTTGCGTCTGACAAAATTTGCATGACTCGAAGGTCATTTGGGCCAACCATCATTTGGAAGGCTCGGGAATATAAGAAGTCGCCCACTAGAACGCTGGCCGCATTGCCAAAAGCGGCATTGGCAGTCTCACGACCTCTTCTGAGAGTGGACTCATCCACCACATCGTCATGAAGCAGGGTGGCTGTATGGATGAATTCGACTACAGCCGACATTTCTAGGGTGTGGGGTGTTTCTTTACCATTGGCTAAGGCTTTGGCTACCAACATCAGTAGGGCAGGCCTGACCCGCTTGCCGCCAGCCTGGATGATATAGCTCGAGATTTGGTCAATTAAGGCGACTTTTGAGGCTAAACGCTGACGGATAACCTCGTCTAAGGCCTTGAAATCTAAGGCAATTGGGGCCAGAATTTGGCTTAAGTCATTGGTTTTGACAGTGCTCGTCATGCAAGATATAATAATCGGCTTAGCTGGTCCAGGGTGGATTAGCTTGAATGTAGATATTAATTGAGGTTTCAAACCATGTACGCGGTCATAAAAACCGGTGGCAAACAATATAAAGTTGCTGCAGGCGAAAAATTGAAAATAGAACAGATACCAGCGGAAATCGGCAGCGAAATCACTCTTGACCAAGTCCTCGCCGTTGGCGAAGGCGCTTCACTGAAATTAGGTGATCCATTGGTTAATGGTGCAGCTGTGATGGCCACTGTCGTCTCCCAGGGACGTCACGATAAAGTGACAATCTTTAAGATGCGCCGTCGCAAGCATTATCAAAAGCACCAAGGCCATCGTCAGAATTTCACTGAAATTTTGATCAACACGATTAAAGCCTAATTCAGGGTAGGAGAAAGATATGGCACAGAAAAAAGGCGGCGGCTCAACACGAAATGGCCGCGACTCAGAATCGAAACGCTTAGGCGTTAAGGTATTTGGCGGCGAGCATATTAATGCTGGCAGCATCATCATTCGTCAACGTGGCACACGTGTTCATCCAGGTGCTAACGTTGGTATTGGTAAGGATCACACTTTGTTTGCCTTGATTGACGGACAAGTGGAATTCGGCGTTAAGGGTGCTTTGAAGAAGGCCCAAGTTTCAGTCTTGCCTCGTTCATAAGGTAGCCTGACTGAGACACGTTTGATTCAGATTTATTCCGAATTTAACTCTTAGGAACAGGCCTCGCTAAGCGAGGCCTTTTTTATTCATGAAATTTATAGACGAAGCACGTATTGAAGTGATAGCTGGGCAAGGTGGTGCCGGGAGTGCCTCTATGCGCCGCGAAAAGTTCATTGAATTTGGCGGACCTGATGGTGGTGACGGCGGCAAAGGCGGCAGCGTCTGGGCAATAGCCGATCGCAATATCAACACTCTGATTGATTACCGCTACGCAAAAACACACACTGCAAAAAATGGTGAGCCTGGTCGTGGCGCCGATTGCTATGGTCGAGCCGGTGACGATATCGAGTTGCGGATGCCAGTTGGCACAATCATTGCCGACTATGAAACTGGTGAACCCATTGCTGACTTAACTACTCATGGTGAGCGCCTGTGTTTGGCGCAGGGCGGTGTTGGTGGTTGGGGCAATATTCACTTTAAGAGCAGTACGAATAGAGCGCCACGTCAAAAGACGAATGGCAAAGAAGGTGAACGTCGTAAGCTGAAGCTCGAATTAAAAGTATTGGCCGACGTTGGTTTATTGGGTATGCCGAATGCGGGTAAATCTACTTTGATTACTGCAGTTTCGAATGCGCGTCCAAAGATTGCGGATTATCCATTTACCACTTTGCATCCAAATTTGGGTGTAGTGCGTGTGGGAGCTGAGCGCAGTTTTGTAATTGCTGATATTCCTGGTTTGATTGAAGGTGCGGCTGAAGGCGCTGGTCTGGGTCATCGCTTCTTGCGCCATTTGCAACGCACAGGGGTTTTGCTGCATTTGGTTGATATTGCTCCATTTGATGCGAATATTGATCCAGTAGCAGATGCTGTAGCGATTGTGAATGAATTGCGTAAGTACGACGAAGCTTTGGTTGAGAAGCCACGTTGGCTAGTCTTAAATAAAGTGGACATGATTCCAGAAGAAGATCGCAAGACGGTAGTTGCTGACTTTATAAAGCGCTTTAAATGGAAAGGCCCTGTCTTCGAGATCTCAGCCTTAACAGGCTTGGGTTGCGATAAGCTTTGCTATTCCTTGCAGGATTATTTGGATTCTGTACGTCGTGACCGAGATGATGCGGATGAGCGCGCTCAAGATCCGCGTTATCAAGGCCAGCTAGAAGATAAAAAACCAGATTAAATATTTCATTCGCCTTTTGCCATGAACGCTAAAAAAACTCAACGGATTGTTGTCAAAGTAGGATCTAGCCTAGTCACCAATAATGGTGAAGGCTTGGATCATGCTGCGATTGCAATGTGGGCTGAGCAAATGGCTGGGCTATTAAAGGCTGGTCATGAGGTATTGATGGTGAGCTCAGGTGCTATTGCTGAAGGCATGCAGCGTCTGGGTTGGACTAAGCGTCCACAAGAAATTCATCAACTGCAAGCCGCTGCTGCAGTTGGTCAAATGGGCTTGGTTCAGGTTTATGAAAGCTGTTTTGCGCGTTTCAATCTCCGCAGTGCTCAGGTCTTGCTAACCAACGCAGACTTGGCCGACTCTGAACGTAATGCAAATGCTAGAGCCACCCTCGATACTTTGTTGAAGTTGGGCGTAGTTCCCATCATTAACGAGAATGACACAGTAGTAACCGATGAAATTAAGTTTGGTGACAACGACAGCCTTGCCGCTTTAGTAACCAATTTAATTCATGCAGATCTTTTGGTGATTTTGACTGATCAAGGCGGTCTGTTTACTGCAGATCCACGTCAAAATCCAAATGCCACCTTGCTTGCGGATGCTATTGCGGGAGATCCTGCTTTAGAAAAAATGGCGGGCGGTGCCGCTAGTGAGCTCAGTAAGGGCGGTATGTTGACTAAGGTGTTGGCTGCAAAGATTGCCGTACAAACCGGCGCAGCTACCGTGATTGCCTCTGGGCGCGAACCTCATGTGCTTACTCGCTTAATGGCGGGCGAGAAAATAGGCACCTACTTGAGTACTAAGTAAGCGCCACGTACGTAGATCTCAACTTTTTATTGAATACCGTTTGAATTGGTTGGCTTTTGCCCGCCAATAAAGCCATTCGGATTAAGAGAATGCAAAATGGTTTTGATGTTCTTTTCTTGATTGCTAAAGTTGCAAAAAGCCCCTTGCGCTAACGAAGCCTGATAGCGATTGGGTATATCGCTTTGAATATTTTTCCAGCTACCCAAAGGATTTTCTTTCCAAACACCGTTCTCTAGAGTGCCATAGAGACGCCACTGAAAAGAATCGCAGCGAATACCCTCATATTGCGTTTGTTGGCTTCCGCTGGGGCTGCTAATAACAACAATATATCGTGTGACACCATCTGCGCCAATTAGTATCGAGTCAGTATCCACTGCAAATTTAAAGATAGTGCGCTGAGAAGCGTAAAAGGGCACTAAGGCAGATTGGTTTGGCGGATTCAGGGGCATGGCGGTAGTGCCCTCTTTGAACACCATAGGTGCAAAAGGATCTTCCCCACTAATTAGAGCATCCCCTCCGCATGAAGATAATGCAAGGCCGAGGATTGCGGTACAGCAGGAGAGGTAAAAGCGCTTCAAAGAAATAGTCATGTGGATTGATCGTTTGGGTTGTCGTCTTTCGGATGTTCGTGAGAGCTATCGTAAAAAGACTGAATTAAATCAAGAGGAGATCCCCAGGCAAGCTGGTGCATGCGCATGCCTCGAGAGAGGTAACGCGCTAATTCTGAAAGCGCGAGTTGATAAACTTCACGCTTAAAGCCAATGACGGCATCTAATTGAATCCAGAAGGGGACCCAGCGCCAAGCATCGAATTCGGGGTGTTCTGAAGCGCGAAGTTGGATATCGCTATCTAAACCTACTAGACGCAAGAGAAACCAAATTTGTTTTTGACCACGGTATGCTGCCCTATGGACCCGAGTGGCGTGTTGACGGCGCAAGTATTCCTCAGGGACGTCGTAGCGAAGCCAATCCCTGGTGCGTCCAATAATTTGGACATGCTCCGGCAGTAAGCCAACCTCCTCTTGCAATTCGCGGTACATAGCCTGTTCAGGGCTTTCACCATGCTGAATCCCGCCCTGCGGGAACTGCCACGAATGCTGCCCAACGCGTTTTCCCCAGAAAACCTCGTTACGGCTGTTGAGGAGGACAATGCCGACATTCGGGCGATACCCTTCACGGTCAAGCATGATCGTGCCTCAAATCCTTTAAAATCAACGATTTGATTATATCCATACATGAAAGCATCACAATCATTTCTCGCCACGCTAAAAGAAGCCCCCTCCGACGCTGAGGTGGTTTCGCACAAACTTATGGTGCGTGCAGGTTTAATTCGTAAGCTCAGCGCAGGCATTTACAACTATTTGCCGCTAGGTTTGAAGGTTATCCGTAAAGTAGAAAACATCATTCGCGAGGAAATGAATCGTGCTGGCGCAATTGAATTACTCATGCCAATGATTCAGCCTGCTGAATTGTGGCAAGAAACTGGTCGTTGGGAAAAGATGGGTCCGGAGTTGCTGCGCATCAAGGATCGCCATGATCGTGATTTTTTGATTCAGCCAACCTCTGAAGAGGTGATTACCGATTTGGCTCGCAATGAGATTAAGAGTTACAAGCAATTGCCAGTGAACTTTTATCAGATACAGACTAAGTTCCGTGATGAGCGTCGTCCGCGCTTTGGCATCATGCGTGGTCGCGAATTCAGCATGAAAGATGCTTACTCATTTGATCGTGATGTTGAGGGTCTCAAGAAATCCTATCAAATCATGTTTGATGCTTATACCCGTATCTTTAAGCGTATGGGTCTGCAGTTCCGTGCAGTAACCGCAGACAATGGCGCCATTGGGGGCTCTGGTAGTCAAGAGTTTCACGTGATTGCTGATACTGGTGAAGATGCGATTGTGTATTGCCCTAGCTCTGACTACGCAGCTAATTTAGAGGCGGCTGAGTCTTTAGCTTTAATTGCTACACGTGCCGCTGCAACTGCTGCGATGGCCAAAGTGCCAACGCCTGACAAGACAAATTGCGCAGATGTAGCGAAGCTCTTAAATATTCCTCTTGAGAGCACAGTAAAGTCATTATTGTTTGCTGCTGATCAAGAAAAAGGTCCGGCCAAACTATTTATGTTGCTGGTGCGTGGCGACCACGAGCTTAATGAAGTGAAGGCGAGCAAGATTCCTGGCATGACAGAATCACGCTTTGCTACTGAAGCAGAAATTAAACAAGCTTGCAATGCACCAGCAGGTTATTTAGGTCCTGTTGGGGTGAGTGCTGAAGTGACTGTTGTTGCTGATCGCACCGTTGCCAATATGGCTGACTTTGTCTGTGGCGCTAACGATGCTGGTCATCACTTGACTGGCGTGAACTGGGGTCGTGATTTGCCTGAGCCTTTGGTGCTGGATATTCGTAACGCAGTGATGGGCGATCCATCACCGGATGGCAAAGGGGTTGTGGATATTTGCCGCGGTATTGAAGTCGGGCATGTATTTCAATTGGGCACTCGTTATTCGGAAGCAATGGGTTGCACTTACTTAGATCAACAGGGCAAAGCTCAGCCAATGGTGATGGGTTGTTACGGGATTGGCGTTACTCGTTTGCTTGGTGCTGCCATTGAGCAGGGTCATGACGAGAAAGGCATTATCTGGCCAATCTCAATGGCGCCGTTCGAGGTGGTCATTTGCCCAATGGGTTACGAGAAATCAGAAGCAGTTAAAGCCGCATGCGATCAGTTGCATGACGAGCTATTAGCGGCTGGAATTGATGTGATTCTGGATGACCGGAATGAGCGCCCAGGCGCGATGTTTGCTGATTGGGAACTGATCGGAGCACCATTCCGCGTGGTGATCGGCGATCGTGGCTTGACAGACTCTCAAGTAGAATTTAAGGGCAGGACTGATGCAGAGTCCCAGAACATCCCACTAAATGACATCAAAGCAAAAGTGATTGCTGCAGTTCAAGCAGCAAAGAGCTTAGTTAATTAATTATTTCTTGAAGAGCCCGCCAATACCCTTGGCGGCTCCTTTTGCAGCCATGGTGGCCATGGTGCGCGCCATTTTTCCACCCTTGAATTGCTTCATCATGGTTTGCATTTGCTCGAACTGAGCTAGCAGGCGATTGACCTCTTGCACTTCTACGCCGGAGCCGGCAGCAATGCGACGCTTACGACTGGCTTTAAGTAATTCAGGCTTTCTGCGCTCGCGAGGAGTCATGCTATCAATAATGCCGCGCATACGCGTAGTTTGTTTATCTGCATTGCTGAGATTTGCTTTGGAGGCAGCTTGCGCCATTTGGCTGGGTAATTTGTCCATCAAGCTCGCCATGCCACCCATCTTTTGCATTTGCATCAGTTGATCTCGAAAATCTTCTAGATCAAAACCACCTTTAGAAATCTTGCTAGCTAATTTTTCTGCTTTGGCAACGTCAACGTGTTGCTGGGCTTGCTCAACTAGAGCCAGAATATCGCCCATGCCCAGAATGCGATTGGCCATGCGTTCAGCATCAAATGCCTCTAGACCATCCATCTTCTCGGCGACACCGATAAATTTGAGTGGAACACCGGTTACTTGGCGTACTGAAAGCGCCGCACCACCGCGAGAGTCACCATCTAGCTTAGTTAGGATCACGCCGGTGAGTGGGAGCGCTTCATGGAAGGCTTTAGCGGTATTGACGGCATCTTGACCAAGCATGGCGTCAACTACGAACAAGGTTTCGATTGGATTGAGGCTGGCATGCAAAGTTTTGATTTCTTGCATGAGCGCTTCATCAATACCAAGACGTCCTGCAGTATCCACAATCACTACATCAAAGTAATGGCGGCGTGCCCAATCTAGGGCAGCTACAGCAATGTCATTTGGTTTTTGACTAATGTCGCTCGGAAAAAACTCGGCGCCAACCTGCTTGGTAACAGTTTCTAGTTGCTCAATCGCAGCTGGACGATAGACGTCACAAGAAACAGTCAGAACCTTCTTTTTCTTTTTTTCTTGCAACCACTTGGCGAGTTTGCCAACCGATGTCGTTTTACCCGCACCTTGTAAGCCGGCCATCAAGATGACTGCGGGAGGTTGGGTAGCGAGATTGAGTTCGCCACTTTGATTGGTGTCGCCCATCATGACTTGGGCGAGCTCACGTTGAACTACGCCAACCAAAGCTTGTCCAGGGCTGAGGCTTCCAACCACTTCCTCGCCAAGGGCTTTAAATTTGATTTGCTCAAGTAGTGACTTCACTACTGGCAGCGCTACGTCGGCCTCTAGCAGGGCTAAACGGATTTCCCGCAGCATTTCTGCAGTATTGTTTTCAGTGAGGCGGGCTTGGCCCCGCATTGTTTTAACAACGCGTGATAGGCGGTCGGTGAGGTTTTCTAGCATTTATCGATTAGACTTTCCAGATGGATATTTTAGGTTACTCAAGTTACGGATGGCTCCCTTCTGCACTTTATTTAGTGCTTTTGCTGGTTTTGAGCTTCAAAGCCAAGAGCGGCGTGGAGTCTGGACTCTCTAGCGCTCTGGTACAGGCTGCTATTTTTGTGATTTTGGTGATTCATGGGGTGCAATTGCATGACTCAGTTTTCACTCCCCAAGGCTTTGTATTTGGTTTTGCGCAAGATTTATCCTTGATTGCTTGGGTTGGCCTAGCCTTTTATTGGTTTCAATCTTGGTTTTTACCTATCTCAAGCTTACGTTGGATGTCCTTAATGTTTGCGCTCATTTGTGCATTTCTGCCGACTGTTTTTCCAGGAACCTTACTTTCACCTAAAGCGGTTTCAGATCCTTGGTTTAAGGGGCACTTCGTGGTGGCTACTGTTTCAGTGGGCTTACTGAGTCTGGCGGCGATGCATGCCATGCTCATGAGCGTTCAGGATCGCGCGTTGCATCGTCAGTTGGCAATCATTCCGAATGGCCGCCTTGCTCATTGGTTGGAGGATCTACCTCCGCTCATGACGATGGAGAGTCTTTTGTTCAATTTGCTTTATGTTGGTTTTGCACTTTTGAGTTTGACGGTCTTCTCAGGCCTACTCTTTTCGCAAACGCTGTTTGGCAAACCTTTAATGTTTGATCACAAAACCATTTTTGCTTTGGTCTCCTGGTTTTTGTTTGCCGGTCTTTTGATAGCGCGTTGGCGAGTGGGGCTGCGTGGCAGAGCTGCTATTCGATGGGTATTAAGTGCTTATACCGCTTTGTTGCTTGCATATGTCGGCAGTCGTTTTGTAGTTGAAGTCATTCTGCAGAGAGCTTAACCATTGTTTAAGTGGCTTTTATTATTTGCAGGGGCTGGCCTTTTTTATCTTTGGATTAAGGGTAAGAAGCAAGCACAGTTCAACGCAGAAAACTCCCCTAAACCCAATAGAAATAAGCCTGAGAAGGTGACTGTACCGGAGGTGATGGTGCAGTGTCAGTGCTGTAAGGTGCACTTACCTAAGTCAGAAGCATTCACTTGTGAAGACCGTTTTTATTGCTCAAAAGCACATCTTCATGCCCTAGATTCGGATGGTTGGGTTGGCGATGCGCAATGGAGAATTTCACCTAACCAAGACCTTAGACCAGAAAATGTTATTCTTGATCTAGTTGTGATTCATCACATTAGTCTTCCGCCAGGTGAATTCAGAAATCAATCGTCTAGTCAGCATATTGTTGATTTTTTCCAAAATAAGCTGGACCCTAACAAGCATCCTTATTTTGCTGAGATTGCCGATCAAAAGGTATCCAGCCATTTTTTGATTGCCCGCTCTGGAGATTTAATTCAGTTTGTCTCTACGCAGTACAAGGCTTGGCACGCTGGTGTTTCATCATTTTTTGGCAGGGAAAGGTGCAATGACTTTTCGATTGGTATTGAGATGGAGGGGGATGGCGATTCGCCATTTGAAGTTGCTCAGTATCAAGTCTTGGTAAATCTCATTGCGAAATTGGCAGTCACATATCCTCATTTGCAATTTGCGGGACACAGCGACATTGCGCCTGATCGCAAAACCGATCCTGGAATTTATTTTGACTGGAAAAAGTTCCAAAAAGAGACAAGCATTCCTCTTGAACGACTGCCTTTTGGTCTAAGCCCTCGATAGTCTTCCTTTTGTATGTGAGCGTACGCTTACTTTTTTAGCCTTTGTCTAAAACGGGCCAAAAAATTCGCACCAAAATGACCCCAAAATAAGTGGAAAACTTAGTAAAAGTACTAATAAATATTTGTCATAAATGGCTTACCAATTATCAAATATTTCCCTATACTTAGTGCCTAATGCACTTCAAGACACTAGATGTAGTGTTTGAATCCAGCAATACCCCATTGTTTTTTAACGATATTTTGTCCAAATAACTATATATATACGCAGGAGCAACATGACATACGCTAATCCACAGACAGCAGGCCAACCAGCTGGAGCGAATAACCCAGGAATGAGTCCTGCAGGGGCGGTAAACCAAGCTCCTTCTGCCAGCTTTGTGGCTGGTGGTGTTGGTGGCACGCAGGCAACCCAATTGTCTGATTACAAAATTATTCGCCGTAATGGCTCAGTTGTAGCATTTGAGCCATCCAAAATTGCGATTGCAGTAACGAAGGCATTTTTAGCGGTCAATGGTGGACAAGGTGCTGCATCAGCACGTGTTCGCGAACAAGTAGAGCAGTTGACCCACTCTGTTGTGCGCGCGTTGTTGCGTAGTCGCCCAAATGGCGGAACTTTCCATATCGAAGATATTCAAGACCAAGTTGAATTGGCTTTGATGCGTAGTGGTGAGCACAACGTTGCTCGTGCTTACGTTCTCTATCGTGAAAAGCGCAATCAAGAGCGTGCTGCTCAGCAAGAAGTTTCCCAGGAAGCGCAAACTGCGAATCAAGCTGGCGAGTCTGGCATCAAGGTAACTGACAACGGTGTTGAGAAGTGGCTTGATATGGCCGCTTTGCGTACTGTGATTGAGGCGGCCTGCGAAGGTTTGGGTACTCATATTGACGCTACTCCAATCATTACTGAGACTATCAAGAACTTGTACGACGGCGTACCAATGGCGCAGGTGTATGACTCCGCTATTTTGGCTTCCCGTACTTTGATTGAAAAAGATCCGGCATACAGCCAAGTAACAGCACGCATCTTGATGCACGTGATTCGTAAAGAAATCTTTGGCAAGGAAGTATTGCAAGGCGATACACAAGCTGAATACAGCACTTACTTTGCGAAGTACATCAATGAAGGTATCTCTGCTGAGTTGCTGGACCCACGCATGCGTGAGTTTGACTTGCCACGCTTGGCTGCAGCCTTGAATGCCAGCCGTGACTTGCAATTTAACTATCTCGGCTTGCAAACTTTGTATGACCGCTATTTCTTGCATATTGAAGAGCGTCGTATTGAAATGCCACAGGCTTTCTTTATGCGCGTCGCAATGGGTTTGTCTTTGAATGAGATGGATCGCGAACGTCGTGCAATCGAGTTCTATGAAATCCTCTCTACATTTGATTTCATGTCCAGCACACCAACGTTGTTCAACTCAGCAACTACTCGTCCACAGCTTTCTAGCTGCTACTTGACGACTGTAGATGATGATTTGGATGGAATTTACGAAGCATTGAAAGAAAATGCTTTGTTGTCTAAGTTTGCTGGTGGTTTGGGCAATGACTGGACTAACGTTCGTGCGTTGGGAAGCCATATCAAGGGAACTAACGGTAAATCACAGGGTGTTGTGCCATTCTTGAAGGTAGTGAACGACACTGCTGTTGCTGTGAACCAAGGTGGTAAGCGTAAGGGCGCAGTTTGTGCCTACCTGGAAACATGGCACTTAGATATCGAAGAGTTCTTGGAGTTGCGTAAGAACACTGGTGACGACCGTCGTCGCACCCACGATATGAATACCTCAAACTGGATTCCTGATTTGTTCATGAAGCGTGTAATGGAAGGTGGCGATTGGACTTTGTTCTCGCCATCCAACACTCCAGATTTGCATGACAAATTCGGTAGAGCATTTGAAGAGGCTTATGTTGCCTATGAGCAAAAAGCGGATCGTGGTGAATTGAAGCCATTCCGCCGTATTCCAGCGCAACAGTTATGGCGCAAGATGCTCGGTATGTTGTTTGAAACTGGTCACCCATGGATTACTTTCAAAGATCCTTGCAATATTCGTAGCCCACAGCAGCATGTCGGTGTAGTTCACTCATCTAACCTCTGTACTGAGATCACCCTCAATACAAACGAGACTGAGATTGCGGTTTGTAACTTGGGCTCTGTGAACTTAACTGCTCACATGACTACAGATGCCAATGGCAAGATGATTTTGGATCACGAGAAGCTCCAAAGAACTGTTCGTACTGCAATGCGTATGTTGGATAACGTGATTGATATCAACTACTATGCAGTAGCTAAAGCGCGTAACTCCAACTTGAAGCACCGTCCAGTGGGTATGGGCATCATGGGCTTCCAGGATTGCTTGCATATGCAGCGTATTCCTTATGCTAGCGATGAGGCTGTGAAGTTTGCTGACTCTTCAATGGAAGCAGTTTGCTACTACGCATACCAAGCATCCAATGAATTGGCTGAAGAGCGCGGCGTTTACAGCACCTACAAAGGTTCCTTATGGGATCGCGGCATTCTCCCGCAGGATTCAGTAGCCATGTTGGCGGCCGAGCGCGGTGGTTATGTAGAGGTGGATAACTCCTCTACTATGGATTGGAGTGGTTTACGTGCACGTATCAAGCAACACGGTATGCGCAACTCCAATTGCGTGGCAATTGCGCCAACAGCTACGATTTCAAATATTATTGGTGTTTCAGCTTGCATCGAGCCTACATTCCAGAACTTGTTTGTGAAATCCAACCTTTCAGGCGAATTCACAGTGGTAAACGAGTACTTGGTGCGCGATTTGAAAGATCGTGGTCTTTGGGATGAAGTGATGATTGCTGACTTGAAGTACTTTGACGGCACCTTATCCAAAATCGACCGCATTCCACAAGATTTGCGTGATTTGTATGCAACTGCTTTCGAAGTGGAGCCAAGTTGGTTGGTTGAAGCTGCTTCACGTCGTCAGAAATGGATCGACCAAGCTCAATCACTCAACATCTACATGGGTGGCGCTTCCGGTAAGAAATTGGATGACACCTATAAGTTGGCTTGGTTGCGTGGCTTGAAAACCACTTATTACCTCCGCACAATGGCTGCAACTCACGTTGAAAAATCAACCGTTGCTAGTGGTCAGTTGAACTCTGTTTCTAGCGGTGGTGGCGTAAATGGTACGGATGCAGCAGCTGCACAAGAAGCTGATGGCCCAGTTTGCACAATGCGCCCAGGCGATGCTGGTTTCGAAGAATGTGAAGCATGTCAATAAGCGATTTGCTTATTGGTCGGAATAGAAGAATTAGGAGAAAGTTATGTTGAATTGGGAAGAAGAAGTCGCTCCAGCACTAGCGAAAGCTAGTCTTGCACCGCAGCCGGTTGCAGCGGAGCCACAACGCCTACAGGTAGATCAGATTGCTCAGGTAGCCCCTCAAGTTGTTTCTGCTGCCCCAGTGCAAGCTGCTGCGGCTGGTGGCGCTGCCTTGCGTGTCAATGCCGCTGATAAGCGCGTCATTAATGCCAAGACTGACGTTAATCAGTTGGTTCCATTTAAATATAAATGGGCTTGGGAAAAGTATTTAGCTGGCTGTGCAAACCACTGGATGCCACAAGAGATCAATATGAACCGCGATATCGCGCTTTGGAAAGATCCAAATGGCCTGACAGAAGATGAGCGTCGCATTATTAAGCGCAACCTCGGTTTCTTCACAACAGCCGATTCTTTGGCGGCAAACAACATTGTTTTGGGTACTTATCGCCACATTACTGCCCCAGAATGCCGCCAATACCTATTGCGCCAGGCTTTCGAGGAGGCAATTCATACCCACGCTTACCAATATATTGTGGAATCTTTGGGCTTAGATCAGGCTGAAATCTTCAATGCGTATAACGAAATTGAATCGATTCGCGCCAAAGATCAGTTCTTAATTCCGTTTATTGACGTATTAACTGACCCAAATTTTCAGACTGGCACATTAGAAAACGATCAAAAGTTGCTTCGTTCGCTCATCGTTTTTGCTTGCGTGATGGAAGGCTTGTTCTTTTATGTTGGTTTTACGCAAATACTTGCAATGGGTCGTCAAAACAAAATGACGGGTGCTGCTGAGCAGTATCAATACATCCTTCGTGATGAGTCTATGCACTGCAATTTTGGTATCGATTTGATTAACCAAATCAAGCTGGAGAACCCGCAGTTATGGACTTCCGCGTTCAAAGACGAGATCAAATCCATCTTCGAAAAAGCGGTCGAATTAGAGTACCGTTATGCCGAAGATACGATGCCTCGCGGAGTACTTGGATTGAACGCTCCGATGTTCAAAGGGTACCTAAGATACATCTGTAATCGCAGATGTTTGCAAATAGGACTTGACGCGATGTTCCCAAATGAAGAGAATCCATTTCCATGGATGTCAGAAATGATTGATCTTAAGAAAGAAAGAAACTTTTTTGAGACACGCGTTATTGAGTATCAAACTGGCGGTGCGCTAAGTTGGGAGTAGTAAGCAGTAAGTAAGCGCATAGCCGGCTAAATTGGAGATTAGACGGTTGGATAGTTTAAGAAGTCAGCAAAAACAGACTCAAATCCGAAAACCCTTGCTCAAGGGTGCCTGGGTTATTCTCTCCATTTTTTCCAGCACATTTAAGAAGCCGTTGTCCTTTGGGACCACGGCTTTTTTTCCAGGATTCATTAGCGTGCAGCACCTAGCATCAAGCCGCGCGCCGATGAATGGCTCGCTCGTCAGCTCCAAAAGGTTGCAAAACCAGGCGGAATTAGATGGTCGGGTCTTCTTAATGTAGTTTGTACTAATCCTCACGTGAAGGAGTATTAATATGGCAATCGCCAAGAAAAAACCTGCTGCAAAGAAACCAGCTGCTAAGAAAAAAGTAGCTGCTAAGAAGCCTGCTGCTAAAAAAGTAGCTAAAAAGAAGCCTGCTGCTAAAAAAGCTGCTGCTAAAAAGCCAGCTGCTAAAAAAGTAGCTAAGAAGCGTCCTGCTGCTAAAAAAGCTGCTGCTAAAAAGCCAGCTGCTAAAAAAGTAGCTAAGAAGCGCCCTGCTGCTAAAAAAGCTGCTGCTAAAAAGCCAGCTGCTAAAAAAGTAGCTAAAAAAGTTGCAAAGAAGCGCGTAGCAAAAAAAAAGTAAGTAAGCCTGCTGCGAAGAAAGCGGGCTCCGCTGTAAAAAAGCCCGCGGCTAAGAAAGCTGCACCAGCGACTAGTGCGTTGAATCCTGCCGCCGCTTGGCCCTTCCCAACTGGCACACGTCCTTAATCGGACGGGTGTTACTAGAAGGGGTCTCTCACGAGACCCCTTCTTTTATTTCCAGATTGAGAAATTAGTAAACCTAGGCGCCCTAGGCTGTTTTTACTTAGAAACTAAAGCCGAATGCTGCTTTAAATTGCTCTGCGATCTGATCTTTGCTGAGTTGGTGATTTTGTGGCCCTTGATGGGTAATCTTGATTGAGCCCATGAGACTAGCGAGGCGGCCAGTGGTGTCCCAGTCCATGCCATTTTCTAGACCAAACAGCAATCCACCTCGGAAGGCATCCCCGCAACCTGTTGGGTCGACTACTTTTCCAGCCGGCACCGATGGAATAGCGATCACCTTGCCATCAACATAAATATCAGCCCCCTCAGCGCCTTTAGTAACGATCAGCGCCTTAACTCGCTCAGCCACTTTGGCCAAGCTCAAGCCCGTTCTTTGAGAAAGCATTTCTCCCTCGTAGTCATTTACTGCCAAGTAGCTGGCGATATCGACCAATTCCAGAAGCTCGGGGCCATTAAACATTGGTAAACCTTGGCCTGGATCAAAGATAAAGGGAATATTGGCATCGGCTAGTTGATGGCAGTGCTCCCACATTCCTTGGCGACCATCGGGTGCAACGATTCCTAATTTCGCTGGACCCTTAGCGTTCTTGCTACGCTCAGCCACAACTGCCGAGACTTGGTTCAGATGGGATTCACCCATGGCGCCTGGATGAAAGGCGGTGATTTGGTTGTTTGCTTGATCGGTAGTGATCATGGCTTGTGCGGTAAACGCTTGATCGATCTGGCGAATATGGCTTGCATCAATTTTGAGTTGCTCAAGGCGACTCATGTAGGGCGTGGCATCACCACCCACTGTAGCCATGATGATTGGATCGCCGCCCAAAAGATTGAGGTTGTAGGCAATATTGCCAGCGCAACCGCCAAATTCACGGCGCATAGTGGGTACCAAGAAGGCTACATTCAGAATATGAATCTGCTCAGGCAGGATTTGATCGGCAAATTTACCTTCAAAGTTCATGATGGTGTCGTAGGCGATAGAGCCACAGATCAAGCTAGCCATAAATTACTTTCTTTATAAAAATTGGGTGTAAATGTAGTGTTTATGAATTAATTTAGGGGTAGAGTACTCGCACACGATAGCCCGCAGCATTCAGTGGAAGAGAAATAAGCAGCTCAAGCTGCAGCATTTCGCCGGAAGGAATTCCTTTTTTTAAAAAATCAGGATGAGATTCTTGCCAAACTTTAGGTAGCCACTCTTGTGGAGTGAATTGCAGTGATTTGATTTCAGATTCTTCTGCATCAGTTAAAGAAATTTCTAAATTCGGCGCTAAAACGGCAATAGCTAGACGATTCTGTATCTCCACTTGCAGCAGAGATTGATTTGCAGGGTTTTTAAGGCCTTCTCGCGCGTTTTCTGGCGCAAGTGCGGCTAAAGTTATTTTCCATGCAGAAAAATCGCTCACAGTGCGATCTAGACATCCTAGTGCACGACAAAGTTTTGCATCGATATGTTGTAAAACATGAAACGCACTAACGGAAATGGAATTTGATGTCCCATCAATGCGTGGTGCTAATGCGGGAAGCAATGAATTTCTGGAGAGATGCTCTCCAAAAATAAGGAGTAGCAAAAATAAAGCAGCTAAAAGGACTAACTTAAGACTTTTTTTTTGAGCAGGTGCAGCAAAAGTAGATTCAGAATTGCTTTGCTTGTCCTTGTTTAAGGTGCCGTGCAAGCAAACCCAGCCCTCACTCTCTTTCCAAACAGAGAGCTTGAGCCATTGGCTATAAGTAGTAATCACTTCTTCTGCTTGGCGGGCAAGTACACCAGATAAAACAATGCGTCCGCCTACCTTCATCTTGTTGACTAAGGCTGGCGCAAGAACTTGTAGTGGATTTGCCAAAATATTGGCCATCACAATGTCGTATTTGGTTTCGGCGGCCAGTTCGAGTGCGCCTTCGTTTGGCAAGACAAAGCGAATGATGGTGTTATTGATTTCTGCATTACTACGAGCAGCAACCATCGCTTGCGGATCAATATCGGTACCGATCACTGGTTTACAGCCCAGCTTTGCGGCGGCAATTGCCAATATGCCTGAGCCACAACCGTAATCCAAGAGACTTTGATTTTGCAAATGACTTTGTTGTTCAAGCCAAAGAAGGCATAAATGCGTGGTTGGGTGGCTGCCAGTACCAAATGCGAGACCTGGATCAACCGCAAGGCAGATCGCATTGGGATCAGTTGGTGCATCGTGCCAAGATGGCACTACCCAAATCCGTTCACCAATCTGAATGGGTGCAAATTGACTTTGGGTTAAACGAACCCAGTCTTGTTCTTCGACTGTTTTTTCTTGAGGAGGTGCTAGATGAAAGCCCGTCTCTTTAAGGGATGCAAGTAGTTCGGGAATAAATTCTGCACTGCCTGAAGCATCAATCTCTGGATTAAAGAGAGCGGTTACTGCTGATCTATCCCACGCTTGCACTTCTGGAGAGAGGCCTGGCTCACCGTAAAGTGGGTTTTCGTCATAGCCACCAGCAGCATCATCTTCAACAGTGACGGACAGGGCGCCCAAATCCAAAAGCGCGTCACCCAAAGGCTCGGCGGTTTCAGCGGCTACCGTGAATACCAGTTCACGATAAGACATGAAGCGCTTTCATCATTAGGATTTGCCGCGACTCGCAGCTTGCTCTTCTAAGCGATGCTCTAAGTAGTGAATGCTGGTGCCGCCTTCAATGAAGTTCGGATCTAGCATGAGCTCACGGTGGAGTGGAATGTTGGTTGTAATGCCGTCAATTACCATCTCAGAGAGCGCAATCTGCATGCGGCGAATGGCTTGCTCACGAGTATTACCGTAAGAAATCAATTTACCAATCATGGAGTCATAGTTTGATGGCACTACATAGCCGCTGTAAGCATGCGAATCAACCCGAATGCCAGGGCCTCCAGGCATGTGGAATGAACCAATTTTGCCTGGGCTCGGGGTGAACTTGAATGGATCTTCAGCATTCAGGCGGCACTCAATGGCATGACCACGGAAAACAATGTCTTTTTGGCGATAGCTGAGTTTCAGGCCAGCCGCAATACGAATTTGTTCCTGAACGATATCTACACCAGTAATCATTTCAGTCACTGGATGCTCCACCTGAACACGAGTATTCATCTCAATGAAGAAGAATTCACCATCTTCGTAGAGAAACTCAAAGGTACCTGCGCCACGGTAGCCAATCTTGCGACAGGCTTCTGCGCAACGTTCACCAATTTTGGCGATCAAGCGACGATCAATGCCTGGTGCCGGCGCTTCTTCAATCACTTTTTGGTGGCGACGCTGCATAGAGCAATCGCGCTCACCCAACCAAATCGCATTGCCATGAGTGTCGGCAAGAATCTGAATCTCAACGTGGCGAGGTTTTTCTAAAAACTTCTCCATATAGACTTCTGGGTTGCCAAAGGCACGACCTGCTTCTTCTCGGGTCATATTGACAGCGTTGATCAGCGCAGCTTCAGTGTGAACTACTCGCATGCCACGACCACCACCACCGCCAGCAGCTTTAATGATTACTGGATAGCCCACTTTTTTTGCGGTTGCAATAATTTCTTTTGGATTATCAGGAAGTGCGCCCTCTGATCCAGGTACGCAAGGCACACCAGCTTTAATCATGGCGCGTTTTGCAGAAACTTTGTCACCCATCAAGCGAATAGATGCAGCTGTAGGGCCAATAAAGGCAAAGCCAGATTTCTCAACCCGCTCTGCAAAGTCTGCGTTTTCAGAAAGGAAGCCATAACCAGGATGAATTGCTTCTGCGTCGGTAACTTCCGCTGCAGAAATAATCGCTGGCATATTCAGATAGCTAAGCGGAGATGGCGCCGGCCCAATACAAACCGCTTCATCGGCAAGCTTTACATACTTCGCTTCTTTATCTGCTGTGGAGTACACCACCACAGTTTTAATTCCCAACTCGCGGCATGCGCGTTGGATGCGGAGAGCAATTTCTCCCCGATTGGCAATCAGAATCTTATCGAACATGTCGGCTCTGAGTTAAGTAACAGTGAATTGGAATTGAACTAAAGGTAGTCAATTAAGCAATGATGAAAAGCGGCTGGTCAAATTCAACACCTTGACCGTTTTCACAAAGAATTTCTTTGATCACACCAGCGTGCTCGGATTCGATTTCATTGAGCAACTTCATTGCCTCAATAATGCAAAGTGTTTGACCTACTTTTACCGTGTCGCCAATGTTGACGAAGTTCGGAGACTCTGGATTTGGGGCGCGGTAGAAAGTGCCAACCATTGGTGAGCGTGCAATAGAGCCAGTTTCAGCCGCGGATGCTTCAGCGATAGGAGCTGTTGCAACAGGCGCGCTAGCTGCTGGTGCGGCTTGCATCGCAGGTGCTGGATTAGCGTAAACCATTTGGGCGGCTGGTGCAGGAGAACCTGCGTTAACAATGCGAACGCGATCTTCGCCTTCATTTACCTCTAATTCTGAAATTCCTGATTCAGAAACTAGGTCGATCAAGGTTTTTAGTTTTCTCAGATCCATACGAGTGCTTCCTCTCTTGTCATTCTTTAAATAGTTTTATTTCTGCAAGCGAGCAATAGCTGCTTGCAGGGCTAATTCATAGCCAATCGCGCCAAGACCACAAATCACCCCAGTCGCAATATCGGACAAATAGGAATGTTTACGGAATTCTTCGCGCTGATGAATATTGGATAAATGGACTTCGGTAAAAGGGATAGCTACCCCAGCCAAGACGTCGCGTAATGCAACGCTTGTGTGGGTAAAGGCGCCTGGGTTGATGATGATGAAATCAACCCCATCTTGTTTAGCCTTTTGAATGCGGTCAATTAACTCACCTTCATGGTTGCTTTGAAAGGTATCGAGATCAACGGACTGCGCTTTTGCCAGCTCGCCGAGCCTTTGGTGGATATCTTCTAGGGTAGTTTTTCCGTAAACATCGGGTTCACGGGTGCCTAATAGATTTAGGTTTGGGCCTTGAATTACGAGAATTGAAGCTTTTTTCGACATAGATCCCTGTTTTTAGAGGCAGTTAAGCTTAAATTGCTAAATAACTTCATGCTCGATTGCTTATGAAGGGGAGTATACCTTTTTAAAGCTAGGAAAAGACCAAAAACTCGCTGCAAAAATAGGAATTTTCATCGCTTTAAGGAGCGGATATCAAAATAAATGCTTAATTTTTAGGCAGAAATTAATGGTTCGATAAATCCATTTATAGCTTAAAACTACCTATAAAGCGGATTTAATTTCACTTCTGATGTCATCTTCGCTTATTTTTCCTAATTTGCTATAGCTTGCTTTACCCTTGGCATTGATGATGATGGTGAAAGGAAGGGCGCCTTGGGAATTTCCCAGCTGCTTAGAAAGATTGCTTCCTTCAAGACCCCCAATCACAATCGGATAGCTCACTGGGGTTTTTGAGAGAAATTCACGAATATTAGAGGGCGAATCGATACCAATACCGACAAATAAGACATTTTGCTGCAAGAACTCTTGCTGGAGCTTATCTAAAGCAGGCATTTCTTCGACACATGGTGGGCACCAGGAGGCCCAAAAGTTCACCACCAACACTTTTCCTTGCCAATCTTGGGGATTAACTGTTTTTCCATCTGGCGTTTGCCAAGAATTGGCAAAAAATGCTTTCACAGCGGGATCGCTGGCCAAGCCAGTTTTATAAATCCACTGGGAGGTGAGTACACCCCCAAGGAGTGCCAAAAGACTAATTGCGACGATGATGATCAATTGTCTACGGTTCATTGCAACTCCTTCGCTAAAATTCGCTAATGCATATACATATCTTGGGCATTTGCGGTACTTTCATGGGCGGCATTGCCGCAATCGCGAGGCAGGCTGGGCATCGCGTTACTGGTTGCGATGCCAACGTCTATCCCCCAATGAGTACGCAGCTTGAAGCTCAAGGCATCGAACTAATTGAAGGATTCTCACCCGAGCAATTATCTCAGTTTGAGACCATGCCTGATTTATTCGTGATTGGCAATGTGGTTTCTCGTGGTAATCCATTGATGGAAGCAATTCTCAATCAAGGGCTACCCTATATCTCAGGCCCGCAATGGTTGGGCGAACAAGTTTTGTATGGGCGACATGTTTTAGCTGTAGCGGGTACGCATGGCAAGACAACTACTTCAGCTATGTTGACTTGGATTTTGGAATTCAACGGTTACAAACCGGGTTATCTCATTGGTGGTGTGCCTCTGAATTTCACAGTGTCTGCACGTTTAGGCGAAAGTAAATATTTTGTTATTGAAGCTGATGAATATGACACTGCTTTCTTTGATAAGCGTAGTAAGTTTGTTCACTATCGACCACGTACGGCCCTATTGAATAACTTAGAGTTTGATCACGCCGATATTTTTGCTGATCTTGCGGCAATCGAAACACAATTTCATCATTTAGTGCGCACTGTTCCTGGCGATGGTTTACTGGTTGTAAATGGTGAGGAGCCTGCATTGGCGAGCGTGATCACGCATGGCGCTTGGGCGCCTGTAGAGCGGTTCGGGCAAGAACTCACAAATGAATGGTCTTTAATTGCTCAAGAGGCTGATGGTTTCATCGTGCGCAAGGCAGGTAAAGAGGTAGCCACTGTGAAGTGGGCGCCTGATTCTGGTGTGATGGGTAGACACAATCAACTCAATGCACTTGCAGCGATTGCTTGCGCAAATCATATTGGTATCCCTCCAGCAGATGGTGCACGCGCATTGGCGGAATTTAAGAATGTAAAGCGTCGCTTGGAAACGATTGGTGTTGCAAATGACATCACGATCTATGATGATTTTGCCCACCATCCAACCGCGATCACGACTACAGTTGATGGTCTTCGTCGCCGTGTTGGTAAAGCACGTATCTTGGCGGTACTTGAGCCACGTTCAAATACGATGAAGCTCGGTGTGATGAAAGCTCAACTGCCTGGAAGTCTAGAGGCTGCTGACAAAGTGTTTGCCTATGGCGCTAATGCCGGCAAGGAATCATTGGGCTGGGATTTGGCAGATGTCTTATCTCCACTCAATATGCAAGAACAGGGTAAAGCGCATGCCTTTGATGATCTTGAGGCATTAGTGAAGGCGGTTGCCCATGAGGCTCAGCCTGGCGATCACATTTTGGTAATGAGCAACGGCGGGTTTGGTGGCGTACACCAGAAAATATTAAAAGCCATTTCGGCGCAGTAAAAAAAGAATTGATAACAAAAGCAAAAATAGAAAGCAAATCATGGGCAATAGACTAAAAGACAAAGTAGCCATCATTACCGGCGCGGCAAAGGGTATTGGTTTTGCTACTGCTCAGCGTTTTGCAGAAGAAGGCGCAAAAGTTATCATTACGGATATTGGCCTGGAGGCCGTTAATAGCGCGGCTGAAAAAACGCCTAATGCCGAAGGCTATGTCATGAATGTCACCGATCGCGCTAGCATTCAGTCAGTTGTAGACCAGGTAATGCAAAAGCATGGGCGGATTGATATCTTGATCAATAACGCAGGCATTACTCAAGATGCACGCTTAATTAAGATGACCGAAGCACAGTTCGATACCGTGATTGATGTCAATCTGAAGGGTGTATTTAATTGCACTCAGTTAATCGTGCCGCACATGCTGGAAGCTGGCTCTGGCGCAGTGGTCAATGCATCAAGCGTTGTGGGTCTCTACGGTAAT
The DNA here is from genome assembly GCF_018881655.1 of Polynucleobacter sp. Tro8-14-1. Lineage (GTDB taxonomy): Bacteria > Pseudomonadota > Gammaproteobacteria > Burkholderiales > Burkholderiaceae > Polynucleobacter. The sequence goes on from NZ_JACVPX010000005.1 coordinate 99,272, forward strand.
TTTGGCCAAACCAATTACTCAGCTACTAAATTTGGTGTGATTGGTTTTACAAAAACATGGGCGCGTGAATTAGGGCCTAAAGGCATTCGAGTCAATGCGGTGTGCCCTGGTTTTATCGCCACTGAAATGGTTATGGCTATGCCAGCAAATATTGTGCAAGACATTGAAAAACGCAGTTGGCTTGGTCGTCTGGGTACCCCCGCTGAAATGGCAAATGTGTATTTATTCTTAGCAAGCGATGAGGCAAGCTATGTTAATGGAGTGGCATTAGAGGCCAGCGGCGGGATCTCGCTCTAAGCATGAATCTTTTATACGAAGAAGGTGGCGATATTAAGATCGCCACAGTCCAGTCTGCTTCAGGCGCTGGCGATGCAGAGTCTTGGCAAGCAACTAGTCTTTCTGGAAAAAAGATCAAACTCAAAGCCAAGGAAGTGTGGCTGCGTTTTGAAAAGCCTGAAGCTCAAATGGCTATGGATGAAGCCAGCACACTCACTGCCGATATTGATTTGCAGTTCCTTTGGGACTGTGCGCCTGATGAAGAGTTTGGCTTGGTTGATGTAGCGCATGAGTACTTTGGCTCACAAGCGAGCATTCCACAACAAGTTGCGCTGGCTATTGCCTTGCAAGGGGCGCCAGTATTTTTCCGTCGCAAGGGGCGCGGACGGTTTCAGAGGGCTCCACTAGAGCAGTTACAGGCTGGTTTGGCTGCATTAGATCGCAAACAAAAAGAGCTCGAACAGCAATCCATTTGGCAGCAAGAGTTGGTTGCTGGTACTTTCCCTGAGTCACTGAAGTCTTCAGCCAAGCAATTACTTTTCTCGCCCGATAAAAATACCTCTGCCTATAAGGCATTGATCGCAGCCTGCACTGAAACCGGGGAGTCTCCGGCGCAGCTGATGATTCGTTGTGGTGCAATCGACTCTCCTTTGGCTTATCACCAGGGCTTGTTCCTGAAGGCGCATTTTCCGAATGGAGCGGATCACAACCTTGCTATCGGAGTTGATCAAGCAGCATATGCAGCTGCTATTGCTGAGCTGCCGCTTGCTCAGGTACAAGCATTCTCCATTGATGATTCGGGCACTACAGAGATTGATGATGCTCTATCCGTTACGGTAATCGAGGGCGGGCATCGAGTAGGTATTCACATCGCTGCTCCTGGATTGGCCATTACAAAAGATGATCCACTAGATCTAGTCGCTCGCAATCGCATGTCCACGGTGTACTTTCCGGGTGACAAAATTACAATGCTGCCCGATTCAGTAATTGAGCAATTTTCATTAGATGAGGGTATGCCTAGACCAGCCTTATCAATCTATGTGGATATTGATCCTGAGGGCATTGCCAATCGAGCGAGCTTGCAGATGCGTGCTGAGATGGTGCCGATGGCTGCCAATTTGCGCCTGGAAAATATTGAGCATCTCGTGAGTGAAGAGAGTCTGCTGGATGAGGGTTCTAACTACCCCTATCGCAAAGAGCTGGCGACTCTATGGCAAGCTGCTAAACATCTGCATGCAGGGCGTCAAGAGAAGCGTCTAGCAAATGGTTTGCGTGCTGAGCAGTTAGGTGTCATAGATCCAAATGCCCTGGCAAGAGACTTTCATTTTCAGATTCAAGATGTTGATGGGGTTCAGCGCGTAGAAATCGTGCCACGTCAACGCGGTTCTATTTTGGATACGATTGTTGCGGAGTGGATGATTTTCTGTAATAGCGCCTCAGGACAGCTTCTAGCAGATCATGGTCTTCCTGGATTATTCAGAACTCAAAAGGGTTGGGGTCCATTGCGTACTCGGATGCAAACAACCCCTGGACCTCATGAGGGTCTTGGCTTGGACTATTACGCCTGGTGTACATCTCCTTTACGTCGATATTCTGATTTGGTGAATCAGTGGCAATTAATTGCGCTAGCAAAGCATGGTGTTACTGCCAAGATGGTTGCCCCATTCCCGCCGAGAGACGCTACCTTGATGGGTATTGCTGCTGACTTTGAATCTTGCTATCAAGCTTATGGCGAGTTCCAAGATCGCTTGGAAAAGTATTGGTGTTTACGTTGGATCACTCAAGACGGTGATTCGAAAACAGTGCATGTGCGCCATTTAAAAGAGGGTATGTCCAGAGTGGAGTTAGTACCTCTACATCTACCTATCCCTGAATTGGCAACCCATCCGCGCATGACCCGTGCGGAAGTGGTGATCGCAGATGTAGATTTTCTGCAGCTAAGTGCTGGCGTTCGTGTGTTGGAGATCGAGGCAAAAATTGAATCCCCCGAAAAGCCTTCGGCCGATCAGGTTGCCGAGCAGACTCCAGAGCAAGTAGTTTCGGATAACCCTGAAGAAGATGCTGGCCCAGATTAAATCGTTAGAGTTTCCATGTCCTGAGAGGCTTGGTAAGGCTTTGCATTATCTGCGAGGCGCTTGGAATCGTCACCCTTTTCGATTTGCCTTGTGCGCTTCAATACTGATCCACATTGTTTTCTTATCTTTCCGTTGGGGTGTTGGAGAGATTCAGAACCGCAGACTCAATACGCCATTGAGCGTGGTTTTAGTAAACGCCAGCAATAAAACGCCACCTCAAAAAGCAAATAAGTTGGCGCAGGCTGATTTGCAGGGTGGCGGTAAAACAGAAACTCAAGATGCCACAGCAATGCACCGTGCCAGATTGGGTGCTGAGGCTAGGCTTGAGGTTTTAGAAAAACAGCAAAAACAAATGCTCGCTAAGCTAGATGAGCAGCGCAGTCGTTCAGGTGGTCGCAAGAGTGGCGACGAGCAAAAAATTACTCCCCAATTAAATTCTTTAGAGGCTGAGTTAGCTAAACGCTTACAAGCTGATGGTAAAGAGCCTAGACGTAAGGTATTGACTGGAGCTAATACCAAGGCAGTCACGTTTGCGCATTATTACGATGCGATGCGTCAGAAGATTGAGGCTTACGGTAGTGCTTTTTTCCCAAGGGCGAATGGACGCCCTTTGTACGGTAGTCTAGTGATTGTTGTCAGCGTTGATAACCAAGGCAGAATCACTACAAATGCTCAAGGCAAGGATGGGCTCTCGATTGGCCGTAGTTCTGGCAATCCCGAGCTAGACCGCCAAGCGCTGGCAATTGTGAGAGCCTCTGCGCCATTTGGTCCTTTTCCTTCAGAAATGCGTAATCAAATCGATGTCTTAGATTGGATCTCTACTTTTGAGTTCACGCGCGATGGCGTGGATCGCCTAGAGCTACGCCATTAATATTATTTAAAAAGTTTACTAACTCAATTTGCAAATTCGCTTATTCTGTAGTCATCATGAGCTCTACTGATACCGCCTCCCTACACACCGATCCAAGCCTTTTTGCTGGCGTGGATGTCTATGCGGTTGCGGGTAATCCGATTTCTCACAGCAAGTCTCCCTCAATTCATCAACGGTTTGCAGAGCAAGCAAAGCAACGGATGCACTATGGCCGTCTTCAGCCTGAAATAGGTTCATTTGCTCAAGCAGCTAAAGCATTTTTTACTGCAGGCGGCAAAGGCATGAATGTAACGGTGCCTTTCAAGTTAGATGCTCAAAATTTGGCTGATGTATTAACACCGCGTGCTCAATTGGCGGGTGCCGTTAACACTTTGTGGAAGACGGAAGGCAAAATTTTTGGTGACAATACCGACGGTGCTGGTCTAGTGCGCGATTTACTGGCTCAAGGTATTGCACTGCATAGTGCTCGTATTTTATTGATCGGTGCTGGTGGGGCTGCACGGGGTGTAATAGGTCCTTTGCTTGAGCAATCTCCTAAGTCCCTCATCATTGCCAATCGTTCCAGCGCAAAAGCGGATGAGTTGGTTAAGCTATTTGCAGATTTAGCCGGCTCTAAGGAGGTAGCGCTGGAGTCGCGTACTTTGGCTGATTTGGAGGATGTTGCAAAAACTCAGCATCCATTTGATTTGGTCATTAACGCTACTGCTGCTGGTTTAACCGACGAGTCTCCATTGACGCCCGAAGCGGTAGCTAATATTTTTGTGCCCAGCTCTTTCGCTTATGACATGGTCTACGGTAAAACTACTGCCTTCATGCAGCAGGCCTTACAACGAGGTGCTCGCGTAAGTGATGGCCTTGGAATGTTGGTTGAGCAAGCGGCTGATGCATTCTTGCTATGGCGGGGTGCGCAATTAGCGAGTGCAATTTACCCCCGCGCAGTCTTAGCAGAGTTACGCAGTTAATTTGCCCTGATGCGCTGGCTTCTATATCCAGTGAAGTGTTTGCTCGCAGGGTTTATTGCCATGCAAATCTTTTTTGCTCTGCAAATTGCTTTATGGATGAGCTTAGATCCCAGTAGCACTGCGTTTCAGAGGGCTGAGCGTTGGCGCTTATGTACTTGGCATTGGACCTGTCCAGTGCAATCTCATTGGGTGCCTTATGACAAGATCTCGAACAATCTCAAGCGCGCTGTTTTAGTCAGTGAAGACGATATCTTCTTTCAACACAAGGGTGTGCGAGTTGAGGATATGCAAAAAGCCTGGCAGAAAAATCAACAGCAGAATCAGCAAAAAACCCAAACAGGCAATAAATCCAAAATAGCGTTACGGGGTGGATCTACTATTACCCAGCAATTAGCAAAAAATTTATTTCTTTCTTCAGAGCAACATTATTTGCGCAAGGGCCAGGAGCTCATCATTACCGGGCTTTTGGAATTAATACTTTCTAAGCAGAGATTGTTTGAGATTTATCTCAATTCGGTAGAGTGGGGTGAAGGCATTTTTGGAGTTGGTGCCGCCTCTCAGCATTATTTTGCTACAAGTCCAGCAGCCCTAGATCGGGACCAAGCTGCTGCTCTAGCTTCAGCGCTGCCAGCGCCAAAGTGTTTTGACAAGCAGCAGTATTGCCGTCGAGGAAGTATTAATTATTCCGCTCGCCAAGAATTTGTCTTAGAAAATATGGATAGAGTTGCCTTGGCGCCTTATCCAAAGAGCGGTGCGGGTAAATAATTTCTTGTTTTATTTAACTATTTGTTTGCAGCTGCTCGAAGTGCATCCCGAGTACTCATGGCAACGACTCTAGCCGCTTCAGCAAAATCAGCGCCTGAGCTGGCATACAGAATCGCTCGGGAAGAATTGATGATCATCCCTGCTCCTGGTTTGCCGGTTATTTTTCCCGCGCTGACAGTGGCATCAATATCACCACCTTGAGCACCTATCCCTGGAATCAATAAGGGCATATCACCAACAATGGCGCGTACCTTGGCAATTTCTTCTGGGAAAGTAGCGCCGACTACCAGGCTGATCTGATCAGAACTATTCCACTGTTGTGCAGCCAGCTTAGCCACATGCAGATAAAGAGGCTCGCCATTGGGTGCCACATTCAGGAACTGCAAATCTGACCCGCCAGGGTTGGATGTGCGGCAGAGGACAATAACTCCTTTGCCTGCGTGCTTTAGGTAGGGCTCGATCGTGTCAAAGCCCATGTATGGGTTCACGGTTACAGCATCAGCGCCGTATCGATCAAAGGCCTCCAGAGCGTAATGGTCAGCAGTGCTGCCGATATCTCCACGTTTGGAATCCAGGATGACTGGGATGTGGGGGTATTTATCTTTGAGGTGCTTGATTAGTTTTTCTAGTTGAGCCTCTGCTCTTTGGGAGGCAAAGTAAGCAAATTGAGGTTTGAAGGCGCAGACCAAATCCGCGGTCGCATCTGCGATTTCTCGGCAGAACTCATAGATGCCCTCGGCATTCCCTTGTATGGGGAGGGGCAAGCGCTTTGGATCCGGGTCAAAACCAACACACAGCATGCTGCCTTGGGAAGCCCATGCGGATTGGAGTTGCTGGTTAAAGGTATTTAAGCGAGAGTTCATTGGATTTGGCTTATTTTAGTGAAACTGTTATGTTCGATAGGATAAACTAGCGCACATTCCTTAGGAGTTCACCATGATCAACTTGTTCGTCCTGCAAAATGGCCGCCTCTCCCAAGAGCAAGTCGAAGATCGCAATGAATTATTGCAATATGCCAATCCTATCTGGATTGACGTGGTTGATCCAGAAGAAGAGGAATTAATTTGGATTAAAGAGGCATTTGGCGTACTTTTGCCTGAGTTGGATGACTTGGGTGACTTAGAAGCGTCTGCGCGTTATTTTGAAGCAGATGATGGCCACCTCCACATCCGTACTGATTTCTTATTGGATGAAGAAGAAACCTCTCGCAACGTTAGAGTAGCGTTTGTTCTGACCAAGCAAGTGCTGTTCTCAATTCATGACGAAGATTTGCCAGTGTTCCGTTTAGTTCGCTTGCGTGCCCGTTTGCGTCCTGGTTCAGTGAGCAATGCAAAAGATGTGTTGCTAGATTTGTATTCAACCGATGCTGAGTATTCTGCTGATGCCTTGGAAGAGGTTTATGAAAACCTGGAGCAAGCTGGTAAACGAGTCTTGCAAGATGATATTAATGATGCGGATGCCGAGCAAGTCCTCGAAACCATTGCCAAAGAGGAAGATACCAACGGACGCATTCGTCGTAACGTGATGGATACCCGCAGAGCCTTGTCCTTCCTTATGCGCAGCAAGTTACTTTCTGATGAGCAGCAGGAGGAAGCGCGTCAAATTTTGCGCGATATCGACTCTCTGGAAAACCATACTGCTTTCTTATTCGATAAGATTAACTTCTTGATGGATGCTACCGTAGGTTTTATTAACTTGAACCAATCCAAGATCATCAAGATCTTCTCGGTGGTATCGGTAGCCTTAATGCCACCAACCTTGCTTGCCAGTATTTGGGGTATGAACTACAAGCACATGCCTGAGTTAGATGCGACTTGGGGTTATCCAATGGCGATTGTTGCAATGGTAATTTCAGCAATCATTCCACTCTGGTATTTCCACAGCAAAGGCTGGATGAAGTAATTAGCAGTCTGTATTTGCGCTTAACTTCTGAGTAGTGCGATTAACTCAGTCAGTGCAAATTCGGTTGCTTGCTGCCTTACTGCTTGACGATCACCGTCAAAATGCATGGTTTTAGTGAGGGTTTGATTTTCAGTCGCCCAGCCAAAACAGACTGTGCCTACGGGCTTCTCAGCGGTCCCGCCTGACGGGCCGGCAATCCCAGTGACAGAAATAGCTACATCACTTCCTGAATTGATCCGCGCACCTTCGGCCATGGCCTTAGCCACTGGCTCGCTGACAGCCCCATAGGACTCAATTAGCTGAGCTGGGACCGCCAGGCACTCCGTTTTTGCTTCATTGCTGTAAGTGATATAGCCACGTTCAAACCACTCGCTTGAGCCTGCAAGTTCAGTCAGGGTGGCAGATACAAGACCACCAGTACAAGATTCTGCGAGCGACACCATCCAATTTCTAGAAAGCAAAATCTCGGCTAATGTTTTGGTGAGATCAATTGAGTTCATTATCTAGTGAGAAACTGTATCAAGGCTACTGCGAGCAGTGTACAAAATGCAGCAGCAAGATCATCCACCACAATTCCAAACCCTCGCCAAATGATTTGCAAGAAGCTTGATCGCTGAGTGCTATTACTTGCTGTATTTTTAAAGTGACGATCAATCATGCCAATAGGTCCTGGTTTGATGGCATCAAAAAATCGGAATAGCGCAAAAGTAATAAACTGCATCCAAGCATTAGCTGGCATGATGAAGATAAGCACCAGCCAGAACGCGACGATCTCATCCCAAACAATACCGCCAAAATCTTTTTTACCAAGCTCTTCGCTGACATGGCCGCAGATCCAGCAGCCGAGCAAAATGCCGCCACCAATGATCCAGAGAAAGTCTGCCGTACTGAAAAAGTATTCACCTATTAGAAATGCAGCCCAGGCCCAGAGCGTGCCGGCAGTGCCTGGAGCTACAGGGCTTAATCCGCTACCAAAGCCAAAGGCAATAGTGCGACTGGCAGTTTGAAAAACCCATTTGAAGTTTGGTATCACTTCTGCGGAATGCTCAACATTGGTCATCGTGCGAAGTGGTCAAATGAGTTGAGGAAAGGAGCTGCTTGTGAATCACTCAGGAGAGCTCCTGATGCATCTAGTAAATATACTCTTGCCTGATCATCTTTTTTCGGAAGTATTTTTCCAATCAGTGTTAGTGGCAAGTGAAGTGACTTACCAATCTCCTGTATTTTTTTCTGCTGGCTTGATGGTGCAGTAAAGCAAAGCTCATAATCATCACCACCACATGCAGCAAATAAATTTTGAATAGAAGATTCTTGTTTTTTCAAGATGTTCGATTTTGGTAGTTGGCCCAGATGAATTTGCGCATCCACTTGCGATTGCTTCAAGATATGGCGTAAATCACCTAACAAGCCATCAGAGATATCTAAAGCTGCGCTCGCCACATTTCTTAATTGAATGCCTAATTCAATGCGCGGCTTTGGTTGATGCATATGGTTTTCGATTCGTTGTAAATCTTCGCTAGATAGATTTATTTCATGACGCAGTGCAGCAAGAGTAAGTCTGGCATCTCCAACCGAACCCGAGACCCAAACGTCATCACCCGTCTTTGCTCCAGATCTGCGAATAGCATTGCCGGCAGGGATGCTGCCAAAGGCGGTGATCGAGATGGTTAGGGGGCCTGCAGTGGTATCGCCGCCGATAAGGGGGCAGGAATACTCCTTAGCAATGGCAAAAAGCCCTTTAGAGAAAGCTTCTAGCCAGACTTCATCTACTTTTGGTAGGGCGATTGCCAAAGTAAACCCCAGCGGACTTGCCCCCATGGCTGCGAGGTCTGAAAGGTTAACTGCTAGGGCTTTGCGGGCCAATAGGGCGGCATCGGCGCCAGCAAAAAAGTGCCTGCCCTCCACCAACATATCGCTGGTAATGGCTATTTCTTCATTTTCTGGTGGTTTGATCAGGGCGCAGTCATCACCAATACCCAAGGTAACACTTTGATCTGCTTTAGAGCGCGTTGAATCCGCGCCCGTTTTGAAAAAACGTTCAATCAGGTCAAATTCACCGAGGGGGGTGGAGCGAGAAGACATGCCCCATTTTATGGCGGTTATGAGGTGAATGTCCGAGAGGAATAGAATTGAAGTCTTATAAGTCTTAACTAAATGAAGATAAGACAGAACTTAGCGAGTTAGTGGATGAGCAAAGAAAATAATAAAGAGCAACAAATTGCAGCCTTAAGAGAGGCAGCGCTTCAGTACCACGAGTTTCCGACTCCGGGAAAAATTGAAATTGCACCAACAAAGCAATTAACCAATCAACGAGACTTAGCCCTTGCATACACGCCTGGCGTTGCAGCTCCTTGCGAAGAAATTGTTAAAGATCCGGCCAATGCATTCAAGTACACCGCCCGTGGAAATTTAGTTGGCGTTATTACGAACGGTACAGCTGTTTTAGGCTTGGGAAATATTGGACCGCTGGCAAGTAAGCCGGTGATGGAAGGTAAAGCGGTTCTTTTTAAGAAGTTTGCCGGCATTGACGTTTTCGATATCGAAGTTAATGAAAGCGATCCCGATAAGTTAGTAGAAATTATTGCGGCACTAGAGCCAACGTTTGGCGGCATTAATTTAGAAGATATTAAAGCGCCTGATTGTTTTGTCGTTGAGCGTAAGTTGCAAGCACGCATGAAGATCCCAGTCTTTCATGATGACCAACACGGTACAGCGATTGTGGTTGCAGCCGCCATCATCAATGGTTTGAAGGTGGTTGGTAAAAAAGTAGAAGAAGTTAAGTTGGTTACCTCAGGGGCGGGTGCTGCTGCGCTAGCTTGCTTAGACCTATTGGTTGATTTAGGTATTCAGCGTAAAAATATTTGGGTTACTGACTTGGCTGGTGTTGCATACAAAGGCCGTAAAGAGTTGATGGACCCTGAAAAGGAGCCGTTCTGCCAAGATACGGATTTGCGCACGCTTGATCAAGCGATTGAAGGTGCAGATATTTTCTTAGGTCTTTCTGCTGGCGGTGTGCTTAAGCAAGACATGGTGAAGAAGATGGCGCCGAAGCCATTGGTTTATGCCTTGGCAAATCCAACCCCAGAAATCTTGCCTGAAGAAGTAAAAGCGGTTCGTCCAGATGCAGTGATGGCAACGGGCCGTACTGATTATCCGAACCAAGTGAATAACGTTTTGTGTTTCCCGTTCATCTTCCGCGGCGCATTGGATGTGGGTGCAACAACGATTACCCGTGGCATGGAAGTCGCAGCTGTAAAGGCAGTAGCGGAATTGGCTCAAGCAGAACAGAGCGAAGTGGTTGCTTCTGTTTACGGTCTCGATAACTTATCCTTTGGCCCGGAGTATTTAATTCCAAAACCATTTGATCCACGTCTCATTACAGTCATTGCTCCTGCGGTTGCTAAGGCGGCAATGGATGATGGCGTGGCTTCACGTCCGATTAAAGATTTCGATGCCTATCGCAATCAGTTGCAGCAATTCGTGTACCACTCAGGTACTTTGATGAAGCCACTCTTTAGCATTGCTAAACGTGTACCAGCAAATCAAAAACGTATTGTGTTCGCTGAGGGTGAAGATGAGCGTGTATTGCGTGCAGTGCAGATCATCATTGATGAGCATCTTGCTACCCCAATTCTGATTGGTCGCCCTGCAGTGATCGAGCATCGTATCGAGAAGTTTGGCCTGCGTATGAAGGCGGGAGATGACTTTGAGATTGTGAATCCAGAGAATGATTCACGCTTCCGTGATTTCTGGCAAACCTACCTTGCACTCACAGAGCGTAAGGGTGTAACTCAGTCGTTTGCTAAGTTGGAAGTGCGTCGCCGCAACAGCTTGATTGGAAGTCTGTTGATTCAAAAAGGCTTTGCCGATGGCATGATTTCTGGCACAGTCGGCAATATCGCTACGCACTTGAAATATATTGATGAAGTGATTGGGCATGAGCCTGGTGCAAATGTATATGGTGCGATGTCAGGTTTGATTCTTCCCGGTCGCCAAGTATTTTTAGTGGATACTCATATCAATCTTGATCCTACTGCTGAACAGTTAGCAGACCTCACTCTCATGGCTGCAAGTGAAATGAGAAAGCTAGGACTAGCTCCTAAAGTTGCATTACTTTCCCATTCCAATTTTGGTTCTAGCAACGCCCCTTCTGCAGTCAAGATGCGTGAAGTGTTGGCATTGCTCCAAAAGGCAGATCCAACTTTAGAGGTTGACGGAGAAATGCATGGCGATAGCGCTTTAGATGCAAGCATTCGTGAAGGTGCAGTATCTTCATCTTCACTGAAGGGCGATGCCAACCTATTGGTTCTGCCAAATATCGATGCTGCCAATATTTCTTATAACTTGCTAAAAACAGCAGCAGGCAATGGCATTGCAATCGGCCCCTTGTTGCTAGGCGTTGCTAAGCCAATTCACATTCTCACTCCAGCCGCAACTGTGCGCCGTATTGTGAATGTGACAACTTTGGCGGTTGTAGAGGCAGCGAGCAACGCCAGAGGCATTACGTAAGAATCGGTAACATATGTAAGTTAGCAATAACTTACATATGTTATTTTTATATAAATCAGTGCTTTACATAAAATGCACTGTATTTGGGCTTGATTTGATGGCGTGTTACGGGTAACCTAGCACCCATCATGAATAATCGCTCTGAAAACAGCAATACAGCCAGCTTCGATGAACATAGCCGTGCTGAAAGTTGGGATAGCAATGATCGACTGGAAACCGAATCATCCGCTGCCAACATTTATGCTGAAGGCGGTTTATCTCGTTTACAAACCTATGCAGCAAATCAAGTTTCGGGGAAAAAAGTGACAGCTTCTTGGCGTGCCGCTTTGGCCGTTCGCGATGCCGGACCGCCGGCAATGTTGCGCAGTGTGCGCCCTAATATCGTTCAATCCATTCGCGCTTTCCGCACTCCTGATTTGCAGGAAGCGGCAACTGAATTGGGTCAACACTTTATTTATGCCAATTGCGCCAATGCTATGACTAAAGGTGAAGTATTGGAGTCAATTGCGATTGCCTACAAATTTACTAAGCAGCAGGCAAAAAATTACGATCCTTTGTTAGATGCCTTGACGACTACCGTAGACAAGTCTGGCCCACAGCCTGGATTTGTAGTGGTGCTCGAAGGACTGCCTTGCACTCAGAAGTTTGACAAAGAAGCTCGTGAAACATTGTTGGATGTTTTCCGCGATGCCGTTGATTTCTGGGCCGAGCGCCGCACTCCATACCGCGTCTTCTATTCTTTTGCTTAATCGCTAAAGTCTTGTAAGCCCTATAAATCGCCTCTATTTGAGGCGATTTTGCATTTCAGGATTCCATATGCTGTGTACGGCTGTAATAGCCACTACACCCGCTGTTTCTGTTCTGAGTACCCGCTCCCCCAGTGAAACCAATTGATAGCCTGCTGCTTGCGCTTGCGCCTCCTCTTCAGGGGTATGACCTCCTTCGGGGCCGATCATTAAGACGATATCTTGAGGATCATTTTGTATTAGCACTGAATACAGGCTTTTGGTGGCATCTGGACTGAGTAATAACTTAAGTGCGGGTTTGGGGCTCGCCTTCAAATACGCTTCAAACGTTTGAATGGGTTCCAGGCTTGCAAAGACGGTGCGGTCGCATTGTTCGCATGCAGCTTGAATGATCCCTTCCCAGTGGGCTAGACGCTTTTGGGCGCGTTCCTGGTCGCTAGAGCGGGTAAGCTTGAGGATTGAGCGCTCACATTGCATTGGGGCAATATTTTGGGCGCCAGTCTCTACTGCTTTTTCAACAATCCAATCCATTTTGTCGCCACCAGCCAATCCTTGAGCCAAAGTAATGGCATAAGGTGTCTCGCGATGGGTGTCGGTACGGATATCCGTCAACTGAACTTGGCCTGTTTTTCCGTTCAAAGAGAGTAGTTCCCCCTTGGCTACCTGGCCTTTTCCATCAAATACAGGGAAAAATTCCCCGGTTTGGACACGTCTCACGCGCAAATGGTGGGCAACCTCTGGGGGGAGGGCGGTTGGCTTTTGGGATTCCCATGGTCCGGGAAGATAAAATTGAGGCATTACTGAAATATAGCCAATTAATTTTCCAGAGACCACTTTTACGATGTCAAATCTTCAAATTCGTATGGCAAATGCCATTCGCGCCTTATCCATGGATGCAGTACAGCAGGCAAATTCAGGTCACCCTGGCATGCCAATGGGTATGGCAGATATTGCTGTTGGTCTTTGGAATGAACATTTAAAACATAATCCAACAGATCCACATTGGATTGATCGTGATCGTTTCGTTTTATCCAATGGCCATGGATCAATGTTGTTGTACTCACTCTTGCATCTTTCTGGTTACGACTTGCCGATTGAGGAGTTGAAAAATTTCCGTCAATTGCATAGCAAAACTCCGGGACATCCTGAGTATGGAATTACTCCCGGCGTAGAAACAACTACGGGTCCATTGGGTCAAGGAATTTCGAATGCAGTAGGAATGGCGCTTGCTGAAAAATTATTGGCAGAAGAATTTAATCGTCCTGGCTTTAATATTGTTGATCACTTCACCTATGTTTTTTTAGGTGATGGTTGTTTGATGGAGGGCATTAGCCATGAAGTATGTTCTTTGGCTGGCACACTCAAACTCAATAAGTTAATTGCATTGTGGGATGACAATGGCATCTCGATTGATGGCAAAGTCGTTTCTTGGTTTAACGAAGATACGCCAAAGCGATTTGAGGCTTATGGCTGGAACGTCATTCGCGCTGTTGATGGGCATGATGCAGAGGCTGTATCAGCTGCGATTGCAAAGGCTAAAAAGAGCGATAAGCCAACCCTGATTTGCTGCAAGACCGCAATTGGTCAAGGCTCACCTAATATGGCAGGTAGCGATAAAGTGCACGGCTCACCATTGGGCGCGGCTGAAATTGCTGAAACACGTGTCGCATTGAATTGGCCATACGCTCCATTTGAAATTCCGAAAGATATTTATGCGGCATGGGATTTTAAAAAGCGTGGTCAGGCTGCCGAACACGAGTGGAATAAAGAATTTCAGAAATACAAAAACAAATTTCCAGAACTTGCTGCTGAATTGCAACGTCGTATGGCGGGTGATTTATCTAAAGATTTTTCATCTACATTAAATGCGTACTTAAAAACTTGCCAAACTAAAGCTGAAACCATTGCGACTCGTAAAGCAAGTCAGAACGCGATCGAAGCTTTGGCGCCTGCTTTACCAGAATTCATGGGAGGCTCTGCCGACTTAACAGGATCCAACCTAACTAATTGGCCTTCATGCAAACCTGTGCGCGCTGATCAATGGGGTAATCACATCAACTATGGCGTGCGTGAATTTGGCATGAGCGCCATCATGAACGGTATTGCCTTGCATGGTGGATATATCCCATTTGGCGGCACATTCTTAACTTTCTCCGATTACAGTCGTAACGCTTTGCGTATGGCTGCATTGATGAAGTTGCGCAGTATTTTTGTCTTCACCCACGACTCAATTGGCCTGGGTGAAGATGGTCCAACCCATCAGTCTGTAGAGCATGTTGCTAGCTTGCGCCTTATTCCAAACCTCATGGTTTGGCGTCCTTGTGACACCACAGAGAGTGCTGTAGCCTGGGGCTCAGCCATTGAACGTAAAAATGGACCTAGCGCCCTGATCTTTAGTCGTCAGAATTGTCCATTTGTATCTCGTACTTCTGCACAAATTAAAGAAATTGCTCGTGGCGGTTACGTTTTGCGTGACCCTTCTGGCAAGATTGATGCAGTCATTATTGCGACTGGTTCTGAAATTGCGCTTGCATTACAAACTGTGCAGCAGTTGGAAAAAGAAGGTTTAGGTATTCGCGTGGTTTCGGTACCTTCAACCACTGTTTTTGATCAACAGGATGCTGCCTACAAAGCAAAAGTATTGCCTGCGAATATTCCGCGCATTGCAGTTGAAGCGGGCGTGAGTGATTTCTGGTGGAAGTATGGCTGCGCAGCAGTTCATGGCGTAGATACCTTTGGCGAATCAGCGCCAGCACCAGTGTTGTATGAATATTTTGGATTAACGGCTGACCGGATTGCAAAGACAGTTAAACAATGCATTGCAAAGAAATAATAAAAATACGAAATAAATTCAATATTAGTAAGGGGAAATAAATGACAATTCGTGTCGCAATTAATGGTTATGGGCGTATTGGCCGCATGGTATTACGTGCTCTTTATGAAGATCAAGTAAACGGCAAGCCACGTCGTGATATCCAGATCGTCGCAATTAATGCGATGGGTGATATTGCTATTAACGCGCACCTTACAAAATATGACTCTGCGCATGGCCGCTTCCCAGCAGATGTGTCTGTTGATGGTGATTACATGGTGGTTAATGGCGATCGCATCAAAATGTTCTGCACTCGTAATCCTGCGGAAACTCCATGGGGTGAATTAGGCGTTGATTTGGTTTTGGAATGTACTGGTAAGTTCACTTCAAAAGAAAAGGCCATGATTCATATTGAGCAGGGCGCAAAGAAAGTATTGATTTCTGCTCCTGGTGAAAAAGATGTAGACGCAACTATTGTGTACGGCGTAAATCAAAATGTGCTGAAGCCAAACGATGTGGTTGTATCTAATGCCAGTTGCACAACAAACTGTTTGGCTCCATTAGTTAAACCGCTCTTAGAAAAGATCGGCATTGAATCTGGTTTGATGACTACTATTCATGCATTTACTAATGACCAAGTGTTAACAGATGTGTATCACAAGGATATGCGTCGTGCGCGTTCTGCTGTTACCAGCATGATCCCAACGAAGACAGGTGCTGCTAAGGCAGTTGGTTTAGTTTTGCCGGCATTGGCAGGTCGCTTTGATGGCTTCGCAATGCGTGTACCAGTCATTAATGTTTCTGTTGTCGACCTCACTTTTGCTGCTAGTCGCGCCACCAGCGTTGACGAAGTGAATGCCATTCTCAAGACTGCTAGCGAAGGGGAGCTCAAAGGTATTTTGGGCTTCAATACATTGCCCTTGGTATCCATTGACTTTAACCACGATCCACGCCCAAGTATTTATGATGCCTCCCAAACTCGCGTCTCTGCAGATGGCAAGTTGGTCAAAGTACTAGCTTGGTATGACAACGAATGGGGTTATTCAGTGCAGATGCTCAATGCTGCTGAAGCGTTAATGGCTGTCAAGTAAGAAAAAATAGATAAGAGTAGTTAAGAGTACTTAAAAGTTGTTAAAAAACACTTAAATCTTCTTTTTAGGCTTAATTTTGTAAAAAAGACCTCAATTTGGGGTCTTTTTTGCTTCTGCAGTGATGAAAACTGCTTATTTTGGCAATTTTATTTAGCTTGTTTGTTACGGCAATTTTTCTTCAGGCAGTGGCCATACATGGCCAAAGAATGCTCTTGGAGCTTAAAACCCAGGTTTTTAGCAATATCGCGCTGCCTTTTTTCAATGGCTTCGTCTACAAATTCCTCTACATGGCCACAATCGATACAAACCAGATGGTCATG
The DNA here is from genome assembly GCF_018881655.1 of Polynucleobacter sp. Tro8-14-1. Lineage (GTDB taxonomy): Bacteria > Pseudomonadota > Gammaproteobacteria > Burkholderiales > Burkholderiaceae > Polynucleobacter. Next base: position 115,601 of record NZ_JACVPX010000005.1, read on the forward strand.
GTGCTGACCCTCATTCAATTCATAAATCGCCCTGCTATCACCTTTGCTAGATTCAAAATGGCTACGCAGTAGAAGGCCAGCCCGTTCAAATTGGGTAAGTACCCGGTAAACCGTTGCCAGACCGATCTCTTTGTCTTCTTTGGCTAGGGCCATGAAGACATCTTCGGCGCTAAAGTGGGTTCCGCCGTTTTGATGAAAAAAATCGAGGATTTTCATCCTTGGGCCGGTAGCTTTTAGGCCAATATCGCGTAAATCTTCAGGACTAGGGTTTTGGGTCATATTTATGGCATTGGGAGCTAAAATCAATGTCTTAATGATACGGCCAGCCATGCAAAATTGCCTTGAACTTTTTACCCGCTTTTTGAACCCGTTTTTGAAGGGTGTTTATTCCCCTGCTCGATTGGGGCTGGTGTCCCTGGCTCTATTGGGATTGATGGGAGTGGTTGGATGTACTTCTGCCGTTGATGAAACTCAACGCGCTTGGATGAATAAGGTTTTTAGACCTTATGTTCCAGATGTTGTGCAGGGCAACTTCATTTCTAGCGAGCAGTACGCTAAGTTGCAATTAGGTATGACTCGTGAGCAGGTGCGTCAAATTTTAGGCACTCCGTTATTGGCAAGTTACTTCCATGCGAATCGCTGGGATTATATTTTTGAATTCAAGCGTGCTGGTCAGGTCATGGGCAAAGATCGTCATGTCACAGTGTTCTTTGATGGCGACAAAGTAGTGAAGTTTGACGGTGATGCTTTGCCTACAGAAGTTGAGATGGTTGCCGAGATCGATAACTACTCTAAAACCAAACGTTCATTCTGGGATGTCATTACGGGATCCAATAAGCCACCTGTTACCCCGCCATTGCAGCAACCAGAACTGATGGTGCCAAGTAAAACGGATAATTTGGCAGCGGGTGCGGCCATACCACCAGCTACTACTGGTAGTTCATTCTGGGACTTTTTTAGTTTTTCTAAAAAGGATCCAAATGTTCAGCCTGAGCTATTGGGGTCTGGCGCTCTTAATGTTCCGCAGGCTAGTGAAGCCAAGTAAAAATTACTTATGTGTTGATGCTGAAGTGAGTTCCTTCAGCAACTTTTAACCAGAAGCGAAGAAAAATGATGAAGATTGCAATTGCAGGCGCAACAGGCCGTATGGGTAAGATGTTGATTGAGACCGTTCTCAATACAACTGATGCGCAGTTGGTTGGTGCGCTTGAGCATAATGCTTGCCCACAGTTGGGTGAAGATGCTGGCGCCTTCTTGGGTAAAAAAACTGGCGTACTCATTTCTTCTGATGTCCCCCAGGTTTTAGCTAATGCACAATTTTTAATCGACTTCACTAGGCCTGAAGGCACGATGGCCCATTTGGCTGTTGCTGAGAAGACGGGCACCAAAATGATTATTGGTACTACGGGTCTGACTGCCGATCAAATTACGAGCTTGAAAAATGCATCAGCAAAGCTAGCAATTGTTTTTGCGCCAAACATGAGCGTGGGTGTGAATGCCACTTTTAAGTTGCTAGAGATCGCGGCAAAGATGCTCAATCAAGGTTATGACATTGAGATTATTGAAGCGCATCATAAGCATAAGGTGGATGCTCCATCTGGTACTGCACTCAAGATGGGTGAGGTGATTGCGGATGCTTTAGGTGAAAAGCTCGATAACGTTGCCGTGTATGCACGCGAAGGTCATACCGGTGAACGTAAAGAAGGCTCTATTGGTTTTGCAACGATTCGTGGTGGCGATATTGTTGGTGACCATACTGTCTTATTTGCAGGTGATGGCGAACGTATTGAAATCAGTCATAAATCTTCAAGCCGTCAGTCCTATGCGCAAGGTTCGTTGCGTGCAGCCCGTTTCTTGCAAAACCAAAATTCTGGTTTATTCGATATGCAAGATGTTCTCGGCTTACGTAAATAATTAGTCAATCAATTAAAAATAGAAGAAAAGAGTTGTCGAAGAATGAGTAAGGATTACGACTACCGCAGTATTGAAGCGGCAGCGCAAGCTGATTGGGAAAGTGCGCGAGTCTATCAAGTAGCCGAGAACGCAGTGGATGCGCAGGGTAAACAGAAGCCAAAGTACTACGCCTGCTCAATGTTGCCTTATCCATCTGGCAAGCTCCACATGGGGCACGTACGCAACTACACCATTAACGATGTGATGGCGCGTCAGCTCCGTATGCAGGGCTATAACGTCCTCATGCCTATGGGTTGGGATGCCTTTGGCATGCCTGCAGAAAATGCAGCCATTCAGAATAAAGTTCCTCCCGCTAAATGGACCTACGACAACATTGCTTATATGAAAAAGCAAATGGCTGCGATGGGTTTAGCGATTGATTGGTCACGTGAAGTTGCTACCTGTAGTCCTGACTACTATCGTTGGAACCAGTGGCTCTTTTTAAAGATGCTCGAAAAAGGTATCGCGTATCGCAAAACGCAAGTGGTGAATTGGGATCCAATTGATCAAACGGTTTTGGCGAACGAGCAGGTGATTGATGGTCGTGGTTGGCGCTCTGGCGCTTTAGTAGAGAAGCGCGAGATCCCTGGTTATTACTTCAATATCACTGCGTATGCAGAACCATTGCTTTCTGGTTTAGATAGCTTGGGCTGGCCTGAGCGCGTCAAGATCATGCAGCAAAACTGGATCGGCAAAAGCCGTGGTGTACGTTTTGCTTTTAAGCACGATATTGCTGATGATCACGGTAACTTTATTCAAGATGGCCTTTTGTATGTGTTCACTACCCGTGCAGACACCATCATGGGTGTTACGTTCTGCGCTGTAGCAGCTGAGCATCCATTGGCTGCCAAGGCAGCCACTAACAATCCCGAGCTCGCCGCATTTATTGAGAAATGCAAGACCGGTAGCGTGATCGAGGCTGATTTAGCTACTCAAGAAAAAGAGGGGATGTTTACTGGCTTATACGTCACACATCCTTTGACTCATGAGCCAGTGCCTGTTTGGGTTGGTAATTACGTATTAATGTCTTATGGCGATGGCGCAGTTATGGGCGTGCCGGCTCACGATGAGCGCGACTTTGCTTTTGCGCTGAAGTATGACTTACCAATTAAGCAAGTGATTGCGCTCAAAGGCGAGTCGCCAATGTTTAATGCCACTCGTTGGGAAGATTGGTATGCCCAAAAAGAAGGGGTAGTTTGTTTTAACAGTGCTCAGTTTGATGGCTTGTCGCATGAAGAGGCGGTGAGCGCTGTTGCGAAAGAATTTGAAAAGCTCGGCATTGGCGAAATCAAGACTACCTATCGATTGCGTGATTGGGGAATTTCTCGTCAGCGCTATTGGGGTACGCCGATTCCGATTATTCATTGTGGCGATGAGAGCAATTCAGGTTGTGGTGCTGTGCCCGTGCCGGAGGCAGACCTGCCAGTAGTATTGCCGGAAGATTGTGTACCTGATGGCAGTGGTAATCCACTCAATAAGCGCGCTGACTTCTTGAATGTGAAGTGTCCGAAGTGTGGCAAGCCTGCGCGTCGTGAAACTGACACTATGGATACCTTTGTGGATTCCTCTTGGTATTTCATGCGCTATACCGGACCTAATGCTAAGACCATGGTCGATGAGCGCAATGAATATTGGATGCCGATGGACCAGTACATTGGCGGCATTGAGCATGCGATTTTACATTTACTCTATGCGCGTTTCTGGACTAAGGTCATGCGCGATCTCAATCTCATCACGTTTGACGAGCCCTTCCAGAATTTGCTGACCCAAGGAATGGTCCTCAATGAGACCTATTACTCTGAAGATGCTTCGGGTAAAAAGACTTGGCTTAATCCCTTGGATGTGGAATTAGATCTTGATGAGAAGGGTCGTCCGCAAGGCGCCAAGTTGATAGGTGACACTTCAAATACACCAGTCATCATTGGTGGTGTTGAGAAGATGTCTAAGAGCAAGAACAATGGCGTTGATCCTCAATCATTAATTGATCAATATGGCGCAGATACTGCGCGTTTATTTGTGATGTTTGCCGCCCCTCCTGAGCAACAGTTAGAGTGGTCTGGCGCTGGTGTGGATGGCGCCTCTCGTTTCTTGCGTCGTGTCTGGATGTATTCCAGCGCTCAAGCAGGCGCATTGCGTGACGCTTCTGATAGCTTGCCTAGCAACTTGAGCGATGCTGAAAAAGAACTGCGCCGTGAAGTGCATACGATTTTGAAGCAAGCTAATTTTGACTATCAACGTCGTCAATACAACACGGTGGTTTCTGCTGCGATGAAGATGCTCAATATTCTTGAGCCTATCAAGTTGGAGCAGAATGCTGCCATTAGTGCGCCAGTCTTGCGTGAATGTCTGAGCATCTTATTGCGCGTTCTCTATCCTGTAGTTCCGCACATGACTCATGTGTTGTGGAAAGATCTTGCTTATACAAAGACTTATGGGCCTTTGCTCGATGCTCCATGGCCTTCGGTAGATGAAGCGGCATTGGTGCAGACTGAACTGACTTTGATGTTGCAGATTAATGGCAAGTTGCGTGGTGACATTAAGGTGCCAGCAGATGCAAGTAAAGAGCAAGTTGAGTCATTGGCTTTACAAAGTGAGCCCGCACAAAAAGCTTTGAATGGCAATTCACCGAAAAAGGTCATTGTGGTGCCTGGACGTTTGGTCAATATTGTTGCTTAAATAGAAAAAGAGACATGCGCGTAAATTCCCTTCGTCGTGCAATGCTAGGCTTGATTGCCACCGTCCCTTTAAGTGGATTGATCGCTTGCGGCTTTCGTCTGCGTGGTATGGTGGATTTACCATTCAAGGTCATTGCAATTACTGGTAACCCATCCCCACCACTCAGGGCAGACTTACAGACGGCGATTCTGACGGGTACGGATGCGAAAGTTGCTATCAATCCTAAAGATGCAGATCTCATCTTGGAAATTACTAACGATATCAATGGTCGCGAGATTTTGGCTTACAACTCCAACGGTCAAGTCTCTGCATATCGCCTCAATATTCGTGTAGGCTTTAGAGCCTACGACTTGGCTGGAGCAGAAATCGTGCCTGAGGCAGAGATTTACATGACTCGCGATATGGACTTCACGGTTTCCACTGTTTTGGCTACCGATGTTCAAATTCAGCAATTCTTAACCCTCATGCGTAAGGATTTGGCTATTCAAATCTTACGTCGCGTTGCTGCTGCAAGAGCGCAGCAATCAAGAGCTTTCTAGAGGTCAATTAAGGCATGGTTAAAGTTGATGCCTTGCAAGTGCACCTCAAGTCTTTGAGTTCTGGTGGCGCTATGTTGCCGCTGTATGTTTTTAGCGGTGATGAGCCGCTATTGATGATGGAAGCGATGGATCAATTGCGGTCCGCTGCCAAGAAACAAAACTTCACCGAACGCGAAGTGCTATTACAAGAGCGTGGATTTGATTGGAGCGCTCTTCTGAGTGCTGGTCAGACCATGTCTTTATTTGGCGATAAGCGTTGGGTTGAACTACGCATTCCAACTGGTAAGCCTGGACGCGATGGAGCTGACGCTCTTAAGCAGTTCGCATCTCAAATTGCTGCGCAGCCTATCGGGTTAGATGGTCCAGATACAGTTGTCTGTATTGTGTTGCCTCGCTTGGATGGCAAGACCAAGACTTCTGCTTGGTTCAGTGCTTTAGATGATGCTGGTATGGCAATCCAGATTGATTCCTTGGATCGCAGTCATTTGCCACAGTGGATCGCTGGACGACTTAAGCGCCAAGATCAAGAGGTAGGGCCGGGTCCAGAGGGTCAGCGTGCACTTGAATTTATTGCTGAGCAGGTAGAGGGCAATCTCATTGCTGCTCATCAAGAAATTTTGAAGTTGGGTTTGTTATATCCCGTTGGAAAACTAAGCGAGGAGCAAATTCGCTCATCCATTCTGAAGGTAGCGCGCTACAACGTGTTCGAATTGACTGAAGCAATGCTGGCTGGAGATCTGGCTAGGCTCAATCGCATGCTAGATGGCCTCAAAGGCGAGGGTGAGCCGCTGGTATTGATTCTGTGGAGCGTAACTGAAGAGCTTCGAATACTATCTAAATTGAAGGCTGCAAGCGATGCGGGCGAATCAGTGCAGAACTTGATGCGGGCCAACCGGATTTGGGGAAATAAAGAACGTTTATACCCAGCAGCCTTGAGAAGGGTTCAGCCCCTCAAGCTGCGAAGAGCAATGCAGTTAGCTGCAGGACTAGATCGCCAAGTAAAGGGTTTGCATGCGGCTGAATTGCCTGCCGACCCATGGGATGGCTTACGTTTAGTTGGTAATTTACTTCGTTAAGAAATAAGAGATTAAGAAATGAGTTCATCCATTCAAGAAATGATGCAAGACATTGGGATGCGAGCACGCGCTGCATCGCGTGCAATGGCGCGCGCATCTAGCGAGCAAAAGAATCAGGCTTTATTACATATTGCTAAAGTAGTTCGTCAGAAGGCTGCCGAGATTCAGAAGATTAATCAAGTGGATGTAGAGCGTGCGAAAGCAAATGGGCAAGATGCCGCTTTTATTGATCGCTTAACTATGACTCCCAAGACTATTGAAACCATGGCTTTGGGTTTAGAACAAATTGTTTCTTTGGATGATCCGATTGGCAAAATTTCTGCTTTGCAAAAGCAGGCTTCCGGCATTGAGTTGGGTCAGATGCGCGTACCTTTGGGTGTTATTGGCATCATTTATGAGTCTCGCCCAAACGTCACTATCGATGCAGCTGCATTGTGCTTAAAGTCTGGCAATGCCGTGATTTTGCGTGGTGGTTCCGAAGCAATTGATTCCAATACTTTATTAGCCCAGATTATTCAAGAGGGTCTGGCTGCTGCTGGCTTGCCTAAAGATGCTGTGCAAGTAGTGACTACTACCGATCGCAGTGCAGTAGGTGAAATGATCACAATGACCCAATACATTGATGTGATCGTACCCCGCGGTGGTAAGAGTTTGATTGCCCGCCTCATGGCTGAAGCGCGTGTACCGATGATTAAGCACTTAGATGGAATTTGTCATACTTATATTGATGCTGATGCGGACATAGCAATGGCAGTGAAGGTATGTGATAACGCCAAGACTCAACGCTACGCCCCTTGCAATGCGATGGAGACCTTGTTAGTCAATCAAGATATTGCACAGAAAGTCTTACCAACGCTTTGCAAGATTTATCAAGATAAAGGTGTGGAGTTACGAGTTGATAGTTTGACTCGCAAAACCCTTGAGGCAAATGGCTTTCAGAATCTGGTCGATGCCAAAGAAGAAGATTGGCAAACTGAGTACTTGGCTCCCATCTTATCTATTAAGACAGTGGCTAATATTGATGAAGCCATGAATCATATTGAGCAATATGGCAGCAAACATACGGATGCCATTATTACTAATAATAAAGCGCAGGCCGATCGCTTCTTGCGTGAAGTGGATAGCGCCAGTGTGATGGTCAATACCAGCACTCGCTTTGCGGATGGCTTTGAATATGGCTTAGGGGCTGAAATCGGCATCTCTAATGATAAATTGCATGCCCGTGGCCCTGTTGGCCTGGATGGCTTGACCTCATTGAAGTATGTGGTCATGGGTCATGGTGAGATTCGGACCTAAAGTAAAAAGATAAATAGAGCAAACTACATATGAACAACGCCTACCTCTGGGTAAAAACCTTTCACATCGTATTCATCACATCCTGGTTTGCCGGTTTGTTTTACCTGCCCAGAATTTTTGTGAACTTGGCCGAAGAAAAAAACTCTGACGCTTATGCCCGTTTATTGGGTATGGCGGACCGCCTCTTCCGCTTTATGACTATCTTGGCCGTGCCAGCGGTACTACTAGGTCTGACGCTATGGCTTTACTTTGGCATTGGTGCTGGCGGTATCTGGATGTATGCCAAATTGTTCTTTGTGATTTTAGTTATCGGCTATCACCATGCCTGTTTAAGTTTGCTCAAAAAGTTTCGTGCAGGCGTAAATAATCGATCTGGCGTTTGGTTTCGTTGGTTTAATGAAGTCCCAGTGATCTTGCTGGTCATTATTGTTGTCTTAGTGTTGTTTAAGCCTTAAGACCAGTTTTTTAATACCGCTTATTACTATTTTATTTTTTAATCCCCCCATTTAACGACTGTTAGCATCATGAGATTTTTCGTTGTTTGTCCAGGCGGTTTGGAAGTACCGCTTGCCCAGGAGCTAGCAGAGATTGCTGGACGCCCAGAATGTAAGGCCTTGGGGGCATGGGTAATTGATCCTACGCCAACTAGCCCTACGGGTGGCGTTGGTCTTGCTGCACCGATTTCTGCTGCAATGGCACTGAACTTGCATTCCCGTATTGCGAGTCGGGTGTTATTGCAAATGGCCCAGGCGCCTTATAGGCAAGAAGAAGACTTATATAAATTAGCGAGCGGTTTGGCATGGGAGGAATGGTTTAGTTCAAAGCAAACTTTGCGAGTTGATGTGACGGCACATCGCTCACCATTAAAGAGCTTAAATTTTGCAACGCTCAAAATTAAAGATGCCATCGTTGATCGTTTACGTGACGTGACTGGCGATCGTCCTAGTATCGATACTGCTTTTCCGGACGTACGAGTGCAGGCCCATTTAACAGCTACTCAAATCACGATTTATTTGGATACTTCGGGTGAAGCATTGTTTAAGCGAGGTTGGCGCGATGAAAAGGGTGATGCACCTCTAAAGGAAAATTTAGCCGCTGGCATCTTATCGATTACTGCTTGGAAACCAGGCCAAACCCTATTTGATCCTATGTGCGGTAGTGGCACCTTCTTAATTGAGGCTGCGCAGATAGCACTAGGCGTTCCACCGGGCGCTATTCGTGCGGGCATGTATGGCGATGATGCCAAACCAAGTCGATTAGCTTATCGCCCTTTAGTGACATCAGCCCACGGTTTTGGGTTTCAAAGGCTCAAGCCGTTTAATGAAGCTGCTGAGCAAAAGCGCTGGGTAGATTTGAAAGAGGCGGCACTTGCTTTGATGCTGGAAAAGCGTAAGCAATATCCCAATGTCGATGCTCTGAAAATATCCGGTGGCGATATTAACGAGAAATTAGTATCGATGTTCAAAGGTAATTGGCAAAGAGCCCAATTACCCGATCAGCCAGTAGTGCGTCAAGTTGATGCTTTGGCAGCCAAAGCCCCAGGTAATCTCAGTGAGGGCGTGATGTTGCTAAATCCTCCTTATGGCGAGCGCCTGGTAATTAAAGGTGGACGTGGGCAGGATCGCGCTCCTAGTGAAGAGGCTAATTACGATGATGAACCTGACAATCGTTTTGAATTGAACTTAGAAACAGGCCGTCAAAGTGCTAAGCGCTCAAGTCGCGAGTCTTTGAAGAAACTTCAAGCTCAAGAAGAGCAGGATCCAAAGTTTGTGGAATTTTTGCGTCAGTTTGGCCAACACCTCAAAGAAGATTTTGGTGGCTGGAATATCTTTGTGTTGACAGCGGATATGGCTTTGCCAGGTCAGTTACGCATTAAAGAATCCAAGCGCACACCTTTATTCAATGGTCCTTTGGAGTGTCGTTTATTCAAGTTTGAGATGCATGCTAAGCGACCAGCTTAAAGTAACTAAAAATATGTGGAGAGCAAGGTAATGGAATTTAAAACGTATATGTGTTTGATCTGCGGTTGGGTTTATGACGAAGCCGCTGGTTTGCCTGATGAAGGTATTGCACCCGGAACCCTTTGGAAAGATGTTCCGATGAACTGGACTTGTCCAGAGTGCGGTGCCCGTAAAGAAGATTTTGAAATGATGGCAATTTAATTCGGAAGCAATGATGGCAAAAGTAGATCAAAACGAAGTTTTATTTGAGCGTGCACAAAAGACAATTCCTGGGGGCGTCAATTCTCCAGTGCGAGCATTTCGTCAGGTGGGCGGAACTCCCCGTTTTGTTACAAGAGCCCAAGGCCCTTATTTCTGGGATGCCAATGATCAGCGTTATATCGACTTAATTATGTCTTGGGGCCCAATGATTGTGGGTCATGCCAATCCTGAGGTGGTGGCTGCGGTTCAGAAAGCTGCTGAAACTAGCTTTAGTTATGGTGCCCCCACTGAAGGCGAGATTGAATTGGCTGAGCGTATCTGTGCGCTTATGCCGAGTGTCGAACAAGTGCGTATGGTTTCTAGTGGCACTGAAGCAACGATGAGTGCTTTGCGTCTGGCTCGTGGTTACACTGGCCGTGACTTGATTATCAAGTTTGAGGGTTGCTATCACGGCCATGCCGATAGTCTCTTGGTTAAAGCAGGTTCAGGCTTACTTACCTTTGCCGACTCTACCCAAAATGCGCCTTCTTCTGGTGGTGTTCCACAGGATTTGGTGAAGCACACTTTAGTTCTGCCGTATAACGATGTGGCAGCAATTGAGGAAGTCTTTAAAAAGCAGGGAGATCAGATCGCTGCTGTGATCTTGGAGCCGATTGCCGGCAATATGAATCTCATTCAGCCTTCAAAAGAATTTTTAGCGGCTATTCGAAGTTTGACTAGTAAGCATGGTAGCGTCTTAATCTACGATGAAGTGATGACTGGCTTTAGAGTCGCCTTAGGTGGCGCTCAGTTCTTGCAGGGCATAACCCCTGATCTCACTTGCCTTGGCAAGGTCATGGGCGGCGGCATGCCTATGGCGGCGTTTGGTGGCAAGAAAGAGATCATGAATAAGCTTGCCCCTTTGGGTAATGTTTATCAGGCAGGCACTTTATCCGGTAATCCAGTAGCGGTTGCTGCAGGATTAAAAACTTTGGAGATTATTTCTCGCGAAGGTTTCTACGAATGCTTGACTGGCCAAACAGAAAAGTTAATGGCAGGCTTAAAACAATCTGCAGATAAGGCCGGCGTTCCTTTTGCTGTGGATAGCGTTGGTGGTATGTTTGGCTTTTACTTCGCTGATCAAGTGCCAACTACCTATGAAGCAGTTACTAAAACCAATATTGAGGCGTTTAAGAAGTTCTTCCACTTCATGCTGGATGAAGGTGTGTATTTAGCGCCATCTGCCTACGAAGCCGGATTTACTTCCATAGCACATGACAATGCAGTAATCGATGCGATCATTGCTGCTGCTGAGAAATCCTTTAAAAAGCTTTGAGCTTTAAGGATTAAATAATCAATATTTCTGATTGTTTACATTCTGAGTGGGTGGTCGTAACCACTTACCTGAATGAGCTCTAGATTTTTAGAGTCTTTATTTGAGCTGGAGATTTCTAGGGCAGAGAGCTTGCCGCCCCATACGCAGCCAGTGTCTAAGCCAATCACATTGTGTTGACGTAGCAAGCCCAATGTTGACCAGTGACCGAAATAGGTAAGAACGTCTTGAGTCTTTCTGCCTGGGACTGTGAACCAAGGGATATAGCCTTTGGGACCTTGCTCCAAGCCTTCTTTGCTCTCAAATTCCATTTTTCCAGTTGGTGTGCAGAAACGCATTCTGGTTAAGGTGTTGGTAATCACGCGTAGGCGCTCATAACCTTTCAGAGACTTGCTCCACTGATTTGGTGTATTGCCATACATATTAGCTAGAAAATCTTTATACGATTTACCGCGTAAAGTTTTTTCCACTTCTTGCGCGCATTCAATGGTTTGCTGCAGATCCCATTGCGGCAAGACTCCTGCATGAACTGTTAATACTTTGCCATTGCTCAAAGCCATGGGTCGATTACGAATCCAATGAATCAGCTCTTTGCGATCTGGTGCCGACAGTATGGGTTCAATAGTGTCCAAGCCCTTAGATTTGCGAAGCCCTGCGTCAATCGCTAAGAGATGTAGATCATGATTGCCTAGGATGCATTCAGCACGACCTGATTCTTGTAAGGCTTTGAGTTGGCGTAATGCACCAAGCGAGTCTGGTCCACGATTGACGAGATCCCCCAAAAAAATCATCTTCGATTTTTTTGGAAGTTTCTTGACTAGGGCTTTGAGAGACGGCGCACAACCCTGTACATCGCCTACGGCGTAGATCTTGCTCATACGCTATCTTAAATCGGAACTGTGAATAGGGCGCTAATGATTCTGTGTATTAGGCGACTTTTTTAACCACGCTGTAACGAACCAAGGTATTTTTGCGCGCTTCATCGTGATCTACTACTGGTAGAGGGTAGTCTCGTCCGATTATGATCCCGGCAGCCTCGAGCTCAATATGGCCAGCTTTCCAGGGGGCATGGATAGATTTCTTAGAGAGCTTTTCTAATTTTGGCAGGTAGCGTTTAATAAATTTACCTTCTGGATCAAATTTTTCTGACTGGGTAATGGGGTTAAAGATACGGAAGTAGGGTTGCGCATCACATCCTGATGAAGAAGCCCACTGCCATCCACCGTTATTGGAGGAAAGCTCAAAGTCATTGAGATGTTCTGCAAAGTAGGCTTCGCCCCAGCGCCAATCTATTCCCAGATCTTTAGTCAGAAAGCTCGCTACCACCATGCGTAGGCGGTTATGCATATAGCCACTTTGGTTGAGTTGATGCATGGCTGCATCCACAAGCGGATATCCTGTTTTGCCTTCACACCAAGCAGCAAATAGCTTCTTTGCTTTAGAGCCAGATTCCCAAACGATGTTGTCATAATCTGGTTTAAAAGATGCGCCTGTGGCTAAGCGAGGATGATTAGCCAGAATCATGAAATAAAAATCACGCCAAATCAGTTCACTTAACCAAATGGTTGCACCCATGCTACCAGCCAACATCCGACGATGGGCTTCACGTACCAAGCCTCTGATAGAGAGCATGCCAAAGCGTAAATGCGTAGAGAGATAACTTACGCCTTTAATTGCGGGGAAGTCTCTACCGATTTGATATTGATCAATGCGTGGCAGGAAGTCTTCCAAAAAGGCTTGACCACCCTCTGAGCCAGGCGGTAGATAGCTTTCGATGCCGGTGGGGCAAAAGCCCATCGACTCAAGCGAAGGAAATTCTTGATCCAATTTTTTAGGGACAGCTGAAACCTGTCCAGGTTTTGGATTGCACTCATATGCAGCGAGATCTTTTTCTTGGAGAGTTTTGAGCCAGTTATTTTTATAAGGCGTAAAGATCGAAAAGACAGTATTTGAGTTTGTAAGAATTTCTTTTTTCTCAAAAATGACTTGGTCTTTAAAGCTCTTAAAATCAATCCCTAATTTTTCTAGAGATGCTTGAACAGCTTCATCTCTCTCAATTGCTGAGGGTTCATAGTCGTGATTGGTGAAAACGGTTTCAACGCCCAACTCTTTTGCAATTTGAGGAACACATTCGGTAGGGTTGCCAAAGCGAACGATCAGTCCACCGCCTTGCTTTTGAAGTTCATCATCGATTTGCTTTACGCCCTGCCAGATGAAATCTACACGGCGATCATGCTTGAGCCCATTGGCATCTAAATCACCCTTCAATAAGGGTTTGAGAATGTCTGTATCAAAAATGAACGTAAGCCAAACTTGACCACTTTCTTTTAGGGCGTGGTGAAGCGCAGCATTGTCATAGAGGCGGAGGTCACGGCGGAGCCAAACGAGAGCTTTTTGCATAGCCCCTATATTAGGGCTTATTCAGAGTAAATGCAGGCGGGTAGTCAGGGTAGGCAGGTTAAGATCTTAAGGAATTATGGATACGATCTTTTTTATTCTCTCGAAGGTAGTGCAATTTTGCATTGAGCCGCTCAATTGGGTGCCTATTTTCGTATTGCTGGCACTCTTCTTTTTATCCCTGCGAAAACCGCACCTGTGCAAACGATCTTTATTGTTAGCGCTACTAGATCTATTTATTGTCGGCTGGCTCCCGACCTCAGAGATTTTATTGAGAAGTATTGAGAATCTCACTCCTAAAGTAGAGTTATCCAAAGATCTAGTGAGTGAAGTTGGTGGAATCATTATTTTGGGTGGAGCAATCAACGGTGGCGAAATTGCGGTTGATAGAGGTGAGGTATCGATTCATTCCTCGGCTGAGCGGGTTACTAAGGCATTCGAGCTGATTCGTAAGAATCCTTCATTGCCATATATATTCAGTGGCTACTCTGGGCGCATTACACCTAGAGGTTTATCTGAGGCAGATGCATTTAAGCAGTTGATTCAAGAGCAGGGCTTAAGCGAGCAGAACGCGCATTATGAAAATCAGTCTCGTAACACTTACGAAAATGTGCTGTATATGAAGCCCATCATTCAAGAATTTGGGTCCAAGAATGAGTCTGGACAATTAAAACCCTGGCTTTTAATTACCTCTGCCAGCCACATGTATCGATCTGTAAGGATCTTTCAAAAACAAGACTTGCCAGTATTACCTCTGCCGGTAGATTATCAGACCGCCAATCACCTTCAGTGGACTGAATTTGATTTGGTGGATGGGGCGCAAAACTGGCATGATGTTGTTCATGAGCTTGTTGGCCTTTTTGCTTACTGGATTACCGGAAAAATCTAGATATTCTGTAAAATAAGCCTTATGACTTCGGCTAAAAAAGCACCCCCTGCTTCAGAACGAGCTTCTGTTTCAGAGTCATCAATTTCCTTTTCCGCAGACCATCTCGCCAATCAGTTTTTAATTGCTATGCCGGGCATGGTGGACCCTAATTTTGCTGGTTCTGTGATTTACCTGTTTGAGCATACCGAGAGGGGTGCGATGGGTTTGGTCATCAATCGGCCTACTGAGGTCGATTTGGAAACGCTCTTTGACAAGATTGAGTTGAAATTGGAGATTGCCCCTTTATTAAAGCAGCCGGTATATTTTGGTGGCCCAGTTCAAATAGAGCGCGGCTTTGTTTTGCATGAGTCTGATGCACTCTCGCCTTATAGTTCTTCATTAATTATTCCGGGCGGCTTGACGATGACTACATCCAAGGACGTCCTTGAAGCTGTAGCTGCCGGCAAAGGTCCGCAACATTTTTTGATGACCTTAGGTTATGCCGGCTGGGGCGCTGGTCAGCTTGAGGAAGAGATTACGCTGAACGGCTGGATGAATGTGCCGCTAGCACGTGAACAAATGATTGAGATCATTTTCAATACCCCATCAAGCCAGCGTTATGAAAAATCTGTGAGTCACTTAGGTTTTGATTTGTCTCATCTGTCTGGAGAGGCTGGGCATGCCTGACGCATTGACGCTGATGGCATTTGATTACGGAACTCGTAGAGTGGGTGTGGCAGTCGGAAACTCTGTGACAAAAGCAGGCCAAGCTTTGAAGACCATTGCAGCGCCAAGTAGTGACGTTCTTTTTCAGGTGATTGAGAAACTCTTGAAAGAGTGGCAGCCAGACCAATTGGTGGTTGGCCGACCAGTCCACCCAGACGGCACCCCCCATGAAATGACTGGAAAGGCGGTCCGCTTCGGCAATCAGTTGCATGGCCGCTTTCAGTTGCCGGTTTTCTGGGTAGATGAGCGCTATACCTCTGCAGTTTTGGAGGGGGACTCCAAGATGCACGACAATCTAGATGCGCACTCTGCAGCCCTCATTTTGGAGCAGTATTTTGCAGAACATAACGTGAAGCCCTGAAGTTAGATTAAGTTAATCGCTAGAAAAAGAAATAGATCTTATATAGAGTCCGGACCAGAGAATGAATGCTGAACAGTTATACGGAAAATTACTAGAGAACTTGCGCAAGAGAGCGCAAGAGGGCTCTTTTGAGCTTGCTGGCCTTGCTATGGGTGGTGCATGGATTGCCGAGCGGCTCGCCCATGATTTAGGGCTTCCACACTTTGGAATAATTAATGTCGCTTTTCATCGGGATGACTACGCAGAAAAAGGCATGACTGCTTTACGTACTGCTAGCACTATGACTACGCATTTACCTTTTGATGTAAACGGTGCCAATGTCATTTTGATTGATGATGTGTTGCTTACTGGTAGAACTGTTCGAGCAGCTCTCAATGAGTTATTTGATTTTGGAAGGCCTGCGCAAGTCGAGCTCATGGTCCTTGCTGATCGAGGAAATCGTGAATTACCAATAACCGCTAATTTTGTAGGTGAGCAGGTACAGGTTCCGGAAAACCAAATTCTGGTTTTAGAAAAAGATACCGCTGGCAAGTTCAGCTTTCAGCTAGAGGGGCGTGAGTAATGAGTCAGCTAGTGAATCAATTTAATGCGGCTGGAGAACTAACGCATCTTCTCACTCTAGAGGGCTTGCCTAAGGAGCAGATTCTGCATATTTTAGATACTGCGCAACAGTTTGTGAGCGTGACAGATCCTGCCCGCGAGGTGAAGAAGGTCCCGTTACTGCGCGGCAAAAGCGTATTTAATCTGTTCTTTGAAAACTCTACTCGTACTAGAACCACTTTTGAAATCGCTGCTAAGCGTTTATCAGCAGATGTGATTAATTTAGATATTTCAACCTCGTCTACAGCCAAGGGTGAGAGCTTGCTCGACACCATTGATAATCTAGTGGCAATGCAGGCTGATATTTTTGTGGTGCGTCATAGCGTATCTAAAGCCCCCATTGAAATCGCGAATCACGTACCAGCACATGTTCACGTTGTGAATGCAGGTGATGGTAGCCATCAACATCCAACGCAAGGATTGTTGGATATGTATACGATGCGTCACTTTAAGCAAAGCTTTAAAGGTTTGAAAGTGGCGATTGTGGGCGATATTGTTCATAGCCGCGTTGCTAAATCGAATATCCATGCCCTTACGACTTTGGGTTGCGAAGACATTCGTGCGATTGGTCCAGAAAGCCTGCTTCCAAGCGATCTAAATATGTTGGGTGTCAAAGTGTTCCATAGCATGGAAGAAGGCTTAAAGGATGTGGATGTCGTGATGACACTGCGCATTCAAAAGGAGCGTATGGAGGCTGGTCAGGTTCCCGAGGGTGATGCTTTCTTTAAGCAGTATGGCTTAAACCCTACTCGCCTTGCCTTAGCCAAAGCCGATGCCATCGTGATGCATCCTGGCCCCATGAATCGCGGCGTTGAGATTGATTCAATCGTCGCCGATGGTCCTCAATCCGTCATCTTGAATCAAGTAACCTTTGGTATTGCGGTGCGTATGGCTGTCATGTCCATTGTTGCTGGCAACTAGTCGAGCCATTTGAGTGACTATTTCTTTGCCTGCTGTGACTGAAAAAAAGCGTTGGTTGATTTTGACTCATGCATTCAATATGGATGGTCGTGCAGCTAGCTTAACCATTACCGACAAAATACCTTATTTATTAGAAGCGGGTGTTGAGCCGATTGTGTTCAGTGCCATCACTGGTATCAAAGATCAGCGCTTTCCGCATTACCAATTTATTGCTTGGGGTCCTTCAGGCTTTCGTTTTGACTTTCGTCATTGGGTGGCTAATAAATATGGCCGTGGATTCATCTACAAGATCACTACTAGAACGGTTTCGATCCTATTGGCGCCACTCATTGCAATTGAGAAGCTTTGCCTTGGCTACTCCAGTCAATGGTCATGGGCGTTGCCAGCCTTTTTACATGGCTGGAGGCTCATTCGTGCAGGTAAAGTTGATGTGGTGATGTCTGTTGGGAGCGCTTGGTCTGCTCACTTAGCTGGCGTATGGCTCAAGAAAGCAACCGGTATTGAATTGATTTCCGAAGTACATGACCCATTAGTCATTCGTAAGAATCCCAGTGATCCAGGATTTGAGAAACCTAAAAACCGCGATGCTCGATTTAGGCATTATTTAGAAAACCAACTCACTCGTTTTTCTGACAAGGTTTGGTGGTTTACTGAAGGAGCTTTGCATTATGTAAAGGTGCGTAATCCCAATCTCAATACACCTCACAATGCTCATGGCTTTGTAGTCACCCCTGGTGCTGAGCCTCCTGGCAGTCTTAATGCCAATAGGGCGCATTCTTACACCTCCCAACTCAATCTTTGTCATTTTGGTTCGCTAGCCAATGACCGATCACTTTCAACTGTATTGAATGGCCTGATTCCTCTGTTTAAGAAATATCCAGAAGCTAGAAATTTAATTCGTGTCCATGCGTATGGTGCTCCTCTAGACTCTCTATCGCTTGAGGCAATCAATCAATTGGAATTTTCTGATGTATTGCTTGCGCATGGTCGTTTAGAAAAAGATCCTGTCAGCGGAAAGTCTGGGCGCGAGCGAGTTGTCGAGAAGATGCAAGAGGCAGATGTTTTAATATTGCTGCATGGTAATGATGAGTGGTGTGCCGAGTACATTCCCTCTAAGTTCTACGATTACCTCTGGGCCGGTCGTCCTATCTGGGGTATTACCCACCGCAATCCACAGCTGGATCAAATGTTGCTTGATAGAGGGGCATATTTAAGTCCTGAAGGCGATTCTGAGCGAATTGCCATGGCCATAGAGAGAATTTGGTTAGACTGGCAGGGAAAACATTTAATTGAGCCAGTATGGAAGCCGATTGGCGTTGATCAGGCTGTTAATACAATATTGACGAATGTACAAAGCCACTCTCAATAACAACAGGAATATCGTTTGAAAGATTTTGTTCTTTACTGCAAATCCTATTCAAGGGATCTTCTGCGTCTAAAACGCCTGTTGGACTCTATCAATAAGTTCAATGTTGATCGCCTTCCTTTTTATATTTCTACTCCAAAAACAGATCAAGCACTTCTCATAGAAGTTTTGGGGCAAGAGGGTTATACCTGGGTGGCTGATGAAGATATTGTGACTGCTAATCCTAAGGCTAGTTTTGAAAAGTATCGGGCTATGCCGGGCGGCTTGTCACAGCAGATTGTGAAATCTGAGTTTTGGCGCTTAGGCTTATCTGAAAACTATTTATGCCTAGATTCCGATAGTTTATTTATTCGAGATTTTCATCAATCTGATTTCTTATCTGTAGATGGCGTGCCTTACACAGTCCTGCATCAGAACAAAGAGCTTTTTCAGATTGCGTCCAATCGTGGTCAAGATAAAGTGGAGAGAGATCTTAGAGCTGAAGCGGACCGCGTGCAAAAATTATTTGGCCGTGTAGGGCCTAATTTTTATTGCGCGCCAGCCCCGTTTATTTGGTCTGCCAAGGTATGGCAATCATTGGATACACAATTTCTGCAACCTCAGGGTATGAGCATTTGGGATTTGATCACCCCGGAACATCCTGAGACTTTGATTTATGGAGAAACCCTCCTAAAGTTCCACGCTATTCCGCTGATTGCGATTGAGCCCTTGTTTCGGATCTATCACTACGATTGGCAGTATTTCTTAATGAGGCGCCTAGGTGAAACTGAAGCTAAGGTTGCAAAGCATTACATGGGGATTATTTATCAGTCCGCTTGGGAATCTGAGTTGAATTTCGGCGCTTCACAAAAATCACTTCCCTCACGCGCACTCAAACGCTTAAAGCGCCTTGTTAGATACTTGCAAAGTTTTTTCTGATGAAGGCTCCCGTTGTTAGTGTTCTTATGCCAGCATTTAACGCTGAGAAACATATAGCTGCCGCAATCGAAAGTATCTTGCAGCAGGACTTTACTAATTTTGAGCTCATTATCTTGAATGATGGCTCAAAGGATAAGACAGGCCAAGTAATCGATCAATTTAAAGATCCTCGTATTTATAGGATTGAACTTCAAGAAAATCAGGGTTTGGTCAAATCTCGCAATCAATTAGTTGCTGCATCGCGAGGACGCTATATAGCCTTTTTAGATTCCGATGACATTGCTTTGCCTCATCGTCTTCAGGCCCAAGTTAATTTCTTGGATTTAAATCAAGTTGATATATGTGGAGGCGCCTATTACTCGTTATATGAGGCGACTGGCAAAAAAAAGGCATCTAAGGAGCGCTATTCAGACGCAGATATTCGAGCACTCATGACAATCTCTAGCCCACTTTGCAATCCTGCGGTAATGGGTAGGGCGGAAGTATTTAAGACACACCCCTATAAAATTGGTAAAGATTATGCTGAGGATTATTCATTATGGATAGATCTGGCTTTGGCTGGATGTCGCTTCGCCAATTTAAAAGAGAGGTTGATTACTTACAGGATTCACGATCGGCAGACTAGTCAAGTCCAGAATTCCGAGACAAACACGATTTTTAAAAAGAGTCGAGAGTATTACTTGGCGGGCCTCGGTATTGGGCCCTCTTTTGCTCCAAGATCGTTGAGTTTTAGTAACAGGATGAAAATAGCTATTCCATTCTTAATGCAGTTGAATCATAAAATTCCCAATATTTCTGTCGGAGCTAACTACGAGATCTATGCGCGCTTCCAGTTCCGTGGAAATGGCGTTCTGACACCATTCACTAGGCTAGAGCGCTTGATGGTGTCGACTGTTGTCAGTCTTTATGGGCGACTAGCTTAGGTGGGTTAAATACGCTTCCAACTAGGCGGAAGTAGATCATTTAAATCCAGGCTGGTGTCATTCATCCATTTTTTTGGACAGTAAATGGTGCCGTTTGGATTCTTGCTAAGCCATGCCGCCCACCAACTGAGAGAGCTATTGGCAATCAAATGATTCTGGCAATGAGTCATGAGTTCAAGTTCTTGAATAACAGCATCACTGCTATTGAGTGACTGTATGAATGTAGCTCTTTCTGGGTATGGAAGATTTTCTTTTGCCCATGTAATGTCATCTGAGAAAACAAAAAAATGGGTTTCTGGACTTTGCTCCAGCAATAGCTTCATGCCCGTATGATAGTAATCAAGGCCAACGAAGCCATGTACTTTTGCAGCGCTAGCTAGATTCACATAATCACCGCGGCGCACGTGCACCATGGCTGAATTAGTCGCTTGAATTTGCTGAAGATAGTTTTGGTAATGGCTGTCGAGAGACTTTTTTGGACTAATTTCACTTTGAATAATCGACTTAATACTCTCAAAGTATTTATAAGACTGCCAATAGCCCATGAGATAGAGGTTCTGCTGTTTAAAAGCAGGTGACTTACTTAGTCGAGGATCAAATCGATAAGGAGCTTGCTCTGTAAAGATAAACGGAGTGATTGGCCAGAATTTTTGCGCAATGCGTTGTATGCGTTTGGGGCGCTTAATCTTTGGCTGAAAGGAAATTAATGAACCTTTGGTATTTAATTCACTCAGCATTAGCTCTCGAGGAGTCACATCATCATAGGTTTGGGTATACCAGCTATGGTCAAGCAGCAATGGAACTTGTTTTTGCAGGGCAAGGGCCCTTCCGGTGGCATATTGAAAGAGTTGATTGCCAAGTCCACCCTGTAGCTGTGCGATGATATTCATAACTTTATAATTAAAACATTAGATGGGGCTTTTGGTGCATTTGCTAAAAACGTAGAGCCTCCATTCTTTATATATTCCATATAAATAGGTCTTTTATGCTGATTGGCAGTATTTACGGTTGGGAAAACGGGGAAGATGACATTTTCAACCCTCAAAGCCTACGTAATCGAGACAATTGTCTCGAGCCAATGCGTGTTTTGCAGGAAGTGGCACTGAGTCAAGATGTCGAGTTACATACTGCAGACGTCAATGAGAAGAATGGTGTAAGTCCAGATTTCGGACTCTATGTTGAGTCTATCGACTTTGTTTCCACATCCATTAAGAAAAATTATTTAATTCTGTATGAGACACCGCTGACCGTCCCCAGAAATGCTGAATATCAATATCTCAATCATTTCGATGGCATTTTTACTTGGAATAAGGATTTACTTGAAAAAGGCTTTTCGGATGATCAAGGAAGAACTATTTCTGCCGAACGCTTCATTGAAATATTCCACCCCAATCCCATCCCGTCAGAGTGCGGACAAGACTTTGTCAGCTTGCCATTTGCTCAGCGACCAGATTTGGTCTGTTTGATTGGCAGCAACCGGCATGCTAATGCGCATGATGACCGAGAGCTCTATTCAGAAAGGGTGCGAGCGGTTCGTTGGTTTGAAAAGCACGCGTCAGGAGAATTAAAACTTTATGGCAACGGTTGGAAGGTGCCACAAAAGCGATTGGGTAAACTAGGCAAGCTGCGTTACCGCATGGAAAAAATTTATCCCTGGATTACCTCAAAGCCAGTATTTCCTAGTTACCAAGGGCCCGCAACAACTAAGCATGAAGTTTTGAGTAAAACCAAGTTTTGCATTTGTTTTGAGAATGCGAGAGATATTCCGGGTTATTTAACCGAAAAGATCTTTGACTGTTTATTTGCTGGCTGCATTCCTATTTATTGGGGAGAAGCTAATGTAGCTCATGCGATTCCATCTGACTGTTTTATTGATTTCCGAAAATTCGCTGATTACAGTGAGCTAAATCAATTTATTAGCACTATGACTGCGCAAACCTTTGCCTCTTATCAAGAGGCTGCTATTCAGTTCTTGAAGGGCTCAGGCTTTACCTCGTATACCTCTGAGAGCTTTGCTAACTGCATTGTGGCTGGTCTTAAGCGCTAGTAGCCGTGCAATAATTCGTTATGACTTTAATAAACTTAAGCTCACGATCTAGGAAGCCTATCGCTGAATCGGAGATATTGTTGGCTGGCCCCGTCAGAAATGCCTCTAACCATATTGCTAATGATATTGAAAAGGTTCTGACGAGCCTTGGTCAATTTAAAGCAGTCTATTGTTTTATTGTTGAGAGTGATTCTAGTGACGATACCCTGCAAAGACTGGAGGAGATGTCTAAGAAATTCAAGAATTTCTCATTCATCACCGCTGGTCAACTCAGCAAAAAACTTCCAAAAAGAACGGATCGGATTGCATACGCTAGAAATTTAATTATTGATGCAGTAGCGAGTGATCCAAAATACCAAAATATAGATTACGTCGCGATGGCCGATTTGGATGGTATGAACGGTCTAGTTACTCAAGAAAAAATTGCTCAATGCTGGGAGGTGGATGAACCGTGGGATGTTATTACGGCCAACCAGCTTGGTGGTTACTATGATATTTGGGCTTTAAGCCATCCCCATTGGAACCCCATGGATTGCTGGGAGCAAAAGCATCGCTTAGAAGTCATCCTGGGCGACAAGGCAGCCACTGAGATTGCGCTTGGTTGCAAGCAAGTGGTGATTGATCCTCGCGCAGACCTCATTGAAGTGGATTCTGCATTTGGTGGTCTGGGAATCTACAAGCGCGAAGCATTTCTGGCGGGTAGATATGCCGGCACCGATTCAGAGGCTGGAGGCATAGATGTTGCTGACCATACTCCGTTTCATCGGGAGTTGCGACAAAAGGGTTTCCGGATCTTTATTAATCCTGCTTTGATTAACTGTAATAAGGCATCTGGATCTGATGAGCCTGTAGTGCTTCCTAAGCCTAGGGGCGCAGTAAAGCTCATTAAAAAATTAGGCATTTTGATATTTGGTAAGAAACGCTTTAACAAGTATCTACAATTGATGCATACCCCTTAAATTAGAGGCAATCAAATGATTTTGGTAACAGGCGGCGCAGGTTTTATTGGTGGCAATTTTGTCTTGGATTGGCTGAAAGTTCCAGGTAATGAAGGCATTATTAATTTAGATAAATTAACGTATGCCGGCAACTTGGCCACACTTGACTCTTTAAAAAATGATCCACGCCATGTCTTTGTTCATGGCGATATTGGTGATAAAGAGTTGGTTGCTAAGTTGCTGAAAGAACATAAGCCACGCGCCATCGTCAACTTTGCTGCCGAGAGCCATGTGGATCGCTCAATTCATGGGCCGGCTGAATTTGTAACCACGAATATTGTCGGTACATTTAATTTATTAGAGTGCGCACGCGAGTATTGGAATTCTCTTGAAGGAAAAGAGAAAGAGGGATTCCGCTTTCATCATGTATCCACCGATGAAGTGTATGGCTCTTTATCGTTGACTGATGCTGCTTTCACGGAAACTAATCCTTACGAGCCAAACAGTCCTTATTCAGCGTCCAAAGCAGCTTCAGATCATTTGGTACGGGCTTGGTTCCATACCTATGGGTTCCCAGTAGTCACTACCAATTGCTCCAATAACTATGGCCCTTATCACTTCCCAGAGAAGTTGATTCCCTTAGTGATATTGAATGCACTTAATAGCAAGCCTTTGCCCATTTATGGCGATGGCCAACAAATTCGAGATTGGCTATACGTTGGCGATCACTGTTCGGCAATTCGTGAAGTATTGGCTAAAGGTAAATTGGGCGAGACCTATAACATTGGCGGCTGGAATGAAAAAGCCAATATCGATGTTGTGAAAACGATTTGTCGTATTTTGGATGAGCTCAAGCCACGTGCTGACGGCAAGCCATATGCAGAGCAAATTACTTTTGTAAAAGATCGCCCTGGCCATGATCGCCGTTATGCGATTGATGCTAGCAAGGTGGAGCGTGAGCTTGGCTGGCGCCCTGCAGAAACCTTTGATACCGGTATTCGTAAAACCGTTCAGTGGTATTTGGATAATCCAGTTTGGATTGAGGGCGTAGTAAGTGGCTCTTATCGCGACTGGGTCCAAAAGCAATACAACTAAGTTTCCAATGAATATTCTGGTATTTGGTAAGGATGGTCAACTAGGTAAAGCCTTCCGAGTGCTTTTTGATGCTGTAGCACTTCCGGATGAAGTGAATATTCAGTATGTTGGTCGCACTGAATGCGATCTCAGTAACGGCGAGGCTCTTAATGCTTTGCTTGCTGTAGAAAAGCCAAGCCTCATCATCAATGCTTCTGCTTATACGGCCGTTGATAAAGCTGAGACTGAGATTGATATGGCATACGCCATTAATGCGCGAGCGCCAGAATCCATGGCGCAATATGCTTCTCAACATGGCGCCACTTTTTTGCACTATTCCACTGATTATGTTTTTGATGGCAATAAAGATGGCTGGTACGCAGAGGATGATGAACGCAATCCCTTAGGTATTTACGGAAAAAGTAAAGCAGCTGGCGAGCTTGCTATAGAAAAGGCTTTTGCAAATTCAGCACTAGGGCAGTTTGCAATTTTCAGAACAAGCTGGGTTTATGGCGATGGCGGTAATTTCATCAGAACAATGTTGCGTTTAGCAAAGGATCGTAAAGAGCTCAAAGTCATTCATGATCAGCATGGTGTTCCAACTAGCGCAAATTGGCTTGCTCAGGTGAGTCTAGACTTGGTGTTAAATCAAGAGTTCCAAATCAAGCAATTTACTTCCGGTATCTATCATGCAGTTCCTTCGGGGGAAACCACCTGGCATGGATTAGCCTGTTTGGCGATTCAGGCTGCCCTTGATGCGGGAATCACACTGAAAGCAAGGCCTGAGGCTATTAAGCCCATTCCGGCTACCGAATACCCCTTGCCAGCCCCACGACCAATGAATTCCCGTATGGATAGCACTAAATTGCGTCGCGCCCTAGAAGGCGGTCTTTTGAAAGCTTCAAACTCTTATAATGAACTTCAAAATGTGCCAAATTTCCCAGTTTGGGATGGCATGGTTCAAGAATACGTATCCAAGCTTGCTGCGGACGGTTTGATCTAAAAAACCCCTCTTGCTGCCTGAGGTACTAAATAGGGGTAATTTGCATGAGTGTAAATCGTAAGGGCATTATTTTGGCTGGCGGGTCTGGAACTCGTCTGTACCCAGTTACTCAGGCTGTCTCTAAGCAACTAATGCCGGTTTATGACAAGCCGATGGTTTATTACCCTTTAAGCACTTTAATGTTGGCTGGTATTCGTGACATTTTGCTTATTTCTACCCCGCATGACACACCTCGCTTCTCGGAGTTATTGGGCGATGGTTCACAGTGGGGTCTCAATATTGAATATTGTGTGCAGCCTTCACCAGATGGTTTGGCACAAGCATTTACTTTGGGTAAGAATTTCGTAGGAAATAATCCTAGTGCCTTAGTTCTTGGCGACAATATTTTTTATGGTCATGAATTGGTAGATCAATTGGATAGTGCAAACGATCGCAGTACTGGCGCAACAGTGTTTGCATATCACGTGAATGATCCTGAGCGCTATGGTGTGGTTGAGTTTGATAAAGATTACAAAGCACTATCGATTGAAGAGAAGCCTCTAAAGCCAAGAAGTAGTTACGCAGTTACTGGTTTGTATTTTTATGACAATCAAGTGTGCGACATTGCGGCCTCGATTAAGCCTAGCGCTCGTGGGGAGCTTGAGATTACCGATGTAAATCGTGTTTACCTAGAAAAGAATGAATTAAGCGTAGAAATCATGGGCCGTGGCTTTGCCTGGTTGGATACGGGAACTCACGACTCATTGCTCGATGCTGCTGGCTTTATCGCCACGCTGCAGAAGCGCCAGGGACTAATGGTTGCCTGCCCCGAAGAGATTGCTTATCGTCAAGGCTGGATCACTGCAGAAGCAGTTCAAAAAGTGGCAGCACAGCTAAGTAAAAATAGTTATGGACAGTATCTTGGCAAGATTTTGAATGAGCTCAACACTTCTGCACAACCTATCTCTCTATCCGCCAAGAAGACTAGCAAATGAGCACCCCTTCTAAATTGCAAATAACGCCAACCGCTATTCATGATGTTTTCATCCTAGAGCCAAAAGTATTTGGTGACGAGCGCGGTTGGTTTACTGAATCGTTTAATGCAGAAGACTTTGCTAAAGCAACCGGACTTGATATTGAATTTGTTCAGGACAACCATTCCTTTTCTCGTCAATGGACTTTGCGTGGTTTGCACTATCAGCTAGAGCAGACTCAGGGTAAATTAGTGCGAGTCGTCGCTGGTAGCGTCTTTGATGTTGCAGTAGATATCCGAAAAGATTCTCCAACTTATGGAAAATGGGTTGGTGTTGAGCTCAGCGCGCAGAATCATAAGCAGCTATGGATTCCAGCAAAACTTGCACACGGCTTTTTAGTGCTTTCAGAAACGGCAGAATTTTTATATAAAACCACCGATTACTACCACCCGCAAAGTGAGGCCTGTCTTGCCTGGAATGATCCAACGGTTGCTATTGAATGGCCTTTGCCTGCTGGCGTTCAGCCCAATATGAATGCTAAAGATGCAGCTGGCTATTCATGGGATGCAGCCCCGAAGTTCTAATTCAATATCAGGCGCTCTTAAAAAGATAAGATAATGC
This sequence comes from Polynucleobacter sp. Tro8-14-1, assembly GCF_018881655.1. Lineage (GTDB taxonomy): Bacteria > Pseudomonadota > Gammaproteobacteria > Burkholderiales > Burkholderiaceae > Polynucleobacter. The sequence continues at coordinate 142,331 of NZ_JACVPX010000005.1, forward strand.
TCATATGAGCGCTGTATCTTCTACCTCCGCGGTAAATCATTCTGCCAATCCTAAGATTTTGTTGGTGAAGCTCTCCTCATTGGGAGACGTACTTCATAACCTACCGATTGTTTGGGATTTGCGTGCACGCCTACCGCATGCCCAAATTGACTGGGTAGTTGAGGAGGGGTATGTTCATTTGCTTGAGCCACTTTTGAGTCGTGATGGATTTAGGGGTATCGATCGCATCATTCCAGTTGGTTTACGTCGCTGGAAAAAGAATCTTCTCAAGGCGTCAACATGGCAGCAATTTTTTAGATTCAAAAAAGAGCTGCAAGAGGTTTCTTATGACGTCATTATTGAAACTCAAGGACTGCTTAAATCAGCCATTGTTTGTTCTTTGGCTAGCAAATCCGCAAATGTAGTGATTGCAGGACTTGCCAATGCAACCGAGTTTTCTGGTTACGAGCCGATAGCCCGATATTTTTACAATCAATCGGTCCAGGTACCCACTCAGTGTCACGCTGTAGATCGTTCGCGTTGGGTAATGTGCTCGGCTTTAGATTGGCCCCTGGTTGATCGTGCTAGCGCCCCAAAATTCTATCCACAGAACTACGTTGATTCTCTAAATGCGAGTGGATTAAGCATCTTTGAGAAATTGAAGTCTCCCTATGTTCTATGTTTTCACTCGACTGCTAGAGAAGCAAAACGTTGGTCGAATAAGAATTGGGTAATGCTGGGTAAAGAGTTATCTAGCAAGGGATACGAGATCGTACTTCCCTGGGGAAGTGCTGCTGAGAGAGATGTCAGCGTTCAAATTGCGGGTCAAATACCGGGCGCGATAGTCCCTCCTGCATTTTCAATTGAGAATGCTTTCACAGTCATTGCGGGTGCTGCACTCACAGTTGGTGTAGATACGGGCTTGACCCATTTAGCTGCAGTGTTGGGTAAGCCAACAGTCGAAATTTATTGCGATTCACCGAGATGGAAGACCGAAGGTTATTGGTCTGAGAATATTCGTAATGTGGGTGATATTCAAGCACCACCTAGTGTGGCAGAAGTGATTAAAGCTTCTATGAATTTACTGCCTTAAAGTTGCGCAGGCTTAACGCAGCAGAGAATTAATCGCCAACAAATCCTCATCGGATAGGCTAGACGCACTTGCTTTGAGTTTGAGCGCATTCAAGACTGTACTGTAGCGCGCTTGCTGCAGCAGGGAACGGGTAGTAAATAAGGTATCGACTGCAATTAATACGTCGATATTAATTAAAGTTCCAACCTGAAAGCCTAGTCGACTAGATTCAACAGCGGATTCTGAAGATCTCTCTGCCGCTTCATAGGCTTTAACGCTCGCGAGACCACCATAGAAGCCAGTGAATGCTGCGCGCGTATTTTGTGCTGCAGTACGTCTTGCATTGTCATAGTTGGCTTTAGCGGTATCTACTAGTGCAGCATTCTGTCTAATGACAGAGCTATTGAAGCCACCAGAAACCAATGGAATGCTCATTTGTAACGCAATAGTATTGTTATAGACGTTAGTTTGAGCTGGTGTGTAGCTATTCGGTGTGCCGTTTGAAGTGTTGTAGCCTGAAGTGCCCACTAAATTCAGTGAGGGATAGTTCAAAGCCTGGGCTGCGCGATAAGTGCTTTCGGCCAAGCTAACAGAAAGCTGACTTGCTAAGACTTTAAAGTTTGCGGCTTCCGTTTGATTAATCCAGTCATCTAAAGTTTGACCAGGCGGCAGTACTGGATTGACGTTATCAACAAGGGTGGCGCTTTTATTTTCTTTACTTTTGCTACGGGGATCTTTCAGAACACCATCAATTTTGGCTGCTTTCACTAAAGGCTTGAGTGCGCCAACTGGGTGCCCAACTAATTGCTCTAAAACCCCTTTTTTTACAACTAAATCTGCTTGCGCGGCAATCTCCTGTGAGACGGTGAGATCAAAGCTTGCTTGAGCTGTATTGACGTCCACAATGGTTGCAAGGCCTGCATCAAACTTGGCTTGAGCAACATCTAACTGTTGCTTAATCAGGTCTTTCTTGTTGCGATAGAGTGCCACATTGTCTTGGCTTGTCAGTGCATCAAAGTAAGCTTGTGAAACTCTCAGAATTAAATCTTGCTGAGCTTGAAAGAAATTCATATCAGCAATCTTGGTATTCAGATCGCCTTGCTTAAAAGCCTCGAGTGCAGCTACGTTAAAAACAGGCTGGGTGAGAGTAACAGTGTAGCTCTTCTGGTCAAATACACGGGAGTTGCCTGCGCCTGTGGAGACTACTGTAGACCCAGCGCCATGCTGGTAGTAACGCGTACCACTAGGTGTTGCATTAGCTTGAGGTAGTAATAAAGAGAGGCCTTGCCAGAAGAGCTCTTTGCTCGCCTGATAGTTAAAGCGCGCAGCGTTTAAAACTGGATCGCTAAACGCGGCATCTTGATAAAGCTGAATGAGGTCATTGTATTGAGCATTGCTATTACCTGAATTGTTATTTCCAAGATAGGATGGGGTTGCACTATCAGGTAATGCAGTCTTATTAGGTGGTGGCGCTATCTGTGGTGGCTGCTCTAAGCCAATCAGGGTCGATGCACTCATTGGGGTGGGTAAGGCTGGTCTAGGGGCCGCGCTAGGGCTTTGCGCAAGGGCGTCGAATGACCAGGTGCCGAGACCGAGCGCTTGACTGAGGATCAAACCAAAGGCGGTAAGTCGAGAAAGTCTAAAGCGGGTTGGGGTCATGTAATTCGGATACTTTTTAATGTGCCATGCAGTTTAAGGCTAATTTATTCAAAATGCTCATTTAGATGCTATTTTGCCAAATACCCTACGTTACCTCTAGATACCTATAAAATTTGGGCTATGGATCTAATTTTGTTACTTAAAGCAGTCATTCTGGGGGTGGTAGAGGGGCTAACCGAGTTTTTGCCGATCTCTAGTACTGGGCACCTGATTTTGGTTGGGGATTTACTCAACTTCAATGATGATCGAGGCAAGGCTTTTGAGGTCATTATTCAGTTTGGCGCTATTTTGGCGGTTTGCTGGGAGTTTCGCCAGAAACTCATGAAAGTTGTCGCCTCGTTCTCGGGTAGCCCCATTGCCCGTCGCTTTGTACTGAACTTATTAATCGCTTCTATTCCTGCAATGGGCTTGGGCTTCTTATTTGGCAAGCATATTAAGGCAGTGTTGTTTTCGCCGATTCCTGTAGCAAGCGCTTTTATTGTGGGGGCCTTAGTTATTTTTTGGGCTGAACGTCGTCAGCAAATTCGGACTGATGTATCTAGTCACATTAAATCAGTGGATGACCTTACTCCCTTGGATGCACTCAAAGTCGGCTTAGCGCAATGTGCGGCTTTGATTCCAGGAACGTCTCGCTCGGGCGCAACTATTATTGGCGGCATGTTATTTGGTTTGCCTCGCGCTGTTGCAACTGAGTTCTCATTCTTCTTGGCCATACCAGTGATTGGTGGCGCTACTGCTTATGAGTTGCTCAAGCTTTGGAAGGCGCCAGTAGCTTTCTCCGGTGAATTTACTCTAGCTACTATTGTTGGTTTCATTGCCGCCTTTCTCTCTGCATTTATCTGCGTTCGCTGGTTAATTCATTATGTAGCACACCATAATTTCATTCCATTTGCTTGGTATCGAATCGCTTTTGGCTTGTTAGTGTTATTGACTGCTTACAGTGGATTGATCGCTTGGTCTCACTGATCTAACCAATACCCCTCATCAAAGTTAAGGCATTTCAATATGGATGTATCAATAGACGCAATCACCAATAACATTCAGCTGGCACTAGCCCCTGTATTTTTGTTAACTGCCGTAGCAACTTTGATTAATGCGATTTCTGGACGCTTAGCTCGTTCAGTCGATCGTATGCGCGCGATTCGACATTCCATTAACCTGGGCGAGGTAACGGATGCGGCAATGCTGCAGCACATGCATAAAGAGGCTGATGAAGCTCAAATCCGGGGTCGACTTTGTACCGCCGCTATCTTTTTTGATGTTCTCAGCGGTGTTTTTATTTCCTTAACGGTTCTTGAATTATTTTTCTTTCAAGCGGGCGCGGTGCGTTCATTGCAGACAGCCTATGTCATTTGGACATTTGTACTAGGCCTCATCTTTTTTATGACCTCTTTATCCATTGTTCTAGCTGAGGTTGTTTATGCCTATCGCTCAGCAGGCTGGAATACGCCGAATGGCTTTGATAAATGAAGAGAACGGATAGAATTCGCTCATTCGTATTAAGGGCTGGAAGAACTACCGCTGGTCAGCAGCGCGCAATTGAAGAATTGGGACCCCAGTTTTTACTGCCTTATCAAGCATCTAATCTCAATTTAATTGAAGCATTTAACGGCTCAACTAAACCAAAGATATTGGAGATTGGCTTTGGTATGGGCGAGACCACCGCTAAGATTGCCGCCTTGAGAGCGGATGATGACTTTTTGGCGATCGAGGTTCATCCTCCTGGCGTAGGCGCCTTGCTGAAGCTCATAGGCGAAAACAATCTTACTAATCTCAGGCTCATACGCCATGATGCTGTTGAAGTTTTGGAGAATATGCTGGCGCCGGATTTACTGGATGGTATTCATATTTACTTTGCAGATCCTTGGCATAAGAAGCGTCACCATAAGCGTCGTTTAATTCAGTCTGAATTTGTAAGACTTTTAGTCTCTAGATTAAAGCCGGGTGGCTATTTACATTTAGCTACCGATTGGCATAACTATGCCGAGCAAATGCTCTTGGTTCTGAATGCCGAAACTACTTTGCAAAATACTTCCAGTGAATTGATGAAAGTAGAAACTTTCACCGCTGAGGATATTGCTAAGCCTGGTGAGGTTTGTAATGAATTTAAACCTACTCTTGAACAGCTCAATGCCGAGCATCAGGGTTATGTCGTGCGCCCAGACTATCGCCCAGTGACGAAGTTTGAAAACCGTGGCATCAAGCTAGGCCACGGTGTTTGGGATCTGGTCTACAAGAAAAAATAAAAGTAAATTTACAAACCTACGCAGACGTATTTCATCTCGAGGTATTCATCCATTCCGTAGACGCTACCTTCACGCCCTAGGCCTGACTGCTTGATGCCACCAAAGGGCGCTACCTCGTTAGAGATTAATCCAGTATTAACGCCCACCATGCCGTACTCCAAGGCCTCAGCTACTTTCCAGACGCGGCCAATGTCACGGCTATAGAAATACGATGCCAAGCCAAACTGACTGCTATTAGCTAACTGGATGACCTCTTCATCACTTTCAAAAGGAATGATTGGTGCTACAGGGCCGAAAGTTTCCTCGTGCGTAATGAGCATTTGACTGTTTACGTTAGCCAGAATGGTCGGCTCATAAAAGTTCTTGCCTTCAATGGACTGTTTGCCACCAGTAACTAGCTTGGCACCTTTGCTAAGTGCATCAGCAACATGCTTTTGTACTTTCTCAAGAGCGGCGGTTTCAATCAGGGGCCCTTGAGTAATGCCAGCCTCCATCCCATTACCGACTTTAATAACAGCTAGTGCTTTAGCAAACTTTTCAACAAACTGATCATGCACTTTTTTATGAACATAAAAGCGATTTGCACAAACACAGGTCTGACCAGAATTTCTAAATTTAGAAGCCATGGCACCACTGACGGCGGCATCGATATCGGCATCTTCAAAGACAATAAACGGTGCATGCCCACCTAACTCCAGAGCAAGTTTTTTGACAGTTGGAGCACACTGTTCCATCAAAATGCGGCCGACTTCTGTGGATCCTGTGAACGATAGATGACGAACTGTAGGAGAGGAGCAAAGGGTTTTGCCAATCACAATCGATTGATTAGCATCGGCAGTCACAATATTAATCACCCCATCCGGAATACCAGCACGCTTGGCAAGTTCAGCCAGAGCTAAGGCGGATAGCGGTGTCAATTCAGCAGGTTTGATGACGATAGTGCAGCCCGCTGCTAATGCAGGTGCAATCTTGCGCGTAATCATCGCAATCGGGAAGTTCCAGGGAGTGATGGCTACGCAAACACCGATCGGTTGTTTGAGAACCATGAGACGCTTATCACTCCAGGTGGTTCCCAGAATAGAACCCTCTACGCGTTTCGCTTCTTCAGCAAACCACTCTACAAATGAAGCGCCATAAACAACTTCACCAGCAGCTTCAGCTAGAGGCTTTCCTTGCTCGAGCGTCATGAGCTTTGCAAGATCTTGTGTATTTTCAATAATGAGGTCAAACCACTTGCGCATAATATGTGCGCGTTCTTTGGCTAATTTGCTGCGCCATGCAGGCAGTGCTTTTTCAGCTGCGGCGATAGCGAGCTCAGCATCTTTGGTTTCTAGATTGGCTACCGCAGCAATAATCTCATCGGTGGCTGGATTAGAAACGGCAAAGGTATTTTTAGAGCTAATCCATTGGCCATCAATAAAAGCTTCTTCTTTAAAAAGGCTTGAATCTTGTAATTGGCTACGAATGTCTACTTTTTGCATGATGTTTGACCTTGGTATAGATGTAAATCATTTTATCCCTCAATAAATAAAATAGCCCCCAAGCTTTTAGGGCCTGGAGGCTGGATTCCTTGCTGCTAGTTAGGGGGTGTTTAGCCTGCCTGAGTCTCGGCGGTGCGAAGCTTCTGGGCAAGTAGATCAAGAACGCCATTGACATACTTATGGCCATCAGTACCGCCAAAGGTTTTAGCAAGTTCAACCGCTTCATTGATGGCCACTTTGTAAGGTACCGAAAGATCGATAGCTAGCTCATAGGCGCCAATGAGTAATGCTGCATGCTCCACTGGAGAAAGTTCGTTAATTGGGCGATCTAATGCTGGGGTAATAATCGCCTCCAGCTCATCGGTACGAGCCAGTACGCCATCAAAAATACCTTGGAAGAGATCAAGTTGGCAGCGACGGAATGCGGGGTCTTCCGCAAGCTGCTTGGCAATGGAGGCGCCATTAGGGATGCTGCCAGCACGACGCATGACTAGGCTTTGATAAACACCCTGGAGGGCGTATTCACGAGCGCGACGACGTGGTGTCAGTGAGCGCTTTGGAGCAGGCTTTACTTCCTTGGCGGCTTGAGGGTTTAGTGGATTTTGGCTAGATGTAGACATGCGAATTATTCTTCTTCACTCGAGTTAATTTCGATATCAATATCAGGAGTTAATGCCAAGGCTAAATTTGCCATCTCCACTACTGCTTGAGCACATTCTGCGCCTTTTACCTGAACACGAGCAAGAGCTTGCTCATCAGTGTCGCAAGTGAGCACACCATTGGCGATTGGTAATCCAGAGTCAATCGAGATACGAGTGATGCCAGAAGCAGATTCATTGGAGACTAATTCGAAGTGATAGGTCTCACCGCGAATGACTGCGCCTAGGGCCACTAAGCCATCAAATTCACCAGTCTCGGCCATTTTTTGGAGGGCAAATGGAATCTCTAGCGCGCCAGGAACAGTCACCAATTTGATATCTGCTTGGGAAACCCCAAGAGAAATTAATTCATTGATACAGGAATTGGTTAGGGCAACGCAATGATCTTCATTAAAGCGTGCTTGCACAACACCGATACGGAGATCTTGACCATTGAGATCAGCTTCTAGTACGCCTACAAAATCATTAGTGGAACTCGTCATATCAATCTTTAAAATATTCAGGCTTTAATGGAATTTAAGAAGTGTACGGCTTGTAACCTGTAACCTCGAGCTTATAACCAGAAAGGCTAGGCACAGGACTTGGGTTGGCAAGCAAGCGCATTTTGCCAACACCAATATCTTTCAATATTTGGGCGCCAATACCGTAGCTTCTGAAATCAGTTTTTCTAGCCAACGGCTTCTTGCTTTCTTCCTGCGATTGATTCAGTTTCTGAAATTGCGCTAACCAATCTTGATCATTGGGGGCGGCAATGCCAGAGGCATTGAGGAGCACGGCTACACCAGCCGGTGAACCGGCAATTTGCTCTAAGGCCTTCGCTAGCGGCCATGAATGGTTGCTGACATTGGAGTCCAGGAAGTCTAAAACAGTGACTGGCTCATGCACGCGCACTAAGGTTTCTTGAGCTTCAGAAGGCTTGCCATGCACTAATGCAATATGAATGCATGAGCTAGGAGTATCACGATAAATAATGCCTTGGAATTTTCCCCAAGGGGTAATGAATTCACGAGTACCTTCTCGAACCACAATGCTTTCATGTTGGCTACGGTATTGAATGAGATCTGCAATGCTGCCAATTTTTAATTGATGCTCTTTCGCAAACTCTAGAAGATCTGGAAGACGTGCCATGCTGCCATCGTCTTTCATGATTTCACAAATTACGGAAGTCGCTGAGCATCCAGCCATTGCTGCCAAGTCGCAACCCGCTTCAGTATGTCCTGAGCGTATAAGTACACCACCAGGCTGTGCCATCAGTGGAAAAATATGGCCAGGTTGTACTAAATCACTGGGCTTGGCATTTGATGCCACAGCAGTTTTAATGGTGAGCGCACGATCAGCCGCTGAGATGCCTGTAGTTACTCCGCTAGCTGCTTCGATAGAAACTGTGAAATTCGTTCCCATGGATGTGCCGTTATCCCGAACCATCAAAGGTAGGTTGAGTTGTTGGCAGCGCTCGCGCGTCAAGGTTAAGCAAATCAATCCACGGCCGTGTTTTGCCATGAAATTCACAGCCTCAGCGGTGACATGATCGGCGGCTAGGACTAAATCACCTTCGTTCTCACGATCTTCTTCATCGACGAGGATCACCATTTTGCCGGCGCGGAGCTCGGCAATGATTTCTTCGGTGGAGGCAAGGGTATTTGGCATAGCCCTCTATTTTAAGCTCAGGAGCCCTTTACAGTGCTGTCCTACCTCAATATCCCGTGTTTCTGACAGCAAGAGCCTTGGTTCGGAGTTTCAGTCCACAAGACTGCCTTTGAAAATGGGCGATGCCCCCTATAAAGCTCCTCAACCCCCAATGAGATCTAAAAATGGCCAGGGATTCATCTTGCTGGAGGTTCTGGTCGCAATGGCCCTGATTTTGGGAGTTTGGATGACATCGGCGGGCGTTTATCAGCGCCTCGCTTTAACTCTGACACAACAAGAAAGTAAAAGAGCTCAACTCAGAAAGGATTCGGATACTTTTGAAATACAAGAACACAGCAGGACCAATGGCAATCTACCCAAAAAAGCCCTAAGTAATGAGTCTGCTCGAATGTCTAGTCGGAATCGCTCTATGCGCACTTCTACTCAACCCTCTCTTAAAGACAAGCGCTGATTTGGTAATTAAGCAAATTGAGTATGAAAAATCACAAGCATTAATTTCAGAGGCGGATCGTGCATTTGAATTAATTGGCCGCGCGATTCGAATGGCTGGCTACCGGAACATTCAATCTGTACAAATCTCAAACCATAAGTCAGGGCAAAAAATAAGACAGCAAAAAAACAATGGTTCATTTATTCAGGTTGAAAAAAGATCGGGATTTCGTGGATCTGATTCACTAATCATTCGTCATAAATTATCCGCTGGTACAGATTTTGATTGCATTGGTAATGCACTTACTCAAGATCGCACAAAAAATAACTTAGCCATGCAAGGATTCTTGGTGGATTATCAGGCAGGTATTCCCAAAGGTAAGAAAGTCAATGGCGGTTCGCTAATTTGTCAGTCGCTCGATCGCCAGGGACGCATTCAAAACACCACCTTAATGAATGGGGTTAATAGTCTTTTAATAGAGGAGTTGAGCCCCTCTCAAGCCCAGCATTTATCGGCATCAAGGCTTTTTAAGATCAAGCTGCAAATGACTGACGGAGCCAAGCTCAATCTAGATCTTGAAAGAACTTTTTCGACGAGGAATCTCTTGTGATTTTGGCTTGGGTGATATCGCTACTCTTACTCTGTTCATCTCTCATTGCGTATTTAGAGAGGCTGAGTGCATTACGTATCGTAGAAGTAAAAACAATGGAAGTAGCTCAGAAACATTTTCTTGCTGCTGAAAAAGCAGTCATAGACTGCGAGAAAAATTTAACCACTCTTGCTAATTTGGAAGAGAATGTTTGCTTTGTTCAATCAGTCGGTAAAAACCGTTGGCTGATTTCGAGCAAAGAGAAGCCGGCGATTCAGATTGGTGTTGTGATTGATGCAACATCTGGCACAGTCACTCGCATAAACTGGCGACAAGTATTTGAATAACTGCAAGTTGGATTCGAAATCTGGATTTAGCCTCCTTGAATTAATGGCTGTGGTTTTACTCATTGCCATGGTTGCGATGATGACCATGCCTTTATTGCAAGAACAAATTGCCGCCCAAGAAATTGAGACTATTGCCAGAAGGTTTATTGCTCATGCCCACTTTGCTCGTCAGCAGGCCTTACATTTGGGTCAACCCGTCTACCTTGCGCCTATTTCTAGCGATCGGTGGGAGGCGGGTTGGGTGGTTAAAAGTGGCTGCATCGAAAAGCCAGCCAAACCGGGCTGCATCGAAAAGCCCTGGTTTTCGCAGGGAAGTATTGACCCCGTTTACTTTAAGGGTGGAGGCAAGCAATTTATCGACCCCAATTCGGGCAAGAAGGGCATTCTGTTTAATGCTGCTGGTGCGGCAAAAACGGCTCAAGGCGGGTTTGTGGCCAATCGATTGATCCTGGGTCACAGCAGGGCTCCCGACTTGGAGCGCCAAATGATTTTGGGAAGTGGAGGGCGCTGGCGAATCTGTGACCCTGCTAGAGATGCAAAGCGCTGCCATTGAATGGTTTAATAGACCCTATGTACAGCGCAGTTGACCACCAGTTCATGAGCGAGGCAATAGCCGAGGCTCAAAAAGCACTTTATTTATCGAACCCTAATCCTAGAGTGGGTTGTGTCATTGTTAAAGATGGCAAAGTGATTGGTAAGGGCTTTACTCAGAAGGTAGGCAGCGCTCATGCTGAGGTGCAAGCCCTAGCGAACGCTAAATCACTCGGAAATGATCCTGTTGGATCAACTATCTATGTCACGCTAGAACCATGCAATCACACTGGACGAACACCTCCCTGTGTGGATGCATTGATCGCAGCAAAACCTGCAGCCGTATTCGTGGCGATGTCTGATCCTAATCCCTTGGTTGCTGGTAAAGGCTTAGAACGCCTAACTGCTGCAGGAATCAAAGTGCACAGCGGACTAATGGAAGCAGAAGCATGGTCATTAAATCCAGGATTTATTTCACGAATGACGCGTAGCCTACCTTGGGTGCGCATGAAAATCGCTGCAAGCTTAGATGGCAAAACAGCTTTACCTGATGGCCGCAGTCAGTGGATCACTGGACCGCTAGCGAGAGCGGATGGCCATCATTGGCGTGCGCAAGCTTGTGCCATTGTTACTGGCGTAGGTACTGTTAAAGAAGATGATCCCACTCTGAATGTGCGAGATGTTCAAACTGAGCGTCAGCCTTGGCGCATCATCGTTGACTCCAAATTAGAAACGCCGCCGGCAGCAAAGATTCTCAACAACATTGAGCAATCAGGCGTCATCATTGTTTGTGCCAGTTTGGACAGCCCTGAAATGCAACAAAAAGCGCAAGCATTTACTGAGCGCGGTATAGAAGTCATTGCTATGGCTAACCCATCTGGCAAAGTAGATCTGCCAAAACTATTCACGTATTTAGCTAAAGAGCGTGAGATGAATGAGATTCATATTGAATCGGGCTTTAAGCTCAATGGTTCTTTGCTCAGAGAAAACTGTGTAGATGAGCTACTGCTCTACTACGGCCCATTCTTGATGGGCGATGGTATTGGAATGGCTAATATTTCGCCCCTAAATTCCCTGAATGACAAAGAACAGTGGAAAGTCATTGATCACAGTCTCTTTGGCCCCGATCTTCGACTCCGCTTAATTAAGAACTAAAATCACCTCATGTTTACTGGAATCATTACTGCAGTTGGTCAAATTAAGAGCGCTCAAGCAAAGGGCGATGGCTTGCATTTAGTTGTTGAAGTTCCATCTGGCTATTTGGATGATGTTGCCTTGGGTGACAGCATTGCCATTCAAGGTGCTTGCATGACAGCTACCCAGTTAACCAGCAATTCTTTTGCCCTGGATATTTCTCGCGAGTCTCTGAATAAAACGATTGGTCTTGATAAGGTCGGTCCAGTCAACCTCGAAAAAGCCATGCGCTTAAATGATCGCCTGGGCGGACATTTAGTTAGCGGGCACGTAGATGGTGTTGGTAAAGTGGCGCATTTTGCTCAAGTGGCTAATGATGCTTATGGATCTTGGTTGTTACGCATCGAGGCGCCAAAAGAGTTGGCGCAATATTTGGCTTACAAAGGCTCGATTGTTGTGAATGGCGTATCGCTTACAGTCAATCAGACTGAAGACACGGCAACTGCTTGCATCATCAATATCAATATCATTCCCCACACCTTGGAAAATACTACGCTGGGTAATCTCAAGCAAGGTGATGCGGTAAATCTTGAAGTAGATTTGATTGCGCGCTATGTAGCTAGAATGCTTAATAAGGCTTAAATCTTTACTTTTATAGTTTTGCCACCCCTACGAGCCTTGATAGTTTTTATTAGTGAGGCATCATCAATAAAATCAAGTACCACTTCATATGCCTTAGCTGACAAAAGATAAGCCTTAGGTTTGTTGCTATTTAAGATGGCCATAGGTAGATCGTCTGCATTACCAATAATCTTCTTAGGATTGCGTTTTAGCTCAGCCATGCTGACTGTGGTTTTGATGCGAAGTATGTCTGCAATATCCATGTGACTTGTAATTTTAAATCGCTTAAATCTTAATTGGCATAGGGTTATATGGCCCCACTTGCAATAGTCCCATTTTGGGACTAAAATTAATGTGTGCGAATAATAGCCAGAAAACACCTAACAAATTTTTGGCGTATTCATCCCGATGCCGAGCAGCCACTTAAAGCTTGGTATGACGAGGTGGCGCATGCAAGTTGGAAAAGGCCGCAAGATATAAAGAATAAGTATCGAAATGCGAGTTTTATTGCAGGCAACAGAGTTGTCTTTAATATCAAAGGAAATTCCTACCGTTTGGTGGTGGTAGTTGCTTATAGTTTTGGGGCGGTATATGTGAAATTTATTGGTAGCCATGCTGCATACGATCGAATTGATGCTTGCACAGTGCAGTTGGAGGAAAAATGAAAGAATTAAAACCCATTCGTAACAAGCTTGAATACAAGGATGCCCTAGCCCAGGCGTCTTACTATTTTGATCATGAGCCAAAACCTGGGACTAAGGATGGAGATAGGTTTGAGATCCTCTTAATGCTCATTGAGTCTTATGAGAGCAAGCACTATGCGATTCTTCCACCAGACCCAATTGAGGCAATTAAATTCAGAATGGAACAATCCGGCTTGAGTCCAAAGGATTTGCAGCCGATGATCGGTGGCCTAAATCGCGTATATGAAATATTAAATCGCAAACGCCCCCTTACACTGAAGATGATTTGGAGGTTGCACTCTATGTTGGGGATCCCTGCTGATAGTTTGATTCAGCAGGATGATGAGCTGCGCGCAGCCTAATACGTTTAATACTTTTTTTGGTAGCGAGTAGGATCGCCCACATTGGCTTGCTTAAAGCCTGCCTGCCTTAGACGGCAAGACTCACATTCTCCACAAGCTTCACCCAAATCATTAGCTTGGTAGCAAGAGACTGTTTGCGAGTAATCAACGCCTAGAGTGCTTCCTAGCTGGATGATTTCGCCTTTAGTTAGGCTGATGATAGGCGCGTGCACTCTAAAACGATTTGCATCATTGATGGCTTCTACACCTGCTTTAGTAGCTAGGTTAGCCATATGTTCAAAAGAGGCAACATATTCAGGGCGGCAGTCAGGATAGCCTGAGTAATCTACCGAATTAGCCCCATAGAAAACATCTAGTCCGCCTAATGACTCTGCCCAACCCAATGCAAGTGATAGCAGGATCGTATTGCGTGCTGGTACGTAGGTAACGGGGATTTCTTGATCTTTGCCGGGGGTCGTTGGGATTGCAATCGAGGAGTCAGTTAAAGCAGAGCCCCCAAAGCGAGTGAGATCTAGGTTAACTACTTCGTGTCGTGCCACTCCAATTTGCTTGGCAATATGTTTGGCCGCTGCCAGCTCAGATGAATGACGCTGACCATATCCAACCGAAAGGGCGTAGGGCGTATATCCCAAGTCTTTGGCAAGGGCTAGAACAGTAGTGGAGTCCAACCCACCCGAAAACAGAATGACCGCTGGAGCGCCTGCTTTACGGGGCGCCAGAGATTCGAATGCAGCAGAAAGCTTAGACATAGATGATTAATTACTTGGTGCTAGCAATGAGTTGCTGCGCATCCTTGGCTGCGTCAGTATCTGGATACTTAGCGATGATTTCGTTAAATGTTTTTTTAGCTGCTGCCTTATTGCCACTTTCTAATTGCGAGTTTCCTAAAGTCACCATCGCTGCAGGAATACGTGGATGATTCGGAAATTTCTTAATTAGGCTTTGTAGTTGGCTAATCGCACCGGCGTAATCTTTATTCGCATATTTGCTATTACCGCTCCAGTACAGAGCAAGTGGTAAGTAAGGGCTTTTAGGATATTTGGCTGCAAATACTGAAAATCCCTCATCAGCTTTTTTGAGACTGCCTGCTTGGAATGACTTTAAGGCGTCGTCGTAGGCTTTTTTCTCACCAGGTTGTACTGTTCCAGAAACGCCTTCAATCGTTACGGTGCGAGGCTCAAAATTACCTAAACGAGTATCGAGATCTTGGTAGTAAGTCTTCTGACTGGTACTAATGTCTTCGCCTTGTTTCTCAAGTTCTTCAACTTTGCCACGGAGCTCTGCATTCTCAGTTTTGAGTTTGTCGATTTGGCCCTGTAACTCAAGCTGGGTGGTGGCTAGAGACTTACGCAGATCCAGAATTGCCTTACGCGCTTCATCATCAGAGAAGAGCGCCCAGGCGCTATTAGATGCGCCTAAGCAAATGAGAGCAGCACTTAAACAAAACGCTCGTGAGAGCGTTTGTTTTACTGAGCATGAAAGTATCTTCATTTAGTTCGTGATGTAAACAATATCAGCGCGGCGATTTTCTGCCCAAGCTGCTTCGGTATCACCTTCTGCTTTTGGTTTTTCTTTACCAAAGCTCACTGCTTCCATTTGGTCGTCAGAAACGCCCATCAAGTTCAATGATTTACGTACAGCATCAGAACGACGTTGGCCAAGTGCCAAGTTGTATTCAGCTGTGCCGCGTTCATCGGTATTGCCTTGAATAATGATCTTCTGCTTTGGATTGGCTTTTAAGTAGCCTGCGTGAGCAGACAACATTTTTTGATACTTGGTCTGAACGGTGTATTCATCAAAGCCAAAGTAAACGCTTTTCTCAAAGAGTGGGCTGCTTGGATCATTCCACGGCTGTGAGCCAAATTTGCCACTGCCGCTACCATTGGCGCCATCAGTGTCATCTAGTTTGACGCTGGAGCATGCTGCCATCAAAAATGCTGTGGCACCGATCAAGGCGAATGTCGCTGCGCGACGTGCGATAGAAATCTTCATGAATTTTCCTTTTTCCTACGAGCTAAATCTATAAATGAATCAATAGACAATATTATGCCCCCAAGAACATCAAAAGTGACTATTTCAACCCCTAAAAGGGGGTTTAACGTAGTTAGGACCTAGTCCATGAATGGACCCCAGGAAGGCTGACGTACATCAGATCCTGGAATGCTCAACACCTGCTTGGAATTCCCGTCAACTGAGACAGCAGCAAGAACGCGTTTGCCACCAACTTTGGTGGAGTAGAGAACATAGCGGCCATTGGCTGCAAAGGAAGGGGATTCATCGCTAGTGCCATCGGTAAGCGCTTGAGTATCACCAGTAGCTAAGTTCAGAATGTAGAGGCGGTATGCGCCACCAACGTTAGCAATGTAAGCTAAGTACTTGCCATCAGGTGAGATGCGAGGTGAGGTCACAAAACCTTGTTTGAAGGTAATCCGTTTTACGCCTTCAGCTTGTTCGCCATCAGCACTCATACGATAGATTTGTGGGTTACCACCGCGATCGCTGGTGAAATAGATAGAGCGACCATCAGCAGAATATTGCGGCTCAGTATCAATCGTGTTGCCACGAGTTAAGCGATGTAAACCCGTGCCCTCGGCATTGATGCCGTAGATCTGAGTGTTGCCGTCTTTAGATAATGAGATGGCTAATTTCTTACCATCGGGTGACCAGGCTGGTGCACTGTTGTTGCCTTTTTGATTTGATAGAGAAATGCGACGACCAGTAGCAAGCTCGTGAACATAAATGACTGGCTTGCGGTCTTCAAAAGAAACGTACGCCACTTTCTTGCCGTCAGGCGACCATGATGGAGAAATGATGGGCTCAGCACTATTGAGTGCATTGCGAATATTTTGACCGTCAGCATCCGAGATCACCAGGCGATAGCGCTTGCCATCCTTGATGACGTAGGAGAGGCGGGTGGAGAACACGCCACGCTCACCCAGTAATTTGAAGATGATGTCATCAGCAATTTTGTGGGCAACCGCACGCAGGTTATCGGCGCTTGAGTTGAGATTTAAGCCACCCAGACTTTGGGATTTACGAACATCAAACAGCTTGTAATGAATGTCAAACTGATTATTGCCAGTCTGCACGACTGATCCAACCACCAGTGCATCAGCACCGCGTGCTGCCCACGATTTGTAGTTAGGCGTACCATCATCACTCTCAACGGCATTACCATTTTCTGTATTTTTAAAGTAACCGCTGCGTGCTAAATCTTGCCGAATGATTTCAGTAACACTGGTAGGTAATTTATTTTCGTCTTTAAACCGCATTACCGCGATTGGATAGAGTGATTGACCAACGCCCGTGATTTCAATATTCATCTGCGCTAGCGCAGGCATTGCAAAGCTGATACAAAGAGCAATAACAATCATGCTAAAAGAGTTTAATTTTGATGCTAGCTTTTGTAGCTGTCTTTTTGCTAATTGCAACATGCATTAATCCTTGGGTTTAAAAGTCAGTTTTACTTCGCGTTGAGGAATTTTGCCATTGTCGTCTTTCGGCAGGCTTTCTGCGCGAGAGAGTGCAAGTAGTACTGCGCGATCCCAGCCAGCGTTGCCGCTAGAGGATTGAATGCTGGTGCTCAAAATAGCTCCGTCTGGAGCAAGGCTCACCAGAATAACTGCAGCAGGGTTGCCGCTCACAGATTCAGGGTTAAAGACGATCAATGGCTTAACCTTTTTAATTACTTTATCAGTCCAGCCTGGAGGTGCATTACCTCCGCCGCCGACTCCACTGCCAACGGTTCCACCCCTACCACCTTCGGCACCAGCTGCTGCACGTAAACGCGCTAACTGATCTGCACGTGCTTTTTCTGCTGCGGCATTGGCTTTGGTTTCTGCCGGTGACTGTGCTTTAGGAGCTTCAGCCTTTTTCGGCGGCTCTTCCTTCTTCGGCTTTTCCTTCTCCTTGGGCGGAGGAGGTTTTATTGCTTTAGGAGTTTCTTTCACCTCTTTTTTAGGAGGCTCTTTCTCAACCTTCTTTTTCTTGATGGCGATATCAGCAGCTTCTTCTTTAACTTCTGTTTTGAGTTCTGGTTCAGGCGGTGCTTCAACCTGTGGAGCGGAATCCCAAAGTTCAACTTCAACACCAGAAGAGGTGGTGTTATTCCAGCTAATGCCAATCATGAGAAAGGCAAGCAATCCCAAATGCGCAATGAGTGAAAAAGTAAACGCGCGCTTAGTGCTTTCTTCTTTCGTAAAACGCCCTCGCTTAAACGGCGAAAATGATTGCTGAAAAGAAGGTGCGCTATTCATGAGCAGCTATGAAGGCCAGATTCTTACTGGGTCTTGACCGCAAGGCCAACGCGCTTCACGCCATTCTCTTTGAGCTTAGACATGACTTCCATCACTGTTTCATATTTGATGGATTTATCTGCGGCGATGACAATAGGTTGATCGGCAGACTTTTCTGCTTGTGATCTTGCAAAAGCACCGAGTTCAAATTTATTGAGTGTTTGAGTCGGATCACCATCTTTGCGCACGATGACATTCTCGTTGGCATCAATCGTTAAAAAGACTGGCGGTAGTGATTGCACTTTGGCGCCACCAACAGTGGGTAAGTTGACAACACCTGGATTGACCATTGGTGCAGTGACCATAAAGATCACGAGTAATACTAGCATTACGTCGATGTACGGAACGACGTTGATGTCAGACATTGCCCGACGTTTGTTTTTACGTAATGAAGATCCAGCCATAATTTTTTTCGCTTATCGGTTCACGCGTTATTTCAATTAACGCCCTGCAGTCTGACGCTGCAAGATATTGGTGAACTCTTCAATGAAAGTTTCAAAGCGAATGGAGAGGCGGTCTACATCAGTTGCTGCGCGGTTGTAAGCAACCACTGCCGGAATCGCTGCGAACAAACCAATTGCTGTGGCGATTAACGCTTCTGCGATACCAGGAGCTACAGCAGAAAGAGTCGCGTTTTGCACATTAGCCAAACCGCGGAAGGAGTGCATGATGCCCCAAACCGTGCCAAAGAGGCCGATATACGGCGAGACTGAGCCAACGGATGCCAAGAAAGGTAGATTGGCTTCCAGGAGGTCCATTTCGCGTTGATAGGTGGCTTTCATGGCGCGGCGGGCGGCGTCAATCTCACGACCTTTGGTGAACTCCTGCATTCCGGCTTCAAAGATGTGCTCTAGGACGGCGTCGCTGCGGGTATTACGCTGGGCTGCCTCCAGAAGGGTATTGAGGTCGCCGCCGGCCCAAAAGTCGCGCTCAAAGCGCTCGGTATCCTGGCGGACCCCACGTAAAACAGCAGTTTTCTTGAAAATAATGGTCCAAGAGGCCACGGACATGCTGAGTAATAACAACATTACCAACTGTACTAATAGGCTGGCATTAAGGACTAGGGAGAGAAATGAGAGGTCTTGTGTAGGGGTCATGGTGGATTTTGTATGATGTAGGTTGATTTTACTAAGTTAATTCACTCAGCAATCCAACTTTTTCAGGATTATCACCATGTTTGACCGTCAAAACACCTTAGCCAAAACCGATCCCCAATTATGGGCAGCCATTCAGAACGAAAATAAGCGTCAGGAAGACCATATTGAGCTGATTGCTTCTGAGAACTACACATCACCAGCGGTAATGGAGGCCCAAGGGTCTCAGTTGACCAATAAGTATGCCGAAGGTTATCCGGGCAAGCGTTATTACGGCGGTTGTGAGTTCGTGGACGTTGCTGAGCAATTGGCGATTGATCGTGTCAAAGCATTGTTTGGTGCTGAAGCTGCTAACGTGCAACCGCATTGCGGCGCTTCTGCCAACCAAGCGGTGTTCTTGGCCTTCTTAAAGCCAGGGGATACCTTCATGGGTATGAGTCTTGCTGAAGGTGGCCACTTGACCCACGGTATGGCGTTGAACATGAGCGGTAAATGGTTTAACCCAATTGCTTACGGTCTCGATAAAAATGAAGAGATTGATTACGAGCAAATGGAGCGTTTGGCACGTGAGCACAAACCTAAATTGATTATTGCTGGTGCATCTGCCTACTCCCTCGTCATCGATTGGGAGCGCATTGGTAAGTTAGCAAAAGAAGTAGGCGCGATTTTTATGGTGGATATGGCGCATTACTCTGGCCTGATTGCTGCTGGTGTTTATCCAAGCCCCGTACCGCATGCAGATATTGTTACCTCTACTACCCACAAGAGCTTGCGCGGCCCTCGTGGCGGCATCATCTTGATGAAGGCTGAGCACGAGAAAGCGATTAACTCCGCAGTCTTCCCAGGCTTACAGGGCGGCCCTTTGATGCATGTAATCGCTGGTAAGGCGGCAGCATTTAAAGAAGCGCAGGAGCCGAGCTTTGTTGATTATCAAAAGCAAGTGATAGCGAATGCAAAAGCACTCGCACAGACTTTAATTGCGCGTGGTTTAAGAATTGTTTCTGGTGGAACGGATTCTCATGTGATGTTGGTAGATTTGCGTGCCAAGAAAATGACCGGCAAAGAAGCTGAACGTGTTTTAGGTGAAGCACACATTACTTGCAATAAGAATGGCATTCCAAACGATCCAGAAAAACCAATGGTGACCAGCGGTATTCGTTTAGGATCACCAGCGATGACTACTCGTGGATTTAAAGAAGCAGAAGCAAGACAAGTGGGTAACTTTATTGCGGATGTTTTGGATAACCCAAATGATCCTGAGAACATCGCCAAAGTACGTGCTCAAGTTTCTGAGCTCACGAAGCGTTTCCCGGTCTACGGTTAAGCAACAAAAAATCAATAACCACTAAAGAAAAGAGCCCTCATTGCGCTGCCCTTTTTGTCATAACGAAGATACCCAGGTTCTAGATACCCGGGTATCAGATGAGGGCGATACCATTCGCCGTCGTCGCCGTTGTGCCAAGTGCGATAAGCGCTTTACTACTTATGAGCGTGTTGAGTTGGTTCTCCCGGCGATCGTCAAGAAGAATGGCAGCCGGGTGGAATACAGCCACGATAAGTTGGCAAGTTCACTCAAGCTAGCCCTGCGTAAGCGCCCAGTGTCTTCAGATTCCGTCGATGAATCGATTGCCCGCATTGAAGAAAAGCTCCTTAGTCTGGGTGAAAAAGAGATTCCTAGTGAGCGCGTAGGTGAGTTGGTGATGCGTGAGCTCAAGCGTCTAGATAAGGTTGCATACATTCGCTTTGCCTCGGTCTATCGAAGCTTTGCTGATATTGAATCTTTCGAGAGTGCTTTAAAAGAATTGAAGTAGCCGATTTGGTGAGCAGCATTTACCACTGAAGATGTCATTAAAAATATGAAAAAAATTCTGGTCACAGGTGGCGCTGGTTACATTGGCTCTCATACCGTAGTTCAGCTATTGAATTCCGGCAAAGATATTGTCATTCTGGATAACTTATCCAACAGTAGCTTGGGGGTCGTCAAGCGCATAGAAGACTTGGCTGGAAAAGCGGTTGAGTTCATCGAGGGCGATATACGAGATAGAGCGCTAGTTAGAGCCACTTTTGGGCAGCTTGTATTTGATTCGGTAATACATTTTGCCGGCCTGAAAGCAGTGGGTGAATCAGAAGCCTTCCCCCTGAAATACTTTGATAACAATGTATCCGGAAGTATTGTTTTATTTGAAGAGATGATGCGGGCCAATGTAAATCAATTGATCTTCTCCTCTTCAGCAACCGTATACGGAAATCCAGGATCGGTTTGCTATAGCGAAGAGACTGCTTTGTCGCCGATCAACGTATATGGCAGAACTAAGTTGATGGTTGAGGATATTTTGCGCGACCTACAAAAGGCTAACCCTGCTTTAAGAATTGCCTTGCTAAGATACTTCAATCCAGTGGGCGCTCATGAGTCGGGGCGGATTGGTGAAAATCCTTTTGGCAAGCCAAATAACCTGATGCCCTTTATGACTCAGGTCGCCATTGGTGCTCAAGAAAAGTTGATGGTGTACGGAAATGATTACCCAACCCCAGATGGAACGGGTTTAAGAGATTACATTCACGTCGAGGATTTGGCTGCAGGTCACCTGGCGGCTTTAAAAGCCCTAGAACAGAATGCATCCATCACAGTAAATCTAGGAACCGGAAAGCCTTATAGCGTTTTTGACATGATTAAGGCCTTTGAGGCGGCATCAGGAGTAAAAATTCCTTATGAGGTTGTTGCTCGACGAGCTGGTGACCTATCTGAATATTACGCAGACCCAACGTTAGCTAAAAAAGTTTTAGGCTGGGAAGCTCAATTAGGGATTGATCGCATGTGTGCTGATTCTTGGCGATGGCAGAAAAATAATTCTAAGGGATATTCTTAATTTCAACAAAGCCTGCAGTTACAGGCTTTTTTATTTGCCTATCTAACTTCACATTACCTTAGCCATCTAAATTTTTTCATGTTTTAAAGCAGCGCTCTTGGTAAGGTTTTGTGTATACTGTAACCAATTGATTACAATCTGAAGATGTATGAAATCAATAAAACAGTTGAATTTGAGGTCTGGCTAAACGCTATTCGCGATCCTTTAACTCGAGGCCGATTATTAGCAAGACTGCGTAGGGCCGCATTGGGAAATTTGGGTGATGTTGCCCCAATAACTGATGCAAATGGAATTTGGGAGATGCGAGAGCATTTTGGTTCCGGTTGGCGGATGTATTACTTGCGGCGTGGGAAGGTAGTAATTGTGATGTTGGGCGGCGGTTATAAAACAACTCAAAAGGCTGATATTAAAAAGGTTAAGAAGTTGCTTTTAACGATGGAGGATTGAATGAAAAATACAAAAAAAATAAAAATAAAAGATTTGCCTAAATTTGATGTCGTGGATTACTTAAAAACTGAGGCAGATATCGCTGGATATTTAACTGCTGTGCTAGAGGATGGAGATCCTGCTTTATTTGTTGCGGCAATAGGCGATATTGCTAGGGCAAAAGGCATGACTGCTATTGCTAAAAAGAGTGGAGTAACCAGGGAATCTCTTTATAGAGCCTTAAAAATTGAAGCGCGTCCACGATTTGAGACGGTAGCCAGGGTAATACATGCTTTGGGTATGAAATTAAGTGTGCATGCATAAAAAAAGACTGCAATGCAGTCCTTTTTTACTAATGCGAATTGAATTACTTCAGTTCAGCAAAAATAGAAGCGGTGATGTCTTCAACGTTACCAGTGCCACTTACCTTGCGATAGACTGGCGCTTTTACCTTGTCGGCTGGATTGCCTTGCGCAGCCCAAGAGGAGTAGTACTCCACTAATGGACGGGTCTGATCGTCATAAACTTGCAGACGTTTACGAACAGTTGCTTCTTTGTCATCGTCACGCTGAATGAGATCGTCGCCAGTCACATCATCTTTGCCTGCAACTTTTGGCGGGTTGTATTTGATGTGATAAGTGCGGCCAGAGGCAGGGTGAACACGACGTCCGCTCATACGATCGATGATGGCATCAAATGGCACATCGATTTCTAAAACGTAATCGATAGGAACACCAGCATCTTTCATGGCTTGTGCTTGAGGAATGGTTCTTGGAAAACCATCAAACAAATAGCCTTTGCTGCAATCAGGTTGAGTCAAGCGATCTTTAACAAGGCCGATGATGATGTCATCAGATACAAGGCCACCCGCATCCATAATTTTTTTGGCTGCAATACCGAGTTCAGTTCCTGCTTTCACAGCAGCGCGCAACATATCGCCAGTGGAAATTTGTGGAATTGCAAATTTTTCGCAAATAAACTGAGCTTGTGTGCCTTTTCCAGCACCTGGTGCACCGAGCAGAATCAACCGCATTGTTTTCCCCTTAGAAGAGCTGACATTGTCCCGTATTTTGTCGGGATCTTAGAAGCCTATTGCCTAGGATTATCCCCGAGAAGCTTAAAACTACTGAGGTTTTAGCTTTTGGTCTGAGGTTAGTCTAGGAACCAGCCAGTAACTGGCGCACTCTTTCGAGGTCTTCTGGGGTGTCGACCCCAGCAGGCGGGGCTTCAGAGGCGGTATGAACGGCTATGCGATAACCATTCCAGAGGGCGCGTAGCTGTTCTAAAGCTTCAGCCTGCTCTGGAGGTGCTGGCTCTAGACGGGTGTAGGCCTGTAAAAAGTCAGCCCTATAGGCATAGATCCCCAGATGGCGTAAATGCTCAATTTTTTGGTTTGCCTGAGGATCTCTCACAAACGGAATCGGCGCTCTGGAAAAGTAGAGCGCTTCACTGGAGCGATTAAGAACTACTTTCACCACATTGGGATTATTGATCTCTGTGGCATCGGTAATCGGTACGGCAACTGTGGAGATAGCACACTCTTGATGCTTAGCCAAAGTGCTGGCAACTTGATTGATTAATTCAGGTGGTATGAGCGGCTCATCACCTTGCACATTCACAATCAATGCATTGCTAGGTAGCTTCAGTAGCTGGGCCACTTCAGCAATACGGTCAGTTCCAGTTGGATGATCTGCGCTAGTTAGTAAACACTCGATACGATGCTCATCGCATGCAGCTTGTATCTCTGGTGAATCGGTTGCAACTACAACGCTTTGTGCGAGTGATTGCTTGGCGCGTTCAGCCACGCGAATCACCATCGGTTTGCCACCAATATCAGCTAGAGGTTTTCTCGGTAAACGGGTGGATCCAAGTCTTGCTGGGATTACTACTAAAAAATCTGGAGCTTTGGAAGAATGATTCATTAAAGTGGCGTACTCAATGTATCAAGCAAGCTCATCAGCACTCATGCTGCGCGCTTCTTCAACCAGCATTACTGGCACATCATCCCGAATCGGGTAAGCCAAGCGATCGGCTTTGCAAATGAGCTCATGTTTCTCGGCGTTTAAATGCAATTGGCTTTTGCACAAAGGGCAAACCAAAATATTGAGCAGTCGTTTATCCATGATTTCTTTAATGGTGATCTAAATAGGGGATGACACAGTGTAGTGCTATGTAAGCTAAACCTACAAGGTGTAGCGATAAGGACTGGGTCTTTGCAGGATAGAGTGCAGCCATTCAGCCAGGCTATCCGGGAGGGCGAGAGTCATGGGTACCACCCAAATACGTTCATCTGTAATTGCCGCGCATTTCACAGCATCCTTTTCGGTAATGAGGATGCATTGCGCATTGATCTTCTCAAAGAACTCGGGGGTATACGTCGCATGATCCGGCAAAGGAATCGATTTAGCGGCAATTCCTTGTTTGAGGAGATCGTCAAAAAAGCGTTGTGGATTACCCAAGGCGGCAACAGCCGTAATTTTGTTTGGTAGATAACTATCTGCAATTTGAGCAAGCGTCTGCGTATTTTTAGAATTAATCAATTGATACGCATTTCCCAAATTACCCAAGAGCGAGAATGCGCGACGCCCTAAAAAGTATTCGTCTTGAGGACCAAACTTAGATTCAAGACCTTTTGCTTTCCCTGTAAAGAGTGTGGCATCGCGTTCACGTGTGGCGGGTTCGCGCAATGGGCCGGCAGGAAGTAAAAAGCGATTGCCTTCACCACGTCCATCACGTACAACGAACTCGATATCACGACCACCTTCGCGAGCGGGCCAGCGTGCTAGGCCAGTGTGCTGCAAGCCATCATCACTAATGATGATGTTTACATTAGGCGAATGCTTGAGCAAAGCCCCAATACTTTTTTGGCGCTTTGGAAAAACCCAAATCGGAAATTGATCATGTGTACGCTTTGCAATCAAGACCGGTTCGTCGCCAACAAGGGTAGGGTCAGAATCGCTGCGTACTTGTAGGGGTGTTATTTGCGAAGAAGATCCATAGCCCCGGCTAATAATTCCAGGCCTCCAACCAAGGTGACTAAGGCGTTCAGCTAGAGCAATCACGATAGGTGTCTTGCCAGTGCCGCCTACACGAATATTGCCCACAATAATCACTGGTACTGGAGCAGGCTTTTGTTTTACTAAGCCCGTACCCAGAATTAATTTACGAACGCGTATCACCAAGCCATAAAGCCAAGAGAGTGGCCATAGCAATAAGCTAGTGGGGCCACGTCTTTCCCAAAACTTGGGGGCTTTACGGAAGTAAGAAAATGACATTGAGTAGTTTCTTGATTCGGTAATTACTTCTTGGTTTGGCTGCTAAACACGATATTGGACAGGTTAGCATCGCGCGCTGCTTCCAGTGCGCTCATGACCGCCTGATGGGGCGCTCTAGCATCGGCATCAATATTCACTTGCAGAGAGCTGGTGGCTTCCTTCTGGCTGCTTTGTCCATTTAGCTGAGTTAATGTATTGCTGAGTTGTGACCGATCCACCACTTTGCCATTCACTGCGAAGCGGCCATCGCGACTGACTGCAATATGAATTTGCTTGACCTCTGCTTGGCTCTCATTGCCATTAGCGGTGGGTAAAGTGATGGCCAATTCTTGATAGCGCGTGAAGGTTGTGGAGATCATCAAAAAGATTAAGACCACCAACAGTACATCAATAAAAGGAATGAGATTGATTTCTGGCTCTACAGGTGTAGCACTACCCCCAAGAGAAAATCTTCTCTTGGCTCGTGGGTGTGTTTCTAGCCAACTCATTTTGAAATGTCTGCAGCGTCGTTTGAAACGTTTGGATAGAGCTTCTTAAACAGTTGACGAGTAAATTCTTCGCATTCACGTTGACGTTGATTTGCCATTGCACGTAAACCGCGCCAAGCAGCTAATGCAGGAATGGCAATCAATAGTCCAAATGCCGTGTTGTACAAGGCAACTGATATGCCGTGGGCTAATTGTTGTGGGCTACCAGCAGCGCTATTGATCGCGCCTTGGCTGCCAAAGATTTCAATCATGCCCACTACAGTGCCAAATAAGCCTAATAGCGGAGCGACTGTGGCGATCGTGGCAAGTGCGCCTAAGTAGCGGTCCAACTTTAGCCAAGTGCTTTGTGCGGTCACTTGCAACTCCTCCAGCGCAGCATCAGCATTACTGCCGGATAATTTCTCTTTCAGTGCGCAGGCCAATAAAGGGCTTGCAGGGGAAAGCTTGGCTAATTCCGTAATCTGCTGCTCAGAAATGCTGGTTTTGCTTCCAACCAACTGATTTGCAAGAGAAAAAACGCTTTCTAGGCAATTTTTGGGGAATATGTGCGTTTGACGCAGATACCAGCAACGCTCTAAGGCGATTGCTAAGCCCAATATGGAAATGATGAGGAGGGGCCAAATAGGCCAGCCAGCGGATAGTAAGATGGAGTACATAAGCTCAGTACTTTAGCTGAATTAAAAAGCCTGTTTCGGAAAGCCAGCCTGTGGATAACTCTGTGCAAAACTTTTTTGAGTTTGCTCTGTAAGTCCTTGATAGATGGTTCGCGTGGTTTTGTATTGGTTCAAATGGAATTTATTGGGCTGATTAATTCTTTTATAAATCAATGGCTTGCATTTTAGATGTGGGATTTATGAGACGTTTTGGGTCAGTAATTACTTACTTATAAGCATGAAACCTAAAGTGAATCTGTATCTGTGGATATTTATTGGCGCCTAAACCAGATGGTTGTGAGATTAAAGAGAAAAAATGTCGGAAATATCAAGGGAAATTCTGAGTGTTGGCGATCTAAACCGCGCCATTGCTGCCTCTTTAGAGGACCGTTTCGATGCGGTCTGGGTGAGCGGGGAGATTTCTAACTTCAAGGCTTATGACAGCGGGCATTGGTATTTCTCGTTAAAAGACGCGGAAGGTCAGATCCGTTGCGTCATGTTCCGTGGTCGCAACGGCCAGGTTGGGTTCATGCCGCAATCGGGGGATTTGGTAGAAGTCAGCGCCAGCCTAGGCATGTATGTCCCTCGTGGGGATATTCAGCTCACGATTCAGACTTTGCGACGCGCTGGAATGGGCGGTCTATATGAAGCCTTCTTAAAGTTGAAGGCCAAACTCGCCAAAGAAGGCTTGTTTGATGATGAGCGCAAACGCGAGATACCAACGCATCCGCGATCAATCGGCATCATCACATCACCGCAAGCAGCAGCACTCAAAGATGTGCTGAGTACTTTAGCGAGAAGAGCGCCGCATATTCCGATTGTGATTTATCCAACCTTGGTTCAAGGCCCTGATGCACCCGCCGGAATGATTGCCGCACTTAAAGCTGCCGAAAAAGAAAAAGCAGTAGATGTGATTTTGTTAGTACGCGGTGGAGGCAGCATTGAAGATCTGTGGGCATTTAATGATGAACAACTGGCTTATGCGATTGCAGACTCATCAATACCAGTAGTGAGTGGTGTTGGACATGAAACCGATTTCACGATTACGGATTTTGTTGCAGACTTACGGGCCCCAACTCCGACGGGCGCTGCAGAGCTAGCGGCACCTCGACGAGATCAAATGTTGCAAGAGCTTGATGCCATCATGCAGGCACTGCTCCAACGGATTAACCAACGAGTTGAGCGCGAGGCGCAAACCCTAGATCAACTAGCACTTC
This sequence comes from Polynucleobacter sp. Tro8-14-1, assembly GCF_018881655.1. Lineage (GTDB taxonomy): Bacteria > Pseudomonadota > Gammaproteobacteria > Burkholderiales > Burkholderiaceae > Polynucleobacter. Next base: position 170,086 of record NZ_JACVPX010000005.1, read on the forward strand.
GCTTGAGTCATGCCTTGCCTAATCCAGATCGGATGAGGGAGCAAATTCAAGGGTGGCAGCAACGTTTGAACCAGGCCTGGTCTGTGCGTATGGAAAATTGGAAGCGCAATCAATCGCACTATCAATCCCAGTTAGAAATGTTGAACCCACAGAGAACACTAGAGCGTGGCTATGCGGTGATCCTGAGTAAAGAAAAAGAAGGGCTGCACGCCATTCGTAAACCATCTGAGTTGAACGTAAGTAATAGTTATCAAATACGTCTAGCCGAAGGGCAGGTAGATGTAGAATTTTCAGAAGTAAATCCAGCGGAACAAAAATAATATGCAGCTACTAATCTTAAGGTTGATTGCATTAACGTGTACATCATTCTTGATTGCAATGCTGACGGGTTGTCCAAGCAGTGGTTCCGGTAACAGCACTGTCATTAATGGTGTAGTGAGTTCAGGTGGAGGATCAACACCAGTTGCTATTGGGGGCGCCACAGTTACGATTTACCAAATTCAGTCTGGAACACCATCTGTTGTTACCCAGGCAACATCGGATAGCGCTGGTAATTTTTCTGTCAAGGTTCCCAGTAATTCCGCAAATACAAGCAGCAATCCCATTACCTACTATGCGGTAGCTAGCAAATCTCCAAGCATCCAGTTAATGGCAAGCTTAGGGACGGGGCCGTTATCTGCAGTACGCATTAATGAGCTCACTACCGTGGCATCCGCTTATGCCTTTGCGCAATTATTTCGTGATGACTATTCGGTAGCCGGGAGTGCTCTACCATTAAGTATTGCTGCGGGCATGGCTGAAAATTTAGTTTCTGCAGAATCTGGCTCTGCATCTAAAGTCATTCAGACTTCGCCTAACGGTTATGAAACCAATACCTGGAGTGCGCTTGGTACTTTGGCTAATGTCTTGGCAGGATGTACTCAAGGTCTTGCTAATGCGTGCACGAATTTATTTGCCCTAACTCCTTCTACAAGTGGCATTACACCTACGAATACCTTGCAGGCGATCGTCAATATCGCTTTAAATCCTGCAGTCAATGTCAGCGGTATCTATAACTTAGGCAGTGTGGTGATAAGCTATACGCCAGCGCTTACTGCTAACCAGGGGCCAAATTCCTCCGCACCACTACAAAAGCTCGATGCCTGGACAATGGCGGTCAAGGTTAATAACACCGGCAGCAGCACCTACCCTTTTGGTGGCCCAGCTAATGTGGCGTTTGATACCAAGGGTTATGCGTGGATTAATAACAATGTGATTCAAGGAACACCCAACTCCGCCAATTGTTTGGTTGTTCTGAAGCCCAATGGCCTGCCTGCTAATGGGGCTTCCAATACTCCAAGCTCACCTATTACTGGCGGCGGTATTTTGGGTTCAGGATTTGGGATTGCGATAGACAAGCTTGGATTTATTTGGTCAGGCAGTTTTGGATGGGGCAATAATGTCCCCACCAGCGGAGCGGTAGCAAAATTATCATCAGTTGGTGTACCCATTTCTTCAGATGCTGGATATACCGCTGGATTGCTGCGAGTGCAGGGAACTGCAGTCGATCAATCTAATAATATTTGGATGGCGAGTTACGGTAACAATGCAGTTGTTGTTTATCCCAATCAGACTACTAATCCTGTTAGTTATGTAGATAGCAATACAGAGCCATTCGGCATAGCGATCACTACTGATGGATATGCGTGGGTTACTTACACAGGGTCAGATACAGTGTCTAAGTTGCGCTATAGCAATGGCGGAATCTCAAAATTATTTACAGTCACACTGCCAAGCGGCAGCAATCCAAAAGGTGTGGCCGTAGACTCACTGGGTAATGCTTGGGTTGCAGCAGGCTCCACTTCTACTGTTTATGCAATCAATTCAAGTGGCGCGATTGTCGGAACTTACACAGGACAAGGGATTAATGGTCCATGGGGCATTTCATTAGATGCAAAGGGAAATGTCTGGGTTGCCAATTTTGGAACTGCATCCCCTAGCGCACGCTATAGCATTGTGCAACTCTGTGGCGCAACATCAAATTGCCCTACAGGTTTAGCAATGGGATCGGCAATCACTCCAAGCACTGGCTACACCCTCCCATCTGCAGGTAGCCAGGTCCTACTGAATTCTGGGCAACCTTTATACGGAACAGGCTCACCCCCATCCTACTTACCCTTGATGCGATTGACTTCAGTAAATACAGATATGGCCGGCAATGTTTGGGCTGCGAATAATTGGAAACCAAGCGCCTTTAATGATGTAAACCCAAATGATGCCAATCCTGGTGGTGATGGCATGGTGATATTTGTTGGGGTTGCTGCTCCAACTAAAGCGCCAAGTCTGGGTCCAGCACAAGCGCCATAATTTTTTTGGTTTTAGTAGTATTTGGGGTGGAAATTAATACGTGATTTGCAAGCGCAGATTAATTTTTGCCCCCGCTTCAATCTGCTAGCCTTTGGTAATGGCAGTTGAGCTTCCAAATAAAATGACAATGCTGTTTGAAGTGCATCAACCGCATGTTTTAGGGCGTCAGATTTATTTCTTCCGAAAGTAATCGCCTCTGGAATGTCAATGAATGTCACCAGAATCTTGGGACCATTTTTAGTTAATACCGCTGGATATCTCAATGAGGACCTTTATTTTAAAAATGAGCTTATCTAGATTTATCCAAAAATCTTTAACCTTATTAAATGATGGTTCTAGATAAGGGACAAAAGGTTATATTAGCAGGCTAAATGACCTTGTAAGCCATGCAGGATAATGGTTATTATACAAATAATTTATTGTATAATAACAACATGAGTACCAAGCTATATGAACCACTTTCCTTATCCGCTCAAACGGCTTATGCCGAACTGCAGGATCAATTACGCATTCAAAATATTGATCAATTTAAAGAATTGCCGGGTGCATTTCACAAGCAGGTTCAAAAAGGTAAAGCCTATATTTATTACGGCTATCGTGATATTGATGGCGTAGGTCGTATGGCTTACGTAGGTCCTGAAGATCAGCGCGTGACTCACCTCATTGAAAAATATCAAGCTTTGAAGACGGGAGATTATTTAAGTAGGATTAAAGGGTTGGCACAATCTGCGGAGGTGCTTGGCTGTGGGTCTGCGTTAACTAAGCACTTTCGCGTAGTGAATCGTTTGCGGCAGTATGGTTTTTTTAGTGCCGGTGGGATATTAATTGGGACGCATGCATTTCTTGCTATGGGAAATATGTTGGGTGTGAAATGGTTAACATCTAATACAACGATGGATGTAGATTTTGCCCATGCGGGAAAAAATGTTTCAATTGCGCTGGGTGCAAATGTGAAAATCTCGGTGCACGATGCTTTAAATTCCTTGGAGATGGGGCTGTTGCCAATTGCTGAGTTTTCAGGAAAAACAGGCGCACAATATCGAAATCCTAAGGACCCAGAGTTGCGACTAGATTTTGTAACTCCACAAACTAGAAGTGGTGGGCCGGTAGTGTTGCCTGAATTGGGTCTGACTCTGGAATGCCTAAAATTTATGGAGTTTTCCCTGGTAAGTACCACGCAGGCTGTTCTCTTATCTAAGGGGGGTGGTGCTTGTATTGTGAATATCCCGGCCCCTGAGCGTTACGCAATACATAAGTTAATTGTTTATGGGGAGCGCCCTATTAATGAGCGTGTAAAAGCAAACAAGGACTTGGGTCAAGCTGCAGCAATTTTCAAAGTGCTATTTGACGGAGGTAATGGTGATTTAGTGAGGCAGGCATGGACTGATGCAATTTCACGTGGTCCTGGTTGGGTAAGACGCTTAAACCAAGGTAAGACTGCATTGCTAAAGCAGTATCCAGAACTATTAGATCTAGCAAATGTGAGATAGATTTTAAATCTAGCTCAGAAAATATTTGGCTCAATCTGTAAACTGACTCCAAACTCTGCGCGTACTTTGTCTTGTATGCATTTAGCAAGACCAAGAATGTCTTGAGCACTACCGCCACCATGATTGACTAGCACCAGTGCTTGGTTTTCATAAACGCCGACCGAGCCCATGCGCTGACCCTTAAAACCACATTGATCAATGAGCCATCCAGCTGCCAGTTTGCGCTTGCCTGGTGCGTCGGGATATGACACTAGGTTAGCATGGGATTGGAGCAAAGTTTCATATTGTTCATTTGGAACAATCGGATTCTGAAAGAAGCTACCTGCATTGCCGATTACTTTCGGGTCAGGCAATTTATGTGTACGGATCTTACAAACCGCTAGGAAAATTTCTTCTGCACTGGGATTGGAGTTTTTAGCAAATTGTTTTGCTAAATCCGCGTAATGAATGCGTGCATTCCAGCTCTTGGGGATTCTAAAAACGACCTTTGTCACAATAAAGCGCTGGGGATTTTGCTTGAAGTAGCTATCGCGATAAGCAAAGTGGCAGGCCTCTTTTGCGAGGGTGACAAAGGCATGATCTTTCGTATCAAAGGCTTCGATACGATCGATGTAATCGCCGATCTCAACACCGTAAGCCCCAATGTTTTGAATTGGTGCTGCTCCAACGGTTCCAGGGATGAGCGCTAAGTTTTCTAAACCGGGTAGATCATTCTCTAGGGTCCAGGCAACAAGTTCATGCCAATTCACACCACCACCCACAGCTAAAAGACTGGCATCCGCATCGCTGGCAATAATTTCTTGTCCGGCAATGTTCATGAGAAGGGTAGCCCCCGGCAGCTTGGCTGGGAGAATGACATTGCTGCCTCCACCCAAAACACGCCATGCTAGTTTTTGCTCGGCAATATCGGAGATGACTCCCGGAATTTGCTCGGACGCGGTAATTTCATATGCCAGTTCCGCACTGGCCTCAAAGCCAAAGGTATTGCGCTGCTTCAAACCCAAATTAGGGATTGATTTTGCTGGCAAGGGCGCATTTTGAGCACGGTTCATGCCACAATCTTATTCGTAAAAGAATCTAGCGAATATTTTTTAGGTGCAAAACTTGTAAAAGTCTCCAAAATATCTAGAAAATATGAAGATTGCTTGAATATTTACCAAAAAATATAGGGAGTAAAAATGCCAACATTTGACGTAGTTTGTGAGCCGGACATGATTGAACTCAAAAATGCTGTCGAGCAATCTAATAAAGAAATTACCAATCGTTTTGACTTTAAGGGCTCCGATAGCCGTGTAGAGCAAAAGGATGAAACTTTAATCTTGTTTGGCGATGACGACTTTAAATTAGGCCAAGTGCGTGATGTGTTGATTAGCAAAATGGCTAAGCGCAATGTGGACGTGCGTTATCTCAAAGATGACAAAACAGAAACTATTGGCAGTGATAAGCGCAAGCAGACTATGAAGATCCAAAAGGGTATTACTTCAGACCTGGCTAAAAAGGTAGTCCGCATCATCAAAGACAGCAAGCTCAAAGTACAAGCCAGTATTCAGGGTGATGCAGTACGTGTCACTGGCGCTAAGCGTGATGACTTGCAAGAAACTATGGCTCTGCTCAAAAAAGAAGTTACCGAAGCGCCATTAGGCTTTAATAATTTCCGTGACTAATGTGATGTTTGAGGGGGTATAAGAGACCCCTTGCTTTATAGGTGCATGTATATTATGATAATATACATGCATGATAGATTTTCACCGAATTACTGGGTTCCAGTGGGATGCTGGAAACGCTTGCAAGAGCGAAGAGAAGCATGGTGTAACTCAAGGAGAGGCAGAAGAAATTTTCTTTAATCAGCCCCTATTGGTTTCTGGTGATGAGAAGCATAGCGAAGATGAGCAACGTTATTTGGCTCTTGGTGTTACCTCGATTGGTGAATTTTTGTCCGTAGTTTTTACCTTGCGAAAGAGTGGCACTTTAATTAGGGTGGTTTCCGCAAGGCCAATGAGTAAGAAAGAGAGGGCATTCTATGAAAAAGCCTAGCAAAACAATTCCTAAATTCAAGAGTGAAAAAGAAGAGCGCGCCTTCTGGGAGAAGAGTGATTCTTCAGAATATTTTGATTTGTCAAGGGCTGTAAGAGTCACAATGCCAAATCTGAAGCCAACAACCACTTCAATATCGCTCCGCTTATCCCAGAGTATTTTGGAGAATATTAAGTTGCAAGCGAATAAGCTTGATGTGCCATATCAATCTTTGATGAAGATATGGCTTGCAGAAAAACTGGAAGAGGTTGCTAAGTAGTTATTGATATTTGGCTGCCTAGAGCCATGCAATCTTAAATGCCAATCTCTAAAAACATCCAAAATCAGATAGCCCCAGCAAGTCAAGAAGCCATTGAGCGCTTCTGCGATGCTTGTTGGTTAGAAGATGGCTTGGCTCAAAACAGCTTATCCGCATACCGCAGAGACTTATTGTTATTGGCCCAGTGGCTCTATAAAGACTCTGGAGCTGATCTGTACGGAGTGACAGAAAAAGATCTCACAGCCTATATTGCGCATCGACGTGCTGATAAAGCTACTACTGCTAATCGGCGCTTAACGGTTTTCAAGCGCTTCTATCGTCATGCACTCCGCATTAATTTGGTCAAGAGCGATCCTTGTATTGGATTACGTGCTGCTAAACAAGCGCTCCGTTTTCCGAAGACGTTAAGCGAAGATCAAGTCACTGCTTTACTTAATGCTCCCGATATTGAAACGCCATTAGGTCTGCGTGATCGCACCATGCTGGAGTTGATGTATGCCAGTGGCTTGCGTGTTTCAGAAATCGTTTCTTTAAAGACTGTTGCCCTTGGTTTAAATGAGGGTGTCGTGCGCGTAGTCAATGGCAAGGGCGGCAAAGAGCGCTTAGTGCCCTTTGGCGGTGAAGCAGGGCAGTGGTTACGACGCTATTTATCAGAAGCCCGCACTCCTTTGTTGGAAGGTAAAACGACTGATGCGGTTTTTGTGGGTCGCCATACTGGTACAGGCTTAACCCGTCAGGCATTCTGGGCTTTGATTAAGCGCTACGCAACTGTGGCTAATATTCCGGTGGCGCTATCACCCCATACCCTGCGCCATGCATTTGCCACCCATTTACTGAATCATGGTGCTGATTTAAGGGTGGTGCAGCTGCTTTTAGGGCACGCAGACATTTCCACTACCCAGATCTATACCCATGTGGCCAGGGAGAGACTTAAATCCATCCATCAACAGCATCATCCTCGTGGCTCTTAGGCTTCCGAGTTACTTCCCTCTACAAGTGTTTAAGATAGCGGTATGGACCTTACCTTAGATCTCTTGCTTATCCCGATTGCCTATTTAATAGGCTCTATTTCTTTTGCAGTAGTGGTTAGCAAATGCATGCGCTTGCCGGATCCTCACTCTTATGGTTCGGGCAATCCTGGGGCAACCAATGTGCTGCGCACTGGCAATAAATTAGCCGCAGTGCTAACTCTGATCGGCGATGCTCTAAAGGGCTACTTTGCCGTCATGCTGGCTCGAGTTTTACTTGGAGATGAATCCCTCACCTCCACCATGAGCTCCTGGCTCTTATGCGGTGTAGTCATCGCGGTGTTCTTGGGTCATCTCTTCCCGATATTCCACGGCTTTAAGGGTGGCAAAGGTGTGGCAACCGCTTGCGGTATTTTGTTTGGTATTAACTGGATCTTGGGATTAGCCACACTGAGTACTTGGATTATTGTCGCTGCGTTCATGCGTTACTCATCTCTAGCAGCTTTAGCTGCTGCGATATTTGGTCCAATCTATTTTGTTTTCTTATTCGGCTTTCAGCCGATGGGCATTGCATTACTGATCGTTTGCCTATTACTTATTTGGCGTCATCGTAGCAATATACAAAATTTGCTCAATGGCACTGAGAGCCGCATTGGTAGTAAGAAAAGTCCAAAATAAGCACTCCTACTTCTCGCAAATAATTTCACTTTAATAAGGCCATCATGACTATTGCTTATGCGTGCATTCTCTTTATGGGGCTACTTCCCTATGTTGCTGCCGGTATCGCCAAAAAAGGCTTTGAAGGCTATGACAACGGTATGCCAAGACAATGGCTTGCTAAACAAACTGGTTTTAGGGCGCGCGCCAATGCGGCTCAAGCCAATATATTTGAGTCGCTCCCTTTTTTCTTTGCCGCTGTCATCATTGCATCCCTAGCGCATGCCCCACAGGACAGAATTGATCTCCTGGCAATCGGATTTGTGATTGCGCGTATTGCTTACCTTGTTTGCTATATCGCTGATTGGCCAACTACCCGTTCCACGGTTTGGTTGTTTGGCATGATTTGCGTAGTTGCCTTGTTCTTCCAGATTTAAATACAAAAAATACAAAACTTATTCTTAAAATATTCGAGACAAAAACTTTATATGCCCATTAAAAAAACACCAGCCAAAAAAGTGGCCAGTAAAGCTGTGACAAAAAAAGTAAATAGCAAAGAAGATTCGGGCACTCCACTATCAGTAGTCATTCGTCGTCGTATTGAAGCGCAAAAAGCACGTTTTCATGCGAATGACAATATCTCTGCGTTTATTAAGCCAGGTGAGTTAGAGGGTTTGGTGGATGAAGTTGCGGAGAAGATGCAGGCTGTTCTAGAAAGTCTTGTGATCGATACTGAGAATGATCACAATACTCAAAATACCAGTCGTCGTGTAGCGAAGATGTATGTCCAAGAGGTCTTTAATGGCCGCTATGTGGATCAACCGACCTTAACGAAGTTTCCGAATGTGAGCCGTTTAAATGAGCTCATGATTATTGGGCCTATTACTGTTCGTAGCGCCTGCTCACACCACTTATGTCCCATCATGGGTCGTATCTGGATTGGCGTATTGCCAAGCAAGGAGTCTGCTTTGATTGGCCTTTCCAAATACTCACGTTTGACTGAATGGGTAATGTGTCGCCCGCAGATTCAGGAAGAGGCGGTAGTAGAGCTAGCTGACATGCTCGAGAAAAAGATCAAACCTATTGGCGTAGCTGTCGTGATGGATGCCGATCACTTCTGCATGCAATGGCGTGGGGTTAAAGACCGCGACTCTAAGATGATCAATAGTGTCATGCGTGGCGCCTTCTTAAAAGACTCTAATTTGCGTCGTGAGTTCTTGGCTCTCATTGACCGAAAATAGGCCAATGAAAAAACTCCTCATTCTGTTAATCGTCTCGCTGGTTGGCTGTACAGTCGGCCCTCAGCGACAGGATTACCAAACGGCCATGAATGAAGGGGTAGAATCACCGTTCTTTTATATTCCGGCGCTAAATCAAAAAGATTATGAGGATCGCACTTGGATTCTTTTGGCGGAATCTCAGTCTAAGGTCTGGTTTTATGACCCCTACACCTTAAGCGAGGATGAAGAGGGTATTGTTACTTTTGATGCATTCTTTTCCCCTAGAGAGAAAAATACTCTAGCGCCGTATAACGCTACTATCGTCGGCCCTTATCGCCAGAAGATTGATTGCTTTGCCAATTACCAGTGGTCAGAAACTCTCTACACCCAAAATATCGTTTCCAAGGCGCCTCTAGTGGGCGACACCAAGCCAGTCAATGGTTCTGGCTGGGTTAAGATTGCCCCAAGAACCGCTATGGCCTATATGCGTTCCCGAGTATGTGGCAGAAAATTTATTGATGATCAGAACATCAATTACTTTTTGTATCAAGATAGCTCATTGCCAGCCCCCGTTGCCAAGAAAGCCCCAGTTGAAGTCTTTGATGAAAAGCTTAATAAGCAGATAGCACCTCCTAAGGAAGATGCAGTTGTTGAATCAACCGATGCGAAACCACCAGTTTTCTATGAAGTCATTAATAATGAAGTCACTATTGTTGATGTCAAGAAAGATATCCGCCAATTGAGGTTGAGCTCTTACTTCTTAAATAAAGATTTTCCTAAGCAAGCGGATTATGTATTTACGGCAAATTGCCAAAGCAATACTTATGCCCTGACCGCTCAGGGGAAAAGTGAAAAGTCTGGCGGGGCAGTTGGTGCAAAAGATTCTTTAGCGGCGGTGGCATTTAATCGTGCCTGCGGAGATCATGGCAATTACATGAAGTTAGCCAGCAAGGGAAGTAGATGACAAAAGCATTATTCAGGGCAACACAAGCTTTCTGGATCATCTCCATGCTGGGGATGCTTATCGCTTGCTCCAGTTTCCCTTCTGAAAATGAGGATCCTGCAAAGAATAATAAAGCGACTTATAACAAGGACCTCAGGGACTGCCAAGAAGACTACCCAGAAGCGGGCTCAGGTGTGCATATCAGGCAATGGATCAATTGCATGAATTTGAAGGGCTGGAAATAGCTTCTCTTCGAAGTAACTTGTTTCTTTTTGGGTGTTGAAATAAGTCTTATCTTTCCCGGCAATCTTGCATTGCAATATTTGAGAATAATTCTCATCTATATCTCCATATAAATCATGGACTTACATGCTAGCTGGATAGATTAATTCTTCTCCACTATGATCACCTTTAGTTTTTAGGGTGCATTGTCATTGCACAACATTCGCTGTTTTATTTTTTGGAGAATCCATGAAAAATAGTCGTCGCCAATTTATGATTTTGTCTGCTGCTGGTGCTTGTACATTGGCTTTGAACGGTAAAGTTCAAGCTCAAGCTATGGTTGCAGAAACTGATCCACAAGCTGCTGCATTGGGCTATAAGGCTGATGCCTCCAAGGTAGATAAAGCAAAGTACGCTAAGTACGCTGCTGGACAGCAGTGCAGCAGCTGCGCCTTGTTCCAGGGTAAAGCTGATGCAGCTGCTGGCGGTTGTGCCTTATTTGCGGGCAAGCAAGTTTCAGCCAAGGGCTGGTGCTCTGCTTACGCTAAGAAGGCTTAATTCAAAGCTCTCAAAGCCAATCGGTATTCCGATGAATAAAAATGACCGCTTAGGCGGTCATTTTTATTGCCAAAAAGGACCTTATTTAAGGGGCGCTATCGTACAAGGGTAGTCCCGGCTTGTTTCTTGTAGCCATATTGAAAAACTATGCTTTAAGTACAGTTATTTCATTTGTTTCACTTATTAAATTAGTTGCATTACACTAAGTGCAGATCTTCAAAGAAAGATTGCAACTAGATATCCTCACGTATGGAGTAAAAATGTCTGCAACATTGGATAGAAATATTGAAGAGCCAATATTGAATGATTCAGAGTCTGAGCTTGTGCGCTCTGCTACAAGATGCATGATGATGGCGCTTGATCACTCAAAAGCAAATAAGATTGCATTGCTTACTGAAAAAGAAAATTCTATCGGAGTGGATACACCCATCTTGGAGCTGCCGCCAAAAGTGTTGCGCTTAATAGCAAATGTGCTTGGCTCTATGGCGGAGAAAAAGCCTATTTTTCTAGTGCCTCAAGGCCACTTGTTAACGACTGTTGAGGCGGCTCAAATCTTAAATGTTTCTAGACCATTTCTGACCAAGCTTTTAAAGGATAAGAAAATCAGATTCACTATGGTGGGATCTCATAGAAGGGTGGCGTATGAGGATTTATTGGAATACAAATCTAAGATGAGGTTTGAACGAGAGGTTGCCATGCAAGAAATGGCTGATCAAGCTCAAGAATTAAACTTAGGCTACTAAATCGATGGCGGGTACGGCAAGATACACGGCAATACTGGATGCAAATGTCATGTATCCAGTCAATGTGTTCGATATCCTTGCGCAGTTTTGTATTGAGGGTTTATTCACTGCAAAATGGTCTCAAGATATAGATGAAGAATGGACTCGAAACCTTCTTCTCGATAGAGTTGATTTAATGCCAGAGCAGGTTCTTAAGAGGTGCAATAGACAGAGGGTAGCTATTCCCGACTGGGAAGTAGAAAAAGAAAAGTATCAATCTTTAATTGAGGCCCTTGATCTACCTGACATGGATGACAGACATGTTTTAGCTGCTGCAATTGCTGGGCATGCTGATAGCATGTTACCTTTAATGTCAAAGATTTTCCAAGTCACGTATTGGATCAATACAATATTGAAGCAATTCATCCTGATGACTTTATTTGCCATCAATTGGATCTCATTCCCTATCAAGCGTTAACGGCAATTAAGCATATACGCTTAAGATTAAAAAATCCCCCATACTCTGCGCAAGAATTGCTCGATAGTTATGGGAGGTCAGGACTAGTATCGACAGTGGCAAAGCTAAAAGAAGCAATAGAGCTCATTTAAGTGCTCAAGAGTGTAGAAATGCAGTATTTAATGAATTACAGAATTAAAAGGGTGAATGTAAAGAAATGAAAAATACCGTTCGGAATCTGGCGAGGCGCTATTCCTTTTATTTGGGTGGCGATCAACCGCTGGTTACCTGGCATGAGCGTTTCCGTTCAGCCATCGGGGCTTTTATAGGGCTGATGTTAGTTATTACTATCGCTATGTACCTTAGAGAGCTTAGTGGTATCGATGAATGGCTAATGGCCTCACTGGGAGCAAGCGCTTTATTGGTCTTCGTTCTGCCTGGTAGTCCAATGGCTCAGCCTTGGGCTGTTATTGCTGGTAATACTCTGTCTGCCTTAGTTGGGGTGAGTTGTGCAATCCTGTTTTCAAGCCCTTTATTGGCCCTACCAATGGCTGCTGCACTGTCAATATTGGGAATGTTTATGCTGCGCTGCTTGCATCCACCAGCAGCGGCAGTGGCTTTAATTGCGGTTTTGGGGGGGCATAACGCACTACCGCTATGCCTTTTTCCCGGTGATGGTGGATTCAGCGTTATTAATACTGGTTGGGGCGGTCTTCAGTAATTTGACCGGTAAACCTTACCCCAATAGGCCGCCTAAATAACAGGCAGCTATAACTCAAGACAAGTCTTTATTTGCTGATTCTGCTGGCTGCGATTGAGGCTTTGCAGTCCTTAATGCCATAGTTTTGGTATTTGCCGGCATTTTCTTTGCGAATGGATTGGCCGCACTCAGTCAAAGAGTTGCGTAAGTTGATTTTGGGGATATTGCCTGTTGTCATGATTGACTCCGTAATAAGTGGTTTTCATTGTGAATTTAAGCCCCAAGGACCCTCATTAAGATCTAGGCTTTGGGCTTAATAGCGCTATCTTGCGCTGCTGATAATTCTAGTGAGTTTTTTTGGGTTTGGGGGTAATCATGGGTTAAGTGGAGTTAAATCCATTGTTAACCCCTAGTTTCATGAAAATAGCCGCTTAAAACCTTTAAAATCATCCGATATTTACAAAAAGCATAAATGCTTTGCTAATTCATTAATGAGCTCAACCAAACTGTCAGCTAATACCGTTATCCCAGTCATCCTTTGTGGAGGGTCTGGAACACGTCTTTGGCCGTTATCGCGCGCAGGCTTTCCGAAGCAGTTTTTAGTATTGTCTGGTGATGACTCTGGCAAGAGCTTATTTCAGCAGGCAGTTGAGCGTTTAAATACGCTCTCTAAGAATAATATTGGGCCCACATTAATTGTGACCAATGAAGAGCATCGCTTCTTGGTGCTGGATCAATTACGAGAAATGCCTAGCATTCAAGCAACTTTGCTTTTAGAGCCAGAGGGTCGTAATACGGCACCGGCATTAAGCTTGGCTGCTTTGTACGCTAGCGAGCAAAAAGATAGCAGTGGCAAGCCCATTGATCCGATCTTGGTCATTACACCGGCAGATCAAACAATACAAAATGGTGCGGCGTTTACTAAAGCACTCAATGAATGTGTCGAAGTTGTCAAAGCAGACTCCAGCGCAAAGACGATTGCCATCTTAGGTATTACGGCAAGCGCCCCAGAAACGGGTTATGGCTATATTAAGAAAATGGGCCAGCAAGGATCTCATGGTGAATACACCGTTGAGCAATTTGTAGAAAAGCCTGATGCCAAGACTGCGCAAAGTTATTTAGACAACGGCAATTACTTTTGGAATGGCGGCATGTTTGTGTTGCGCGCCAGTACTTGGCTTGCCGCTTTGAAGGAATTCCGCTCCGATATTTATGGTGCGACCGAGACTGCTTGGGTTGCGCGTAAGGTAGATCGCGCGGGTGATACCGAGTTTGTTCGTCCCGATAAAGACATCTTTAAAACGATTCCGAGCGAATCAATTGACTATGCAGTCATTGAAAAATGTCCTGGTAATGCAAGCAGTCAGTTCAGCATCAAGATGGTCGAACTCAATGCGGGCTGGAATGACTTAGGTGCATGGGATGCAGTTTGGCAAGTGGGTAAAAAAGATGATCAAGGTAATGTTACCTCTGGCGATACACTGCTGAGTGATGCTAGCAATTCCTTAGTGCATGCTAGTAGCCGTCTTGTGAGCGCAGTCGGTGTTGATAACTTAGTCATCATTGAAACCGCTGATGCTGTATTGGTTGCACACCGCTCCAATAGCCAGGATGTGAAGCACATCGTTAATCAGCTAGAAAAACAAAAGCGTGAAGAAAAGAATCTTCACCGCAAGGTGGCAAGGCCCTGGGGTTGGTATGACAGTGTGGATGAGGGTGAACGCTTTAAGGTCAAGCGCATTCAGGTAAAGCCAGGCGCAAGTCTATCTTTGCAAATGCATCACCATCGTGCCGAGCACTGGATTGTGGTTAAAGGTACTGCTGAGATTACCAATGGTGAAAAAGTCATTTTGCTCTCTGAAAATCAAAGTACCTATATACCGCAGGGCCAAACTCATCGCCTTGCTAATCCAGGAAAAACTCCATTGGAGATCATCGAGGTTCAGTCTGGTAGTTACCTGGGTGAAGACGATATTGTCCGTTTTGAAGATAACTACGGACGCTAAATAGCTCAGTCACTAAATTAATCAATGAATCAATCAAATAATTCAAGCGGCACTGGTAAATGTGTTGCACTCATTTGTGGGGTAAGCGGTCAGGATGGCAGTTATTTAGCCAAGCTATTGCTAGATAAAGGCTATGAGGTATTCGGTACTTCGCGCGATGCCCAAGGCTCATCTTTCGGTAACCTGAAAAAATTAGGCATAGCAGATCGTATTAAATATATTTCTATGGTGCCTGAGGACTTTCGCAGTATCTTGGTCGCATTAAGAAAAAGTAACCCTGATGAGATCTACTATCTCGCAGGTCAATCTTCTGTAGGTCTCTCTTTTGAGCAGCCTGCAGAAACGATTCAGAGTATTACGATGGGCACCCTCAATATTCTTGAAGGATGTCGGATGATGGATAAGCAGATCAAGATCTATCACGCCGGTTCAGGAGAGTGCTTTGGTGATACCAAGGGCGAGCCTGCAACTGAAAGTACCCCGTTCTATCCCATGAGCCCCTATGCGGTTGCTAAAAGCTCAGCCTATTGGTTAGTAAATAACTATCGTGATGCTTATGGCCTATTTGCTTGCACGGGAATTCTGTTTAACCACGAATCCCCATTGCGTCCAGAGCGTTTTGTAACTCAAAAAATTATTCACTCTGTTAAGCGAATCTCGGAAGGCAGTCAAGATAAGCTCAGCTTAGGTCGCCTAGATATTTCTAGAGATTGGGGCTGGGCCCCAGAATATGTAGAGGCAATGTGGCTCATGTTGCAACAAGAAAAGCCACAAGACTTTGTTATCGCTACTGGCACCACAATTACCTTGGAAGATTTTGTAAAAGCAGTATTTGATCAGGCCGGCCTCAACTGGAAGGATCATGTAGTTCAAGATCCAAGCCTCTTCCGCCCAACAGATTTAGCGATCGGTCGCGCTGATCCAAGCAAGGCATTGAAAGAGCTTGGTTGGAAAGCGTCAACCCAAGGAATTAATGTAGTTCAAAAAATGTATCAATCAATTTAATTAATAAAAACACTAATTCACAACACTATGAATACGAAATCAAAAGTTGCCCTTATTACTGGTATTACCGGACAAGACGGTTCTTACCTAGCTGAGTTTTTATTGGAAAAGGGGTATGTCGTTCATGGTATTAAACGCCGTGCATCATCATTCAATACTGATCGCATCGACCATCTCTATCAAGATCCCCATGTTAATCACCCAAACTTGATTCTGCATTATGGTGACTTAACTGATACCAGTAACTTGGTGCGCATCATTCAAGAGAGTCAGCCTGATGAAATTTATAACTTGGGCGCGCAGTCTCACGTAGCGGTTTCTTTTGAGTCTCCTGAGTACACTGCCGATGTTGATGCAATGGGGCCATTGCGTATCTTGGAAGCTATTCGTATTCTGGGCCTAGAAAAGAAAACCCGTTTCTATCAAGCATCTACTTCTGAGCTCTATGGCTTGGTTCAAGAAATTCCACAAAAAGAGACTACGCCTTTTTATCCAAGAAGCCCTTATGCGGTAGCTAAGCTATACGCCTATTGGATCACTGTGAACTATCGCGAGGGTTATGGCATGTATGCCTGTAACGGTATTTTGTTTAATCATGAGTCTAAGCGTCGTGGTGAGACTTTTGTGACTCGCAAAGTGACTCGTGGCTTGGCTAATATTGCTCAAGGTCTTGAGAAATTCTTATTCATGGGCAATATCGATGCTTTGCGTGATTGGGGTCATGCTAAAGATTACGTACGCATGCAATGGTTGATGTTGCAACAAGACAAACCGGATGACTTTGTGATTGCCACTGGTGTGCAGTTCACCGTGCGTGAATTTATTACTCGTAGCGCAAAGCAGCTTGGTATCACCATGCGTTTTGAGGGTGAAGCGGAGAATGAAAAAGGCATTGTTGCAGCCATTGAGGGTGATAAAGCCCCTGCATTGAAGGTTGGCGATGTAATCGTGCAGATTGATCCACGCTACTACCGTCCTACTGAAGTAGAAACTCTATTGGGTGATCCAACGAAGGCTAAAGAGAAATTGGGCTGGGTTCCTGAAATCACTCTAGATGAAATGATTGTTGAGATGGTTGCTAATGACTTGGACCAAGCTAGACAACATGCTTTATTACAGAAACATGGCTACTCAGTAGCAGTTGGTAAAGAAAATTAAGCAATTTTTATGGACTTAAGCCAAAAAATTTATGTTGCGGGCCATCGCGGAATGGTGGGTTCAGCCATTGTCCGCAATTTGCAGGCTAAAGGCCATACTAATATCGTCACAAGAACTCATGCCCAATTAGATCTCACTAATCAAGCTGCGGTTGCCGAGTTCTTTGCCGCTGAGAAGCCTGATCAGGTCTATTTAGCTGCTGCAAAAGTAGGAGGCATTTATGCCAACAATACTTTTCCGGCGGAGTTTATTTATGACAACCTGATGGTGCAGAACAACGTGATCCATCAAGCATTTTCAAATGGCGTCAAGAGGTTGTTGTTCTTGGGTTCAAGCTGTATTTATCCGAAATTGGCACCTCAGCCTATGAATGAAGACGCTTTGTTAATGGGTAAGTTAGAGCCCACTAATGAGCCTTATGCCATTGCCAAAATTGCTGGTATCAAGATGTGTGAAAGTTATAACCGCCAGTATGGCCAGTCACATGGAGTGGACTACCGCTCAGTGATGCCTACCAACCTTTATGGCCCTGGTGATAACTACCATCCTGAAAATAGTCATGTGATCCCTGCGCTGATTAGAAGGTTTCATGAGGCTAAAGTAGGCAATACGCCTGAAGTGTTGATTTGGGGAACTGGTACGCCTAAGCGCGAGTTCTTGTACGTTGACGACATGGCTGCCGCTTCAGTATTTGTCATGAACTTAGATAAGTCTACTTATGATCAGCATACCGATCCAATGCAAAGTCATATTAATGTGGGTTTTGGTAGCGATATCTCTATTGCTGAGTTGGCGAATGCGGTAAGCCGGGCGGTTGGCTATCAAGGAAAGATTGGTTTTGATGTCACTAAGCCTGATGGCACTCCACGTAAGTGGATGGATTCATCCAGATTAAATGGTTTGGGCTGGGCTCCAAAAGTTCAGTTAACTGAAGGCCTAAAACAGGCTTATGCAGAATTTTTGCTGGGACATAGAGATGCCTGAGGTGTCTTCAGTGATGCCTTCTGCAGTGCCAGCAATTGACGAAGTAATTTCCGTCTGCTCAATCAAGGATATTGATGTTTGGACGGTAGCCGCTAAACATATAGTTCAATATATTTCAGCCAAGCAATACACAGTAATTGTTCCGGATGCTCAAGTGCAGATGTTTTCCGCCGTTACTAAGGTGCCATACCAAGTTAAGCCAGAATCGCTCTTTGTTGGCAATCTAAAAGAAAAAATAGCACAGACCTTAACGCCAGAGAATCAAGATCGGGTGGGTTGGTATTTGCAGCAGTTTGTAAAGATTTCTGCTGTGCTGACTCATGACGATCGGGATGTCGTCCTCATTTGGGATGCGGATACCGTGCCTTTAAAGCAGCTCGAGTTTATTAATTCGAGGGGGCAGTTTATTTATTACAAGGGCGATGAGTATCGTAAGTCTTATTTTGACTTTATCGAACGTGCCTTAGGTCTAAAGCGCACACAAAACTTTTCTTTTATTGCTCAGAGCTTAATTCTGAAAGTCAGTTGGGCGCGTGAATTAACAAATGCATTAGCGCAAAGCGCTCAACTTCCTTGGATTGATGCAGTCTTATCATTTTTAGACAAGGCGGAACCCGCAGGCTTTGCTGAATTTGAAACCTTGGGCACTTGGATATGGAATCATCATCACGATGAAATAATCATTAGCGAGCGTCCTTGGTATCGCAATGGCTTAAGTCTGGTTGGAAACCCGCCAAAACTCTCGCAATCTGTATGGAATGGTTTGGCTAAGTCCTATGATTTCATTAGTTTCGAGGGTTGGGATGAGCTTGTGGGTCTGCGAAAAAGACTGAAAAGAATTGCGAGAAGGTATCAATATTCCTATCGAGGCAAGGCAAGCGCTGTCTAGCTCAGGACGTCTGAGAAGAAGGCATCTCCTAGCATCGAAAATTTCCTAATGAAAATAGCCGTTACCCAACTCAGGCCAGTGCCGCACACTCTAGTGCTGGTGTTGTGCGCGCTATTTTCGATCTTATATGGCGTGTGGTTATTGCCTCATACCGTCTTTATTCGCCACTCTTGTTTAATAATTGGCTCTCTATTGAGTTTGCCAGTGATATTTTTTAACTGGAAAATTTTTTTCCAGCGGCGCGCTATACCAATTGCACTCATCTTATTTTTGTTAATATGGGTCAGTATCCATCTATGGTTTATTGGCGTTGACTTTGCAATGCAGTACGCCGAGTACACCAAAATTTGGAAAAAGATTGCTATCAGCCTTCCATTTGCGCTGGGTCTTGGCCTTGGCTTATTAAGCAACTCCACGGATGCCGCGAAGACCAAAATCTATTGGCGAATTCTATTTATTGGTTTTTTATCCCCAACCCTGATTTACTTATTTAAATATTGGATCACCCTCAATGCAGGTCGCTGGGGATTAGAGCTCTCACCATTCTTGATGAGATCAAACGATATTAATCATCCTTTTGGCATCCATAAGGTGGGCTACGTGTTCTTTTGTCTCCCTGCGGTTGCTTTAGCTGTGGGGCGTTTGCAAAACCTCATTCGATCAGGCAGCAAAAATGTATTGGCGTATTTGATTTATTTATCCGTATTGCCAATTACTTTATTTAATTTTCAAGTCGAAGACACTCGCAACGGATTTGCGTACACATTGATCTTGGTGGTATTGGGCTCGTTTGGATTGTGGCTTGGTAAATCACGTCAATTCTTGTTTCGTAAGCTCACATTGACTGCCTTGTTATTTATGGCAATTTCTTATGTTGGGTACTTGTGCTTTAAAGATGATGCGCGTTGGAATACCTTTATTCCTGATGCTAAGGTGGCGGTTCAAGTAGATCAATTTGATCACTGGAAATATTGCGGTGCTGCACCTCACGGCTATCCCGTCAATGAACTTGGCAAGACCGTTACTCAGTCAAACTATGAACGCATAGCTTGGGCTGTTGTGGCATTGAGACTTGTACGAGATAACCCGCTTGGCTATGGTGTCATGGATCTCTCATTTGCCTACTTGGGAAAGCTGCAGTGGCCAGAGGCAGAGTGCCTGCATCAGAGTCACAGTGCATGGCTTGATTTTGCTTTAGGCTACGGCATCCCGGGTGTTCTGCTGTTGCTGATGGCTGCTATTTTGGCCTGGGTATATAGTAGAAATACCCCCCAACCTTGGGCGGATATCGGACGGTGGGGCCTCGGATCGATGATGTTGTTGCTAATTACAACAGAAATATCCTCTGAAGTATTTGTGAACGCATTGATCTTTTTGATTGTTTTGGTAAGCACTTTAAGTTTGAGGTTTTCGCAAATGAGTAGTTGTCATAATCAAAGTAAGACTAAGCCATCGCATGGAAAATAACTATATTCATATGAATCGCTTTTTTTCATGAGTAGGACGCTCTTATCTGCATCTTCTGCGCTCTTAATTGATCGAATATTCAGAGCGGGTATTGGCTTATTGGCTGGTATTGCCATTGCTCGGCATTACGGGCCAGCAGAATTTGGTCAACTCAGCTACGTTCTTTTGGCGGCAAGCTTATTCGGAGGTCTAGCTACTTTAGGTCTAGATGAAATGGGGCCACGAGATATGGCCGCTATGCCACATAGCCATCTTTCGCGTGAGGATATGCTTAAAACAATACTTCGTATGCGTAGTATTGGGGGCTTACTGGCTTACGTCTTGTTGGTGTTGTTTGTGTATCTTGAGTTAGGAGTAGGCGTTACCTTGTGGATTGCGTTGATCTTAGGTCTCTATCTGCCTTTGCAATCTGCGGATGCCTTTGAATATCGTTTTCGGGTTGAGGGAAAGTTTCTCCTAATAGCGCTCACTCGAAGCTTTTCAGCTCTTTGCTCATCGACGATCAAAATACTTTCAGTTTTCCTCGGCTGGCCAATTTATATGATTGCGGCAGCAATGACGGGAGAGTACGCAAGCAATGGCTTTATATTTTCTCGGATTAATCGAGCCCAGTTCGGCATCGGCGCAGAATTTAATCTACCCTATGCAAAACTACTCCTCAGTCGCTCTTGGAAAATAATGCTTGCAGGAGTGATGATTGCGCTTCAGGTACGTATCGAGTATTACTTAATTGAAAAGATGATGAGCTGGAGTGATGTAGGGCAATACTCTGCAGCCCTCAAGATCTTTGAGATTCTGGATGTAGTGCCTATTATCTTTTCTTTGATATTAATGCCCCAATTAGCCTCAAGTTTGCATGGCGCCCCTGAAGAAAAGTTAAAGCAATCATTTCAGGGATCTTACCTCTCGGGACTGTTGATTTACCTTGCCCTTATTCCCGTCATGCTAATCATCATTTGGGCATTTCCTTTGGCCTTTGGTGAGCAGTATCTCGCTGCGCAAGCACTGCTGCCACTTTTAATGATTCGCCCGCTATTTGGAATGTTCAATGCTATCCGAGGGGTCTATGTGATCTTGGAGCATCGCTATTTTTTCCCTTTGTTATCGGCATCAATTGGCTTGTTGTTAAGTTTTAGCGCTGCCTACCTGCTAATCCCGGCATATGGGCTTTACGGTGCCGTGATCGCCAATCTACTAGGGCTTTTAGGTTCAACCATTCTGGCAGATTTACTGTTTTACAGAAAAAGTACTATTGCCTTAATCACTTGCTTTCAGCAGAGTCATTCCCTGATTGAAAAGCTGCGCTCCTTCCAAATAACTGCCAAATAATGAATCCAGTCTTGAAAAAATTTGGGGTTGTTGTGGTGCTCCATGGGAAGGGAGCCAATGATGTCCTACAAAACTATCCAGCTATTTTTGAAAAGTTAGATGCTTTATCAATTCCGGTAGTGTTGGTGGATCATGGAGCCCACTCATTTGGAGAGAAGGATTTCGTCAGGAATAATATTGAATATATTAGTCAGGAAAATAAGGGTTTTGGTTCCGGAGTAAATCAGGGATGCCGAGCCTTATTTAAGTCCTGTCAATATGCCATTGTTCTCAATCCGGATTTGCATTTTGCCGTAGAAGAGCTCCTAGACATTGGTTCTGGATTAAGCAACTCATTTGGCGTTATTGAAACTCAAGAGCACGGCATCAAGCGGGGCATCCGTTTTTACAATCAATTTACTGGGGTTGTTTCAGACAATCCATCAAGATACACGGTCCCCTACTTTAATGGTGCTGCTTTTTGTGTTAGCAAGGAGTTGTTTGAAAAGACTGGTGGTTTTGATGAAAAGTTCTTTCTCTATTTTGAGGATTTGGATTATTCAATGCAGCTAAAGAGCTTATCTATTCCCTTGGCAATCATTCAATCCAACTCCTTTGTGCATAAAGTTGGTGGAACTAGGGAGCATGGTAAAAGCCTTGAAATTGAGAGGGCTGCCTCTCTATCCGGACTAAGATTTGTATACAAATGGCTTACTTGGAATATATGGCTCTATGTACGATATTGTCTAAAATGGATACTTGCTAATCATCGCATTTAATATGGGATTTATATTTAGATCGTTGGCAATTACATATAGCGCATAAGGCCTATGAAAAATATTTTATTCATTAAATTGGGTGCTATCGGTGACGCTATTCAAGCGGGTGCAGCGCTTCTCGAATTTAAAACGATTAATCCGCAGGTGAAAATTGATTGGATTATCGGATCAGGGATCGCACCACTTTTTCGAAATTTTGATGCCATTGATCAATTTATTGTTATCTCGGATGCTCAAATTTATCGTGGTCATTTTTTTGAGCGGCTGCTAGCATTGTGCAGGGCTCTGTATTTAATATTGGTTAAGTCAGGTCGGTATGATGAAGTTTTTATCGGCCATAGTGATAGTCGATATCGACTATTTTCTATTCCTGCGCTCTTGAAAAATCCTATTTTGATATCAAAAAAACTGAAGATATTTTCACCCTCATTAAGTGAAAATCGTGTGTCGGAATATTTTCATTTTTTATTAAATAATCAAACTTCCAACCTTGATGTTTCCAGTTCCTTGCTGAAGTTAGGGAAAGCCTTGCGCATGGCGCAACCTAACGATACGAAAGATTTGGAGGATGCTTTTAGTGGCGTAGTTGTGTTAGTTCCTGGCGGTAGCAAGAACTTACTTCGTGAGGATGTGTTGCGACGTTGGCCCCTTGATCGTTATGTTCAATTAGCAAATCGTTTGCTAATTGAAGGGTATCGAGTTGTTTTGGTAGGGGGAAAAGATGATGCTTGGGTTTCACCCCATTTTGAAGGCTTGCGGCTAACAAACTGTATCGGAAAAACAACCTTATCAGAATTGACATATCTTTTGGAATTTGCAGCGGTGATTGTTTCCCATGATACGGGACCCTTACATCTGGCAACCCTAACTAATACGCCTATCGTTTCATTATTTGGCCCAACACCTGCTTCTGCAGTGGTTCCTCTTAATAGGGTAAATATAAAAATATTGGCTGCGGATAAGAGTGTCACCTGCGCCCCTTGTTATGATGGAAAAAACTATGCTCCATGTAGTAATCCTATCTGCATGCAATCAATTTCTATCGATCAAGTGCTAGGTTTCATTAAGCCCTATATGCAAAGTAAAATTGATGCAAGACATTGACTGCTTGATCCTCATTTCTTTTGCTGCAAGGTGTTCCTGTGGAGCGTAATCAAAATATCCTTAAGCAATTGGATCGCGTCATTGGGAGTCCCCTTCTTTGGTTGATTGGACTATTGTGTAAAAAACGGATGCAGCCAATAGAAATAAATTCCATTGGTATTTTTGCTTTTGCTGCAATTGGTGATTCCATACTTTCATCGAGCCTATTGACAGCCCTTAAGCGTAAATTTCCCTCATCAAAAATTATTATTTTTTGCTCGAAGTCGAATGCAGCTATCTATCCTTTAATAGATAGCTTTGATCAATTGGTCATATTACCCATCACGAACCCCTTAGAATCATGGCGCTTACTAAGGCAGTATCCAGTCGACGTTATCATTGATACCTCTCAATGGTTTCGTATGGGCGCTTTGTATGCATGGCTTGCGAATGCCAAATGGAGTATTGGATTTTCTACGCCCAGTCAATGTAGGCACTATGCCTATGATGAAATTGTGCAGCATTCTGATCAAATTCATGAGCTTGAAAATTTTCAAAAATTAATCACTCCATTGGGTTGCTCTTCATCGCAATCACCAGCGCTACGAAAAGACTTAAAAAATACAAATAAGCTTGTTTTAGTTAATCCAGAAGAGCCCTACATTATTTTTCATCCTTGGGCTAGCGGGACAAATTGCGCCATGCGTGAGTGGCCCGAGCAGTATTGGTTTAGCTTGGCTCATGAGCTTATAAAACAAGGATTCAAAGTGTGCATTTCAGGTTCCAGTGCGGATCAAGATCGAGCTCAAGAATTCGCTATCAAAATAAATAATCCAGCTTATGTGATGGTATTGGCTGGTAATGCTTCATTAAAAGAGCTTGCCAATATCTTGGTTCATGCCAAAGCTTGCATTAGCGTCAATACAGGAATTGCGCATCTTTCAGCTGCTTTGGATGTTCCAACCATAGCCCTCAATGGACCTACCAACTCAAAGCGCTGGGGCATTAGAGGGGGAAATGTTATTAATCTGGACGTCAGCAAAGAAGAGGGCGGCGCCTTCTTGAGTTTGGGTTTTGAGTATCCTCAAAATAGCCCTTACATCATGGACAAGATTTTGGATGAAGCAGTTCTGACCCATCTTGTTAATGGGAACAAGACTATTTTTAAAAGTAATACTCTGCAATCTTCTTTATAAAAAAAGCTATTCTTAACTTAAGTGCTTGTATTTCTTGATTGCAGCGTCTGAATCGCAGTCATTAGGATGATTTTAATGTCGAGCCAAAGTGACCAATTTTCAATATAAAATAAATCATATTCAACGCGCTTATAAAGATCTGTATCGCCTCGTAAACCATGCACTTGCGCCCAGCCCGTAATGCCGGCTTTGACTAAGTGTTTCTTCATATAGTTTGGAATTTGATCTCGAAATTGTCCAATGAATTCTGTCCGTTCTGGACGAGGACCTACGATTGACATTTCCCCTTTAAGAACATTAATGAATTGAGGTAATTCATCGAGGTTCAAGCGACGCATCCATTTTGCAAGTGGATGAGCTACCTTATTATCTGATCCACCCCAGTGGGCTCCATCTTTTTCGATGTCTACAGGCATAGATCTAAATTTAAGCATCATGAAGGGTTTGCCATTTAAGCCAACTCGCTCTTGACGATAGAAGATAGGGCCCGGAGAGGTCAGCTTGACTGCAATTGCTACAAATAACAGTAATGGACTGATGCAAATCAGGATCGCTAGTGAAAGCATGAAATCCTCAATGCTTTTGAGGATTAAATTCTCACCAGTAAAAGGTGAGCTATTTAGATTAAGCATCTGTACGCCCAGCACTGCTGAGCTGCCATGATTAATTAATCTAAAGGTAAATAAGTCGGGAACATATTTAATGTTTGCAGCGCTAAATCGCAACTGTTGAATAATTGTGGGCAATTGGTTGGCTTCATGGATTGGAAGTGCTATCCAGATTTCATCCAAAATTTGATTGCCTAAAGATTCAATATCGCCTGTTTTTGGATTTGCGAGCTCTAAAGCCAGAACATATTCTGATTTAGCATTATTTTTTAGCTGCTTAACTAAATCATTTGCAACGATTCCGCTGCCGATAAGAGCCACTCTTTTAGGCTGTATATTGCGTCTCAGTAGAGGTGTTAATCCAAATTCGAAAAATAACTCTAATGCAATTAATAGAATCCAGGTTGAGAAAGCCCATAGCAGTAACCAGATACGAGATACTAGATTGCCGCTCTGAGTAAAAATTAAGACTAGAACAATCGCAATAAAACTAATAACCCATAACTTACTAATTCGTTTTATGGCATTAATCGTTTGATTGTTATGGTGATTGCGTCTGGTTTGGCCCTGACTTACGCTTGATAAAAATAAGAAAATTAAACAAGCGCCATAAATACACTTGTCATAAAAATCGTTGGGACCTGTAGGCTGACCAAAACGAAAATGCAAGCTGATATAGCCCGCAAGAAAAATAATGCCAATATTCAGAAAGCGTTGAATATGGTTTGCCAGAAAGGATGAATTTTTAGAAGATTGCATATTTCATCAGTCTGAGGTCGTCACAATCAAAGGCATGTGGTGAAGATGCTTGATTCAATTAAAAGATTTAAGGATGTCATTATGAATCGATCTTAATGGAAGCGCTTGCCCTTAACCCAGTATAAAGTTGTGAATCAGCTCCATGCGAGCATAAATAAGTATAGCCAGCGCTATGGTGCCAAGAAATGTCCAGCGATTGCGCTCTAGATTTCCAGCAATTAAAACAATTGGCGCAAAATAAAACTCTAATAAGCGACTTTGCATTACCTGAATTGGAGCAAAAAACCAGGCTAGTACTAGCGCCAATAAAATGCTTGCCAGCACATATTGAGAAACGTCCTTGCTTAGCTCACTCTGAATGAGAAAGGTTTTGCCAAATGCCATGATGATTCCCAAGTAGGCAAGCAGGAGCAGGTAGAGTGCAGGAAATAGCTTCATCCCTGCAAAGCCTCCATTTTGGGCCTGCTCAACATAGGTTTGAGCCGCTCCTTTTACAAAGAGAGATAAAAATTGGATGCTTGGCGTAATTTGAAGATAAATTCCTAGCAATGCAATAACAATGATTGCCAGGGCGATTTTCTTAAACTTGCTTATCCAATGAAATGGCCATAGCCCAATTGAAAAGATTGCTTGGGAATGAGCCAGAAAATTTCCCAATAACAAAGCATTCCCTAAAACTAGTCTTTGCCGTACCAATAAACAGATTGCCCAAAAGTATATGGAGAGGGCAAGCCCCGCCCTAAAAATAGTGAAGTCAAATAATAAGTAAACAAGCGGTGTAAAGAGGGTGAGCGCCAGTAACTTTTGACGGCATAAGCGATCAATGACATAGAGTTGGGTAGCTAGCCCCAGTGCAGCAAGCAAAAGTACGGCTCGGTCGCCATTCACAAATGCAAAAGACTTAAGTAAGCCAATCAGCGCATACCAAGCGTAATCCCGTGGCGCCTGAATGACCTTAAAGCACTCTGTAAAAGTGCAAATTCCTTTGGAAATCTCAATGTAGCCTGGATCATCAATGCCAAGCCCCATGGGGCGTAAGGTAGTAAAAAATAGCAATATTCCGCCCATTAACCAATACATCCGCCTTTCATGTAGTGGGTTTTGATGCCTATAAAATAGGCAACTAAGCGCAATAAGCGCGATAAAGTAGCCCAAAAAACCCGCTGAAAAGGGGCTCTGAAAAAAGGTGGCAAGTCCTTCAAGGTGACTAAGCGGTTGTGCGGGGTTCATAAAAATAGAAAAATGGCTTATTTTTGGCTTTGGTCATTATCCAGTCCAGAGAATAAAACGATCTGGCTAATGCATTGAATGGCTCTGTTGGCAGATAGTATAGGTCTCTAAAGCACCCTAAAGAGCATTTTGTAGCAGACCTCCCGTGCGATAATTGGAGCTAAATAGGGATAATTTATATAATGATGCCTAAAAACGAACATTAAACATTTAATTAAGCGCTAATGATTAATCAGAATAATCCGAATGGCTCCCTCAATACGCAATCAACCCCCAATCAGAGGCATGAAAACGCCTCATTTTCAGAGGGCGCAGACGAAATCTCCCTGATTGATATCCTTATTTTTCTAAAAGGCGCTTGGAAAACAATCGCTATTACGGGTGTTTTGGGTTTGTTTACATCAGTAGCGTATCTGCTCATTGCCACCAACCAATACGAAGCTCTGGCTAATATCTACATGATGCGCGTTTCTCCAGCGGGGGCAAATATTGAAGAGCCAGCTGCGCTGATTGCCCGCATGAACTTACCCGCAGGTGTGGATGACTCTGTGATGGTTGCTTGCGGCCTGCAAGATGCACCCAATATGCAGGCTCAGTTCACTAAAGCCATCAAGTTGAGTATTCCAAAGGGTGTGGCAAATGTAGTGGAGCTCAAGGTAATGCGCCCAAGCCCGGAGCTGGCAAACGCCTGCGCGATGAGCGTAATCAAATTCATAACAAATTCTCAAACCCTTTTAAATAGTCCAAATCTAGAAGCTTCTAAAGCCAGGCTAACCAAGGTAGATGAGCGCATGGCGGAAGATAAAGTCTTGTTGAGTAAGATCGATCCAACACGTGGTCCAGCGAGCCCCTCCTACTTTGCTATATTGCAAGAGATTCGCAACTTGGAAGAGGAGCGCGACAAAACTCTGAAAATACTAGAGGCAACTGATGTGCAGGCTACCAATTTAAATCTTCCGATTAACGTCGGAAATATGCCGGTTTACCCTAAAAAAGTACTAAGCCTAGCTACTGGATTGCTATGCGGACTATTTTTAGGTTGCTTAATCGCCTTATTGAGGCAAATGATTGCTAAATTCAAAAGCGAAGTAGGCGGTCCTTTGTGATCTTTGATTCTGTAGAGATGCAGGCGCGAGATCGGTTTTTGGCGGGCTTGAGTAAATCTTGTAAATTTAAAATTTAGGAAGTATGAAGCCGCTTAAAAAAGCAATCTTTCCTGTAGCGGGTTTAGGCACTCGGTTTCTCCCTGCAACAAAATCGATACCAAAAGAAATGCTGACAGTTGTTGACCGTCCATTAATTCAGTATGCCGTTGATGAGGCAGTTGAGGCAGGCATTGACACATTAATTTTTGTGACCGGTCGAAGCAAACGAGCAATTGATGATTATTTTGATCGTAGCCCTGAGTTAGAGGCTGAGCTTGAGGCTAAAGGCAAGACTGAGGCTTTAGAGATTGTGCGAAATGTTATTCCATCCCATGTGAAGTGTTTTTTTGTTCGCCAATCACACCCGCTTGGTTTAGGACATGCTGTATTGTGTGCAGCAGATTTTATTGGCGACGAACCTTTCGCGGTCTTACTTCCTGATGATTTGATTGATGGTACTCCAAAGGGAGTGATGACTCAAATGCTGGATATCTATCGGCGAACAGAAAAGGCTGTGTTAGCAATTGAAGAAGTGCCATTATCTGAAGTGCATAAATACGGCGTGATTAAGCCAAAAAATCAAGATCAATATCCTTTGGAAGTAGCGGGGATCATTGAGAAGCCAAAGGCTGAAGATGCTCCGTCCAACTGGTCGGTAGTGGGTCGCTACATATTAACCCCCGACGTTATGGAGGCGCTTAAAAATCAGGAACCCGGAACTGGCGGAGAAATTCAATTAACCGATGCAATTGCGAGGTGTGTTTCATCGGGCGGATTTGTTGGCCATCCATTTCATGGAAGGCGATTTGACTGCGGAAGTAAACGTGGATTTTTAGAGGCTAATATGCATTATGGATTAAAGTAGGACCTGCTTTTATATAAAAGTACTAGCGCCGATTAGAGCTTCTTGTCTTATGTAGTGCCGTAATAATTTGCGGCACTACATAAGATGATGTGCAATTAGTTATTTTGAATTATCTAGTAAAGGTTTTTTATGAAGATTGCAGTTGCTGGAACCGGGTATGTCGGATTATCTAATGCAATATTGCTATCTCAGAATCATGAGGTAGTTTGTTTGGATATTATTCCTGAGCGAGTTGACCTAATTAATCGTCGAATCTCTCCGATTGCCGATGTGGAGATGGAGGAGTATCTTCAAAAGAAACCCCTTAATTTGAGGGCAACTCTTAATAAGGCTGAGGCATATGAGGGGGCAGATTTTGTCATTATTGCCACACCTACTGATTATGATGAAGTTACAAACTACTTTAATACCGGATCTGTTGAGGCGGTAACTCGGGATGTGATGGCACTTAATCCTAAAGCTGTGATGGTGATTAAGTCGACCATCCCAGTGGGGTTTGTGGAGCAATTGCGTAAGAAGATTGGATCTGAAAATATCATTTTTTCTCCTGAATTTTTGCGAGAAGGTAGAGCTCTATACGATAACCTTCACCCTTCGAGGATTGTGGTGGGCGAACAAACTGAGAGAGCCAATGCCTTTGCCAACTTGCTTAAAGAGGGCGCCATAAAAAAGGAGATTCCAACACTTTTTACAAATCCTACTGAGGCTGAAGCTGTTAAGCTTTTCGCCAATACTTATTTGGCTATGCGTGTGGCTTACTTTAATGAGTTGGATACTTATGCTGCGGTTCATGGGTTAGATACCCGCCAGATTATTGATGGTGTTGGCCTGGATCCACGGGTCGGCCCTCACTACAATAACCCTTCTTTTGGTTACGGCGGTTATTGTTTGCCAAAAGATACTAAACAGCTGCTGGCAAACTATCAAGAGGTGCCGCAAAATTTGATGCAGGCAATTGTTAACTCTAATTCAACTCGAAAAGATTTTATTGCACAAGATATTATGAGGCGCAAGCCAACAGTAGTCGGAATTTATCGTCTAATTATGAAGGCGGGTTCTGATAATTGGCGCGCCTCAAGCATTCAGGGGATTATGAAGCGCCTTAAGGCAAAGGGGATTGTAGTGATTGTTTATGAGCCTATCCTCGGTCAAAAAGAGTTTTTTAACTCAGAAGTACTTGATGATTTAGGTGCTTTCAAAAAGCGTTCTGATGTGATTGTAGCCAATCGTTTTGTCGACGAGTTAAGCGATGTAGGAGCGAAGATCTATACACGCGACTTATTTGGCGGGGATTGAGTATTAATAAATAACAACAAAATCATGCAAAATTATAATCAAAAAAGAAAAATTCTCATCACCGGTGGTGCTGGCTTTCTAGGTTCTCACCTCACTGAGAAACTCCTGAGGGAGGGTAATGAGGTTTTGGTGGTTGATAACTTCTTTACGGGCACCAAACAAAACTTAGCCCATCTCTTGAGTAACTCCAATTTAGAAGTGATGCGTCACGATGTGACTTTTCCGCTATATGTAGAAACCAATCAAATCTATAACTTAGCCTGCCCAGCTTCACCGGTGCACTATCAATATGATCCAGTTCAAACCACTAAAACTAGCGTGCATGGCGCTATAAATATGCTGGGCCTAGCCAAGAGAACCAGAGCGAGCATCTTGCAAGCCTCTACCAGTGAAGTCTATGGTGATCCAGAAGTGCACCCCCAGCCAGAGGAGTATTGGGGAAGAGTGAATCCGATTGGCATTCGATCTTGCTATGACGAAGGCAAACGCTGCGCCGAAACCCTCTTTTTTGACTATAACCGTCAACATGGGCTAAATATAAAAGTGGTTCGCATTTTTAATACCTACGGCCCCCGTATGCACCCTAATGATGGGCGCGTAGTGAGCAACTTCATTATGCAAGCGATTCAAGGCAAAGACATTACCATTTATGGTGACGGTCAGCAAACCCGTAGTTTTTGCTATGTGGATGATCTCATTGATGTGATGGTCAAAATGATGGACTCCGAAGAAGGTTTTACAGGCCCGGTCAATATTGGTAACCCTGGTGAGTTCACCATGTTGCAACTAGCTGAGACTGTTATGAAACTCTCGGGCAGTAAATCTAGGATCATCTACCAGCCATTGCCATCCGATGATCCTAAGCAGCGCCAACCAAATATTGAGCTTGCTAAAACCAAGCTTGGCTGGGAGCCTAAGGTCAATTTAGAGGATGGCCTTAAAGAGACGATTGCTTATTTTAAGAAAGTTATCAAGTAATAAATTAATGAGAAATTTCAAATCAAATTCAAGTAGCAATGAAATGCTTAAATTAATTAATCGATCGCATGAATTATTTTCTTCTGATATAGAGCGGTTAAAGTCGGACTTAACTGATGCTGTTGAATCTGGACGATTTTTAGTTATTGGCGGTGCGGGTTCAATAGGCCAAGCCGTAACCCGTGAAATTTTTAAGCGAAATCCAAAGGTTTTGCATGTTGTTGATATTAGCGAAAATAATATGGTGGAGCTCGTTAGAGATATTCGAAGTAGCTTGGGTTATATCGAAGGAGATTTTCAAACCTTTGCATTAGATTGTGGTTCAAATGAATTCCAGGCTTTTATAAATTCGGGCGATGGATATGATTACGTTTTGAATTTATCTGCACTTAAACATGTTAGAAGTGAAAAAGACCCTTTCACACTAATGAGACTAATTGAAGTCAATATTCTTAATACGATATTGACGCTGAATATGGCAAAAGTTATGGGGGCGAAAAAGTATTTTTGTGTTTCAACAGATAAGGCGGCTAATCCAGTCAATATGATGGGGGCAAGTAAGCGAATTATGGAGATGTTTTTAATGCGCTCAAGTATTAATATAAATATTTCAACAGCCCGTTTCGCAAATGTTGCTTTTTCTGATGGGTCTTTGCCGCATGGCTTTAACCAGCGAATTGCAAAGCTTCAACCTTTATCAGCGCCCAATGATGTTCGTCGCTATTTCGTAACTCCACAAGAATCAGGGGAGCTTTGTCTTGTATCCTGCATGTTTGGAGAAAATAGAGATATTTTCTTTCCGAAACTAAGCGAAAATCTAAACTTAACAACCTTTTCAGACATTGCATTACGTTATCTAGCTAAACTTGGTTACGAGGGGGTAGAGTGTGCAACCGAAGGGGAGGCGAGGAGAAGGGTGCAAGAGTTGATGGCGGATAAAAAATGGCCATGCTTCTTCTTTAAGAGCGACACTACCGGAGAAAAAGATTTTGAAGAATTTTTTACCTCAAATGAATGCCTTGATATGAATAGATTTCAAAATATTGGTGTTATAAAAAATACTCCAATTTACGATGAATTTAAGCTCGAAAATTTCCTTGAAAAGATTCGTTTTATTAGATCTCAACCAACGTGGGAGAAGCGAGAATTAGTGGAACTATTTAATACAATGATCCCCGATTTTTCACACAAAGAAACCGGTAAATATCTCGATCAAAAAATGTAATTATGCAAAGAATATTTGACATTATTTTTTCTGGAACTGCTCTATTTATATTGTGTCCACTGTTAATCCCAATTGCGATTCTTTTGAGGTTAACGGGTGAAGGCGAAATCTTTTTTATTCAAAAACGGTTAGGAAAGGATGGGGAGGTTTTCGGGCTGTACAAGTTCGCAACAATGTTGAAAAATAGTCCGAATATGACAACCGGAACTATTACGGTAAAGGAGGATTCGAGAATTCTTCCTGCTGGAAAGTGGTTGAGAAAATCAAAATTAAATGAATTGCCTCAATTGCTTAATATTTTATTTGGCGACATGAGTGTTATAGGTCCTAGACCTTTGACTGCACAAACTTTTGGATCATACCCTCTCAATACTCAGAGAATCATCAAAACTGTGCGACCTGGACTATCAGGCGTTGGATCAATCATATTTCGTGACGAAGAAGATATTTTATCTGGGAAAAATGAAGCTATAGATTTTTATACAACGACCATAGCCCCTTACAAAGGATTGCTGGAAGAGTGGTATGTAAAGCATAAAAACTTAAAAAATTATTTTGGGGCCATTGGAATTACCGCTTGGGTAGTATGTGTGCCTAGCTCTTCAATTGCTTGGAAATTTTTTAGGGATCTTCCTAGGCCACCTGAGGGGCTTGAAAAAATTCTAAATTACCCGACCGAGTAAATGTTAATCATAAAAAATTTAAATTCGATTGAATCAAGCACAACATTAAATATTAAAGAAAATTTTGGATGATTGGGCTGTCAAAAATAAAGGATAGACCGCATTTAATTAAAGTATTAAAAAATGGCGGTTGGTTAATATTTGACGCTGTATTACGCGGGGTATCAGCACTAGTTGTTGGCACTTGGATTGCAAGATATTTAGGTCCTGAGCAGTTTGGTAAGCTGACATATGTTTTGGCATACCTAATGTTTTTTCAGGTGATTGCAAACCTAGGGATGGATGGAATCGTTATTAGGGATATCGTAAATTTAACCCCTACAAAAAACCAAAATAAAGATGAAAGCTGTCAGAAAGACAAAGAAGTTATAAAAAAACAAGAATTGCGCAACTCAAGAAATAAAATTGAAATTGGAAGAATTCTGGGTAGCGCATTTATCCTTAGATTGATTGTCGGATTGCTGTGTTGGGTAATTGCAGTAGGTGGGATGTCTATGCTTTATGGGTGGAATTCCGAGAATGTCTTGCTTACAGCGCTCGCTGGTGGTTGTTTAATATTTCAAGCTGCAAACACTATTGACCTTTGGTTTCAAAGTCAAACTCAAAGTCGTCGAACTGTTCTCGTAAAATTGTTTGCATTTATAGTAACAAATGGTCTGAGGGTAGCATTTATAGTGGGCGAATTACCATTATTGAGTTTCGCGATAGCAATGCTATTAGAGTTTTTAATTACAGCAATAGCCCTAATATATGCCTACAGAAGAATGCCTTGCGGATCTTCCTGGACATTGGATATTAAAAATGTAGGTTTGAATCTAGTTAGAGAATCCTGGCCCTATATTATTTCAGGAATTTCAGTGGCTATGTACATGCGTATAGACCAAGTCATGGTTAGAAGCATTATGGGGGAAAAAGAGCTAGGAATATATTCGGCAGCCATCATATTGTCTAGCATGTGGTATGTGCTGCCAAGCATAGCCTGTACAAGTTTAATGCCGACTCTCACACTGTCAAAATCAATTAATCATGATTTATATTTAGAAAGATTAACTAAGTTATTCAGATTATTATTAATTTCATCAATATTTATATCGATAATAGTTGCATGGCAGTCGAATATATTGGTGGAATTTTTTTATGGAGATAAATTTTCAGATTCATCAAAGGTGCTAAAGTTATTAATTTTCACTACGATACCTGTATTTCTAGGCGTGGGTCAAGGAGCATGGTTAATAAATGAAAAAAAATCTAATTTATTCTTAATTCAGACATTATCCGGTGGAGCAGTATGTATAGCCTTAAATATGATTTTGATACCCATTTTTGGACTTATGGGGGCGGCAACTAGTCTTTTAATCGCTCAATTTATTTCCACTCTTGCGATTAATGCTTTTCTAGAAAAAAAATTATTTACCATGCAAATTGGCGTATATAAAAAAATTAAATAAACTTAGATTGACCTATTAGCCAAATCTTATGAAATCACCCGTACTTTTCTTAATATTCAATCGACCAGATACAACTTTAAAAGTATTTGAAGCGATTCGACGTGCTAAACCACCACGATTATATATAGTGGCTGACGGACCACGTGAAAACATTCCGGGTGAAATAGGTAAGTGTATAGAAGCAAGGAAGATCGTTGGCGATATTGATTGGGAGTGTAAAGTTAAGACTCTCTTCAGAGATGAGAACTTGGGATGCAAATATGGGGTGTCGAAAGGTATAAATTGGTTTTTTGAAAATGAAGAGGAGGGAATCATATTGGAGGATGATTGCCTACCACAAAAAGACTTTTTTATATTTTGTGATTTGATGCTGGAAAAATATAGAGATAATTTCAGCGTTGGAACGATTACAGGAATAAATTTATTTGGCCAGAATGTAGGCAGTAATTGCTATTATTTTTCTAGATACCAAAGTATATGGGGCTGGGCCTCTTGGAGGTCAAGGTGGGAAGGTTATGAGGTAGATATTGAAAATAGAAAAAAGATAGAGAAAATAGATATTAATTGCGAGTATCCAAACCACTTCAGACGGCATATAGATTTTTGCTTAGATTTGGTTGATGCTGGCCTCAATAACACATGGGACTACCAACTGCAGTATCTAATTATAAAAAATAATTATTTATGTATTAGACCATATGCGAATTTGATATCAAATATAGGACCTGATGGAGTGCATTCATATGGAAATCATAAAAATATATTTCATCAATATGGGAATATTAATATTCAAAATATAGAATACAATAATAATATAATTTCAAATAAACAAGAAGATTATAAGTATTGGGATAAATATAAAACATCCTATAGAATAGAATTTTTAAGAATAGTATTATTAAAAATCAATCTTTATAGAGTAACCAAATTATTAATTGATAGACTTCGGTATCTCAGAAAATATAAGCTTTAGAGTGAAAAATATAAAATTAAATATCTTAATAGATCCCATGGCCATATATATAATAATTTGGTCTATTACTGCATTATTAATTAGCTTGGGGTTAACAGTTAACTTGGAGAATTTTTCAGGTGAAGGTGCTCTTTTGGTTTACATTACTATTTTCACAGCCACAGGATTTCTATTCTATGAAAAGCATTTCCTGAAAAAGTATCCAAAAGAAGACAGAATTGATTTATTTAAACTGCAAAGATTAGCAAATAATTTATTTTCTATTTGGATTGCTTTAATAATAATTTATAGTTATTTGGCGGGTGGGTTTGGTTTATTATGGTTAATTAAAGGAATTCAAGTTGATTATGCAGATGTACAAATTCCATCGTTATGGGGCCTTAATATCACACTGTGCTATATTCTAGGTTGTATATATCTATTTCTGATAATTAATAGTAAAATAAAATATAATATAAAATTATATGTAAGAATGATATTAATATTGATATTTCCAATATTAATATTCTCCAGAAATGTTATGCTGCAATTATTCCTACAGCTTATCTGTGTGGCAGTTTTAAATAGTAATGTTAAATTATTTAAAAGTTTGACTAAGATTTTATTAGCAATATTAATATTGATATATATTTTTGGATTAGTTGGGGACAATAGAACGGTTGATGGCGTACCCAACCCGTTTTCTAGTTATGTAATTGAAGATTATAAGTATATGATGAGTTCATTGCCCTCTGGATTTACTTGGATATATATGTATATTACTGCAAATTATAATAATGTATTATATTCAATATCTAGTAATGTGCCTACATATGAGTTTTACCCAATACTCATGAATTTAGTGCCAGGAGCCCTAAAGGAGATCGTTTTTGGTGAGGCAATTAATACAAACTCTGTTGTCAGCTCTATTGTAAAGGATCCCAACTTAACGGTTGCCTCGTTCTATGCTGGACCTATTATTGCTTTTGGTTTAGCAGGTGGCATAGTTGGCGGTCTTTTTATTCAAATATTTTCATTGTTTTGGTACAGGCTTGCTTTAACCAAGAATTTTGGTTATGAATTATGCTACTCAGCTATTTTTGCCTGTATGTTTTTTTCAATATTTTATGATGCTTTTTTTACCATGGGAACACTTACACAAATAATAGTGGGCATTTTTATTGCAAAAAAATGTCGTAACAAGCCTGTATTTTTAAATCAAATCGACAAAGTTGAGGCTTGTTGAGCTATGACAATGTTTTCTATAGTGGTACCTGTTTACAATGTTGAGAAATATTTATATAAATGCCTCAGCAGTATTTCTAATCAAACAATTGAAGATTTTGAGGTTATCTTAATTGACGATGGATCGACAGATTTATCGCTCCAAATTTGTAAAAATTTTTGCTTAAAAGATAGTCGCTTTAAGGTTTATACAAAAAAAAATGAGGGCCAAGGAATTGCTAGAAATTTAGGAATGTCCTATGCGAAAGGCGAGTATCTTAGCTTTATTGATAGTGATGATTGGATTGAGTCAAATTTGTATGAGGTAGCGTACAAAACCTTAATACATAACGATATTGATTTTCTTAGCTTTGGAGTTGATTTTGTAAGAGCCGACGGAGTGCAAATTAAAAAATTTACCAATTATAAATTTGATACTATTTCTGGCCCTGAAATTTTTTATCGAGCACTAATCGATGATCAAATTTTATCAATTGTGTGGAATAAGATTTTCAGAAGAGAGTTACTTCAAAGTAATAATTTAATTTTTCCTGATATTCGTGCAATTGAGGATATATATTTTTCTAGAGCGGTTGCTCAAAAATCAAAGAAAATAGTTTTCGTCAATGAAATTTTATATCATGCACTTATCAGGCCCAATAGCTCAAGCAGAGCAATGACTATTCAAAGTTTTTTAGACGCAGGGTGCTTACTAAAAATGGAGTATGAAAATTTCTTTAGAGATGGCCCAAATGAACTTGAGCTACAGTATTTTTCTGCTCATGTATTAAAGTTCTATACATATTTACAAATTCAATCTTCATTCAGGGTTAAGAGTAATTCTGAATATATTGATTGTTTCAACATCATAAATAACAATATTTTTTATAATAAATCATTGAAACTAGCCTCAATGAGAAAGCTGCCCTTTAAAAATAGATGCATGGTCTTGGTGTGTCGATCACCTTTTGTTTTGAGAATTATTTCTAAAATTCTTAATTTTTTTCATATAACCCCATATTAAAGTTTTCAAAGATGACTATATTAATTACGGGAGGTGCTGGCTTTATTGGATCGTGCCTGTCGAGATATTTGGTTGATAATGGCCATAAAATTCGTATTCTTGATAATTTGTCGCCGCAAATTCATGGCGAAGTTCCTAGGGGTATGGAGTGGTTGAATCATGAGTCTATAGAATTTATTCGAGCTTCAATTGCAGATAGGCCTCGAGTTCAGGCTGCTTTGGA
Organism: Polynucleobacter sp. Tro8-14-1; assembly: GCF_018881655.1. Lineage (GTDB taxonomy): Bacteria > Pseudomonadota > Gammaproteobacteria > Burkholderiales > Burkholderiaceae > Polynucleobacter. The sequence goes on from NZ_JACVPX010000005.1 coordinate 208,197, forward strand.
GGGGGTCACAACGGTAGTGCACCTTGCAGCTGAAACAGGCACCGGGCAGTCAATGTATGAAATTGCCCACTATGATTATATTAACTCTAACGGTACTGCGCTGTTATTGGATTGCATTCTAAATTCCCCTCGTCGATCTGTTAAAAATATTATTCTCGCCTCCAGTCGTTCTGTTTACGGGGAGGGTGCTTATATTTGCAGCTCCAATACTTGCGTTAATAAGTGTGTATATCCTCACTCTAGAAGTGAGGGTAATTTGAGAAAACATCTGTGGGAACCATTATGCCCTGTATGCCTATCCCCAATGAAGATGGTAGCTACTAAGGAGGATGATCCAGTCAGGCCCGCATCCATCTATGCAGCAACAAAATTATCTCAAGAGAACCTAGTGCGAACAGCTTGTGAATCTCAGGATATTTCCTATGCAATTTTACGATTTCAAAATGTATATGGAGAGGGGCAGTCCCTTAATAATCCTTACACCGGCATATTGTCTATTTTCTCGACCAGAGTCAGAAGAGGATTGGAATTAACTGTATTTGAGGATGGGCTTGAAACGCGGGACTTTGTCCACGTGCAGGATGTGGTGGAGAGCATTTTTAGGTGCATTGTAAGCTCCCATGCTATTAATGAAGTAATTAACGTTGGAAGCGGTGTGGCAACAAGTGTATTTACCATAGCCGAAAAATTATCACTAGCGTTAGGTTTTGCGCCAAATATAAGAATCACTGGCGATTTTCGGCTTGGTGATATTCGTCATAATTGTGCGAATATAGACCGATTGAGGGATATCCTTGGTTACAGCCCCCAGGTATCACTAGAGGATGGATTACATCGTTTTGGTAAATGGGTTCTTGCAGAGTCGTTGCCCGAAGACCTCTTGGAGAAGGCCAATGCTGAGTTACGTGCAAGAAAATTGATGAGTTAAACGTGGCGACAACAAAAGAAAATTTCAATTTCATCTCGTTTATACGCGCCGATCTCCTGCGGCATAAATTTCTTCAGGATAATAGCTTTAGTCAATCATCAGCTTATTCGGTTGGACTTTGGATGGGTATATTTTCCCCTAGATTCATGCCGGTCTTTATGTGTAGATTGGCCCATTTATTTTATATTTATCATCTTGGTTTGTTGGCTAAGATAATTTCACTAATCAATTTTTTCTTTTTTGGAATTGAAATTGCGGTTCGTTGCCCTATAGGACCGGGGCTATTTTTCCCGCATACTCAAGGCACAGTTATAGGAGCCTGGGAAATTGGATCAAATGCCACGATTTATCAAGGCGTAACATTGGGAGCTAAAGAGCTGGATTTTTCATACAACGAATCTAGTCGTCCTTCGATAGGTGACGGCGTCACAATTGGCTCTGGTGCCAAAATAATGGGAAATATTACAGTTTCAAATAATGCTCGAATAGGCGCTAATGCTGTGGTGCTGATCGACATACCATCAAATGCTCTCGCAGCCGGTGTTCCCGCCCAGGTGATTTCTCGAGCCAATCCTAATGCTACAAAATAAGCGCATTTTACTTGTAGCGCCCAAATTTTTTGGCTACGCAAATGATATTGTGAATGAGATGGTTCGGTGCGGAGCATCCGTGGATTGGTTGCCAGATAGACCATTCGATTCCACGATAGCAAAAGCGCTTACTAGGGTTAGACCGGATTGGGTTCAGCCTTTTGCTAGTGGCCTATATAAAAAAATGCTCGAATCATTTGGGGCACGTCATTATGACTACATATTCGTAATTAATGGCCAAACATTATCTCAGTCCATGTTAAGGCGATTGCGAATTGATTTTCCAACTGCAAAATTTATTCTATATATGTGGGATTCTATGGAGAATCGACCGGGAGTCCTAAAAAATCTTAAATATTTTGATTCAGCGTTGAGTTTTGATCCTCAGTCCTCAAGGCAGTTTGGGATGAAATTGCGCCCACTATACTACTCCCATGATTTTAAGCCTTTAAATGATAATGTGAGATTTGACCTTAGTTTTATTGGAACGATGCATTCGGATCGTTATGCTGTTATCAATAAAATAAAGCAGGGTATTTCAGCTGATATAAGATCATATTTTTATTTGTATTTGCAATCACCGATGGTTTATCAGTACTATAGGGCTACCAAGAGAGACATGAGGCATGCTCAAAAAAGTGAATTTTCCTTCGCCCCTTTAGATAGATTAGCAGTCAAATCAGTCTTTGGGCAATCAAACTGCATAATTGACGTCGAGCATCCGGAACAAAGGGGGGCGACAATGAGGACCTTTGAGGCTCTAGGAGCAGAAAAAAAATTAATTACAACAAATAAAAATGTGTCTAATTTAGATATATATGCAACTGGAAATGTTTGCATTATTAATAGGGAGAGGCCAGTTATTAGTAAGAATTTCATAAAATCACCCTTTATTCCATATTCAAAAGAAATAATGTATCGATATAGCCTGAATGGATGGTTGGAGGAAATACTTAAATTTAATAGCTAATTCATATGTAGCCCGGGGTTACCAAGTTGATCTCTTTAATCAAAAACATTCAGAAAAATATTAGCTTATATTAATATTCATGATGATTAAAATTTTCAAATTACTATAAGTTAAAAGTCCAGATTATGAAAGATGATACAAAGAATCAAGACGCATTCATGCCATTAGCCGTTGATTTGGATGGCACAATTATTAGGACCGATCTTCTTCTCGAAACCGCAAATATATTTATATTAAAAAACCCAATCCATATATTTAAGGTATTAATTTGGTTATTTAAGGGAAGGACAATACTTAAGGAGAAATTGGCTGTATTTAGCGAAATTAATGCTAGTTTGTTACCATATAACAAAAGCATAGTGAGCTGGTTAAAAGAGCAGCATTTTTTAGGAAGAGAAATTATTTTAATAACAGCAAGCACAGATTTGCTAGCACTTTCAGTGGGTGGTTATTTGGGGATATTTAAAAAAATATTCGGGTCGAGCCAAAAGATCAATTTAAAAGGAATTAAAAAGAAAGAATTATTAATAGAAAAATATGGTGTTGGGGGTTTTGATTATGTAGGGAACGAAAGAGCTGATATCCCAATTTGGGAGGTATGCAATACAGCTTATGTAGTAAACCCTTCGCCTAGATTTATTTTTGAATTGAAGAAAATAAAACCTGATATTGAGGTCTTAAAAGATAATAGACCATTCATAGGAAAATCTATTACTAAGGTATTGAGACCGCATCAATGGATAAAAAATATTTTGATATTTATACCATTATTTGCAGCGCAAGAATATGGCAATCCAATCAATTTATTTCAAACAATGATTGCTTTTATAGTATTTTGTCTTACAGCATCAAGTGCATACGTATTAAATGATCTAATTGATTTAAAAAATGACAGATACCACTGCAGTAAAAAAAATAGACCTTTTGCATCAGGAGACCTAAGTATATTAATGGGGTGGGTGCTATGGCCCATTTTATTGATATTTGGGCTTGCTATTTCAGTTAATTTTTTACCAAAATCATTTATTTATATTCAGTTGTGCTACCTTTTTTTAACACTATTATATTCTTTCTATATAAAGAAATTGGTTATTATTGATGTTCTAGCATTAGCAATTTTATATACACTTCGTATTATTGCTGGAATCGCAGCCACTGGTGTGCCACTTTCCTTTTGGCTTTTAACATTTTCAATATTTATATTTCTCAGCTTAGCATTCATAAAGAGATTTAGTGAAATTAAGTCAGCCCATGATATTGGGAGTGATAAGGCAATAAAAGGTCGAGGCTATCTTACGGATGACCTAGAGGTTGTATCAAGTATGGGTGTTTCTGCTGGGTTTATTTCAGTTTTAGTTCTTGCTCTATATATTCAAGATGTTCATACAGCATCACTTTATAAGTCTCCAGAAGTAATTTGGCTGGTTTGCCCTATGCTATTAATGTGGGTATCAAGGATCTGGTTAATATCACATCGAGGTGAAATGCATGATGATCCTGTAGTTTTTGCATTAAAGGATAGATTTAGCCAGTTATTTGCAGCTACTATTGTATCGGTAGTATTGATGGCTAAATATTGTAAATTCTAATTTAGGGAAAAGTAGATGATATATGAATTAGTAGGAAAATTTAATAATATTGATTCCATAATATTCCCATATGAAATATTATGGAATCAATATTATTATTTAAATATTTTTTATGCAATGGGATTGTTATTAACCTGTATTATTTCCATCAGATCAATTTTTAATTATCATAGTAATAAATTTTTTAATTTTTGTAATAGTAGATTAATTGATACATTTATTTTGACTATTCTATATATAGTTTTTTTTACAATGTTTTTTAATCAATCGGATGAAGTTTTTGTTAATCTTGAGCACACTTATAATTTAAAGAATTTTAATCAATTTTCTATGTCCCCGTTTGAAGCAGTGGATGGAACTATAGAGTATATTTTTTATTTACTGCATTACCCATTTGCAAATTCATTGCAAAGTTTGGTATGGGGAAATTATTTTATTGCATTATTTTTTAGTTTAATAATCGTATACATTATATTTTATCAGGTTAAAAATTTAAGTCCTTTACCAAGACTGTTATTTGGTATTTCATTATCAGTTTCAGCTGCAATTATTGCTCCATTGGCCAATGGTTTTGGAAGCAGTTTAACTGTAATGTTTTTTTTGCTATCCATAATCGCTGCAATTAATAAGAGCAGGAAATTAACTCTATTATTTATCGCAATAATTCCCCTGACAAGGCCAGACGGAATAATTTGGGCATATATTTCCTCTGCAGCATGGGCTTTTTCAGAATTCAAGAAATTAGGCAATTGCAAAAAACTTTTAGGAGAAATTTTTGTTTTCTTTTTGATCCCAACAATCTCATTATTATCTATACTTGTTAGTGCATACGTTTATTATGGTCATATTATTCCCAACCCCATTAGCTTTAAAGGGGGAGTTTTAATTGGAACAATTCAGTATATTTGGGAAAATAGTAAGATTGCACTATTTAAGATAATTTTGGGTTTCAATGATGGTGGACTTAAACAGTATTTACTGATATTTTCTTATATAACATTTTTATTTTCATTGTTATTTGGATTTAAAAATTTAGTAGATAAATCACATAGATTTTATATATTATCCATATTCATTCTATGCTTTCCATTTGTTATTTTCTATTTTATTTCTTCAAATGTAGTCGGATTTTCTGGAAATATAGATAATCGTTATATAGCACCATTTATATGTATGATTTTTTTGTTTTTTGGCTTTACTTTAGATGCAATTAAAATTGAATCTCCCCGTGGATTGATAATTGTTCCAATGGCATTAATATGCTTTGCTATATTTGGTTTGTTAGATCGAACCGTTATGTTGAGCAGTTTTCCAAACCAGCCCGGGAATTGGTCCAATAGGCACTGGGCTGTTTTTGCAGGCAATCTTTCCCAAAAAATAGTGGAAGGTACTAATTTGCAAATTGGTACAACGGAGATGAATACTTTTGGATTTATGATTAAGGATCGTCATATTATTGATTACTGGGGTTATACCAATCCAAAAATCGCAAAATCGAAAACTTGTAATGGTATGAGAATTAAAAATAATAGTAATTTATTTTTAATTGATAAACCTGACTTATTTTGGCCATATTGGTTTACTGTTTTTAGTAATGAAAATAATTTTAATACTGTAGAGGAGGCTTTTGGCGAGCGCTACCATACCTCTCCCTCTGCTTTGATGTTGGGAAACATGGAGGATGTTTTCGCTTCTTATGATTTTTTGATACTAAATGGTGGGGACTGGCCCGTTGCTTTTTTAGTCAGGCATGATAGAACAAAAAGTGTATTAAATAAGTTGAAAAAAATGGGTTATGGAGTTGTTGGAAAGAGGCCTTATGACCTAAAAAGGTTAAGAGATTCAGTAAATTCGGTCCCCTCAATCTCTTACCCATGTTAATTTTATGAAGTTCTATATAGGAGCATTATTTTGCATTTAGTTACAGGTGGTTCTGGTTTTTTAGGCTCAAATATTGCTCGTCGTTTGCACGCAAGGGGCGAGAATGTTCGGGTCCTTGATCTATGGAAGGCGGACGATTTGCCTGAAGGTATTGAGTTCATTGAGGCTGATATTAATAATCGCGTGGCCGTAAGGCAAGCCATGACGAATGTGGAGTATGTTCATCATAACGTAGCGTTAGTTCCGCTAGCTAAGGCTGGAAGTGATTATTGGAAAGTAAATGTTGATGGTACACGTGTTGCCCTAGAGGAGGCTCAAAGGGCGGAGGTGAAAATGTTTTGCCATATGTCCTCTAGTGCAATTTTTGGATGTCCTGATGATATGCCCATTACAAATAACACTCCTAGAGAGCCGATTGAGATTTATGGTCGGGCAAAGAAAGCTGGTGAGGACTTAGTTTTTGAAGCAATGAAATGTGGTCTTAAGTCTTCTATTGTGCGTCCACGAACAATTATTGGAACCGGGCGTTTAGGCATATTTGAGATCCTCTTTGATTGGATTCGTGATGGGGCTAATATTTACATTATTGGCAGTGGAAATCACCCCTTTCAATTTGCTCATGTTGATGATATCTCGGATGCAAGTATCAATAGTTGCCTATTACAAAAATCCGGTGCTTTTAATATAGGGGCTTTGGAATTTGGTAACCTATACGATGATTTAAAATTTTTGTGTGAATATGCCAATACTGGTTCTAAAGTGAAAAGCTTGCCTATTGGGCCCACAATAGGGTCATTAAAATTGCTAGATACACTTGGCCTTTCCCCGCTCAGTCCTTGGCATTATTTGACTTACCATAAACCTTTCTTTTTTGATTCTATGCCAGCATTTAATGACCTAGGTTATAGCCCTGCTTATAGCAATCGCCGTATGATGACCGAGAGTTATGATTGGTTTTTAGGGCATTTTGATGCCAGTAAGATTAAGCAAGGTTCTTCTGCTCATAAGAAACCAGTAAAACAAGGGATATTAAAGCTGCTCAAAGCAATTTCTTGATGAAGCCAATTGTTATTGTTGTTCCAGATGGTCTAGCGTATGATCTTGAGAGACGTAAGGCAATGCCAAAACCTAGTTTTGTTTTCCGGGCTGTACTAGATGAGGTCGTTAAGAATTTTCGAGATCAAAAAATCATACTAGCTCCGGCCAATTTTTTTGGGGGGGATGTCAGTGAACAAGAGGCTGCTTGTAAATACTTGCTAAAAAACCAAGTTGAATCCATAAGTTTTCCAACATCCGTTGAACGCTATATTGATACACGTGCCAATGCTGCTCTTTTAAGGATTTGGCTTGAGGAAAATGGTATGTGGCCAACTCCCCCTGCTATTTTAGTTGTTGCGACTCATCATGCGCGTCGTGCTGTGATTTGTTTTCGCAAGGAAAACTTCCCAATTGTAAGTTGCTGTCCCGTTCAATATCAAATACCGAAATTCGAGCAAATTGTGCCACGTTTAAAGTACTATCGCTTGCGTCGTCTTCATATAATCTATGAATTCTTCGCCACTATTTACGATTTTTTTAGGCCTGCTAATAACATAAATTGATGAATAAAACTTTTGCATGGGTTTGTTTGGGTGCCGCCATTCTATCTAATGGGGGTGCAAACATCTTAATTAAAAAATCTAGCACTGGCGCATATGCCGATCAGCTAAGCATTTACTACAGCCCAATTTTTATTGCGGGGATAATACTCTTTGGGGCCAATTTACTTTTTTATGCGCAGGCTTTGCGCAGCATACCCTTGTCATCTGCCTATCCGGCGCTTGTTGGCGGAAGTCTCTTAATCGTTAACTGTATTTCAGTGTTGTATTTCGGTGAGATGCCGTCAATTAGGCAGGTTTTTGGAATGCTACTGGTGGCCGTAGGTATTTGGTTCATAGCTTATGTATAGATTTACTTATAGGCCCTGTAGATCGCTAGTCGTTTTTTCCTTGCCAAGTAGTTCAAATCTTTCAGATGAAAATAGAATTCAAGTCATTAACGACATATGCGCCTATCTTGACCGCGCTTTCTTCCTGATGCCTTGGTCTTTAGCTATACCACTTTGGCATATTCAAAAAATATTCCACTTTACGGCATTTATTTTTCAAGGAAGGCCTTTCAGGCGTCAATCGCCGGACCAACGTGATAAATTTGTAGTGATGTGGTGTGGTTTTGGGCGACCTTTTGAGGCGTTGATACGGCTTTACCGCTCCCTAGTTTTGGTTTCCTACTTCGAGCATCCTTTGGTTCAGAATCGATAATGGGAATTGAAAGTTTTCGCATTTCTGAGCCCATTACATTCGAATGTGATGTGCTGATCATTGGCTCTGGCCCCGGGGGCGCCGTTACTGCGTGTGAGTTAGTGGCTCATGGACTTGATGTTCTCATGCTAGAAGAGGGCCCAGCCTCAGATTCATCTCAGTCCATAAGCTCAGCTAAAAGCTTGCAGAAGTTTTGGCGTAATAATGGACTTACTGCTGCCCTAGGCCGTACCCCAGTCTCGTATGCGGAGGGTAGGTGCGTTGGCGGGGGAAGTGAGATTAATAGCGCAATCATTCAGCGAACTCCGGGCAATCTCCTGGATCAGTGGGCTAAAGATTATGATATCCAAGACTTTGGGGGGGCTGCATTAGCGCCCTATTACGATAAGGCCATCAAAGCAATTAATGCAAGAATTAATAGCGGTCCACCCAATCCATTATCTCAGTTAATGATAAATGGGGCGGCAGCGTTAAATTGGAAAGTAAGCGCCTTAGAGCGGTCAGATGATGCTCACGGTAAGCGATCCATGTCTGCTACTTTATTAAGAAAAGCGTTGACGCAAGGATTGCGTTTAGTTTCGGAATGCCGAGTTAATAAAATTATTTTCAAAGGTAAGCAAGCCATTTCGATAAAAGCAACTGCGGAAGATGTGCATGGTCGAAAGCATTCCGTAATCGTTTTTTTTAAGGATATTTTTATTGCTGCTGGTGCGGTGCATACACCAGCACTTTTATTACGCAGTGGAATAAAAAAGAATATCGGTCGTACATTGCGTCTACATCCAACTTTAAAAGCATTAGCTCATTTTCCACAATTAATCGAAGCCCATAAACATGTCCTTGCTCCCCATGCAGTGACTGAATTTATGCCCGATATTCGATTGGGGTGCTCGGTTTTTAGGCCTGGATTTTTTGGCATGTCTCTAGCTGAAGACTGGCAACATCGAGCCCATTTAGAGGCTGAGATAGATCATTGTGCTATTTACTATGCGATGATTCGCGCTCAAGGAGTTGGGCGAATTTATTCTATTGCCGGTCTACGTGACCCCTTGGTAACATTTAAGTTAACTGGACGGGACTGGGATTTGCTGAGGCGTGGTTTGTTGGCCCTCTCTCAGCTGCTTTTTGCGGCTGGCGCAACTGAGATCTTTCCTTCCATAACAGGACATTCCGGTTGGCGCAGGGATCAACTCATAACTGCAGATCCTTTAATTGAAAATCTTCCTGCAAATGCCAATCCCTTTACTATCCATATCTTCAGCTCCTGTCCTATGGGGGGGGATAAAGAGCGATGTGCCACTAACTCGTTTGGCAAGATTTATGATCTAGAAAATACTTATATTGCTGATGCCAGTTTGATTCCCGAGGCACCAGGAGTTAATCCTCAGGCCACCATTATGGCGATTGCCGAACGCAATGTGCAGCACTTTTTAAAATTAAGGGGTTAGACATGAATTCAACGCAGTATGTCTTGACTGGCGCTAGTGGCTGGTTAGGTCGCCGAGTAGCGCTTGCATTAACTCGGGGTATGCCAGAGTTGGGCGCATTTGGTAAGGGTGGAAAAAGAATACGTTGCCTGGTCCCCGCAGGAGAGAATGCGATCGACTTACATATGCTAGATGCAGAGATTATTCGCGGAGACGTAAATGATGTCTTTGCTTTAGAGGATTTAATGCGAGGCGCTAGTGACGGAGTGCTCATTCATATGGCGGGAATTATTCATCCCCCAGGGCGGACCGAGAGGTTTAATTCTGTTAATGTCAAAGGCACCCGGCAAGTCTTAGAAATGGCTAAGCTTCATGGAATTAAACGTATGGTTGTCATGTCTTCAAACTCTCCTTTTGGAGGCAATCTCTCTCCTGAGGATATCTTTAATGAAGGTTCGCCCTACAACCCTTACATGGGGTATGGTAAATCCAAGATGCAAATGGAAAAACTGCTGCTTGAACACATGGCAAGCGGCTTAGGTCCCGAGGTTGTAGTGCTGCGTGCCCCATGGTTTTATGGGCCCGGCCAGCCCCCTCGGCAAACTCTTTTCTTTACGATGATTAAAGAAGGTAGATTTCCCATCATAGGCAATGGTTTGAATCGTCGCTCAATGGGTTATGTTGATTCTCTAGCATTTGGAGTGCTGCTTGCAGCCGAAAATTTGAAAGCGGCAAACCAGGTTTTTTGGTTGGCAGATAAAACACCCTACACCATTGTGGAGATAATTAGCACAGTAAAAGAAGTTTTACGAGAAGATTTTGGAATACAAGTAAGCCCTAGGCAATTACAGTTCCCATCTATGGTCTCAGATATTGCTAGGGTTGCAGACAGCACACTCCAATCTTTGGGGCTTTACAATCAAAAATTTCATGTCTTATCCGAAATGAATATGACAATTGCATGCAATATCCATAAAGCACAGACGATACTAGACTATGAGCCTTTAGTAGAGTTGAGAGAAGGTATGAGGCGTAGCGTGGAGTGGTGCCTAACTAATGGGCAAACAATCTGATTGTGGGTAGCCGAATATACTGAAAAGTAATTGCCCTAAGCCTAACTTTTCAAAAACTTTTTTCTGCTAGGTTAATATCTCCGAAAAGCTTCCGCTTATGTTCTGTGGCTAAATAACCATGGAGGCTTCAATGGATACTTTACTGTGGTTGCCACTCTTATATCGGGATTTTATTGGTATAAGAGTTTCAGAGCTTTAGTTATCCCTGGAGCGGGCAGGGTAGGTGATGTTGAAAAATTTCTAATATGGACCAAGCTATACTGCCTTCATAGGTTTTAGGGCGACACATGATTAGATTAAGTTGATAAAACCGGAGTTTTTTTGGTTGCTATTCTTGCGAATCTTGTTGGGGTTAATATGATGGCGCGGCGCTTGACCTTCAATACTT
>NZ_JACVPX010000006.1 GCF_018881655.1 Polynucleobacter sp. Tro8-14-1
CAACCTTAAACGAGTGATGAACATCATGGGTAGCAGCAATCTAATGAAGGCGATGGCGACATAAGGCGAAAGCCTTACTCAATCCGTAATAAACAGGCCTGAGTAACGCCTCTACGAGGCGTTACTATAAAACCAATATTTACCGAAACAGGATGCTTGAGCCCCTCAGGGCTCTTTATTGAGAAACCTAAACCCGTGTACACGCTTTAAATCTAAATCAATGGAAGTATTTTGGGTTTTTACACAGCCTCGGTCGACAGCAGTCTTTGATGCATAGGGCTTTACAGCCCATTATTTGTACATTTCACATAAAGAGCAAACGCCCGATTACTTTTTACAAAAAATATGTTAGATTAATTATAATTTTTGTAAAATAATCATCATTTAGAGGTCTCAATGAAACATCGCCTATTACTCACTTTTATTGCTATTTCTTTGGGTTCAATATTGATTGGCTGTGGTGGGGGAGGAGGCAGCAGTTCGTCTACCTCAACTACTCCTGCTCCTGCTAGCTCAACTAGCTACAGCTCTGCATTGGCAGTAGGTGATTTGGGTGCGCTGACAATTAATCCTGAGGTTACTAGCTACTCATTGGCAATATTAAGAAGCTCTTTTGGATTAACCAATAAAACTTTTTCCGGTAGCCTCAGTCGTAACGCTGATGGTACTTATACTGCAATAGATTCAACACAGCCAACTAAGCCACTCAAGTTATTTAAAACAACTAATTTATCTGTCATGGCTGTGCCAATTTCAATATCAGGCGTTGTTTCTGCTTATGCGCCAGTCTTTTCAATTAAATCAGGTGCAGCAATTACAGAAGCAAGTCAAATAGTAGTCAATACGAATACAGTAAGGGCTGTGCAATTTAGATCATCTGGTTCAAGCAACTCTAAGGTTTATGGCGCTTCTGGTGCTACGGGTTTTATAACTGTTATTACGCCATCTCAATTTACTCTTAGTCTTTGTGATAATGGGGGTATTAGCTCCAATAATACAAAGCTCGTAAGTTGTGTAGCAGGCAGTTCAAACATCACGAGTACAAGTACATTTAATTACGATAGCTCCAGTAGCTCATGGTTAATGGCAAATCCCTCTGGTACATCTATTGTGAGCGCACAATTTACCAGCATCCCAGAAAATGGAAGTGTAGTCGGATATATTGATACCTCAGACACCAGTGGAAACTCATCACAATTTATGGCACTAGCCTTAGCTAGTCCCTCACAATTACCAGCTCCATTGGCTGGAACCTTTAACCATACTTCATATCAGGCTTGTACGAGCACTAACAACTGTGCATACGATAATGTATTGGGTAATGGTGTAGATACGGGTCCTATAACAATCGTGGCTGGTAGTTCTATAACTAGAAATCCTAGTACTGGCTACCCAAACTGTACAGAAACATTAACTCCTGATAGCCCCATTGCTGGCATGTATTCTGTAACCCATGCTAACTGCAAGCCCGGAAGTAACCCAGATATTATTGGATTTAATATTACCCAGAATTTGAGTTTTAGTGCTGGTTACGATAACTCAGTGACTCCTGCTGCGGTAAAGGTCAACATTGATATCCTGTATTAATTTCACAGGCTATTAAGCAAACCACCTACGGGTGGTTTTTTGTTACTCTGGGAGACTGCTATGAGTCTTGAATTCAACCGATCGATGCAACACACTACAAACTGCGTAAGCAAAAGGAGTGTTGCTCATGAAACAACGACCTCGAATCTATTACACGGCCACCCAGAAGGCTTTAATGTGGGAGCGGTGGCAAAAAGGCGATAACCTTCATCAGATAGCGCAGTTATTTGATCGGGGCCACTCCTCTATCCAGCGTATTTTGGCTGAAAGTGGTGGCATCAGACCACCAGAGCGAACTCGATCCGTTTTAGCGTTAACTTTGGCCGAGCGAGAAGAGATCTCCCGCGGCCTGGCAACGGGACAATCCCTTCGCTCTATCGCTCAGCTTTTAGGTAGATCGCCTTCTACGGTTAGTCGGGAGGTAAAGCGCAATGGTGGTACCAAAGACTACCGATCAGCTGGAGCCGATGGTTCTGCTTGGGATCGAGCACTTCGCCCCAAGACTTGTAAACTGGTCTTAAACAAGCCCTTGGCAAGTATCGTGACAGACAAGCTGCAGCTCTTGCAGTGGTCGCCACAACAGATTGCCGGATGGTTAAAGCAAACGTATCCAGATGAGAAAAGCTATCAGGTGTCACACGAGACGATTTATCGCAGCCTCTTTATCCAAGCCCGTGGAGCCTTAAAGAAAGAGCTCGTGGCACATTTACGTCGCACTCGGATCATGCGCCGCTCACGCCATCACACACTTAAAGATCTTGGTCTTGGCAAGATTGCCAATGCCATCTCCATTAGAGAGCGGCCAGCAGAAGCAGAAGATCGCGCAGTACCAGGTCACTGGGAAGGTGATCTACTTTATGGAGATGCCAATAGTCAGATCGCTACTCTTGTAGAGCGCCAAACCCGTTATGTAATGCTAGTCAAGGTTGCTCGTAAAGATAGTCAGACGGTGGTCAATGCACTCATTAAGCACGCCAGAAAATTACCAGATGAGTTATATAAATCGTTGACTTGGGATCGAGGTAAAGAAATGTCTGAACACAAACGCTTTACTCTAGCTACCGATGTGCAAGTGTATTTTTGCGATCCTCAGCATCCTTGGCAACGAGGCTCGAATGAAAATACCAATGGGTTATTAAGACAATACTTCCCTAAAGGAATGAGTCTGGCCAATTACTCACAGGCTAAGCTCAATGCCATAGCTAGGAAACTGAATGAGCGCCCTAGAAAGACACTAAACTATCAAACACCGGCAGAACGTTTTGCCCAATCTGTTGCGTTGACCAGTTGAATCCAAGGTCGAAACCAGACATTGCAAAATACCTTCTTATCCCAGTATCATTTTGTCAGACTTAATCGCCTGCAGTACGGTGGTAGCGATTTCTTCAATGGATTTGCTGGTTGTTAGCACCCAAGGAATAGATTGTTTCTTCATCATCGCCGTTGCTTCATTAATTTCATAGCGGCAGTTTTCTAGCTTGGCGTAGTTACTGCCGGGTCTGCGTTCATTACGAATCTCTGAGAGTCGTTCAGCATCAATCATTAGGCCAAATATTTTTTGGCGATATGGGACTAAATCCTTCGGAAGTTGTCCTCGTTCGAAATCTTCCGGTATCAGGGGGTAGTTGGCTGCCTTGAGTCCATATTGCATTGCCAGATAAAGACTGGTTGGCGTCTTACCAACCCTGGAGATTCCAATTAGAATGACATCGGCTTCGGCAAGGTTTTGATTGGACTGGCCGTCATCATGGGCCAGGGAATAGTTGATGGCCTCAATCCGGTTCTTGTAGGCCTCGGTATCGGCATTGTGGTGAAGGCGGTTCATGGCATGGGTGGATTTCATGCCTAAAGCTTCTTCTAGAGGGGCTACAAAGGTCTGGAACATGTCCAAAATCAGGCCATTTGCCTTAGCCACGATTGCATTGAGCTCAGAGTTCACCAAAGTGGTGAAAACGATGGGTTGCACCCCATATTTAGCAGCTGCCTGGTTGACGCTGCTAACAGCATCGTGGGCCTTATCCACGCTATCCACAAAAGGCACCCGAATATGCTTAAAAGTGGCCTCAAATTGGGCCAAAATCGACTGGCTGAAGTTCTCGGCAGTAATGCCGGTGCCGTCAGAGACAATAAAAACAATGCGGGTTTCGTTAGACATGGATTTGGCTTAAAAGTCAGGGTCAGCACTACAATAGAATCATATTAAAGCATGCCCCCTTTAGGGTGGCCGCTACACCAGTTTCCTTATCTTTTGAGAGTATTTTATGTCCAATCAACAGCAACAAAATAGCAGTATGGCTGATGCCTATGTTTTGCCTTTTGAACAACTCCGCATGACTGATGTTGAATCAGTTGGCGGTAAGAATGCATCATTAGGAGAGATGATTTCTCAGTTAGCGTCTACTGGGGTTCGTGTTCCTACAGGTTTTGCAACGACTTCGTTAGCATTCCGCGACTTTCTAAAGCACAACAATTTGACTGAGCGCATTCAACAGCGTTTGGAAGGCTTGAATATTGATGATGTGCGTGCATTGGCGCAAGCTGGGGCAGAAATTCGTGGCTGGATCGAAACAGCGCCATTTCAGCCAAAGTTGGATGAAGAAATTCGTAAAGCATTTGCAGTATTGGATGACTCTGGTCAAGGCTCATTTGCAGTCCGTTCATCAGCTACTGCCGAAGACTTGCCAGATGCTTCTTTTGCTGGTCAGCAAGAAACATTCTTGAACGTAGAAGGCATTGACGATGTTCTGAAGAAGATTCGTGAAGTATTTGCTTCTTTGTATAACGATCGCGCGATCTCCTACCGTGTTCACAAGGGCTTCGCCCATGCTGAAGTAGCCTTATCTGCTGGTATTCAGCGCATGGTGCGTTCTGACTTGGGTGCTGCTGGCGTAATGTTTACTCTGGATACCGAGTCTGGATTTGAGGATGTGGTTTTCATTACCTCTAGCTATGGCTTGGGCGAGACTGTTGTCCAGGGCGCAGTGAACCCGGACGAGTTTTATGTATTTAAAACCACTTTGGCTCAAGATAAGAAGGCGATCATTCGCCGCTCCTTGGGTTCAAAGTTAATTCAAATGCAATTTGCCCCAAAAGGCTCCGCAGAAAAAGTACAAACTGTTGATGTCACCCCAGAAAAGCGTAACCGCTTCTCTTTGGAGGATGCGGATATCACTGAGTTGGCTAAATATGCAGTGATCATTGAAAAGCACTACGGCCGTCCAATGGACATCGAGTGGGGTAAAGATGGTCAAGATGGTCGTATCTATATCTTGCAGGCGCGCCCTGAGACTGTAAAGAGTCAGGCTGCCGGTCAAGTAGAGATGCGCTACAAGTTGAAGGGCAGCTCAAAGGTATTGGCAAAAGGTCGCGCAATCGGTCAAAAGATTGGCGCTGGTCCTGTACGCATTATTCGTGACCCAAGCGAAATGGATCGTGTTCAGCCAGGTGATGTCTTGGTTGCCGATATGACTGACCCGAACTGGGAACCAGTCATGAAGCGTGCTTCAGCGATTGTGACTAATCGTGGTGGACGCACATGCCACGCAGCAATCATTGCCCGTGAATTAGGTGTGCCTGCAGTAGTTGGTTGCGGTGATGCCACTGAGCATTTGCAAGACGGCATGATGGTGACGGTTTCTTGCGCTGAAGGTGATGAAGGTCATATTTATGATGGCTTGATCGAAACTGAAGTCACTGAAGTATCCCGCGGTGTGTTGCCAGAGATTCCTGTGAAGATCACGATGAATATCGGTAATCCTCAGTTGGCATTTGATTTCTGTCAGATTCCGAATGCTGGTGTTGGCTTAGCTCGTCTTGAGTTCATCATCAATAACTACATTGGTGTTCACCCACGTGCTGTATTGGAATATCCAAATATTGATCCTGACCTCAAGCGTGCAGTTGAAAGCGTTGCTCGTGGCTACGCTAGCCCGCGTCAGTTCTATGAAGATAAGTTGGTTGAAGGTGTAGCAACGATTGCTGCTGCTTTCTATCCAAAGCCAGTGATTGTTCGTTTGTCAGACTTCAAATCCAATGAATATAAGAAACTCATTGGTGGATCACGTTACGAGCCGGATGAAGAGAATCCAATGTTGGGATTCCGCGGTGCATCACGTTATGTGTCTGAAGATTTCGGCGAGGCTTTTGCTCTTGAGTGCGCTGCAATGAAGCGTGTTCGTGAAGATATGGGCCTGGACAACGTAGAAATCATGGTTCCGTTTGTACGTACTATCAATCAGGCTAAGCGCGTGATCGACATGATGGAGAAGTTTGGTCTCAAGCGTGGCGTAAATGGTTTGCGTCTCATCATGATGTGCGAGATCCCATCTAATGCGATTTTGGCTGATCAGTTCCTTGAGTACTTTGATGGTTTCTCAATCGGCTCAAACGACATGACTCAATTAACTTTGGGCCTAGATCGTGACTCCGGAATGGAATTGTTGGCTATCGACTTTGATGAGCGTGATCCAGCGGTAGAGTTCATGATTGCTCGTTCAATTGATGCTTGCCGTAAGCAAAATAAATATGTTGGTATTTGCGGTCAAGGCCCCTCAGATCACCCAGACTTTGCTCGTTGGTTGGTTGAGAAGGGAATCACTTCAATCTCATTAAATCCAGATAGCGTAGTGGCTACCTGGGAGATGTTAGGTAAGAACTTAAAAGCCTAAATCAAAGCGGATAGCATTAAAGCAAAAGGCCTAGATTTTTTCTAGGCCTTTTTGTTTATCAATGCATCTAACGCTTCACTATTAGAGACTTACTTTTTCTTTGCAGTCACCTTCTTTAGAACCACTTTCTTTGTCGCCTTCTTTACGGGGGTGACCTTAGTATTTCTTGTGGCCTTTTGAGCCCCTGCTTTAGATGGCGGATGATTGATAGGAACAATCCCCATTTTTTTAGCAGGAGTGGAAATATCGCTCGATTTATGAGCGCCGCTCCAACTAGGTTCCGCTATGGAATTAAACGCCTCGCGTAGTTTCTCGCCCCACGCTTGATGAATCATTGCAAAATAGGGGTTTGCATCATCTAGAGTAACGAGCTTCGTGGCTTTCAGAGAATTTTTTTCGTAAACCAACATATCCAGAGGTAGTCCAACCGAAATATTACTTTTCAAGGTGGAGTCCATTGAGATGAGGGCGCACTTGGTTGCCAGATTAAGTGGTGTATTGAAATTGAGCACTCGGTCCAAGATGGGCTTACCGTACTTGGATTCGCCAATCTGGAAATAGCAAGTCTCGGGCGTAGCCTCAATAAAGTTTCCTGCCGAATAAATATTAAATAGGCGCGGTTTCTCGCCTTTTACTTGACCACCAAAAATCATATTGCAGTTAAATTCAAGACCCGCTTTTTCAAGTGCGGCATGATCACGTTCATACACTTGTTTAATGGCATCGCCCACAACGACGGCAGCTTCATATGAGTTTTTGGCTGTCCAGAGGTTCTTGCCCTTAAAAAGCTGTCCTTGCAGCAGGATTTCTTTAACGGATTGGGTAATGGCAAGATTGCCGGCACTCATCAAGGTAAAGAAGCGATCCTTGTTTTGAAACAAGGTCATCTTTCTAAAGGTGCCGATTTGGTCTACGCCAGCATTTGTTCGGGTATCAGATAAGAAAACAAGACCATCTTTAAGGCAAAGACCAACGCAATACGTCATACACGGACCCTCTTCATTATTTCCTGGAATTATCTCTTAAATATCCCAGAGGGTTGCTATGGCAACTGTTGAATCGAAATGTTGGCGCTGAGTTCTTCTCCGCCGCCGCCAGAGCGAACCCCCTTAACAGGAGCGGCGGAATAATAATCTCTGCCAATGGCAAGGCGAATATGACGTGAGTCAACTAAGCATGCATGGGTGATATCTACACTGGTCCAGATGCCTTTATCGATATCGCTACAAAAGTCGATCCAAGCATGGCTAGCAAGATTTGGGGATTCTTCTGCAAAGAAATAACCACTGACATATCGCGCTGGAATTCCAGAGGCGCGACAGAGACTCAACATAATATGGGCATGATCTTGGCAAACGCCAGATTTCATGGCGAAGGATTGAGCTGCAGTCGTGGCAAAGTTCGTTTGGCCAGGAGAGTACACAATCAAGCCTTGAACTGCCTCAGCGAGTTTTAGTACTTGATCAACTGAATTTTTCTTTGGAATGCCATAAGAGAAATACTCCAACATTTCATCTGTAGGCTCAGTCAGATTGGTTTGCTGCAGTAAGTAGTAGGGCGAAACTGCTTTAGCATCATCGACAAACTCAAATGCATCTTGTGTATGTACTTCACCTTCAGCCTCAATCATCATTGAGGTGTAAGGGCTTTCCTGCACAAATACACTGCAAAGATTACCAAAAGTATCTATAGAGCTAGATGCTTTTATTGGGGTGCTAATTCTCCATTTATCGACTTGTTGGCCAGCTAGAGTGGGAGGTGTCAAGCGCAATTCTTGTATGGAATAATGCACCGGTGTTTCATACCGATATTCCGTGCGATGGCGAATTTTAAGATGCATATAGTCTTTGTGATTTCTTAGGCAACAGCCAGTGGAATGAGATAAGCATTGCTAAACTCATCGGCTATGTAGTTAATGCGCTCTAAGAAAGCCTCAATAAATTCTTCCAGGCCTTGCTCAAATACCTCATCAATATCGGAATAATCCAAGCTAGCCTTGAGCTTTCCGAGCAGACGTTCAATTTCTTTGGATTGCTGATTCTTCACTTCAGAAATGAGGGGGATTAATTCATTGACGCAGGACACCAAGGATCGTGGCATCTGTTTATTGAAGATAAGTAGTTGTGCGACTTGTTTTGGAGTGACTTGATCGGAATAAATTTGACGATAGATCTCAAATGCGGAGACGGAGCGCAGTAAGGCTGCCCAGTGATAGAAGTCAAAGAATTCACCATCAGTGCCATCTTCCGAGGATTTCTTAGCGCCAAGAACCCGCAGGGCTGCTGGGTCCTCATACTTAGTTTCCAGAATACGTGCGGTGTTATCAGCGCGTTCTAGCAGTGTTCCCACGTTAATAAAGTAAAAAGCCTCATTTTTCAGCATCGTGCCGTATAGAACACCCCTAAAGAGGTGGCAGCGGTGCTTGACCCACTCCAAAAGGCGGCTGGGATCCGATTGATGTCTTGCTTCTAGAATGCGTTGTAGCTCAAGCCAAGTAGTGTTTTGGGTTTCCCAAACTTCGGAAGTAATCTTGCCGCGGATAACGCGGGCATTCTCACGCGCAGCAAACAGGCAGGAAACGATGCTGGAAGGATTGCTGGTTTCATAAATCATGAAGTCCAAAACATTCTCACGATTAACGACATCATATTTGCTGAGGAAGGCTTCTTCCAACTTAGAAATCGTGAGTAACTTTTTCCAACTCTGCTCTAAAAACTCTGCAGGCTGAGGAAGTAGAGAGGTTTGATGGTTTACATCGAGCATGCGGGCAGTATTCTCTGCGCGCTCGGTGTAACGGGCCATCCAATAAAGACAATCAGCTGTACGACTCAACATATTTTCTTATTCCCCATACTCTTCACTCACTCTTCCAATACCCAGGTATCTTTAGTGCCGCCACCTTGGGAGGAGTTCACCACTAAAGAACCCTCTTTGAGTGCAACCCTAGTCAATCCGCCTGGTACCATCTTGATAGTCTTACCTGAGAGAACAAAGGGTCTTAAGTCGATATGCCTTGGTGCAACGCCTGACTCAACAAAGGTAGGGCAGGTGGATAGCGCCAATGTAGGTTGCGCAATGTATTTATCTGGATTGGCGATAAGGTGAGTTCTAAATTCTTCAATCTCTGCTTTGGTTGATGCTGGACCAACTAACATGCCATAACCACCAGCACCATGAGTCAGTTTCACAACCAGCTTATCCAGATTAGCTAAGGTATAGGCTAAGTCATCTGCCTTACGACATTGGAATGTAGGTACGTTATTAAGAATCGGTTTCTCACCAAGATAAAACTCAATCATCTCTGGAACGTATGGATAAATAGATTTGTCATCAGCAATACCGGTGCCAATCGCATTTGCCAGTGTTACGTTACCAGCGCGGTGTGCTGATAAGAGCCCCGCAACGCCTAAAGTGGAATCAGAGCGGAATGCCAATGGATCCAAGAAGTCATCATCAACACGACGATAGATAACATCAACTCGCTCAGGCCCTTGAGTGGTTCGCATAAAGACTTGCTCATTTTTCACAAATAAGTCTTTACCTTCCACTAACTCAACACCCATCTGCTGCGCGAGGTAGCTGTGCTCAAAGTAAGCAGAGTTATACATACCTGGAGTTAGTACAACGACGTTTGGTTTTTTAACGTCATCTGGTTTAACTGACTTGAGACATTCCAATAAAAGATCGGGGTAATGCTCTACAGGGGCAATGCGATATTTTTGAAAGAGGTCAGGGAAGAGTCGCATCATCATCTTGCGGTCTTCAACCATGTAAGACACGCCAGAAGGAACACGCAGGTTATCTTCTAAAACGTAGAACTCACCTTCACCGGCGCGAACGATATCAATCCCAGCAATTTGTGCGTAGATGTCGCGCGGTATGCTGACGTTGCGCATCTCAGGGCGATATTGCGCATTGTTATAAATCTGTTCGGCTGGAACAATGCCCGCCTTAATAATGTCCTCATCGTGATACACGTCGTAGATAAAGCGATTAAGTGCTTTGACTCGTTGACGTAATCCCGCCTCAAGTTGCTCCCATTCCTTGGCAGTAAAGATGCGTGGCACTTGATCGAAAGGAATGGTTCTTTCCGACCCCAGGTCATCTCCGTAGACGGCAAAGGTAATGCCCACTCTTCTAAAGATCAGGTCTGCTTCAGCGCGTTTGAGACCCATGAGGGTGTCACTTTGCTGTTTCAGCCAATTGTGAAAGATTTGGTAGTGGGGACGCGCTTTGCCTGCGGCGTCGAGCATTTCGTCAAAAGGCAATTTCATAGTTACCAAACTAATGCCTTTATAAAAGCTGGAATGAATGATTTGAAGCGGCTTGGTGCTGAATTGCACCATAAAAGTGCATATATGCTCAAATATTCGCCCTAAGGGCAGTCTACCCCAGTTTTTATGGGCTTAGGCAAGAAATTAAGCGTTTAGATCGCCTCTAGCGATACGGCCTTTTTCGACTTCCCATTCACGTTCTTTGGTGGCTGCGCGTTTGTCATGTTGCTTTTTGCCTCTGGCCAGGCCAATCTCACACTTCACATTGCCTTTAGAGAAGTGCAGGTTTAGGGGTACCAGGGTATAGCCCTTTTGCTCTACTTTGCCGATGAGTTTTTTAATTTCGATGGCATTGAGCAGGAGCTTTCTAGTGCGGGTGCTATCGGGCACGATATGGGTGGAAGCTGAGAGCAGGGGGGTGATATGGCAGCCGATTAAAAACAGCTCCGCCTTGCGAATGACGACATACGCTTCTTTGACGTGCACGCGACCTGCGCGGATGGCTTTTACTTCCCAGCCTTCCAGTACAAGCCCTGCCTCAAAGCGCTCCTCGATAAAATAATCAAAGAAGGCTTTTTTGTTATCGACGATACTCATATTTATTTAGCTCTCAAGAACGATTATGGCAGACGTCTACAAGACCGTTTTAATTAGCCAATCAGCCGACCGTATGTACGGCTTGGTGACCGATGTCGCCCGCTATCCTGAGTTCTTGCCTTGGTGTGGCGGAGTGGAAATTTTTGAGCAGACTGAGACCGTGCTCGACGCCAAAATTAATATTCATTTCAAGGGAATTACCCAATATTTTCATACTCGGAATGTGAATCACCGCCCTGAAACAATTGACATGGTCTTTGTAGACGGCCCGTTTAAGCACTTTTCTGGGCAATGGAACTTTATCCCTTTGCGGGAAGATGCTTGTAAGGTGGAGTTCAAGTTGCACTGGGAGTTCAAAAGCGTCATTTTGGACAAGATTATTGGCCCAGTATTTGGTCATATAGCCGGCACCTTTGTTGACTGCTTTGTAAAGCGTGCCGAGGACCTCTATGGCTGAGCGCTCGCTTGACCTCATTCTCTGTGATGCCAGGCAGGGTGAGCCAGAGCTTAAGGCGTTCAAGCTCATCCTGTCAGCGGGCGAGTTGCCTACTGTTGGTCTGGCTCTTATTAGGGCCGGGATTGCAGTTGGTCCAGAAGACCCTGTTTTAGCTAGAAAAGGCTGCTTCGGGGTCTTTGGTAAGCGCAAGGACTGGGATAGCCCCATTTATGCTGGAGATCGCCTAGAGCTCTATTCCCCGCTATTAATTGACCCTAAAACGGTTCGGCGTAAGAAGGCTAATCAGAACCAAGATGCCAAATTCCAGGCTGCCGCAGCTAAAAGAAAGGCTAGGAGGCTATAATCTGTTTTTGCGACTAGGGGTTTTGCATGCGACTCATTCAAAAAGCACTCACTTTTGACGATGTGCTCCTCGTACCGGCTTATTCATCGGTACTCCCTCGAGATGCCAGCTTGGCAAGTAAGTTAACTCGAGATATTTCACTTAATACACCATTGGTGTCCGCAGCTATGGATACCGTCACTGAAGGTCGTTTGGCAATTGCCATGGCTAGTGAGGGTGGCATTGGCATCGTTCATAAAAACTTAAAGCCTGCTGAGCAAGCGCGTGAAGTAGCTAAAGTAAAGCGATATGAATCTGGTGTTCTGCGTGATCCAATCACGATAAGCCCAGAGGTCACTCTGCGTCAGGTGATCCAACTTTCTCGTGAGCATGGTTTCTCAGGATTCCCAGTGCTCGTTGGCAAAGAGGTTGTTGGCATTATTACGAACCGAGATTTGCGTTTCGAAGAAGACTTAGATGCTCCAGTAAAAACAAAGATGACTCCACGTGAGCGTTTGATTACCGTGAAAGAAGGTTGCTCACTGGATGAAGCAAAGCGCTTAATGAGTCATCATCGTTTAGAGCGCGTATTGGTTGTCAATGACAAGTTTGAACTGCGTGGCCTCATTACCGTTAAAGACATTCTCAAGGCAACTGAACATCCGAATGCTTGTAAAGACAGCGAAGGTAAATTACGCGTTGGCGCCGCAGTAGGCGTTGGCCCTGATAACGATGAGCGTATTGAGTTATTGGTGCGTGCTGGTGTTGATGTGATTGTGGTTGACACAGCTCATGGCCATAGCCAAGGCGTATTGGATCGCGTGAAGTGGGTTAAGAAAAATTATCCTCATGTGCAAGTGATTGGCGGCAATATTGCTACTGGTGATGCTGCTAAGGCATTAGCTGATCATGGTGCTGATGGTGTCAAGGTGGGTATTGGTCCTGGCTCAATCTGTACAACACGTATTGTTGCTGGCGTTGGTGTTCCACAAATCACTGCCATAGTGAATGTGGCAACTGCACTTAAGGGTACCGGTATTCCATTAATTGCTGATGGTGGCATACGTTACTCCGGTGACGTTGCAAAAGCATTAGCTGCTGGCGCTAGTTCGGTCATGATGGGTGGCATGTTTGCTGGCACTGAAGAAGCTCCTGGTGAAGTGTTCCTGTATCAAGGGCGCTCATATAAGAGCTATCGCGGTATGGGTTCTTTGGGCGCGATGGCGGATGGTTCTGCTGATCGTTACTTCCAAAGCGATATTGTTGCGAATGCAGAAAAGTTAGTGCCAGAAGGCATTGAAGGTCAAGTGCCATACAAAGGTAGCGTGTTGGCAATCTTGCATCAGCTGACTGGTGGTATTCGTTCTTCTATGGGCTATCTCGGTTGCAAGACCATTGATGAGCTCCATGAAAAAGCTAACTTCGTAGAAATCACATCAGCTGGCGTGCGTGAGTCGCACGTTCATGACGTGAAAATCACTAAAGAAGCGCCAAATTACCATATTGATTAACAACTATAAAAAGCTGAAATAAAGGCTGATCTTTTCGTGCACGACAAAATACTGATTCTCGACTTTGGTTCACAAGTAACTCAACTCATTGCTCGGCGTGTACGTGATGGACGCGTATATTCAGAGATCCATCCCTACGATTGCGACCCTGAATTCATTCGTAAGTTTGTTCAGGAGCAAGGTGGCAAAGGCATCATTCTCTCTGGCGGCCCTAGTTCGGTAACTGAAGATGGTAGTCCCCGTGCGCCTCAAATCGTTTTTGAGCTTGGCGTTCCTGTTTTAGGAATTTGCTACGGTATGCAAACCATGGCTACTCAGTTGGGTGGTGCAGTTGCCTCTGCAGAGTCTTTGGGTAAAGCACGTGAGTTTGGTTACTCCGAAGTGCGCGCTCATGGGCACACAAATTTGCTTAAAGGCATTCAGGACTTCTCCACCAGCGAAGGTCATGGGATTTTGAAGGTGTGGATGAGTCATGGCGACTCAGTCACCTCAATGCCGCCTGCGTTTAAGTTGATGGCCTCTACTGAGTCTTGCCCAATTGCTGGCATGGCGGATGAAGAGCGTCGCTTCTATGCATTTCAGTTTCATCCAGAAGTAACCCATACCATTCAAGGCACTGCAATCATTGAGCGCTTTGTCCATGAAATTTGCCAATGCAAACCTGACTGGGTAATGGGCGACTACATTGCAGAAGCAGTTGAGAATATTCGCAAGCAAGTTGGAAATGAAGAAGTCATTCTGGGCTTGTCTGGCGGTGTCGACTCCAGTGTTGCAGCGGCCTTAATTCATCGTGCGATTGGCGATCAATTGACTTGTGTATTTGTGGATCATGGCCTGCTTCGCTTGAATGAAGGTGATATGGTGATGGAAATGTTTGCACGCAATTTGGGTGTGAAGGTTATCCGCGTTGATGCCAAAGAGAAATTCATGGGTGAGTTGGCTGGTGTTGCTGATCCAGAAGCCAAGCGCAAGATCATCGGTAAAGAATTTGTTGAAATTTTCCAGACTGAGTCTGGGAAGATTCAGAATGCTAAGTGGCTTGCCCAGGGAACGATCTACCCTGACGTTATCGAGTCTGCAGGTAAGGGTAAGAAGGGTGCGCACACGATCAAGAGTCACCATAACGTAGGTGGCTTACCTGAAGACATGC
Organism: Polynucleobacter sp. Tro8-14-1; assembly: GCF_018881655.1. GTDB lineage: Bacteria > Pseudomonadota > Gammaproteobacteria > Burkholderiales > Burkholderiaceae > Polynucleobacter. The sequence goes on from NZ_JACVPX010000006.1 coordinate 14,566, forward strand.
ATCTCAAATTGCTTGAGCCCTTACGTGAACTCTTTAAGGATGAGGTCCGCGAACTTGGGGTGGCCTTAGGTCTTCCTCGTGAGATGGTGTATCGCCATCCATTTCCAGGGCCAGGTCTTGGCGTGCGTATTTTGGGTGAGGTCAAAGCAGAGTTTGCGAGCTTACTGCAACGTGCTGATGCCATTTTCATTGAAGAGTTGCGCAATACGATTGATGACGCAAGTCAAAAATCTTGGTATGACCTTACGAGTCAGGCATTTGCCGTTTTCTTGCCAGTGAAGTCTGTTGGCGTAATGGGTGATGGCAGAACTTATGAATATGTTGTTGCCCTTAGAGCAGTCCAAACCCAAGACTTTATGACAGCGCATTGGGCCCACTTGCCACATGAGTTGTTAGGTAAGGTTTCAAACCGCATCATCAATGAAGTGCGCGGTATTAACCGTGTTGTATACGATATCAGTGGAAAACCACCCGCAACGATCGAGTGGGAATGATTTTAACAGATAATTTCATTATAAATCAAGCACTTATCTGTTACAAACTTATTACAAAGTAATGTAAATTTTGTGTAAAATCAATAGGTTAAATAACCTTTGATGAAAAATGTCACAAAGTTCGAAAACCATTCAGAAGAATAGTTCCCTAAAGACGAGTTCAGTCGTCCCCAAGAGTCGTATCAAACAATCTCGAATGAGTGAACGATTCGAGGTATATGACGGTGAAATCATGATTTACAAGACCACCGGATCTGGTGATGTCTGGCAAATGAGGATGTGGGTAGGTTCGGAGAAGAAGTATGTTCGTGAAAGTTTACGAACAAGAGATAAGTCCGAGGCCATTGAAGAAGCCAAACGAAGATTCTTGAATTACAACCATTTAATCAAAAATGGACAAAAGATATTCTCCATAACAACAAATGAACTTCGTCAAAGGTATTTGGTTCATGTAGAGGAGTTGGTTAGATCTGGACAGTTGAGTCCAGGAAGACAAACAAACATTAAAACTTTTACCAAACACTATATTCAGTTCATTGGTAAAGATAGAAAAATAGCCAATATTGATCGTAAAGAGTTCCAGAGATATCGTGCCCACCGTCAAAAAGATAAATCAGATATCAAAATGAGTGTGGTGGTAAATGAGTCAATCACAATAAAACAGATGTATAAGTGGGCTGAGAATGAAGGACTGATATCAAACTATGTACCGGACTTTGGAGTTATTAAAGTACCAAAAGACGATACTGTGAGAGATGGATTCACGATCAAGGAATATATTCAATTAACTGAAGTAGCTAGTAAATGGTACCAACGTGTACCTAAAAACTTCTTGAAATTTGAAGAAGAAAGTTTTTATCGAAAGTCTATACGTGACTTCATTTTATTAATGAGTAACTATGGATTCAGAACTGGTGAATTGATGTTAGTGAAATACAAGGATATCGAATTCAAGACAGGTAAGAGGGCAGACGTTCATATACCAGCGGCAAATACAAAGGTAAGAAAATCAAGGATTACAGGTGGTTTGAGGGCTGATGTATTTCAACGAAAGTCCGAATATTCGAAACCCTTCAATAAACTCAACGACTATCTATTTACTGGATATGGTGTTGACTCTCAAATATCAAGATACGTAGTCTACGATTACTTCAAGAAATTGGTGAATGAGGTAAAAGAAAAGTATCCAGAATACGATACAACTAAGAGTCTGTATTCTCTCAGACACTTTTTTATTACTTGGCATCTCACAATTGGAAAAATGAACGTATACGATCTGGCTAGTGTGGCTGGTACTAGTTTGAAACAGATACAAGACCACTATGATCACGTATCTCAAACTCATCGTATTGATGAAATGTTGTCCTACTCGAAAAATCGTAGGATCGATGACAACTATCAGATGATATCGATAGACGAAGAACTATCAAAAGACTAGGTGGAAACTTAGAGGACTATTCTTTAAAGATTCCGTATATAAGATAGTATCTGTGTATTATTTTGTCAATAAACTACTGGAAGTGACGTCCTCAGAATCTTCTTAATTAAGAAGGAAATATGAATAAAACAGATATTGTTCGTAAAATTTATGAGAATTCAGACAAGAAGATACCAATGAAGGATTTGGATCTAATTGTGGAGAAAACCTTTGATTTAATTTCTGAAGTCATACAGCAAGGTAAGGAAGTTCAAATTTCTGGGTTCGGATCATTTTCATTACCCGAGAAAGTGACAAAACCACTAATTAAAATTCGTAAAGTGGTAAATCCTAAGAAATGAAATCTAAGTTCGTTTACACGGAACCTAATGAACAATATCGGGAATGGTTAAAAACCAATCCAATCAAGAAACTCACTCCATCAGATGAAAAAAAACTGGATGATGAAATTCGGAAGAAAATATCAGATGAATTAAATGTAACAGGTGAATTCGATATAGCTGAGTTCATGTTGTTACATAAGTGGTACGAAGTCAGGGAGTTTGTTTCAAAACAGGATCCCAAGGATATAGAAGAGGTGAAAAATCTCATCTGGAAACCTAAAGGTAGAAGTGATTTTAGAAGAATTGTTCCAGAATTAGTTTTAACAAGTGATAGTCTGGATATTAAAAAAATAAATTTTTGGGATGAAGAAAGTTATCAATCCTATACAACTAATGATAAGTTCATTAAACATTGGAACATTCTTCGTGTATTAATCTCCTCCTCACGACATGATGGAACAATAGGTAGACAGTTGAGATACCTCGTCAGAGATAAGGTAACAAACACATATCTTGGAATTATTTGTATTTCATCTTCAATGATGAACTTGGCTGAAAGAAATAAAGAAGTATTCGGTGGAGAAATTACTAAAAATAAGGAAGCCAAACAACACTTTATTGATGCTTTCTCTACTGGTGGTAAATCAATCAATATGGCTAACGGTCAAACCATCATGTGTTGTCAACCGTTTGGAAGATACTTTAACGGTGGGAAATTATTAGCATTATTGTGTTTAACGAAACAGGTAGCTAACGATTGGAAAGAAAGATACGGTGACACTCTTGTTACAGTTGAAACAACTTCTTTATATGGTGAAAAAGAATCTACACAATACGATGGTTTAAAACCATTCTGGAGAAACCTAGGTAAAACGAGTGGTGATACTCCACTTAAACCAACGGATCAACTCTGGAAGGAATTAAGAAGATGGTTAAAGAAAAGATATCCAAGAAAATATCATCACTTTATGATCCAAAGGAATGTGAAGGGTGTTCAGTCAGTTCGGGATAAAAAGAATGGAATGATTTCTCGTTGTTATCAATTACTAGGGATTGGAGATGTATTAAAAATATCATCTGGTCATCAACGAGGAGTGTTCTTATCTAAACTTTATACAAATTCAGATTTATTTCTACAAAATAAAATTACCGAAAGTGAATTGATACCTGCTTTTGATAATTCACTTGAAACATTAGTAGAGTTTTGGAAGTTTGGATTTAAAGGTGATACGAAAGATTCATTACATCCAGAACTTGAAAAATTAGCTAGTAGTAAGAATAAACACAGTACCAAGAACAGTCCGGCCAAAACACGATTACAAACTTTAATTAACAAAGCCAAAGAGAAGGGGGAATCTCCTTACATTGACTTGATTACAGATTGGTATGAACCAATGTCTAGGTTATCGTTGGCTGAAACAAAAAAACAGTTCTTAGTCCAGATTTCTCGTTGATAAATTTAGTAATTGGTTCTTGAATCTCCTGTTCCCTGAGGAAAAATTCAATTTCAGAATCTAAATTTATAAAATTAACCAATCCATTTTCAAGAACCTCAACATCATAGTTATTGTCTGATAACTTTAAAAAAGTTCTAGCATCCAAAGTGAAGTTTATTTCACCAGAAAAGTATGAATTTTTGATGATGGATTCTGAGATGAATGGAACTGAATTTTCTCTGATACTAATTCTGGAAATAAATTGACGGTAATTAAATACCGAAACTTTAAGATTTGAATCTTCCGTAAAGAATCTAATGTGAGTGGAATCCGTAGTGTTGATGGTGTCACCAATAGCTTCAACATATTTTTTATCGAGATGGAAACTCTCAGATAGTGTTGATTTTATTTTAGTTATCACCTTGTTATACAGATTCATCACCTCTGTTTCTGTAACATTAACCAATCCGTCAAGATTAAAGAGTTGATAACTTTGTTGGCTAATATTTAAATTAGTACGAATAACCAAATCTTCATGTTTCTCCGACTTACCGAAAATAATAACAGTTGAGTTTGGTGTAACTAGAAAGGAATCACCATAGTTACCGTATTTCTCAATAAGTTTGGAATGAATTTTCATTAATCACCATCAATTTTTCTTTTGAGTAATCCTGACACCTCAATATCAGCGTATCTCATTAACCGTTTTATTTCTTTAAGATGTTCTTCAATCTGGTGATATTTTTTGATGATATCGTTTTCTGAGAAGTAGATGGTGATACCTTTTTTCATATCCTTCACCTCTTCGTAAACCTCAACAACTTGAATACCGTCATCATCATCAATTTGTTTCCATTGACGAGCTTCTTCCAATTTCAATACAGGGTGAATTAATCCTTTTTTGAATTTTTCCTTTAGTTCCTTATCTTCTAGTTTTGATAATTCCCAAAGTGTGTTGTATGCCGGTGGAAGTAGTTGAACATTGTCATAAAGAATTTGTCGTTTGGCTATCTGACAAAGATTACTGATTGTCGTTTGACTCATAATCTTTCTTTCGATTAAGGCTTCACGAATTTCTCTCCACTTATTTTTACCTACTGAATCATTGTAAGTAGCGTGTTTATTGACGATGGTAGCTACTTCAAGAATGTATTCAGCTGCTTTATTCCATGTATTGGTAATTTGACTGATTACAACTTCAACATCATTTGATTTTGATTTGGATGTGATATTTGTCATATTTAATAAAATCAATGAAATTTCTGGTTTCTAGGAAATAATCGTATTACTATTAATAATGATACCTAGAAAAAAGTTGAGATGATGAAACGATTGATATTGATATCTTTAATGATAATTTCCATTAGTTCAATAGCCCAAACTACGAATCTGAAAAACTCTCCCTACAACATGGAGAACAGTATCAATAATATGGAAAATTCTCCATATAATATGAGGAATTCACCTTACAACATGGAGAATTCACCTAATAATTTGAGTTCAACAAATGGTGTTTACGACAATCAGGGAAATCGAACAGGTTATCAAGTCAAGGAACCTACGGGTGTAACTAATTATTATGACAATCAAGGAAACAGAACAGGTTATACACCTTCAAAAAGGTAAGAAATCCTTAGATGAACTCTTGGCTTCCAAAGAAGTCATCACAGGTAAAGAAGTGATTCACAATCTCAAAGAACTGGAGAAACGACAGAAAGAATTTGAGGAATCTGTGGAGGTGGAGTTAAGGAATAGGAGGGGTAAATGAGGAAAACACTAAGACTCACTCTTATAGTAATTCTACTTTCCATTTCTACACTCTCATACTCTCAATTATCTCCCTATGGAACTGGATTCAATGTCGGCACCAAAGAAGACTTAGAGATTCGGTTGGAGTGGTCTAAAAAAGATCCCTGTTTCGATCCTGGTTTTTCTAAAAATACCAAGGAGTACATTGAATTGATGAAATATAGAAAGATTCAATCAGGTCCCAATGGAAAACAAATAGTCTGTGAGAAGAAAAAATGAAAAAATACATACTTATATTGATGTTGACAGTCATGAGTCAAGTTCACTCACAATCGAATGAAAATAGACCCGTAACCTTAAATGACAATACAAAAACTCAATTGATTGAACTAAATCCCCAGACACCAAGTATCGGTCTTGAATCTAGGTATCAGTCTGACACAGTTTCAAAAAAGACTGATTCAGTATTTGATGAAACAGTTTCTTGGTTAAAAAAGAATGGATTCTTTAAGTTTCTCTCAGTTATCGTAATTGTTTATTTCGGATATATAAGATTCAAAAGAAAAAAACTTAAGGAGTCACAGGGTGGGAAGTGACCTTGAATTTGTCGGAAAAATGAATCCTCAGAGGCTAAAGTCTTGGGACGAGAGATTTCGTGAAGAACGTGAACAGTTCTTTAGGGATGAAAAGAATAGAGAACTAAGAAGGTCTGGTAAGTTAGTAAAGGTTGAACTTGAGACTACTTACGAAAGAGACGAATGACTCGATTTCTATTTCTTGTATCACTAATCTTGTCATTTAATGTCTATGGTCAAGTTTGGGAACCTGTTGTTGAATCCGATAACCATACTATCTACTCCTATGATTCCTCATCCACTAAACGTGAGGGTGACATAGTTACCTACTGGGAGTTAGTCAATCACAAAACTCCATTAAAAAATGGTAAGTCGTTAGTTCTTTCATCAAAGACAAAAATCATTCAAGACTGTGAAAAGAATAGATTCAAAGTCTCTGACATGATTGAATATGACGGTCACAATGGGTTGGGGAATATGGTCAATGTAACTATTGGTTCTGAGACTAATTGGTATCCCACTGAAAAAGACTCAATAAACGAAGTATTGAAGGAGTGGGTCTGTAAGTAATCAGTTTGATTGTTCAACAACCATGATTACTAAACTTTTCTTCTTCACATTCGTCTTAATCACCTTATTCAGTTCATTCAAGTATCCGTTGATGACCTGATCCTTCAAGTCAGAACTCACCTTCATCGTGTAGATAGAGTCTTTTTCTAATCGTTCTAGTTCTCTTTGATTCATTCTTCTTCACCATCAAGAACTGGTTCGACTGTAATCAATACTTGACCATTCTTTAACATCTTGAGTGTGAGTGGTAGTAGTTCATTGAGTAGATATACAACATCTTCTTTTGTCATATTGGGAAAGAGGTCACAGGTATAAAACTTCTCTTTTTCTTCAGTCATAAAACGATGGAAAGACTTAATTTTTAGTGAGGATTTCTTCATAGTTCTTCTACCTCATTCAATACAGAAACAATACCGTTCTGTTCAATATTTGATATCAATGTATTGATGGCTAGGCGCCCAAGAGTAGATTTTGGAATCTTGGTGTAACTTGATACTTCATTGAATCTTTGATTTAATTCATTCGAAATCCTAAGGGGAAATTGAATTTGTGGTGTAGCTGATACGAATAGTTGTGTCATTTGTATTTCCTTTAATTGGACATTTAGACTAAGACCATCACGAACTCAACACTAGCGATGGTTAGAACGACAAGTTTGGGATTACTTGGTTCTTGTGGAATATTTATGTCATTTAATATCTGTTGATTGATAGTGGTATTTCACAATCAATAGATACAGTTATGGCTTATGTATCGTTTACAACTCATTTCAAACGGATATAACTTTACTCAGAGCAATTCACCGTTTGTATCCTCTTAATTCAAAAGGAACGATTTACATTCAATTAACACCTTCTCGTCACCATACATAAAACTGTTACCTTCATATCTGGTTACATAGTAGGTGTGTTTTTTACCTAATTCTTTTTTGTAAGGTTGAATCCATACTTCCGACTTGATACCTTTTTGTAGTGATTTTTCCGAATACTTTTTCCAATACCTTTTAAGGTTGTCATTCAATTCGTAAACATTGGAATTCTTTGGTATTTCAACGAAAGCATGAATATGAACATTCACACCCATTTCTTTGTCACCACCAATAAATGGAACAAATCTCATTGTTTTGTTACCAAGTTTTCGTCTGGTGGTGGTAATTGTCCAATCCAAGGATTTCAACATTCTTGGGAATGACAGTTCATTTATTGATTGTCGGGATATCCCAGACTCATCCATAAATCCTCCATTGAGTTTAAAAACAGCTATGACCCATTCGGTCTCAGATTCCGTCAGAACCTCATTAATCCACTCCCTAATCGTTTTTGACATACATTGATTCCTATATCTATCTATGTATATAGGCTGAATTTATTGATACCAATTGGTAATGATGAATAAATTCAATATTTCCCACTTTTCCATTCCGGGAAAATTTCAAATTATCGAGTTCCGGCCAATTAAATTTTTTTGGATATTTTCAGTTTGATCTGGTGGGAATTTTTCTTATAACTGTTATTCCACTCACTATTCCCAAAACATCTTTTTTATTGGTTTCGGGAACATCATTTTTTGATGGTTTTGACTATTCCTAAATCGTCATATTTTCACTATTCCAAATGACATGATTCGGGAATGTTTATCTTGTGTAGAGTAGGGTGGTAAACATTCATCTACACCAGAATATCTATTGCCTGGGGTCTTGACGACCTGTAATATGAGTATGTACCCCTATGAGATTAGATGATTAATCTAATAACCAATAAACCACAGATTCATTCACTTTAGTGAATATTGATACGAACAGGTGAGTATCAATGGATGAAAAACCTTCTTAATTAAGAAGCTTTTGGTCTCTTGGGTTTATGGTTATTGAGTGTATTGATAATCATTGAACCAACAGATTTAGCTAGATTGACGGGAACAGCATTACCAATCTGTTTGTATTGTGATGTCTGTGATCCAGAGAATTCCCATGAATCGGGGAATGTTTGAATCCTAGCGTATTCACGAACTGTAAAAGGTCGTGTTTCATCTGGATGACATCTCTCTGTTTGTTTCTGAGCGGGAGCACAGGTTAGTGTTAAGGATGGTTCATCCCAACTTATTCGTCTAGCCATACCTGTCTTACCACCACCGAGATAAAACGATTTCATCATGTATGACTTTTGAATATCTAAAGGTAAATCTCTCCAATATCCTCCAGGAGGAACGAGATCCATAATCTTTTTCTTAGCCTTTGGATATTCTTGACCGGGAGATTTCGGTACATCCGTTTTGTATAAGACGCCTTTTTTCAAAGCATCTTTTAGATTCAATATCTTTTTATTTGGTTTTGGGTAGTCAAATTGTAAATTAGCATCTTTTCTCAAAGCTACTAGGAATAATCTTTCTCTTTTCTGTGGAACATTGTAAAAAATAGCTTTCAACACCTGTGGAGGAACAACTTCATAACCTAACTCCTCTAAGACTGAAACCATTCCGTTTAGTGTTTTACCTTTTTCGTGAGAGAGTAGACCACGGACATTTTCACCAATAGCTATTAAAGGTTGTGTTTCTTTCACACAACGAGCGAATTCATAGAACAATGTACCTCTGGCATCATCGAAACCAAGTTTCTTACCAGCATAACTAAATGCCTGACATGGAAATCCACCAGTTACTACATCTACCTTACCTTTGTATGGTTTGAAATCAATAGTTGAAATGTCACCTTGAACAACATTCCACTTTGGACGATTTGTTCTTAAAGTATTACAAGCATCCTTATCTATCTCGTTGAGAAGAATACAGTCTAACCCTGATTCTTCTAACCCAAGAGCCAAACCACCAGCACCAGCAAATAGTTCAATGGTTTTGTATTTTCTTTTTGGTTTAATTTCTGATGGTGTGTTTTTCACTTCATCTTTCTCAAATAAAAAACTTAGTTCATTAAGGTTCTTCAAGTCATCCAATTTATAGACACGATAGTCATTGGTTGGATGTCTATGAGATTTTAATTTTCCACTTTTATCCCATCTTCTTAATGTGTCCTTTGAAACAGACAACATATCGGATACTTTAGATAGGGATAAGAATTCTTCCATCCGGGGATTATATAACCTTATGTATGGTTACTATAATTCTCGTTTGTAAATTGTGTGTGGTAAATTAAAAAAATGACAAATTTACCTTCATCAGTTGATAACGAAAAGGTCTTGAAAGAGGCTAAAGAGTGGTTCAAGACAAAAATCGTTAGTAGACATCTCGTCAATACAAAGAAACTGACCAATTCCTCTCAATTCGACATCAATCCCTTTTTAACACCGTATTTGTCATCATTTCTTACGGGAGATATCACCAATAAAGGTGTGGCCAAATCTCTTGTATATGCTCGTGTATTAGGTACCTCGATAACAACATCCTTTGGATCAAATATTCAAAACTTCATTTCTGATGTTTTGGTTAATGCTTATGGAAGTATTGTTCAAGGTATTGATATTGTCTTTGTAGATAAGTTAGATGGTCGGACGAAATATGCCCAGTTGAAAGCTGGACCCAATACCATCAATGCTGATGATGTAGAAACAATTGATAGACACTTCAAAACTATCAAGAATTTATCCCGAACCAATAATGCTCAGATAATGACTACTGACCTCATAGTGGGTGTTCTTTATGGAAATGAACAGTCTATGAGTGCTCATTACAAAAAACTACGAGATGAACATAATTACCCAGTATTTGTAGGTGAGGAGTTTTGGCATCGTCTAACAGGTGACAAGGGGTTCATGAACAAACTAATCACCTCAATTACCGATGTAGTAAACGATATTGAGGTTTCCTCGGTCTTGGAGAATGTAATAGATGAATTATCACAATCCGAGGAAATTTCTAATATTGTTAAGTTAAGTAAACGAACTTAAATATATTTGTAAACTGTACCAACACCACAATTTAATTGTTTACTGATTGAAACAATTCCCATTCCTTTTTCTCTAAGAATCTTGATGGCATTTTTCATACCATCGTTCATATTCGATGGTCTTCCAAGTTTCTTACCTTGTGACTTAGCTCGGTTAATACCAAGAACAATTCGTTCTCTCATTAGATTTTTTTCATACTCACCCAAACTAGCCATAAGAGAAAAGGTAAGACGACCCACGGAAGTAGAGGTATCAATACCTTGTTTTTGAATCAATATGTCTACATTCAATGAGTTTAGGTAGTTAAGTGTTTCAATACAGTTTTGTAGACTTCTTCCTAACCTTGTAATGTCAAATATCAAGACTTGTTCAAATTTCCTCTGACTGGCATGATTTAATAAAAGATCCAGTCCCGGTCTTTCTTCTCTCCCTTTGGATCCTGAAATACCGTTATCTATGTATTCCTGAACAATCTCCAAATTCATTCTTTTGGCCAAATCTCTTAATTCCATCAACTGGTTGGTCGTATCTTGTTTTGATGTCGAAACACGGACATAAACAGCTGTTTTTTTCATGATTTTCCTAGTTACAATGTAGTTACAAAGGGTGAGGTCTTGAACTGGATGTATCAATACCTTCACATTCGATACTCACTATTCACGATAGGTTTAGGATTCTTCAATTGAATCAACTGGATAACTTCTTAATTAAGAAAATGAATATAATTTTAGTTACAAAGTTGTTACAAACTATTCATAAGTCATTGATTTTATGAAGAATTTTACCTATATGACTATTGAGTGGGAATAAGGGGTAGGCGATTTAAGCCTGCCAATATTCATGCTTGAGTTACGCGAAGCTTCACTCGCAATCCTGGCAAGGGCTGATGCACAAAACAAAGTAAGTCAGTTACTCAGTTTGTTTGATGGTTATCACAAACAACAAATCACCCTGGATGTTGCTCGTAAGATTGATGCTCAAGGCCTTTCTCTACCTGGGCGTCCGCTAAAGCCGGAATTGGTACTTCCTAAGCTGGTTCCCAAAAGAAGAATGGATACCTCCGAGGGTAGGGCGGGCTTATTGCACTCACTCGCCCATATTGAATTTAATGCAATGAACCTTGCGCTAGATGCCATCTGGCGTTTCCCAGATATGCCCAAGGAATACTATGAGGACTGGTTGAAGGTTGCCAAAGAAGAGGCCTATCATTTCAGTTTAGTAAATGAGTATTTGCATGCGCTGGGGTTTTCTTATGGAGATTTCCCTGCCCACAATAGTTTGTGGGAGATGGTTGAAAGAACAACGGATTCTGTAATTGCAAGAATGGCTTTGGTGCCCAGAACAATGGAAGCAAGAGGCTTAGATGCGGTGCCAGCGATTCGAGATCGCTTCAAGCAAATTAAAGAAGTGCGTGCAGTGGAGATATTGGAAATTATTCTCAATGATGAAATCGGCCATGTATTGATTGGCAATCGCTGGTTTAATTTCTTGTGCGTGAAAGATAATCTTTCTCCAATCACTGCTTATCGAGAGTTAGCCGCCAAATATCGTGCGCCTGTTTTAAAGCCCCCATTCAATATGGAGGCCCGCAAGCAGGCTGGCTTTACAAGCGAAGAGCTATCTCTTCTTGGTGCATAGTAAATAATGATGAAGGTATTAAGCCTCATTCCACCCATGACCCAGCTGAACACGCCGTATCCCTCTACGGCGTATCTCACGGGATTCTTGAGGTCTCGTGGAGTTGACGCCGTTCAAGAGGATCTCGCCTTAGCTTTAGTGCTCAGTTTCTTTACTCCAGAGGGTATGTCTGAGATTCGTGCTCAAGCGCTCACGGTGCCTGAAGAGAGTCGCAGTGCCAGCGTTAATTTCTTTCTGGATTACTTTGATGCCTATCAATCAACCATTGCCCCAACGATTAGCTTCTTACAGGGGCGCGATAGCACTTTAAGTCATCGCATCAATACCCGTGATTTTCTACCTGAGGGACCACGATTTACTTCTCTTGATGCATTTGATGAAGAGGAGGCGGGTGATCCTTTATCTTGGGCCTTTGGCGCTTTAGGGTCTCAAGACAGGGCGCGTCATTTAGCCACCCTTTATCTCAATGATTTATCCGATGTATTGCGTGATGCTGTTGATGACCGCTTTGAATTCGTGCGTTATGCAGAATCCTTGGCAAGTAGTCAGCCTACCTTTACGCCTTTGGCTGATGCGCTCCAGGCTAAACCAACGCTCATGGACCTGCATTTACAAGAGTTAGCCAGTAAAGCGATTGAGCGTCACCAGCCGAATGTAGTACTCCTATCCGTACCCTTCCCGGGCGCCATGTATGCAGCCTTGCGTATAGCTCAGGTGATTAAAAAATCACATCCAGAAATCAAGATTGCTTTGGGTGGTGGTTATGTCAATACTGAGCTTCGAGAGTTATCCGACGCTCGGATCTTTGATTATGTGGATTTCATTACGCTAGATTCTGGCGAGAGACCGCTGCTTGCTTTACTCGAGCACATCGGCGGCAAACGCTCCACCGAAAGATTGGTGCGAACCTTTATGCGGAATTCTAGTAATCAAGTGCAATACCTCAATTGGCAAGAGCTTGATGTGCCTTTTGAAGAGGTTGGTACTGCCACTTGGGATGGGTTACCGCTGGATTCTTATTTATCTCTTTTGGATATGCTTAATCCGATGCATCGCCTATGGAGTGACGGCCGCTGGAACAAGCTGACTGTTGCGCATGGCTGTTATTGGAAAAAGTGCAGCTTCTGCGATGTATCTCTTGATTACATCTCTCGTTATGAAACTGCGTCAGCCAGTTTATTGGTAGATCGTATTGAGCAAATTGTTCAGGAAACTGGGCAGACAGGATTTCATTTTGTGGATGAAGCTGCGCCACCTAAGATATTAAAAGCGCTGGCTGAGGAGCTCATTCGCCGCAAGGTGCTCATTTCTTGGTGGGGCAATATTCGCTTTGAGAAAACCTTCACGCCTGAATTGGCGGAGCTGTTAGCTAAAAGTGGATGTATTGCGATGTCTGGAGGTCTCGAAGTGGCCTCTGATCGCCTACTCAATCTCATGAAAAAAGGCGTATCGGTTGAACAGGTTGCTCAGGTTACAAAGGGTTTCTCTGATGCCGGAATCTTGGTTCACGCTTATTTAATGTATGGCTTTCCAACGCAAACCGTCCAAGAGACGGTGGATGCATTGGAATATGTGAGACAGCTTTTTGAGCATGGCTGCATTCAAAGCGGCTTCTTTCATCGTTTTACTTGCACCGTACATTCTCCGGTGGGTCAAAATCCGCAAGAGTATGGAATTGAACTCATTCCTTTGCCAGAAACCACCTTTGCCAAGAATGATGTTGCCTTTATTGATTCCACTGGGGTTGATCATGGAGTCCTTGGTCAGGGGCTAAAAAAGGCCATTTATAACTATATGCACGGCGTAGGATTTGAGATCAAAACTCAGTCTTGGTTTGATGGTTTGGGCATCTCCATACCCAAGACAACTGTCCCTAAAAATTTCATTCAAAACGCCTTGTATCGCTAGCTCACCTCTATAAATCAGACTTACAATTATTTTGTAAAGTTCTCAATTAACGTAGGAGATATCAATGAATTTATCACGCCGTACTTTTATTGCATCAGCCGCATTAGCTCCCGTCGCTTGTGGCGTTCCTCTCTCATATGAGCGTGGGACACCAGTTGCCCAGCCAAAACCTTTGCCAGCAGTGCGCGCCCCTCAAGTAGGTCAGGCGTGGTCTTATATCAAGCGCAATGTATTTGATGGGAAAAACCTAGGAATCATTACTGAGCGTGTTGCTAGTGTTGGCTCGACCATTGTGATTGAACGCACGGATGAGAGCGGCGGCAAGCTGCCGAATGAAGTGCAAGGCCCATGGGGTGTTGTGCAGACCGATCCACAGTGGTCGCGTACGATTAGCTTTAATCCGGCTATCCCGTTATGGCCATCAGAGCTATCTTCCAGTTGGAATAAGCAGCTCAATACCAAATACAAATTAGCAGGCTATCCAGATTCCGCCTATAGCTGGCAGGAGTTTATGGGTGCACATGGCTGGGAACAAATTACTGTGCCTGCCGGAACATTCTTAACTTTGCGTTATCAAAACCTCATTAACTATGAAAGCAATGATGACAATAAGGTCAATTGCATTCGCAAAGAAACGATTTGGTTTGCGCCAAGTATTGGGCGCTGGGTTGCGAGGGAATCTTCTGGCTCTTACATGATTCAAGGCCAACTAGGCATGCCTAATTTAGAAGATAGTTTTCAATGGCAACTGACTTCTTACAAGTAAGCGCTTTGCGTCGCCTTGTCTTATTGATGCTGCCAGTCTTACTGGCGGCATGCATCTCATCTCAACCCTACCCTGGGGGTATTCTTGAGCCTCAGCCCATACCAGCTCCAGTGGTAAGGGCGCCCAAGGTAGGTCAAGAGTGGGTTTATCAAGTTCGCAATGTATTTAATCAAGAGATCGTAGATACGGTCACCGAAAAAGTAGTTTCTGTTGGCAATGAAGTACGCATTGCTCGCACGAGTCTTAAGGCGGGACCACTTCCTGATGAAGTTCAATCGCCCTGGGGTTTTGTTGTGCAAGATGCCCATTGGAGTCCAACTCAGAAGTTCACAAAGCCCATTCCGATGTGGCCGCTACAATTACAGGCAGGCTGGAGTGGGTTCTTTACCACCCAATATCAAGTGCCCGGATACCCCGATGGCAGTTATTACTGGGGTCTCGGTATGACTGCATCGCAATGGGAGCGCATTCAGACCCCTGCGGGGCAATTTTTGGTATTACAGATTCATAATGAAATCCCGAATTTTGTCAGTAATGACCTATTTAGGGTTGGTAATGAGCGGCAAGAGGACTTGTGGTTTGCGCCAGAAATCGGACGATGGGTTATTCGGCGTAGTTCAGGACGCTATATCACTACTGGCATCTATTGGGCTAATGCCTACTGGGAAGACTATCTGGAGTGGGAGCTAATCTCCTGGAGATAAGCAAAGCGCTTAAAATAGACGCATTGCTATGTATACCGTTAAAGAACTATTCCCCACACTTCAAGGCGAAGGCACCCACACTGGTAGGGCTGCCGTATTTTGTCGTTTTGCTGGATGCAATCTTTGGAGTGGGCGTGAAGAAGATCGCGCCTCAGCGATTTGCCAGTTTTGCGACACCGATTTTGTAGGTAGCGATGGTGCTGGCGGTGGCAAGTTTGAAACTGCTGCCTCACTTGCTGATGCAATCGAGACTTCATGGCGTAGTACTTCAGCTGGTCCGCAGCAGCGTTATGTAGTTTTCACTGGTGGGGAGCCGCTCTTGCAATTGGATGAAGAGTTGATCGCTGCACTTCATCAAAAAGGTTTTGAAGTGGCGATTGAAACGAACGGCACCATTAAAGTTCCCAAAGGAGTTGATTGGGTTTGTGTAAGTCCTAAAGCTGGCTCTGATCTGATTGTTCTTCAAGCGGATGAGTTAAAGCTAGTCATCCCACAAAATGACCACCAAGCATTAGAAAAACTCATGGCCCGCTTTGAGGGAATGGATTATCGCAATCGTTTCTTGCAACCCATGGATGGGAAAAACCTTAAAAGTAATACTGAGTTAGCAGTAAGCTTATGTCAAAAGCGTCCCTTATGGAGATTGAGCCTGCAATCTCATAAACTGATTGGGATTCGATAGTTGACTGAGCTCAAATAGGATTAATTAAGCACTGAATGACAAATAAACAACCTGCCATCTCCATTACGCGCCGCCTTGAGTTTGACTCCGGGCATCGTATTCCCAATCATGATGGTCAATGTCGACATCTGCATGGACATCGCTATGCAATAGAAGTCACGCTGACTGGTGAAGTGGCTGATCATCCTGGCAAAGCAGATGATGGCATGGTGCTCGACTTTGGCGATATCAAACGCTTAACAAACCAATACGTAGTAGATCTTTGGGATCATGCATTTTTGGTGGCTAAAGAGGATGAAGGGCTGGTTGCATTCTTGTCAACCTTACCTGATCACAAGACGGTCATCATGGAGCATGTCCCAACTGTTGAGAACTTAGCTAACGCGGCCTTTGTAATATTGAAACCCGTTTTCAGTAAAGCTTTTAGTGGCCGCTTAGAGCTCTCTTCTATTCGTCTTTATGAGACGCCCAATTGCTGGGCTGACGTGCATGTTGTGTAAATGACGCAAACAGAGCTTGACCAGCAATATATGCGTATGGCAATTGAGCAAGCTCAGTTGGCAGCGCAATCAGGTGAGGTTCCTGTAGGCGCAGTGCTAGTTCGGGATGGCCAAGTCATATCGAGGGCATTTAACAAGCCGATTGCAAACCATGATCCTAGTGCTCATGCTGAAATGCTGGCCTTGCGAGAAGCAGCGCTAGCCGAAGAGAATTACCGTATCCCTGGCAGCACCTTATATGTCACTCTTGAGCCGTGTGCGATGTGCTCCGGTGCTATGCTCCATGCTAGGATTGATCGAGTGGTTTATGGGGCGCAAGACCCCAAAACAGGCTCTGCTGGTAGCGTGCTAGATATATTTTCTTCAAAACAGATTAATCACCAGACCAGTGTTGAAGGTGGCATCATGAGTGAAGAGTGCGGTCAATTGCTGCGTGATTTTTTTAAGGGGCGACGTTGAAATCCATTCACCTCATTGCTCCTTCTGGAGCAAGCTTAGATAGTAAAAGCCCATTGGCTGGTATTGACTGGTTTGGACATCAAGGTATTACTATCTATAACGTAGATTGCGTACATCGTGGCCATGAACGCTTCGCTGGCAATGATGATGAGCGTCTTACTGAGTTAAATGCCATATCCAAATTAGAACCTCAGACTGTAGTGATGTCTATGCGCGGCGGCTACGGTCTCCATCGCTTGCTACCCGGTATTGAGTGGCAAGCAATTGCAAAGGCTATTCAAAACGGCTTGCAAGTATGTGGTCATAGTGATTTCACTGTCTTTCAGTTGGGATTGCTAGCAAAAACTGGTGCCATTTCTTTGGCTGGTCCGATGCTGAACTATGACTTTGGAAGGTTAGGTGATGATGGTTCACCGGTAGTGCCGGATGAGTTTATGTGGAAGCATTTCCAGGCCGCAGCTCAAGACCGAAGACTAGATTGCCAAGTGTCGACCCCACAATCTTTCTTGGGTAATAAAGACGCGCACTCAATCACAGGTTTATTGTGGGGCGGTAATTTAACGGTTCTGGCTGGTTTAGTTGGCACACCATATCTTCCAAGCGCTCAGCAAACGCAAGGCGGGATCTTATTTTTGGAAGATGTGAATGAGCATCCTTATCGAATTGAAAGAATGTTGATGCAACTTTTAGATGCAGGCATTCTTGCAAATCAATTAGCCATATTGTTGGGTGGATTTTCTGCCTATCGTCTTTACGACAACGATAAGGGGTATTCGCTCGAGCGCGCTATTGAGGCGATACGCAAACGTTTGCCGGAAGCGATTCCAATTTTGACCGGGCTGCCATTCGGACATCAGGCCAATAAATTAACTTTGCCTGTTGGTGCGCAAGCCGATTTACATTTCAATTCAAATGGATTTGAACTTAAAGCACAGTGGTAATGTTTACTGAGACCAGTGTGGGAAACTCTTTTTTTAAAAGTCTTTTAGTTTTCATTGC
This sequence comes from Polynucleobacter sp. Tro8-14-1, assembly GCF_018881655.1. GTDB lineage: Bacteria > Pseudomonadota > Gammaproteobacteria > Burkholderiales > Burkholderiaceae > Polynucleobacter. The sequence continues at coordinate 32,706 of NZ_JACVPX010000006.1, forward strand.
ACTCACCTTTACTGGAGCAGTCATGGCAACCGAAGAGCCAAAATATGCTATTCTCGAAAAAGAACCACCCTTTGAAATCCGCTCTTATGCACCCATGATTGTTGCTGAGGTACAAGTTGAGGGTGATTTAGATGAGGCCTCGAGCCAAGGGTTTCGCTTGATTGCTGCTTATATTTTTGGCCAGAATCAAGTGAGCGAAAAAATTGCAATGACTGCGCCAGTGACAGTCGAAGATCAAGCGGTGAAGAGCGCAAAGATTGCAATGACTGCACCGGTAGGAATTGAGTCTAAAGCCGGCAAATGGACAGTGTCGTTCGTGATGCCTGCTGAATATACGATGGAATCGATACCCAAGCCCATGAGTCCGCAAGTGCAATTGCGCCAAATTCCCGCAGTAAAAAGGGCAGTCATTAGTTTTAGTGGTTTTTATAATAGCCAGAAAGTGGCCGAGAAAACGCTAGAGCTGGAGCAGTGGATGAAGTCTCGTAATTTGCAAAGTGCCGGCACTCCTAATTTCGCACGTTATAACCCGCCTTGGACTTTGCCCTTCATGCGTCGCAATGAAGTCATGATCACCTTACGTGACTAGTTCTTAGCTTCGAAGCTCTTCAATAAAAATTGGCCGCCGCCATTGATGCCTAAAGCCTTCGTTAAGGTCGGTAGTGCCTGGGCCAGATGTTTTTCTAGAGTCCAGGGTGGATTGATAATAAACATCCCGCTAGCTTGCAAACGGCGCTCACCTGGCGCATTTTCAACTCGTAACTCTGTATGTAACCACGAGCGTTTATGTGCGGTAGCAATTTTTTTCAGACGGTCAGGTAGAGCTGCCGATTCTCTTCTAGAAAGTACCGGGTACCAAATTGCATAGCAGCCCGTGGCGAAGCGTTGCAGCGCCTCTTCCATGGCGAGCTCAAGATAACGATAGTCTTGCTTGTCTTCGTAAGAAGGGTCAATTAATACGAGGCCGCGTCGACTAGGAGGGGGCAGTAGTCCCTTGAGTCTGGCAAAGCTATCCTCAGCATAAATATCAATCTGTTTAGACTGTTTTAGTTCGCCAATATTGTGGCGCAGAATATCGATCTCTTTGGGGTGCAGCTCAAAGAGCTTGAGTCGATCTTGTGGACGCAGCAGACGTGCCAGAATAAAGGGGGAGCCAGGATAGGTATTTAGATGGCCCTCAATGTTCTCAGCATCAATGCACTTCAAGTACTCTTGGATGCTCTCGGGGATTGGGGTGTTTGCGTGATGGCAAGTTTCTACATATTGCTTGAGGCGAAAGATTCCGCCATCAGCTTCTTTACTCACTGTAGAAAAGCCATCTTGCAAACTATAGATGCCAGCACCTGCATGGGTATCAACAAAGGTAATGGCAACAGGCTTCTCTTGAAGGTATTGAACCAAGTGAATTAAGGTAAGGTGCTTCAGGATGTCTGCGTGACTTCCCGCATGAAATGCATGTCGATAGCTAAACATCTTGAATTATTCTGCCTTGCGAGGCGCTTGAGTAAATTGCGCCTTGACATAAAAGACTAGGGTGAAGGCCACTATGGCAATGGAGAGATACTGCAATGGCAGATTTAAGTCCAGATCCATGATTTGCGTAAGGTGGGCGTACATTGCGATAACGCCGCCAAGCGCAATCAGATGCGACCAGATTTTTCTTGGCCCAAGTTGATTTTCCGGAAATTGATTAGCCGCTAGGGCCCCGAGCATTCCACACCAAATACCAACACCTGCGCCACCTAAAACGTCGGTGAGCCAATGGGCGCCTACAGCGCTACGTGATAAGCCCACTAAAGTGGCAAGCAAAAACAGCAGCATCAATGAATCACGTTTAACTTTACCTACGGAAAAATACAAGGCGCTTGCAATAGCAAATGCAGTGAGCGTATGACCAGATGGGAAGGCTTTATGGAGTAACGCTTCACCAATGCGATAAAAGCTGCCATCAGTTAGGACGCCTGCAGGTCTTGGCAGGTCGAAGAGGCCTTTTAAGACTGTGCTTGCTAATGCGGCTATCCCGCCAGCAAAAATTCCAGCAGTCAGCATCCTTGGCGCAAGTAACAGTAATGGAAAGGCAAGTGCAAACACTCCCCAACCATTACCTAAAAAAGTAAGCCAAGCCCAAAGGGTGTCTGGCAGTAATTGCGTAAAGCGGTTAATGAATAAAAAAGTACTGCTTTGAAACTCACCAAAGTAAATTACGCAAGCGAGCGCAATTGGAGCTAATGGAATGAACCAAGAAAATGTGGGAATTGCCTTTTTGCTCATCCAGCTTAGCGAGCCTTTGCCTTGTCAGCATCTTGCAATTGCTTGATTACTTTATCCAGGACTTGTGGAACGGTGATGGCCTGCATGCACACGTTGTCTTGACAAGGGGTTTTACGGTGATTGGCAGCACTTACGCAGGGCGAGCAAGCTAGATTGGCAGTGATCGCAATGGAATTGCCAACAGAACCATAAAGGGCTGGAGTCTCCGGTCCAAAGAGAACGACTGTTCTCAATGGCGTCACGGCTGAAAAGTGACCAGGACCAGAGTCGTTGGTAACCATGACATCTGATAGCGTGTACAACGGTGGCAGCTCAGCAAAGCCGACCTGTCCAGCAAAATTTAATGCATTTTTAACATTGGCAACAGCACGAACTTTTTCTACGTAGACAAACTCAGTAGGTGAGCCGGTAATTAAGATGAGATCGTTGGGATATTGCTGATGGATTGCTTGAATCAATTCAGAAAAACGCTGTTGTGCCCAGCGGCGTTGTGGAAGAAGATCGCTTGCATTCGGATTGATCAGAATGAGACGATCCTTCCCCGAGATGTAATTGATGCGGGCCTCTTTAGCCATTTTTTCAATACGCTCGCGCACCTTTTCGAGGGCGCTTGGATTGATGACGGCTTGCTCGAGGCGTACTTCAGAGTCCGGAATCTCAATCTTGCTAAATGGAACTTCAATTTTTTGGGCAAACGCCGCATGAATTAAAGATAGAAAATTCTTAGTAATGTGAATATGCGGGTTGTAATGCACCTTGCGAGTGAGCATGAAGCCGCGCCACAATCCTTCACCATGAAAAATGTGATACCCCACGCGACGACGAGCGCCACACATGCCAGTCAGTAGGGCAGTAAATCGAGAGAACAACTCTAGGTCAATAACGGTATCAATACGGTGCTTGCGAGCAAGTATCAGAAAGCGCAGCGTATCTTTAATTAAGCCACCTAAGCTAGATGAGTCAATTGTGAAGATATTGTCTGGTTTAACGGTATTGAGTAAAGTCAGGCTGGCGCGATTGCTTTTGAAGATCAAGAAAAACAATTCTGCTCCACGAGCTTTTGCATTGCGCATTGCAGGATCTACCAGAATGGCGCTTCCCATTTCCGAGAGTTCAATAAAGAGTAATTTTTTTGGAGTCTCTGGGCCGTGATTGAATATATTTTTTATGCGATCAATCAAAGCGATAAATGGGCTAACGATTGCACAAAGAGGCACACCGACCCAATGATCAATCGCGCGCATAGTGTTGACACTAATAGTCATATTTTGGCTCTAAAAAATTATTTTCGTTTTAATAAAAAATAGGCGCCTGGCAACACCGATAAAACAGTAATTGCTCCGTAGCTAATGGAGGCTAATACTGTTAGCGAGGGGTTAACACCCCATAAGGCCAGGACCGATGAAAGGGTGGCTTCACGCAAGCCCCATCCCGAAATGCTAATTGGCAACATGAGCAACAGGCTGAGCGCAGGTAAGCCAATCATTAAGCCTTCAATAGGTGCATCTACACCGTAAGCCTTAAGACAAAAGAGTAGCGTCAAAATAGTGAGGAAATGAATGCCAATCGCCAGGCATGCTTGAGCAATATTGTTAGGCCACGCAAACGCTAGCTGGATACCAGGCATGGCTTTGTTCATATTGAAACGTTCTAAGAGTTTTTGCAGGAGTTGCTTGCTCGGCCCCCAGGCAAGGATAAGGGCGATTGCTACGCCAGCAAGCAGCATTACCGCCATGACTGCGTAGCCCAAATCTTGACCCCAGGCTGCGAGGGTGGCGCCACCCAATATCAAGCCAATCCCGCCTAGTAAATTGTTACCCGCTAAACCAAGAAGGCGATCTACCAACACCATCGAAAAACTTAAACGCAATTTAGGTGTGGCGTGCTCAAGGTCTACTGAGTGATGAAGTTCATCATCCAACTCTTTGGTTTCCGAGAGATTGCCGGTGCTGGTCAAATGCGTTGCAGTAATGGCGCGATAACTATCGCCACCCAAGGTGCTAGGCAGGCCTTGGTTTATGAGACCGCCGGCAAAGTAGAGGCCAATGTAAGAGCGAATACGGCGGGGAAATCCCACTCTTTGCATAAACAAGCCCCAGCGATATCCGCCACAAATAAATGCCAACATCATGCTTACTAGAGCCGCCAAGAACCATAGAGGCTGCATCTGAATATGGGTATCAAATAGTGAGCGCCAATCAATTCCACTCGTTGCTTTCCAAAGCAGAGCAACGGAGAGTAGAACGCGAATAGTAGGCCAAGCCTTCTTGAGAATGGATTTCCACCCCGATTGGGTCTTTGGGGTGGGTTGGGCTGGTGAACTCATAAGCGTAAGGATAATGCCTCGGGCGCCTAAGGTCTTGAATTTGGGGGAATTACTCCGCTTGGCCAGGGCCTTGCCAATGACTGCAGAGGCTAAAGTCAAATTTAGATAGAACTTGACCAAATCGGACGATTTCTAGGCTATCCAAGGGCTCGCAGGCTTGAAAGGCTGCTTTCTTACCCACCGGTATAGGGTATGGCATGCCAGACCAGCTAATCAGAAGTACATTTGCCCCCTTTGGCACATCCCCAAACCAGAGATCAAACTGATCCTGTCTCTGGTCTAAAACATAAACTGGTATAGGTGAAGCATACCAAGCAGCTCGACTTCCTAAGGTCCAGTTTTGAACAGCAATGCCATCGGCTTTAGTGGCCTTAGCAAGGCCTGCTGCCTTTTGACCCGCCACTTTCCAGCCATACAAATCCGCAATTGGATTGGACTTGACTGAGGCCGAACTAATACCGCCTGACAATACGTATCCAAAGCCGATGCAACATAAAGCAATTTGAACAAAAAATAAAATACGAATCCAGTAACGATGTTGTGTAGCCCAAGCTTTTGCTAAGCCAATTCCGGCAAATGGTGCGAGACAGAACCAAGCAGGCGAAGTCCAGTGAGGAAGTCCACCTCCGCCAGAGAGGCTGACAAAAATTGCAAATGGAATCAAAAAGAATCCGAAGAGCGCAAGCAATGACAGTTTTGTAGCGTGCATGCAGTCTTTTAAAAACACAACAGATCCCAAGATGAAAAGAGGACCAAAGACTAGTATTTGAATGCCGATATAAGCGCCTAGCCTGCGCCAGAGCCATTCTCCACCGCCACCATGGGCAAGTTGATATTTGAATGAAATCCAATCGTTAGCCCAATTCCAATACACGACGGGGGTGATCAGGAGTAGAGCGCTTAGTGTGGCAATCCAAAAACCTACTTTGGTGATCCATGGTTTTCTTGGCGTACTCAAAAATACCAACAGCAACGCAAGCGCAGTAAAAGCGGCCGTGTATTTACTTAAGCCAGCTAGGCCTAACAAAACGCCAGTAATAATCCAATCGCCAATGCTAAATTGGTCTTTACTTAACCACCGTAAAGCCATCCACATCAGACCAAGACTTAATGGCGCAAGTAAAGTATCCGGTAGTAAACCGATCGCCAGAATGTGCAACATGGGTGCAGCGATAACTGTCAAGACTGCCATTAGTCCACATAAGTTTGTTGATGGCAGTGCACTGGTGAGATAGCCAGCGTTGCGCCCACGAATAAAGTGATGCACCTCAACCGTAACTTCATAAACTAAGTAACAAGAAAGAATCCATAGCAACTCTGGGATGAGGCGAATGATGCCTTCTGAAGAGGTGAGCGTCACTAAGGGCCACTGAATCCAACCCACCAACGGTGGGTGATCAAAATAACTCCAGGCTAAATGTTGGGCATATAGCGCATAGTGGGCCTCATCAACTGAAAACTCTATTGAAAAGCCCAGAGCCAGGTGCACTACCGCGGCAATAAGGACGCAGATTGCAGCCCAGCTGGAAGGTGATTGTTGGCGCATTCGATAATTTTAGTCTCACAAAGACCATTCTTTGGGACAATTAAGACATGCTCAAGCAAGTCCTTTCACTTTTAATCCTTGGTGCAGTCGTATTTTTGACTGGCTGTGCTGGGCTGGGCGGAGAATCTGTGCAAAACGAGGCAGGACAGGCATTTAATGTGGATCAATTGCCGGCGCAAGAAGAGATGCCCAAATTCTCGTCTGAAACTGCGCGGGCTGGCATGCCTAATGGCTGGAATTTTTACCGCATTGCACCTTTTAAGAAGAATACGGTATATCGCTTAGAAAACTATCAAGGCAGAACAGTCTTGAGCGCAAATTCCAAAACATCTGCCTCCGGATTGGCTGTGAAGTTACGCCCCCGTCAGGCAACCAATTTATGGCTGCAGTGGGAGTGGAAGGCTATCAACCCAATCGCCAATGCTGATAATGCTGATGCTTATGCTGACGATGCTCCACTGCGTATCTTGGTCGCATTTGATGGCAATAAGTCAAAGTTACCTTTAAAAGAAAAAATGACATTTGAGATGGCTAATCTCATTAGCGGGCAAGAAATGCCCTATGCCACATTGATGTATATCTGGTCCGGAAAATCCCCTGTTGATACCATCATTCCGAATGCGCATACCTCTCGCATCAAAATGATTGTGGTGGATTCTGGTTGGGATAATTTGGATCAGTGGCATAAGCATCAGCGTGATTTAGCGGCCGACTATAAGCTTGCTTATGGTGAAAACCCCGGCCAAATCATCGGCATCGCCTTGCTGACTGATACAGACAATACCAAATCAGAAGCGCGTGCGTATTATGGTGATATTGAACTTATTCGCAAGAATCAAAAATAAATTACTTCCAAATAAGTGACAATATGCAAGTAAGCAATGCTTCTTATTTGTTAATGCGCAGGACGCCAGCGCTTGAGTAGTAAGGCGTTGCTAAGAACACAGAAGCTCGATAAGGCCATGGCACTGCCAGCTAGCATGGGTGACAGATAACCGAGCGCTGCCAATGGAATCCCGGTAGCATTAAAGATAAAAGCCCAGAATAAATTTTGCTGAATCTTTTTCCAGGTCCGCCTGGAGATATCGATAGCATTCGCAACCAGAGTGGGATCACCTCGCATTAAGGTAATCCCGGCAGCTTGCATGGCCACATCAGTGCCCGTAGACATTGCCATACCCACATCTGCAGTTGCCAAAGCAGGGGCATCATTCACGCCATCTCCTACCATTGCAACAAATTGACGTTCACCATCTTTCGATTGGAGTTGGCGAATAATTTCTGCTTTATTGCTTGGCATAATTTTTGCAAACACTTCTTGAATGCCAATCGTTTTGGCAACACGATTGGCTGCAGCTAGATTGTCACCAGAAAGCATTACTGCGCGAATATGCAACTTATGTAGTGAAGTAACCGCCTCTTGAGCGTTATCTTTGAGTTCATCTCCAAAGGCAATGATCGCAATGGGTGAGGAAGGATTTTCTTGATTCATTAATACGGAGATGGTTTGACCGGCATCAAAACAGGCTTGTGCCTTTGCAAGTATTGCGGAGTAGTGTGGATTGCCTTCTAACGATGCAATGCTTTGTAGGTTCAGACTAAGGCCCAGAAAAACGCCAGCGCTTGGCCTGCCGCTGATACCAATGCCGGGCAGGGCTTTGCTGTCTGTTGGCGTGATGGGATTTAAGCCCCTTTGTTTAGCGGCATCTAACAGTGCTTTTGCAAGAGGGTGCTCACTACCAAGCTGTAAACCTGCTGCACTCGCGAGAATGTCATCAACCGCATATGAATCACCAAAAGGAATAATCTCTAGCAGTCTTGGTTTGCCAATAGTGAGGGTGCCTGTTTTATCGAAGGCCACTATGTTTAAGCGATGCGCTAACTCTAATACCTGTGGATCTTTGATGAGGATTCCAAAACATGCTGCCACGCCAGTCCCTGCCATGATGGCTGCAGGTGTTGCAAGACCCAGGGCACATGGACATGCAATAACGAGAACTGAGACTGCGCGCAATATGGCGACAGATGCAGAGTCCAAATAAAACCAGTTCGCTAATCCAGTAATGATTGCAATCCCAATCACGCTAGGAACAAAAATTGCACTTACTTGATCGACTAATTTTTGTATAGGTGCTTTTTGGGTTTGCGCATCCTCTACTAAAGAAATAATTTTTGAGAGAACGCTCTCAACGCCTACCGCCTGGGCCTCGATCACTAACAGGCCTTCCCCATTGAGTGAGCCGCCAATGACCTTTTCACCAAGATGTTTTTTGACGGGGTCGCTTTCTCCAGTGAGGAGGGATTCATCAACATGGCTGTTGCCAAGTAAGATGATTCCATCCACCGGTATACGTTCACCTGGCAACACTAAGACGCGATCTTTAGGGAATACCTGATCTAGAGGAAGATCTCGAAATTGGTCTAATGCAGAGTTCTCGCTGATAACAATATTTCGCTCGATGACTTTGGCATGCTCTGGCCATAGCTTTTGCAAAGCACGTATCGCTTCACTAGTTTGTTGTTTGGCTCGGGCCTCTAACCATTTGCCAAGCATGACCATGCAGATAATGACAGCTGATCCCTCAAAATAGAGCTCGTGACTTGCATGAGGTGATGCAATCATTTGGTACGCACTTAAGCCATAGGCTGCACTCGTGCCGAGCGCTACCAACAAATCCATGTTGCCAACACCTGACATCAGAGATTTGAAGCCTGCTTTATAAAAACGCCAACCTAAAAAGAATTGCACTGGCGTTGCAAGCAATAGTTGCCATGTCGGTGATAGCGACCAATGAATGCCAAAAGGCATGAGGAACATGGGTAGAAAGAGTGGAGCTGAAAGGCTAAAGCCTAGAATGACGCGACCCAGACCATCAGTCCCCCAGAACAATTTAGAGGGGGCTAACTCAGGAATGCCGTGGGGCGCACTGATTTTGGCTGAATAACCTGTTTTTTGTACTAAAGCGATGATGTCATCGATTTTGACCCCGGAATCAGCGTTTACGCGAATTTTGGCTTGTTCAGTTGCCAAATTCACGCTGGCCGCTTCCACGCCGGGAATCTTGTCTAGAGCCTTTTCAACCCTGCCAACGCAGGACCCACAGGTCATCCCGCCGATATCTAGAGTAAATAGCTCTGAATTAGTGTCTTTTTGGGGATCCATATAGAAGATAATCTACTCTATACAAGCTATTTTCACAGCAAAAGGCCCTATATGTTGAGTTTAAAAGTTTCCGGAATGACCTGTGGGGGCTGCATTAATGCCGTCACTCGGGCAGTGCAGGCTCAGGACCCTCAGGCTAAAGTTCAGGCGGATTTGGCAGGTCAGATCGTCACTCTTGAAACTACTCTATCTGCTGCGCAGGCGAGTCAGCTCATCACAGATGCCGGCTTTCCAGTCATTCAATAGTAATTGTTTAGAATGTCGGCAAACATAACAAAACCCGTAGTTTTTGTTCCTAAAGGATCGTGATTTATGTTCTTCAGTAAGTTAATGCCTCACGATGGTAATTTCTTCGAGCTATTTAATGAGCACGCTAGCAATATCGTTTCCGCCTCCGAATCTTTTTTGAAGTTCGTTGAGTATTACAGTGATGAAACCTTGCGCGCTAAGTACACCCAAGAGGTAGATAAAGCTGAGCATGCTTGTGATGATGTTGTGAAAGAGGTGCATCGTCGTTTGCATAAGACCTTCATCACACCTATAGACCGCGACCAAATTTTTTCACTCATCAATACGATGGATGACGTAGCTGATTTATTGCAAAACGGCACTGAAGCAATGCACTTGTATGACGTGAAGCAAATGACGCCAGAGATGTTGCAAATGGCGGAGCTTTGCAATCAGTGCTGCATCAGCATGAAGAATGCTGTTGCTACATTAAAAGACATTTCTGATCCAGAAGTAGCTAAAGCAGCGTTAAAGACTTGTGATGAAATTGATCACCTGGAGTCTGGGGCTGATCGCCTACTATCTACTGCTATTACTAGGTTGTTCCGTGAAGACATCGAGGTGCGTGAGCTGATTAAATGCCAGCGTATTTATGAGTTGCTCGAGGAAGTTACCGATAAATGTGAAGACGTTGCCAACTTGGTTGAAGGCATTGTTCTTGAAAACTCTTAAGGCGAATTAAGTTGCCAGCGACAGAAGTAGCCTTTTGGGTTGTAGCGCTATTAGTAGTGCTAGCTCTTGCATTTGATTTCATGAACGGCTTTCATGATGCTGCTAACTCTATTGCGACGGTGGTTTCTACTGGCGTTTTAAAGCCGCAACAGGCAGTGGTGTTCGCTGCCTTCTTTAACTTTCTTGCAATATTCATTTTCCATTTAAGTGTCGCTGCTACTGTGGGCAAGGGAATTGTGCTTCCTGCCGCGGTGGATCTCCACGTGATCTTTGGCGCATTGGTTGGCGCCATCATCTGGAACTTGGTGACTTGGTTCTATGGCATTCCATCAAGCTCTTCTCATGCTTTGATTGGTGGCTTGCTAGGAGCGGCGTTGCCTAAGGCGGGACTTGCCGGCTTAGTTTGGGCAGGTATTATCAAAACCGTTGCTTTTATCTTCATCTCCCCATTGGTTGGATTTCTTTTAGGCTCCTTGATGATGTTGCTGGTGTCATGGGTTTGCCGAAATGTCACACTCTCTAAAACCGATCGCTGGTTCCGCCGTCTGCAATTGGTTTCTGCTGGCGCATATAGCCTTGGACACGGCGGTAATGACTCACAAAAAACGATTGGCATTATTTGGCTGTTACTCATCATTACTGGCTATACAGATGCCAGCGCAAGTATGCCGCCAATATGGACAATTGTTTGCTGCTATATCGCTATTGCGATGGGCACAATGTTTGGTGGTTGGCGGATTGTTAAAACCATGGGTCAAAAGCTGACAAAACTCAAACCAGTAGGAGGCTTCTGTGCTGAAACTGGTGGCGCCATTACTTTGTTTGCGGCAACAGCCTTGGGTGTTCCTGTTTCGACTACCCACACAATTACTGGGGCTATTGTTGGCGTTGGTTCAACTCAGAGAGCCAGCGCGGTCCGCTGGGGTGTCGCTGGAAACATCGTTTGGGCCTGGATCTTCACCATCCCAGCCACGGCTTTGATGTCGATGGCAGTCTATTACCTGAGTTTGCTGATTTTCTAATGCGATAGACGGAAGGTGCTCAAGGGCGCTTTCAGCAAATATTGGCGGCTACGAGTAAGCTAGCGCTAATTAAGAAAATACTAAAAAACCTAGAAGTCCATTCTAGATTTATCCATATTAGGAGAATGTAGTGTCGGTTACACCAGAGTTGATACAAGCAGCGCTAAAAAACTTAGTTGATCCCAATACGAAAATTGATTTTGTTACGGCAAGGAATATTAAAAATCTCCGCGTAGAAGGCGGCGATATTTCTTTAGATATTGTGCTGGGATATCCCGCTAAAAGCCAGTTCGACTCGATTCGTAAATCGGTAATCAATGCCTTGCGTGAATTATCAGGCGTCAAAAATGTGAGCGTCAATATCTCTAGTCAAATCGTTGCGCATGCAGTGCAGCGTGGAGTGAAGTTATTGCCCGGCGTAAAAAATATTATTGCAGTGGCTAGCGGTAAGGGTGGAGTAGGGAAGTCCACAACAGCCGTGAATCTCGCCCTAGCTCTTGCTGCGGAGGGTGCGCAGGTCGGTATTTTGGATGCGGATATTTATGGCCCAAGTCAGCCAATGATGTTGGGTATTACCGGTAGGCCAGACTCTATTGAAGAAAATACGATTGAGCCAATGGAAGCCTATGGTTTGCAGGCAAGTTCGATCGGTTTCTTGATTGATGACGATGCACCCATGGTGTGGCGTGGACCGATGGTGACTTCAGCCCTTGAGCAGTTGCTTCGCCAAACCCGTTGGCGTGATCTTGACTACCTGATCGTAGATATGCCGCCTGGTACGGGAGATATTCAATTGACTTTGGCGCAAAAGGTTCCCGTTACAGGATCAGTCATTGTTACCACGCCTCAAGATATTGCTTTGCTAGATGCTCGTAAAGGCCTCAAGATGTTTGAGAAGGTGGGTGTACCCATCATTGGCATTATTGAAAATATGAGCACTTACGTTTGCACTCAATGTGGACACGAAGAGCACGTATTCGGTACTGGCGGCGGTGAAAAAATGTGTAAAGAGTACGCTGTAGATTTCTTGGGCTCCTTGCCCTTGAATCTTTCGATTCGTGAGCAGGCTGATGCTGGGCGCCCAACAGTAGTGGCTGATCCAGATGGCGCTATTAGTGCTATCTATAAAGGTATTGCTAGACAGGTAGCCATTCGTGTTGCTACTCTATCTAAAGACATGAGCAGTAAATTTCCGAACATTGTGGTTCAAAACACCTGAGGCTCTGAACATTTATGCGCTTTGCAGTGCTAATGCGTAAACAGAATATTGATAACCCATGGGTCTCGTTCCGCTGGGTGCCTCAGGAAGTATTGCCTGATTTTGGGCAATTTAATAGTCAACAAAGTAAATCCATTGTGGGTCAGTTTCTTGGGCGCGATGCTGATGGTGAATCCTGGCTATTCACAGGCTATGAACTTGATCTCTTTCCGGATGAGGCTGAGGGCTACTATCTCAATGTTTCTGCTACTACGCCCGCATGGTTTGTCATGTGGCGCTTGGAAGAAGATATTGAGCGTTATATCGACGAGCAATCGCTTTCCTTGGCAAAATCTGAAGATTCCTTTGCAGTACCCCATCGCATTTGTGTCAGTTATAACGAAGCCGCTCGCTTACTCGATGGTGGTGAGTCGGTTGATACGATACCGCTGAGTGAGCAGCATGCATCGTGGTTGCAAGAGTATGTCAATGACAACTATCGGCCGGAACCCAAAAAACGCCATAAGCCAGCTTCATTCAAGGGCGCGCAACGCCCTATGGAGGAATAATGGCTGATGGATTTCTGGGACGTTGGTCTAAGCGTAAAGCGGGTAAAGAAGATGTCTCGCCAGAAAAAAAAGTAGAGGTTCCTAAAGAGGCTGATCAGGCTCAACTCGTTGAGGGCGCTCAAGAGGCTGCACCTCCGCCAGCTACCCTAGAGGATGTAGTCAAGATCGATCGTTTCGATCCAGACTTTTCTGCTTTTATGAAGCCGGATGTAGATCCCGCTGTTCAGCAGGCTGCTCTAAAGAAAATGTTTACCGATCCCCATTTCAACATCATGGATGGATTAGATATTTATATTGATGACTACAGTAAGCCGGATCCACTGCCACCTGGAATGCTGGAGAGAATGGTGCAGAGCGATATGCTCAACCTTTTCCGCAAATCGAGCGAAGAGCTTGGTCCAGAATCCCAGCAAAGCGTAAACCTAGCACCTGACCCGCGTCTTGAGGGTCGCACATTGGCAGCCGAACAGCAAACTGATTTAACATCCACACAACAAAAACCTACAGATCAGTTGGAAGAGGTGCCCAATAAGGTATCAATAGAGTCTGAACAGAAAAAAACCTAAGAAGATAGCGCATGAGTCAAAAATTAGTCTGCAACTGTAATGGCACCATGCCTTTGGATGCAAAAGCTATCGGGGTTCCGATTCATCAATCCTTGTGCAGGCAGGAGGTCGGCTCTTTTTTAAAAGCGCTAGATGGTTCTGATTCTCTGGTGATAGCGTGTACACAAGAGGGTGCACTTTTTAGTGAGCTCGCTGACCAAGCTGAAAAGCCATTAGTTGCGCCACTGCGTTTTGTCAATATACGTGAAGTAGCTGGTTGGACTCAAGAGGCTAAAACATCCGGACCTAAAATTGCTGCGTTGTTAGCTTTAGCTGACATGCCTGAGGCTGAACCTGTTCCTGTTGTGAATTATGAAAGCCAGGGAAGATTATTAATTATCGGCGCTGGGTCACAAGCCATTCCTTGGGCTGAAAAATTAAGCCCATCATTAGATGTTTCTGTCTTATGCACGCAGCCCGGTGACTTGCCGCTGACCCGTAGCTACCCAATCTTTACTGGCGCAGTAACCAAGTTGGATGGTTACCTAGGAAACTTTTCAGTAAATTGGGATTTGCAAAATCCGATTGACCCAGAGATGTGTACTCGCTGTGGGGCCTGTGTTGAAGTATGTCCTGAGGGTGCCATTGATCTTTCCTTCCAGATTGATTTAATTAAGTGTAAATCCCATCGTGACTGCGTTACTGCATGTGCCAGCATTGGCGCCATTTCTTTTGATCGCAAAGAGCGTGAACGTAATTCAGAATTCGATTTAATTTTGGACCTACGTGTAGACCCCAAAATGCGTATGAGTCAAACGCCCCAGGGTTACTTCGCTCCCGGTGTTGATCCCCTTGAGCAGGCGCTGGCAGTTAATCAACTCTCCGAGATGGTGGGGGAGTTTGAAAAGCCTAAATATTTTGCCTATAACGAAAAAATTTGTGCTCATGGCCGTAATGGCAAAGTAGGTTGCAGCGCTTGTATTGATGTTTGTTCAACAGGCGCTATTGGTTCAATCTTTAAAAATGGCCAAGGTTCTGTAGAGGTCAATCCAAATCTTTGTATGGGTTGCGGAGCTTGTGCAACTGCATGCCCTTCCGGGGCAATGCGTTACAACTACCCAAGCGTTGCTCATCAGGGCAAAGAACTCAAAACGGTAGCGAGCGTCTTTACCGCCGAAGCTAAAAAGATTAATCAAGCGATGGCCCCCAGCTTGCTTTTACATACCCTAAAAGCGGGTACGCAAATGATTGATGGCTTGGGCAGATCAGCGCATGTTATGCCAAAGCAATACGAAGGCCTCCCTGCATTTGTGATTCCTTATGGCATTGAGCATATTGCCTCTACTGGTTTGGACTTATGGCTGGGCGCACTGACGTATGGTTTTGCGGAAGTGACTTTGTTGTTAAGTGGAGACGAGGATCCTGCCTATTGTGCAGCACTTGAAGAGCAGGTAGTTTTAGCAAATAGCATTCTGAATGCGTATGGCTTTGACGATCGCATTCATCTGATCTTGGCTAGTTCTGCCGAAGATATGGCGACGGTGTCTAAAGCAATGGGCGTATTACGTCAGCGAGGAGCACTCAGTCCGATCTGCACTCCTGCAAGTATTGGTTTATCGAATCAAAAACGCGAAACGCTTGAGGCAGTCTTAGAGCATTTGCAAAAACATGCGAAGACTCCGTTGCCAGAGATGGGCGCTGCACTTCCAAAGTCTTCCTTGTTAGGGGGCCTGACAATGAATAAAGATGCTTGCACCTTGTGCATGTCTTGTGTGAGTGGCTGCCCTGAAGGCGCGCTTTTAGATAATCCCGATGAACCCATTCTTTCTTTTATTGAGAAGCAGTGTGTTCAGTGCGGCATCTGCGTGCAAACCTGTCCCGAGAAGGCCTTAACCCTTATGCCTCGTTTGCAAACCGTTGAGCAACGCAAGCAACGGACTACCTTGAATGAAACCCAGGCATTCCATTGCATCAGCTGCGGCAAGCCTTTTGGAACACTTAAGATGGTTGATTTGATGCTCAGCAAGCTTGGTGCGCATGGTGCTTTTGCTGGAGCTGCAATGGATCGATTGAAGATGTGTAGTGATTGTCGAGTGGTAGATATGGTGAAAAAAGAAACATGAGCGAAATTGCGAAAGAAGCAGCAAAAGAGAATCTATCCGCCGAAGTAGGCGATGTAGGCTTGCCTGAGGATTTGGCTAGGGCCGATTTATATGGCTTGATCGCCCGCTTTTTTCAGATGCCGCCCGATCAAGAGCTTTTAGATCAAATTGCCGCTACCGCCGATCAACAAGATGCTGCCGATGAGGCGCCCTTGGCTAAGGTTTGGATGGACGTAGTGGAGGTCGCTAAAAATAATCCCGCTAAAGCTTGGCATGATGAGTTTGATTTGAATTTCATCAGTGTTGGTAAGCCGAATGTCATTTTGAATGGCTCCTTTTACATGGCAGGCCATCTAAATGAAAAGCCCTTAGTGAATATTCGCAAGGCTTTAGAGGGTTTTGGGCTTGAGGCCGCAGAAGAGGTGACTGAAACTGAAGACCACATCTCAGCCCTCAGTGAGGTCATGCGTTATCTCATCGCGGGGGATGACGTGGAGATCTCAAACCTTACAAATCAAAGGGTTTTTTTCAATGAGCATATTCGTCCCTGGTATGACGAATTTTGCGATGCTATAGAAGGCATACCGGAGATGCATCTGTATCACCCAATCGCAGCCCTAACTAGGGAGTTTCTAGCAATCGAAGGGCAAGGCTTTGACATGATTTGATGTTGCATCGCAATATAAATATTGCCTTAATAACTAATAGTTACACCAATATGTCAAAAATGCGATTTCCTATTACACTTGATGCAAATCAAGAATAATCCGATAGGAGCATGCAATGACCACTAAATCCAAGGTTGCTTTAAGCGAAGAAAACAAGCCGTCGCGCCGTAAGTTCTTTATTGGTGCAAGCGCTGCAGTTGGAGCTGTCGCTGTAGTGAGCCAAACTCCAGTTGGCAAAGCAGTTATCCAAGAAATTACTGGCGCTAAAGCGGTGCAAGATGTTGGTCAAACGATGACTGCTCACATGCGCAAGTACTACGAATCCACTCTGATTTAACAATCTTCGTTTCACTGTTTCTAAATAAATATAAAAACTTTCTCAGGGACATCATATGAGTCTGACTCGTAAATCCAATACCCCACAAAGCAGTCGTTCCACATCGCGCCTGATCGGTAGTCTGTCACGCGGCTTAAAAGCTGCTGTTCCAACGATGGATCGCCGCACATTCCTCAAGCGGTCGGGCGTAGGGGTTGGCGCTGGTATCGCTGCTAGTCAATTAAGTTTTGTTCAAAAAGCATCTGCTGAGCAAAGCAAGGCAATGCTAGATGGCAAGGGAAAGATTGAGGTTAAGAGATCTATTTGTACCCACTGTTCTGTGGGCTGCGCAGTAGATGCCACCGTTGAGAATGGCGTATGGGTCCGTCAAAACCCAGTATTTGATTCCCCAATTAATATGGGTGCTCACTGTGCTAAAGGCGCTGCCTTGCGTGAGCACGGACATGGTGATTACCGTTTGCGTTACCCAATGAAGTTGGTTGATGGAAAGTACCAACGCATTTCTTGGGATCAAGCCTTAACTGAAATTACCGCTCAGATGAAGGATATTCGCCAGAAATATTCTCCGGATGCAATGTTCTTCATCGGCTCCTCCAAACACAATAATGAACAGTCCTACTTACTCCGTAAGTGGGTCTCTTTCTTTGGCACAAACAATACAGATCATCAAGCTCGTATTTGTCACTCCACAACAGTAGCGGGTGTTGCAAACACCTGGGGCTATGGTGCGATGACCAATAGCTACAACGACATGATGAATGCCAAGGCTGCTTTGTACATTGGTTCAAATGCGGCTGAAGCGCACCCAGTTTCGATGTTGATGTTATTGCACGCAAAAGAAAACGGTTGCAAAGTGATCGTTGTAGATCCACGTTACACCCGTACTGCTGCTAAGTCAGACCAGTACATCCGCATTCGTTCTGGTACTGATATTCCTTTCTTATTCGGTATGCTGTATCACATCTTTAAAAATGGCTGGGAAGATAAGAAGTACATCAACGACCGTGTTTATGGCATGGAAGAGATTCGTAAAGAAGTGATGGAGAAGTGGGCGCCTGCTGCAGTTGAGGAGGCTTGTGGTGTGCCTGAGGCTCAGGTTTACCAAGCTGCTAAAACTATGGCAATGAATCGTCCTAGTACCGTTGTTTGGTGTATGGGTCAAACCCAGCACACTATCGGTAATGCGATTGTGCGCGCCTCTTGTATTTTGCAATTGGCTTTAGGTAACATAGGTAAGTCTGGTGGTGGTACTAATATTTTCCGCGGTCACGATAACGTTCAGGGTGCAACTGACGTTGGCCCTAACCCAGATTCATTGCCGGGTTACTATGGTTTGGCTGCTGGCTCATGGAAGCACTTCTCAACAGTTTGGGGTGTTGACTATGAGTGGATTAAAGGTCGTTATGCGCCTGACATGATGGAGAAATCCGGCACTACTGTGTCTCGTTGGGTTGATGCTGTTCTCGAGAAGAATGACATGATCGACCAGCAGACTAACGTAAAAGGCTTGTTCTTCTGGGGTCATGCACCTAACTCACAAACGCGTGGCCTCGACATGAAGCGTGCGATGGATAAGTTGGATCTCTTGGTAGTGGTTGATCCATATCCAAGTGCTACTGCTGCAATGGCAGCAATGCCTGCTGCAGAAGGACAAGCGGTTAATAAGAATCGCAATGTGTACTTATTGCCTGCAGCAACGCAGTTTGAAACTTGCGGTTCAGCGACAGCTTCCAATCGTTCATTACAGTGGCGTGAGAAAGTAATTGATCCATTGTTTGAATCTGTTCCTGACCACGTGATCATGCAGGCTTTTGCTGATCGCTTAGGCTTCGGAGAAGAGTTGTCTAAGAATTACAAAATGCTTAGTTCCAAATTTGCCGGTAAGCAATGGAAAGAGCCGCAAATTGAAGACATCCTGCGCGAGATTAATCGCTCTTGCTGGACCATTGGATACACAGGTCAAACTCCTGAGCGCCTCAAGGCTCACATGAGAATGGTGGCAACCTTTGATCCGAAGACCTTGAAGTCTCGTGGTGCTGTTGATCCAGTTACTGGCTATGACACTACTGGCGACTACTATGGCTTGCCTTGGCCTTGCTACGGTACAGCAGCTATTAAGCATCCTGGCTCACCAAATCTGTATGACACAAGTAAGAGTGTGATGGAGGGCGGTGGTAACTTCCGCGCTAACTTCGGTGTTGAGCGTGATGGCGTCAGCTTGCTTGCTGCCGATGGATCCCACTCTAAGGGTGCTGCAATTACTACCGGCTACCCAGAGTTTGATCACGTGTTTATGAAGAAATTAGGTTGGTGGGATCAGTTAACTGAAGACGAGAAAAAACTCGCTGAAGGTAAAAACTGGAAGACTGACTTATCTGGTGGTATTCAGCGCGTGGTAATGAAGAATGGCTGTCATCCGTTTGGTAACGCCAAGGCGCGTGCGGTGGTTTGGAACTTCCCAGACCCAGTTCCAATTCACCGTGAAGCGCTCTACAGTACAAACGCTCCAATGATGCGTAAGTACCCAACAGCTGCCGATAAGAAAAACTTCTGGCGCTTGCCAACCCTCTATAAAACTGTTCAAGATCAAAACTTGAATCAGAAGTTATATGAGAAGTTCCCAATCATTCTGACTTCAGGTCGTTTGGTTGAGTACGAGGGTGGTGGTGATGAGACTCGTTCCAACCCATGGTTAGCAGAACTCCAACAAGAAAACTTTGTGGAGATTAATCCTAAGGCTGCAGCAGATCGTGGCATTGAGAACTGGGATTATGTTTGGGTGAAATCACCAACAGGTGCCAAGATCAAAGTACGCGCATTAGTGACTGAGCGTGTTGACCAAGGAACCGCGTTTGTACCATTCCACTTTGCTGGCTGGTGGCAGGGCGAAAATATTCGCAAGTACTACCCAGAGGGTGCTGCGCCGATAGTTCAGGGTGAAGCGGTTAATACTGCAACTACTTATGGTTATGACATGGTGACGATGATGCAAGAAACGAAAACCACAATGTGTCAAATCGAGAAATTTGCCTAAGTCAAAAAATAAGGTCAGGAGAACACAATGGCAAGAATGAAATTTATTTGCGACACGGAGCGATGCATTGAGTGCAACGGTTGTGTCACAGCCTGTAAGAATGAAAACGAAGTACCTTGGGGTGTTAATCGTCGTCGCGTTGTAACGGTGAATGACGGCATCATTGGTCAAGAAAAATCAGTTTCAGTTGCTTGCATGCACTGTAGCGATGCTCCTTGTATGGCCGTATGCCCAGTAGATTGTTTCTACCGCACGGATGAGGGTGTTGTGCTGCACGATAAAGATATCTGTATCGGTTGCGGTTACTGCTCTTTTGCCTGTCCATTTGGCGCACCACAGTTCCTCAGCAAGGGTGCCTTCGGCTCCCGCAGCAAAATGGATAAGTGCACATTCTGTAGTGGCGGCCCAGAAGAAAACGGCAGCGTTGCAGAGTTTGAAAAGTATGGCCGCAATCGTTTGGCAGAAGGCAAGTTACCACTTTGCGCTGAAATGTGCTCTACCAAGGCATTGATTGGCGGCGATAGTGATGTCATTAGTGGCATCTTTAATAATCGCGTTGCTACCCGTGAGAAGAATGGCAAGTACCCAGGATCCAAAGCCTTTGGTTGGAATACTGCTTACGGTGGACCGGATGCGCCAGCACCTACACCAACGCCTGCTGCAAAAATTCCAGGAGCTCAATAATGAAAGTAAATTTCAAAACTCTCGGTCTGTGTTTTGCAGCAGCAGCTTTGTTGGGGGCTTGCTCTGAGCCTCCAGAAATTGCTGCTAAAGCTGCTAAGCGTCCAGATGTTGCTCCTTATATGGGCGCCAATAATGGATTTATGACTAAGAATTGGACGCCAGGCAACCAGGCCAGTTGGACCGAGTCGATTGATAAGCGCAATCAGAATCAAAACGAATACAGTCGCGTTAAGTGATCAACTCAATAACAATAAATAAAACGAAAACGTTTAAGGACATGTGTATGAAACGATCATTTTCTAAAGTTCTACGCACTTTGGTAGTGGCTGCAGGTTTGTCACTGACTCTTGCGAGTGGTATGAGCTTGGCTGAGCGTGCACCGATGGCGCCTTTGCCTTCCCCTAGTGGAGTAGACGTGCCTCCTGCATCTGTGCCGGCAAATCCAAACGCTTTGGCCAATGGCACTCAAGCGCAGGCTCAGCCAGCAAATCTATCCATTTTCATGGCGCCAAACAGCGATCCACAAAATTACGTCAGCATTCCTGATAAGCAAGCAGGTGTTTTGATCCAGCGTGCCGGTCAAGAATGGCGCGTGATTCGTAACGGCATCATTACCGTTTATGGAGGCTGGTTATTGGCGATTGCTTTCTTTGGAATTATTGCTGTCTACACCCTCAAAGGCTCAATCAAACTGCATGAGCCATTGTCGGGCATTAAAGTGAAGCGTTTTAGCGCATTTGACCGTATCACTCACTGGGTGATGGCTTTTAGCTTCCTGGCCTTAGCGTTTACTGGTTTGATGATTTTGTATGGCAAATATTTTGCAATGCCATTGATGGGCGGTGTCGCATATGGATCCTTCTTGTTTGTTTGCAAGAATATTCATAATTTTTCCGGCCCATTATTTACTCTTAGCATTGTGATTTTCTTTTTGCTCTTTGCCGGCAAGAATATTCCAGAAAAAGGCGATCTCAATTGGTTGTTAACTTTCGGTGGAATGTTTAGCGGCAAGCATGTGCCTGCTGGCTTCTTCAATATGGGTGAGAAATTTTGGTTCTGGTTTGGTATGACTTTCTTAGGCTTAGTAATTTCTGCCTCAGGATTTGTGCTCGACATGATCGTGCCGTTTATGCAGATAGAGTACCTGCGTGGCACGATGCAAATCGCCAACATCATTCATAGTAGTGCTGCAATCTTGATGACTACTATGGCGATGGGCCACATTTATATCGGTACTATTGGCATGCAAGGCTCAATCGATGGCATGAAGACCGGCTATGTAGATGCTACTTGGGCTAAAGAGCACCATGAGCTCTGGTATGACAAACTGAATAAATAAGGATAAGGCCATGAAAAGAATCATTGCTCTTACGTTTTGCGTATTTGCTGCCTCCTCGGTAATGGCGACGTTGCCACCATTGAGCCCAGAGGCACAAGAGGCTGCTAATTTGGCTAAAGCTAAAGCCGCTTATGGCGATAAGGTGGGTGCGTACCAATTGTGTCAATCCATGAATAGAGTTGCTGATCGTTTTAGAGTCTCTGGAACTCCTGCGCCGACTGCCTGTGTTGCCCCTCCGCCGTTTGTACCTCCTGTTGCATCGGCACCCGCTGCCAAGTAATTAATCGGCGATCAACTCTTGTTGTAAGTAGCGCTTAGCTGCTGGTGTTTGGGGATTATTAAAGAAGGGGCCTACGGGTCCCCTTTCTTTTATCTCACCTTGATCAATAAAAATAATATGCTCAGCTAGTCTTTGTACCTGGGCAAGCTGGTGAGATGAAAAAATCACATCTACTCCCTGACGGTCAAATTGACGAATCAGTTCTTCAACCTGTTCGGTAGTCTTGGGGTCGAGATTGGCGGTAGGCTCATCTAGTAAAACCAAATTGGGTTTTTGAAGAATGGCTCTTCCAAGACAAACCTTTTGTCTTTCGCCTGCAGATAATTTATGCGCTGGGCTGTTAGCTAGCTCGTTTAAACCTACTTGCTCAATTACGCGGTCTACATCAGCATTTTCAATGGATCCATCCGCGTCACAAACCATTGCAATATTGGTTTTAGCTGAGGCTTTGATCATCGGCGTGTGATGTAAAACCAAAGCCGTTTTTGTTTTGAACGAGTAACTCACTGTTCCGCTATCTGGCTTAACGAGCCCATCTAGAAGCTTAAGAAGAGTAGTTTTGCCAGCGCCATTGGGGCCAATACAGGCAGTAATTCTGTCTGCTGGAATAAGGGCGTGCGGGATGCTTAGAATAGTTCTGCCATTACTTTTGACGATGATGTCTTTGAGCTCAATGAACTTTTCAAAAGTTTCCATTGCATTAACCATAGCGGTGCTCCGCAATTTGGCGAACTGCAAAGGTAAATAAATTGGCCATAAGAACAATGGTGAGCAAGACTATGCCAAGGGCGAGGGCTAAAGGTAGATCGCCTTTGCTGGTCTCTAGCGCTATCGCAGTTGTCATCGTTCTGGTGGAATGATCAATATTGCCACCAACAATCATGACTGCTCCAACCTCGGATATGGCTCTAGCTAGACCGGCAAGCACGGCAATAGTCAGCGAGAAGCGGGAATCCCATATCAGCCATTTAAAGCGGGGGAGGGGTGGCAATTTGAGGCTCAGAAAGGAATCGCGATGTATTTTCCAAGAGTCCTCCAGTATCTGGCGACTAAGGGCGGCAATTAAGGGGGTTGTGAGCAATGTTTGAGCCACAATCATCCCCTTCACTGTAAATAGCCAGCCCCACATGCCAAGGGGCCCTGTACGTGACAGCAGGAGGTATACCAGAACCCCAACTATGACTGTAGGCACACCCATGAGGGTGTTCAGGGTAACAATGATGGTCCTTTTGCCTGCAAAACGTTCGGTGGCCAGAAGGGCGCCAATCGGAAGGCCCAAAAGCGTTCCAACCAGAAGGGCTGTAAGGCTGACTTGTAGAGAAACCCAGACTATCCCCATTACGCCGCCATCTAAGTGGGCGAGCAAGGAGAGGGCGTCTTGAAAAGCTTTTAACATGCGCTTGATTCTATCAAGGCAATGGCAAAATGACTGTAATGAGATTGATTTCCCTATTTTTGACCTATGGCTGAAGTGGTTTGCCTCTGTAATGAGGTTCTCGACGTGGATTTACGCGAATATTTAGATGCTTACCCGATAGACTCGATTGACGAGTTACGGGAGCAGGCATCTATTTGCAATAAATGCATGCAGTGTCAAGAGTTGGTCGAAGGTGAAATTTACTTAGCGCGCGCTCGACGCCAACGTGCTGCAGGTCAGTTTTGATGAGCGCCATTAAAACTGCTCGTTTCACAGTATTAAGTATGAATGTCCATAAAGGGTTATCTCCTTTGCATAGACATTCCACGATTTACCAGCTGCGTGAAAAAATGCGCAGTCACCATCCAGACCTGCTTTTCTTGCAGGAGTTGCAACAGGAGCATCGTGGTAGGGTGCGTCGTTTTACTCAATGGCCTTTAGCAGAGTTGACTCACTTCCTTTCGGAGGGATTTTGGCGCGATTGGCATTATGGAAAAAATGTTGAGTATCTCGATGGACATCATGGCAATGCCATCCTCTCTAAGCACCCTCAGCAAAAAGGAAATAACTACGATATTTCAGCATACCGCTTTGAGAGTCGCGGTCTTCTACATAGCGTCACTACTTTGGATGGTATGGATCAACCCATTCATTGTTTCTGTGTACATTTGGCGCTTTTCGAAGGAGGTAGAGAGCGACAGCTGGAGGCCATCATTGGACATATTCAGGATCTCACCCAAAATGGACCTACGATCGTGGCGGGAGACTTCAATGATTGGCGCAATCGGGTAAGCGCCCCCATGAAGGCTGCTGGCTTCGATGAGGTGTTTGAATTACTGACCGGCTCCCCGGCAAAAACATTTCCTAGTGTGAAGCCGTTGCTTGCAATGGATAGAATTTATGTTCGAGGAATAAAAGTACATTCAGCAGAAATTTTGCATGAATGGTTAACGTTATCAGATCACCTAGGTATTACTGCTGAATTGGAGCTTGAATGAATGATTTATTAGGCATTTTTATTAATACACAATCTCCTTTTAATTTGAGATTGATTTTATTAATCCATTTCTTATTGGTAACGTATTTTATTCTCCTTATTATTTCTGTAAGAAGGCCTGTTGGCGTAGCTTTTGCATGGATATTTATTGTGATGACGTTCCCGCTGCTGGGAATAGGTTTGTATATTTTGATTGGTGAGCGCCCGGTTGGAAGAGCCTTGACTCGAAAAATTATTCGCATGAATCGTGAATACCAGGAAACCACTGAGCTAATGAGGAAGCAATTTATTGGCGATAGAGAGGAATTACCCCTGGAAGGAAAGGCCTTGAGTCTGCTTGCTGAATCTAAGAACGGTTCACCCGTGGTTGCTGGCAATAAGATTAAATTGCACACGGAATCTTTAAAAATTCTACAAAATTTTATTGATGAAATTAACTCAGCAAAGAAAAGTCTCCATCTGGAGTTTTATATCTGGGCATTGGGCGGTGATGCCGATCGGGTTTGTGAAGCCTTGATAACCGCAGCCAAGCGTGGGGTTGCATGCCGCGTTTTGTTAGACTCGCTCGGAAGTAAAGATTGGTTTAAGTCTGCTTGGCCCAAACGTTTTAAAACGGCTGGCATTCAGGTCACTGAGGCATTGCCGATTCAGATTGGCCGTTTCCAGTTCCGCCGTGCAGATTTACGCTTGCATCGAAAAATATTTGTGGTGGACGGTTCTGTGGTGTGGACTGGCAGCATGAATATGGTTGACCCTCGTACTTTTAAGCAGGACTCTGGAGTGGGAGAGTGGGTTGATGCCATGGTGCGCATCGAGGGCCCAGTTGCATCTCAGTTTGAACTTACGTTTTCCTTAGACTGGAGTATTGATAACCCTAAAATTACCCACTTCAATGATCGTGAGCCACCAGTATCGCCACATGAAGGTGGTGTTTTAGCTCAGGAGTTTTCATCTGGCCCGGTATACCGAGACGATATTCTTTATCAAGTACTCTTGTCGGCCATTATGGATGCTAGACAGGAGTTAACCATTACTACGCCATACTTTGGCCCAGATGATGGTTTACTTCAGGCATTGATGGCGGCTGCGGCCCGTGGAGTAAACGTTACGCTGATCGTTCCCAAATTGAATGATTCCAAATTGGTTGCCTGGAGTAGTAGAAGTTTCTATGGCGATTTAATGAATGCAGGCGTCAAAATCGCAGAGTTCCATGGGGGGCTCTTACATACCAAGAGTTTGCTGATCGATAAACGGATTGCAATCTTTGGTTCAGTGAATTTTGATCAACGTAGTTTGCGACTCAACTTTGAAATTAGCTTGATTGTGTATGACGATGACTTCTGCGCCAATCTAGAAAGGCTGATTCAGTCCTACTTAGCGCAATCAGATTACGTTGATCCTAAGGCCTGGGCGAAGCGCCCGCGCTGGCATCGCTATCTTGAAAATGCAGCGCATCTTACTTCGCCGCTGCTTTAAATCGCGCCACTTGCCCTCATGCTGGCAATATCAGTCTCGTCCAGCCCTAATTCTTTAAGGATGGAGTCGGTATGATCTCCAACCGCTGGGATGGGATCCATACGATAGTCATAGCTACTATTTAAGCCGGGGGGCAGTAGGGCTGCAATCGCACCGTTGGGGGTATCTACCTCAGTCCAGCGATTACGCGCTTTAAGCTGCTCATGCTTCCAAAGACCCTCCATATCATTGAGGTGGGCATTTGCAATCTGTGCCTTTTCTAGTCTTGTAATTAATTGCTCGGAAGTAAGCTTGCTAAAGCAAGCGTCAATAATTTCTAAAAGCTCAGTGCGCTTTTCATTGCGCTTAAAGTTACGATCAAAGCGTTCATCTTGGGCAAGCGCAGGGTTTTCTAAGACGGTTTCGCAAAATTGCACCCACTCACGTTCATTCTGTAAGCCCAGCATGACCGTCTTACCATCACCCGCCTTAAAGGGGCCATATGGATAGATGGTGGCATGGGAGGCGCCATTGCGTGGTGGCGGCTCTGCGCCTTTGTAGGCGTAGTACAGAGGAAAACTCATCCATTCAGTGAGCGACTCGAGCATAGAGATATCGATGACAGATCCTTTACCTGTTTTTCCTCTTTGCAAGAGGGCCGCCAAGATATTGGTATAGGCATACATGCCGGCTGCAATATCAGCAATCGAGTTTCCCGCTTTGCTAGGGGTTTCAGGTGTACCCGTGACCGATAAGAATCCGGCCTCACTCTGAATAAGTAAGTCGTAAGCTTTTTTATCTCGATAGGGGCCGTTATTGCCGTAGCCCGAGATATCACACAGAATGAGTTTTGGATTGTCTTTCTGCAAAATCTCGGCTGTGAGTCCCATACGTGCAGCAGCACCTGGGGCAAGGTTTTGTACTAAGACATCTGCCGTCTTTAGTAATGTCTTAAGCGCTGCAATTGCTGATGGCTGCTTAAGATCTAGCGTCAAACTTTCCTTAGAGCGATTGACCCAAACGAAGTGAGAGCATAGCCCATCTACCTGCGTGTCATACCCTCTAGCAAAGTCACCTCCACCAGGCCTCTCAACCTTAATGACTCTTGCCCCTAAGTCTGCTAATTGGCGTGTGCAGAAAGGTGCTGCTATAGCATGCTCTAGAGAAACAACGGTAATGCCATCCAATGGGCGAATGCTCATATTAATGTCTTCTTAGAAAGATCTTGGAAGACCAAGAACATGTTCGGCAATATAGGAATAAATTAAATTCGTTGAAATAGGTGCCACTTGATAGAGGCGAGTTTCTCTAAATTTACGCTCAACATCGTATTCATTGGCAAAGCCGAAGCCACCATGGGTTTGTAAGCAGACGTTTGCTGCTTCCCAAGATGCTTTGGCCGCTAGGTATTTGGCCATATTAGCCTCTGGACCACAGGGTTGGTGATTGTCAAATAACTCGCATGCTTTAA
Organism: Polynucleobacter sp. Tro8-14-1; assembly: GCF_018881655.1. Taxonomy (GTDB): domain Bacteria; phylum Pseudomonadota; class Gammaproteobacteria; order Burkholderiales; family Burkholderiaceae; genus Polynucleobacter. The sequence goes on from NZ_JACVPX010000006.1 coordinate 60,090, forward strand.
AGCGCATGAGATTTGCGGCTTCGGTTTCAATATAGCTATCCGCAATCGGAAATTGAATCCCTTGGTTTTTACCAATTGGGCGATCAAAAACGACTCGGTCATTAGCATAGCGGCGGGCGCGATCAATAAACCAGTAGGCGTCACCAATACATTCAGCAGCGATCAAGACTCGCTCGGCATTCAAGCCATCCAAAATATATTTAAATCCTTGACCTTCGGTGCCAATGAGATTCTCTGCAGGGATTTCTAGGTTATCGAAGAACACTTCGTTAGTTTCGTGGTTCACCATATTAGCGATGGGTCGCACTTCCATGCCTTTGCCAATGGCGTCAGCGAGATTAACGATAAAGATCGACATGCCTTCTGACTTGCGTTGTACTTCACTAAGTGGAGTAGTGCGCGCCAGCAAAATCATTAAGTCAGAGTGCTGAATTCTGGAGATCCATACCTTTTGACCATTCACTACGTACTTGTCACCTTTTTTAACGGCAGTTGTTTTTAGTTTGGTGGTATCTGTTCCTGTGGTGGGCTCTGTGACTGCCATGCTTTGAAGACGTAATTCACCCGAAGCAATTTTGGGAAGATACATTTTTTTCTGAGCATCTGAGCCATGGCGAAGTAGGGTGCCCATGTTGTACATCTGTCCGTGACATGAACCTGAGTTACCCCCAGAAAAATTAATCTCTTCCATGATTACGGAGGCTTCCGCTAAGCCTAAACCAGAGCCAGCATATTCTTCTGGAATTAAGGCAGCCAGCCAGCCGGCCTTAGTCATCGCATCCACAAAAGCCTCTGGATAACCTCGTTCGTGATCAATCTTTTGCCAATAGGCGGAATCAAAAGAGCCGCAGAGATCACGCAATGCTTCACGGATTTCTTGATATTGGTCTGGCTTGGGAATAGGGTGATTCATGAAAGTCTCAATTTATAGGTTTTATGGTGTATTTACCGTTTCAAGCATTAGTTTAAGCAAGATTTGAAATTCCTGGAGATTGGCCAAAACAAGGCAAAATAGACTGATTGGGGTTAATGAATCCCTAGAAGGCATTACATAAGGGGTATGCGTTTTATGGAGCACGCACTTTCACATTTTTTTAGCTGGTTTGGAATGCCTTCAGTTGGCTTACCTGCGGTGTTTATCAGCGCTTTTGTTTCAGCAACTTTATTACCGGTTGGTTCGGAGCCAATTCTGTTTGGTTACACCGCCTTGAATCCAGATTTATATTGGGTTGCAATTTTTGTGGCCACTGTTGGAAATACCTTGGGGGGCATGTTCGACTGGTGGCTTGGTCTCATTGCCCGTAGAAGTATGAAGTCTGTTGGTGAGCCAAAAAATGAACGCCTCAAAGATTGGCTAGAAGCTTGGGGTCCAAAAATTCTGTTACTTTCATGGCTGCCTGGGCTTGGTGATCCCCTATGCCTTGCCGCTGGATGGTTGAAACTTGCTTGGCAACCTTGCATAATTTATATGTTCATTGGCAAGTTGCTGCGCTATCTGACCCTAACCTGGTTGCTGACTTTGGTGCCAGATAGTTTTTGGCACCAGTTGGGTCACTGGCTACATCTCATCTAAACGGCGCAATACTTCTGCTGAACCTCATCATTGTTCAAGAGGTTCTGTGCAGTGTCATGAAAAACAATCTCACCCTGATCGAGAATATAGGCCCGGTCAGAAATTTTCAGAGCTTGTTGAACGTTTTGCTCAACCAGGAGAATGGTTAGACCTTCTTGCTTTAGTTTGGCAAAAAGCTCAAACATCTCTTCAACCAAGACTGGCATGATGCCTTCTGAAGGCTCATCAAGCAGAATGACTTTAGGTTTGCCAATCATTGCTCTGGCAATGGCAAGCATTTGTTGCTCACCTCCGGACATCGATGTGCCGTCTTGATGTAAACGCTCTTTCAGTCTGGGGAAGGTTTCGGCAATCTCATCAACTAATGCACTCATGTCGCCTGAATTCTTCTTGGCGATCACCCCAAGCTCTAAGTTTTCTTTGACGGTCAGCCCAGGAACAATGCGACGATCCTCTGGAACATATGCCAGGCCTAGATGAAAGCGCTCATGAGCGGGTAAATCTAAAAATGAAGTGCCATCAATGGATGCTTTACCTTGGCGTTTAGATAGCAGGCCCATTAGAGAGCGTAGGGTGGTGGTTTTGCCAGCGCCATTACGACCCATCAAAGTAACGATCTCTCCTTTATTTACTTCCAGTGAGACGCCTTGCAATACGTGACTACGGTCATACCAAGCGTTTAAGTTTTCAACACGCAACATAGTTTGCTTTCTGTTTAACCTTGACCTAGGTACACACGACGTACCTCTGAATTATTTTGGATTTCTTCTGGAGTGCCTTCTGCCAAAAACTCACCATGGTGCAGCACGATGATGCGCTTGCAAAGACCCATGATGAGTTTCATCTTGTGCTCAACCAAAATCACTGTCCGCTCGCTAGCGAGTGTGCGAATCAATTCCATCATCACTAATGTTTCTTCTGGAGACATGCCAGCAGTGGGCTCATCTAGCAAAAGTAGGCTCGGGTTGCAGGCCAATGCCATCGCAATTTCAAGAGCGCGCTGCTGACCATGCGCTAAGTCACCTGTTTTCTTATTCCGTAAGTGCTCCAGATTGACTCGATGCAGCAATTCATCGGCAATCTCAATTGGCTTTGGATAGCTTTGCGCATTCCGGAGGAAGTTGTAACGTGCTGTTTCCATCTGTGCGGCCACCCGGACATTCTCATGAACGCTGAGTTGCTTAAACACATTGGTGATCTGAAAGCTTTTAGAAATTCCGATGCGAGCAAATTCATGCTGCTGCATGCCGGTGATATCTTTGCCATTAAATAGAATTTGACCGCTCGATGGTGGAAACGCGCCACTCAAGACATTAAAGAAGGTGCTTTTACCTGCACCATTCGGGCCAATAATTGCCGTAAGTGTTCCAGGCATAAAGCTAGTGGATACGTCCTGTAATGCCTTGAACTTACCAAAGCTCTTGCTGACATGACGCGCTTCAAGAATAGGGGTTGTAGTTGCGCTATTCATTATTTCGAATCCTGATTAATTTGTAGCTTGCTCAGAATGGTTCCCCAGATACCTTTAGGGAAGAACAGCACAAAGAACATGAACACTAAACCAACGACAGCCATCCAATGCTTAGTGAAGGTGGTGACGACGTCTTCCAAGTAGAGCATGACTGCTGCGCCGATGAATGGGCCAAAGAAGGTGCCCATTCCACCAAGAATGCTCATCATGACCGCCTGACCAGACTGTAGGTAGTGCAGAGAATCAATCGGCACGATGGAGAGGTGCAGCGCGCGCAATGAGCCCGCTAAGCCACAAATTGCCGCTGACAATACAAAAACCAATAGTTTGGTACGGGCTACGTCAAATCCACAAGCTGCTGCGCGCTTCTCATTCTCGCGAATCGCCTCCATTACGGCACCTAAAGGTGAGCTTAGGATGCGGGAAATAAGCCAAATGGCAATCACCACAAAGAAAAGAATGATGTAGTACTTCACTAATGGATTTAAGAAGTCAACTGGGATGCCTAAGATGTTGAATTCATCTACGCGGACACCTCGTAAACCATTCTCACCACCAGTAAGGCTCTCTGCCTTATAGAAGATGTAGTACACAATTTGGCCAAGCGCTAAGGTCACCATGGAGAAGTAGATGCCACGAGTACGAATTGCAAGGAAGCCCATGATGAGGCCGCCAATAGCGGCGCCAATAACGCCCACCAGAATGGCAGCGCCCCAAGGTAGGCCATAGTGAACAATGGCTATGCCGGTGATGTAGCTACCAATGCCTAGGAAGGCTGCATGACCAAAGGATAGTAGTCCCATGTAACCAAACAGTAAGTTAAAGCCCATGGCGAATAAACCAAAGATCAAAATATTGATCGCCAGAGCTTCATACGGCATGATGAATGGGAAGATTGCTAAGAACAGCGTGCTAGCTAGTACGCGATGACGTGCAATAAGTTGGAAAAATGAATTCATAAATATTCGGAGCCTTAGCCCATCGCTCCTGCTTTACCAAATAAACCCTGTGGGCGAATTAACAGCACTACGGCCATCAGTACAAAAATGGAAAGCTCTGCTAAGTCGGGGAAGAAGAGGGAAGTCATGCTGTAGACCACGCCCACTAACAAGCCGGCTACCACTGCGCCAACTGGTGAGCCCATGCCGCCAACAACAGTCACTACAAATGATTCCGCCAGAATGGGAATGCCCATCTCTGGATTGACAGAGCGTGTTGGTGAGGCAAGAATTCCGGAAAGGCCGGCGATTGCGCAACCCAATCCAAAAACCAAAAGCCACACCTTGGCGATATCGACACCCAAGACCTTCACAATTTCTTGGTCGGCAGCACCGGCTTTAATGATGAGGCCGTAACGTGTCTTTTGAATGAAGAACCAAACGCCTAAAATAACGACCGCAGTTGCTGCAATGAGGAAGAGGCGGTATTTAGGGAAGTAACCAATGCCTACATTCACTGTTCCACCAAGACCTTCCGGGGTGATTGAGGGTAAGCCTTCGATTCCAAAGGTAACGCGCATTACTTCAATCAGGACGTATGACAGTCCGAAGGTGAGTAGTAAAGGGTAATCTAGCCCGCGTCCATAGAGTGGTCTGACCAAAAAACGCTCAGTGACAAGCCCTATGCCGCCTGTAAGCAATGGCGTTAGTACTAGGCTGAACCAAAAGCTTCCAGTGATGCCTAAGAAGTACGCGCCTAAAAATGCGCCCACCATAAAGAAGGCGCCATGTGCAAAGTTCACCACGTTCAGCATGCCAAAAATGAGGCAAAGGCCAAGGGCTAAAAGTGCATAAATACTCCCTAAGGCGATGCCTGTAAGCAGTTGCATGCAAAGAAGTTCAAATGAAAGACCGGTCATAAATGTACTCAGAAAAAACTCCCCTTTACCAAATGGTGCGGGGGAGTGGATCAAGGTGAATGGGTCATCCACCTTGAAATTTTAAGATTAGGCTTTGTGACCTAGCTCCGCGCATGAACGCATATTTTTCTCGGTAGTAGGTTCGATTGTCAGAATATTAAAGACGTCATACTTATCTTTCATATTCTTAGATTTGGACTCTACGATGATGACGGTTTGCACGGCCTGATGGTCGCACTTACGATAGTACTCAGGACCTTTGTACCAGTCATACTTGAGGTTTTCCATTGCGGAAACTACTTTCAAAGTTTCTGTAGACTTGGCGATCTTAATAGAAGCCAATACACTCTTAACGCCTGCATAACCTAATGCACCATAGTCAGACGGTACTGAGCCGTTATACATTTTGCGGAAAGCATCGTTAAATGTTTTTGCAGTTGGGATGCGATCTTCTAGACCCCAGTAATAAGATGTGCCACCAATAATGCCTTCAAAGGCTTCTGGCCCACCTGCAAGGCGTGAGGTATAGAGGAGTACTGGCGTAACAATCTTCATGCTGGATTTAAGGCCAAAGTCAGTACATTGTTTTGCTGCATTGACCAAGTCGCGACCAAAGTTACAGAGCACCAAAATATCTGGATTCAAAGCTTTGATACGTGGCAAGAAGGCGGAGTAATCGGATGCGCCTAATGGGTGACGGATGTCAGCCAGGGTAGTGGCACCCATTTCTTTGCCAGCACGCTCAAACGCACGAACCATTTCATGGCCGTATGCATAGTCAGCCGTTAAGAACACAATTTTTTTACCAAAACGTGGGATGGAGTAACGCGCTACAGCGCCAGCAGTCATCGTTGGGTTCAGGGCCTCGTGGAATGTATAGACGCTCCAGTCTTTCGCTTCGTTAATCGCATCGGATTGGCTGATGGAATTAAAGAGAACCTTACGCTCCTTACAAACGGCATTGATCGAGAGTTGGGTTGCTGCAGAAAGTGAGCCAACTACAAAGTTTACCTTGTCTTTTTCAATTAATTCCAATGTACGTGTTGCTGCTTCGCCAGGATTGAGTTTGTCGTCACGCACTAAGAGTTCTGCTTTGCGTCCATTAAAGCCGCCTGCATCGTTAAATTCTTTAATGGCTAATTCAGCAGCTTTCACCTGATCTTGAGCTTCTGCTGAGAAGGGCCCTGTCAACGGCGTCGGAAAGCCGATCTTGATAGTGTCAGCCTGAGCATTTGCTACGTTTAACCAAAGTGGGGTGCTTGCTGCTGCGGCTCCACCAATCAACATCTTGCGTCTCGTTTGATTCGTTACTTTTTGTTTCATGGTTGTCTCCTCCATATAAAACTTTGTTAAATAAGAATATTTTTTATTTTTTAAATCTTAACTGAATGCGCCATTTAGTGCGCAGATTCAGGCACTGCTTTCCCTTGAGCTAATAGATCGCTGATATCAATCGCAGTTTCCGCCATCACAGTATCGGCATTTCTTTTCAACTTCTCGTTATCCCTATTACCCTTGCTTCCTTGGGCTTGCATATAGCGACCCAAATACTGGGCTCTAGCCACTACTTGTTGACCTAGCTTTAAGCGCTCTTCGCTATATGCATTGAGTGCTGCTGGAGTAGCGCCATGGGCGGCAACATGCTTGGCTATCACAATAGCTTCATCACCAGCCTTAGTGACACCCATTCCTACGTGCGGTCTACCAACAAAAGCAGCATCACCCATGAGTGCGATTCTGCCAAAGACAATTTGTTCGGAGCGCACGTCATAAATGGCTTGTAAAAATGGTGCAGTTGTTTTTTCTAATATTTCTGAGTACTGTGGCGCCAAGATCTCCTGTGCGACTTTACGCATGTGGGCAATATGCTTCCAAGACACCTTGAGGGGCGGGATACCAGTGGGGTAATAATGACCATCATCGTCTGTCAGAAGGCTTATTAAGTCTTCATGCTCTGAAGCTGGGCGATACCAAACAAAGTTATAGCGACGCTTTCCAGGGCGCGTGTCATTGCCAGAGCCAGCAACTGGGTAACCCAGCATTTGCTCGCCATTAGGCAAACAAAAGCCAAAGCGATTAAATAGAGTGTCTAAGGTGTTCCTTGATAGGCAGGCTTCGTCACATACGCCACGCCAAGCTATATAGCCGGCATATTCAGGTTGAATCTGTGGTGCGACTTGCGCTCGCACTGCAGAGCGTATGCCATCGGATGCAATGAGCAATTCAGCATCATATTGGCTGCCGTCTTCACAAAGCACCTGTACAGCGTGCGCATCTTGGGTGGCCGACTTTACTGTCTTACCTTGAAGATAGCGCTCGCTTGGAAAGCTTTCTTTGAGCATGTGATACAGGCGACTCCAAGAGGTTAATACTTGAGGTAATTCCATTTCGCCCAAGCTTTGACCGTCAGCACCCAAAGTGACGCGCTTAGTCACAGGTACGCCGAGTGTTTCGTCAACAGTCACTCCAGCAGCGCGTAGCGCTTCAGCCAAAGCATCATGGGTCACAATGCCAGCGCCACGACCGTCTAAGGATCCAATAGTCTTTTCTAGCAAAGTAACGTCATGCCCTTGGCGCAGCAAAATATTTGCCACAAACAAACCGCCAAGAGAGCCGCCTACAACTAGAATTTTTGCCATCAATAGCCCCTATGCTGCTTTCGTATCCAGAGCAGCCTTTTCTTCAGCCGGGTAGTTGAGTTCAATAACCACACCATTAGGATCGTCCAAAAATATTTGGTGGAGCTTCAGGACGGGTACAGTGCGCTCGCGATAAGAAACATTGAGTTTCTTTAGGAGAGCAATTTTTTCTTCTAGTCCGGTTGCAAAAAAAGCAATGTGATCTACTGCACCTGACCCATGGAGTGTGCTGGGGTCGCGTTCACCTAAATATTTTTTCAGTCCGTTCGGATCATTTTTGTCGATAGCAATGAGATGCAGGACCGCATTAGCCCAACTACTCTCATCACCGTTGTATAGCCAAACACCTGGGAAAGGGAACTCAGGTCTTGGACCAACAGTTAAGCCAAGGAGCTTGCAAAAAAATTCAGTCGTTTTTTCAATCTCTAGACTGCGGATGGAGAAGTGATTCAGGCTTAAGTTAGACATGGATACCTTTTGAATTAAGCAAACAGTGATTTAGCGGAATGGAGATAAGACTGCACTCGGTCGCGAATAATTTCTTGTTCTGTGTTGGGGCTTTCGGCGGCATATATGGCTTGTCCATAGATCCAGCGCCTCATGCCAATGTAGAAGACGCCACCATGCAATCCCATGAGGAATTCAAGCTCACGCTGGGTGGGCTTTGATGTATCAGACCTGCCGCAATACTTGCGAGTTTCGCGAATGAGTCTTGGTAATAAGCGCGTGCGCAAGAGCTCGAAGAAGCGATCGCTAATAGAGTGATCACTTAAGCCAGAAAAAATCAAAATGCGCACAAAGTCATAAGTTAAGACTGTGTTGGAGTAGTCCAAATAGAATGCATTGAATTTTTCTTCGGGAGTGAGGGAGTCATCATCCAGCAACTCTTCCCACTCTGGCTTCCAGCGAGATTCAAAGACCTCTTTATAAACTTCTTGAATCAGCGCATCCTTAGTGGGGAAGTAGTGATAAAGCAGGGTATGGGTGATGCCTAGTTCTTTAGATAAATTTCTTAATTGACCATCGATACCATTTCTAGCAAAGAACTGAATAGCGCTATCCAATATTTGGCGTTTACGCTCGGCTGTACCCATTCTTTTTCGGATGGGCGCCAAAGGGCCTTCTGAACTTTCAGTAGTATTTGGGCTGGAAACGCTATCTTCAGTAAAACGCATGGATTCTCAGGGTTTATCCGAATTTGGACTTATTGACCAAAAGTTAAATAATGGTACATTGTTGAACAATTGGTAGATAAGACTCTATTCGTACAAACCCCAAGGAGATCAAATGGAATTAAATGGCGAGCAACTCATATCCGCTCCAATCCCTGAAGTATGGAAGGGTTTGAACGATATTGACGTGTTGGCCAAGTCCATTCCTGGCTGCGAGGAGATCAGTCGCATCTCCCCAGAAGAGATTCATGCCAAGGTGATGTTCAAAATTGGGCCCGTTAGAGCCCGTTTTGCAGGGAAATTGCTCCTAAGTGACATCATCCCGGACCAATCTTGCTCTATGGCCTTTGAAGGGTCTGGTGGGGCGGCAGGGTTTGCCAAAGGTAAGTCACGAGTGGAGCTAAAGCAAGCCGAAGGAGGTACTTTGGTCTCTTATACGACGGAAGCCTCGATTGGTGGCAAGTTAGGTCAAATTGGCGGTCGCTTAATTAGCGCATCGGCAAAAAAGATTGCAGATGATTTTTTTCAGAAATTCGCAAAAGAATTAGGCGGGGAGACGCTGGCGTTGGAGTCAGACGCTGGTGGTAAATAAAAAAGGGGTAATAAAAAAGTAGCGCAAAAAATAAAAAGCTAGAAAAGCTTAATACATTGGTGGTGGAGGAGACTTAATGAAATCTGCAGCATTCGATTATGTAAAGCCCAAGGCCTTACAAGAGGCCTTGTCTTTGCTTGAGCAGGGCGGTGATGATGCTCAATTAATTGCGGGTGGGCAAACTTTATTAGCCACTTTGAATATGCGTTTGTCTGAGCCCGCAGTGTTAATCGATATCACTGATATCGCTGAGCTCAAAGGTATTTCAGTTGTTGGTGATAGTTTGCGTATTGGCGCGTTAGTGACCCATACTGAAATTGAAGATTCAGAATTAGTCGCAAAACATGCCCCACTTTTAAAAGCAGCAGCCCCACATATTGCCCATCGCGCCATTCGCAATCTAGGAACCTGGGGAGGCTCACTGGCATATGGTGACCCAGCGGCTGAATGGCCCGCTTGCAGCTTAACTTTACGGGCGACGATGATTATTCATGGACCAGCAGGCGAGCGCCGAATTTCTGCAAACGATTTTTTCATTGACCTGTATACGACCTCATTAGAGCCCGATGAAATTCTCGTGGCGACTGAGATTCCATTGGCAAGCAAGCAAGAAGTTTTCTATTTTCATGAGCTGGCTAGACGTCATGGCGACTATGCGGTTGCTGGTTTAGCTGCAGTTGCACAGAAGCAAGGTGATGTTTTGACTCGCTGTGCCTTTACATTCTTCTCTGTTGGCGCTACGCCAGTAATGGCAACTAAAGCGCAGGATTTAATCAATGGCCAAAAACTCAACGATGAGTTGATTGCTAGGGCTGTAGCAGAAGCGCGTGATGAAATCGAAGCAATTGCAGACATAACTAATAGCGCAGAAGCGAAACAACATTTAATTGGTGTATTGCTCGAGCGTGGACTCAAGCACATGATTGCTTAATACTCAAATAGTAAGTATTGGCAAAAGAATTCGGAGATCAAAATGAGTTTGAAGAAAAAAATTTCAATGACCGTGAATGGTCGACTCGTCAACGCAGAGATTGAACCGCGCAGACACCTAGTGGATTTTTTACGCGAAGATTTGCATTTAAAAGGCCCTCACTTGGGTTGTGAGCAGGGCGCGTGCGGGGCTTGTACCGTCAAGGTGGATGGGCAAATCATTCGCGGATGCCTATTTCTGGCAGTACAGGCGGATGGTAGTGTGGTTGAAACGGTCGAAGGTCTCACCAAAAATGGTGTTTTGACAGATCTACAAGAATCTTTTATGCGCCACAACGCTATGCAGTGCGGCTTCTGCTCCTCTGGCATGTTGTTAGCTGCAGCAGAGTTGATTGAGAAGCAACCAAAAGCAACGCGCGAACAAGTGCGCGAATGGATCTCAGGTAATTACTGTCGTTGCACTGGCTACCACTCTATTGTCGATGCAATCATCGATGTATTAGATGCTCGTGCCAAGGGCCAAAAAATTAAACCTGTCCTTGCTAACGCTTAAGGTATTGAGGAAAACGCATTATGAATAAGCCAAGTGATTTAAAAGGAATGGTGCTCGATCCCGTAACAAATGATCAGCGTTATATTGGTCACAGTGAACCAAGACATGGTGCTCGACGCCTGCTTGAAGGCCAGGGCACCTACATCGATGATATTCAACTGCCTCGTATGGCGCATGTGGTGTTCTGGCGCTCCCCAGTAGCACACATGAAAATCGGCAAAATTCATATAGAGCATGCTAGTAATATGCCCGGTGTTCTTGCGGTTGTAGATGGCGTGCAAATGGCGAAAATTTGTAAGCCTTGGGTAGCCACTTTAGGTCACCTAGCTGGTATGAAGTCTGCTCCTCAACACGCCTTAGCAATCGATCGCGCTTGTTGGCAGGGTGAGCCGGTGGTGGCGGTGGTTGCAGAAACTAGAGCGCAGGCGGAAGACGCTCTGCAGCATATCGATGTTGAGTGGGAAGAGTTGCCGGCAGTCGTTTCCATGGAAACTGCGCTTGATGCAGATACTCCGGTTATTCATCCCGACCTTGGTGATAATTTATGTTTTACCCGTAGCCTCGATGTTGGTAATGTGGATGAAGTATTTGCAACTGCTGACGTGGTAGCAGAAGCTACTTTTGGATTTGGGCGCCATACCGGTGTAACGCTTGAGCCGCGCTGTCAGATTGCAGATTACAACCCAGGCGATCGTCGTCTCACTGTGTACCATTCGCAACAAGCGCCACACATGATGCAAGATCTGTATTGCCGTCAGTTTGGTCTTTCAGAATCAGATGTGCATGTCATTTGCAAGGATGTGGGTGGGTCTTTTGGAATTAAGGTTCATGCCTATCCAGATGACTTCGCTACCGTAGGGCTTGCCATGATGCTTGAGCGCCCCGTGAAGTTTGTAGCAGACCGTCTTGAATCATTCACTAGTGATATTCATGCGCGTGAGCATCGCATTAAAGGACGTATAGCCGCCAATAAGGCAGGTGATATCTTAGCCTTTGAGATCGATGATCTGACTGCAATTGGCCCATACTCCATGTTCCCTAGAACTAGTGCTATTGAAGGCAATCAAGTCGTGAACTTGGTCGGTGGTCCTTATAAGCATCAAAACTATCGCGCTAAGCTCAATGTTGTTTTTCAGAATAAAACACCAACTTGTCAGTATCGTGGCGTAGGCCATCCGATTGCTTGCGCTGTGACCGAAGGCTTAGTAGATTTGGCTGCGGAAAAATTGCAAATGGATCCACTTGAGTTCCGTAAGCGTAACGTGATTCCGGATGACGCTTATCCTTGCTCCGGAATTTCTGGAATTAAGTTAGAAGTTCTCTCGCATGAACAATGTTTGCGAACCATTGAAAAAATGATGGACTATTCCACCCTGCGTAAAGAGCAGGCTGAGTTGCGCAAAAAAGGAATCTATCGCGGCATTGGATTTGCAACTTTGATTGAGTTAACCAATCCAAGTCCCGCTTTTTATGGTGTGGGTGGCGCACGTATTGCGTCGCAGGATGGCGCTACTGTTCGTATGGATCCTAGCGGTGTGGTTTCGGTATTGATTGGTGTTGGGGAACAAGGTCAAGGCACTGAAGGTATCTATACCCAGATTGCCGCTGATGCTGTTGGCGTTCCAATCGATCAAGTACGTGTTATTACTGGTGATACCGATGTCACTCCTTACGGGGGCGGTACCTGGGCATCACGTGGAGCCGGTGTTGGCGGTGAAGCAGTTCTCTTGGCTTCTCAAGCACTGCAAGAAAACATCATTAAACTTGCGGGTGCTATTTTGAATCGACCTGTTGCTGAATTAACTGCGCGTCGTGGACATATCCTTGATAAAGCGACTGGTGAGCAATTATTGCCCTTTAGTGAAGTGGGTAGAGTGGGTTATTTCCGCACCGATACTTTACCGGCTGGATTTTCTGCTGATCTCATGGTGACGCGTCACTACACACAAAAAGAATATCCATTCATCTTTACTAATGGAGTGCAAGCGTCTTACGTTGAGGTTGACCCAGACACAGGCTTTGTGAAGCTATTGAAACATTGGGCGGTAGAAGACTGTGGTCGCGTTATCAATCCAATGTTGGTCAATGAACAAGTGCGCGGCGCAATCGTACAGGGCATTGGTGGCGTTCTGTTCGAAGAGTGTCTCTATGATGAAAGTGGTTTGTTGCGCAATGGCAGCATGGCGGATTACTTAGTGCCGATGGCTAATGAGATGCCGGATATTGAGGTTGCTCACGTTGAGACGCCTACCCAATCTTCCAAATTGGGCGCTAAAGGAGCAGGTGAGGCTGGTACAGCCGGAGCGCCAGGTGCAGTTCAAAACGCTATTAATGATGCCTTGGCACCATTAAATGCATCCGTCTTTGATCAGCCCATCACCTGTGAAAAGATCCTGCGGGCTCTTAAGAAAATCTAATATTTATAGGTTCTGACCACCCTGGTGCATCACCTCCGGGGGTGGTTCAGCACATCCTGTAACATCCAGTTTTGGGGCCCATAAAGCGTTTTGCAGCCCTTTTAATTAACTTGATACGGTAAATGATATGTCCACATTAAAAGGTAAAACAGCTTTAGTTACTGGCTCCACTAGCGGTATTGGCTTAGGAATGGCTATTGCACTGGCTAAACAAGGCGTCAACATCATGGTCAATGGTTTTGGCGAGAAAGATGAAGCCATTGCTCAAATTAAAGCCTGTGGTGTAGAGGTTGATTACCATGGTGCTGATATGAGCAAGCCCGCTGAGATTGAAGACCTGATCAAGCAAACAGAGAAGCGTTTTGGTTCGCTTGATATCTTAATTAATAATGCGGGTATTCAGTACACCGCGAACATTGAAGAGTTTCCAACAGATAAGTGGGATGCCATCATTGCTATTAATTTAAGTTCGGCATTTCACACAACACACCATGCCTTACCCGGTATGAAAAAACGCAACTGGGGCCGCATTATTAATATCGCCTCAGTACATGGCTTAGTAGCTTCTACTCAGAAGGCTGCCTATGTTGCTGCTAAGCATGGCATTGTCGGATTAACTAAAGTGACGGCTTTGGAAAATGCGCGCACTGGCATTACTTGCAATGCAATTTGCCCGGGTTGGGTATTAACCCCTTTAGTTCAGAAGCAGGTAGACGCTCGCGCAGAACGCGAAGGCATTTCTAATGAGGCCGCCAAGAATGCCCTGGTATCCGAAAAGCAGCCCTCTGGAGAGTTTGTGAGTCCAGAGCAATTGGCAGCCTTGGCGGTTTTCCTTTGTGGGCCAGACGCCTCTGAAGTTCGTGGAGTGGCTTGGAACATGGATGGCGGCTGGACCGCTCAATAAACCTTTATAAACAGAGTTGAAGTTAATGCCGGCAGGCTGCTTTGCCGGCATTTTTCTTGGATCAAACAAAAACCCCAGAATAGTCTATAGTTATTCAAAATTAATCTAACTTTGGCGCAATGTAATTAAAAGGAATATAAATGGAACATACCTTACCTCAGTTGCCATATGCACTCGATGCTTTGGCTCCATATATCTCCAAGGAAACTTTGGAGTACCACTATGGTAAACATCACCAGGCTTATGTCACTAATTTAAATAATTTGATTAAAGGGACTGAGTTTGAAAATTCATCTCTTGAAGATATCATTAAGAAATCTACAGGTGGTGTATTTAATAACGCCGCACAAGTTTGGAACCATACCTTTTATTGGTCAAGCATGAAGCCAAATGGTGGTGGAGCTCCTAGCGGCCCATTGGCTGATGCTATCAATACCAAGTGGGGCTCGTTTGATAAATTCAAAGAAGAGTTTACAAAGTGTGCTGTAGGAACTTTTGGTTCAGGTTGGGCATGGCTGGTTAAAAAAGCAGATGGCAGCCTTGATCTTGCTTCTACCAGTAATGCTACAACTCCTATCACCACAGATGCTAAGCCGCTGATGACATGTGATGTTTGGGAGCATGCTTACTATATTGATACACGCAATGCGCGACCAAAATATGTAGAAAATTTTTGGAATGTAGTGAATTGGGATTTTGCTAGCCAAAATTTTGCTTAATTTAATTTATCTTATTTAGGAAAATCTAATGACATCAATCTTGACCTCTTTAGGACGCACCGTTTTTGCGGGTTTTGTCCTCCTCGCCCTCATTATTTTGGCTTTAGGCGGCAACTTTAGTTCTGCCGAGCTCCCATTTATTTTCCGTTGGTTGCATGTGATGTTTGGTGTGATGTGGATTGGTTTGCTCTGGTACTTTAACTTTGTGCAAATTCCTTCAATGCCAAAGATTCCTGATGAGCAAAAGCCAGCAATTGGAAAAGTGATTGCTCCAGCAGCCTTGTTCTGGTTCCGTTACGCAGCTTTGTTTACTGTACTAACCGGTTTGATTGTTGCCGCTTTAAATGGTTACCTACACCAAGCATTTACATTGCAAGCCCCATTCCGCGCAATTGGTTTAGGTATGTGGATTGCTTTGGTAATGGCCTTTAATGTTTGGTTCATTATTTGGCCAAATCAAAAGCGCGCTCTTGGCATCGTTGCCGTTGAAGCTGACGTTAAGGCAAAATCTGCTCGCGTTGCGATGTTAGTATCCCGTTTAAACACATTGTTATCCGTACCAATGTTGTTCTTGATGGTTGCTCAATCACACAACACTACATGGTTTGTGATCGTTTCTTAATTATTACCAGCTGCATAAATAAAAGGCCCGCATCGCGGGCCTTTTTGTTTGATCAATCAAATAAATTTCAGAGGATTTAAGTCAAAATAGCTGGCAGCTCCTTGGTGAGTGCGCCACGTTGTGCGGTAGCGGTACCCATCAATACAAAGCCCAACAACTTGCCATTAGTGGATTCAAAGCGAGACTCCATACCACCCTCAATAGGTGATGTGGTCCATTTACCTTCGGCACCATTAGCTGGCGGAGAAACTATGGTAGCCAAAGTGGGGGTTTTGACCATTACCGGCATCGCTGGATAGGTAAGTGCGGTAGTTTGTCCGATTAAGGTGGGTGCTAATGCTCTTGCTGCTTGCATGATGGGCATCACGTAAGGCAGAACTAAGCCGTCCACCTCTGCACAATCTCCAATAGCAAAGATGTTTTTAATATTGGTTTCGAGTTCGCGGTTTACCTGAATGCCGGTCCCCGTACTAATGCCGCATGCTTTAGCTAATTCAATTCTGGGCTTCAGACCAACAGCCGATAAAAATACGTCACAAGAGATTATGTTGCCATTAGCTAGCGTGACCTGCAAAGAGCCTCCGTGACGATCAATTACTTGCACGGTTGTAGATAGGTGCCAACGCACGCCAGCTGCACTGAGTTTCTCCTGTAGCTCTAGAGCTGCAGCTTCAGGCAAGAGGCGACCCAGGGCCTGTGGAGCCAAGTCAATCACATCTACTTCATAGCCGCCCAGCACAAGATCGTTGGCAAATTCACAACCAATCAGGCCTGCACCCAGAATAGCAACTTTCTTTTTTCCATTGATTGCATTGCGAAAGCGTGCATAGTCCTCCAGATCATTTACTGTGATGACTTCGTTCGCGGCGCTCCCTTGAAGTGGGAGGCGAATTTGATCGGCACCCAAAGCCATTACCAGTTTTCCATAAGGCACTTCACCTTTGCTGGTATGAATAGTTTGTGAGCTAGGATTGATTGAGCTTACGTCACACTCACCCAAGACAGTCATCTCTAGTTGCGTTGCCATGCCATCTGCTGGCGTGGAGATTAATTGCGCTGCTTCTTTCTTGCTCGCAAGAGCGGTGGAAAGCATAGGCTTTGAATAAAAATATCCAGGCTCACGCGTTACTAGCGTTATCGGAACTGCTTTATCCAGTTTACGAATTTCCCGAATGACAGTGTAGCCAGCCAATCCACTGCCAATGATGACAATTGCGGATTGGGATTGAGGGGTAGTTTGATCCAAAGCTGGGCTCTCCAAGTGACGAATAGGTAAACAGGGTAAAGGGATGTTGAAGCGGTCTTAGCTTACCTGAACCATTTCGAAGTCTGCTTTTGCTACACCGCAATCAGGGCATTCCCAATCTTCTGGTACATCAGCCCAGAGTGTGCCGGCTGGAATGCCATCTTCTGGGATTCCTTTGGCTTCGTCATAAATATAGCCGCACACGATACATTGGTAAGTTTTCATTTTGATTCCTTAAATAGTCTGTTGATTTTAAATTTAATTTCTAATTCTTTCTGGGCTCATCTTATTGGGCTGCAAAAACCTTAGCCTTTTCCAAAGCTTGCTTGTAATGGTTCGCATGACGCTCTTCAACGTTTGCTAACGCTGCGAAGCGTTTTGCTGCTTTGGCCAATACCGCCTGAAATTGCTCAGCATGCTCTTTAGATTCCGCAATTTGCTCATCGATTTCTTGTATGGCCGCAGCATTGCCTTCTTCAACTGCCGTTTTCCGAAAGGATGGATACATTTCTGTGTATTCATAGGTTTCGCCTTCAATGGCAATCTCTAAGGCTCTTGCTGGAGTAATTGTGCCGGCAGGGTAGAGTAAGTCTAAGTGGCCAAAGGCATGCATCACTTCTTGGTCAGCGGTTGCTTCAAAGATTTTTGCGGTTTCTTCGTCGCCAGCCGCGCGAGCCAATTTAGCAAAGTAACGATACTTAATATGAGCCATGGATTCACCGGCAAAGGCGGACTCTAAGTTTTGGATGGTTTTGATTTCTGGGCGTGTCATTTTGATTCCTTTATTAAGACATACGGTTTGTTGAGTATTCTTTGCTGCTTTTTCAACCATGAATGCAGTGTGCGCCTTATTTATTAATCAGTCTAATGAATCATTATGATAGTATTTATCTAATTATTCGATAATGGAGGGAAAAATGGCTTATTTGCCGTCTTTAAGGCAACTGGGGTATTTCGTTGCATTGGCGAAAGAGCTCAATTTCACGCGCGCGGCTCAAGCCTGTTTTGTTGGTCAGTCGACTTTAAGTGCTGGCCTTAAGGAGTTGGAGGATGCATTGGGGATCCACTTGGTGGAACGTGATCGACAGAATGTATCTATCACTCCAATAGGTTTGGAGGTTCTTGAGCGTGCCAAGCTAATCTTGGCGGCATCTGAAGATTTAGTGGAGTATGCAGGCGCCACTGGTAAACCCATGACTGCCACAATTCGTTTGGGCGTCATACCAACTATTGCACCATTTCTATTGCCAACGGTGCTTCCGGAAATTCGCAGTCGTTTTCCAGAACTTAAAATTACACTCAGAGAAGATCTCACTGCTAATCTGCTCTCTAGATTAGCTGAGCATAAATTGGATTTTGCTTTGATAGCGCTTCCATATGATGTTGAGGGTCTTCTCGTTCAGGAATTATTTGACGACCATTTTTGGTTGGTTGCCAAGGAGGGGGATCCCGCCTTGAAGGGAAAGGAAGTGACCTTGCCTGCCAAGATGGCCGAGCGCCTCTTGCTACTCGAAGAAGGGCATTGTCTACGAGAGCATAGTTTGCAAGCGTGTAAGCGCACTGACATTCGTAAGGCTGAGGGGATGGAAGCTACTAGCTTGTTGACCTTGTTGCAAATGGTGGAGTCTGGACTTGGTATTGCCTTGCTTCCTGGAATGGCGGTCAAAAGTAGTCTATTAAATAACTCTGAGTTAGTCGCAAAAGAGTTGGCCTCACCAGCACCCAAAAGAGTGATTGCTTTAGTTGCGCGACCCTCTACGGCACATACTCAAGAATTTAACGCGCTAGCAGATTGCATACGCGAACAATTTGGCGTCGCTTAATCACATGTTCAGCAAAATTTACCAATCCTTGTTACAGTCAACCCTCTTTTTACTTATTTAAAAGGCAGCAAATGTCAGGCAAAGAAATCATGTTCACTCCGGTAAATCTGGGGGCACTTCATTTAAAAAATCGTTTAGTAATGGCACCACTCACACGAATGCGTGCGATTGATGGTGATGTTCCTAATCCGTTAGCGAAAACCTATTACGCACAACGTGCGAGTGCCGGACTCATTATTACTGAGGCAACACAGATTTCTCCACTGGGTAAGGGTTACCCAGCGACGCCTGGAATCTATTCGGCGGAACAAACCGCTGCATGGAAAGAGATTGTTGAGGCAGTTCATGCCAAGGGTGGTGCGATTGTTGCGCAGCTGTGGCACGTAGGCCGCATCTCGCATTCTTCCTTGCATCCAGAGCAGGGTGTACCTGAGGCGCCCTCTGCAATTGCTGCGGCTGGTCAAACGTATGGCGCAGATTGGAAGTTGCATGATTATGAGACTCCAACGGCAATGAGTTTGGAAGATATTGCTCGCTTGCTCAAAGAGTTTGAGGCGGCAGCACAGAATGCAAAAGCTGCAGGCTTTGATGGTATTGAAATTCACTCGGCCAATGGCTACTTGTTAGATCAGTTCTTGCAAGATAAAACTAATCAACGTATGGATGAATATGGCGGCTCGATTGATAATCGCCTGCGCCTATTGGGTCAAGTGATCGAGGCTGTAAGCAAAGTATTCCCGAGCGATAAAGTGGGCGTTCGCCTTTCACCATACGGCACTTTCAACGATATGGGTGATAGTGATCCGGTAGCATTATTTACTGCCGCAATTAAGAAGCTTAATGGCTATAACTTAGCTTACGTGCATATGATTGAGCCTCGCTCAACCAGTGCCGGCGGCGGCGATCAAGTCTTTGAAGATGCTCCTATTACCTCAGAGATGTTCCGTGCTGCTTATCAAGGCAAATTTATCACCGCCGGTGGGTATGACCAAGCTATGGGTGAAAAAGTATTAGAAGAAGGTCTGGCTGATGCAGTAGCTTATGGACGACTCTATATTTCTAATCCAGATTTAGCGGAGAGATTTCAGCAGGGTGCCGCTCTGAATGCTTATAACCGCGCTACTTTTTATGGTGGCGAAGAGGCGGGTTATACGGACTATCCGGCCCTCTAATGGAGCCCCAGAATCTTGGGGCACCTAACAATTAATCCCGCCCAAACCGGCGGGATTATTTTTTGTCTTCTGGGTCTTTAAGAAGGTCGTAATGATTGGCTACGAGCAACATGGCAAGAGATGCGAAACCCATGGCAAAAAATTGCCATTGATGCAGCATCGCGGTGCCCGCTACAGTCATTAAGACTGTCCAGCCTATTGCCATCTTGGCTTTTTTAGAGAGAGGTTTCATTTTAGGCATCAACTTTATTCAGCATACGACGAAGTGTATCGTCCTTTACGACGTAATGTTGCCACAAGCCTGCTAAAGCATGAATGCCAATCAAAAAATAGAGTGAGTTTCCTAGGAATTCATGGATCCCTTCAACTACTTTTTTCATTTCTGGATTGGGGGTGACTAGCTGAGGCCATACCAAGCCAAAGAAGTGGATTTCTTTGCCGCCATACTGGAAATACAAGATGCCAAAAATAGGTGATATCAAGAGCAGGGCATACAGCAGCCAATGCATTACCTTAGCTAATGAAATGAATAAAGTCTTTGGGTTTGTGGGCTCAGGAACGCCATAAGTCAAACGGATGATGAGGCGAAGAGCCATAGCTATAAAAATGAGCTGTCCAATAACGCCATGGATTGATTTGCACAGCTCACGAGGCTCGCTGCCTTTGGGAAACTGTCCTTTGAGTTCAATCACTGCAAAAGCAGCGACAACTAGGAAGAAAACAAGCCAATGAAAGAAGATAGAGGCGGGGTGGTATTTGATTTTCGGCATTGCATATGGATGTTAAGTGAATTCATCACAAATGATAATGAATCTCATTAACAACAAGAACGCCAGGGGCTTTACCCCTTAAAAAGGTAAAGCAAAGTCAGTTGTTAAGTCTAACCTTAGCGCTGAGCTCATTTGCTAAGCCACGCTTGTCTATTTGCGAGAGCCTAAGGGCTTCAACTTCGAAATCTAGTTGCCCAGGATGGAATTCTTCATCATTCTGAAGGTGGATGACATAAGTCCACACGAGTTCGCGGCCACGGTTTTTAAAAACATCCACTACTCGTTTCATCTGGACCGCCTTTACGCTGAAGCTTATTGATTGCCGATCAATGGACTGGCAATTTTCATCTGTTGGGTGAGGTTGTTTTTTAGTGCTACTAAGTTTCTAGCTTCGATCCGAATGACTCCGCCTCTTGGGCTATCAATGTCCGCAATCAAAAAGAAAGATACTGAGATAACAAAAGGAAAGATCATGAATAGACCGACGTTCTTCTCAAAATTCCGCGCGCCAAATCCAACCAAAAGATTGGCGCAAATAGCGATTGCTGCCATCAATGCCCAAGCCGTAAGAGGGATGCGATTCCACCAAGCTGCTTGTACATAGCCTTGAGAATTCAAAACATCATTCATACCAGCAGCAACCAATGCAATAGAAGCAGTGTGTTGCGTGCGAACGGTTGGAAGAATCTCATTCCAGAGGGCAGTTTGCAATTGATCTGTTTTACTACGAATCTCTTCAATCTTTTCGGGGCTCTGTTTTGAGTAAAACAGAATGCGTTGATCTGTATATTGAAGTAAGAGGTCCTTGGTAGCCGCTGCAGCCTTTGGGAGCAGCAGATCAGCTCTTAAGAATTCGGTACCAATGGCATTTGCCTCGCCTTCCTCAAAGAGCTCTCGCTGATCATGGCGATTGATAGCCATTGAGAAGGTAAAGCCAATAATTAAGGCTAGCAAGGTTAAGGTGGCGGTCTGAATAATGCCAAGATCTGCAGATGTCTCAGTATCTTTTGTACGGTAGCGACTCAGTGCGGCATATCCAAACCAAACAGAGAAGGCAAATACTGTAAGTGAGACGCCAAAGACAGCAAGAGGGTGGTTGAGGATGGGAAAAATTTAAAAGGTTCCTGGATACAAAATATCTTTAGTCACATTCTGAATATCGCGATGACCTGTTAATGCCATAGTGATATCCAACTCATTGTGAATTAACTCTAAACACTTGGTGACACCAGCCTCACCCATGGCGCCTAAGCCATATAGGAAAGGGCGACCAATCATCGTGCCGCGCGCACCCAAAGCCCATGCTTTTAAAACATCTTGACCTGAGCGAATGCCGCCATCCATCCATACTTCAATATCTTTGCCAACAGCATCCACAATTCCAGGTAAAGCCTGAATGCTAGAAATCGCGCCATCTAATTGACGGCCGCCATGGTTGGAGACAATTAAAGCATCGGCGCCCGAGTTTGCTGCCAAGCGCGCATCACCTTCATCTAAGATACCTTTGATAATGAGCTTTCCACCCCAGAGTTTTTTAATCCATTCCACATCACCCCAATTGAGGCCCGGATCAAATTGCTCTGCAGTCCAAGAAGACAGTGAAGACATATTGCCGACACCAGTAGCGTGACCAACAATATTGCGAAAGGTTCTGCGTGGCGTCATAGCCATACCCAAGCACCAGCGTGGCTTAGTCGCCATATTGATCATATTGGCAATCGTCAGCTTAGGAGGGGCGGAGAGGCCATTCTTAAGATCTTTATGACGCTGACCTAGGATTTGCAAATCCAGAGTCAGAACTAGTGCGGAACATTTGGCTGCTTTAGCGCGCTCAATTAAGCGCTCAATAAAGCCGCGATCTTTCATGACGTAAAGTTGGAACCAAAATGGTTTTGTAGTGTGCTCCGCCACATCTTCAATTGAGCAAATACTCATAGTAGATAAGCAAAATGGCACACCAAACTTTTCAGCAGCCTTGGCTGCCAAAATTTCACCATCGGCATGTTGCATGCCAGTAAGACCTGTAGGTGCCAGCGCCACTGGCATTGCAACCTCTTGGCCAATCATGGTTGTCTTGGTGGTGCGGTTAGTCATATTGACCGCTACACGCTGACGCAATTTAATCTTTTGAAAATCGGATTCATTGGCACGGTATGTTGACTCAGTCCACGATCCCGAGTCTGCATAGTCGTAGAACATCTTAGGGGTGCGCTTTTGATGGAGGACCCGCAAGTCTTCTATATTGGTAATGATTGCCACAATGTATCCTTCTTTTTGATGCTATTTTGTAGAAGCAAAAGCTTAATTTAAGCTCTATCTTAGCAATACCGGGGATTTGTTTCTACAATGCTAGGGTATCCCTTGCTTGGAGACCTCAAATAACTACTTCCCCATTAAGCCCCTCTGTATGTACCAACTGAATTTCGCCACCATTGCCTACTTGCTCACAGCTACCGCTTTATGGGCAGGTAATGCAATCGCTGGGCGAGTATTGGTTGGAAGCATCTCCCCAATTACCTTAAGCGCAGTCCGCTGGGGATTGGCTGCCTTACTGTTACTTCCTTTGGGTTGGCGTGTACTGATGCCGGGAAGTGCTTTATGGCAAAACAAGAAACGTTTCCTCCTCTTGGGTTTATTCGGGGTAGGTAGCTATAACGTACTGTTATATCTCGCCCTTCAAACATCTACCGCTATTAACGTCACCTTGATCGGCGCTAGCATGCCCATCTGGATGCTATTCATTGGCGCTGTGTTTTATCAAGTAAAGCCCGGCATCTTGCAGATGATTGGCGCAGTAGTGAGCTTGCTCGGTGTTGGCATTGTGCTTACTCGTGGAGACCTGTCGGCCTTACTGTCTATGCAAATGGTAGTAGGCGATCTTTTAATAATGTTAGCCACTATCTTGTGGGCCTTTTATAGTTGGATGTTAAGTCGTCCAGGCACCAGCACAGAACGCCAATGGCCATGGGCTGAATTTTTAATGGCGCAAGTAACAGTGGGTCTGTTGTGGACGGGATTTTTTGATGGTTTTGAAATTGCAGCTGGGCATGCTTTTCTGCATCTCAATTGGTGGACCGCCTCTTTAATTGTCTTTGTAGCAATTGGCCCCTCCTTAATTGCTTATCGCTTCTGGGGTCTGGGCGTGAATGGAGCAGGACCTACGGTTGCCGCTTTTTTTGCTAATTTCATACCCTTATTTACTGCGCTTTTATCGGCTGCCATGCTGGGTGAGCCTCCCCAACTATTTCATGGGCTCGCCTTTGGTCTGATTGTGGCGGGTATTGTTATCTCCTCGAAAAGAGGAGGGTAAAACTGCCAAAACTGGCAAAAACGCCCTTTTAAGCAGGGTTTTGGGGTCTAGACCACAAGAAAGCCTTAAATCGGTATCATTTAGGGCTAATCACTGAAATCCCTAGGAAATTACTATGCCAGGCTTACTCCCCAATGTTGATCCAGATGGATTATTGGAGTTCTCGGTTGTTTATACCGACCGCTCCTTAAATCACATGTCTGAAGAGTTCAAGCGCGTGATGGTTGATATTTCGAGTGTCCTTAAAGATGCTTATAACGCTAGCTCTGCAGTCATTGTTCCCGGTAGCGGAACTTTTGGCATGGAAGCAGTAGCCCGCCAATTTGCTAATAATAAGAAATCCCTAGTGTTGCGCAATGGCTGGTTTAGTTATCGCTGGACACAAATTTTTGATTTGGATAGCTCTTTCAAAGATGTCTCTATTTTAAAAGGCCGACAACTAGATAACTCTGCACAAGGCGCTTTTGCACCTGCTCCGATTGAAGAGGTAGTGGCATTTATCAAGAAAGAAAAGCCTGCGGTTGTTTTTGCGCCGCACGTTGAAACATCAGCTGGCATCATCCTTCCGGATGATTACATTAAAGCCGTTGGTGAAGCAGTGCGCTCAGTGGATGGTATTTTTGTATTGGACTGCATTGCCTCTGGCGCAATGTGGGTTGATATGAAGGCATGTAATGTTGATGTGTTGATTTCAGCGCCACAAAAAGGCTGGAGCAGTTCACCATGTTGTGCCTTGATTGCGCTCGGTGAAAGAGGTCGTGAACGCATTGACTCAACTCAAAGTACTAGCTTCTCGATGGACTTGAAAAAATGGTTACAGATTATGGAGGCCTATGAAAAAGGTGGTCACGTATATCACACCACTATGCCTACTGATGCTTTAAAGATTTTGCGCAGTGTAATGAAGGAAACTCAGTCACTTGGTTTTGCAGCATTAAAAGCCAAGCAAATTGAATTGGGTACCAAGGTCCGCGATCTATTGGTGTCTAAGGGTTACCCTTCGGTGGCGGCTAAAGGGTATCAATCCCCAGGCGTAATAGTGAGCTTCACCAAAGATCCTGATATTCAATCTGGTAAGAAATTCATTGCTCTGGGCTTACAAACTGCAGCGGGTGTACCGTTGCAATGTGACGAGCGTCCAGATTTCCGGACCTTCCGCCTTGGTTTGTTTGGCCTGGAAAAATTAACGCATGTTGACCGCACAGTTGGACATCTCGCAACTGCGTTAGAAAAAATTACCGAGGCTGAAGCGCAGCCTGCGTGATCAACTTAAGTGGTTCAGCATTAAGAAATAAAGGCCATCATCTGATGGCCTTTATTGCATTCTAGGGTGATACTGCTTTTATCTAGCCAGGGGATTAGGAGTGGCTTCACCGATCTTATGCAGGGTGTTGTTATCAACGTGATGAAATAACTCTGCTTGATCTTTAATCTTCATCACGGTGTCTTGTTCATAAGACCAAGTACCATCATCGTGAATTGAAACCTGAATGCGAAACTCAATCGTTCTAAAGGCGTAATCCAAAAATGGATTGGATGATATGCCTGCGCAGCGATCATCTTCCTTTGCATGCAGTTCAAATTGCCTTGCATTTGCAGCAGCGTTACCAGAAGCCATCGTAATCATGCCTCGAGGAATACTCAGCGTATGAATGATGTTGCCAGTTGCGGGCTCCCATAACCAATACCCTACTTGGTCATGATAGGTCTTTACTTGATCGGGTTTAGTGATGTGGGTATGGTATCTCAAGCCATAAAAAAGCTGAGGGCCATTGGTTTGGGGGTCAATTGGTTGGAGCTCAATTCGCTCCACATAAGCTTGCTTCTTAGGGCCTTCGGCTTTGGGCTTTACGTCCAAACCACGAACACCTTCCCAAATCCCAGCCATGCCAGTCAAGGGTCCGAGCTGTTCTAGGGTATTGACGGAGTAGCCTTGGGGCTCAGTAAAAATGTCGTTCGGAAAACCACTCATAAGCAACCTTTAAAAAATGAAGCATTTTTCTCAAATTTTTGAGTATTATTAAATTATCCACAAACTATCTTGGAGAATTACATGATTTCTCGTATCGCGCGCTTGAGCCTGGCAACCCTTATTTCTGCTGCTATCGGCATTGCCCCCATCTCTGTGATGGCTGCTGATCCAGCTCCTGCACCTGCACCAGTGGCCGCACCTGCTGCCGCTCCAGTGGCCGCACCTGCCGCCACTCCGGCTGAGAAGTCAGCTGAGAAAAAAGCAAAGAAAAAAGCAAAGAAAGAAAAGAAGGCTGAGAAAAAAGCAAAAAAGAAATCCAAAAAGAAAGCTAAGGCAGCAGCTGAGGCCGCAGCTCAGTAATACGCTTAAATGAGTCGCCTTTAGTTGAGGGGCTCTGCACCATCGAAGTCATCAGATCTTTTGGGGTTTGGTGACTTTTTTCTTTGGGGTTCATTGCGCACTAACAACCACATTGCAGCCATCACCAAAGTCATACCGCTAATTTGCGTCCAAGTGATTGGCTCCGCCAGAATGAGATATCCCATAAAGATGGTGGAGACTGGGCCAAGTATTCCAGCTTGAGCTACAAGTGGAGATCCGATGCGGTTGATGGCAATCATAATCAGCAGCATTGGAATGACCGTGCATAAGCTGGCATTCAGAAGGCTAAACCAATAAATGGGTAGAGGCTGTTCAAATATAGCCATTGGGTTATGGATGGTTGATTGCGCTATGCTCAAAAATGCCGAGGCTGAACTGGCATAGACCACTAAGCGCACGCTACCAATACGCTTCACCATTTCTCCAGCACCAATCATGTAGGCCGCATAGGAGCAGGCACTGCCAAACACAAGAGCCATGCCTAACCAGGCATTAATGCCGGTGGAGCTCGCATCTTGAATAAAGACGATAAACACTCCAATGTAGCCAACGATGAGCGATATCCACTGTAGTTGAGATACGGGTTTCTTTAAAACAAAATAAGAGATTATTAAAACAATGGTTGGCGTGAGGTAAAGAACAATTCTCTCAAGGCCAACCGAGATGTATTGAAGTCCCAAGAAATCAATATAGCTTGATAGGAAGTAACCTAAAAATCCAAGGAAGAATAATTTTGCGCGATCAAGCCAAGTGATAGGGTCCATCGCCTTACGGCGAGACTCCCACCAGAATATTCCCCAGAACAGAGGAAGCGCCATGAGCATACGTAAGGCAAGAAGAGTCTCCGCATTTGCACCATAACCAAAGGCGAGTTTTACCAAAATCGCTTTGCCGGAAAATAGCATAGAACCTACTCCGGCCATCAAGATGCCATGGAGGTAACGTCGGTGATGATGTGCTGCGCTTGCTGAATGCATATCGATTTATAACAGCTTATTGAGTAGCGCTCGCATTTCTAAAATGGTCTCGGAGGGCGTTAGGCCTATCGGACCAATCCCATTACTCACTAAGCTATCTGCCGCACTGGCATGCAGCTCAACTGCAATCCCAGTAGCTTGCCATAGATCTAGTTGATGCCGAATTCCTTGGGCAGCAATGGCAGCAATGCTTCCCGTCAGAATATCCCCCATGCCTCCAGTACCCATTCCAGGATTTCCGGCAAGACATTGAACTAGAGGGTGCTGTGGTGAGGCAATCAGGGTATGTTGTCCTTTGAGGACAACAATCGATTGGGTTAATTCAACTAACTTTTGAATAGCGCCCACGCGATCTGATTGCACTTCTTCGGTTGTGATCTTCAAAAGTTTGGCTGCTTCACCAGGGTGAGGCGTGAGAACAGTCAATTCTGGAAGAGTGTGATTGCGCGCTTGTAGTTGTTCAAGCAACACAGTGGATTCGCTGATTAAATTGAGGGCATCAGCATCAACCACCAATGGTATGTTTGGGTATGAGAGTGACGCACGCAGGCATTCAATCGCTAAAGCGGATTTTTCAAGACCTGGTCCAATAGCAATAACATCGGGCTGAGTGGTATTCAGAGTCTCATAAATATTATTTGTAGCCTGACGAATCATGAGCTCGGGGTGATCGACATCTGCACGTGCTGAAGCAGGATCTAAGATTTCTAGGATAGTCCAGCCTGCGCCTAGATGAAGGCAGGCATTGCCCGCCAAAATCAGGGCGCCCGCCATTCCTGGAGCGCCGCCAATTAAAACGACTTTGCCTGCATTGCCTTTATGCTCTGCAGGCTCTCGTTTTAGGTGTACCACAAGAGGAAGGGTATTCAGTTGAGCGGGAAAATTCATGAGTACAGTATCGTACTAAATTGCATGCATACACGTTAATCTACACCAACCCAATTAGCTTTATTGGTCAGCTACTTTTGCGCCTTGGATATTGTGACGTTTCATAGCGTCTGCCACAAACCCAGACTGCTTGAGTTCTGCGATGACATTGCTTAAATAGGCGCTTGTACTTTCATAATTGGCTCTAGCCTTCGGAATGCCAATCGCCTGATTAATCACCATGAATCGACCAGGTAGCATGCGCAATCCCGGATAGCGCTTGGCATCACTTTCTAGCTGCTGTTTTACACCTGCCGCAACATTGCCCGTTCCAGACATGAAGTCATCAATCACTGTCTGTGAGCTTGCAGCTCTTAGAAGAGCGGCATTCTTAATTTCGCGCGTAAGGTAAAGATCATAGGCGCTACCTTTGCCAACGACAATTTCATTGCCGGCAGCATCTACTTCATCGTTAGTCTTTAATGGAGAAGAGACTTTTACCATATAAGCACCTTCAATTTGTATATAGGCTGGGGTATAGCTGATGTCTGCGCCCCGGACTGGATCAATCGCCACAAAGACTAAGTCAATTTCTCCGGTCTTCACTGCATCTACTGTTGCACCTGCCGATTTAAAGGGGATTAATTGCACGGGCAATGAAATGCGTTTTCCAATCTCATTGGCAATATCAATGGTTACCCCATATAGGTTTTTTGAGATCGGATCTTCATTAGCAAGAACCGGATTTCCCAAATTAATGCCAACACGCAAAACACCGGTTGGGGCAAAAGAAGATAAGGTGGGCTGATCAATGGTTTTCATGGGCTTGGATGATTGACTAATAGCAAGTTGCGATACACATAAAAGTGTAAGAGACAGGAGTGACGAAAATATCAGCTTCATTAAAATATGGAGATAAAAAAACCGCGGCGGGCCGCGGTTTTATCGGCAAAAGAAGAAATTACTTCTTAGCATCAGCCGCTGGAGCAGCAGCAGGTGCTGTTGGAGCGGCGGCAGGAGCATCTTTCTTAGCTTCTTCCATATGAGCAGCTTCTGCACCATGCTTTTCGCCGCCCATATCAACGTTGCCGTCGCCTTTGAGGAGTAAGTAGGCAGTAGCACCAATTAAGACTAGTACCATGATGATGATTGAACGGTTGCTCATTGCTTTTCCTTCGATTTAGTTGAAATTCTGGCAATATTAACTCGCCTTTAGTACTAGGTAAATCCCAACAATCCCTAGAAGCCATATTCTTCGAGAGAACTAGGTATTAACACTAAGTTAATACGCGGGTTAAGATTGATCTATACATGCCCTCAAAGGTTGCAATATGAGTCCAAAACTCCCCATTAATAACTCGCAGACGATTACTGAGTTTTTAAATCTACACAAGAGCCAAATATCGGAAGAAGATTCCGAGGATTCTTATAAGTTTGCTTTTGGTGACGAAGCCTTTTTAGCTCGAAGAGAGACTATGGGCATTCGTTTTGAGTTGGAGTTACTCAAGCCCAATGTTCTGCTAAATGAGCAAGGCATTGAGCATACGATTACCGTCTTTGGCTCAACGCGATTTATTAGTCATGTTGAGGCGCTGACTCAAAAGGAAAAAGCAAAGACTCCAGACGAGATTGCAGAAGCAAACAAAGCACTTTTGCACAGTAAGTACTACGAATCAGCCCGAGAGTTCGGGTCATTAGTGGCTCACTATAACGCTACTCAAGAGAGCAACTTTAATAAACTTCATATTTGCACTGGAGGCGGCCCTGGAATTATGGAGGCCGCTAATCGAGGTGCATTTGAGGCGGGTGATAAAACCATCGGTTTTAATATCAGCCTACCTAGAGAGCAGCACCCGAATCCTTATGTTAGCCCTGGCTTAAGTTTTCGCTTTCATTACTTCGCGTTGCGCAAGATGCACTTTATGTTACGTGCTAGAGCGATCGTTGCCTTTCCTGGCGGGTTTGGCTCCTGTGACGAGTTATTTGAGGTGTTGACACTGATCCAGACTAAAAAAGTCGTCCCCATTCCCGTTATTCTGGTGGGTAAAGAATATTGGAATGAAATGATTAACTTTGATCACATGGTGAAGTTTGGCGTGATTAATGAGGAGGATATGCAAACTATCCACTTCTCTGAAAGCGCCCAGGAGGCTTGGCAGGTGATTCGGGATTGGTATCAATTGGGTTAACAAGCGCTCGCCTGTAAAATCCCCTTATGAATCCTTCGCAAACTAGCATCGCCACATCTCTAGATCTTCCAGGCTATCTCTTGGGCGGCGCCATGCTCTTGTTGATCATGGTTTTTCATGGGGTAGCGTTACTGCAGATTGCCAAGCGCTATGAAGTGAAAACTTTTCTGTATTTGGCTGAGAAAAAATACTCTGCTGTAGCTCTCTGTTTTTACGTGAGCGTCTTCTGCTTATTCTTAACACATATCGCTGAAATATTAATTTGGGGTATAGCTTTGTACGCATTCAGGTTACTACCCGCTCTGGGGCAAAGTATTTTATTTAGCGGTAGCACCTATACGGCAATGGGATTTATGGAGGACATTCTTCCCGATGGCTGGAAGATGCTGGCAGTGATCATCGCTTTTTCTGGAATGTTTTCCTTTGCATGGACTGCATCAGTCATGATTTCCATGACCAAGAACTTCCGCCAAGCCTATACCAAGCTCCATATGAGAAAACTTAACATCTCATCTGACATCATTGATCGTTTTGAGTAATCGATGAGTAAAACTTGGGATGCCATCATTATCGGCGGCGGGGCAGCTGGCCTATTTTGCGCAGGAATTGCTGGTCAGTTAGGAAAAAAAGTACTTGTGCTGGATCACGCAGAGGTTTTGGGCGAAAAGATTCGTATTAGCGGTGGTGGACGTTGCAACTTCACCAATCTCCATAGTAGCCCAGCTAACTTCTTATCTCTCAATCAGCATTTTGTAAAAAGTGCACTCGCTAGATACCCCTCAACAGAATTTATCAAGCTAGTTACATCTCATGGCATTAATTATCATGAGAAACACCAAGGCCAATTATTTTGCGATGATTCTGCCAAACAAATCATTGAGCTATTGTTTGCAGAGTGCGCCAAAGGAAATGTGACCATACGTCATCCAGTCTCCGTGCAATCAATTGAGCAAGAGGATGATCGATGGCTCATCCAAACGAATGCTGGCACCGAAAAAACCAAGTCAGTAGTCATGGCAACGGGTGGTTTACCAGTGCCCGCCATTGGAGCCACTGCTTATTCCTTGGATGTTGCAAAGCAGTTTGGATTAAATGTGGTTGATCCTAGGCCTGCTTTAGTGCCACTCTCATTTACTGCAGATAACTTCGGTGATCTCAGTGAGTTGGCCGGTCTAGCTGTATCAGTCAGAATTGCCTCCGGTTCAAAGGGCCATCGATATGGCGCCTGTAGATTCAATGAGGATTTGCTTCTGACTCACAAAGGATTATCAGGGCCTGCCGTTCTTCAGGCTAGCAGTTATTGGGAAGAAGGCGAACCTATTCACATCGATTGGCTTGGTGCAATTGAGCGTCCTGGAGGATTTAATTGTGATGAACTCTTTAATAACGAAGAGAATCGCTTAAAGCTTACCGAAACGATTTTGGCTTCTGTGCTTCCTCAGCGCTTAGCTAAAGCATTTGCAGAGCAGCGCAATCTAATGGGCCGCAAATGGGCCGAAGTCTCTAAAAAAGACCGTCAAGCTCTTAAGGAGCTGCTCACGAACTGGTCTGTAAAGCCTGCGGGTACCTTAGGTTGGAAAAAGGCAGAGGTGATGTTGGGCGGGGTAGATACCAAAGAGCTCGACGGACAAACGATGATGTCGCGTAAGCATCCGGGATTATTCTTCATTGGTGAGTGCGTGGATGTCACCGGTCATTTAGGCGGACATAATTTCCAATGGGCATGGGCTAGCGGTTTTGCTTGCGCCCAATCCCTATAAATTTCTTGTCAAATCAAGGCTTACCTCGACTGTTTTTTCTTTTCACGTGAGCGGATATTTAAAAGCTCAACCGATAAAGAAAATGCCATAGCAACATAGACATAACCTTTAGGAATATGAACGCCCATTCCTTCTGCGATCAGTACTACGCCTACAACGGTCAGAAACGATAAGGCCAATACTTTGATAGAAGGATGGCGCTGAACAAAATCCCCGATAGGTTTAGCGGCGATGAGCATGATGAGGACTGAAGCGAGAACCGCTGCGATCATCACGCTAATTTGATCAACCATGCCCACTGCCGTAATGACGCTATCCAGAGAAAAAATAATATCTAGTAAGCCAATTTGTAAAACAGAGCTAATAAATAAAGAGACCATTGACTTGGCGCGGTCTTTCCCCTGAGAGTCAATTTGTTCATCGCCATGCTCACCCACCTCTACTTCAATATAAATTTCTTTGGAGGCCTTCCAGATTAGGAAGAAGCCGCCAAGCAATAAGATTGAATCTCTGCCACTAATCAGGTGGTCGGAGATGCTGAAGAGGGGTGTTGTGAGACCCATTACCCACGATAGACTTAGCAATAAAAGAATGCGAGTGACAAGCGCAAACAAAAGACCGAAGCGGCGAACCCTCTCCCGAATTTCAGAAGGGAGTCTGTTGGCGATAACGCTAATAAAAATGATGTTATCAATGCCGAGAATAATCTCAAGGGCAGAGAGCGTTAGAAAGGCAATCCAAGCATTGGGATCGCTCAGGAGCTGCATCGTGCTTTCAATCATTTTTTACTTTGCGAATGGAGCTATTAATTAGAGTTTAGCGAATAACACCAAACCACTATTCCCGCTTAATGACCACATCATTAGTTGGGTTGATTTCTCATCCAATCCGCAGTGTTCAGAAAAGACTCTTCAAGTTGTTTCGCGGCATCACCAGTTATTCCGCAATCTTTCATAGCCTTATACATACAAGCTAACCATTGATCTCGTTCTTTTAAACCAATTTTGAATGGCAGATGTCGAGCCCTAAGCATGGGGTGGCCGTACTTCGGGGAGTAGATATCAGGACCTCCCATCCAGCCGGTGAGGAAGAACTTGAGTTTTTCCCTAGAGCCGGAAAGGTCCTGAGGGTGCATGGACCGTAGATCCTCAAAATGGGGTTCTAGGGCCATTAAATCGTAAAAACGGTCTACTAATGCGTCAATTTGATCTATGCCGCCTATAGACTCATAAATGGATATTTTTTCACTCATCTTGTCATTTTAATGCGGTAAATTCGGGGAATTGGCAGTTCGTCTATTTCGGTATAGAGTTAAATGCCAAAGCTTTATTAACCCTTGTTTATAGGAGCGTAAAAATGGATGCAAAAGAACTTCAAAAATGGCAGCGTGAAAAAGCAAAGGAATTGTTTGATTATTCACATACTTTGCTTGAGGCAGCAAAAAAATTAAGTGAGCATCATATGGCGGAGATTGAGTGGGGTATGAAAAATGCCCTCGATAGCGCCAAGTCAGCCGCTAAGAACGATTTAGCTAAATTAAAAGACTTGCAGGAAGAAGCTGCAAAAGAAACTGCGAAACGTGCAGCTGCATATCAAAAGAAGGTAAAAGCAGTTTTAAAAGATCTCGGCGAAGGTGCTGCTGATGAAACTGAGAAGCATCTTGAAAAGGTTCGTAGCTCTTTGGTAACTTGGCTTGAGGACGCTGAAAATAAAATCCCAGCGCATGCTGAAAAGCTATCTAAGGTAGTTCATGAAATGTCAACGACTGGTCAGAATATGTTTAAAGAAGGGCGTCGCATTGTGAACCAAGTGGCCGAGACTGCCGAAAAGAATATCGATGACCTGGTTAAAAAATCTGGTGGTAAGAAGAAGTCTGATGAATAGCTCTGATTAAACCAAACAAAAAAACCGCCTCATGACTGGGGCGGTTTTTTATTTCCAGCCTTGTAGCCATAGCTCGCTATTGGTGAGATCACGCCATGCAATTTGCGTAGTTTGCTTCGAGTAGACCGCCTCAATTTCGACGAACTCAATTTTCTCGTTTGGTGGTTCTGGCAGAATTACTTTACTCACCAAGAAATGCTTTTGCTTGGCAATCGGTTTAACTGCGGTCCATTTGGTGAGGAGTAATTTCTTAGGGCTGAGTCGATTCATCGGTAATGCATTCCTATTCTTTTTATAAGGCGGTGCACTGGAATTCTTGACCATTGATCAAAAGCAATCCTGAGGAGGGAGAAAATATGGTCTTCGATTGATTGGTTTGACCTGAGCATTTCTCATCAAAGTAGCTTTGGGTACCCAAACTACCGCAATAATCCAGTGCCGCCCCCTTAAATTCCATTTGGGCCTTTCGGAGCACCATGGTAATTTTAGACTCGGAAGGGGAGCTACAACTCCAAGTGGTGTATGTCTCTCGACCGCAGGCACTGAGCCCGAGAAGGATCGCAAGGTAGAAGGCTAGGCGAATTTGGGGAGGGATTCTCAAGGATTGCACCCCTAGAGGATAGCGATATTTCCAATATTTCGCCTAAGAAACAGGTTTGGTATTAATATTTACAGCAGATTGTTTAATAAACAACAAATAAGTCTTGATAAGACATTTAAAACAAAATATTGAAGGAGACGCTGTGGATACAAATCGGAGAGATGCGCTTAAATTGGGTGCATCTGCTGCTATTAGCGGTATGTTTATTTCTAATGCAATTGCTGCTACTGATGGTCAGCCGCCGATTGTGGTGGAGCCATTGACTGGTAAAGCAGGCCTTAGAATTGCAAACTATCTGCCTAAAATGGGTGCCACCTCAAGATTAGGTTTGGTTACCAATGACGGTATGGTGGTTGATATCCCTGCAGAAGCGGCTCGTCAAAAAGTACAGCTCTCATTTGATCCTACTTCAATGATTTCATTGGCTGCCTCTGGCAACAAAGGCTTGCTGGAGTTGGCTACATTATTTAAAGGTCGCGGAAGTAATTTGGCGAATGTGAATAATGTGATCTTGCTATCACCTATTCCTAAGCCACAAAGCAATATTTATTGTGTGGGCTGGAATTACCTAGACCATTTTGAAGAGGGCCTCAAGCATCGTGCCGATACTGCTGTGAAGGAGTATCCAAAGGTTCCTGTGCTCTTTACTAAAGGCACGCAAACCATGAATGGCCCGTTTGATAACATTCCTTATGATGCTGGCATCTCCACCATGATTGACTGGGAGGCTGAGCTAGCAGTGGTGATTGGTAAAAAGGGTAAGAATATTTCTGAAGAGAATGCAATGGACTATGTCTTTGGCTATTCTGCCTTCAACGATACTACGGCGCGTGATATTCAGCAAAAGCGTCAGTCCGGCCAATGGTTTAAAGGCAAGAGCTTGGATGGTCACGGCCCAATGGGTCCATGGGTTGTTACTGCAGGTGGCGTCAATTTGGATGACACTCGCATTATTTGCCGTGTGAATGGTGTTGAAAAGCAAAACGCTAGTTACAAGCAAATGTATTTCAAGATCCCAGCAATTATTGCTGAGCTATCGCGTGGCTTAACATTACTGCCAGGCGACATCATTGCGACCGGTACTCCTTCTGGGGTTGGCGCAGGCAGAACGCCTCAGGAGTTTATGAAGCCAGGTGATGTTATGGAAACAAACATCACTGGCATCGGCATCATCCGCAACAAGATTGTTTAACTGATCAACTTAGTAAGCTTTTAGAACAACAGCAAGGACTTAGAGAACCCAGAAGTGATGGGTTCCGTCCTTGTCCAGTTGTTCCACTAAACCAAACTCCCAATCAAGATATGCCTGCATCGCTGCAGGATCTACGCTAGTGCCTTCATAGGGGCGCTTATAGCGATCCAGAGGAGGCGAGGCTAAATGACTCGGACCTTTCTCCAGCTCAAATCCTGCTTTTACCCAGGCAGTATTGCCGCCCTCTAAAACGAGTACCTCGGCTTCAGTCAATGCTTGTACTTCCTGAGCAGCAAAGAGGCTTAATTCAGCTGGTGTACTGGTAATGACATAGCGATCTACCTGAGGAATTTTTTTCATTGCTTCTGCCATTTGTGATCGAAGGGCATACCAACTTCCAGGGACGTGTCCTTTAACATAGTTAGCATGGGTGCTGAAATCAATTGCAATCGTATTGCTATCACTCTTAAGC
This sequence comes from Polynucleobacter sp. Tro8-14-1, assembly GCF_018881655.1. GTDB lineage: Bacteria > Pseudomonadota > Gammaproteobacteria > Burkholderiales > Burkholderiaceae > Polynucleobacter. The sequence goes on from NZ_JACVPX010000006.1 coordinate 96,156, forward strand.
CAATTGGAAACGGTTGCGGCATCTACGCTTTCAATGGTTGGAAGAGCGGGTAGGGGCGCCTTCCAAATACCTTTTTCTGTGAGATCGGAGGCATTGACTCCATCAAGAACATAGATATCCCAAGCCATTTGCGCTAACCAAGATGCGGGCATATTGGCGCGTACTCCGCCGCCACTGGGGTCTACCAACACTACCCGTGCGCCACGAACTGGAGAAACCATCTCCGTTTCTTGTACAAGCTGTCCACCAGGTACCGATCTAAAGCCAGGAAGATGACCTGCTTCATATTCTTCTGGAGTGCGCGTATCAAAGAAATAAGTCGTTCGATCAGATTGCGTTTTCCATGTCTGCAAATCGCTGAGGCTAGCGCGCTTTACCCCTGCACGATCAGCAACGCTACGAGCGCGAATTGCCGCCCCATTTCTTGTGTCGTCACTCACTTCTTGAAACTTTCTGCTTTGCCCTTTATCCAATTCTTGACCAGCAAGCGTCCAGCCAATCGTGCCATTACGTAGCGCATTGACTTCGTTTGGAATGCCGGCATTAATTAGCGACTGCGTGCCAATAATGCTGCGAGTTCTACCGGCGCAGTTCACAATCACTTTTGTCTTTGGGTTAGGCGCTAATTCTGGGAGACGCAAAACTAGCTCTGCGCCTGGAACGCTAATGCCGGTTGGAATACTCATGGTGTTGTATTCATCAAAGCGGCGTACATCAACAACAACGACATCTTCCTTGTTATCGATTAATTTTTTTACTTCTTGCGCTGATAAAGAGGGGGTATGGACCTTGGATTCTACAAACTCACCAAATGATTTACTGGGAACATTCACATCTTTAAATACTTCACCACCAGCTGCTTTCCAGCCTTGCACACCTCCCTCAAAAACCGATACATCGGTGTACCCAAGATTGATTAAGCGTTGCGCAGCTAGCTGAGCAAAACCTTCACCATCATCAAGGGTGACGATAGGTACGTTTTTCTTTGGTAGCTTTGCGTAAGCATCAATCTCTACTCTGGAAAGAGGTAGATTTGCGGCAAACAGGGGATGCTCTTGCGCATGAGGATCTTCCTCGCGGACATCTAAAAATGCAATTTCTTCTTTATTAAGAAGTTTGTTGCGAACGAATGAATGATTTTTAGTTTGAATGGTCATACCGTCTCTAGGATCTTTTATGGAGTCATTATCTTTTAATCTGACTGTTCATTGAATTATTGGAGGTCAGAATGCCTTTACCAAAGACTGTCCATGGAGAGCCGCAGGCCAGTTAAAAGAGCGGCCAAGCGCTCATTTTGGGGTAAGCGGACAGCCCAATAAGGCGGCAAATAGGCGACAAAGGCGATTTTCTGGGGATTTTTAACCTTTTTAGGTAATTTTGGTTCAATAAGGCTATTTTGAATTAACCCGCAAATATAAGAGTTATCCCTGATTTAGGGGGCGATTTTCTATGGTTTTTATGGGGATATACTGACCGGGCTGTCAGTATAAATATTCATTTGTTAATAGGAGACGAGATGTCACAACACGATACATTGTTGGCTGCTTTTGAAGCTTACAAAGCTGAAAACGAAAAATTTATTGAAAAAGGTATTAAGGCATCTGCTGCTCGCGCACGTAAAGCCTTGCAAGAAATTGCCGGTGCCTGCAAGGAGCGCCGCAAAGAAATCACTGCTGCTAAAGAGGCGATGGAAGCCAAGAAGTAATTCTCACTCCAGACTGATTGATAAGCCTGGCTTTTACGAGCTAGGCTTTTTTATTGGGGGCTTGTACTTTCAGTGCTGCGCTTAGATAGCAATGCTAAACAAAGTGAGTTTCATTGCCTGGCTGCGAATAGTTGCTAGCGCTTCGATCCATTAGCTCCATCAGCCCAATGACTTTCACCATCATGACTTTTTATATAAATTACCTCATGCTAAGAGAGTATATCCACGCTATAGTTAGACCATGAATACAGAGCAATTTCAACGGTTACTTGAGCAGGAAGGATTTCCTGAGCCGGTAGAGGTTCAGCAAGTTCCTAATGGAGAGCTTGGTAATCACGAGCATCCTTTTGAAGTGAAGGCGCTAGTAATTGAAGGCAGTATCGATATCGTCATACATGGGGAGAGCGGGACCTACAAAGCTGGTGATGTATTTGAGCTGGGATTGAAAGAAGTGCATTCCGAGTCCTATGGGCCTGAGGGCGTCAAATATCTCGCTTCTAGAAAACAATAAACAATATTAAGAAATTGGGATCGATATGAAAATCGGATTTATTGGACTTGGCAATATGGGCTTGCCGATGGCCCTGAACTTATTAAAAGCAGGACATCAAGTTACAGGCTTCGATTTGGTAAACAGTCAGCTTGATGTTTTTGCAGCTGCAGGAGGTAGCGTTGCAGCAAATGCAAACGACACCGCAAAAGATGTCGATGTTTTGATCAGCATGCTGCCCGCCTCTCGTCATGTGGAGGGCTTGTATATTGGTGATGCCGGTTTGTTGGCAAGCGCGAACCCTAAAACGTTGCTTATTGATTGCTCAACGATTTCACCAAAGGCAGCACAAACCGTTGCTGCTGCCGCTAAGGCAAAAGGGTTTGCCATGGTTGATGCGCCAGTCTCGGGTGGAACTGCAGGCGCGCAATCGGGCACTTTAACGTTTATGGTCGGCGGGGAAACGAGTGCTGTTGAGTGCGCGCGTCCTTTGTTGGAGGCGATGGGCAAGAACATCTTTCACGCTGGAGGCAATGGAGCGGGGCAGACTGTCAAAGTCTGCAACAACATGCTTTTAGGTATTCAGATGCTGGGGACGAGTGAGGCGCTGCGATTAGGTATTGCTAATGGCCTGGACCCCAAAGTTCTTTCTGACATCATGTCTAAGAGTTCGGGTCGCAACTGGGCTTTGGAGTTATATAACCCTTGTCCAGGCGTCATGGAAAACGTGCCATCTTCAAAAGGTTACGCTGGTGGTTTTGGCGTGGATCTCATGCTCAAAGACATGGGGCTGGCAGTTGAGAATGCAGAAGATCTAGATGCTAGTGTTCCTCTTGGGAAATTAGCGCAACAGCTTTATGAGAGTCATAGCAAAGCAGGTAATGGCCAGCTAGATTTCTCAAGCGTATTTAATTTAAAAAATTAAATTAAGAGTTGTCCTAAGAAACAACCAGGGGCTTTCCTTGAAGCTTGCTCATTTGGCCAATGACGCGGGCGCCAAGGAACTGATGTTGATTGAAGATATCCAACACCTCTTTAACGCTCTCAGGGCTGCAAGATACCAATAAGCCGCCACTGGTTTGGGGATCGGTCAATAAAGCACGTTGAGCTAGTGTGAAATCTGCAGGAATGCCTACTTCATCGCCGTAGCTAAGCCAGTTACGATCTGATGCGCCGGTAATAATGCCATCATCAGCCAGCTTTTGTACATTAGATAGCAGGGGCACTTGGCTCCAATCAATATGCGCTGTGCAGTTGGAGCCTCGTGCGAGTTCTAAAGTATGGCCAGCCAATCCAAAGCCAGTCACATCTGTTAAGGCATGTACGCCAGCTAGTTTGGCTAAATCAGGGCCGGCAGAATTCAGCTTAGTAGTATTGGAGATCATCTCTCGATAGCCATCTGGCCCCAAAAGATCTTTTTTCAGCGCGGCAGATAAAACACCGACACCTAGAGGTTTGCCGAGAATCAGTACGTCTCCCGGTTTGGCGCTAGCATTACTTTTCACGCGCTTAGGATCCACAATACCAATGGCTACCAGTCCGTATATAGGCTCTACAGAGTCAATCGTATGACCACCAGCAATAGGAATGCCGGCGCTACGACAAGCTTCAGCGCCACCCTCTAGAATTCGGGCAATGGTTTTATTGGATAAGACCTTAATCGGCATGCCGACTAATGCAAGTGCGAATAGGGGTGTGCCACCCATTGCATAGATATCGCTGATCGCATTCGTAGCGGCAATTTTTCCGAAATCAAACGGATCATCCACAATCGGCATGAAAAAATCCGTTGTGGCTACGATTGCTTGAGACTCATTAATCTGATAAACAGCGGCATCATCAGAGGTTTCAATGCCAATGAGTAACTCTTTTGGAAAGGGCAGTTGAGGTACGTTCTGAAGGATTTCAGAAAGAACGCCGGGAGCAATTTTGCAGCCGCAGCCCCCACCGTGAGAAAGGGAGGTAAGACGCGGTTCGGTAGGGAAATTTTCTGTGTTCACGGTATTCATATAGTGAGAGTATCAGATGCAGAACGGAGTCTGTTTATTGGCGTAGCAGAGATTCTATTCTCCCCTTGACCTCGTTGCTATCAACATTCTCGATAGCACCAATCCAAACTCCTTCAATTTTGCCGCTTTTGCTAACAAGAAAAGTGGTTGGTAATCCACGGGCTTTCCAGGACTTGTAGGCGGTGCTATTGCGATCAAGTAGGATTTCAAGACTGTTTTCAGGGAGACCATTACCTTTTAAAAACTGCATGACACGCGGCTTCATTTCAGCAAGATTCACTGCCAAAACTATAAGTCCTTTGGAGCTGTAGTTTTCCTGTAGCTGAATAAGCTCTTCAAATTCTTCGCGGCAAGGTTCGCACCAGCTAGCCCAAAAGTTCACCACAACAACCTTACCCTTGAGGCTGGATAGATCTACTGATTTACCAGAGAGATTATTTAGCTGTAGAGATGGGGCTGTTGATGGCAGACCCAACTGAGCTGGCGCACGCCACTCTGCTCTAGCTGAAAGGCTAAATAAGGTCAGAAAAGAAAATGCCAGCACAAGAGAAAATTCTCGGGCTGGCTTATACATAAATAACTTCATCAAATTTCTTAATGAAACGTTAGCCAATACGTCTGCTGGTAATTTTGTACTTAAAGTTATCCGGGTCAAGAGAATCAAAGCGACCTTCGTTATTTTCAGATTGTGGATACATTAAGAATGGAATATCAGCTTTACTGCCGAGCTTGGAGCCTGGCAATGTGATGTCATGGTCATAGTTATAGGCCATCCAGTTCATTTCCCAATTACCAAAGAGATAATCACGAATGGCGATCACTTTTGGATCAGTCACAGCTAGACCACCAGTTTCCTCAAGGATTACCTTGCGAACGTCGGCTGGATCAACCGGCACCCAACCATAACCTGATGCATAAAACTCAGCACGGCAATGTTGTGCTTTAGTAATATCACCTGACTTACCTAAGCTCTTGTAGCCGCGCGCAGAATCGGCAATGCGAATGCCATAGACATCACGCGCTGGTAAACCGGCTGAACGCGCTAGCGCTACAAAAACGGCGTTGATATCAGCGCATTTGCCGCCAAGGTTATTGGTTTCGAGCATGAGCTTGACATCGCCTTGACCGCAACCACGTGTTTTTGGGTCACGATGGGTGTTATCCACCACCCAGTTATAGATTGCTTTGGCTTTATCAACATCACTAGCGTTGGCTGGCAATTTGGCAAGCGCCTCTTGCGCTTTAGTTTTCACAATGCCATCGGTAGGGAGGTATTTAGTAGGGCGAGTCCAAAAGCGTTGGTCAGCTTTGGAGAGCTTGAGTGCTGGATCTGGCGCTGAGAGTTCTAGGTTGCGATTACGAGTGCTTACCAAGATAGAAACTTTGACGCTATGAGTGGTTGCTGCAGCGTCCCATTTAGTCCAAACCATGCGCGCTTGCTTATCCGGCGTCTCATACATTTGGGTTGTCGCTTTAGGATCGCTCGCTTCTGAGCGGATGGCGATAGTGCGGAAATAATCCGTATCCAAAATGAGGGGTAATGGAACCCAACTCTGTGCGATGCCCTTAGGTGACTCTAAATTGACTTCAGTCACGATCTCGTATGTAGTCCACTCGAGTGAAGATTGAGCAAATACAGAAGCAATTGGGCTGAGGGTTGGTAATGCTAATGCGCCAACAATGGTTTTGATGGCTGAGCGGCGTGATGTAGTCATATTAGATTAGTGGGGTAGTTATAAAAAATAAGATTAGTATTTTAAAGAATTAATTAACGATTAAAACTTCTTTTAGGTGAGCTACTGCGCTTGGCAGGAGCCTTCCTTGCTGGAGCTCCAGTTGTCCCAGCGGGCCTTGGCTTGCGAGATTGCTGGTGTTGCTGACTGCGCAGCTGAATCGGTTGCGCCACGGCATTTGGATCTGGTTCAAAGCCGGCAATCACCTCTTGTGGTAACTTTTGTTTAATGAGTTTTTCAATATCCCTGAGCATTTGATGTTCATCAACGCACACTAGGGAAACTGCTACGCCATTTGATCCTGCGCGACCGGTACGTCCAATGCGATGTACGTAATCTTCAGAAACATTTGGAAGGTCGTAGTTCACTACATGAGGGAGCTGGTCAATATCGATGCCACGTGCAGCAATATCGGTAGCAACCAATGCGGTTAACTTACCTGCCTTGAAATCAGCCAATGCTTTGGTACGAGCGCTTTGGCTTTTATTGCCATGAATGGCCATACTCGTAATGCCATCTTTTTCTAATTGGGTTACTAACTTATTCGCACCATGCTTAGTACGGGTAAAAACCAGTACCTGCTTCCAATCGTTACTCTTGATGAGGTGCGCCAATAAAGGGTGCTTATTTGTTCTATCAACCGGATGAATCAACTGGGCAATTGCTTCGTTGGTGCTATTACTACGAGCCACCTCAATCAACTCAGGCGAATTGAGCAAGCCGTCTGCTAATTGTTTAATTTCGGTAGAGAAGGTTGCCGAGAACAAAAGATTCTGACGCTTCTTAGGTAAGGCGGCCAAGATCTTTTTAATATCTCGTAAGAAGCCCATATCGAGCATGCGATCAGCTTCATCTAAAACCAAAATCTCAATGTCGTTTAGTGATGCGCAATTTTGTGACATGAGGTCAAGTAGTCGACCTGGCGTAGCTACCAATATATCGAGACCGCCAGCAATGGCTTTGATTTGCGGATTAGCGCCAACTCCGCCAAAAATCACAGTGGATTTTAAGCCAGTATATTTTCCATAAGTGACAACAGACTCTTGGACTTGAGCAGCTAACTCACGAGTAGGGGTCAAGATCAAAACTCGTAATAATCTTTTGCCACTAGATTTAGGGGTGCTGCTTAAACGTTGCAGAATTGGAAGCGTGAAGCCAGCCGTTTTTCCTGTGCCGGTTTGTGCGGCAGCTAAAAGATCGCCGCCTTTTAAAACGGCAGGAATCGATTTTGCTTGAATTGGGGTAGGGCTGGTGTAGCCTTCTTCAGCAATAGCACGAAGAATGGGTTCTGATAAACCAAGATCTGTAAATAACATAGGGACCAATAAAGTATTGACCCGTATTCAATTAAACGACTATCCCGGCCAATGGGGTGAGCTGCCACGCTAGAGCGTTTGCAGTAAGAGCCTCTATTTTAAGTCATCAACTCCAAAAGCCAGATAATTAGAGAATTACGCCGGATTCCAGAGGTTTGGCACGACAGTATTGGCATAACCGGATACGAATGACTTTTCTGCACCAGTTGCAGGATCAAATACCGAGCGATGAATGCGGCCGATATTGCCACCATACACGTGAATGCTGATTGAGGTTTTGTCGCTCAAACTATTCTCGACCACATGAATGTCATGCGTAACGGGTGATACGGTATCAACGTGCCCGGGCAAGCTGATACAAGCTTTGCCTGCCTTGAAACTGGAATCTGCTTGGCGATAGTAGGGGGTGCCCGTTTCTTCACCACGTAATTGACCAATCATTCCCCAAACGGTGTGATTGTGTAGTGGTGTTTTTTGCCCCGGACCCCACACGAAACTCACCACAGAGAATCGATCCAATGGGTCTGCATAGAGAAGATATTGCTGGTAGTGCTGCGGGTGCGGTTTAGTGAACTCTTCTGGCAGCCAATCATCTACTGCAATCAGTTTCTCTAGTATTTTCTTGCCTTCAGTAAAGACGATCTCTTCACTTGGCTTTTGTTCAAGCAGCAAGCTAAGCTCTTTAACGAAGGTCAGTAATTTACCATCAGACATTTTTTGCTCCATTACTTACATTACTCGTCTTGGAATACACAATCAGGCCATGCCTTAGGCTTAAGTGTGTTGGTATCAACGCAAACGATATGTAGCACGGCGCTTGCAATAACTTGGAATTCTTCGCTATCAGGGAGCTTTCTTTGCGCAGTCTGTTTAACACTCACCTGAGTGCGTCCGCGATGTTCAATCACTTGATCTATGTAAAGCAAGTCATCTAGACGCCCTGGTTTATAGAAGTTCATTGTGAGTTCGCGCAACGGCATCACCATATTAAATTCATTCTCGAGTTTGGTAGGGCTTAAGCCTTTTTGTGCAAGCCATTCTGCGCGACTACGTTCAAAAATCTCGAGATAACGTCCGTGATAGACAAAACCTGCTGCATCTGTATCTGAGTAGCAGACTCGATGGGTATAAGTAAATACGGCAGGGTTTGGATTGTGGATAGTTGTCATCGATTGGTAAGCTAGTTTGGCAATATAAGAATCATATTACGGTGGGGCATACCTGCCTCATCATATATGGGGCCTTCTGGTTTAAAGCCTAGCTTTTCATAGAAGGGGATGGCAACCACTTGGGAGTGCAACACAATCGATTTTGCCCCTTGGCTTTTTGCTAAGTCAGTCAATTTCTCTAGAATTTGAAGCCCTATGCCCTGATTTCTGAATTGGGCCAAGATGGCCATGCGTCCAATTTGAGATATCCCACCGCCTAGATCTACCAGTCTTCCAGTGCCAATACAACATGCTTCTAGATAGGCTAGGGCATGTGCTGCAAAGGGGTCAAATTCGTCCAATTCGAGCTCGGCTGGGACCTTTTGCTCCCTTACGAATACCTCCTGGCGCACCAAAAAGGCCTCTACTTCAGCCTCTTTCCAGGGTTTTATTAATATTTCCAAGATTCCAAATGCCTCCAAGCGCTAATTCCCACCCAATTTACCAAATAAACGTGAATATAAGCATGGTTCGAAACCGTACAAAAAGCGCCCCATTCCATGGTTACAATGAATTGTGGCTCTGTATTGGGCCCATCCGTAACCTTTTACTCAACTAGGAGTTATCTTGAAGAAATCTTTATTAGCCGGTTTGTTTGCCGTAGTAGGTGTGACCTTTGCAAGCTCTGTTTTTGCACAGCTTCCTGCAAAGATGTTGCCTTTAGCTGCTGATGTTGTCGTTTTGAGCGCAACCGTTGATTCAGTAGATGCAAAGAAGCGTATCGTTGTATTGAAAGATGCTAACGGCAATTTGGCGCAGATGAACGTCGCTAAGTCAGTAAATGATTTAGATAAAGTTAAAAAGGGCGACGTGTTCTTGGTTGAGCATGCGCAGGCAGTTGCTGTTGGCTTAACTGCTGTTGGTAAAGATCAAAAACCAGGTGTTTCAGGCGTTCGCTCTGTAGTGATCGCTGGCAAAGGCGCTACTAAGCCATTTGAAGAGACAACTGAAACTGTTTATGCAACTGTAAAGATCTCAACCATTGATCAAAAGACACGTATTGTGAGCTTCACATTGCCAAGTGGCGAGAAGCAAAAAGTAAAAGTAGATCCATCTGTTCTTGGTCTTGAGAAGTTCAAAGCTGGTGATGACGTGATGGTTGAGTTTGTTGACGACACAGCTATTGGTTTCGTAACACCTAAGAAGTAAGTATGAATAAGCAGTAAATAACTAGGCTGTACGCTAGTTGTAAAAAAGCCCGCATCTGCGGGCTTTTTGCTTGATGGGACTAGATTATTTTTTAGCGTTTGGAAAGAAGAGCTGCTCGCCATCAATCTTGTAGCTAGCAATGACGTCCTGCCCATTTTTAGAGATGAGCCAATCAATAAATTCTTGACCCTGTACTTTTTTCACATGAGGGAACTTGGCTGGATTAACCAACATCACACCGTATTGGTTAAATAGCTTTGGATCGCCTTGCACAAGGATGACTAGATCGCCACGATTCTTAAAGCTGAGCCAGGTGCCACGGTCAGCCAATATATAGCCATTCATAGCGGAGGCGGTATTGAGGGCAGGGCCCATACCTGAGCCTGTTTCTTTGTACCAAGACTGACTGGAAGAAGGGGTGATGCCCGCACCTTTCCAGTAACGAAGTTCTGCAGCATGTGTACCGCTTTTATCTGCACGTGACACAAAGGGAGCTTGCGCAATAGCAATTTTTTGGAGTGCCACTTGAATATCCTTACCACCAGCAATTTTTGCTGGATCTGCTTTAGGTCCAATGAGCACGAAATCGTTGTACATCACTTCGTAACGCTTAGTAGAAAAACCTTCTTCCACAAACTTCTCTTCAGCAGGTTTGTCATGAACAAACACCAGATCTGCATCACCGCGGCGGCCAATATCTAATGCTTGACCGGTTCCAACAGCCACAACCTTAACCTCAATACCAGTCTTCATCTTAAAGATGGGGAGCATGTAATTGAACAGGCCAGATTGCTCAGTGGAGGTAGTGGAGGAGACCACAATGCTTTTTTCTTGAGCAGATGCTATGGAGCCCTGCAAACAGGCAGAAAATAAGATGCTAATGGCTAAGGAGTTCAGTAATTTTCTCATACACTTCGAAATAGATTTGGTTAATTTGCATCATCGCATATAGGCATTTTAATTGCTCAATCACATTTGCTTCCGCTAGAATGGATTTCATGAGCACCATGCGCCTACTGGCTTTAGTTTCGGCATTCTTATTTTCCATTGGTACTGCCTTTGCGCAGATATCCACTATTGCCGTGGCTGCCAATATGAAAGATGCATTTAACGAGATTGCGATTGCCTTTAAGGCTGGTGGTAAGCCAGAGATAAAGGTGGTCTATGGCTCATCGGGTAACTTCGCCACACAAATTATGAATGGGGCGCCATTCAATTTATTCATTGCTGCTGATGAGCAATTTCCGCTCGAGCTTTTTAGAAATGGCAAAACAACGGATGATGGAGAAATTTATGCCATTGGTAAGTTAGCCATCATCACTAAAAATTCATCTGGCATTCGTTTGCTTGATAGCAAAGTAGATATAGCTAAGGCTATTGGTAAGGCGAATAAGGTAGCGATCGCAAAGCCTGAGCTTGCACCCTACGGTAGAGCCGCGGTTCAGCATTTAAAGGCAGAGGGGCTTTGGGATCTCGCTAAAGATAAGCTTGTTTATGCGGACAATATTGGGGCCGCTACAACTTATGTAGTGAGTGGCGCTGCGGATATTGGTTTTACTGCACTTTCTTTGGCGAAGTCGCCTGAGGTGATGAAACAAACGAGCTTCTTATTGGTTGATGCAAAATTATATGAACCCATTAAACAGCGCATGGTATTAATCAAGGGTGCACCTCAAGAGTCGGTGGATTTGTATCGCTTTATGCAGGGGCCTCAGGCCAAATCCATTCTGCAAAAATATGGATACACCACGCCTTAGTAGCTAATTACTTGGGTGCTCTCATGTACTTCAGCATCTCTTGTAAAGCTTCTTGCGGCGACTTCGCTAGTTGCTCTACTACTGCTTCATAGTCTTCGGCCGGCCGGTTCTGGCTTAGCTTGAATTTACCAACCAAGCTACTGATCTCAATCTCGATACCAATAATGGCCTTGAGCATCATTTGTACGTACTCTTCTGGAGCATCGTCTAACTTCCAGTTAGATTGATAGGTTGGTTCGTGAATATTGGTCATTTGTGATACATGACTTCTTAGCCACTGTGCATCCTCAATCAACTTAATGCTACCTTCTGCATGAACCGCAGCATAGTTCCACGTAGGCACCACTTTTCCACTCTCTTGTTTTGATGGATACCAAGATGGGGTCACATATGCATTTGGCCCATTAAAGATTGCTGTAACAGATGTCTTGTTACTGCTCGCAACTTTAACGAGTGGATTCATTCTGGCGACATGTCCGTAAAGCTTGGTTTTGTCGGCGCTCAACATGAGTGGTAGGTGGTTGATTTCAAAATGGCCATCCAGATTCGCAACAATAGTCGCCAAAGGATATTCAGAAATAAGCTGGGCTAATACCGCTTGATCTTCAGCTAAAAAATGTTTTGGTAGGTACATAAGAGACTAAGCGGAGTGGGTAAAAGGTTGTATTTAGTAAGAACATAGCAGAGATTGAGCTCATGTTCTTAAAATTCGTACTCCACCTGCATTCTGATGGTGTTTTTTGGTGATGCCGTGGTAGTTCCCCAAAGGTAGGCTACGTTGTATTTCAAGGCTTCCTTGCGGCCCAGTTTAGTTTTTCCAAAAATGGCTGGCCCCGCACTAGATTGTTGTTGTTCATTGGTGTTCCAGCTATTGACCTGTCCTAGCCAAGAGTAAATCTGAGCTCCAAGCTCCAGCTCTGGTTGAAGGCGGTACTTCACCTGGCCCTGGTAGCCGAAATAGGTCCCCTGATTTTCGGTGCCCGTGTAATGTCCTTGCATCAAGACGTTGAGATTGGCGACCCACTTTTTCCATTCGCTTTGAAATAAGAAGCCGTACTTGGCTTCATAGCCTTCATTACGATTTTGAGGACGCTCCAACTCAAGCAAGAAGCCGATGTCCACTGGGTATTTTCCAGTCTCCGTTAGTTGAAATTTGTTCTCCCATTCCACTGCATCAAATTGAGAGTTGGTGCCATCCCAAATAGCTTTTCCATAAATCTCAGTGAACCACCAGGAGTTCACGCCATACCCGAAACCAATAGAAGCGCCTGATTGTCTATTGTCTTCACCGCTTCTGGGAGTCTGGGTTCCAAACTTCGTGTCTATCTCTCTTTCACCTTCTTCCACTCTTGGGGTGTAGATGTAATCTGCTGGCCCGCTTAAGTATTCACCAGCATGAACCAAGGGGCTTGCAGAGAGAAGGGCCAGGCAACACAAGCCTTGCATTAAATTGTTTCTCATCATCATTTAACCCTCACCACACCTTGAGCAGTTTCCGGACTAAATTCGCCTTCAAATTTATAGACACCAGGACTTAAGGGTCCAATGTAGAAAGAGGCTTTGCTTTTGGCTTTGATTAATACCTCTCTGTTGAGGTCGTAGCTTTCAAATTCCTCTGGAGTGTCATCCAGGTTTTCAATCGTGAGTTTTACTTTGGTATCGGCGGGGATATCAATCTCTGATGGTAAAAATCGCCCATTTTTAATTGAAATCTGGATATCGTTGCTTGCTCCATAGGCAATATTTGTCAAATTTAACAACAAGAAAATGCTGATAAGTAACTGTTTTGTATAAGTATTTTTCATAAATGAGTGTATATATAAATGAGAACCATTCTCAAGTATAAGGTATATAATGAGAATCGTTCCTATTTATTGATAAAAGTGACAATCCTCCATGCATTTGGACCAGGTTGATTTGGAAGTTCTTTACCGAGTGAGCGCGGTTAACGCGCCTAAGGGTGCCCCTCAAATTAAAGGGCAGCTAGAAGATATTGGATTTTTACCTGGTGAACAGGTGACTCTTCTGCGCAAAGGTTTGCTTGGTAAAGGTCCATATATGGTTCGCGTCGGAGCTTCCACATTCGCATTGCGTCAAGCCGAAGCTCGCATGATCACGGTCGATGCTATTTCACATGCCTGAATCTAAAGTTCACTTTTTCTCGAGTGAGCCACTCGTAGCTTTATTGGGTAATCCCAATTGTGGAAAAACGGCATTATTCAATTTGCTGACTGGCAGTCGTCAAAAGGTGGCGAACTATTCAGGCGTTACTGTTGAGCGCAAAGAAGGGCGCCTATCGCTCGAGTCCGGAAAAAATATTCGCATACTGGATTTGCCTGGCGCTTATAGCTTGTATCCAAGATCCTTAGATGAGCGTGTGACCTGCAACGTATTGCTTGGTCGAGCTGAAGGTGAAAAACGTCCTGACCTGGTGATTTGCGTATTGAGCGCCATGAATTTGCGTCGTAACTTGCGTTTAGTACTTGCTGCAAAGCGCTTGGGGCTGCCTTGTATCGTAGTACTCAATATGCTTGATATTGCTAAGCGTCAAGGCCTGCATATAGACACTGCCGCACTTTCAAGTGAATTGGGTTTGCCGGTGCTCACTAGTATTGGCATTCAGTCTGATGGCGCTGATGAAATCAAGCAGTTCTTATCGAATCTGGACTGGCGTAATCTCAATGGATTGCGCACAGGTACTAGTGATGCGACCCTAGAGAATGTTGCCTCTCATATTGCCCATACTGAATCTGACAATATTCAAGTTCAACGAATTCTGCAAAACCTCAAGCTAGATCAAATCATTCCCGATCAATTGAGCGATCGTTTAGATGCGGTATTACTCCATCCAGTTTTTGGCCCCATCATTTTGGTGGCCTTACTCTTTTGTATTTTTCAGGCTGTGTTCAGTTGGGCTACGGTACCCATGGACCTGATTAAATCCGCAGTAGACTTTCTGGGTGATCAGATCGTCGAAGTATTGCCCAATGGATGGATACGTAGTCTATTGATCAATGGAATTTTGGCAGGTTTAGGTGGCGTGGTGATTTTCTTGCCGCAAATTCTGATTTTGTTCTTCTTTATTCTTTTGCTAGAAGAGTCGGGCTATCTTCCAAGGGCTGCTTATTTGCTAGATAGAGTGATGGGTTCTGTCGGCTTATCAGGCAGATCATTCATTCCACTTCTCTCCAGTTTTGCCTGTGCCATCCCCGGAATTATGGCCACCAGAAGCATCTCTAATGCGCGTGATCGCATGGTGACGATTCTGATTGCACCCATGATGACATGTTCTGCACGTCTACCGGTATATGCCTTATTGATATCAGCATTCATTCCAGAGCAAAAGCTATGGGCGGGCATTGATTTACAAGGCCTAGTTTTATTCTTGCTTTATCTCGCTGGAATTTTGGGGGCGATGGCAGTGGCCTGGATTCTGAAGCGCTTTACGAGTGAGCAATTTAGGATGAACGCGCTCATGATGGAGTTGCCAAGCTATCACTTGCCTCGCTTAGGCAATCTAGCTATTAGCTTGTGGCAAAGAGCAGAAATCTTTTTGCGCCGTGTTGGCGGAATTATTTTGCTGATGACTATTGGTTTGTGGGTGTTATCTAGCTTTCCATTCCCGCCCGAGGGCGCAACAGGATCACCGATTCAATACAGCTTTGCTGGAATGATGGGGCAGGCCTTAGCGCATGTGTTTTCACCAATTGGATTTAACTGGCAGATCAGTATTGCTCTAGTGCCAGGTATGGCAGCCCGTGAAGTTGTGGTTAGCTCACTGGCAACGGTTTATGCGCTATCTAGCTCGAGTGTCGACGCAGCTGATGCGCTGATTCCCTTAATCTCCAATGGCTGGTCCTTAGCCACAGCTTTATCTCTATTGGCCTGGTTTGTATTTGCCCCTCAATGTTTGTCCACCATTGCTGCAGTAAAGCGCGAGACGGGTGGCTGGAAGATTCCGATCATCATGCTGAGCTACTTATTTGCCTTGGCCTATATCGCCTCCTTTATTACCTATCACTTAGCTATTTATCTAGGCCTAGGTTAAGCCTGCTGACATCTATATTTGCTGCGGCACCGCATAAAAGGGTGCGGTAGTATTCTTGTTGTAGTTAAAAAATAGATAACAAAACAAGGAGATATAGATGGGTTCACGTCGCCAATTTATGAAGACTGCTTCAGCTGCTGGGGCCGGTTTAGTAGCTGCCTCTACTATGGGTGTAATGAAAGAGGCTTCAGCACATCCCACCTCAGTATGGGGAGGGGAGGTTTACACCGGTCCACGTGAAATGGTCAAAAACAGCAAAATTCTCTCGATCCAAAATGCGGATGGAGCAGAAACCTTGGGTGTAGTTACCCCAAAAGGTGTTATCGATATTCGTGCCGTAGCTAAAAAAATGAAGATTGCAGCACCGACTACCTTGGATCAATTATTGCAAGAGGGTAATGCTGCGGGATTTAATAAGGTAGTAGCAAGCGCTGATAAATCTGGCGTGCCTTATTTAAAAGAATCGGACATTACTTTCGGGCGCCTGTTTAAAAACCCTGGAAAGATTGTTTGCGTTGGCTTAAATTACCGTGCGCATGCGGATGAGGTTGGTATGGCTCGCCCACGAGTACCGCCGCTATTCAATAAGTACAACAATAGTCTTACGGCTCACAACTGTTTATTGCAAATTCCACCGCCATCGGTTTCTTATAAACTAGATTATGAAACTGAGTTGTTGATTGTTGTCGGCAAGCAGATGCGCAATGTTCCCGAATCGGCTGCTTTGGATTATGTGGCAGGTTATTGCACCTCAAATGATTTCTCATCACGTGATTTGCAACTGGAATTGCCAAGTGGGCAATGGATGATTGGTAAGACCTTGGACCAATACGCACCAATTGGACCTTACTTTGTTACTTCTGACTTAGTGGGTGACCCTAATAAGCTTGACGTAAAGACTTGGGTGAATGGTGAGTTGCGTCAGAACTCAAATACTTCCGACTTTATTCACAATACCCAAAAAATGTTGTCTTACATCAGCACTTACTGGACATTAGAGCCGGGAGATATTGTTTTCACTGGTACACCGCAAGGCGTTATTGCTGGTATGCCAAAGGACAAGCAGGTATGGCTGAAGAAGGGTGATAAGATCGTAAGTTCAGTAGAAAAACTTGGAGATTTAAAGTTCACGTTGGCTTGATCACTCTAGAGTTTGTTTATCAAAAGAAAAGCCACCCGAATGAACTGACCCCCAGTAGTTGGACAGTTTAGTTAGGTTAGCACGAGGGATTGAGTTCGGTAATCAACCGGACTTAATCCCTTTAGCTTTTCTTTGATTCGGTCATGGTTGTAGTAGTGGATATATTCCTCTAGTTCTGCCTTAAATGATTTGATAGTCTCAAACTTCTTTTGATAGAAGAACTCCGTTTTCATAATCCCGAACCAGTTCTCCATGACAGAGTTATCTAGGCAACTACCTTTTCTAGACATGCTTTGAGTAATACCGTGCTTGCGTAAGGTCTGTTGATAAAGCCCCATTTGATATTGCCAGCCCTGGTCTGAGTGCAGCATGGGTTTGTCTTTTGGTCCCAGTTGTTTAAATGCGCTTTGAAGCATCTGCATTACTGAGCTAATCTGTGGCCGATCAGCAATCTCATAGGAGATGATCTCTTGGTTATATAAATCTAAGATCGGTGATAAGTACACTCGCTCGCCCTTGATATTGAACTCAGTCACATCGGTTACCCACTTTTGATTGGGTGCTTTAGCTATAAAGTTGCGCTCTAACAAGTTGGGGGCTGCCTTGCCCACAGACCCCTTATAAGACTGATAGCGCTTAGGTCTCACAGTCGATTTAAGTCCTAATTGAGTCATGAGCTTTTGCACTGTCTTGTGGTTTAAATGTTGATGTTGATTACGTAGCTCTAAATGTACCCGCCGATAGCCATAGCGACCCTGGTGGCGATGGTAGATTGCGCTAATTTGATTCTTAGCATCCAGATAGGGATCGGGCGCATGACTACTACTGGCTTTAAGCCAGTAGTAGTAAACGCTTTTAGCCATCTTGGCGATAGCGAGTAAATCGATTAAACGGTAATACGGCCTTAGCTCAGTAATTATTTGGGCTTGTTCTCTTTTGTTGCTTTGCTCTGAGCTAAGGCTTCTAACTTTTTTAGGTAGGCAGCCTGTGCTTCGGCATACTCCAAACGTCTTCGCAACTCTGCCGGCGTGAGCTCCGAGATAGGCTTTTTGAGTAATGCTTTGATATTAAATTGGGACATAGGCGGTTGTCCTCTCTGTCGATTGGCAAGGGCTGTAATACCGCCTTCATTGTAGAGTTTTTGCCATTGCAAAATGGTGGTCATACTACCAATCCCAAAGTGGGCAGCAGCTGGCCTAGCTGATATCTGATGCTGTGCCATGTACTCTAGAACCTGTACTTTGAACTGCGGGGAGTGGCGTTGGTGGCTGGGATTAAGACCACTATGGCCACGTGCTTGATAGGCTAAAGCCCATTTGCGGACATCTGAGTGACTAATCTCAAATAAGTGACTTACCCGCTTAAGACCACCTGACTTTAGAAACTCTTGAACTACCTTTAGCTTGAACTGCTTGCTGTACTTGCTCATAAAACAAAACCCCCTTGGTTGGACATAACGTCCAACTTTTGGGGGTCAGTTCATAGGGTGGCTTTTCTTATCAGTGGCTAGAACGTTTCTTAAACACTTAATCTGCTTTACTCGGCAATAAAAGTATTCTCAAGCTTTCCAATACCACCCATCTCAACGACTACAACATCGCCGTTCACTAAGTACTTAGGAGGTTTAAAGCCGATGCCAACGCCGACTGGAGTTCCGGTAGCGATCAAGTCTCCTGGGTAGAGGGTGATGCCTGCAGAGACCGTAGCGATCATATTGGGGATGTCAAAAATCAGATCTTTAGTATTGGAGTTTTGGCGTAATTCACCATTGACCCAGCACTTGACTGGGATATTTTCAGCATCGACTTCATCTGCTGTAACGACCCAAGGACCCATAGGGCAGAAGGTATCAAAACTTTTTCCTAAAAACCATTGCTTATGTCTTTGCTGCCAATCGCGCGCAGTCACATCATTGATGGCGGTATAACCCCAGACGTGTTTCATAGCATCTGCTTCGTTAATGCCTTTGCCGCCTTTGCCAATCACAATCGTGAGTTCCGCTTCGTAATCGATGCAGGTGGATACAGCAGTGGGGATAATGACGTTAGTATTGGGTCCGGTTACAGACTCGGGTGGCTTCGTGAAGAAGATTGCATGGCTTGGAATATCTTCCCCAGGTTTAGCGCTGCCATCAAATCCGCTGTTGGAAAATTCTTTAGCGTGCTCATGATAATTTTTACCGACACAGAAAATATTGCGACGCGGTCTAGGTACAGGAGCGAGTAGACGGATGTCGCTAAACGCATGCGTGGAAATAGGTTTTGGGAGCTTGCCTGCGAGGTCAGATTTGAGAATGGCAACAATGCCATCTTCACTAACGTCAACGCCCAAATCGAGCTCTTGAACTGTCGTGCCATCAGCAGACACAATTCCAACGCGAGTTTTGGTAGGTTCTTTGGCTAAAACAAATGCGGCATATCTCATGTTTGCTGTCTCCGGCTGGGGTTTTGTCTACGTTAACCCCTGTTTATTGTGATGAATCTTGTAGTAGGATAAAGAGTATAAATAATAACTAATTTACGTACTTGAGACAAAAAATGAGACAAAAATATTCATTTGCTACTACCTTAGTCTTTTTATGTACTTGCTTGGCCTCTCAGGGGGCTATTGCTCAAGCGCCAGAAGCCTGGCCTACAAAGCCCATCACTATGGTTGTGCCATTTCCGCCGGGTGGCGTTGCTGATACTGTTGGTAGGCCGGTGGCAGAGGCGCTATCCCGTAGGTTGGGTCAGCCAGTGATTGTAGAAAATAAAGCTGGGGCTGGTGGTGGCATTGGCATGGCGGCAGTAGCCAGGGCAAAGCCTGATGGCTACACGATTTTGATGGCCCTATCGTCTATTTCAATTATTCCAGAGGCGGATAAAGTAGTGGGAAGAGAGCAGTCTTTTCAACTCAATCAACTTAAGCCGATCGCACGCTTTACAGCGGACCCAACGGTTTTGGTAGTGAGGGCGGACAGCCCATGGAAAGATTACAAATCTTTTGTGGCAGCAATGCGAGCCAATCCCGGTAAATACAATTTTGGTTCATCAGGAAACTATGGAACGATGCATGTGCCGATGGAGATGCTCAAGTCTTCAGAAAAGTTCTACATGGTTCATATTCCGTATACAGGTGCAGGACCAGCGATTGTGGGTTTATTGGGCGGCCAAGTAGATGCGATCGCTACTGGACCTTCTTCCATTGTTCAGCAAATTAAGGCGGGCAAAGTACGTGCATTAGCTCATTGGGGTGATGGCAGATTAGCTAGCATGCCCGAGGTACCTAGCTTTAAAGAGATGGGCGTTAAGGTTGAGTTCTCTCAGTGGGCTGGTTTATTTGTGCCCAGCGCAACCCCTGACTACATCACCAATAAGCTCCGTGAGGCTGCTAAACAAGCGGCGAATGATGAGCGGGTGCGCACTGTGATCAATGGAGCTGGAAGTCCAATTCAATATATGGATGCGCCTGAATTTAAGGCCTACTGGGATAAGGAATCCGCTCAGATGGGTGAGGTTGTTAGAAAGATTGGCAAGGTTGAATAATGAAAAAACAATTACTTTCCCCTTTGTTTGCATTGCTTTTTACTCAGGCACATGCTGCAACCGTTCAGGAGCAGATGGATCAAAATATGGCAGTCAAGACAGCTGTTGAAGAGCTTGTTCTTGCGAATCATATTTTGTATGACCAAAATGCGGTAGATGGCTATGGCCATATTAGTGTTCGTAACCCAGCCAATCCTAATACATTCTTTCTGGCAAGAAGTGTCGCGCCATCAGTTGTCAAAATTGAAGACATCATGGAATTCGATATGAATGGCAAAGCTTTAAATGGCGATACACGAGTGGCTTATGGTGAGAGATATATTCATAGTGGTGTTCTAAAAAATCGCCCCGATATTAATTCGGTAATTCATGGTCATGCTGCACCCATACTGCCATATGGACTTACAGGTACCACTCTCAAACCCGTGTATCACATGAGTGCATTTTTAGGGGATGGCGCGCCTATTTTTGAGATCCGCAATTTTGCTAAGCCCAATCCAGATACGGATATGTTTATTAGTAATGTTGAGCTAGGTGATGCTCTGTCTAAAACTATGGGTTTGCAGTATTTTGTTTTGATGCGGGGCCATGGATATGCTTCAGGGGCAGACTCCATTAAGAAGGCAGTCTTTAGAACGGTGTATGCAATTCAAAATGCAAGCATTCAGTCTGAGGCAATGAAGATGGGTCAGGTGCAATACCTTACCCCCGGCGAAGCTGTTACTGCGCAGGAAACCATTGAGAAGACCATTGGACGGCCATGGCAGCTTTGGAGTGAGCGCGTCAAAAAACCGTAATCATTGTTAAACTCTTGCATCATGCAGATGCAAGCCCACTCCCTCGCCAAAGCCTTTTTACAGGGATTAGTGTCAGTATCCTTACTGCTGCTGCCATCGGTCAGCATGGCGGTCCTGCAGGATGAAATTCAGGTCTACGATGACGAAATTAATGCCAAGGGTGAAGCTAGTCTAGAGGTGCATTTAAACAGTACTCCCCGAGGCATTCAAAATCCCTCCTATCCAGGAGAGGTGATGAATAACAATGGTGTGCGGGTTACTCCAGAGTTTGCTTATGGCTTAGGCCACGATCTAGAGGCTGGCCTATACATCTCTTACGTGAACTATGACAACAAGTTTCAATATGCGGCGACTAAGGTCCGCATGAAATGGCTACCAATACGCGAAGACAAAGGAGATTCTTTCTTTGCAGGTGCAAACCTAGAGTTAGCTAACGTACAACCGCAGTTTGAGGAATCTCGATACAACAGTGAAATGCGTTTCATTGTCGGCAAGCATTTTGATGAGTGGCTTTTCTCATTTAATCCGGTTGTAGATATGCCGCTCTCGCAACCCTACGTAAATCAGTCGCCTTATTTTTCCACGGCAACTCGTTTATCTAGAGAGGTGACACCTGAGTTAGCGCTTGGGGTAGAGTATTACTCCAACCTGAATCAACTTGGTCAGCCCATCAACTACCAAAATACCCAACAATTGGGATTCTTGATGATGTACTACGAAGGCAAACCACTTTCTTTTCAGGCTGGGGTAGGTAAGGGCTTCTCTAACAGCACGGATTCGTTAACGCTTAAAGCGATTTTTTCCATTCCATTAAATTAACGCGATTAGCCTTAATCAGGCTTAATGTTGGCGTCCTTAATAACTTTGCTCCACATAGTCATTTCCCGTGTAATGCGCTTGCTGGAATCTGCTGGGGAAAGATAGTTCACATACACACCTGCTGCCAGCATGCGTTCTTGCACTTCGGGGCGCTGCAAAATAACCTTGATATCTGCGCTGAGTTTATCGATGATTGGCTTAGGAGTTCCTGCAGGAGCCAAAATACCAAACATACTTACAACATCAAAGTTAGGCAGACCTGTAGCTTCGGTGACGGTAGGTACATCCGGCAACTGACTAATGCGTTTAGCGGTTGTCACGGCTAGAGGTCTTAATTGACCTGCTTGAATAAATTGTAGGGCTGCTGGAACTGTTTCAGACATCGTGAGTACTTGACCGCCCACTAGATCAGTCATTGCAGGGCCGCTGCCTTTGTAAGGCACATGCAATAAATCTAAACCAAGTTGATAGCGAAACATTTCCATTGCAAGGCGTTGTGGCGCACCAGCTCCAGATGATGCGAACGTGAGCTTGCCTGGGTTGGCTTTTGCGTAGGCAATGAACTCTTTCATATTCTTTACGGGGACTGAAGGGTTCACTACAAACACCAGAGGTACCACTCCCACCACGTCAACTGGTGTGAAATCTTTCTCAAGGTTGTATCGAATTCTATCTTTATCAAGATTTGCGTTGATAGAGTGCGAGGTCAGGGCGCCCATTAACAGCGTATAGCCGTCAGCAGGAGACTTTGCAACCATATCCGCACCAATATTGCCGCTATCGCCTGCGCGATTATCGGGAACTACCTGCTGGTTTAGTGACTTGGAGAGCTCTTGCGCTATGATGCGACCAATCACATCAGTAGCACCACCTGGTGGGTATGGAATGACTAGCCTAATAGGTTTGTCGGGATAGTTTTTAATAGCAGAGCTATTGGTTTGCGCCAATAGTGGAGTGGTGATCAGGCTACTGCAAAGGAGTAGGCCTAAGCCTCGAATTAGATGTTGTCTCATTTTGTATTTCTAATGGTGGGTTGAGTTACGATTTTCTATTATCTACAGATTAAAAATTCATGCGCTGCGTCAATGAACTGCAAATTTCCCTTATTACAATGAAGAAATGAACCTTGAGTCCCATCAAATCGAGATTATTGGATATTGCGCCGCATTCTTGACTACTATTGCCTTTTTGCCGCAGGCGATACAGTCTTGGCGCACCAAAGACCTATCGGGTATCT
The DNA here is from genome assembly GCF_018881655.1 of Polynucleobacter sp. Tro8-14-1. Taxonomy (GTDB): domain Bacteria; phylum Pseudomonadota; class Gammaproteobacteria; order Burkholderiales; family Burkholderiaceae; genus Polynucleobacter. The sequence continues at coordinate 119,089 of NZ_JACVPX010000006.1, forward strand.
CCCTCGGGATGTACTCCTTATTTACTGCGGGGGTGGGTTTGTGGCTGGTTTATGGCCTCATTATTGAAAAGTGGCCCCTCATTTTGGCCAATGCTCTCACCTTTGCCTTGGCGCTCAGCATCTTATTGTTGAAATTGCGTCATACTTCTAAATATCAGAAATAAAGCACTCATTCATTAAAATTCTTCGAAAGGTTTTTATGTCTTCAGCATTCGTGATTGATCCCCCAGCAGTAATTTCATTGCCTGTGACTGGCGATACTCGTCGCTTCGCCGTGAATCGTATTTACTGCGTTGGTAGAAACTACGCCGATCATGCACGAGAGATGGGCCATGATCCTGATCGAGAGCCACCATTCTTCTTTATGAAGCCTGCTAATTCAATTGTGACTGATGGCAAAGATATTGCTTACCCAAATTTATCAAAGGATGTTCACCACGAAATTGAAATGGTGGTCGCTATTGGTAAAGGCGGCGCAAATATCCCTGCAGAAAAAGCCTTGGAGCATGTCTATGGTTACGGAGTTGGTCTGGATATGACTCGGCGCGATCTTCAAGGTGAGGCAAAGAAGATGGGCCGCCCTTGGGATACCGGCAAAGCATTTGATCAATCTGCCCCTTGCGGTGAGATCACACCAGCCAGTCAGTGCGGTCATCCTGCCAAAGGCGCCGTTAAGCTCTTAGTGAATGGTGAAGTTCGTCAAGAGGGCGATCTCAATCAGTTGATTTGGAATGTGCCTGACACGATTGCTTATTTATCTACCTTATTTACCTTGGAACCAGGTGACTTAATTTTCTCCGGCACGCCAGCAGGTGTTGGCCCAGTTAAAAAAGGGGATGTACTTGAAGGTAGTGTTGCCGGTTTACCAAACTTAAAAACAAAAATTCTTTAAATCAAAAAGAAAGTCGGATTGATGACAAGTTTTCTCAAGAAAGTATTGCTGATTAGTGCAACGTTAGTTGCATCGGTTTTTTTGGTTTCATGTGCTAATACTGAGAAGACCTCATCAACTCCACCTGCCAGTCTTTATGCTGATGCAGCTCCTTTAGATTTGCGAATCAGCAAATGGCCTTACCCGTACCCACTCAAAGAATTTAAAACTTCTTTACAGGGGCAAGCAGCAAGCATGATGTATATGGATGTTGCGGCCTTAGGCAAGCAAAAGGGTGTGGTGGTGTTATTTCATGGCAAGAATTTCTCCAGTGATTATTGGTCCTTCACTATTGCAGGCCTTTCAAAGGCCGGCTATCGTGTGATTGCTCCTGATCAGATTGGCTTCGGAAAGTCTTCTAAGCCAGATGTGGCATACCACTTTGATGATTTAGCTGTCAATACGCAAGACTTACTGAAGTCCCTCAATATTAAGCAGGTTTCAGTCATAGCGAACTCCATGGGCGGCATGGTAGGTATTCGTTTTGCGCGCTTATACCCACAAACTGTCCAAAAGCTAGTATTGGAGAACCCTTTAGGACTTGAGGATTACAGCAAAGACATCCCTCCGCAACAGAATGACGATTTGCTTAAGCTAGAGATGGCTCAGACTGAAGCGAGTTATCGCCGCTTTCTGCAAAGTTATTTTCCAAACTGGCAGCCTGCTTATGAAAAGTTTGTAGAGGTCTATGTGCGCGTGCAAAAAGGTCCAGACTATCCGGCCTATGCAAAGACTTCAGTGCTGACTTACCAAATGATTGCTGAAAAACCAGTGGTCAATGATTTGCCACAATTAAAGATGCCGGTGTTATTGGTGATTGGCCAAAAAGACCGTACAGTATTTGGTCGACGCTTTGCCCCACCAGAGGCAGTGAAGTCCTTGGGCAACTTTCCAGAGTTAGGTAAGAAAGCGCAAGCAGCTATTCCGAATGCAAAGCTAGTGCCAGTTGAAAATGTGGGGCACGTACCTCACGTTGAGGTGCCCGATCAGTTCCTGAAAATCGTGGTGGAGTTTTTAAACTCTAAAAGCTAGTCCAGCAGCCTTACTTATTCCCCATTCCACAGAGGCGAACGACCTTCTAAGAAAGCGTTCACACCCCCTCTAAAGTCCTTGCTGTTATAGGTTTCTCGCATCAGATCTGTGCAGTCTGGAAGATTGCTTTGGAGTAAGCGTGCCAATGTCAGCTTGCTGGCTTTTTGTGTGATGGGAGCAAGGGTCGCTAATTTTTGAGCGAGCGCATTGGTAACAGATTCGATTTCTGCAGGCTCTGCCGTTTGATAGAGGTAGCCTGAAGCTAATAATTCTGGTGCCTTAATAAGTTCCGCAGTCAGAAGCATTTTCTTCACTGTTGGAGTTCCTAGGTGAGCCGCAAGCCAAGATAAATTACTTGGCGATAAGCAATTCCCCAAGGTCTTGGCTACCGGTATACCGAAACGGGCATTCGGCGTCGAGATCCGAAAGTCACAGAAAGTGGCCATCAACAGACCGCTGCCGACTGCTAAACCTTCAATCATGGCAATAGTCGGCATCGGCAGTTGTTGCAGTGAGGAGAAAATATGATCAACAGCAACTTCATATGCTTCATTCTCTTTGAGATCAACAAATTGCTGAATATCACTTCCAGAAACAAATGCTTTATCTCCTGCCCCTCGCAAGATGACCACTCGAATTTCAGGATTGTTAGCTAAGGAGTCGCAAATCCTTTTGAGCTCTTCATACATTGGCCAAGTGAGGGCATTACGAGCGGCGGGGTGATTAAAAACAACCCGTGCCATATTCCCATCAATCTGTAGATCTAAGCAGGGAGGGGAGGGGCTGGTAATCATGAGCCCATTCTAAACAAAAGCCCTTTCCCAAAGCCCTGAATTTATGGAATTACCCCTACTCTAAGAGTCCTGCGCTAGAATTCCCTTATGTATATGTTTCTACCTTTTCTGACGGCTTTTATCGGACTTGTTTTAGTCTGGTTTGAGAAGCGTCTTGCAGGTTTGACAGTTTTGGCGATTACCGTTGCCATTCTTCTGGTTTGGTTCCGTTTTCATGCAACTGACCATCTCAACATCAGTCTGTAATTGATTGTGAGTAAACATTCTCTACCCTCTCTAGCCGCGCTTGGTAATCAGCTTGCATTGCTAGCCGTTGTAGGCATGCTGTCATATGCCTTTGTAGATCAGCTCTACTTTGGTGAGTTGCCTTGTCCTTTGTGCTTAATGCAGCGCGTTGGATTTGTGATTATTGGTTTTGCTTTGGTGCTCAATATTCGTTGTGGTGCTTATTCATCCCATTACGGATGGGGCATCATTGGCGGCTTGGTTGGTATGATGGTTTCTCTTCGTCAGGTGTTCTTGCATATTCTGCCGGGCGACAAAGGATTTGGAAAAACATTTTTAGAGTTGCATTTCTATACCTGGGCATATGTTGGGTATACCGGTTTGTTAATGGGTCTTGCAGTGCTATTAATGCTACCTAACCGTGAAGTTCGCTCACGCTCATGGTTTGCCAATGCCCTTGTCATTGCATTCGTTCTCTTGGTTTTTGGCAATCTCGTATCTACACTCTTGGAATGCGGTATCGGCCCCTGCGCTGATGACCCAGTGAGGCATGAGGGCTGGTTGTGGCTACGCTCTCGCTTTGGTTTTTAACCTAGACCTTCCGGTCTAGTTCTACATTTTGAGCATGCCATTCTCTAAAGTTCTGAAGAGCTTTCTCTTTATTTCTGTGTTGTGGGTTATTGGCTTTAGTGTTCATGCGCAAAGTACATCCCAGAAAAACACTACCTGGCCAAAACAAGCAATTCGCATCGTTGTAACCTTTACCCCCGGTGGTGCTCCAGATATATTGGCGCGCGTTTTAGCGGAAGATTGGCAGCAAAACTTGGGTGTACCAGTGCTGGTCGAGAATCGCCCAGGCTATGGCGGTAATATTGGCGCTGATCTCGTTGCTAAGAGTGATCCAGATGGCTATACCTTATTAATTGGTACGGTAGGCATTCATGCGATTAATGGTGCGCTGTATGAAAAGATTTCATACGATCCCGCGAAGGATTTCACACCCATTAGCTTTTTAGCAAGCACACCAAATGTATTAATTGTGAATAAGAAATTAGGCGTTAACAATCTTCATGAGTTAATTGAGCTAGCAAAAGCCAAGCCAGACCAATTGACTTTTGGTTCATCAGGCGTTGGCACTTCTTTGCACATGTCAGGTGAATTGTTTAAACAAATAGCAGGTGTTCAAATCCGTCACATTCCTTATAAGGGACGAGCGCAATCTTTACCTGACTTACTCAGTGGTCGCATTTCTATGCTTTTTGACAATCTTTCCTCTTCCTTAGCCTTGATTAAGGCTGGAGAGGTTCAGGCCTTGGGAGTGACTACACTGAAGCGCTCACATGCCGCCCCTGAGATTCCCACTCTAGCTGAGCAAGGTTTGGCCGGTTTTGAGGCTGTATCTTGGTTTTCATTGATGGCACCAGCAAACCTTCCGCCTGATATCCAAAAACGCTTAAATCAAATGGTGCGCCAAACTTTGAGCAATCCCAATGTCAAATCCAAGCTCTTGGCTGGTGGCCTGGACCCCGCTCCAGGTAGCCCAAAAGACCTTTCTAAGTTGATTGCCTCCGAGGCAAGCAAATGGGGCAAGGTAGTACAGCAATCAGGTGCAAAATTAGAGTAATAAACCCCTATTTTCTTGTCAGCCCAAGCCTATTTTTAAGCGTTAAAGGTATGTGGTCTTCATTTTTTCCTCTTTTTCATAAACCCCTCAATTTGCCTAAATTTTCAGCATTAGACATTTCTAAATTCGGCGTGACTTTGACTGTCTGTTTGTTGGTCGGTTGCGCTACGCAGACTCAGCAAATCAAGATGAATGAGTCCAAAGAGCAGTTTAAAAATGGTGATCTGCAAAATACGACGGCGGCCATTCAGGGCGCCTTCAAGGATAAAAATACCCTGTATTACATGGAGCTGGGCGAGGTACAAAGACTGCAAGGTCCCGCTCAGATTCCCAATAGCACCCAAAACCTATTAGCTGCAGATCAATTAGTCAGTCGTTGGGAGGCGACTACCAGCGACAAACTCAGACGCTCTTTTTCAGGAGCAAGTGGTTACGTTTTGTCTGAAGGTTTCAGTAGTGAGTATGACCCTAAACCTTATGAAGTGAGTCTATTAAGCCAAACCATCGCTTTAAACCACATCTCTCAAGGACGCTGGAATGATGCCATGGTGGAAGCCAAAAAGATGGCGCAGCGTGAAAAGGTTATTGAGGAGTTGATACAGAGTAGGGTGGCCGCAGTCTCCAAGGTAGAGCAGGAGCAGCAAAATAATCCCAATACTCAAGGTGCATCTAGTCGTATTGAAAGTATTAGCGGTTACCCAATCAATCTATTGGATGACGAGGAAACCCGTAGCCTTAAGAACTCGTATCAGAATCCTGCAGCGTATTACCTGTCTGGTTTTATTCACGAGTCACAAGGAGAGGCAAGTCTAGCTGCGCCAGGTTATCGCTTGGCAATTGAGTTGCGACCACAAGTCAACTTCTTTAAAACCAGTATTGCTAAGTTGGACTCCAATATTGCCAATCAAGGCAAAAAAGCGTTTGCTGATACCTTGATTATTGTTGATACAGGTTACATGCCCAAAATTATTCCTTATCAAATCAGCCAGTCTTTTAATCTGGGCGGTAACCCAAAGTTGGTTACCTTAACTTTTCCGGTCATCGAAAAATCTACTGAGCGTTTCAGGCCAACCATGGTTCAGTTAGGCGATAAGGTGGCTAATCCAGAGTTGGTTGCCAATATTGATGCTATGGCTCGCAAGAACTTGCGTGATGAGATGCCAGCCTATGTTTTAAGAGCATCCTCTAGAGCCTTAGTCTCTCTAGCCGCGCAATATGCAGCGGATCGAGCCGCCCAGCAAGCGGCTAACAAGCGAAGCCAGAATAATCAGAACAATCAGAACAATGGTAGCGCTGCTCTAATTGGCGCGATTGCAGGAATGATTACGGGATATAGCTTACAAGCAATCAATGTGACTGATGTGCGTCATTGGTCAACTTTGCCCGCGCAAACATACATGGCCAGAATGGGTTTGCCGATTGGACCAACTGTTCTGAAATACACTTTGCCATCTGGCGTAACCGCATCTCAAACGGTTAATTTAGTAGGCGGGTACAACGTGGTTTATATCCGCATGTTTAGAAATAGGGCAGCTGTACTGACCTCGAATGATCCTACTGCGCTTCCTCCCAAAGATCCGGTTGTTAGCACTCCAATAGTCGCATCTCCAGCCGCCATCTCGCCAGTAAGCTCACACCCCGCTCTCCTTGAACCTAAACCATCTGAGGGTGCATTTGCAGGCTTTAAGAAACTATGGGGAGGCTTTCAGGATCCGCAGCCCGAAGAGCCTGCTTCAGCAGCGGTAATAACCACCCCAGTAGCGACACAGGCAACCCCCGTACCTGCGGCGCCTATCTCAAACCCGACCCCCAATTCCACCCCCAACACTATCCCCGCTAGCGGTAATATGGAAGGGGTGAAGCCTTACGAGCCACCCAATCTGTTGAATAGCTTTCAGCAGCTTTTTAATTAGGAAAGACCCAGATGAAAAAATACCTCGCAATCCTGATGACGGCACTTGCTCTTGCCGCATGTAGCTCAACGCCATCCATGAAGGACATGACGGTACGCACGGGTGATACGGATGGCATTCAAATTGCTGATATGCGTAGTTTGATGCGCAATGGCGTATTGACAGCGCAGGTAACCATACAGAATGACAGCAAATCCAATCTCGTGTCTTATCGATTTAAGTGGATTGGTAAAAACGGCATGGCGGTAACAGATGAGGAGCCGTGGAAGCCTGTAACAGTAGGTAAGGGGCAGTCGACCGTTATCATGGGAATCGCCCCAACGCCAGATGCTACTGACTTTCGTTTTGAATTAAATCAATACAAATAAAAATCAATTAACTATTTAATATTTAAAAGATTTAGGCTTATTAAGGATGATCATGAACACTAAAACTATTCGCTTATCTGCTATTGCATTATCAGTAGCAGCGCTTGCTGCATGCTCAGGACCGCAGGTTCGTTACGGCGATGCGAAGGCGGTAGAGACCGTTAATGCAAACTATGGATCAACTGATCTACAGATGATTGCCGAGGCAATGACAAGATCACTGCTCCAGTCTAAGGCTATCTCTGGAAGTAAAGATGCGCCTATTGTGACGCTTGCAGATGTGAAGAATAAGACTTCTGAATATATCGATACGCGTGTAATTACCGATAAGATCCGCACGCAGTTAATGAAGAGCGGTCAAGTGCGATTCGCAGTGAGTGTTTCTGAAATGCAAAATCAGACTGAAGAGCTCAAGCGTCAAAATCAGTCAGGTTTATATAAGAACAGCACGATTGCCAAGACGGGCAATATGCAGGGCGCTCAGTATCGTATCGAAGGATCGATTGCTTCTATTGTCAAAAACACCAAGGATGTGAAAGACGTTTATTACGTATTTAATCTCAACCTCATTAACAACGAATCCGGTTTGCTCGAGTGGGCTGATGAAAAAGAGATTCGTAAGACTGCTACACGCTAATACGCAACTCAACACCATAATGAATTGAGCAACACATGAATAAAATATTATTAGCTTGTGCGGGTATGAGCCTAGTTTTTTTGGCTGGCTGTGCTAGCAAGCCGCCTGCTCTCGTCGAATCTGCGTATATTGGCCAAGTTCCAGCAGACCCACCCAAAAATCCCGTAATCAGTGCTGAGGCCCTAAAGGCCGATTCCAAGTCAATTGCAGTCACTGATATCTACTTTAAGAAAGAAGGAAAAAATTTAACGTTTGTCGAAGAAACTAGGACGACAACAGATAGCAATATTTCTTCTGCGATTGCGCCCAAGACTATTGAGGTGGATGCGGATAAAGCCAATGCATCTGCTATTGCTGGCGGGGCAAATTCATCTGCGTTCCCAGTGAAGTTCACTAATTTGGCCGATCCTACAGCTACTAGTCCAGGTGTAGCCGCAGCGCCTGTAACGGATACGGCAGCTCCAAGTAACAGCTCTTCAAGCGCCAATACTCAAAGTATGAAGAAGTCGGGATATCAGGCCAATAATGAGTATGGAGAATTGCGTTACTTGGCCAACCCCATTCGTGGCCTGTTGATTAAGTCTGGCTATAAAGTGGTTCAAGCCAAGGCTGCCGTAGCCGCCCCTAATCAAGGCGATGAGTACTTTGATATTGTTAAACGGATCAAAGCTGGCGATTTCGGTGATGCAGACTATGTTTTATACGGTGTGTTGGCGGAAGTCTCTAGCACGGATAACGTATCTGATATTCCTGGAACCAAATCTACCTCGCAACAGATGACGCTTGAGGTAACGGTGGACTTTAATATCGTCGACACCAAGACAACGCAAATCGTTGCGTCATTTGTAGCTTCTGGTGAAGGTAAGGACGTCCAAATCGATGGCAGAGACACTGGATATAAACCAAGTAATGCAAAGTTAATGAAGTTGGCTTCATTGGATTTGGCTGAGGATGTACGCAAGCATTTGGCTGATCAAAACTTTATTACTAACAATCCTGGTTCGGCAGGGCAGTTGCGTAACCTCAAAACCCGTTTAAATGACGATGCCTCCACTTTGAAGGTCTATAAGTAAGGGACTCAAAGTAGTTTGCCTTAAACCTGTACCGGCGGATGCGTCTTCTCATAGCGCTCCGCCGTTCTTCTAAAGAGATAGAGCAAAAAGCACGCAGCTAAGCCTAGACTTAAGCTGTTGCCAGCCCAAAAGCCATTGGCGCCCTGTAGGAATGCCGGTGTATTGCCAAATATATTAAAGCCCATGAGGTAGCCGCCACCAAGGCCTACGCCCCAGAGTGAGCCTGCATAAATCACCATCGGTAAAAAAGCAATGCGATAGGCCCGCAGAATAAATGCCGCGGTAACTTGAAGGGCATCAAATACTTGATAGAAGGCTATAAATAAGAAGAGGGGGATAGAGAACGCCTTTACCTCTGCTGGTGGATCGTATAAATCCAATAGCTGTATTCTGAAAATCCAAACTGCGATACCAATAGTGATGCACAGCGTGGTGGTAAAAAAGACAGATGACCAACCGATCTCTTCGGCACGCTCGGGCTTGTTGGCACCAATAGATTGTGACACTAAGGTCATGGTTGCAATGGAGAGGGATAACGGCACCATGTAGATGACGGTTCCCATGTTGGCTACGATTTGATGTCCCGCTAATGCCGTAGTTCCAAGGCGGGCAATAAAAAGCGACATAAACGTGAAAGAGGTTACTTCAATCAAGTAACTAAATCCAATAGGTGCACCGAGCTTTAATAATGTCCAGATACGATGCCAATCCGGCATGCTAAAGCGGGCAAAGATCTTAAATGGTTTATAAAAGCGATCAAATAAAACGAAGCCTAGAGTCATGAGTAGCCAAGACCAGTTAATGATGACGGTAGCTACAGCGCAGCCTGGTCCGCCCATGCCCTCTATGCCTAAGCCTCCATAAATAAAGAGTAGGTTTAAGGGTAGCTTGAGTCCTAGGCCAATAATTTGTACAACAGTGATGACGGTGGGGCGTGAAACTGCATTGTGTAGGGCCATCAATACGCGCATAGCCATGCTGGCTGGTAAGCCAATTGCTAGGATATTGAGATATAACTTTGCTTTACCTTCAATAACATCATTGACTCGGGAAATAGCTAGCAAGTGATCTGCATTGAGCAAAATGAAGCAGCCCAAAATAGTGAGACCTAAAGCAAGCCAAGCCGCTTGCCGCACTTCTTCGCCGATTTCTCCAAAACGTTTAGCGCCAAAGAGTTGTCCTGCAATTGGTGCTAACGCCGAGATCACTCCGGTGAGGCCTACGTAAATGCTGATAAAGATGGCTGATGCCATTGCCAGCGCCGCTAAATCATCGGCTGAATAACGTGCCGTCATCGCAGTATCGAGCACGCCAAATGCAATCACAGCAAGCTGTCCCACTAATAAAGGTCCGGCTAGTTTTAGTAAAGAGGGGATGTCCTCGCGAAGGCGCGATAGTTTAAAGTGCAGCACGAATTATTCCGGGATAACTTCGTAGAGACGCAGGCGTTCATCGCGGTCAGCAGCACGACGATCTTCCCAGAGCAGTGTGAGCTTTTTATTATTTAGCTCTGCATATGCCTTTGCTTCGGATTGGCTGTGGGTTAGCATCCATGGGCAATTGGAGTCATCTCGCAAATTGAGCTTGGAGAAGTATTCAAAAGAGGCGAGCTGTGCAGGACCTAGATTGGTCGTGTCTATGCAGCTACCGCCAGCGGGGATTACTTGCGCCAATCGCGCAGAAACCTGACGATAGGTTTTAGCGTAGTTAATAGTTGGCAGCCATAAAGACATCAGCAGTACCCACATCAAAGTAGTCCCTGATGCTGAGATGATGAGGCAGCGCCAGATTTCTTTCGGGGCCCGAGAAGTTCTCCAGCGAACTACTGCCAGCCATACACCCGTAGTAGCAAGAGCAACGATAAAGGCCAAAACATTAAATTGACCAGTAAATCCAGGTAGTAGGCGTGCAATATTGGCGGCCGTAGATTCTGGGTAGCCAGTTACTTTTGCGAGCCAAATAATCCAAATAGCTAGCGCGATCAGCGTAAAGCTAAACATTGCAAACCAATCAATAAAGCTAATGACGCTTCGCTTAAGAACAGGCAGGCTAAATGCGGCAATAATCGAAAGGCTTGGAATCAAAATCATTAAGTCATGTTCATTTGCTTCTAGGCGGAACAAAACATAAATTAAGCTGCCGATGAATAAACTCAAAGGAATGCAAAGATGGGGTGCGCGCCATGCGCCCGATTCTTTAATGCGACCCCAGTGCGCAAGGGAGACGATTGCGAGCGGCCAGACGGGCCACGCGTAAGCCCAGAAGTTCACACTCAAGAAACCGAGTGATTCAATTGATGGAGTAGCGCGCATTTCCGGTACATTGCGCCAGCCTTCTTCAGCGATATGACGCCATTGCGCTGGCAGATCGGCTAGATACCAAATCAGCGGCCAAATCGCAAAACCGATTAAACCTAAAACGGTGCTAGTCAGCGTCCAACGAAAGCGTAACTTCGCATTGCTAGCAATGACTGCAATGATGGTGGAGGTAACAATGATTAAGCTGAGTGTGAGATTGCTTGATAGGGCGACGATGGCAATACCAAGGCCAGTCCAAAAACCACCTTGCCAAGGTTTATCTAAGCCGCGCACTGTGCCATATAGCACGATGCTAATACCCATGAGCTGCGCCATCATTGGTGTTGTTTCATGGGCGCGTTGCGCTAGACCTACGCATGCCAAGAAAATGAGCAGCGCACCATCAGCTAAGGTCATGCCGTAGCTCTTTAAATCAGGCTGACCACCAACCGCTAATGCCATCGGCTGCACTTCACGACGACGACCTAATAAATAGGTGGCATACCAAATTGCTAGTGCAGCAGAGAAGAAGCAGATGGCGGCGTATAAGCGTGCAGCATTAGCGGCGCCAATGAATGGACCAAACCACTCAATGAGGGTGGCGCCCATCCAATAAGGCAAGGGTGCACCAAGAGAGATATCGCGTCCAGCTAAGTGGGGAACCATCCAGTCTAAGGAGTTACCGCGAAATAGTGTCCACATGCCACCAAACCCAATGGCATCCTCATTCTTCCAGGGGTCCCGAAAGAAGAGGCCAGCGAAACCATAAACTAAGGTCAGCGCAAAAATAATAATGCGCGGAATAGATTTAGTGGCAGCGGCAGTAAGTTTGACCATGGGTGAAGTTCAAAATAAAAAAGGCAGCAAACGCTGCCTTAATTATCTCGCAGAGCAGGTATTTAACATACCCCGCGAATAGAAGTGGTTTAAGCCTTCTTCTTAGCTGGCTTTTCAGCAGCTTTAGCTTCTGCAGCAGCAGCTTTTTTCTCAGCTGTTTTAGCAGCGCCATCACCGGTAGCTTTAGCAACAGCCTTAGTACCGAATTTCTGACGGAATTTCTCAACACGACCAGCGGTATCCATAATTTTCTGGGTACCAGTGTAGAAAGGGTGTGATTCAGATGAAGTCTCGATCTTGGCCAATGGATATTCATTGCCATCTTCCCACTTGATTGTCTCTCTAGTAGACATAGTGGAGCGAGTCTTGAAGCTGAAGTTATTGGAAACGTCTACAAAGACGATTTCGCGATATTCGGGGTGAATGCCAGGTTTCATGTTGAGTCCTATGAGCGGGGAGCCGTTTGAGCCAAATTGGCTGAAATACTTTCCCAGGTTTTAAAAGCGGTAAAGGCGAAATTATGCCATGAAATCAACAACAAAGCGCTGTTTAGGTATCTAAAAAGGGCTGAAACAGCCCTCTAGACCCCTAAATTAGCCTCCGCGACGCATTAAGTCGAAGAATTCACCATTATTTTTGGTTGATTTGAGCTTATCTACGATGAAGTTCATCGCCTCGATATCGTCCATATCGGCCAGCAATTTACGCAATACCCAGATCTTCTGGAGGTTCTCAGCTTTAACCAAGAGCTCCTCGCGGCGGGTGCCAGACTTATTGAGGTTAATCGATGGGTAAACACGACGCTCAGCCAAACGACGCTCAAGGTGAACTTCCATATTGCCAGTACCTTTGAACTCTTCATAGATGAGGTCATCCATGCGGCTACCAGTTTCAATCAGAGCAGTTGCGATGATGGTTAATGAACCACCTTCTTCAATATTACGGGCGGCACCAAAGAAACGTTTTGGACGTTGTAATGCATTGGCATCCACACCACCAGAGAGTACTTTGCCTGATGAAGGAACAACAGTGTTGTATGCGCGTGCAAGACGAGTAATGGAATCTAACAAGATGATCACATCTTTGCCCATCTCAACCAAGCGCTTGGCTTTTTCAATCACCATCTCGGCAACTTGAACGTGACGTACTGCTGGCTCATCAAAGGTAGAGGCAACGACTTCACCGCGAACAGAGCGTTGCATCTCAGTTACCTCTTCAGGACGCTCGTCAACGAGCAACACAATCAAAATCGCTTCAGGATTATTGGCAGCAATCGCGTGAGCAATGTGCTGCATCATCACAGTCTTACCGGATTTTGGTGAGGCCACAATCAAGCCACGTTGGCCGTAACCAATCGGGGAGATCATGTCGATGATGCGGCCAGTGAGGTTCTCTTCGGCTTTGATATCACGCTCTAAGCTGATCACGCGATTTGGGTGCAATGGGGTTAAGTTCTCGAACATGATGCGGTTCTTGAGGGCTTCTGGAGCCAAACCGTTGATCTTGTCTACCTTTACCAAAGCAAAGTAACGCTCACCATCTTTAGGTGTACGTACTTCACCTTCAACGCTATCACCAGTGTGCAAGTTAAAGCGACGAATCTGCGCAGGGGAGATATAAATATCGTCAGGAGAAGCCATGTAAGAGGCTTCAGGAGAGCGCAAGAAACCAAAGCCATCAGGCAGTACTTCCAAAGTGCCGTCACCGAATACGGTTTCGCCAGCCTTCGCACGTTTTTTCAGAATGGCAAACATTAATTCTTGTTTGCGCATCCGTTGTGTGTTTTCAATCTCCAAGCTAGCTGCCATTTCAAGCAGAGCGGATACGTGGAGGACTTTGAGTTCAGTTAATTGCATGTGGTTCTCGGGTGTTGATGAATTTGAATTTGGGAATTTGTTTTGGAGTATCGCTGCGCTGATTTAGATCACGCAGAAGTGGAAAAACAGAATTTGGGAATTTGCTAAAAGAAGGGGGAGGTAAATTGCTGAAAATCGGAGCACTGATTAGTGCGTTTGAGTAATACTACACCAAAAAATGCATGTGACAAGCGTTTAAAGCGGTAAAAGCCACAGGCTCAGCTGGTGAACCTGTGGTCTGAGACTATTTACAGATGACTATCAATAAATGCAGTCAACTGGGATTTGGCCAAAGCGCCTACTTTTTGAGCAGCCACGGTGCCATTTTTGAAGAGGATTAGGGTAGGAATGCCGCGAATATTGAACTGGGCAGGTACGCCTTGGTTCTCATCTACGTTCATTTTTGCGATCTGTATCTTATCGCCATACTCGCCAGCGAGCTCTTCCAGGATCGGACCAATCATTTTGCAAGGACCGCACCACTCAGCCCAGAAGTCGAGCAGAACAGGTTTATCGGACTTGAGGACGTCTTGTTCGAAAGAGGCGTCAGTTACATATTTAATGCCGGCACTCATGAAAATTCCTTATTTAGACTTATTTAGCGAGTTATTTAATTATGTCGTTATAACGCTTATATTAGCAATAAGCGAAACATTCTGCTCAAAATAGATAAATTACTCCATTCATGCCCCAGCCTTTCCAAGCCCTTTCTGAGCAAAAGCAGCCTCAAGCTTGGGCAATTGCACCCAATAGCCAAGCGCTTACCCAATTGGCAAAAGGCATCTGGGATTGTGCAGTGCAAACCAATCAGCGCCCCCTAGTGGTTCTGAGTACTGCGGGACCATTAATCGGGGTAAGAGCAGCCCTTGAATTAAACCGACCCAAAGATCTTCCAAGCAACATCGCATTCTTGCCTCAAGTCATCAGCTTTACAGATTGGCTGGAAGCTGCGCCAGGCGCATGGAAATTTCCAAAGAAGCAAAGTGATTTAGAGAGGTGGTTGGGGGTCTATGCCACTTTGCGCAAACACAAAGATCTGCAGTCATGGTTTAAAGCCGAAACAGAATCTGGTGCATGGGGTCTAGCGCAAGCAATCGTTGAAGCATGTGACACCTTATCAACTGCAGTGAGTCCACAACTGCAAAAACAGATTCATGAATTCATTCAAAGTAATCGGAGTGAGCAAAGTAATCTCGGCGAGATCTGTCTGAGTCAGGCGCAGAATTTGCTCGATAGTACCGTTGCTAAAGTCTACTCAGGAATGGCGCGTAAGGTCGTTGATCAAGAGACCAAGGTCTTGCTCACATTTTGGCGCTACACCGCGAGTGTGAGCGATCCAGCATTTCGTAATCAGTTTGCAATGGCAGCTCATCTCGAAGCTGCTAAGAATGCAAATCCCGCAAGACCTCTGATATGGGTAGAGACTGCTGATCCGACTCCCATCGATCAAGAGATCATCGGAGCTCTGCTGGCCGAGTATGCCCAATATGCTCCTGTGGTAGAGGCCAGGATGAGCTGGGGTGATGTGGGTTTATGGGCAGAGACAATTGGTACTAGTGATGCGCAGGCAGAGGCGCTCAGAAATCTTAGGCAAGCCCATAGCAAGAGTTGGAGCCTGATTGCAGCTAAACGCTTTGAAGAGCTTGCGTGGGCTGCTGCCAAAACAATAGAGCAACATCTGATTGATGGCAAAACTCAGCTGGCACTTGTTGCACAAGATCGCTTGGTGGCTAGAAGGGTGCGTGCACTGCTTTCAAGATTAGGCCCAGCACTTAACATTCGGGATGAAACCGGTTGGAAGTTATCCACTACGCGTGCTGCAGCTGCACTTAATAGTTGGTTAGAACTTATTAAAGCGCCAAAAGATGGGCCCAGTGCAAAAGCCTTGCTTGAGTTTTTGCAGAATCCTTTTTTAGATCTTGGAAAGATTTTGAATCGAGATGCAGAGGTCTGCATCGGACTCATTGCAGAGCTTGAAGATATCCTGGTGGGTAGTAAGGCAGAGTCTGGTTGGAAAACCTTTCACCTAGCCATAGAGGGCGCGCAAGAGAACGCAGCCAAAACATCTAGCGCATTACCCAGTACTGCATTATTTGAGTTATTGCAGTTTGTCAGAGAGCGCCATCATGAGTGGTTAACACTCAAGTTTGATTGCAGTAAAGCGTATGCTCACCTGCAGGCCAATCTCCAAGCGACTGGCATGGATCAGAGCCTTGAAAAAGACTCGGCCGGCAAGCAATTGCTGGAAGTGCTCAAGACATTTGATTTGAGTAAGACGCAATACCAACAAACCTCTATTCGTTTGAGTGAGTGGCTTAGTTTGCTTAAAACAGTTATTGAAGGCGCAAGCTATCAAGAAGCTGGTAAAGAAGCCAAAGCCACACTGAGCATTTTGCCTTTGAGCTCTACACGTATGCGTGACTTTGAAGCAGTGGTTGTTGTGGGTTGCGATGAGCAGCAGTTGCCAGCTTATTCAGAGCCACTATTATTTTTCTCAGACGCGCTTAATCAGCTGTTAAAGACCTCAACGATAGCGATGCAGTTTGTGCAGCAAGCTAGAGATCTTTCGCAATTGCTAGTGTCATGTCCCAGTGTTGATTTGCTCTGGCAAAGCAAAAGTAATAATGGAGAACCGCTCAGACCATCGGCATGGATACAGCGTTTGCAAAATCTAGTTAAGTGGGAAGCCATTCCAGCTCAATTGAAAAAACGTGCTTTTGAACCGAGGCCCATGGAGATGGCGGTTGCGCATTTTGAAGAAGATCTACCAATGCCGCTGTCAATGAGTCCCAGCGCCTATAAGGCTCTGCGAGATTGCCCATATCGTTACTATGTGCGCAGTCTATTAGGCTTACGTAAGAACAAAGAGTTTGATGAAGGCTTTGACGCCTCGTTGGCCGGACAGACATTGCATAAATTGCTCAAGCGCTTCTATCAAGCACTCAAAACTCAAGAACATACTAATCCTGCGCTGAAATCCAATTTAGATCAAAGACGTGCTTGGATGGAACAAGTCTTAAGTGTTTATTCAGAGCAAGAGTTTGCTTCTTTGATTGAGGGTGATGCAAGAGTGATGGGCGCGTTAAGAGATTGGCAAAAACAAATTCCTAGCTTTGTAGATTGGCAGTTGCAACGTGAGTTAGCAGGTTGGCAATATTTCGATGGCGAAGTCAAAGTTGGCTTTGATTTGCCATTTAAGGATGTGGATGGCAATCCTAAGATCATTCGTATTGAGGGGTATGCCGATCGTTATGACATCAATGTAGATAACAACAAGCTTGCCTCAGTGATTGACTATAAAAATCAACGTTTTGAGAGAGTCAAAGTAAGGGCTGAGCATATTCTGGATGATCCACAGCTATTGATCTACGCACGGGCCGCCAATGAAGGTCAAGAAAGCCATAAGCTGAGTGGACATCAGGCACAGCAAGCCGAATGGGTGGCCTTGAAGGCGGATATTTCTAAGGGCGAGCAAAAAGCACTGCGCAGCCAAGAGGTGGTTGATATGCCGGAAATGATGCAACAGTTTTCCGAGCAAATTACAGAAGACGTAGAGCAGCTTTGGGCTAAAAAGCCCATGCAAGCATTCGCTCCAGAAGGGGTATGCCAATACTGCGAAGCAAGAGGCATTTGCAGGAAGGGGATTTGGTGAGCAATCGAATGAATACGCTTCCAGAAAAGCAACCCTATTCAGAGAGGCTTGCTTGTGATCCACAGCGTTCGGTCATTGTGTCGGCTTGCGCAGGCAGTGGCAAGACTTGGTTATTAGTGGCCCGGATGGTGCGGCTGTTGCTCGATGATGTGAAGCCACAAGAGATACTCGCACTCACGTTTACACGCAAAGCGGCACAAGAAATGCGTGACCGCCTATATGGATTGCTTGAACAATTTTCAAAAAGTGACGATGTCTCTTTGATGAAAGAGTTAACCGCTCGGGGTATAGAAAAAGAGCAGGCCGAAAAATATCTGCCCAAGGCTAAAGCACTTTATGAGCAGGTGCTGGCAAACCCACAACCAATTGTGATTGATACCTTTCATGGTTGGTTTGGCAGGTTGCTGGGCGTAGCTCCAGTATCAATGGGCATTCAACCAGGGTTTAAGTTGCGTGAAGATGCTAAGCGACTGCAAGAGGAGTGTCTTGATGATTGGTGGGGTGGTCTCAGCCCAGAATTGAAAGCGCATTACGACGTTTTATTGGGCTATTTAGGTTCACACGAGACGCAAAAACTTTTAATGGGTAAAGGTAGCCTCTTTAAACAAAGGGGTGCATGGACTTTCTTTGCGAAGCAATGCGATCAAGCGGGTATCACTCCAATAGAGCGCCTAAAGCAATCTCTGCATAAACTCAATATGCCAAACCCATTACTGGCTACTTGGAATGCGCCCAATGCATTAGCTGACCTCGAGTTTTTGGAGTATTGCTTTAAAAATAGCAGTACCAATGATCAAAAGCTATTGCCTAATTTAATGCCGGCCCTAGCCTATAAAAAGGGTGGCGGCAACGTGATGGATGTTGCCAAGAGTTTGCAAGATGTCTTTTTGACGAAAAGCCCTGTGAAGTACCGCAGCGGTAACGATACGATTTTGAATGTTTTGGAAACCTTCTTAAATAATGAAGGTAAAGCAGAACGCATAAGTGATTACATTGCTATCAAGCAAAACTGGGGCCACACCTTTGAGGAATATCTCCTCTGGCAGGCAGAGCAGGAAGTCTTTTCGATTAATGAAGCCTGGTTTGCCTTGAATCAATCCATGATGGCGCACGCTAATGCCCAAAAAGAGAATATGCGCGTACGTGATTTTGATGATTTAGAGATTGGTGTTAGCTTATTGATGGGGGAGCCTGAGCACGCAGCCTACCTTCAATCGCGCCTTGATGCAAAGTACAAACAAATTTTGGTCGATGAGTTCCAAGATACCAACCCATTACAGTGGCAAATTTTGCGAGCTTGGTTAGCGGGCTATAGCGAAGGTGATGAGCGGCCAAAAGTCTTTATCGTAGGCGATCCAAAGCAATCAATTTATCGCTTTCGCCGTGCCGATCCTCGATTGTTTGTAAGTGCAGCGCAGTTTTTATATCAACGTCATGATGCTGCTTACATTGAGCAGGATAAAACGCGCCGTAACGCCCCCGAAATCAATAGCGCTGTTAATAGAATCTTTCAGGGTGAGCAAGTACCCCCTGACTATCCGTATTCAGAGCAGCAAACACTGTGGTCCACCCCAGATGAGAGTAAGCCTGCCGACGCTTATGCTGGGCAAGGTGAGATTTACTTGCTGCCATTGATTGCCTATGCAGAGCAGACCCAGGAGTTGCGAGAGGGCAGTGCATTTGATGGAGCGATTGCTGATTCAAGTGAAACAGTTGGAGTAATTCAGCGTCAGCATGAGGGTGAGTTGGTTGCGAGCCTGATTAAAGAAGTTATTGCTACACGCAAGGTCGCTGATAAAGAAGGTGCTAAGGAAATTTGGCGTGAGGCTAGAGCAAGCGATTTTCTATTGCTAGTAAAACGTCGTAAATATTTGCCTCAGTACGAAAGAGCGCTACGTGATGTGAAGCTCGCCTATGAGAGCCCGCGCTTAGGCGGCTTGCTCAACACTCTTGAGGTCGATGATCTGATTGCCTTGCTTACTGTACTTGTGACCCCGCGTCACGATTTACCGCTAGCCCAGGTTCTCAGAAGTCCTATATTTGGTTTTACAGAAAAACAAATGCAGCAACTAGCGGTGGCGATGACTTCTGGTCAATATCGTTCTTGGTGGGATGGGCTACAAGATAGTAAAGACGCAAAAATACAAGGTGCTGCGCGTTATCTCCAGCATTGGCGGCTTTTAGGGGAGCGCTTACCAGTGCATGACCTACTTGATCGTATTTATCAAGAGGGTGATGTACGCCTCAAATATGCAGCAGTCTGTCAGGATCTCGATCGCCCACAGATATTAGCCAACTTGGATGCATTCTTGGAGGTGGCCCTTAATCAAGATGGCGGCCAGTATCCAAGCCTGAGCCGTTTTATTCAGGAAATGAATACTAAACGCCGCGGTGATGATGATGAAACACCCGACGAAGGTGATGTCGATGCGGCTAGTGATGACAACTTGGTTGAAGTAGATGAAGAGAGCGAGATGTCAGAGGAGGATCGCCATAAGCGCGTGCGCCTGATGACAATTCATGGCGCTAAAGGACTAGAATCGCCATTTGTCATTATTCTTGATGCGAATAATACTGACACTAATGTCGACTACAGCGGTGTCTTAATTGATTGGGCGCCTCAAGAAGAGGGTCCATCCCATTTATCCCTGTTTACTTCTAAAACATTAACTACCCCCCGCGCCAAAATCAATGAGGCCGAGAAGCAAATCGGTGAAAAAGAAAACTGGAACCTGCTTTACGTCGCTATGACTCGTGCACGTCAAGGTCTATGGATTAGCGGTGATGCCCAAAAGCCTACCACCAATAATCCCAGTGGCTTGGATAAAGCTTCTTGGTATGGCAAGGCGAGCAAAGCTGAGTTGTCTGTGTATCAGGTAGGTGAGCAAGTAGTGGCTAAGGGGGAGTTTGAGGCCATCAAACCTGTGCAAGAAAACGCAGTTGAGGATTTTGTCTTGGACTGGGACTCTGCGCAAGAAAGTTATGCGCAAATGCTGTCTGACATCGAGAGCGGTGTGACGGTTGAAGTATTTGCCGGTGAAGATGAGAAAGTAGGCAATCCCGATCCAGAAATCCTAGAAGAGGGCACAAACTTCCATAAGCTGCTCGAGTTCCTCACCCCAGATTCCAGTAATGAAATAAAGCCGCCTATGCCAAGCGAGCAAGAGCTTATGAATTGGTTGGGCGTAGATCAAGAGCATGCGAAAACATTACTCTCTCGCACCAAAACAGTCTTAGATGCTCCAGAGCTCAAGCGCTACCTGACATCGGGTGAATGGCTACAAGCTTGGAATGAGCTCGATATCGCTAGTGAAGATGGTAAGAGCTATCGCATGGATCGCTTGGTGGAGCTTGCCGACCATCTGGCCATCATCGATTACAAGCTGACTATCCCAGAAGTGGGTAGCGAGAAATATGAAAAGTATCGCAAGCAATTACAGGGCTACCAAGCTGAACTTACGCGCATCAGAAAAGACAAGCCAAACAAGGCTTATTTGATTTCATCAAAAGGCGAGATGGTAGAAGTGAAGTAGGGTGTTAAGCAGCTACCTTGAATTTATTGGCGATCAAGGTCCCCTTGTTTAACTTCTTTTCAACCATCAAGATGGATTTAGATTCTCTTTTTACTTCGCCAAGCACTTGGTTGATAAATGTTTGCCAACCTTCACCTTTGGATTTATAAAAATCTAAAACATCCTTATCAATCCTTAGGGTAACTTGTTCTTTAATCCCGCTACCCACAGGTCTTCCCCTGCCGCGAACGACTCTGTGTTTAATCGCATTCCACTCTTCTTCCGTGATAGGCGGGTTATCGGGGTCAGATAAGGCGGCCTTAGTAATTGCGGCATCCTCTTCGGCACTCAGTCTAATTAGCTTCTTCTTCATAGATTTTCATCTCACGGTTATTTGCTTTTCTTAAACTAATAATTCTCATCGCTATTTTTGACTCTACATAAATCACGCAATACAGGCGTTCATTCATTAACACCAAAGCAATCCGTCTTTCTTCACCGCAATTCTTTCTTTCATCGATCCAGCTAAAGGCTGTATCCCAATCAAGTATCTTTGCATCTGAGAGCGGAAGGCCATGTTTTACAAGGTTTGAGTCATTTTTTACCGAATCATAGGTGAATTTCATCGGAAATATTGTAGTTACGTTAAATCATAACATCAATGAATTAATATAACTACAAAAATTATGGGAATTTCAATCTAAAGAAGAGGGTAGCAAGGGGTGTGAAGGGGGTGGTCATGCCCTTGAATTTCCCGTAAAAGCCCCCATATAGATCATGAATAGCAAAAATGTCTAAACTGGCGATAATGAAATTCCCAGCAAAACATTTCACGAGGAGTCATGATGAAAATGGGTAATTTACTCAAGTTGTTTGTTGGTCTATTCGCAAGCGCGCTATTACTAACGAGTCATCTTGCTTTTGCAGAAGCTACTTTGCCCGAGGTCTATCAAGCAATTGAATCTGGGCAATTGGCAAAAGCGGATGCCATGATGCAAGAGGTCTTGAAAAATCATCCTAATAGCGGCAAGGCACATTACATGGCTTCTGAGCTTTACCTCAAAGAAGGTAAGTTAGATGCTGCAAGAAGCGCTTTTGTACAAGCAGAAAATCTGGCACCAGGTTTACCATTTGCTCAACCTGATTCTGTACAAAGGCTCCAAGCGCAATTACGTGCAGGTACAGCACCAGGCAACGTTAATACTAATGCGGGTGCAAGCTCCATCTTTACTAGCCCAGTTTTTTGGATCTTGATTGCCATCTTGGTTGCGGGCGTAATCTTCTTTATGAGGAAGCGCCAGCAGCCAGTGGAGGTTTATAACGCGCCGACTGCAAATGGACCATATCCAGGGGTACCAGGAGCGCCTGGCACCTATCCGCCTGGTTACCCAGGCGCACCAGCATCTGGCATGGGCGGTGGTTTAATGGGCAGCTTAGCGACTGGTGCAGCACTCGGTGCTGGTATGGTTGCTGGTGAAGCTTTGGCAAGTCATTTAATGGGCGGTAATCAACGCCCAAATCCAAACCTCAATAACGACTTTAACCAAGTAGGCGGTCAAGCACCAGATGCTGCCAACTTTGGCGTCAATGATGCAAGCTCTTGGGATGATGGTGGTTCGAGCTCTTGGGATGATGGCGGTGGTGATTTTATGAGCGACGTGTAAGAATAACTAAGAAGGTGGAGAGAGCACTATGGCAATTTCAATGTATCAAGCATCAATTCCGCAACTCACAAAGATGCTGACCAATCTTTCGAATATCCTCAAAAAGGGTGAAGCATTTGCGAGTGCTAAGGGTCTCGATAGCAAAGCATTGGTGGAAGGCCGTCTTGCCCCAGATATGTTTCCACTATCCAAGCAAGTTCAAATTGCTTGTGATCAAGTGAAAAATGGCATGGCGCGTCTGGCCGGTGTTGAGCCACTGAAATTTGAAGATAACGAAACTACTTTTGACCAGCTACAAGACCGTATCGCTAAAACCATTGCTTTTGCCAATAGTCTCAAGCCAGAGCAGGTTGATGGCACTGAAGCAAAAGAAATCAAGTTCTCAATTAAAGAGTGGAACTTTGAGTTTGTTGGTGAACAATATTTACTCACTTGGATCATCCCAAACTTCTATTTCCATGTGACTACCGCTTATGACATCCTGCGCCATAACGGGGTAGAGGTTGGCAAGTCCGATTACCTGGGTGGCTAAATAGCCCTTACAATATAGTCATGGAATATTTTTCACAAATCGTTGCGACTGTAAGCCCTTGGCTCTTCCGAGCTAGTGTTTACCTATCCAATGCTTTTCTGGATGATCCGGCAATTCTCGCTTTTGCTTTTTGCTAGAGCGGAAAGTAATGACCTATAAAAAAACCACCGATATGGTGGTTTTTTATTTAAGGATGTTAAAGCCTTACTTAATCATCCCGGCATTCTTCGCATCATCCATGGCTTGAGCTGTTTTCTCTTTCATGAATGTCGGCATCTTTGCCAATGGAATATCCACAATCACAAAGCCAGCATCTTCCAATTTCTTTTTAGTCTCGGGATCGGCATTGAGCTGTGCGAAGTAGTCAGACATCTTTTGCTGCAATACCAGCGGGGTTGCTTTGGGCACGGCAACGCCACGATAGGCGCCGTCTACCCAGCTCAATCCCAGTTCTTTAAAGGTTGGCACGTCTGGTAGAGTGGGATTACGTTTCTCGGTAGCGATTGCCAGTGTGCGCACCTTACCTTTTTGCTGAATAGCCAAAGGTAGATAACCCATCGCGCCATCAACGTGCATCCCAATCAAGGCGGTAATCAAATCACCCGTACCTTTAAAGGGAACGTAAGTAATTTTGACGCCAGCCAGTTTATTGAGGCGCTCGACTGCCATGTGGTTGGCTGAGAACTGTGCAGATCCAGCAAGCGTCATCTTGCCAGGATCTTTTTTGGCGGCCGCAATAAATTCTTGATAGGTCTTGTAGGGACTATCTGCAGACACCATCAAAGCATCAGGGGTGAAGTGGTAGTAGTAGATCGCATTAATATCTTCGGTCTTGTACTGAATCCCCTCCTGTAGCGGCTGCAAGATAGTGTGGGGGATATTCACGCCCACTACCGTTGTACCGTCAGCGGGATAGGTATTCATAGTGCTCCATACCAATGCGCCACCAGCACCAGCACGATTCATGACCACCATCGGCTGCTTAAATTTCTTGGCAGAGATGTCGGCTTGATAGCGCGCTACTAAATCAGACTCGCCGGCAGCAGGAAAGGGGATGATGTACTGAATGGTTCTATCGGGGAAGGGTTGAGCATGCGCGCCGGATAACAAGCCAAGTGAGACCAGGCCAATACTCAGTAATCCACTTAGTAATTTAAACAGTTTCATTTAGAAATCTCCTCAATGACTGCATTAGTAACATCACTCATCATGGCTGTGCCGCCTAAATCACGAGTGTGCAACTTAGGATTGGCTGTCACTTTTTCAATGGCTGCCATTAACTTTGCACCGAGCGCTTTTTCACCCAGGAAGTCGAGCATCATCACTGCTGACCAGAAGGTGCCAATTGGATTGGCAAGACCTTTACCCATAATGTCAAAAGCAGAACCATGAATCGGTTCAAACATGGATGGGTAACGACGCTCTGGATCCAGGTTGGCAGTTGGTGCGATACCTAAGCTGCCGGCTAGGGCAGCTGCTAAATCACTGAGGACATCAGCATGCAAGTTGGTAGCAACGATGGTGTCTAAAGATTCTGGCCGATTGACCATGCGCGCAGTAGCAGCGTCAACCAATTCTTTATCCCAAGTGACATCCGGAAAATCTTTGGCAACAATATTAGCGATCTCATCCCACATCACCATGCCATGACGTTGTGCGTTGGATTTGGTAATCACAGTCAGATGCTTGCGAGGGCGTGACTGCGCTAACTTAAAGGCGAAGCGCTGTACACGTTCCACTCCAACGCGAGTCATGATGCTCATATCAGAGGCTACTTCAATAGGATGACCTTGATGGGCTCTGCCACCTACACCAGAGTATTCGCCTTCAGAGTTCTCGCGCACAATCACCCAATCGAGTTGTCCCGGCTTGCAGTTACGTAGTGGTGTTGCGATACCAGGAAGAATGCGCGTAGGGCGTACGTTTGCATATTGATCAAAGCCTTGGCAGATTTTGAGACGCAGGCCCCACAAAGTAATGTGATCTGGAATCTTAGGGTCGCCAGCAGAGCCGAACAAAATTGCATCTTTAGAACGCAAAGGTTCGAGACCATCCTCGGGCATCATGATGCCGTGCTTGCGGTAGTAATCGCCGCCCCAATCAAAGTGCTCGAATTGGAAAGCGACTTCAGGATATTTTTTGCTTAAGGCATTTAATACCTTCTCGCACTCCGGGATTACTTCTTTGCCAATGCCGTCGCCTGGGACGGACGCAATCTTATACGTCTTCATATGTCTCCTACTGTTCTTTTTATATGAGCTACTGGATCACTTGCACAGTAACTTCTGGGATCATTATGCAATTCCTTGGGGGGTAATATGAGTAGGGTCAACTCGGGGTTTATGACTAGTGAGGTCGAGAAAAAGGAGGGGGCGGGAGGGGGCTCATAGCCCCAAAACAACAAAAATAAGGCCATTTTTGCGGTTTTTACATATACTGTATAAACATACAGTATATTAATGACTATGACGCAAGTAATGAACCCCGCAAAAGTAACCCTGAGTCAGGCGCCACAAGCCTTGGCAGGCCATTTTGCTGCCTATGAGCTCAAGCTCCTAAGCCATCGGATGTCAGCTGGATTCCCTAGTCCAGCGGCAGATTACGCCGAAGACGGCCTCGATCTGAATCATTACCTCGTCCAGAACAAGCCGGCCACCTTCATGTTTACCGTGAAGGGGGATTCCATGCTGGGCGCGGGGATTTGCGATGGCGATAAGGTCGTTGTTGATAAAGCCCTTAAGCCAAAACATAAAGACATCGTGGTTGCCGTAGTGGATAGCGAGTACACCATCAAGCGTCTTTATCAGTTGCGCGGCCGTATTGAGCTCCAGCCAGAAAACCAAAACTATCAACCCATTACCTTTAATGAAGGCAGCGAGCTGCAAATCTGGGGTGTAGTGGTTGGGGTAGTGCGTAAGTACAGCAATGCCAGTGGCAGAAATGGGAAGTGAGATGAGCTCCAATTTACAAACTACACCAACTCCACTTTTTGCACTCGTGGACGTAAACAACTTCTACGTTTCTTGTGAGCGTGTATTTCAGCCCAAGTTGGAAGAAGTGCCGATGGTCGTGTTATCTAATAACGATGGCTGCGCTGTAGCGCGTAGTGCTGAAGTCAAAGCGCTTGGCGTGAAGATGGGAACACCTTGGTTTCAGATGAAGGACTTGGCCAAGCAGCATGGTATTCAGGCTTACTCGTCTAATTACACCTTGTATGGCGACATGAGTAGTCGTGTAGTTGAGGTGCTGAGAGCATTCACGCCAAACCTAGAGGTTTACAGCATCGACGAGAGCTTTTTACAAATCGAGACAGCCTTAAAACAATATCAAGACACGATTGAATTAGGTCAAAAGATCAAACAGGAAGTGAAGGATACCACTGGCTTGCCAGTCTGCGTGGGTATTGGTGCCAGCAAAACCTTAGCTAAGTTAGCCAATCACTTGGCTAAGAAGCATAAGCAGTTCGTTGGCGTATGTGATGTCAACGGTATGGCAAAAGAAGAGCTCTACCAGTGGATGAGCGAGACTGAGGTGGGCGAGGTCTGGGGTGTTGGTAAACAAATTGCCAAGAAACTCAAAGCTCAAAACATTCAGAGTGTATTTGATCTTTTGCAAGCCTCACCACAAGCAATGCGTCAACAGTTTGGCGTAGTGATGGAGCGTCTCTGTTATGAGTTGCGTGGTACATCCTGCCTGCAGTTAGAGGAAGTGGCGCCGGCCAAGCAACAAATCATTGCTTCACGCAGTTTTGGAAAGTTGGTTACTAGTCAGGTAGAGCTTGCGGAATCCGTTGCTACCCATGTAGCCCGAGCAGCTGAAAAGCTCAGAACCCAAAACAGTACTGCGGGCGCGCTCACGGTATTTATTCAGACCAATCCGTTTAAGCAAAACGAACCACAGCATCACCAGAGTGTCACTATTCCATTGGCAGACCCAACAGATAACACGCTGACATTAACCAATGCAGCCTTGGCAGGCCTTAAGCAAATCTATCAAGCGAACTTCCGCTACAAGAAGGCCGGGGTCATTCTGAATCTCATTAGTGATAAGCCCACAGCCCAGCAATCCTTGTTTGAGGATATCGAAACTAAAGGCAAATCAGCACACCTCATGAAAGCGGTGGATGAGATCAACATGCGCTTTGGCAATGCATTCATCAGATCTGCAGCCGCAGGAACCAATGGTACTAAAGAAGAGTGGCAGATGAGATCAAACAATCGGTCGCCGAACTATACGACTAAGTGGGATGAGTTACCGGTAGCAAGATAAAGAATTCAGCAACAAAAAAGCAATTAATCAATAACACGTAACAACGCATAAAGAGGAGAAGCAAATGGACTTACTAAACAACTTCAACGGAATTTCTCTCGTAGCCATCATGGTTTTGTCTTACTGCGCAGTATTGAAAAATACTAAGCGTCATGAAAGCGCAACAAAACAAGTCTTTAATCGTAAATATCAGTAAAGAACAAGCAGTAGGCCTGGAAGGGGAATAAGGAAATCACGGATTCCTTATTCCCTAGTAAAGGCTATTACTTGGCTTCTAAAGCTTTGCGCAAATAACCAGAGACGTTGTCTTGGCGTAGTAGCCATTGCTTGTAATCACTGGGCACTTGGCTAATGAGCTCACCCTTATGTTTGCCATAAGGCATGGTCATTGGAATTCTGGCTTTCTCGGACATCTCCCATAAAGCATCCAAAGAAATGGGGTGTAACTTATCGATAATTTGAGCAACAATTTTTGAGCAGATCCATACATCAGCTAAGGCGCTATGCGCATTGCGTAATTGATCTCTAGCGGTATCGCGTTCAAAGTAATAGAGCAGAGCGCTTTGCGTATGACTATCCAAATCAGGCCACAGACTACGCGCCAGTGCCAGAGTGCAAATGCGTTTGACCTCAGGGCCGCCAATCGCAACCCAATCAAAATCAATATTGTGGCCAATGAGATATTTAGTGCCGGCCGGCAATCGAAAGGAGCTGCTTGCTGGGCAATTGACCAATTCCTCATCCATGATGTGGTGGGTGGCAAGTGCACCCAGGCTAATAGGCTTACCTGGGTTGTAACGTTGCACCCAAGGGTTGCCTACTTCAAATGGATTAAGTGAGGTGACATCAAGTGAGGCGGCTTCAATAATGACAGCATCATTTTTATCGGTTGCTTCTACATCGAAAATAATGGCTTGGGGCATAGGAGTCTATTAGGATTGAATCGTCCTATTGTGCCTCGAATTAAGTTGCTCAATTGATATTGAATAAAAGCCACATACCCAAAACCATATCAATTGCTCGTTTTGTACGGAGATCACTTGTGGGTAAGCGTTGGTTTATCATTAATTTATCGCTTATTCACTCATATTTAATCCAAGGAAGTATCGTGAAATCACTATTGGCAATCATTTTGACATCTATTTTTTCTATGGCATTCGCTCAGCAAAAAACAGCCATTATTCAAACAGATCAGATGCAGCAGGCAATTGCTCGCGGTGCGATTATTTGGGATGTACGCGATGAAAAAAGTTACTTAGACGGCCACATCCCAGGGGCAATCAATATTGGTGAGGTCGGTAACGTACTGCGTGATCCAAATAAAGAAGACTACATCCCTACAGAACAAATTCAAAAGATTTTTAACGCTGCTGGTTTAGATGTGAATAAAGATGTTGTGGTTTATGGTGCACGCGGCAATCCATACACTTATTTTGGTCTGTATACCATTAATTATTTTGGTGGAAAAGATGCGCAGATTTACCATGATGGTATTGATGGCTGGAAACAAGCTGGCCTGCCAATTCAAAAAGAGCGCCAAACCTTACCGCCAGTGTCCGTAGTACTAGTACCGCAGCCTCAATTGGTTGTTAGTAATGAGGAGATGCTCAAGCTTGCTCAGTCGAAATCCGTGCAAATCATTGATGCCAGAACGCCCGACGAGTTCTCCGGTAAGGATGTGCGTACGATTCGGGGTGGCCATATTCCCAATGCCACCAATATCCCGTTCGAGGACAATTGGCAAGACCCAGCAACTGCGACCAAGCTAGGCAAGAAACAAGTTGCTGATAACTCTGGCATGGCGCTAAAAAATCAAATAGATTTAAAAAAACTGTATGCCAATCTAGATCCTGATAAAGAAACCGTGGTCTATTGCCAAAGTGGTGTGCGGGCCTCTGAGACTGCCACAGTACTTAAGTCTTTGGGCTTTAAGAAGGTCAAGGTATATGACTCGTCATGGCTGGGCTGGGGTAACAACCTCAAAGCGCCAGTTGCCGATGAGACTTTCTTAAACGTTGGTGCGCTTAATGCAAAGATGACTGCAATGCAAAATAAAATCAATCAGCTAGAAGAAGCCTTAAAAAATAAAAATAACTAATTTATCGAGTTGCTGATTTAGATGACACACTGGTTCTGCATGATGTAAGCAGCAGTCAAGCCATCATTCATGCGCAAGAAAGTAACGCAAGGCCGCAATACCGATTCACAAAAGTAATTTTGATAGGCATGGCGTAGGAGGGTCTAATGCTTTCCTAGGATCATTTCATCCTTCATCTCTACTCACCACATTCTTAAGTCTCTACGCTGAAACTTTCTATATTTAGGAGATCAGCTTTGCGAGTTTCTATTGAGTGTTCTCACAGGCAGCTACAGCTATTTAAGATCCAGCTAGACGCTAGAACGGTTCTAGTTTTGGCAATCATTTGGATGATTTGGGGAATATTGAGGATTCTGAAGGTCTTTTAGACCCCTCATTTGATTTGGTCTTAATGTTGCTTTAAAAGCTACTATAGTTGCTAATAAAGCAACATTAGTGCAATATTTAGGGTATGTCGACACTCTCATCCGTACTTTTCACCGAATATCGCAGCCGTGTATTGGGCTTGCTTCTTCTTCATCCAGAGCGCTCCTACTATTTGCGTGAAATTGCTCGACTCACTGCAACCGTGCCAGGCACTCTCAAACGGGAAATGGATAAGTTGTTAGAAGTGGGTTTACTTACGATTCAGAAAGTAGGCAATCAAAATCATTACCAAGCAAATCAAGAGTGTCCAATTTACGTAGACCTTGCCAATGTTTTGCGAAAGACAAGTGGCTTAAGTGATGTATTGATTACTGCCTTGTTACCTTTAAGTGAAAAAATACAAAGCGCGTTTGTATTTGGATCAGTTGCGAGTGGAAAGGTAAATGCTAAAAGTGACATTGATCTCATGTTTATTGGTGGAGTAAGTTATGCAGAAGTTGTTCTGCTGTTGCATCCCTTGCAAGAGCAATTGGGAAGAGAGATTAACCCTAAGGTCTATGCTGCTAAAGAGTGGAGCAGGTTGGTGAAAGATAATGGAGCCTTCATCCATGATGTATTGAGCAAGCCAAAGCTCTTCATTATTGGGGATGAGCAACAACTCCACACTAATGAGGCCTCAGATCACCCTACAAAATCTAGTCGGAATCAGTCTTGATTCAATAGAAATCGATCGCTTAATGATTCGCAGGCTCATTGAAGCTGCGCAGTCGAGTTTGCAAGACGCTAAATTAAAAACCATTAGCAATGAAAGTCGTTTTGATTTAGCTTATAAAGCTATTATGCAAATGTCCAAAGCAGCATTGCAAGCAAAAGGCTATAGGGTGCTAACTAGTAAGCCAGGACATCATCAGCTCATGTTGCAGGCATTGCCCTTAACTATCGGTCTGGATAAAACTAGACTCATATTGCTCGATCAGTTGCGCAAGCAAAGAAACGCTATCGATTATTCAGGAGATCTAGTTTCAGATGCATTGACGTCAGAAGCAATTACGCAGGCAGAAAGTTTATTAACGCTAGTTAAGGATCGTTTCCGAAGCTGAAGGCAGGGCTGCTTTTGCTAAGAAATTAAAAGAGAATTCAGGGGAGCGGGGGGGGGCTAAAAAGCTACAGAAGTAAGCCGGCTTGGTCTTAGGGCATTCCATTGGGGAGGGTGGATGAGCCAAACCCCCGGCACTGGCAGAAATTGGGTTTGGCTGCTTCGTTCCCGACCTGACCAGGTTATCCAACCCACCATGCGGGGAGGCCCATCCAATTCCATTTTAGCTTGTTAGAATGTAAGACATGACAGCATTGGCATTAGCCCGTTCGTGGCGCCCCAAAACCTTCTCTGAATTAGTCGGCCAAGACCATGTGGTTAAGGCCTTAACCCATGCTTTGGATCAGGGTCGTCTGCACCACGCATGGCTCTTTACGGGTACCCGTGGAGTAGGTAAGACCACAATTGCCCGGATTATGGCTAAGGCCCTCAATTGCACGGGGTCTGATGGTTCCGGCAAGATGACTTCAGAGCCTTGCGGAAAATGCCCAGCTTGCATGGAAATCGATGCTGGTCGCTTTGTTGACTATATAGAGATGGATGCTGCAAGTAATCGTGGCGTTGACGATATTGCTGCCCTCCTAGAAAAGGCAGCTTACGCACCCAGCAATGCGCGTTATAAGGTCTACATGATTGACGAGGTGCATATGCTCACCAATCATGCCTTCAATGCCATGCTTAAAACCTTGGAAGAGCCGCCAGAGCACGTCAAATTTATTCTAGCTACTACCGATCCACAAAAGATCCCAGTTACCATTCTGTCTCGTTGCTTGCAGTTCAACCTCAAGCAAATGCCAGTACCGCTCATTGTTGAACATTTAGAAAAAGTGCTCGCTGCTGAGAAGGTGGAGTGCGAAGTCAATGCCTTACGTGTTCTCGCCAAGGCGGCTCAAGGTTCAATGCGTGATGCTTTGTCGCTAACCGATCAGGCCATTGCCTATGCGGCTGGCAGAGTTAGCGAAGAATCTGTACGCGGCATGCTTGGCACATTAGATGATGCTTATCTCATCCGTATTTTAGATTGCTTGATTGCTAAAGATGGTGCAAGCCTTCTTGCAGTCGCAAACGAAATGGGTGAGCGCAGCATGTCTTTCTCATTGGCGTTGCAAGATCTCTCTAGTCTGTTGCAAAAAATTGCAGCAGCCCAAGTCGTTCCAGAATCCGTTTTAGAAGATTGGCCAGAAGCAGGCGAGATTTGTCGCTTGGCAGGCCAGCTCACAAAAGAAGAGGCGCAACTCTTCTATCAAATCACGATTACAAGTCGTCCAGATTTATCGCTGGCACCGGATGAGCAAACTGGCTTTGCCATGACGCTGTTGCGTATGTTGGCGTTTCGTCCAGGTAGCGGTGGAGGAGGTAATTCTCCTTCAGCGCCATCATCTCCATCGGCTCGGCCAGCAGCGCCTGCTCCTAAAGCATCTGCACCAGCGCCTGCTGCTAGAACATCTGCGCCTGCCACTCCAGCGTCAACACCGTCAGCTACAGCTGCACAAATTTCCGTGGCCAGTTCTGCCGAGCGTCCTGATTGGCATGCCTTGATGCGTCAGTTACCCGTTAAAGGGATGGTGCAGCAGTTAGCATTTCAGACAGAGTTGCAAGATTGGAATGATTCAGCTTCTGGGGTGCGTGCAACTATCCTCACGCCGATGCCGCAGTTAGCTTCAGAAGCTTCTGTTGGTCGTTTGGCTGATGCGCTTACAACTCACTTTGGCAAGCCCGTCAAGATCGTAATTGAAAAGGGCGAAGTAGAAGGTAAGACAGTGGCCAAGGTGGATGCCCAGATTCATCAAGAGAAAAGAATGAATGCGGAGCAAATGATTGCTGCCGATCCATTTATTCAACAATTAGAAAAAGAGTTTGGTGCCAAGGTAGTTGGCGGTTCTGTGAAACCTCTTTAATTCAATATCAATTTTCATAAATCATAAGTAATACCACTAAGGAAATAAAGCGATGATGAAAGGTGGACTTGCTGGCCTCATGAAACAGGCTCAGCAGATGCAGGAGAAGATGAAAACTGCGCAAGCCGAGTTGGCTGCGTTGGAAGTAACTGGTCAAGCTGCCGGTGGCTTGGTAAAAGTAACTGTCTCTGGCAAATACGAACTCAAACGTGTGCAGATTGATCCAGGCGCCATGGATGATCGTGAGATGTTGGAAGACCTCATCGTGACTGCTTACACAGAAGCATTCAAACAGGTGGAAGCGGCAAGTGCCCAGATGATGTCTGGCGCCACTGCTGGCATGCCAATGCCCCCTGGCTTTAAGTTGCCGTTCTAATCCAATCTTTCTAAATACAAACCTGAATATTTAATGGCGCGCATAGAA
Organism: Polynucleobacter sp. Tro8-14-1; assembly: GCF_018881655.1. Classification (GTDB taxonomy): domain Bacteria; phylum Pseudomonadota; class Gammaproteobacteria; order Burkholderiales; family Burkholderiaceae; genus Polynucleobacter. Next base: position 152,187 of record NZ_JACVPX010000006.1, read on the forward strand.
GCACCTCAAGATGCACTCGCTCGATTGATCGAGGCATTACGCGTTCTGCCTGGGGTGGGCCCCAAGTCAGCTCAGCGCATGGCGTTCTATTTATTACAGCATGACCGTAATGGCGCAGCAGTACTCGCTCAGTCATTGGGTGAGGCAGTTGAAACAGTAGGCCACTGCGCGCGTTGCAATACGTTTTCAGAAACTCAGGTTTGCGGTACTTGTTCCGATGGTCGCCGTGATCCTTCTTTGCTTTGCATAGTAGAAACGCCTGCTGACCAAGTGATGGTGGAGCAGACGCTCAGTTTTAAAGGTAACTACTTTGTATTGATGGGTCGTCTCTCACCACTCGATGGCATGGGTCCAAATGAAATCGGCTTTGATCGATTACTCAATCGCATTGAGACCCCTGATACTGGTGTGTCGATTCGGGAAGTGGTGCTGGCTACGAATTTCACGAGTGAAGGTGAGGCTACTGCTCATTACATTGGCGAGGTACTTAAAGCTAAAGGCATCAAAGTTACGCGTATTGCACGAGGCATCCCAGTAGGAGGAGAGCTTGAGTATGTGGATGCTGGCACCTTAGCTCGCGCCTTAATGGATCGCCGTTAATTCTTCTGTTTGCTCATTGAGTTGTTTTCAGGGCACACCCAAGACTAGTACGAGCCCAATCTATCAGGGATTCTTCCCTAATCTGTCATCTCTAGGACATAAAGACTAGGTAAATTGCCTCTTTTTGGGGATAATTTGGGCTGCGCCGCCCTTGGGCTTCAATCCCAGGCCGTGAGTGCACTGATTTTTCCTTCAATCTGTTGCCATAACCACTAGGTTCAGCAACCTCATCAGAAATCGTGAATGACCCGCAAGCTTTTGCTCATTCTCTTGTTAAGTTTTGTCACTGCTTCTGTGTACGCACAGCGGGCAGGGTCAGGCGCCGACCAAATTGCGAGTTTTGCAGAAGCAATTCAGGGATTGCCAACAGAAGGTGAGATCCTAGGGTTGCCTGTAAACGTACACGGTCAAACTACCTATATTAATCAGCGCTACAACGCATTCAATTCCCCTTATCAGGGGCAAAACAGTTTGCTACCCGATAAGTCGATGAGTTATACCTGGTCGGGGACGCTATTTTTTGGTGCACGTGTCGCCTCTGATACTGATATTTATTTCAATCCTGAAGTAGTTTCTGGGGTGCCTTTTTCTGGATTGACAGGTTTAGGTGGTCCTACCAATGGCGAGGCAACTCGCGCACAAGGTGCACAAGCCCACTTTTATTCTGCTCGCGCATTCTTGCGTCAAACGATTAACCAAGAGGGCGGTAAGGTCGAGTTAGAAAATGATGCCAACCAGATTGGTCAAACAGTCAGCAGCAATCGATTTGTGATTACTGCAGGACAGTTTTCTACATTAGATATTTTTGATGACAGTAGGTACGCTAAAGATCCCCGCGTGCAATTTATGAACTGGGGCAATATGACTTACCTATCTTATGACTACGCAGCCGATGCGCGCGGCTATAGCTGGGGCTTGGCGGGTGAGTGGTATCGTGATAATTGGGTCTTTAGAGCCTCACGCATGCTAGCTCCAAAAGACCCAAACGGGCGCGATCTGAACTGGCAAATTTTTAATTCTTACGGTGATCAGATTGAGGTAGAGCGTCAGCATAGTATTGGCAGCTTACCGGGTAAGGTCAGTGTCCTAGGTTACCGTAATCGCATGGTTATGGCACGATTTACTGACGCTACTAATTATTTGTTGGTGAATAATGCTCAGGGCACTCAAGCTATTGTCAATGTTCGCAATAGCGCTCAAGTCAAAACCGGTATTGGTTTAAATGCTGAACAAGCCTTGACCAAGGACATGGGTATATACATGCGGGCATTCACATCCGATGGCCATACAGAAACTATGGCTTTTGCAGAGGCCGACAGCTCTTTATCTGTTGGTATGGGGATTAATGGTGAGCGCTGGGGTAGGGCCAAAGATACGATAGGCCTATCTGCGATGCTCAATGGCATTTCATCTAATCGAAGAGCCTATTTACAAGCAGGAGGAATTTCCAATTTCATTGGTGACACCCCTTATCCTTACGCAGGTCCAAGTCAGTCTATTAGTTATAAGCCTGAACAAATTAGTGAGGTGTACTACAACGCTTTGGTGATTCAAAATGTCCTCTTGGGTCTCAACTATCAGCACATCATGAACCCAGCCTACAATGCTGCTCGCGGTCCTGTAAATGTTGTGTCTTTTAGGATTCATGCCGAGTTCTAAGAATTTTTAGACTCGATCCATAATTATTATATTTAGAATCAATAACATAGAGAATTTTAATAATTCGACTTTTATCCTTTATCCCCTATAATCCTTAAAACCTCCAGAATCGCGTTTAAAATTGGTCGAAATCTGCATCTGGAGCTATAAAAACAGCATTTTTATTGATTTAGAGGCTGCCGCATTTGTTAATCCTTACACGCAAAATTAGCGCATTCAATGCTGCTCACTGCATCACTTCCTTGGTAGTTGCGACTTTTGCTTGCTCTGTGTTTGCGCAGTCCGCTACCAATGACATCACGCCGGCAAGTGTCAGCGTGCAAACAGGTGATACATCTTTAACTGCGCCTCCCTCAATTAGTGCTCAGCTGAGTGCTAAGGATAAGTCCTCAAAGGCTACGGAACTATTTGCACCAGTTACCAAACAAAATACCCCAAAGATTTATGTCAACAACGCATCAACTGGCTCATCAGAAATGGATTTACGCCAACTTTGGAGTGAGCTCAAACTCAATAATCCCCAGCTTGGCGCATTGCGTGAATCGTATTTATCGGCGAAAGCAACTGTGCCTCAAATTGCAGCACCAGCTAATCCACAGGTTGGTCTAGTGTGGTCCGGTATGCCGGCTAACTCCCCATTTGCATTAGGTGGTGCTAATGCACCATCTCAGCAATACCCCGGTGGAATTAGTAGTAATAACTCAATTTCGATTGCTCAGCCATTTCAGTTTCCAGGTAAAAAGAGTTTAGCTGCTGATATTGCCGATACCAATGCAGAGGCATTGCTGGCTCAATCTGAGGCAGCCTATTTGCAGTTAGGTGCACAGTTATCTACGCTGTATTACAGCGCGCTTGCTGCACAAAAGCAGTTGCAAGTGCTAAAAGAGTCGGTGATTCGTTTGGAGATGATTAAGAATGTTGCGAAGGCTCGCTATGCGAATAATGCTGCTGCTTATGTTGAGTATTTAAATGCTCAAGTTGCTCAAAGTTCTGCAGAAGCAGATCAATTTAATTTAGAGCGCCAGCTACAAGTAGCGTTAAACAACATTAATACTTTAGTGGGGCGCCACTCACGTGAAAAGCTTGTTCTCAAAGGCGATGTCCGCCGTTCGATGAATGCAATGCCAACCTTGATAGAGTTAGAGGATTACGCCGAATCTAGTCACCCAAGTCTAAAAGGATCTGCCCTCCAATTGGAGGCCGCTCGCAAAGGGGTGACCTTGGCGAAGAAGGCCTACTTGCCAGATTTCCAGGTGATTGGTTCTTCCTATACCCCACGCGGACCATTTTCAGCCAATAATGGTGCCTTGTTTTACCAGTTGGAGTTAGACCTCATTATTCCTTTGTACTTTTTTACCAAGGAGAAATACGGGGTGGAACAAGCGATCCGCAATCAAGCTTCTGCTGAGGCAAGCGATATTTCTAATCGTCAACAGATCGTGTTGGCTGTGAACTCAGCTTACGCTTCTTATGAGCAAGCCAGAACTGCGGCAAACTTTCTCAGGGATAGGCAAGTACCTCAGGCTGATGCCGCATACAAGGTCGGATTAACTCAGTATTCCAATAATGGCCAAGGGTTCAATGATTTGTTAACAGCACAAACGCAATTACGCGGCTTGGAAATTCAGCTGGCTCTTGCGGAGAGTAATTTATTGCAAGCGCAAGCTGTTTTATTGGCTACGGCCGGTAAAGAACCTTTTTAAGGAGTTGTTTTGAAGCATAAACTGATTGCCATTTACCAGCGAGCTCTTGCAGAAGCGCATAAGCTAAAAGATCAATTTGTAGCGCGCATTGATGCGAATACAAATAATATCCATCGCTCCTATTGGGCGCTACCACCGGAGACGCGCGCTCGACTGCGTTTAGTGATCATTTGTATTTCAATTTTGATGCTGGGCATTGTGATAGGGCTATTTGTTAATGTGAACCGTCCAGTCAAGCTTGAAAAAAATGATAAGTCATTAAAGGTAGAGTCGTCTGGTGCGATGGAGTTAAAGCTCCCAGGTCTCAATTTAAATCCAGATGTTTATGTATTTACCGAGGCCATTAAATCGGATGTTCCAGTTGAGTTAGCTATGCCTGGTCGTTTGACGTTTAATGCTGAAAAATCGAAAGTGCTCTCGGCTCGAGCTGCTGGACGGGTTGAGCGGATTGACGCCTTTGATGGTGCGCAAGTAAAAGTGGGCTCTCCTGTTTTGGAGATGTATAGCCCAGATTTCATTTCTGCTCAGCAAGAATATCTACTGTCCTCTAAGACTACGAAGATTCTAGAGGGTAATAAAGCGATGGGTGATTTATTGTCGGATTCTCGTATTACACAAGAGGCTGCTGCCAACCGCATTCGTAATTTAGGTGCCGGTGATGGCGACATTCATTTCCTAGAAAAGACTGGTAAAACGCAAACCAACTTAGTGGTGCGATCACCAATTGATGGCGTGGTAGTGAAGCGTGCAGTAGAGCCTGGTGCTTTTGCCAACATTGGCGATGTTTTGGCCACCTTGGCGGATCCGAAGGCCTTATGGTTCTTGGGTAATGTATACGAGCAAGATATTGCCAAGATTCAAAAAGGTCAAACCATTATTTTGCGTACTGAAGCCTATCCAGACAAAGTATTCACTGCTAAAACTAATTTTATTGCGCCCACTATTGATCCTGATACCAGGGCCTTAGTGATTCGTTGTGATGTTGATAATTCCGATGGTTTATTGCGTCCGGATATGTTTGCTTCAGGCAAGCTACAGGTTGGCTCATCGCAGGCTGTCGTTTTGCCACAGACTGCTATTGTGCGGGTTCGCGAGATGCGTTATGTCATTATCAGAACGGCCCCGGATACTTTTAGACGTTTTGTGGTGAAAGGTTTCGATCTTGATGGCAAACAATTTGCGGTGACCGAAGGTGTTGAGCCTGGTATGCAAGTATTAACGGATGGCGCGGTCTTGTTAAATGATCGTTTTGCGAAGCAGGAGGAGTAATTGAGTTTCGCAACGAACTTTCTAAGGAGCGTTTTAGATAAACGTGTTCTCATCCTCTTCGCTTCTTTTGTTTTATTGTGTATGGGCGGATATAGTCTCAAGCAATTGCCTATTCAGCCTTACCCTGGTGTAGCGCCGCTGACGATTCAGGCGATTTCCCAATGGCCAGGGAGAAGTACAACTGAGGTTGAGCAACAAGTCACTATTCCAGTTGAAAATGCCTTAGCTGGCATTCCGGGAGTCAAAGCGTTTCGCTCAGTTTCTCTATTTGGTTTGTCCGTTGTTACGCTCAAGTTTAATGACGATGCTGATCCTTTTAAGGTTCGGCAAATCTTCATTACCAATTTAGGTAATGTGACTTTCCCCCCGGGCGTAAGTTCAAGTGTGAGTCCTGATTCGGATGCTACTGGCGAGATCTTGCGTTACCAAGTTAAGTCTGACTATGCGTCTCCAACCCGACTAAAGACTTTGCAGAACTATGAAATCTATAAAGAGCTCAAACAAACACCGGGAATCGCAGACGTTTCTTCCTTTGGGGGGAAGGTACGGCAGTACAACGTGATTGTTCGCCCAGAGAGCCTGCAATCTAAAAATATTACTGTGGCGCAGCTAATTGATGCCTTAACAAAGGCTAATGACAATACTGGCGGCGGTGTTTTGCCAAGTGGTGAACAGCAGTTTGTTGTACGCGGTGTCGGCTTGCTAAAGAATTTAGATGATATTAGACGCGTGGTGATTGCTGTTAATAATGGCGTGCCCGTTCGTATTGGTGATGTAGCAACGGTAGAAATTGGCAATGCACCACGTTTGGGCTTATTCCAGTTTGACGAAAATCCTGACTCAGTAGAAGGAATCGTCTATTTGCGTCGCGGCGAGAATGCCTCCGAAGTCTTAGCGCGAGTGCGTGAAAAAATTACCACAATCAATGCCCATGTATTGCCTCCGGGCATTGAAGTCAAGCCATTCTATGATCGTCAGGTGCTTTTAGATATTACTGTCGACACAGTAAAGCATACGATGTTCTTTGGCATCTCTATGGTCTTGATATTGCTGTATATCTTCTTAGGAAATTTTAGGGCCGCTGCAGTAGTTGCAGTTGTCATTCCGCTGGCACTGTGTTTCTCTTTCATCATGATGTACGTGTTTAACGTACCAGCTAATCTAATTTCTTTAGGGGCCATTGACTTTGGCGTGATTGTAGATGCCGCAGTGATCATCACTGAAAACGTTATGCGCCATCTAGAAGATGGCGGAAAACGCTTAAACCAAAGCATTATTTTGGCCACTGCCGAAGTACAAAGGGCCATGGTGTATTCCACCAGCATCATTATTGTTGCTTATTCCCCCTTATTTTTAATGGGTGGAGTTGAGGGAATTATTTTTAAGCCCATGGCCTTCACCATGGGCTTTGCGTTAATTGCCTCGATTATTTTGAGTCTGACATTCTTGCCGGCGGCGATTTCATATTCGTTTGGTGAAAACTTCCACCATGAGCCACCAAAATTTATCACTTGGATGCTCAATCGCTATAAGCCATTGCTTAGACGTCTCATGGATCATCCTCGGCATGTAATTACAATATCTATTTTGGTGTTGGGGATTACTTTAATAAGCGCTACCCGTTTGGGTACGGCATTTTTGCCTACTCTTGAGGAAAACAATATTTGGTTGCGGGTTGTCTTGCCCAATACAGTAGATTTAGACTATTCCATTAGCATAGCCAATCAGCTGCGAGAAACCTTTACAAGGCAGCCTGAGATAGACCATGTTGCCGCCCAAATTGGGCGCCCTGATGATGGTACTGACTCTACCGGGGTATTTAATCAAGAGTATGGTTTGTATCTGAAATCCCCAGAAGCGATGCCTAAGGGCACCACAAAAGCCGACCTCTTGAAACGTTTACAGGGTGAGCTCAATCGTATTCCTGGAGTTTCCTTTAGCTTCTCTCAATATATTCAAGACAACGTGAATGAGGCTTTGTCGGGTGTCAAGGGTGAGAACTCGGTCAAGATTTTTGGTACTGATCTAAATATACTGAATACCAAAGCTCATGAAGTTATTGATCAGCTTAAAAAAGTACGCGGTATTGAGGACGAAAGTATTTTGAGGGAGCTTGGTCAGCCAACCTTGAATATTCAAATCGATCGTGAGCGAGCGGCGCGATATGGTGTAAATGTCGGAGATGTTCAGACTGTAGTCGCGAATGCCATTGGTGGGGCACCAGTTAGCAATTTCTTGGAGGATGAAAAAACCTTTGGTATTGCGGTGCGTTTAAATGAGTCAAGCCGAAACGATTTACCCGATATTGCTAATTTACTGATTGATACCCCTTCAGGTGCCAGGGTACCTTTGGGTATGGTCGCCAATGTTGAATTAACTGATGGCCCATTCTTTATTTACCGCGAAGCTGGGAAACGCTATATTGCTGTGATTTTTAGTGTGCGTGATCGTGATCTTGGGAGTGCCGTAGAGGATGCTAAATATTTAGTGGAGAAGAATGTGGCATTACCCGCCAATTACTCTATTGCATGGGATGGCCAATTCAATCAAATGAAGGCTGCGCAGCAAAAGCTGATGGTCATTATTCCATTGACGCTCGTTGCCATTTTCTTATTGCTTGTGACTGCTTTAGGTAATTTCCGGGATGCGGTGATTGTATTGATCAACGTTCCGTTCGCTGCGATTGGTGGCATCATTGCCTTGCATCTTGGTGGTGAGACCTTGAGCATTTCTGCCTTGTTTGGATTCTTATCGTTATTTGGTATTGCGATTCAGGATGGCGTGATTTTGATTTCTTATATCAATAAAACTGTTGCGCAAGAGCATGGCGCTATGAAAGATGCGATGGTTGATGGGGCTGCCTTGAGAGTGCGCCCTGTTCTGATGACCGCGATGCTAGCTGGCCTTGGTCTCTTGCCGGCAGCGCTGTCACATGCAATTGGTTCGGAAGCGCAGCGTCCATTGGCCCTTGTGATTGTAGGCGGAATGATCACCACAACTATTTTGACTTTACTAGTATTGCCAGTGATCTACGCAGCAATGAGAGCGCGTGGCAAACACAAACCAGGACTCGTTTAATCATGTCTAAGCAACCCCACATCCTGGTCTCTAATGACGATGGCTATTTAGCTCCTGGCTTGCTAGCTTTAGTAGAGGCGGTACGTCCCTTGGGTCGTATTACCGTGATTGCTCCTGAGCAGAACCATAGCGGTGCCTCGAATTCACTCACATTATCAAGACCATTGTCGATTCATCGTGTTGCAGGTGGCGAGCGTGATGGCTTTTTCTTTGTCGATGGCACACCAACCGATTGTGTGCACGTTGCCATGACAGGATTTTTGGATGAGAAACCTGACCTAGTGATCTCTGGCATCAATCAAGGCGAGAACATGGGTGAAGATACGCTTTACTCAGGCACAGTTGCTGCTGCAGTTGAAGGTGTGATGTTTGGTGTGCCAGGCATTGCTTTCTCGCAAATTGATCGCGGCTGGAATCGCATTGAAGATGCCGCTAAAGCGGCGCATGATGTAGTGGCCCAAATGCTGGTTTCTGCCTTGGCTCGTACTGAGGGTACAGCAACACTACTGAACGTCAACATCCCCAATCGCCCTTATGCTGATTTGTATCGCTGGCGTGTAACGCGCCTCGGTAATCGTCATCACTCTCAACCAGTAGTGGTGCAGGATAGTCCGCGTGGTGAGAAGATCTACTGGATCGGCGCTGCGGGCGATGTCAAAGAGGGTTCAGAGGGTACGGACTTTCATGCGATTGCTGAAGGATGTGTTTCGATCACGCCTATGCAATTGGATTTAACGCACCATGCTCGCTTAGCAGCGATGCGCGCGAATGGTTGGGATCGCGGTTGAAGGCTCCAACCGAACGCTTTGCTGTCTATCGGCAGGCCCTAGCAGCAAAAGTACATGCTGGCGGAGTAAGGCACGGTAAAACATTAGAGGCGATTGCCACCGTCCCACGTCACGCTTTTATGGATGCTGGATTACATGCGCAAGCCTACGAAGATACTGCGCTACCAATTGGTCACGAGCAGACTATCTCTAAGCCATCAGTAGTGGCACGCATGATTGAGTTGCTTCACAAGCCTAAACATAAACTTGGCAAAGTATTGGAGATTGGCACTGGTTGCGGTTACCAAGCGGCAGTGCTCAGTTTATTGGCGGACGAGGTTTATTCCATAGAGCGTATTCGTCCGCTGCATGACATGGCAAGAGCTAAGTTGCGCCCATTTCGCATTAACAATCTTCGCTTGATATACGGCGACGGTATTTTAGGTTTGCCTCAGGCCGCTCCATTTGACGGCATTATTTTGGCTGCTGCTGGCTTGGGTATTCCGGATGCCTTACTTGACCAATTAGCGGTTGGAGGGCGCTTAGTTGCCCCAGTCGCCAAAAATGACAAAGAGCAGCAACTGGTGATGGTTGAAAGAATGAGTTCCCAGCGCTATCAAAGAACTGTACTGGACGGGGTCTTTTTTGTACCCTTACAATCAGGGGTAGTATGAGATTTATGATGAATTCACTAATTCAGACCCCTTTTTGATGCCATCCACTTTATTGAAACTTTTCCTCGCCGCGCTCATGTCCTCATCCTTGATGTTGATGGTTGGATGTTCTACACCTCGCACTAAGCCTGCTAGCGTGACTGATCGCAGCGGTGGTTCAAGTGAGCCTGCGCCCCCTGGTTACTATCGTGTTAAAAAAGGTGACACCTTGGCGCGCATTGCCTTGGATCATGGTCAGGCACCGCGTGATGTAGTTCAATGGAATAAAGCAGTTAACTCTAGCTTTAATCCCAACGTGATAGAAGTCGGCGACTTAATCATGGTTAAAGCACCAGCAGGAACTAAACCTGCAAAAGTGGCTGAGAAAAAACCATCGCCTGAAAAATCAGATTCAGTAGCCTCCACTCCTGAGCCAGCGAAAAACGATGTAGTTGCTGAGCCGGGCATACGTTTATCTTGGCCTGCAAAAGGTAAGGTCACCGGTGAGTTCAGTGAGACAAATAAGGGGATCGATATTGCTGGTAAGGTCGGCGAGCCAGTTCTTGCCGCCTCTGATGGCAAAGTGGTTTACGCAGGGAATAGTTTGCGTGGCTATGGCAATCTCGTGATTATTAAGCACGACAACACCTATCTCACTGCTTATGCCCACAACAGTAAGCTCTTGGTAAAAGAGGGTGATACTGTTCGTAAGGGTCAGAAGATCGCTGAGATGGGCGATACAGACACTACTGCAGCTAAGCTGCATTTCGAGTTACGCGTTAACGGCAAACCAGTTAATCCAACGCCGTACTTGCAGTAATGTTGTTGGTCTAGGGTAGGCGCCATGGCGACCGTTCTTGTATTCGATATTGAAACCATTCCAGATGTCACTGGATTGCGTCGTCTGGAGGATTTTCCAGACTCCATGAGCGATGCCGAGGTTGCTAGCAAAGTGATGGCTGAGCGCGCAGAGAAGACCGGTAGTGAATTTCTACCCTTGTTTCTGCAAAAGATTGTTGCTATCTCTTGTGTGATCCGCAGGACTACTAAAGAAGGTTTGCCACAAATTAAAGTGGGCACTCTAGGCACTCCGCAGGATGATGAGAAGGTGTTAATACAAGCCTTCTTTGATCTCATCGAAAAATATACCCCTCAATTGGTTTCTTGGAATGGCAGCGGGTTTGATTTGCCAGTGCTGCACTATCGCGCCTTAGCCAATCATGTGCAAGCTCCGCGCTACTGGGAGATGGGTGAAAGCCAGGATTCTGATAGCCGAGAATTTAAGTGGAATAACTACATCAGTCGTTATCACATGCGCCATCTCGACATGATGGATCTATTGGCTAAATTTAACGGCCGCGCTAATGCACCATTGGATGGCTTGGCCAAGCTCTGCGGTTTCCCTGGCAAGATGGGTATGGATGGCAGTCAGGTATGGCCTGCCTATCAGGATGGCAAGATTCATGACATCCGCCGTTACTGTGAGACTGATGTGGTCAATACTTATCTCATGTACTGCCGCTTTCAACTGCTGCGTGGCGGCTTTACTCACGCCGAATATCAAGAGGAAATTGATTTCGTGAAAGCTTATTTAGAAAAAGAATCTAAAGAGCCTAATGGCAGTCAATGGCAAGAATATCTGCAAGGTTTTTCTGCGGATGCGTAGAGGGGATAAGCCAGTCAATATAGAGGTGACTGAGCCAATTAAAGTCGAAGCGCTGGATTTGGATGCTCAGGGGATTGCACGCCTAGCCCCCAATGAGGAGGAGGCCGCCCAAGGTCAAAGCGGTAAGGTGATCTTTATTAAAGGCGCACTGCCAACCGAGTTGGTCACTTACACCATCACCAGTAATAAAGCGCGCTTTAGCAAAGCCAAAGTACGTGACATTCTGAAGCCTGCGGTTTTTAGGGCGGAACCTAAGTGCAAAGCCTTTGGTGTGTGTGGTGGCTGCACCATGCAGCATCTAGATATTAGAGCGCAAGTAGCGATGAAGCAGCGTGTGCTTGAGGATGACTTGCAACATATTGCCAAGGTAAAGCCTGAAGAAATTCTCCGCCCGATGGGTGGACCTACTTGGGAATATCGTCACAGAGCACGTCTAAGCGCTGTCAATCGCTCCATTAAAAAGGGTACGGTACTGATTGGTTTTCATGAGGGTAAGAGCGGCTATGTAGCTGACATGCTAGCTTGTGAAATTTTGCCTAAGCACGTATCAGACTTATTGCCGCAGATGCGCAAGTTAGTGATGGGATTATCGATCGTTGACCGTATGCCGCAGATTGAGATTGCGGTTGGTGAGCCGGAAGATGTCTTCTCGGATGATCCCAAGAAATCAAAACCAGTTACTGCTTTAGTGTTTCGGAATCTCAAGCCCTTAACGGCTGAAGATGAGCAACTTCTCCGACAGTTTGCAGATCAGCACCAGGTTTGGATATGGCTCCAGCCTAAGGGGATTGAGACTGTGGCGCCGTTTTATCCTGAGACCGGCAAGCTTTGTTATCGGCTGCCTGAGTTTGAGGTCGAGATGCCATTTAAGCCTGCAGATTTCACACAGGTAAATCATATGATGAATCGTGCCTTAGTCAGTAGGGCGATTCGATTGCTTGAAGTCAAAGAAACAGATCGAGTATTGGATTTGTTTTGCGGTATTGGCAACTTCACATTGCCGCTTGCTAGAAAAGCAAAACAGGTCCTAGGGATCGAGGGTTTAGAGAGTTTGACGACTCGAGCTAAAGCCAATGCAGAGCATAACGGACTCGTTGATAAGGCCAGCTTTATGCAAAGCGATTTATTCCAAGTTACAACAGAAACAATTGCATCGTGGGGCAAAGCAGAGCGTTGGTTAATGGATCCGCCGCGCGAGGGTGCGATGGAGATTTGTAAAGCGCTTGCAGAGTTGCATATTGCGCAAAGTGAATTATTGCCACAACGGATTGTTTACGTATCCTGTAATCCCAAAACTTTGGCGAGGGATGTAGAGATCTTGTGCCATCAGGCAGGCTACACATTAAGTAGTGCGGGCATTATTAATATGTTCCCCCACACCTCCCACGTGGAGTCTATGGCTGTTTTTGATAAAGCCTAGCCTTTTGATATAGTAGCCAGTAATATATAAAAATAAGTATCAAGGGGGTAGTTGCATGAAAAAAATAGCAATTTTGCTATGGGCTCTTTCTGCGCCTATTGCTTATGGTCAATCGCAAAACTTTGAAGGTTTTGGTTTATCTGTGGACTACGCATTAAATTCTATTACTGACGTATCAACACCAGGCGGATCAGAAACCAGTCGAAGCGGAATTCCCAGCATTACTGCTGACGCATACAAGGCTATTAACGATCAATGGCTAGTAGGTGCCTATGGTAGTTATGATTTGGCTACAACGGATACTGCGGGCTCTGATCCTGATGCACAGCACCCCATCGAAGCAGGCGGAAAAGTAGCTTATGCGTTTACTGAAAATTTATTGGGCTATATCAAGCTTGGATGGTCTTGGTCGAAGTACTCATCACCCGGTTACTATCAATGGTTGAATGGACCTAGTTACGGAATTGGTGCCGAATACCTGCTCACCAAGCATCTCTTTACTAGAGTAGAGGTATCGCAACAAAACTATAAAACCATTCAATGGAACGATGGCTCAACCGACAAGGTTAATATCAATTCCTATGGCGTTTCTTTGGGTTGGCGCTTCTAAACTTTCATTCTCGAGTGTTCCTGATGCTTAATAATTGCACCAAAAGGGCGCTAATTTAGTGCATTTAGCCTGATTATGGTGCGGCGCCCTCAAAATCATGTCTTATAGAAGAGTAGATTGAGTTTGTGCAGTGATGTATCTCTGCCCAACTTTTTTACCTTCGGGAGAGCGTCATGAAAGCCTCAGATAGTTTTGCAATCCTATTGATTTTGGTTGCGCTATCCTTTGCTGTGAGCATGTTTGTAGCGACTTAATTATTTAGCTAAACAAACAGACTAAATAGCAGCAGTAAAAAAGGCGCCCGCAGGCGCCTGATGAGAACAACACACTAAAGTTTTAGCGTGTCTTAATTTACCTTAATCTCGATTACCACCAACAATACCCAAGAGGGCAAGTAAGTTGGTGAAGACGTTATACACATCTAAATAAATAGCCAATGTAGCCATGATGTAGTTTGTCTCGCCACCATTGATGACGCGTTGTACATCAACCAAGATAAAGGCTGAGAAGATGGCGATGGCTAACACCATCACAGTCAACATCAAAGCTGGCAATTGCAACCAGATGTTCGCCAATGAGGCAACGATTAGGAGTAACACGCCAACCATAAGCCATTTGCCCATACCAGCAAAGTCACTCTTGCTTACAGTGGCAATGGTTGCCATTGTGGCAAAGATAGCGGCTGTGCCACCAAAGGACAGCATGATGAGGGTCGCGCCATTGCTATAGCTATTAAGCGTGAACCCGATCAAGCGGGACATCATGATGCCCATGAAGAAGGTGAAGCCCAGGAGCAAGAGAACACCAACGCCGGAATCTTTATTCTTCTCAATTGCCCAGAAGAAGCCAAAGGCTACCGCCATGAAGACGATGAAGCCAATAAAGGGGCTGCCAGAGAACAGGCTTAGACCCATAGCAACTCCAAGCCAGGCGCCAATTACAGTTGGAATCATGGAGAGCGCCAAAAGGGCGTAAGTATTACGGAGAACGCGGTTGCGCACCTGGACATTGCTAATTGAACCGGTTTGGCCAAAGCCGTAAGAGTTCAGATCACTCATATTGACCCCTTCTTTTTCATAGTGAATACAAGAGCCCATGAAGGGCTGTTGAGCTTAAGTATAGACAAAACACCCTAATTTCAAGCCGCTATTGAAAAGACCTACAAATTAAAGGCTTATGCCCTGTAAATTCAAGGGCTTAGCCCTACGGACATAGGGGTAAATACGGTTAGGCAATGTATAATTCGGGGGTCGCTGGAGTGGGGTGGCTTATTGACCTCACCTGGCAAATACCTTTGAAATCACTATTGGAGTCTTGCATGGCAATTGAACGCACCCTTTCTATTATCAAACCTGATGCTGTCGCTAAAAACGTCATCGGCAAAATCTATGACCGTTTTGAATCCGCTGGTTTGAAGATCATTGCTTCCAGAATGGCGCATTTGTCACAAAATGAAGCTGAGCAGTTCTATGGCGTTCATAAAGACCGTCCTTTCTTCAAAGATTTGGTGAGCTTCATGATTTCTGGTCCTGTGATGATTCAAGTATTGCAAGGCGAAGGTGCTATTGCTAAGAATCGTGACTTGATGGGCGCGACTGATCCGAAGAAGGCAGAAAAAGGCACAATCCGTGCTGACTTTGCTGACAGCATTGATGCAAATGCGGTTCACGGTTCTGATGCTCCTGAAACAGCTGCTGTGGAAGTTGCATTCTTCTTCCCTGGCATGAATGTTTTCAATCGTTAATCCACGATTGCTAACGAACAACCTATTTAATATATAAGTAGGCGCATTGACCTCCCCGCGCGTAAATCTCTTAGATTTTGACGCTGACCAAATGGCAGCGTATGTCGCGGGGTTGAATGAAAAGCCCTTTAGGGCAAAGCAACTCATGCAGTGGATACACCAACGCGGTGTAGCTGACATTAACGACATGAGTGATTTAGCAAAAAGCTTTAGAGCAACTTTGCTAGATAAAGCGGAAGTACTTTCCCTCCCTGTTATCAAAGATGAGCACGCCAATGACGGCACACGCAAGTGGCTATTGGATGTGGGCGCTGGCAATGCGGTAGAGTCTGTATTTATTCCTGAGGATGATCGAGGCACCTTGTGTATCTCTTCTCAGGCGGGCTGCGCAGTCAATTGCCGTTTTTGCTCAACTGGGCACCAAGGTTTTTCACGCAATCTCACTTCCGGTGAAATCATTGGTCAACTCTGGTTTGCTGAACATCTTTTACGCAATGACCCTGAGGCTATTCGTAGAATTGAGAAGTTTCCAACGCCAGGTTGGGAACACACTGGTCGTGTGATTTCTAATGTGGTAATGATGGGCATGGGCGAGCCCTTGCTCAACTATGACAATGTGGTTTCTGCATTGCGCTTGATGCTGGATGACAGGGCGTACGGTTTATCACGCCGTCGTGTGACAGTTTCTACATCGGGTGTAGTGCCGATGATTGATCGTCTCGCACAAGATTGCCCTGTAGCATTGGCAGTTTCATTACATGCGCCTAATGACGCATTACGCGATCAATTGGTGCCACTCAATCAAAAATATCCTCTACGTGAATTGCTTGATGCGTGCGAACGTTACTTACCATTTGCGCCAAGGGATTTCTTGACCTTTGAATATTGCATGCTCGATGGCGTGAATGACTCCGACATCCAGGCAAAAGAATTAATACGCTTACTTAGAAACATTAAGTGCAAAATTAATCTCATCCCATTTAATCCTTTCCCAGAGTCCGGCCTCAAGCGCTCATCAGCCCAACGCGTCAATGCTTTTGCCGGCATCCTTTTAGATGCGGGCATGGTTGCTACTGTACGGAAGACCCGCGGTGATGACATTGCGGCCGCCTGTGGTCAGTTGGCAGGAGATGTTGTGGATCGCACCCGTGTGCGTGAACGCGCTGTTCACAATGCTGAGATTGAACTCGCCGAGGTTGAGCCGGATGAAGAGTTTGATCAAGATACCAATCTGGGACCAAACGAGCATCCCATTGAGTGGCTCAAAAAGCTTAAGTAAAAATTAGAACCCAACCCATAGATCCTAATGAGCTCTAATCAATCATTGCCACCACTTCCGCTAGGCCCATCCCCTAAGCGTGCAACGCGTCAAGCAACCGTTGCCTGGAAGACCAACATCATTACCGTTGGTGGAGATGCACCCGTGCGTGTGCAGTCAATGACGAATACCGATACTGCGGATGCAGTAGGTACTGCAATTCAGGTGAAAGAATTGGCACGCGCTGGTTCGGAAATGGTGCGTATTACTGTAGATACACCAGCCGCTGCAGCAGCGGTGCCTTATATTCGTGAGCAGTTAGATAAGATGGATGTCTTAGTGCCATTGATTGGCGACTTCCACTACAACGGCCATACTTTATTAAACGATTTTCCGGAGTGCGCTAAAGCGCTCTCGAAGTACCGCATCAACCCAGGCAATGTGGGTAAGGGCGCTAAGCGCGATCCACAATTTGCACAGATGATCGAAGCCGCTTGTAAATACGAAAAGCCTATTCGGATTGGCGTGAACTGGGGCAGCTTGGATCAGGATCTTCTGGCATCCATCATGGATAGCAATGCTGCTTTAGCAGTTCCAAAAACTGCGCAAGAAGTAATGATTGAGGCCTTGATTCAATCTGCTTTGCAGTCCGCAGAAAAAGCGGTTGAGTTTGGCATGAACCCCGATCAAATTTTGCTGTCTTGCAAAGTGAGTAATGTACAAGACCTAGTTGCCGTATATCGTGATCTGTCACGTCGCTCCGACTATCCGCTGCACTTAGGTCTAACTGAAGCAGGCATGGGTAGCAAAGGCATTGTTTCCTCTACTGCAGCAATGGGTATTTTGTTGCAAGAAGGTATTGGCGATACCATTCGTGTTTCATTGACGCCTGATCCAGGCGCTCCTCGTGAAAATGAAGTCATCGTTGCCCAGGAAATATTGCAAACCATGGGCTTGCGTAATTTCACACCGATGGTAATTGCATGTCCAGGTTGCGGAAGAACAACTAGCACTACCTTCCAAGAGTTGGCAGCGAATATCCAGTCTTATTTGCGTCAACAAATGCCTATTTGGAAGAAAACCCATCCTGGCGTAGAGAATATGAATGTCGCCGTGATGGGCTGTATCGTGAATGGCCCAGGCGAGAGTAAGCATGCCAATATTGGTATTTCATTGCCTGGAACGGGTGAAACCCCTGCAGCCCCAGTGTTTGTCGACGGAATTAAGGTCAAAACCCTGCGTGGTGAGAAAATTGCCGAAGAGTTTCAGGTGATCGTAGATGACTATGTCAAACAAAACTACGCTGCCAAGCTTTAACAAGAAGAATAATAAAAATGACTGACGAGAACAAGCAAACCAAAGTCCAGAAAACGCAAAAGATAAATGGCGTGCGCGGTATGAATGATTTACTACCGGCAGATGCTGCGCAGTGGGCTCATCTTGAGCATGTATTACGTGATTTGACTCGTGCTTACGGCTATGAGTTTTTGCGAACACCCATTGTTGAGGCAACTGCAGTATTTCAGCGTGGTATCGGTGAGGTTACCGATATTGTTGAAAAAGAAATGTACTCCTTCGAGGATCGTTTGAATGGTGAGCAACTCACCTTACGTCCTGAAGGTACTGCCGCTTTAGTGCGCTCTGTCATTGAAAACAATTTGTTATATGAAGGGCCTAAGCGCCTTTGGTACACCGGCCCCATGTTCCGCCATGAGCGCCCGCAGCGTGGCCGCTATCGCCAGTTCCACCAGTTTGGTATTGAGGCTTTGGGCTTTGCTGGGCCTGATATCGATGCTGAAATCATCCTCATGGGACAGCGTTTATGGGATGAGTTGGGCTTGAAGGGTGTTCGTTTGGAAATCAATTCTCTGGGCCAGGCTCCTGAGCGCGCCGAACACCGTGCTGCGTTGGTAACCTACTTTGAGAAAAATCAATCGCAGCTAGACGAAGATTCACAGCGTCGTCTCATTACCAATCCCTTGCGTATCTTGGATTCTAAAAATCCAGAGATGCAGGCATTGATTGAGGGCGCACCAAAATTATTGGATTTCTTGGGCGAAGAGTCGCTGAAGCATTTCAATGCGGTACAGGCATTAATTAAAGCAAATAACATCCCTTGCAAAATTAATCCTCGTTTAGTTCGTGGCCTTGATTACTACAACCTCACTGTATTTGAGTGGGTGACTGATGAATTAGGTGCTCAAGGCACTATTGCTGGCGGTGGACGCTATGACCCATTAATTGAGCGTATGGGAGGCAAAGCCGCGCCGGCTTGTGGTTGGGCGATGGGTATGGAACGGGTTCTAGAATTAATGAAGGTTTCTGGATCATTGCCAGAAGCTCAGGCTCAATGCGATATTTTTGTATTGCATCAAGGTGGCGAGACGTTGACTGCCTCCATGATCATCGCTGAACGCTTGCGGAGCGCTGGAATCGATACCATCCTGTTCTGTCCTCCTGATGGTCAATCAGCCAGCTTTAAGTCCCAAATGAAGAAGGCTGATAGTAGTGGGGCTGCCTTTGCGGTCATTATTGGACCTGATGAATTAGCCAAGAATGAGGCGCAACTCAAGGACTTGCGCGGTACGGGCGAGCAGAAGTCTGTACCCCTGGATGATGTCTTAGGTGCTGCAATTGATGCCTTGGTAGGCGCCTCCGAATAGAATTAAGCTAATACATACTAATTACCTATTAAATAAGTTTGGATTGACATGCCTTTAGATCTAGAAGAACAAGAACAATTAGACCAATTCAAAGCGTTTTGGCAAAAGTACCGTAACCTTATTACTGGGGTCGTTGCAGTTGCGTTGTTTGCTTATGCTGCTTACAGTGGCTATCAATGGTGGCGCAATAGTCAGGCGCTCGAAGCGTCTAAGCTTTATGAAACGATGGTAGGTGCCATTGCTAAAGGCGATAAAGACCAGACTCTGCGCGCAACAGACGACTTGCAAAAAGATTTTGGCCGTACACCTTACGCAGCAATGTCTAGTTTGATCGCTGCACGAATTGCATCGGATGCAGGCGATAGCGTAAAAGCTTTGGAGTATTTGCGTTGGGCGGCAAAAAATGCATCCAATGATGGTTATCTTGGATTGGCGAAATTACGCCTAGTAACTCTATTGATTGAGCAGGGCAGTGAAAAAGATTTTGCAGAGGCCGATCAAATCTTGAATGAGAAACCGATTGCTGGTTTTGAATCTTTATGGCTTGAGCGTCGTGGTGATTGGTATTTAGCGCAAAAGAAAAATGAGCAAGCTAAAGTAAGCTATCAAGAAGCCTGGAAAAAATTAGACCAAGCAAAAGAATTTCCTGAAGAGGCGCGTCGCCTTCTCAAGGTTAAATTAGATGCTGTTGGAGGAGTTGCTCAGTGATGACTAAAGAAATGAAGCGTTTACCGATGCGCTTAGGCGCCGCCTTGGTATTGTGTGCCGTGGTAATTGCTTTAGCCGCATGCTCTGGTAGCTCCAGAGTAAGGAAACCCGCTGAATTAGTGACCGTTACCAATCAATTTGATTTGCAGCCTGTATGGTCAACTAGCATTGGTTCATCTGAATCCTTTAACTTTCATCCTATTGTTGCTGGCGATGCGGTGTATGCAGCCTCTCATGGTGGGAACTTGGTAAAGATTGATTTAGCAACCGGCAATAAGGTCTGGTCAGTATCCGTTCCTGAGAATTTGTCGGTTGGCCCCGGATCTGATGGCCGTACTACTGTTGCCGTTACTACCAAGGGAGTGGTCTACGCCTATGACGATACTGGTAAGCCGATGTGGAATGTCAGCGTTGGTAGCGAGGTATTAAGTGAGCCGGTGGTAGCCGGTGGCGTTGTCGTAGTACGTGCGCTAGACAATCGCTTCATTGGGCTGGATGCGCTAACGGGCGCTAAAAAATGGACTTATCAGCGTCAACAAGCTGCATTGTCATTGCGTGTTGGCTATGGAATGCTGGCTATTGGCAACGAAGTCATTGTTACTGGTTTCACTGGTGGGCGCTTTGGCATGATTGCTATTGCTAATGGTGGCTTAGTTTGGGAGACGCCCGTTTCTTTTCCTAAGGGCTTCTCAGAGATTGAGCGCTTGAATGATGTCACCGCTAAACCAAGTATGGAAGGCGATATCCTCTGCGCAGTCTCTTATCAAGGACGTATTGGTTGCGGGCAGGCTCGTACAGGCAACCTTTTGTGGTTCAAAGACTATTCAAGTTATACCGGTACCTCACAAAGCACCGACATGGTTTTCTCGGCAAACGATAAGTCTTACGTCACCGCCTTTGCAACGAAAGATGGCACTCAAGTTTGGGAAAACACCCAGCTGACATTCCGTGATGTTGGTGAGTCGCTTGCGGTGGGCAGAGTGCTGCTCATGGGTGATGCTCAAGGTTATATCCATGCATTTTCACAGGCGAATGGCGAGATGGTTGCGCGTATTCGTCACGACAGTAGTCCAATCTCGGCTGCCCCCATTGCGGTAGGTGGCCTCATCTTGGTTCAATCTCAAGGTGGAAAAATAGCGGCGTACAGTCCAAAATGAATCCAGTCATCACTATCGTCGGCCGTCCCAATGTGGGAAAGTCGACTCTCTTTAATCGCTTAACGCGTTCACGTGATGCATTGGTGGCAGACTTTTCTGGCTTAACCAGAGATCGACACTACGGCAAAGGTCGTGTTGGTGAGCGTGCTTTTATTTGCGTAGATACCGGTGGTTTTGAGCCAGTGGCTAAGACCGGCATTGTTGCTGAGATGGCAAAGCAAACTAAGCAAGCTGTTGCTGAATCTGACATTGTGATTTTCTTGGTTGACGGTCGTCTCGGTATGGCGCCACAAGATCGCGTCATCGCTGATTTCTTACGTAAGACTGGCCGACCAGTCATCCTCGCGGTTAATAAAACAGAAGGCATGCAGGCTGGCGTTGTCACAGCCGACTTCCATGAGCTTGGTTTAGGCGAGCCGTTCCCAATTTCTTCAGCGCATGGTGATGGTGTGCGCGACTTGATCGACGACGCATTAGATTCCCTTGGTATTGCAGAGCCAGATGAAGATGAATTGGCTAACGATCCAAATCGTCCAATGAAGATCGCCGTAGTAGGGCGCCCTAACGTTGGCAAGTCAACATTGATTAACAAATTAATCGGTGAAGAGCGCGTCATTGCATTTGATATGCCAGGTACCACTCGTGATGCGATCGAAGTTCCGTTTGAGCGCAATGGCAAGCCTTACATCTTGGTTGACACTGCAGGTTTGCGTCGCCGTGGCAAAGTTTTTGAAGCGATTGAAAAGTTTTCTGTTGTTAAAACATTGCAAGCGATTGCTGACTGTAATGTGGTGATCTTGATGTTAGATGCTCAGCAAGATATTTCTGAACAAGATGCGCACATCGCTGGATTTATTGTGGAAGCTGGTCGCGCCTTAGTGGTTGCAGTGAATAAGTGGGATGGCTTGGATGCGTATGTAAAAGAGCGTGCTCGATTAGAGATTGCACAAAAGCTCCGCTTCCTCGATTTTGCAAATGTGCACCCAATCTCCGCTAAAAAGGGTACAGGCCTTAAGGAACTCTTTAAGGATGTGGATTCTGCATATGCAGCAGCAATGGCAAAACTACCAACCCCACGCTTAACCCGGATTTTGCAAGAGGCCATTGAGCATCAACAGCCTAAACGCGTTGGTATGGGCCGTCCTAAATTGCGTTATGCCCACCAAGGGGGCATGAATCCCCCAATTGTGGTCATCCATGGCACATCCTTGAGTGGAGTGACCGATAGCTACAAGAGATACTTGGAAGGTCGCTTTAGAGATGTCTTTAAATTGCGTGGCACGCCTTTACGGATTCAGATGAATACCGCTAAAAACCCATACGTTGATGACGATAAGGGTAAAAAGGGCAAAAAGCGCTAATTTGGGCTAAGCTTTCAGAATCATGTCAATTGGGCTTGATTTTTTCGAAAATCAGCCCAATATAGAGAACTTGATGAGTCATTGGTTCTAGTAGTTTGTATTTAGAAATGCGCAGTAAAAATTGATAGTTAATAAAAAAAGCAAGACTCCCAAAAAAGTAGTTACCAAAAGATAATTAAGGAGCAGTATGAGCAATAGCAACCCTAACAAAATTCAATTACTTCAGGATCCATTCCTCAATGCTTTACGCAAAGAACATGTTCCTGTTTCGATCTATCTAGTCAATGGCATTAAGTTGCAAGGCAATATTGAGTCATTTGACCAATATGTTGTGCTCTTGCGCAACACGGTGACACAGATGGTTTACAAACACGCAATCTCTACGATCGTTCCTGCTCGTGCGATTGATTTCCGTTTAGAAGAAGCTAGCCCTGTATAAAACCGGAGTAGATGCTGCACGCGCTGTTCTAGTTGGCGTAGACACAGGGCGTGAAGACTTTGCAGATAGCATGGCCGAGCTCAGCCTGTTGGCTGATAGCGCAGGCTCCATTCCCGCAGCCACTGTTATTGCCCGCAAGGGAAGGACTGACCCCGCTTTGTTTATCGGCTCAGGTAAGGCGAATGAGCTCAAGCGGGTGATGGAAGAGCAGGGCGCAGAACTTGCGATCTTCAATCATCCCCTCTCTCCAACTCAGCAACGCAATTTAGAGCGCCACATTGGTTTTCATGTGATGGACCGCACTGGTTTGATTTTGGATATCTTTAGTCAAAGAGCACAAAGTCATATTGGTAAGACCCAAGTTGAACTTGCGCAAGTGCGTTATCGGATGTCTCGTTTGGTCAGAGCCTGGAGTCACTTAGAGCGACAGCGTGGCGGTATTGGTGTGCGCGGTGGTCCTGGCGAAACTCAGATGGAGTTGGATCGCCGGATGTTGGCTACCAAAGCGAAACGCTTGGAAAATGAGTTGGAAAAACTCCAGCGCCAACAAAGAACGCAAAGAAGAGCTCGAAATCGCAAAGATGTGTTCTCAGTTTCTTTGGTTGGATATACCAATGCTGGTAAATCGACTTTGTTTAATGCCCTAACCAAAGCAGGGACTTACGCGGCTGACCAGCTTTTTGCCACTTTAGATACCACCTCTAGAAAGGTCCATTTGGACGGAGTTGGGTCAATTGTGGTCTCTGATACCGTGGGATTTATCCGAGATTTACCCCACCAGTTGGTGGAGGCCTTTAGGGCAACTTTGGATGAAACTATCCATGCCGACCTCATATTGCATGTTATTGATGCCTGTAGCCCGGTCGCTAGGGAGCAAAAGGCCGAAGTAGAGGCTGTTTTGGAGGAAATTGGCGCTGATGACATCCCTCGGATCGAGGTGATGAATAAGATCGACCAGATGCCTCAAACCTTCACCCGCGGGGCTGTTTTAGAGCGTGATGGGCAGGGCTTTCCAAGCCAGGTTTTCCTGTCAGCCAAGACGGGCTTAGGCCTTGATTTACTTCGCTCAGCCCTGGCCGAATGCTCTCAAATGACTGATAGAATAAGGGTCGAGCACAACCGTGCCAAGAAGCAATTGGCCCCGGATGAGTTTTTAGAACCTTTACCTGAACGACCAGAAACTTCTGAATTTAATCCGATTGCCAACCGAAGCTATTTATCTAATGACGCGTAAATTTCTAGACCTTTTTTCGGTGAATGATCCAGGTTGGGGCAATAGCCACAATTCAGGTGGATCCAAAGATGTCAAAGATGGGCAGGCAGAAGGTCAAGCTCCAAAAGCGGATCCAGAAACTAACCAGCCAGTAGATGCAAAACCAACAAATCCTGTAACTAAGCCCGATGGCCCACCAGACTTGGATGAGTTGTGGCGTGATTTCAATGACAGAATTGCCGGTATCTTTGGTGGTAAGAAGAAGCCTGGGGTAACAAGTAACCCCGCTAGCAAGCCAGCGAATAAACCAAGCAGCACTGATATTCCTCCGCCTTCACAGCGCGGCAATGGCGGTGGCAATGGTGGTATCAGCGCCCCTAACTTTAATTTCAGCAATCCATTTGGCTCTAAGGCAAGCTTTCTGATTGCAGGAGCAGTTGTCTTCTTTATGTGGGTTTGCAGTGGCTTCTTCATTATTCAAGAAGGTCAAGCCGGCGTTATTCTTACTTTTGGTAAGTACGATTACACCGCCAAGCCAGGTATTAACTGGCGTATGCCTTGGCCGATTCAGTCTGAAGAGACGGTGAACCTATCTGGTGTGCGTTCAGTTGAAGTAGGGCGCCCTGTTTTGATTAAGGCCACCAATCAAAAAGATTCTTCAATGCTTACTGAAGATGAAAATATCATCGACGTACGCTTTGCTGTGCAATACCGCTTAAAGGACCCTACGGATTATTTATTTAATAACCGCGATCCCGATGCAGCGGTAGTGCAAGCTGCTGAAACAGCTGTGCGTGAAATCGTTGCTCGTAGCAAGATGGATACCGTCTTGTATGAGGGTCGTGAAAAGATTGGCATTGATTTAGCCAACTCTATTCAGAAGATTTTGGACAGCTACAAAACGGGCATTTATGTAACTAGCGTGACCGTGCAAAATGTTCAACCGCCAGAGCAAGTTCAGGCTGCATTTGATGATGCCGTGAAAGCAGGGCAGGACCAAGAGCGACTCAAGAGTGAAGGTCAAGCCTATGCTAATGACATCATTCCGCGCGCCAAAGGTACAGCAGCTCGCCTGATTCAAGAGGCCGAGGGTTATAAAGCTCGGGTAGTAGCTACCGCCGAGGGCGATGCCACACGTTTTAAACAAATTTTGGTTGAATACTCTAAGGCGCCTCAAGTGACTCGTGATCGCATGTATATCGATAGCATGCGCGAGATGTACAACAACGTTACTAAGATCTTGGTTGACACTACCAAGAGCAATAGCCTGCTATATCTCCCGCTCGATAAGATCGTCGCGCAAGTCAGTGCGGAAAGCGCTCAAGCAGCTAATACACAAACAAGCTCATCGGGAGCAAGCACTCCAACTGGTAGTGTTACTGTGGGTGGTGCAACTGGTACAAATACAAACCCAAACACTATCAGCTCGTCCCCTTCCTCTGTTTCTACCTCCGCTCCTGTAGCGCCAGTAACGAATAGCACTGCAGATAAACGTGATGGCCTCCGTAGTCGCGATAGGGAGTCCAGATAATGAATGCAAATCGTTTAATTGCAGCCGGTATTGGCTTTATTGCGCTGATCTATGTTTTGTCTTCTAGTGTTTTTGTTGTGGATCAACGTAATTTTGCTGTGGTGTTTTCATTCGGGCAGATTGTTCGCGTGATTGAACAGCCCGGAATTCAGGTGAAGCTTCCAGCCCCTTTTGAAAGTGTTCGCTTCTTTGATCGTCGCATTTTGACGATTGATAATCCAGAAGCAGAGCGCTTCATAACCGCTGAAAAGAAAAACTTATTAGTAGATTCTTATGTGAAATGGCGCATTGTCGATCCACGTAAGTTCTTTATTAGCTTCAAAGGTGATGAGCGCTTGGCGCAAGATCGCTTGACCCAGTTAGTTCGTTCGGCTCTAAATGAAGAGTTCACTAAGCGCACTGTTCGTGAGTTGATTTCTGATCAGCGCGAAGAAGTGATGCAAGGTATTCGTAAGAAGGTTGCTGATGATGCATCTGATATCGGCGTGGAAATTGTCGATGTTCGCTTAAAGCGTGTTGACCTCTTGGCAGAAATTAGCGATTCTGTTTATCGCCGTATGGAAGCAGAGCGTAAGCGTGTTGCCAATGAGTTGCGCTCTATGGGCGCTGCAGAGTCTGACAAGATTCGCGCAAATGCAGAGCGTCAACGTGACACCATCTTGGCGGAAGCCTATCGCGATGCCCAAAAAATTAAGGGAGCAGGGGATGCGAAAGCTACTGCACTCTATGCGGAAGCATTCGGGCGTGATCCTCAGTTTGCCCAGTTCTATCAAAGCCTAGAAGCCTATAGAAGCTCTTTCAAGGATAAGAAAGACATCATGGTGGTAGAGCCGAATGGCGAGTTCTTTAAGTTCTTGCACAAAAAATAAGAAAGCAAATAGTTCACATCATGAATCGCTGGTTACTTCCCGAAGATATTGCAGATGTTTTGCCTGCCGAGGCTCGCAAGGTTGAGTCTTTGCGTCGTGCCGTCTTGGACTTGTATCAGTCTTATGGCTATGAATTGGTTGCCCCTCCCATTCTGGAGTTCTTAGACTCCTTATTGACTGGTACTGGCTCCGATCTCAACCTACAAACATTCAAGTTGGTAGATCAGCTATCTGGTCGTACATTGGGCCTGCGTGCTGATATCACTCCGCAAGTGGCTCGCATTGATGCGCACCTATTAAATCGCGATGGCGTTACTCGTCTTTGCTATGCCGGCTCTGTTGCGCACGCTCGCACTCCGGTTGGTAGCTCAGCTCGCGAAGAATTACAGCTCGGTGCAGAGATTTACGGTTGTGCAACTTGGGAAGCCGATCTTGAGGCGATTACCTTATTGCTAAAAACACTTTCTGTTGCTGGAATCAAGAAGGTGTATCTAGATTTGTCGCACGCTGGCATTCTGGCGGGGATCTTGGATGGTCAGAATCTTAATAAAGAAACGATTGAAGCGTTGTATGGCTTGCTTCAAAGCAAGGACCGTCCTCGCTTAAGTCAATGGGCGGCTTGCTTGCCTGCAAATGTTGCTCAAGCGCTGATGGCGTTGACTGAATTAAATGGCCCTTGTCCTGAAGTTTTAGCAAATGCCAAGAAAGTATTGCCTAAGCATGCGGCGATTGACCAGGCTTTGGCAGATCTTGAGCGTTTGGCTTGTGCTGCAGCGAAGATGTCTAGTCATTTGGAACTCAGTATTGATCTGGCCGATTTGCGTGGCTATCAGTATCACAGCGGTGTGATGTTTGCCGCTTATGTTGACCAATTCCCACAACCAATCGCAAGAGGCGGTCGCTATGACCATGTTGGCCAAGCTTTTGGTCGTCCACGTCCTGCAACGGGCTTTTCTTTAGACCTATTAACTTTAGCCAATTTATCGCCGTTAAGTACGCGCAAGTTGGCCATCTTGGCCCCTTGGATTGAAGATGCAGAGTTAAGTGCGGTTATCGAAACTCTCAGAAGCAAGGGTG
This sequence comes from Polynucleobacter sp. Tro8-14-1, assembly GCF_018881655.1. Classification (GTDB taxonomy): domain Bacteria; phylum Pseudomonadota; class Gammaproteobacteria; order Burkholderiales; family Burkholderiaceae; genus Polynucleobacter. Next base: position 179,632 of record NZ_JACVPX010000006.1, read on the forward strand.
AAGTGGTGATACAGATTCCAGCAGGCACGTCATTAGAGGCTGCTGAATATGAATGTGATCGAGAGTTAGTTAAGCAAGGTAACTCTTGGGAAGTAAATAAGAAGTAAATAAAAAGTACCGCAGAAACAAAGCAATACATTTGGCATTAAGCAGTTAACTTATTTTGTAATTATCTTTTTGGATTTCACTATGTCTTCAAAGCAGCAAACTAAAGGTCGTAACGTAGTTGTCATTGGCACCCAGTGGGGTGATGAAGGCAAAGGTAAGGTGGTTGATTGGTTAACTGATCATGCGCAAGCAGTGGTCCGCTTCCAGGGTGGTCACAATGCAGGTCATACCCTCATCATTGGCGACAAGAAGACTATTCTGCGTTTGATTCCTTCTGGAATCATGCATAAAAATGTAATTTGCTATATTGGTAATGGCGTTGTGCTCTCACCAGAGGCGCTCTTCAAAGAAATTGGCGAACTTGAATCAGCTGGCTTAGATGTGCAATCTCGCTTGAAGATTTCAGAAGCAACAACATTGATCCTTCCTTATCACGTAGCGATTGACCATGCACGTGAGAAGAAGCGTGGCGAGGCCAAGATTGGTACTACTGGTCGCGGTATTGGGCCGGCTTATGAAGACAAAGTAGCACGCCGGGCATTGCGCGTTCAAGATTTGTTCTACCCAGAAAAATTTGCAGAGCAGTTACGTGAGAACTTGGAATATCACAATTTCATGCTCACGAATTACTATGGTGCTGAGCCAGTGAACTACGAGAAGACATTGGCTGAAGCGATGTCTTATGCTGAACGCCTGAAGCCAATGGTGGTCGATGTTTCTAGCGCTTTATATGCTGCTGAGCAATCTGGACAGAATTTGTTATTCGAAGGTGCGCAGGGAACGTTACTAGATATCGATCACGGCACTTATCCGTATGTCACTTCCAGTAACTGTGTAGCAGGTAACGCCGCTGCTGGTTCAGGTGTTGGACCAGATTCATTGCAATACATATTGGGCATCACCAAAGCCTATTGCACACGCGTTGGTGCTGGGCCATTTCCAAGTGAACTCTACGATCATGACAATCCCGCTAAGCAAGATCCAGTTGGTGTTCGTTTGGCTGAAGTTGGTAAAGAATTTGGTTCTGTTACTGGACGACCACGCCGAACTGGCTGGTTAGATGCTGCTGCATTGAAGCGCTCCATTCAGATTAACGGTCTATCTGGTCTCTGCATTACTAAACTGGATGTTCTCGACGGTTTCGAAACAATTCGTTTATGTGTTGGCTATAACTTGGATGGTCAGAAGTTAGATGTATTGCCACGCGGCGCAGAATCTGTTGCCCGTTGCCAGCCAATTTATGAGGACTTCCCTGGTTGGAAGGGGACGACTTTCGGTATTCGTGAGTGGAACAAGCTTCCGATCGAGGCACAAAACTTCCTGCGCCGTATTGAGGAAGTTGCAGGTAAGCCAATCGCTATGGTGTCTACTGGCCCAGAGCGCGATGAAACCATTCTCCTCCAGCATCCTTTTCAGGATTAATGGAAAATATTCCAAAACTGACTAATTAACTGATTCATTAATTTAACTAACCCTATTTATTAACTTTTTGCTTAAGAAGATAACAACATGACTGCGCGTACTACCTGCAATAGCCTTCAAGTGGCAACCCCTTTATATCGATTCATCGAAGACAAAGTACTTCCTGGTACCGGCATTAAGAGTGCTGATTTTTGGAAGGGTTTTGATGAGATCGTTAAAGACTTAACTCCTAAAAATGATGCATTGCTTGCCAAGCGTGATCGCATTCAGTTGGATTTGGATAAATGGCACCAAGCCAATCCAGGCCCAATCAAAGATATGCCTGCATACCGCAAGTTTTTGAAAGAGATTGATTACTTAGTTGATGTCCCAGGAAAAATTACGGCCACCACCAAGAATGTAGATGATGAGTTGGCACTTCAGGCCGGCCCTCAATTAGTGGTTCCGGTATTGAATGCACGTTATGCCTTAAATGCTGCCAATGCACGTTGGGGTTCTTTGTATGATGCTCTTTACGGTACTGATGTTTTATCCGAAGAAGATGGTGCTACTAAGACTGGTGCATACAACCCCATTCGTGGCGCAAAAGTGGTTGCTTATGCCCGTAACTTCTTGGACCAAGCCGCACCATTGGCTAAAGGTTCACACCGTGATTCAGTGGCTTACACAGTAGACGGTAATAAGTTGTCCATCAAGTTAAAAGACGGCACCTCTACTAGTTTGGCTGACGAGAAGCAGTTCGTTGGCTACCAAGGTGATGCAGCTGCTCCAAGCTCCATCTTGCTCCGCAATAACGGTGTCCATATTGATATTGAAATCAACAAGAGCAAAACGATTGGTGCAAGTGATCCTGCTGGCATCAATGACGTAGTTCTTGAGGCAGCGCTTTCTACAATCTTGGACTTGGAAGACTCTATTGCAGCAGTAGACGGCGATGACAAAGTTCTTGCCTATGAAAACTGGTTGGGAATTCTGAAGGGTACATTAGTTGAGGAAGTGAAGAAGGGCGACAAGACAATTACACGCACTCTTAACCCAGATCGTAAGTACAAAGCTGGTATCGGCGCTGTTGACGCAAAAGATGGCATCGTTACATTGCATGGCCGTTCACTCTTGTTCCTTCGTAACGTTGGCCATTTAATGACAAACCCAGCCATCATTACCGGTGAAGGCAAAGAGATCTACGAAGGTATCTTAGATGCAGTAGTAACAGTATTGATTGCCTTGTATGACATCAATCGTCCAGCAAGCCAAGAGATCGGTAATACTCGCAAGGGTTCTGTATACATCGTGAAGCCAAAAATGCACAGCCCAGAAGAAGTGGCTTTTGCAGGCGAGCTCTTTGGGCGTGTTGAGAAATTACTCGGCTTACCAGCAGATACGGTGAAACTGGGCATCATGGATGAAGAGCGTCGTATGAGTGCGAATATCAAAGCAGCTATTGCTGCTGCTGGTGCGCGCGTAGCCTTCATCAATACTGGCTTTCTAGATCGTACTGGTGATGAAATGCACACAGCAATGTATGCGGGTCCAATGATGCGCAAAGGTGATATGAAAACCAGCAAGTGGTTATCCGCTTACGAGCGTCGTAACGTATTTGCAGGATTAGATTGTGGCTTGCGTGGCCGTGCTCAAATTGGTAAAGGTATGTGGGCAATGCCAGACATGATGAAGGCCATGGTTGAGCAGAAGATTGTTCACCCTAAAGCGGGTGCAAATACCGCTTGGGTACCATCACCAACGGCAGCAACCTTACATGCGCTTCACTATCATCAAGTAAACGTAGCTGAACTCCAAAAAGAAATGGAAAAGCTCGATACAGCGGCTGAAGCTGAAGCGTTAATTAACGACTTGTTGACTATTCCAGTGGTTGAGAATGCTAACTGGTCTAAGGAAGAGATTCAGCAAGAATTAGATAACAACTGCCAAGGTATCTTGGGTTATGTGGTTCGCTGGATTGATCAAGGTGTTGGTTGCTCTAAGGTTCCTGATATTCATAACGTAGGCTTGATGGAAGATCGTGCTACCTTACGTATCTCTAGCCAGCACATCGCTAACTGGTTGCTCAATGGTATTGTGACTGCTGATCAGGTCAACGAGAGCTTGCAACGTATGGCTAAAGTGGTTGATGGTCAAAATGCTGGTGATTCTTTGTATCAGCCAATGATGCCTAACTACCAAGATTCATATGCCTATAAAGCGGCGAGTGACCTGATTTTCAAAGGACTTGAGCAGCCTAATGGCTACACAGAACCTTTGTTGCATGCATGGCGCCTAGAGGTAAAGAAGGCACACGCTAAGTAATTTAGCCGACGCTTTAAGTCAAAATGGATTTGCCCATAAAGCAAATCCATTTTTTATTGGGTACAGTCAAATGTTTGGATTTCTAAACCCCTTCTCTAGATCTTCCCAGTTTCCATTTCAATTGAATGATGGTGGCAGGGAGGCGGCTGGCTTTAAAGGCGGCGCAGGAGATTGCGTTGTGAGATCCATTGCGATTGCCGCAAGCCTGCCTTATATGCAGGTCTATGAGGATTTAAGACTGGCAAATGAGAGTTACGCCCAGCTGAAAAATGACCGCCTTGCTAAAAGGCTTAATGTCAAAGGTTCATCTCCTAGGAACGGGAATCATCGCAATGTCTTTCATGACTACATTATTAGTCTGGGTTTTCGATGGGTGCCTACGATGGAAATAGGTGCTGGCTGCAAGGTTCACCTAAGGTTAGGCGAGCTTCCTGCAGGGGTCTTAATTGTGAAGGTCTCAAAGCATCTGACTGCTGTGGTGAATGGGATAATTTACGATACGCATGACCCCTCAAGAGGTGGAAATCGATGTGTTTATGGTTACTATATCAAGCCTTAAGGTGGTTTCTTAACTTCTGAAAAATGCGAATTTTGCGCTTAAAGAGCATAAATTAACCCTAAAAATGACTGTTTTTCGGGTTTTTATTTAAAGTTATTTATAACGTCTTAAATACTTTAGATTCCAAGCCTGTCTGTAGATGCCTGTCATTCCAATCATTGTAGAGGTGGTCCAGGCAATTGAAAAAAGGCCCGAAAAGGCAATAAAGAAGGCCATCGTTTTCCAGCCATAAGGAAGAATGTCGGATATAAAACCCACAGTCGTATAGCAGCTGCCAGCAAACAGAATGGCATTTACCCCGCTAGGGATTAGATCCAACCAAAAGAGCATGGCAGCCCAAATGAAGATCTCGCAAATATGAATCAAGGCAATAATAATGAAGGCTACGTAGAAGTGAAAAAAGATCCGATCATATTGATTGCGATCTAGATTTGCCTTAGTAATGCGCTCAAAACGCATGACCATGTGATTCAAGCCGCTGCCATGGAATATCAATATCAGTATTAAGCCTGTTACCCCAACAAAGAGGTCCATAAAAACAAAGGTAAGCGAGACGGCTGTTGTAGTGGCTGGTAAAACTGGCAAGGCCATAATTTCCATTCAGAAATAGGTTAGTAGGCAATATAGCCATAATCCTACCCCAAAGCAGATCCGTGCGCTAGAGAGGATAATGCTCTCTTGTCCCCTAATTTGCACTGTTGAGTCTACTTTGAGTTTAGTTCGCACCCCTCAGCAAGAGAGATTCTTTTTGCTTGCCTTGGCTGGCATTCAATTCACGCATATCCTCGATTTTATGATCATGATGCCGCTTGGGCCTCAGTTCATTGCAGCGCTTTCCATTAATACGCATCAATTTGGATTGTTGCTATCCTCCTATACTTTTGCTGCAGCAATTGCTGGCGTATTTGCAACCTACTATATAGATCGCTTTGAGCGCAGACAGCTGTTATTGGGTTTGTATGTCTGCTTCATTATTGCCACCGTGGTGTGTGGCTTTGCGCCAAATTATCATGCGTTATTTATTGCTCGCGCATGCGCTGGTGCCTTTGGCGGAATCTTGGGATCATTAGTGCAAACTATTGTGGCGGATGCCATTCCGTTCGAGCGGAGAGGCAAAGCTTTGGGAACGGTCATGGCCGCTTTCTCGGTTTCAACTGTTGCAGGTGTTCCATTAAGTTTATTTTTGGCAAACCATATCACCTCACTGGGTTGGCGTGCGCCATTTATGTTTATTGGTCTGATATCTACCCTGATTCTTTATCTGGCATATCGCAATATCCCGAAAATTTCTGGCCACTTGCATCACGTTCATGAGGGTAGCCGCTTCCAGCAAATCTACGAAGTCTTTGTTGCCCATCGTCATCTACGCGCCTTTCTGTTTGTGGGGCTAATTATGCTGACTGGATTTACTGTCATTCCTTATATTGCTCTCTATCTCACCGCTAACGTTGGGATCGAAAATTCCTACATTTCCCTGATCTATCTTTGTGGTGGTTTGGCGACTTTGATGAGCTCTAGATTTATTGGACACATGGCGGATAAATATGGCAAGGTCAAAGTATTTCGCATACTAGCCATCATTAGTTTGATACCGATCTTAGTAACAACCAATTTAATACCGGTTCCTTTATGGGTGGTACTTGTTAATCAGACCGCCTTCTTTGTCTTGATTTCTGGTCGAATGATTCCGGCCATGGCTATTGTGAGCCAAATGGTAGAGCCCAAAATTCGGGGAACCTTTATGAGCTTAATTGGCTCAGTTCAGATGTTAGCTTCCGGCATAGCGTCAGTAGTAGCGGGCCTAGTGGTCACAATTACAACTAATGGCAGGATGGAGCATTACAACCTAGTTGGTTATGGGGCTGCCATTTGTGGCTTGCTCACTTTTTGGGTTGTGGGATATATTCATGCTGATGCGAAAAAAGCGTAAGAACTAAAGAACATAAGGAGACCTCATGATTGAATTTAAAAGACCCGATGGACAGGCGGTAAAGGGTTACTTGGCTGAGCCAGTTGATAAAGCAACTGCTCCTGGCGTGGTCGTTATTCAGGAGTGGTGGGGTCTTGATGATGAGGTAAAAGCGGTTGCTGATCGCCTTGCTAAAGCAGGGTATCGTGCATTAGTTCCGGATTTATATCGTGGCAAGTTGGCGATTGAGGCTAATGAAGCTGAGCACCTAATGGGCGACCTGAACTTTGGTGATGCGGCTGGTCAAGATATTCGGGGTGCAGTTCAGTACTTAAAAGCTACTGGTAGCGCAAAGGTAGCAGTAACAGGATTTTGTATGGGCGGTGCGCTGACCATTTTAGCTGCTTGCAATGTGCCGGAGCTCGATGCTTCTATAGTTTGGTACGGCAATCCTCCTTTGGAGTATGTCAATGCGGATGCTATTAGCAAGCCGATGTTAGGCCACTGGGCTATGCATGATGAGTTCTTTCCAATTGCTGGTGTCGACAAGCTAGAGCAAAAGCTAAAACAAGCGGGCGTGGATTATGAATTTCACCGCTACGATACCAAGCATGCCTTTGCAAACCCTAAATCGGATGCGCGGGGATTGGCTCCACTAAAGTACAACGCAGAAGCAGCGCAGTTAGCCTGGGAGCGTACGCTTCATTTTCTACAAAAAAATATTAGTAGCTAGGCCTTATGAATACTCCTTCCAAAGAAAGTCTATTCTTTAACTGGATATACAGAAGAAGTAATATCCAAATTCTGATATTGCTGATTATCTTTTTTGTTACTTTGCTCGATGTGATGCCGCGTGCATTGCAACACATCCCGATCTTTGCGCCCACACAAGATAGCACCCGATTGGGTTTGGGTCTTTTTGGATCCATCATCACGCTTAGCGGATTATTGATTGGTTTTTTACTCAATCAAGCACAAAGCAATTTTCGCGAGGTGCAAACACTGGTGTCTCAAGAGGCTGGACGTATAAATAACTTAGATCGTCTACTCACGCGATTTGGTGATCCATCTATAGCGCCTATACGTGTTGAGCTATTTGACTATATGAACTCGATTGTGAATGACGAGTGGGCTCTATTGCAAAAGGGTGAGGGCAGCTCTAAGACGCACATGTTGTGGCGCGGAATTTCTAGACAATTGATGTCAATTGAACCCCAAACCAATCGTCAAACAGCAATGTATACAGATATCATTAAAAAATCTGAAGAGGTTGCTGAGGGCAGGGAGGCGCGTATCGAACGTGCCAATATCCGTTTACCGGACTTATTTTGGATAGTCATTTTGATCTGTATGTTTGCCTTGATGGGCATTAATACTCTCTTCTTGCCCTCAGATTCATTCTTCTTGGGATTGAAGATCTTGCCTATCACCATGGGTGCGCTGATATCTTTGTTGGTGATAACCGATCAGCCGTTTAAGGGTCAGAATTCAGTACAGCCCGACTCTTTCTATAAAATTATCGAATCTATTAAAACTCGTAAAGAGTAATATTTTCCTGAATCAATATGCACTTATTTTCTGAAAATCTTGCCGTAGAAATTTCTTCCTATTACCGTAATTTAGCTTTGGGACATGGTGTTGTTCCAAAGGTATTTACTTTGGTAAATAGTGAGGGAGATCAATACCTATTCTTTATTGATGACCTCCCCGTGAAGAGTGACGATGAGCAGAATCAATTTCTTTCGTATATTGTCCAAGCACATGAGGCCGTTTGCTATGCCCGCGGGACCTTGGTCATTGTTGAAAAGAATCAACAATTTATTGAGTTTGCAGTCATTGATCGGGATGATGTGGAGGCGATTGTCTGCTCAGCCCAGCTCACTAGGGATATGGATGATAAGCCGATATCCTTGGGTGAGTTTGATAAGACTTTGGTGAAGAAAGGCTCCATTATCTTTGGCGGCCTTTTTGAGCTGATTCAGCTTTCAGAAGACAAGACTGAAGATTTTGAAAGCCTGTGGGTAGAGATGAAGTCTAAAATCTTGCATCGCTCAATGGGGCTTTAATTTCTTCCTCAGAAATTTACGAGAAGTTGCTTCAATTGCAAAAGATCCGATTAGGGCGATCACTAGAGCAATTGCACTATTTGGCGCAGTCTCGATCACATTGATAAATAGGGTGGTAAACAAACTCAGGTTAATGATGATTGCGGCCCAGAGTGGCCATAGTTTTGCGCCAGTTTGTTTGCGTACTCGAATGTGTCCGTAAGTAATAGCGGCATACACCAATAAAAAGGCAAGACTCGCCATTTTGCCCACAACATCTAGCGGAAATGCCAAGACCAAAGCAATCACTAAGAATGCAGACACGGTTAAGGCACGAAACTCTGTTTTTAAGACCGAGTCACCTAAGGCCTTGGAGACAGAATTCTTGTGCGCCATATCAGCTGCAATATTGGATGCAGCAAAGATGGTAGCGTTGAGTGCGGCTGCGCAGGCCAGAAGGGCGGAGGCACCAATCACAACAAAGCCTGCTTTCCCAGATACGATTTGAGCTGCATCGGCCAATACGTGGCCGTTGTAAGTTGCCATTTGAGCGGGTGAAAGTAGCAGTATCACTGCGGTACTAACTAGTACATAAGCAATCGTTACTAAAATCAGTGCTGAGAACATGGCAAGAGGCAGCTCTTTTTGGGGCTCTCGCATGGCGTTGGAAGAGTTAGTCACAACCCCAAAGCCTTGGTAGTTGATATACAAGATACCGGTAGCAATCGCAATGCCATTGAGAGACCAGCCGGAAAACTGAAATATGCCAACATTGGCTACATGAATGCCTTCAACAGAAAACAGTAGCAGGGCAATTGTGACAAAGCCAATCGCTAGCATTTCTGCCTTGCCAACTATGTTGGTACCCAATAAGTTAATGCCGGTACAAAGAATGACAATAACGGCGCCAACGATCTTTACTTCAAGGGGGTCTAAGTTTCCACCCAGTAAAGTGTTTGCGTATTCTGAGAAGCCGGCAGCATAAAGAGCGGCTGCAATGAGATAGGCAATGTATTGGAATATATTCAGGCCGCCAGAAATGACCCCAGGACCAAAGCTCATCACAGTGAATGTGGCAGCCCCTCCACTACTGGGAAAGGTGGCGCCTAATTTGGCATAAGAGTAGACCGAAAATGAGGCAGCTAAAGCCCCAAGCAAAAAAGCTAGGGGAATATGCGACCCTGCATGAGCACTAGCGGTTCCCAGAAGGGAAAACAACCCAGCACCCATCATGCCGCCGATACCCAGAGCGGTGGCTGAAAAAAGGCTAATGCCTTGGGTTTTCTTGCTCGAGCTTTTAAGTAAAGTCGGATTTGGCTGGCAGGTCAATTTGTATTTTCTGAATGCGTAAAGCTGGGACAAGTTCCCTATATTAAAGGTTGTGGCGAATAAAGGCTATTTGGCATTCCAATAAAGCACTGGGATTGAGATAGTCTGCATAGCCAATTTTCAGTCTTTGCGCTGTTAGAATTCACAAGAAACACCCCCTAAATCCCAAGGTTAAATAATGCGCCATTTAAATCAAATTACCTTTACAGCCATGTGCTTGATTGCACAATCAGCCATCGCAAGTGGAAATGCGGATGCTATTTTCTATGGTGGCGATATTGTCACTATGAATAAAGCCCAACCCACAGCTGAGGCTGTAGCAATTCAGGGTGGAAAAATCATTCAGGTTGGCTCTTTATCCAAAGTGAAGACCCTGCAAGGAAAAGATACCAAGCTCATTAACTTAAATGGTCAAACATTAATGCCTGGTTTGGTTGAGCCTCATGTGCATATTTTTGGTACGGCATTTTCAGAAGAGCTGTGGCAGAACATGTCTAACTTTGAGATGCCGCATGACACCTTGGATAGTTTGGTTGCAAAACTGAAAACGTCTAGCAAGAATGTTAAGGATGGGGAGTGGATTACCGCATTCGGAGTGGATCCATCTAGGACAGAGCCATTCATGTCTGAATTGACGGCCGATATCTTGGATAAGGTATCCACTACAAAGCCAATTTTTGTCATGAACCAAAGTATGCATATTGCTTATGTTAATCACAAGGCTTTGGAGCTTGCGGGTCTAACTGACTCTAGTCCAAATCCAAAGGGTGGCCAGTTGCTAAAAGATAGTAAGGGGCATTTAACAGGAGTGATTTATGAGGTGCCAGCCTTTTATTTGTTTTTAAGCAAGATGCCTGTTCCAAATCAAGAAATGATTGAGCAAGCCGTTCAAAAGGTTGGCCAGAAAATGGTGAGGAAGGGCGTCACTACTTCAGCAGAAATTACTGTTGGGGGATACCTTGGCGTAGATAAAGAATATGCTTTATTAGACTCAATGACCCACAGCGGTAAGCTTCCTGTTCGCGTGCGGGGTTATATGTATGCAGGTGCTTATCCACTGACTAACAATAGCTATAAGCCAGGTCAGGGTGATGACGTCTTTAAGGTTATTGGGGTGAAAATTGTGGCGGATGGCTCAGATCAAGGCTTAACAGGTGCAATGACAAAGCCATATGCATATCCTGCAGGAACCACAAATACCGGTACTCTCAACTTTACTGAGCAAGAGCTCTATGATCTTGCCAAGCCAAGATTTGATCAAGGCTGGCAAATCTCTGTGCATTCCAATGGTGATAAATCGATTGAGCAGACTCTCAATGTTTTTCAGAAGTTGGTTACCAAACCAGGCGATGCTAAAACTAGATTAAGAATTGAGCATTTCACCGTTCCCACTCAGGCACAAATTGCAAAAGCAGCAAAGCTAGGCGTTGTTCCTGGCTTCACTATTGGCCATACAGATTATTGGGGTGAAGCATTTCATGATCATCTGCTTGGACCTGAGAGGGCTAATCGAATTGATGCGAGCGCAAGTTTGATTAAGAACGGTATGCATTTTGCCTACCATAGCGACTCCCCAGTTTCCTCTATTCATCCATTAAAGTATGCCTCGGAAGGTGCTTCACGACTTTGGCAGGTTGCCCCGCAAAAAGTATTAAATGCAGATGAAAAAGTATCTATAAATAATGCTTTAAAGGCGATCACTATTGATGCTGCTTATCAGCTAAAGATGGATGACAAGATTGGCTCAGTAGAAGCGGGCAAGTACGCAGACTTTGCCATCGTGGATAAAAATCCAATGAAAACTGATGCCTATAAGATTAGAGATATTGAAGTAAATGAAACGTGGGTAAATGGTCAGCAGGTATTTAAGAAAAACTAAAGATAGTGAACCCTAGATTTGAAGCCGCCTTCGGGCGGTTTTTCTTTGGACGCTTGGAATCTGAGTCTATTGAAAAAGGGTACTTTAGGCCCCATATAGGACTTTGTAGGTGTATTTGGTGCCCAGGAAGGGACTCGAACCCCCACAACCTTACGATCGCCAGCACCTGAAGCTGGTGCGTCTACCAATTTCGCCACCTGGGCATACCCTTATTATAGGGGGATGGGCGTTTTGAGGTCATTTCTACCCCTATTTGGCTTTTCCCCTTCAGACTTGGTGGTTTGATACAGTAGCCTTATTCATAACAAAAATAGATATCACTAGATATATAGACAGGGCATGTATTGCCGAAGGAATTAAATGCGTAAAGCAAAAGACTTGTTGCCACGTGAGGCTGACCGCTTAGGAACAGTTCAAGGGCACCGAGATGGATTTGGATTTGTCATTCCCGATGATGGTGGTGAAGATATCTTTCTATCGGAAAGAGAAATGTCACGCGTCATGCATGGCGACAGAGTCAATGTCAGAGTATTAGGAACGGATCGACGCGGTCGCCCAGAAGGGCAAATTGTCGAGGTAGTTCTGCACGCCAATAAAGTAGTGATCGGTCGTCTCTTAAATGAAAACGGTGTTTTGATTGTTGCGCCGGAAGATAAGCGTATTGGTCATGACATTTTGATCCCGCCAAAAGGTCAGGGGCAGGCCAAGTTAGGTCAGGTTGTTAGTGTTGAAATTATTGATTACCCAGATAGTTATCGTCAGGCAGTTGGACGTGTAGTTGAAGTATTGGGCGAAATTGACGATCCCGGTATGGAAATCGAAATCGCTGTGCGTAAGTACGGTGTACCCCATGAATTTTCTGCTGCTGCCATGAAAGAGGCTGCAGCATTACCAGATACAGTTCAGCAATCCGATCTAGAAGGCCGTGTTGATTTACGTGATGTGCCTTTGGTCACTATTGACGGAGCTGATGCACGAGACTTTGACGATGCCGTTTACTGCGAGCCCGTTATGTACGGCCAGACTAAGGCTTGGCGCCTGATTGTGGCGATTGCAGATGTGTCTCATTATGTGAAGCCAGGTCAGCCGTTGGATGACGAGGGCTTATTACGAGCTACCTCAGTCTACTTCCCAAGGCGCGTTATCCCAATGCTGCCTGAGAAGATCTCAAATGGTCTTTGCTCGCTCAATCCGGGTGTAGACCGACTGTGCATGGTGTGTGATTCTGTTGTGGATAACAACGGTATAGTTTTGGCTTACCAGTTTTATCCAGCAGTAATGCATTCGGCGCAGCGTTTTACTTACGATACTGTTTGGGAAATTCTCTCCAATAGCAAGGGTCCAGAGGCAACACGCTTTGCGCAGTTCCGCCCATTGCTCGGCAATCTTTATTCTCTTTATAAGATTCTGTTGGCTGCCCGTGAGAAGCGGGGAGCTATTGAGTTTGAAACAACCGAGACGCAAATTATTAGCAATGAGCTTGGCAAGATACTTCGTATTGAGCCACGCCTTCGCAATGATGCGCATCGCTTGATTGAAGAGTGTATGTTGACTGCCAACGTTTGTGCGGCCGATTTCATTGATAAGAATAAACACCTCAGCCTCTATCGTGTGCATGGCGAGCCATCAGAAGAGAAGTTGGTGACATTGCGCCAAGTCCTGAGAACCTCAGGCCTGTCATTAGGGGGTGGTGAAAAGCCGAAGCCACGTGATTACGCAAAATTGATGCGTGAAATTAAAGAGCGACCTGACGCCAATATGCTGCAGTCAGTGGTGTTGCGCTCCATGCAGCAGGCAATGTATCAACCGGATAACGAAGGCCATTTTGGCTTGGCTTATCCAGCGTATTCCCATTTCACAAGCCCAATCCGCCGTTATCCTGATTTGCTGACGCATCGAGTGATCAAGTCGATCCTCCAGAAAAAACCATATGTACCTGTATTGCCACCTTTGGTGCCGCTCAATTTAACTTTGCCGCGTAAGGGTAAAGGCCGTGAGAATGCAGTCAATGCCAAGAAATCCCAAAGCGATGCCAAGGCCGGAGTCGCTAAAGGCGCTAAGCCACCTAAGGGCGCAAATGCAGCATTGCCAATCTGGGGTCAATTGGGCGTTCATTGCTCATCAAACGAGCGTCGTGCCGATGAGGCATCACGCGATGTAGAGGCTTGGCTCAAGTGTTACTTCATGCGCGATCATCTGGGTCAGGAGTATGCCGGTACAGTCACTGGGGTTGCGAACTTTGGACTGTTTATTCAGCTAGAGAATCTTTTTGTTGAAGGCATGATTCATGTCACTGAGCTTGGTGGAGATTACTTCCAATATGACGAGGCACGCCAAGAATTGCGTGGAGAGCGTACCGGTATTCGCTATCGCTTAGGTGATCGTTTACATGTATTGGTCAGTCGGGTTGACTTGGATGCGCGCAAGATTGAATTTAGTCTCGTCAAATCAGTTGGCGCAGAGCCAGGCGGCTCCTCTAATCGCCGTCAATTGCTATTGGCAACGGATACTGGCAGGCCCAATAAAAAGGCCGCTCCTCAAAGGGGCCGCTCCGATAATAAGACCCCGCAAAAGCCGAGCGGTATTAATGTCAATGCAGCTAAATCTGCTGGCACTCTAGGTGCCAACCAGTCTAAGAGCAAGGCTACCCGTAAGAGTGCTAAATCCGCCAAGCCAGGTAGGTCAGTCGGTAAGCCTGCAGGTAGCAAGCCTCCTGTTCGCAGTACTAAAGCGCGCCGCAAATAAAGATTAATTAGAACAATAAGATCAAGAAAAAAAGATGAAGCAAATATTAGTAGGTTTTCATGCAGTGCAAGCGCGTTTACGGGTTGACCCAGATAGCTTGAAGTCTGTGTACTTTGACTCCGGTCGTCGCGATAGACGCATGGGAGATTTTTTAAAGCAAGCAGAAGAAATTCTCGGCGAGCGTTTGCACGCAGCCGATGCAGAACGTCTACATAAGTTGACAGGCCATGATCGCCACCAAGGTGTTGTTGCCTTGGCTGAAAAAATGACTGTGGCACGTACTGTTACTGAAGTTGTTGAAGATGCTGAGAGTGCTCATAAAAAGCCATTATTTCTGGTTTTGGATGGCATTACCGATCCCCATAACTTTGGTGCTTGCTTGCGTGTAGCTGATGGTGCGGGCGTAGATGCTGTAGTAGTTCCTAAAGATCGCTCTGCATCGGTTAATGCCACCGTTAGCAAGGTCTCTAGTGGTGCATCAGAAGTGATGCCAGTCATTACGGTGACTAACCTCGTACGTAGTATGAAAGAAATGCAGGAAGCGGGTGTTTGGTTGATTGGTACCGATGACGAAGCCACAAAATCGATCTATGACATTGATCTCACAGGTCCTATTGGAATCGTGATGGGCGCTGAAGGCGAGGGAATGCGTCGCCTCACAAAAGAAACCTGTGATGAGTTAGTCCGCATCCCTATGCAGGGGGTTGTATCCAGCTTGAATGTATCTGTTGCAAGTGGCGTATGCTTATATGAGGCATTAAGACAGCGCCTAGCTAAAGCTGCCAAGTAAAACGAAAGGCTTCTTATGAAATGCAATATCGGACATACTGATCGCGTTCTACGAATGACTGTCGGCATCACGCTGATGGGCTTGGCTGGTTTTGGTATTACTGGTCCATGGGCTTGGATTGGCGTCATTCCCCTCATCACAGGAATGATTGGTAACTGCCCAGCTTATTCAATACTAGGTATTAATACTGCCAAGAAGTAAGTAGTAGTCTTGTTTACTGCCAAAATTGTTACCAAAGCCATCCTGTGGGATGGCTTTTCTTTTAGTGCTGATGGTCGGCTTTCGGCCAAGC
The DNA here is from genome assembly GCF_018881655.1 of Polynucleobacter sp. Tro8-14-1. Taxonomy (GTDB): domain Bacteria; phylum Pseudomonadota; class Gammaproteobacteria; order Burkholderiales; family Burkholderiaceae; genus Polynucleobacter. The sequence continues at coordinate 195,014 of NZ_JACVPX010000006.1, forward strand.
TTTAAATCTCAAAACAGCCATTGAGGCACTCATTGACCCTTTATAACCTTCAACAAAATAGGTTGTATCTATTTGGTCATTAAAAGAGTAAGGTGTGGCTAGGTCAAGGCTAACAACTGTTAGGGCGCTTGATTTTCTTAACCCTACGTAACAGTCGTCCTCTCTAGCGAATTAGAGCAGGTCTCACCCCTCCAGAACTAGTTTATTAAATAACTGCTGCTAATGCACTTCATTAGCCAGCGATTCTTCGTGGGCTTCTATTAAACATCCTAGCTGCAGCTATAGCAGGCAAGATGCAATCCTTATTAGTTATGTTAATTAAAGTGTCCAGTTGATGGCCGCTCTATGGGCGCAAGTTGCGCTTAAAAAATGGAGAGATTTATCCGCTTACTTTTTTTACTTATTTTGGCCTTATTTATTACATCGGCATCAGGCCAGACATCCAACGACGTCAACTCTACGGGAGCTGGCGCAACCAATACTTTAGTTGGCGGCGGGCAATCTAATTTGTTGGGTAGCAATATTGGCACCCAACAAAATTCGACTAATGTGACTGGTGGGTATGGCAACGTGAATAGCAATAATCCGGGAACTACCACGGCAAAAGTTTACTCAGTTCCTACTATGTATGCTCCGGGCTTAACAGCTGCCGGTAGCGATGTCTGTCTTGGCTCTGTATCTGCATCCGGATCGATCTTGGGGTTAGGGCTTGCAGGCGGCGGCACTTATGTGGACGACAACTGTGTCTTATTAAAGAATAGTCAGAGGATGGCAGCCTTGGGTTTTGGTAATGCGGCTGTAGTGATGATGCTGCAAAACAAGGATATTGAAAAAGCCATTAGAACTTCAAGTCCATCAGTTTATCTACAAGTATCTAAAGATCGGCTAGCTAACTTGCAAGCTGAGTTTGATGATGCAAAAGAGATGGGCGAATCAACCGTTGATCTTGAAGAAAAACTCATCAAGGCCAATAAAGAAGTGCGCATCATGGCCAGGAGAGTACAAACCTCACCCGGTTTACCGGAGAAGGCGGTCGAAATTGCGCCAACAACATCAGGTGGTAAAGCTAAAACGGCCAATGACCCTAGAGAAATATTGAATCCTTAAGAAAGTACCAATGAAAAAAATCCTTGTAGCCTCGCTACTTACAATTTCAGCTCTCGCATTTGCAGCGCCACCAACCGCATTTACCTTTGTGGCGCCAGCTTCAGTAGCTGTTGTACCAGCATTAACCAACTTGCTTGGTGTAGTCAATGCATTTAAAGCTGTAGGAACAGCGTTTGCTTTAGCTGATCCCGTAGCAACTGGCTTATTAGATCAAGCTGCCATCAATTTAACGCTTTCTGTTGATATTAAAAATATCGATACCTTAGCCATTAACTCTCCAGTCTATAGCAGCACTACTGGGCAAATTACCTGGGTCAATAACTTTGCAACTTCAGTTGCATCTTCAAATGCTTGGGTTCAAACGGATATTGCTGGCTACGATACGGCTGCTAAAGCATTTCGTGATGCTGGTGGCGCATACGCGGTAACCGCAATCATGACTGGCGGATCTGGTGTAAATAAGCTGCTGTCGGCAATTGATGGCACAACACGAACGGTCAATGGCGCCAGCTATATTCCCGATAGTTCATTCAATACTCTAGTTACAAGTTTTAATACAGACTTAACAGTAACTCAAAAAATAGCTGACCTGGGAACGGCAGCCACTGCTTTAACTGCTATTCAAGCCCAAGGGTCTGCTATGGATATTGCTGGGGCGGTAGCTGTCACCACTTTAAATACTTTGGTTTTGCCTGCAGCTGGTAAGAATTCGGCTTCGTACACCACTCTTAATTCACTATTGCTTTACAACGGTTTGCAGTAAACAGTGATTGCTTACCAAGGTCTGCTTAGGGTCGAGGCTGTGTAAAAACCCAAAATACTTCCATTGATTTAGATTTAAAGCGTGTACACGGGTTTTGGCCTTAAATCAAACGCTTCTGGTTGAGCCAACAATTCTGTTTTGGTAATTTGTGATTTTTTAGTAACGCCTCGTAGAGGCGTTACTCAGGCCTGTTTATTACGGATTGAGTAAGGCTTTCGCCTTATGTCGCCATCGCCTTCATTAGATTGCTGCTACCCATGATGTTCATCACTCGTTTAAGGTTG
>NZ_JACVPX010000007.1 GCF_018881655.1 Polynucleobacter sp. Tro8-14-1
AGAGAAGATATTTTTGATTACATCGAAATGTTTTACAACCCGGTTAGACGCCATAGTTACAACAATGGACTTTCTCCGGTAAGATTTGAAGAGCAGTACCAAGCGAGGTTGGGAAGTGTCTAAGATAGTGGTAGCGATTCAGAGCTGTTTTTTTAATTGTCCAGCTTTAGATCTGAGTAAAGTTTTTTTAAATATGCAGAGTCAATCAAAGCCACCTCTTTAGCGGCCTCAATGTCTCCACAACCAGCAGAACCTCGTAATTTAATTGAGCCTGATTCAATACCAGCTTTGATTAGACCAATTGATTCATTGGAGTTAAGCGCCATGGTAGACCTCTTTATTTTGGTTTGGTGAGCTTGAACCCTAGCATGTTTGAGTGACTGCATGAGTAAACATGGGCGGCTAATTTGGAAAATTTATTATAACGATGCTTAAGCATCGATAATTTATATATCAGCTATATTTCTAAGTATATCGATGCATATGCATCTTTTATTAATATTAGATGTGAAATTATGAGATAATCGATGACATAACATCGTTTATCAGGGAATCTCAGTGAAAATCAAGATTACCAAACCTCAGGATCTAGGATTGTTGATTAGGGCAACTCGTAAGCATCAAAAGTTGCGCTTGGATGATGTTGCTGGGAGTGCTGGATTGGGGCCTGTTTTTGTGCGTGAGGTAGAGCGGGGCAAGGAAACCGTTCAATTTGGCCGCGTAATTAAGCTCTTGCAAGAACTTGGCATTGAACTTAGTGCAGATGTAGCGGATGACATATTGGCCAATTTTGAAAAATTGCAGGCGGAAGGTGTTAAGCCACTGCCGCCCAAGCGTCGGTTTTCTGTGCCAAAGGCGGGTTCAGTATGAGCGCGCGCGTACTGGATATATTTATTAATGACCAGAGGGTTGGGCAACTTGCTGAGCAAAATAATCTTTGGAGTTTTGAATATGAACAAGACTGGATAAATTCGCCTGAGACATTTGATTTATCTCCAGCTTTATCAAGGACGCGGTTGTTGCATCAGGATGGCGCTACCAATAGACCAGTGCAGTGGTATTTTGATAACCTGCTTCCCGAAGAAAATATGCGAACCATTTTGGCTCGCGAGGCGAAACTGCCAAGCGAAGATGCTTTTGGACTACTGGCGTATTTTGGATGTGAGTCGGCTGGCTCACTAGTTTTAACGATGCCAGGGGAATTGACGTCGCAAGAACAAGGGTTAGTCCCATTAAGTTTTCCAGAGCTAAGTGATCGCATCACTAATTTGCCGCATGCATCTATCTCACAAAATTCCCCAAAGAAAATGTCCTTGGCGGGGGCGCAGCATAAGCTCTTGGTTGTGCTTCAGGGCGAGGCATTGTTTGAGCCTTTAGCGAGAACGCCTTCAACACATATCTTAAAACCTAATCACCAAGATCCGGCTTACTCAGCATCCGTGATGAATGAGTATTTCACGATGAAATTAGCGCGGGCTCTTGGGTTAGATGTGCCTAATGTGTATCGTCTTTATGTTCCGCAGCCAGTTTATGTAATTGATCGCTTTGATCGTGTTATCTCGCCGTCAATTCAAACGAAGCGATTACATATTATTGATAGCTGTCAGTTGCTAAACAAATCACGTGAATTTAAATACTATGGTGCCAATTTAAATGCTCTTGCCCAGGCGATTAACCAATGTCGAAACAAGGCCGTTGCTCGATTGGCCATCTATCGTTGGTTGGTGTTTAATTTGTTGGTGGGCAATGGAGATAATCATTTAAAGAACCTATCGTTCTTGGTGGATGCATCGGGCATTAATATTGCCAAAGCGTACGATCTTCTATCAACAGCAGTCTATGACACGCGTACTTTTGCTAATGAAAAAGCGACTTGGCCAAATACAGCGCTAGCTTTACAAATTGGTAATGCGAAAACTTTCTCTGCGGTTACGCGGGAAGACGTTTTGGGTGCTGGAATAGCTTTGGGTTTGAGTAGGCAAACCGCTGAGCGAGAGCTTAATCGCCAGCTCGAGTTGTTGCTTCCGGCGGCAGATGAACTGATTGAGGAAATTGAAAGTTCATTTAATAGGTTTGACCTGGAACACCCTAATGAGCCGTGGGTAGCAACGACGCTTGCAAGTGAGCGTCAGGTGTTAAGGGCGATTCGTCACGCGATATTGGCTGAAATGTTCAAGCGGTTGATGGTCTAAAGGGCGAGAAGTTTGGCGTCAATTGATAACAATGTGAAGCTATCATTGAAGGGAATTGAGTTAAGCTGGCGAATCAATCGTTGAAAGACTTTAATAAGCGTATAAATTAAACCAATGACTATGTAACCATGGTTTATATACCTTGTTTCGATTCAAGTCAATTAGAGGCAACATGTAAAGTTTTAGCTGATACTAGCAATGGACTCAGGGGTGAAGAAATTCGTCACATTCTTGCTGAGATTAAGGTAGCAGATCCTGATTCGAGTCTAACCAAATGGAAGCGTCTATTTAATGCTCTAGCTTATGTGCAAAATAAGCACCAAGTTGGGAATCACCTTATATTATTTATTAACCGTGCCATGGCGCCAGCGCGTTATATTTCAACACCAGAACTATTTGAATGGCGACGAGATGGGTTAAATGTAGCATTAACATTTGCTGGATATGCAGTTAGAGATGATGGTAGGGTTGTTCATACAAGCCGTGAAACCACTCTATCTGGAGCGCGTGCGCGTGCTAACCGATTGCAATCACTTTTAGAGTCACGTGGCACACACCAGGAGGTGTATAAGTATTGTCGGTCTGAGTTATTGGAGGAGAATTATTTCCACGCCGTACTTGAGGCTGTTAAGGGTATTGCAGAGCGAATTCGTCAGTTATCTGGCTTAAAGACTGATGGCGCTGAGTTGGTGAATCAAGCTTTTTCTACCAGAGCGCCTATTCTTGCATTTAACTCACTTCGATCCGAAATTGACATAAGTGAACAGAAGGGGATTGCGCATTTACTGATTGGCGTCTTGTCTGCGATCCGCAACCCGATTGCACATGCACCTAAAATCGTGTGGGCAATGCCAGAGCAGGATGCAATTGATATCTTTTCCGTATTGTCATTTGTGCATCGCAAACTTGACAATGCAGAAAAACGATGAATTTTATACGTCATCAACCTTCTAGAATTTGGATATATGACTTCGATAAATAATTCTCAGCAAGGTAGATATTTGTTATTTTTGGATATTCTTGGTTTTAGTGATCTGGTTGAATCTAAAGGAGTCAGTGAAATATATGCAGTTATCGATAATGCGCTGAAAACCTTCGGACGATGGGAGGAGCTCAATGGCTCATTTAAGACCATTTATTTTTCTGACACTTTTATTTTTTATCAGGAGTCCAAGGGCTACGGTAAGTGGGCGTTTCTTGATATCTACGCTATCGGTGGCATGGTATTGTCCGCCCTATTGGCGGCGCATATTCCTGCGCGCGGAGCAATTTCATTTGGTGAGTTTGAGGTTCAATTTGACTCAACAGGCCGCCATCAAGTGTATTTCGGAAAGGCTTTAGTTGAAGCATACAAGGCTGAGCAGCTTGAGAAGTGGATTGGAATCACCATTCTTCCCTCTGCATGGAAGCCCTACGAAGAACAATCACCAGGGATTGTTGATGTGTTCGCTAAAGAGGGGGTTTGGCTGATGCGAGAGGACGGCATCCTTCTTCTCAATCCGTTTATAAAGTTACGGAGTTGGTATGTCCCCGCCATGATTGGTGAAGTTGATAGACCGTATTCTAAGTGGGATGCGCCAGAGTTTCCGAATGACATACTTGGTTTCAAGTTTCTTCGAGATAAGGCTGCGCACTACGCAGCGGAAAATAATTTCACCAGTCCAGTGGCAATCAAGTACTACACCACAATTTTTTTTCTTAAAGACATTCTTGGTAGGGATCTATATGAGTGGGGTGAGCGGGCAGCATTGCCTATTAATTTTTAGATCCTCTATTTCCTTGCTGTTTGAGCCCCCAAAAAATTGATGCATACTTCTATAACGATTTCTGAATGAACGGCTAAAAACGCAGGGTTAGTAAATGAGATCCCCTATTTGCTTATTGGAGTTCCAAATTGCAGGCGCACTGTTTAATGTGGCACCAGAAAAGGAAATCCAGTGTATTCAACATCGCGATGACTATCAGTTTGATCTTGTTTTTGTGGATGAGAAGAAGTTTGGGATTCGCGTAAGATTTAATGAGGATGATGCACATCCTGAAATTGTGCTACCAATTTCCTCGCTGGAGTATTTATGGGCATTTTCTCATTACTGCTGGGTCCTTACGCAGGAATATGCTGCATCCCAAAGGGGTGGGTCGGAAAATTTTAATTGCCTGGGGAATGAGCGCTTAAAAACATCCTCTAAATTATTGCAATGGGCGAGGAGAAATCTTTTTGACTCAGGGATTGAGCGGTGGCCGGAGTTGGGTCCTCGCCCAATGCAAGATGCATGTTGTTTTGACGATTCCCAAGTCGCGACTGAGTTGTTTCTTGTTGCGCTTGGTTGGATCATGCATCATGAGATTGCTCATGTGGTTCTGCGCCACCCGCTGATTCGGACCTCATTCTTGGAGCAAGAGGAACGTGAGGCTGATCAATTTGCTACTGAATGGCTGCTGGATGGATTGAAGAAAAATGATTCAAGATTTAGAAAGCGCGCTCTTGGCGTAGCAACTGCGGTGCTAGCAATTCAAAGTCTAGAAGTTGATTCAACGGCTTGTTTAAGAAATACCCATCCTGATGCACATGATCGTATTTTTCAAAATATCGAGTTATGTGGATATGCTGGGGATGAGACTATTGAAGCATTTTGCGTGGTTGTGCTGCAATATTTATTTTGCCAAACAACGATAAAAGTCAATGTAGATGGCAATTCATTTTCGGAAATTTTAAGCGATCTTTTGTTTGATATTTCCCGAGCAAAGAATGCGCCCAATTAATGAGTGGAGATGCGATCCCCTTTGCGTTGCGCTCATCTGAATTCTTTTGCCTGAGGGGTACTTATAATATTCTGGGAAATTGTTACGTCTGATACAAAAGAGGTTGGATTCTAAATGGATACCCTAGTTCATGTGTAGTTTAAAAGGGGATCTCAAGAAAATACTTGGTTATACGATAGAAGACTGAGCTCTACCGCTAAATTAAGGCGAATTAAATCAACTTTCGCAAAAATGGCTTTTGATTAAAAAGGGTATGGGGGTGGCGCAAACTTACGATGGGTATCTCCAATGAAATTATCGGAATAATTTCCCATGCAAGATCCTTCATAGGCCCATCTTATAGTCTAGCTGAGCCAAATTGTGGGGCTACATCATTGCGCCAATCCTCGGCGCTTAAGCAGATCTTTTTATCATCAGGTAACTTTTGATTAGAAAGTTCAACGATTTTTTCAATCAGATCGGTATGTTGATTTATCAACTCAGAAATATTATTCCCTGAAAGCAAATTGTATTGTCTATTGAAGTTTTGTTGTCTATCTATGGGTGGGACGGCTCGAGCTTGAGATAGAGGGCCAAGCAAGCTCGATGCCATTAATGATTCTAGTAACTCTACAGTCTCTGAATCAAGAAAGGCTGCATATTTTTCAATGGTGAGCGATAGCGAGGATTTAAATTGCTCGACCTCATTATGAAGATAATTAAACCAATCAATTGGTTGAATATTTAAAATGGGTGCTGGTTTAGAAAAATCAAAGAAAGTCAACTCGGCTATATAGTTTGGCCCAAATAAGTCCCTTAAAGTTAGGGGTGGGTTTGCGGGTGGAGACAATAGTGCGCCCTTGTACATCCCAAGTAACATGGATATATGTTTTCGCAGTGGCAGGCGTAACTGAGAAATGGCAATATTTGTAATGCGCTCGCTCTCATTCAATTCATTGCGTTTAAATACGCTATCAATAAGCCATACAGTCAATAGGATGCCCAGTACCTCAGTTCCAACGTTTAGTGAGATGTCTTTCAACCACTCCGGCCCATTAAAGTTGAGTGAATAAACATAGAGTCCGATTAAGATCAGCAAAACTATCCCAAGAGCCCAGATCGAAGTGCGTAATAGTTGCATAGGTATGCCTTTTAAATTCTTAGCAGAATAATCATTCGCCTACATTTTTTCTTAACCTAGGCAATGAGCCTAAGTGCTGTTAAGTGTTGTTAATTGGGCCCTGCAACTCATAGCTAGTACTACGGCCCCCAGCATCCGATTTCACTAAAGCACCACGTTCTACTAAATCAGTGATATCTCGTAATGCAGTATCCGGTGAGCACTTGGCAATCAGAGCCCATTTGCTGCTAGTAAGCTTCCCATCAAACCCATCCAGTAGCTTATTAAGTAACTTGATTTGCCTGTGCTGGGACGTCGCCTCCAGGATATTGCATTGTCTAAAACAAGAAGGCATGAGAGTTAATCCAACTAGTGAAATTATTCTCCGCATATATTGCGGAGAAACGGCAGTTAATCACCGCATTGCTAAGCGCTGATGGGGCACTGTTGGCGGTGAGTGCATTATAAAAAACGGATAACATCATTTCTCGGCATTAACAGTGACAATGTTAACGTGCAAATTCAATGTTAAAAGTTTCCATGCTGAGCTTTAATAATGTGTGTCCACACCATGTTTGATTGAGTTCATAAAGCCTTTCAAAAAGCAAAGAGAGCGTGTCCACACTCTCTTTAAAAATTGACGCGATCTCAATTGACTTCTGAATTCAGAAAATATATTCAAAAATTTTCGATTTTTTTAAAATGCAAAAATGATTATTGAAGTCCATTTTTTGTTCTGAAATCGCAAAATGGACCCAAATCATTTCTCGACTCTGGGCGCTCTAAAGCAAATTCTCGGAAATATCACTTTGCCATGGCTCTATATGGTATATAGCGTAGAAGGCGATAAGCCTGCTAACACCATGTATCAAGTATTTCTTGGGGTTGCAGCTAGCCGGCCCTCCCTTGGGAGTAATTCTGAGTTTATTGCCTTTATACAGTGTCTCTATATCTATATTTTTTGCAATAGAGAAAACTTGCTCACCAAGAACCTTTTGTTTTTCAACAATATATTGTTGGGCAAATTCAGCTAGTCGCCCTAACTGCTCAATCCCATTTATATCATAGGCTGTAAGTGAGCTTGTTAAGTATGCCAATCCAGTTACTTCACGGTTGGGGGAGTTTTCGGGGGATAGAGTGGCTCCAATTATCATCTCTTCGCAAGCATTTACAGAGTGTGCAATGTGTTTATCTCTAGTATCTTTGTATTGCTGGTGGCAAATTATCGGCTCACCAGGAAGTGACTTGTAAATGTCGCTTGTTAAAGAGATTCTCTTGCCAGAAGTAAAGCAGCGGATATAGATTACAAGTGCGGCAGTGAATAGTCCTCTCAAGACCACTTCATCCTTACTTCCCTCATTTAGCATTGAAGATAAGGCTCTGGTTGATTTGATGACAAATTCTAAATCCTGAAAAATTGATGCGGTCTCTGCTAGCTCAAGTGCTTCTGGAAATTCGAGCTTAGAAATTGGCATGTTGTGCATAGCCTTTATCCTATTTCAAAAGCATTAAGAGGTCTCTATTCCTGGATCTTTTCATACTAAAAACAGGGCTTTTAATTGGATATCCATGAGTCAGAATAGACGACATAAAACTAATTAATTGAATGCATCCAGGTCGGAGTTTTGAAGCACACAATTCTTTTATAGAGCCATACATAGCTGAATATATAAACGGTAAAAAATCCCATCAAAATAGGGGTTGATTGCCACCAAAGAATTGCCGGAATAATGGCTAGACTGGTTAGCATCCAAAGGTAAGGTGATGTTCTGGCGTTTGCTGTAAACCAATCGTCTTGTTTTGCGCCACTTTTTCCTGAACTCAGGACGCGTCTAAAAATTAATGAATGAAAGTGAATGCCATCGGGCTGACCAGGGCTCTTACCTTGGTGAATTTTCCTGCGATAGATCGTAAATAGGGTTTCTAGGATTGGATAGCCGTTCACTAGCAAGGCAAACCATGGGGATACGTTGCTATGTCTCGATACCAGCATGATGCTAATAATGGCAATCCAAAAACCTATCAAATAAGCGCCACCATCACCGAGAAAGATAAGTCCTCTGGGGTAATTCCAAACAAAGAAGCCAAGTATGGCGGCCACCATAATAAAGCTTAAGGAAATCAATATTGGATCAGCAAGTACGTAGCCCATGTATCCAAGTGCCATAAGGGTAATCATCCCCACCATGCTGGAAAGACCGTTGAAGCCATCAATGATGTTGTAGGCATTTGATAGTCCAGTTACAGCAAATACAGTAAATACAATTGCAATTGGCGAAAATCCTAAGAGGTAATCAACCCCAGGTATATCAAGCTTGGCGATCTGAATGTTTAAAAGATTGATTGCTAAAAGTGCACCAATAGCCACGAACAAAAGCCTCATACGCACACTAATTTTTTTGGTGAGATCTTCTGTTAGTCCGATGGCAAAGACTGGAATAGCGCAAATGAGAATGGTTGATTCAATGACGGAAGTAGGTTGTGCTTGAAGCTTCAGAAGTATGGCAATCAAGATGCCTAGGGCAATACCAATGCCCCCAATTCTTGGTACGGCTTTCTTATGGAACTTTTGGGGGCCCGATAAATCAGAGTCTGCAGAGATATGGCTATGTAGATGCTCAAAACGAATAATGAGCAAAGTTGCAATAAAGGATGCAAAAAAGGCGGACAGTAGACCAATCATGAGTTGATTATAAGTTCCAAAATCATTTGTTGAAAATGAAACTCAGTAGACATCCTGGCTTCCTGCTAGGGCTAAATGAACGGTGGGAAAGGGTTTCGATTCATTAGGTGGGTTGGCTATTCTCGAATTGTCTTGTGCCAATCATCCAATTCCGTCAAATCAATGCGTAATTACCTGATAACGAGATCTTTAGCTTGGTTTACCCTAATTCTTTGGGTCATTACTAAAGGGGGTTGGCATGCTGTCTATTGAATATGTGAACAAAAGAGTACGCCTATTTAGACTGGAATTGAGCCCACTCATTTTAGCTGTCATTGGGGTTTTGGTCGTTATTTGGCATCTGTTAAGTTTTTTGCGGATCCTTAAATAGTAGGGCAAGCGCTTATTAGCTCAAGGTAGGGGCATTTAAATGCGCTTGTGCTTTTAGGAATTCCTCATTTTTATATGTTTTTGCACGGCCATTTGCTGGCTCAATAACTCCAAACACGCATGATTACCCTGATCTAAGCGTTAATTTGTGCCGCCATCACCTTTTTGGGGCTTCTTTTCATATTTCTTACGATTAATTAGTTATAAATTTTGGTATATTACTGAAGAATGTCATTTTTATGACCCTGTTCCTCATTTCGCTTAAAAAGAGAAAAAGAAAGAGAAAAAGACTATGTCTAATCGAAATTCCAATATCAACATCTTCCGTAGCTTCTTGCTAGTGGGGTTGGTGGCACTAGGTTTATCAGCCTGCGGTGGTGGCGGTGGAGGTAGTAGCAGTGCATCTACTACGCCAAGTGGAGCAGCAACATCTAACTACACATTACCTACTGCTATCTCAGCGGTTCCTCCCCAAAAATAATGCTTACTCTTCTTAACGGGATTTTGTGAAATGAATAAATCGATTCAATCTCTTTTAATTGGCGCTCTTGTCTGCTGCGGAATCAATGCTTCCTCCGCTGCTAGCTACCCAACACCTCCCGCAAATTCGGCCTACATGACGAATCAGCAAACGTCGTATGCGAAGGATCCTACTAGCGGTACATTTAGCGGTGCCGGCAATATTAGCTGCATGATTAATCTCATGGCACCTGAGCAACACGTAGGGGCTGGTCAGTATGCTGCTTTAATTGACCAGAATCTCTGTAATGACACCAGTACTAGCACCACTTCAGGGGGTTCAGTCGGCTCGGATCCATCATGGGTTAATGCAGTGTTGACAGTAACTCAAAATGCCGACTCATCAATTGATGTTATCGGCAGTCTTTTTATTCAAAAAGATGGTGATGGCCGTAAAAAGAATATTCAGATTCATGGCACTGTTTGGGGTGGCGCAGCGGTATACGCTCCTTATGGTAAGTGGACAATGAAGTTTTGCAGTTCTCTCGCCTCTTCAGCGGCTGGTAGCTGTGATGACGGTTCTGGATATGTTTCAGTAGACACCACAGGTATCACCACTTATCAGATAAATGGCGGCAATCATCAGGCGGGTACTGTGGTTTATACGTCTCCCACTACTGGCTACGGCATCATTGACGATACGAGTAATAGTCCAAAAGTGAGTGGTAGATTTCGCTTTGGTAATGGTATTTACCTTTGGAACGATACGCAGTCAGGTACACAGTCTTGCTATGACCCAAGCTTAAGTAATCCCAATGTGCAGTACTCAACATGGCAAAATTATTTATACGACCAAAACACTGGCGCTAAGCTTGCTTACACAAACCCAGGATTTTTTATTAGTGAGCATGGCTCAACTAACCAGATTGGTGAAGCAAACTATGATGGCTTGAATTTCTGGTCTCAAGATACGCCGGCTCAGCTCAATGCAACAACTGTAGATGGCCCAGATGGAACTGCATACACCGTTCATAAGATGCCGGGCACCTTAAGAAAAGTCACAACCAATGTGGGTAATTTTGATCAACTGGATGGCTTGGGTATTAATTTCGGATTCTGGGGCGACCAGGTTAATGGTGTTTATGGAAATATTGCGATCGTTAAACAGATTTGTAACTTAAGTGCATGCCAGTCTTTAAGTTATAGTAATAATATTGGGCTTATCGGTACTTGGTCGAAAAGCACGAGCAAATTTATTTTCACAGGATTTGCTGACTGGAATAACAACGGCTCAATTACAAACTTTCCCTCTACCGAAGTGAGCTTTTCTGACTTGACTGGCAGCACTTACAAAATTCGGGGTGGTGGTGGTTGGATCAATGGTGCAAATACCAATTACAACTTCCAAATGTCGCAATGGAATTGCAGTGGCGGCTCATGTGCTTACAGTACCTACACACCAGCAACTGCACCAGTTATAAAGCAGTCTCAGCTCAATATCAAACCTTCTGAATTGGCAGCGCAAACTCTATATTGCGTTGGCGGAACCTGCCCAGCATGGACAACGACTTTGACCGATGTGAACACCTTTAATGGTAGTCCAAGTGCGAGTAAGCAAAATATTGGATGGGATCCGTCAACTGGCACGCCAACAATTAGCGGTCATGCGATTGATTGGTCTTCAAGTACCTTGAATCCAAATCAGCAATCTCATTACTACAATTTGTATACCGCTGATAATTTATCAGCCATGGCTTGTACAGCAAATGGTGGATCAGCAGGAGCGGCTTATTGCTCTAACCTGATTACTAGCCCGGCGAGCGGGTCGACTACTTATTACACATGGCAGTCTGGTGGTCAATGGGATAGCTATGCATATTTAACTGGTCCTAGTGGTAATTCACCAACCTTTGATCCACCAATTAATTTGAGCTATACAGTGCCTGCTTTGCCTGGCAATACAGCTTCTTATGTTGGCAGTACTATTAGTTTTCAATCCCCTCAGCCTGGCAATTTATGGGTTCCAGGACATTGCATTGATAGCTCTGGCGCGCAAGCAGCTTGTAATTCCAGCAATCAATGGGTGAGTGATGTAAACATTCCATTTGCGCAAGATGCCACTGGAACAGTGAATAAAACAAACTCTGATGGCTCAGCTACATCAACTAGCTACTACGTTAAGTGGCTGCAACGCGGCGTATATTTCACCACGCTGCCAATTGCGCAGTGCAGCGGGTTAGATTTATCTGCTGCTAGTGGCTTGACCTTGCCTGGCACTAGTTTGATTGATCCTGCTGTAGCACAGCAGCCAGTCCCTTCTCAAAGTGTATTCCAGAGTAAGCCAAGTGTAGTGAATGGAACTGCGCAGTAATGAGCATTACTTGAGGAGCTCTTTACTTGGCTTCTCAGCTTAGTTTGAATGTATGGGTTGTCCTAATATGCGAATATTAGACAACCCATTTTTATTGTCCTGCCAGCGAAAAGGCGTCCCAGAAAGTATTCCCCTTAGTTCTTGTTGAACTGCGGCTGGTTCGCAGGATAGGTGGGCGGCAGAGAAATCTTCGTTCAGACTGATCTCACAGAAATATGGCCTTCCTCTTTGCGCTTGTTGGGCTTCAAAAGCGGCGATGGCTTGATTCAACTGAAATTGGCGTTGCTGACTTTGAATGCGAACCTGAGTTTCCCAGCGCCGATCTTTAGTGTGGGATTCTTCTTGAGTATTGGGACTTGGCATTGCTTTATTGAGCGAAGGGCCCAATAGATTTTGACCGGGATTAGGCCGCATAAAAAAAGGCACTTCTGTGACATTAGAGTTTGTTTCCGGTTTGGCTTCGGAGTTTAGGGACTTAGAGGGAGAGGGATTTTTAGGTTCCGTGCTTTGCGTTTGAATTCGGTCTAGCGCCAATTCTTGTGTTGAGCTATCGCTTGAATTGACTAAGAAGATCTTTAGCCATCCCCGACTCTTGCCGGTGGGTAAAGGTTCATAATCCGGAAGCATTTTCCAGGCTACTAAATGAAGCGCAATGCTCAGTATCAATGCAATGAGTAGGGGAAATTCTAAGAGCCTCAAAAGAAAGTGACTCTTATTAGCCTCTCTGGGATGGAGTGTTATTCCCATACTTTCAGTTTAAGCTGCAATGAGATAGCCCCATGCACTCGATCCCCAATCGTTGGAATGACAAAGACGTTTGCCCCCACCCAATCACCTTCCCAAGTAAGTGCTGGCAGTGCTGCTGCAAACCATCCGCCATTATTGGTTTGTGGGTAGCCATTAAAGCCACCAAATACAGCGCCAATTTTGATGGGGCCAATAGCAATGGGTTGGTAATAAATGCCAGCGTAGTTTGAGTAAGCGCGATCACTGTTATAAAAACGCCCGGCTGTTAATGATGCAACGGTATTGAATCGATACTCCAAACCAGCGCCCCAATTGTCGCCATTAAAGTTCTTGTCTTGCTGAAAGTGATAAGAGGCCATGCCTGGGTTGATCCATAGTTGGTTTCTGGTTTCAGGTTTAATCATCTGAAACACATCATCAGACTCAGTGGCTAAGACGACGCCAGTCTGCATGGCGATCGCAGCAGAGGTAATGACTGGAATTGCTTTATGAAGCCGAGGAAGTAAGTTCGGTCTCATATTAATTTAATTGCTTATTTCTTATTGGAGCCGCTAGCTTTATCGCTCTTATCTTTATTGGTTTTATTGAGCTTGAAGCTGAGCTTCTGTCCTTGATAGAGTAGGGTGGCAGACTCATCACCAATACTTTGTAGGCTTAAGCCTTTGCCAATGGTTTCGCCAACGCTAATCGCGTTAGTTGGTTTGCCATCAATTTCAAAAATAGCAAATCCATTAACTGCTCCATCTGGACTGCCATCAGGATTTTTTGAGGTGATGACAACACCCCGCAAATAGATGTTTTCTGTGGCCAATGGCTTACTACCAAAAAGAGCGTAAGCAGTATTGGCATCCTGATTGGAATACAAAGTCATTCCTTTGGAAATCCCATTGACTGGCTGACTTGGAGTTCCCGGAATTTGGGCAATCTTCATGAGCCAGAATGTCGCTGAGAGCGCACAAGCTAGCATCAATCCATAAGTCATTCCCTTGCTGGCCGAAGAAGGCGTTAGCCAACTCAATGGCATGCTCAGAGCTCTCTGAATGCGCTCCTGTTTGCCATGGCTGGATAACGAGTTTAGATCGGTATTTGAACGCGTCAAGGAGCTTTGCTTGAGAGCTTGTTTGGAGCTCCTGAGCCTATCCTGTATTCGTTTGATAAATTCGCTCAAAGTGTCAAAATACCTATAAAATTTGATTTAGTTTAAATCATTGAAAGTGCCACATTTATGTCTTTCTGCAAACATCGTCTGTTTAGTCATAAATCATCACAAAACACCCCTGTTTTGGCTCATTCGGTATTGGCACAAACGCTCAATCGTAAAAGACGTGATGCAGGATTCACGCTGATCGAGATTATGGTCGTGATCGCCATTATCGGTATTTTGGCAACCATGATTGTTCCCAAAATTATGGGGCGTCCTGATGAGGCACGTGCCACTGCGGCTAAGCAAGACGTCGGCACCATTGTTCAGGCACTCAAATTGTATCGCCTAGATATTGGCCGTTACCCAACGACAGAACAAGGTCTCAAAGCCCTGGTAGAGAAACCGGTTTCTGAACCCGTTCCACAAAACTGGAAGGTGGGTGGTTACTTAGAATCATTGCCAAAAGACCCTTGGGGTAACGCCTATCAATACAGTAACCCGGGTACTCATGGCGAAATTGACGTCTATAGTTTTGGTGCTGATGGTAAGCCCGGTGGTACCGCGCTCGATACCGATATTGGCAACTGGCAACCCAGCAATTAATTGCTATCTCGCCAATTCACAACAGCGCATTTACGCAATCCTGCTGAAGGTGGCTTTACTTTAGTAGAGATGTTGGTGGCCATTACGATTTTGGCCATCATGATGGCGGTCGCAATACTGGCTATTCCCAATCATGATGATCGATATTGGCGAGACAATCTCGATCAACTCGTCAGTTCACTCAATATGGCGCAGGAAGAAAGCAACCTTTCAGGAACAACCATGTTGGTGCAAGTAGATGAGGTGGGATGGCGCTTTGCTCCTGCCCTGAACAATGCCCCTGTCAGCGCGCTGATCAATGCCGCAGGCTCCACAGCAAACCCTGGAGCCAATTCAAGTGGCTTGATGCCCGATGTGTATCGTCCACAGTTATGGCATAAGCCGGTCGTGATTGAGCCAGTGCAATTTACTTTGGGCGGCGAAACGATTGCCCAGGCAATGCAAGTTCCGATTGCGCAAGAGCAACGCAAAGCCATCTTGTCCCGATCCACTAATGGTCGTTTTAGTTGGACAGGAGGTGTGCAGTGAAGCGATTACTGCGTCACTCACATACAGAGGGCTTCGCTTTAATTGAGGTGCTCGTTGGTTTGGCGGTCCTCAGTATTGCTCTGATAGCCGGTTTGCGTGCGATTGCCAATGGCGCTGATACCCAATTAGCAGTATCTCAACGCACCCTAGCGTTGTGGAGTGCAGATAATGCCTTGATGGATTTGCGCATGAGTCGAGCCTTTCCGGAGGTGGGAACGACAACATTTAATTGTCCACAAGCGAATTACGTCTTTGTTTGTCAGCGCAAAATTATGAGTACACCGAACCCAAGCTTTCGTAGAGTGGAGATGACGGTATATGCCGCTAACCCTGAAAGCGCCTCGGTAGCAGCAGGTCCACGCCTGGCATGGCTGACCACTGTTATCCCCAATCCAGCCAGTGGTGTGATGTGAAGCAAATTGAAAATCAACCACGCGATCAAGGTTTTGCCTTACTAGAAGTCATTGTGGCTATGGCTATTATGGCTATTGTTGGGCTGTTGGCATGGCGTGGAATGGATGCCATGATTCGTGGGCGAGAGGTGATAGAGCGTCGCTCAAACGAAGATTTTTCTTACATGCAATTGGTTCGCCAGTTCGATCGAGATTGCCAAGAAATCGTACGCCGCGATGAGCTCAATATGGCCAATGGCGTTGTGAGCTCCTCTACAACCAATATGAGTAATAGCCTCACTAGCAGCACCCTCCCTTCCATTGCTGCAGGCGCTAAAAATATTTGGTGGCTACGTCACTATCGGGCTGATACACAAGATGCTTGGTTGCTAGTGGGTTATGGCATCGGATCTAACGGCTTACAGCGCTGGACTAGTCAACCGCTCTTGCGCAGGACAGATGCCCTGACCTTGTGGAAAAATATTGCTCGTGATCCAGACTTGGTTTCCAATGACCTATTGGTCAGTTGGCAAGCACCCAGTATTGTGCGGCAATTATTTGTAGTGCAGAGTTCTCTAGTGAGCGGTGCAGGCGGAAGCGGAGTAAGCGCAACGGGTACCGGCACTCCACCGGCAAGTGCGAATTCGACTGCTACGAATGCAACCCCAAACCCCACTATCAGTTTGATTACTCCAGATCAACAGGGTTTAGTAATGCAGTGGTGGTTAAAAGACATTGCTTTGCCCATTACCCGCTCTTGTTTGATGGGAGGCGCTTTGTAATGTGGTCGCGATTGAGAATATTGAACCTGAGGGAGCCAGTCACGAAGTTAGAGACGAAGTTAGAAACGAAGTTGGAAACTAAGTCAGAAACTGGATCAGCAACCATCACAGCCTTAATTGTGGTGGGTGTTGCTGCTGTGCTCATTACAGGGTTGATGTGGCGTCAGCAAGTGCAGATACGCTCTTTAGAAAATGCTCGTGATCGCGTACAAGCGCAGTGGTTGCAACGTACTGCAATTGATTTCGGGCGCTTGGTCTTGGTTGAGGATCAGCGTACCAGTCAATATGATCATTTGGGCGAGGCCTGGGCTTTGCCTTTGGCTGATGGCAAGGTGGCTGATTTCTTAAAAAATACGGATATTCCAGATGAGATCGCTACCGTGACCTTTAATGGTCAGCTCAGTGATGCTCAAGGCTTATTCAATTTGACCAATTTATGGGATCGCAATTTTCAGGCTGTGAATTCGGCTGGCGTTCAGGAATTTGGGCGACTCTTAGATGCCCTGGGTTTAGACCGGGGACTTGCACAACAGACTGCGCAAGCAGTCTTGCAGAGTGATATGCCGATTGATGATGTGGATGGCTTATTAAGACTGCCAAACTACAATTTAGCAATTTTGCAACAATTAAGACCTTTTGTAGTGGTTTTGCCGAATTTAACGACAGTTAACGTTAATACTGCATCTCCCGAAGTGTTGATGGCAGCAATTAATGGGCTTTCAAGGGGTGCTGCTAATAGCTTCGTCCAGCAAAGAGCAATGGCGCCTTTGAAGACGCTGGATGAGGTCACTTCCCTAATCAATAAGGTAGGTTCTGGGGCCGGCTTGGCGATTGACCCCGCTTTGGTGGATGTGAAGTCTCAGTATTGGGTGGGTCGTACAGAAATTCACCTGGGAAGGGGTATATTTATGAGTTCAGCATTGATTCAGCGCTCTCCAACGCCTTTGCCCAACGGTAATTTAACGCAGGTTATCTGGAGCAAAACTGGAAAAATGGCTGCTGATTAATGGAATATTGGATAACAAGAGTCATCAAAGATGGCGTTTTGAAAGATTAATGTGAGCTTGCTCATCATCCGCTGCCCTCTGAAGCCGTTTGCTGCCCCTGTTACTGCTTCTCCCAGTGATGGGCAAGATGCGTCTTGCGCAGAGCAGTTTGAGTGGTGCCTATTAGAAGATGAAGGCGCTCAGTCTATTACCGGTATGGGCAGCACAGAGTCGATGCCCTATGCCGATGAAGCATTGGTATTACTCCCGACGATAGACGTGCGCTTGATTGAAGCAAAAGTGCCTTTGGCTAATGCAAAAAAGTTACAGCAAATTTTGCCAAATCTGATTGAAGATTTTGTACTTGCTGGCGTTGAGTCGATTGCCGCTCAAGCCTTGCCTCCCATTCCTGGCAATCCAGTCTTGCAAAGAACGTTGGCTTTGATGGATCGAGCGTGGTTTGCTTGGCTCAATCAACAATTAGAGCATTTGCTCGCTCCCCGCGTGCGCTTGATACCAGAGTGTTTGCTCTTGAGTCTGCCCACTGAAGGCGCTCGACCTGAAGTCGCCTATCAGCGTGTAGAGCAAAATATCATTTTTACCCAGCGTACCGGCATGCAACTCGGTGTGTCGTGGATTGAGCATCAAGCGCCAGGGTCAAAAGAGAGTGAATTGAATTTACCTCAGGCTCTCACTGGCGCTACCTTAAAAGTCATTTCTTGGGACTGGTTGGCAGCTGCGGCTCAGGCCTATTTACAGGCAAATAGCAATAGTCGATCCGCTAACTTTGCCTTAAATTTATTACCTGCAAGTTTTAGACGTGATTCCAAGTCATTTGGCGTGGGAGGTAATAGCGGTTTATCTGCTTTGACGCGTTTATTTTCGAGTAAGGCGCTCAAGCCCTCAGACAATACTTCCGGCTTAACTTGGACCGACCCCTTGGTATGGCGACAGCCCACTCATTGGTTGCGCTACTGCGCGATCAGTTTAGTGTTGGGCTTCGGTGTGTATTTATCGTGGACGGTTTTGGATGATTGGCGCTGGTCTAAGCGACTGGAGTTGCTTGCTGTACAAAACTTAAGCCCTGCCGCAATTGCCGCCCTCAATCAAGGTAAGTCTAGTGATAGCGCACCCGCCGTTTTAAATGCATTTGTCAAACAAGTGACATTAGAGCAACGCCACCATGGCATTGTGGTGGACGCTGACTTTGGTGCAATGGCTACTAAGTTACAACAATTCAAAGTGGCTTTTGGTGCTGAAGCATTACAAAAGCTGGATTACGATGGCTATGCGATTACCTTTGAATTTAAACCAGGCGCATTGACAGTGCCACCTAGTGAGGTTCTTCAGCGCGCGAGATTGCTGGGGATGGCAGTGCAATTTTTGGCGCCAAACCGCTATCGTCTTGAGCCCTATGCGGGACTGGGGAGCAATTGATGAACCAGCGCTCGAATAGCTTGATGGAAAAACTCAATGCAGTTGCTGGCAAAGCAAAGGCATTGCTCACCAAAGATTATTCAGTACAAGATTTGCGTCATTTGCCAAATCTTCTGAGTCAATGGTGGAGCAATGCTGCTGTTGATAAAACACTACATCAGGATGACCAATTGAGTAACGCTGCATGGAAAGCCAACAGGGGCTTTGATGCAAAACAGACTTTGCAAGTCTTACAGCGGATCATTTTTAGACAACGGAAAATAGTCCTCCTGATTGGCATTCTTATTATTTTGGGCTTGCTATATCAGCTGCTGCTAGCTCCTTATAGTCGCAAAGTCCAGGATCAATTGGAGATGCGGCCTGCGCAATGGTCGCAATTACAAAGCTTGATTCGGATGTCGAAAACTACCGCAGCAAGTGCTAATGCAGTGAGTTCAAATACCATGTCTTCAATCGTCTCCCCATTAGATGAGCAAGAGCTACAGAAAATTTTGAATGTCTTCACTGCGCGAGGTTTAAAGCCGAGTGTGTTTCGCTTGAGCACCGATAATCCACCGCGTATCGAGTTTCAGGCGAGCGAGGTGATGTTCTCCGTATTCTTAGATGCTTTAGAAGAACTTCGGACAACTTGGCGCTTGTATCCGATACAGCTGAGCGTGCTTGCAAATGGCGGCGCAGGTATGGTGAGTGTCAGCGGTATGTTCAGCCAATATGGCAGCAATGCAACAAATACAGTTGAGCCTGAGGTGGCACAATGAAGCTCACACTAGATCTGAGTCATCCAAAATTACCCAAGTTATTTTGGCTTGCCTTAGTGTTAGTCAGCTTATGGACTGTCATTTGGCAGATGCCTGCAAGTTTGGTGGGTGGTATTTTGACTTCCCAAACAGGATGCAGGGTGATGCTGCAACAACCCGCAGGTACGATTTGGGATGGAAGTGCTGCATTGGCGTTTTCAGAGACCAATGCGAGCGAAGGAGGGTGTCGAGATCCTCACGCAGTCACTGAACGTTTTCATTGGACCAGTACATGCAGTCTATCCACGCTATCGTGTAGTACTGAAATTCAGTTTGTGGCGCTCGATAAACCCCAATTCATTCGCTGGGGGCTCAAGAAAACCCACATTGCTGGCAACGAAGTCAAATTACCAGCCAACGTCCTTGAGGGGCTCGGCAATCCCTGGAGTACTTTAAGGCCCAGGGGGCAATTGGGTGTCCGTTGGACGGATCTGGCTTTGGGAGGCATGATGTCTACCTCTGAAAGCCTCAAGAATGCTCGTTCGGGAGTAATTAGAATTATCATCAGTAGCTTAAGTAGCCAAATTAGCCCTATCAAGCCGCTGGGGGCTTATGAGATTTTGGCCAATATTGGTGACGATGGTCTTAATTGGAGTTTATCCACCACCAGTGGACCCCTTTTATTAATGGGTCAGGGCGATACTAAATCAGGCTTTCATTTTATGGGGGAAGCTTCGGCCTCTCCAGAAGCACAAGAATCATTGATGGGTCTGTTAGCTTTATTGGGTAAAAAAGAGGGCGATAGCTATCGCCTCAAGTTTTAAGTCGTAACGAACAAAGAAAAGTATGCAAACAGGTTTAGGTCGAATATTAGGTAGTTTTCAAAGGCAGCTTGCACGGCTGGTGATCGTTTGCGTCCTAGGTGAAAGTGTCATTCTGCCGATAGCCTTTGCTCAGAATATGAATCAGCCTAGTCAGCTAAATTCCGCAATCCCGGATAGCGCTTCTGTAACGCTGTCATTTTCGAATGCGGATATTGAATCTGTTGCTAGCGTTTTAGCCAAGGCAACTGGCCAAACGATTTTGGTTGATCCCAAAGTAAAGGGCACGATCAATCTAATTAGTAATAAGCCGCTCACGAAAGCCAAAGCGATAGATGCTTTTTCTACCGCCTTGCGTACCTCAGGATTTGCTTTGGTAGATGTCAATGGTATTTATCGGGTGGTGCCTGAGGCTGATGCTAAGTTAATTAGTAATTCAGTGGTGACTGGCAAAAGTAAGCAGGGCGGTGATCAAATTATTACCCGCGTATTTAAGCTGAACTATGAGTCTGCCAACAATTTGCTGCCCGTGCTACGACCTTTGGTTTCTGCGAACAATACGATTAACGCCTACCCGGGTAATAACACGATCGTCATTACTGATTACGCGAGTAATATCCAGCGGATTGGCGAGTTGATTGAAACCATTGATGCGCCTGCATCAACTGATGTGCAAACGATTCAACTACGGTATGCAATTGCGATTGACGTTGCGGCCATGCTCAATAAAGTGCTTGAGAATGGCTTGACTGGTAGCAACGAAAACGGCAATAAAACAGTGGTGATGGCTGATGCCCGTAGTAATTCTTTATTACTGCGTAGCTCAAGCCCAGAGAAGCTTAGACAAATTCGTGCGCTCGTTGCGAAGTTAGATACTCAGGGAAATTCTAATGGCAATATTTGGGTCGTACCATTACGTAACGCAGAAGCCACTAAATTAGCAGTGACCTTGCGGGCGATTGTGGCTGCTGATGCAGCCTTATCTGCCCAGGTAGCGAGCGGTACCGCAACCCAGGCGATGGGTGCCACTGGCAATACAGCCACACCCGCGCAAATGAATAGCGCTCCTGGAGCATCTGGCGGTACGGGTACGGCAGCTGCAACCTCTTCTTTAAGTAGCAGTAGCACCCCCTCTACAGGCGGCATTATTCAAGCAGAGCCGGCAACCAACTCGCTCATCATTACTGCCAATGAGCCGCTTTACCGAAACTTGCGTCATGTGATTGATCAGCTCGATAAACGTCGTGGACAGGTTTATATTGAATCCATCATTGTTGAGGTGAGCTCTACCAATGCGGCAGAGTTAGGCATTCAGTGGCAAGGCCTCGTTGGCTCCGGTAATCAAAATACGGGCTTTGGCGGTACCAACTTTTCAAATGCTGCCGGCACACCTGGTTCGAATATCGTAAACCTCTCACAAAACGTTAACGCTTTATTAAATCCTTCAAATACCAATGGCATCACGCCAGTACAACCAAACCCTGGTTTGAACTTGGGCTTGCTCACTAAATTCAATGGTGTGTACGGTATGTCAGCTTTGATATCGGCCTTAAGCACTACTACGGGAACCAATATCCTATCGACCCCGAATTTAATTACGCTTGATAACGAAGAGGCTAGAATCGTAGTGGGACAAAACATCCCAATGCTGTCAGGCTCCTATGCGACTACGGGCTCTGCTGCTACTGCTACCCCATTCACAACAGTGTCGCGTCAAGATATTGGTTTGATTTTGCGCGTAAGACCTCAGATCTCTGAAAATGGTCTTGTGAAGATGCAAATCTATCAAGAGGTTTCGAATGTAGCGAGTCAAGTTCCTAATCAAGGTCCTATTCTCAATAAGCGTGATATCGAGACCAATGTGATTGTGGATGATGGCCAGACTTTAGTGTTGGGCGGTTTGATTGAAAATAATTACACCGATAGTACGAGTGGTATTCCATGGCTGAGCCAGATTCCCTTTATTGGCGCCCTCTTTCGTTATGACAATAGCTCGCGTACCAAAACCAATTTGCTAGTCTTTTTGCGTCCTTACGTATTGCGCGATAAGGGGCAAGATCAAGAAATTACTGCAAATCGCATGCAATTTATGGACGCGAAGCGTGAGCAATTTACGCCATCAACCATGTTATTGCCCAAGCCCGATTTGCCAAAAATGAGTGAGATGACCGCTCCACTTGTAGCTCCTGGAACACCGGTGCCACGTCCAGACCCCACTATTCCTGGTGGTCCCTCGCCAGCGGCTCCAACCTCACCAGCTGGAGCAGCGCAGACTTCTTCCAGTAAGCAGTAAATATGTTGCGCATCCCTTTTGCTTACGCTCGCACGAACCAAGTTCTCTTGCGTAAGAGTGAGGTAGCGGCAAGTGCTGATGGGGAATTTACTGAGCAATCGGAGTTGCCAGTACTCATTCATAGTCCTTTAACTGGCCTAGATGTCTTGCAAGAAATCTGTCGCTTAACCGGGCCCGTCATTCGTATGGAGCAATCCTCCGAAGCAGTGCTTGAAGAACTCAATAAGGCTTATTCACAAGGCGATCTAGATGCGGCACAAGTTGTTGATGAAGTAGAAGAGGCGGTAGATCTTTCACGCCTCCTTCAAGAGATGCCAGTATCAGAAGATTTGCTGGAAATGAATGATGATGCACCAGTGATTCGGATGATTAATAGTTTGCTTAAGCAAGCCAGTCGGGACGGAGCATCCGATATTCACTTAGAAGCATTTGAACGTAAGTCAGTAGTGCGCTTTCGGGTAGATGGTAATTTGCGTGACGTGGTGGATATGCGTCGTGACTTGCATGCAGCATTGGTTTCCCGCATCAAAATTATGGCTTCATTAGACATTGCTGAAAAGCGGATGCCTCAAGATGGTCGAATCTCATTACGAGTAGGCGGACGCGCGATTGATGTACGCGTATCAACCTTACCCACTTCACATGGTGAGCGCGTTGTTCTGCGTCTATTGGAGAAGAACTACGATCGCTTAGATCTGCGTGCTTTAGGGATGGCCGAAGACACCTTTAATCAATTTGATCAGCTTATTCATCGTCCACACGGCATTGTTTTGGTGACTGGCCCAACAGGTAGCGGTAAGACCACCACCTTATATGGCGCATTACTGCGCTTGCGTAACAAGATTAATAACATCATGACGGTGGAAGACCCAATCGAGTACAACCTCGATGGTATTGGACAAACCCAGGTGAACTCCCGTATTGATATGAACTTTGCCAGGGCCTTGCGCGCCATCTTGCGCCAAGACCCGGACATCGTCATGATTGGCGAGATCCGCGACCTAGAGACTGCTCAAATTGCAGTGCAAGCCTCTTTGACGGGCCACTTAGTATTAGCTACCTTGCATACCAATGACGCTCCGTCAGCCGTGACCCGCTTAATTGATATGGGTATTGAACCTTTCCTACTTTCGTCTACCTTATTAGGAGTGTTGGGTCAGCGTCTCATTCGCATGTCTTGCTCAGCTTGTGGAGGTAAAGGCTGCCCATCTTGCGGTGAATCGGGTTACAGCGGTCGCGCAGGTATCTATGAGTTAATGACTACCAATGAAAAAATTCGTGAATTGATTCACCAGCATGCAGCGGAGAGTGATATTCGCAAGCAGGCCTTAATTGGTGGCATGCGTACCTTAGCGGATGATGGCAAACGCTGGGTGGCTGAAGGTAAAACCACTCCAGAAGAAATTCTGCGGGTTACCGGTTCTGTAGAAATCGATTAATGCTATGACTAACGAGCGCCATGCCCCGCTATCGATTTGAAGCCCTAACTTACGCAGGTAAGAGTGAGCGCGGTACCATCGAGGGTGATAGCGTACGTGCTGTTCGTCAAGTATTAATGGCTAAGCAATTGGTACCAGTCACTATCGACTTAGAAGCAGAGTGGGGCAAGCAACCCTTTTGGAATAAATGGCTATCAAACAATAAACCCCTCAGCCGTGCCGATCTCGCAATCATTACAAAGCAAGTAGCTATTCTGGTTCGTTCGGGCGTACAAATTGATGAGGCTCTCTCGATACTCGCAGATGAAACTAGTCAGGTACATGTAAAAACAGTGCTGCAGTCAGTGGTTTCTGAATTGCGAGCAGGCTTGCCTTTATCAAGAGCCATTGCAGGACAACCCCTTTCATTTGATCCGCTATACCAAGGGGTTGTTGGCGCCGCAGAGCAGTCCGGGAAGATGGGGCAAGTATTGACGCAATTAGCCGAGTTTTTGGAAAAGCGTCAGGCACTCAAACAAAAAGCAATGGGCGCATTAGCCTATCCTGCTATGTTGACGGGCGTTGCTTTCATGATTGTGTTGTTTTTGATGACTTATGTCGTGCCGCAAATTGCTCGAGTCTTTCAGAGTTCCAAGCAAGCTCTGCCGTTTTCTACTCGCTTTATTTTGGGACTCTCCGATTTCTTGGTGAATTGGGGTTGGCTGTTGCTGGTGATGATCGTCGCAGCTATTTTTTATAGTCGTCGCGCCTTAGCAAAAGAAGAGATTCGCCTCAAGGTCGATCGCGCCTTACTCAATTTACCTTTGCTTGGACCTTTATTGCTCGGTTTTGAGACAGCGCGCTTTGCAAACACAATGGCAATGTTGGTTTCTGCCAATGTACCCATTTTGACGGCATTGCATAGCGCACGAAACACGCTCAGCAACTCAGTCTTAAAAGCGGCGATTGACTCAACGGAGGGTCGTTTGCGTGAAGGTACCAGCCTATCTAGGGCCTTAGGTAGTCAAGGGGTCTTTTCACCAATCTTGATTCACTTGATTCGCTCTGGTGAGGCATCGGGTAAGTTAGCCGAGATGCTGAAGTACGGGGCAGAGAACGCAGAGCTCGAATCTGAGCAAAAAACCAAAATATTTACCAGCTTGCTCGAACCTTTATTAATATTGGTTATGGGCTTGATGGTTTTAGGAATCGTAATGGCAGTGATGCAACCAATCTTGGAAATGAATTCAGGGGTAAGGTAATACAAATGCAAATATTAATCATGACTGGACCACACAGCAAAGTGAGAGAGATTTCTCTCTCAGCGCGCCATTTGGTTTTCGGTGGCGCACTCAGCTTGGCCTTGCTTGTAGGCGCAAACGTTGCTATTAACGACGTTACCAATGAGACCAAAGATATCTTGCATGCGATGGAGAAAAAAGATCTTTTAGAGAAGCGCTTCATTGCAAACTCAGAAGATGACTACGAGACTAAACTCATGGAGCTCCAGGCTAGACTAGATGAAGCACAACGTAACTTAGCGCAACTAGATGATTTACGGATTCAGTTGGCAAAGACTAATGGTCAAATGAATCTAGCCAGTAATGTAGTGGATCTTGGTAATGCCCAAGGCGGCCCTCTAAGTCCAGCGAATGCCGTGATTAATCTAGGTAATCAAGGTGAGCAATATGGTGCTCGTTTAGATCGTACTGTGCAAGATTCTATTGCGCTGAGCAATCGAGTGCAGGAGGTACAAAAATCCCTCACGCAAAGTTGGGATGTTTCTAATTCCATTCCAACCGCTTCACCACTCGCATTGATGCCGCAAGCATCTAGTGGTTTGGGGTATCGTATCGACCCTATTACCCAACAAACAGCTTGGCATGAGGGTACGGACTTTCCTGCTGCCTATGGCACACCCATTTTGGCCACTGCTGAAGGCGTAGTTATTCGTGCGGCTTGGGACCAAGAGTATGGCTATGTGGTCGATATTCAGCACAAGAATTCAGTGGTTACCAGATATGCGCACGCTCAAGAAATCCTAGTAAAGCAGGGTGATTTTGTAAAACAGTCCCAAGCGATTGCCAAAGTAGGCTCAACCGGAAGATCGACCGGCCCCCACTTGCACTATGAGGTCTTAAGGGACGGTGTTACCTTAGGCAAGAACTAATTAGTAGTACTTCGCTTGAATTCCCGGTTAAGGAACCAGGCTTAAGAAGAGATACTCTAAGAAGATGATGATATGAACTACCCCTTGCAATAGGGTGGTTCTACCAATCGCTAGAGTAAGTGCGCCAATAAAGAATGACAAATACATCAATGTCATATTGAGATCGCTTATTCCCAGGCTTAGCGGGAGATTAAAGAAGATCGCAATTGCTGCTACCGTCGGAATGGTCAAGCCAATACTGGCTAAAGCCGAACCCAAAGCTAAGTTCAAACTGCTTTGCAAGCGATTGGCCTTAGCCGCTCTAACAGCCGCAAAGCCCTCTGGCATTAATACCAACAGTGCAATCGCAATACCTACAATCGTTTTGGGCGCGCCTGCAGCTGCAACACCGCGCTCAATGGCCGGACTAAGAAGCTCTGCAAGACCTACTACAGTTATTAAAGAGAGTATGAGTAGCGCTCCACTGAAGGCTGTCTTTGTGTTGCTGGGTTTGAGTGCATGAAAATTAATGTCCGTCTTTTTATCTTCTGTCTTTGGTAGGTAGTAGTCGCGATGACTAACTGTTTGGAAGAATAAAAATGCAATGTAGAGCGCAAATGAAGCGATTCCTGCAAAGGCCAATTGGCTCTTCGTGAAGTCTGGCCCAGGTGTGCTGATAGTCACAATTGGCATGACCAAAATAAAAGTAGCCAATGCAGTTAATACCGCCAATGCTGAATTAGTGCCTTCATTACGGAAAGTCATCTCATGATGCGTTAAGCCACCCATAAAAATACAGAGGCCAATCACACCATTAATCACAATCATCACCGTAGCAAATACCGCATCTCTGGCAATGAACTCAGATCCTTCATGACCAGTGAGCATCATCGAAATGATGAGTGACACTTCAATAATAGTGACGCTAATCGATAACACTAGCGTGCCATACGGCTCACCCGTTTTATGTGCAATCACTTCAGCATGGTGAACGGCTGAAAGAACTGCTCCAATCAGCGTGACGCTCATGAGCGCGATGAACCAAGTTTGGCTGAGTAAGTTAGTCATAGGCTGTCTGATCTGATCTTCAAAATAAGGTTAAGCTATCGGTTAAAGCATATTAATGAGAGTGTATAGCCATCCATGAAAGCCATGATCTTATTTGGGCACGGTGCCCGTGATAGCCGCTGGCGTGAGCCTTTTGATCGTCTGGCTGCTTTATGGCAAGAGCAGCATCCCAGCACGCCTGTAGAGTTGGCTTTCTTGGAAATGATGCAGCCTTCACTAGAGGAGGCGGTTGCTAGCCTGAGCGCTAAAGGCGCTACTGAATTGACTATCGTGCCAGTTTTCTTTGGGCAGGGCGGCCACTTACGAAATGACTTCCCAGTGTTACTAGAAGAGTGCCGAGGTAAATTTCCCAACGTTCAATTAAGCGCGACGCCTGCTGTTGGTGAGGATTTGGCTGTTTTGCAAGCGATTGTCGATTTTGCAGCGAGGGCTCACTGAGTATTAAAAATGAATTCGAAGATAGCAAAAATAATCATCCATACGGATACGGTAAGTAGTTTCTTTGATCGCGCTAAAAGAGCTGCTCAAAAAAGTGATCTAGGAGAGTCATTTGAGGGATTGGATACCATTTCATTTGAGGATTCACGGGAGATGTTCAATACTCTCTCTAAATTAGATAAGCCTATTAAGCAAGTGGAATAATGAATCTAAGCTAATAAATAGCTAGGCTAAATTACGCAGGGGCTTCCCTATTTGCCCTTGAAAAGTATCTACCGTTGTTGCTCTGCCAGAATTTCTTAAGGCCTCACCAATCATAATAAGTGCAGGTGAGGCGCTATCAAACCATTCATCTGCTTTGCCAGCAGCTAACTCTTGTAAGGTGCTCGTCCATAAACGCTCACGTGGCGTGCTAACGGCTTCTAAGATTTCTACCGGCGTATCACCATGTTGATTAGGACTTTGTTCAATCAGTTGTTGTGCAATGCGCGCTGCATCTTTGCGACCCATGTAATACACCAGAGTATCAGCGGACGGATTTGATATCGGTTGTCCAGGAGCAAGATTTTCACCACCTTGGGCCAAGGTGATAAACGCTACGCTACGAGATACCCCGCGCAATGTCAGTGACTGCTGAATGCTTGCTGCGCCAGCAAGAGCAGCGGTAATGCCAGGCACAACCTGAACTGCAATTCCAGCGGCATTAAGAGATTGAATTTCTTCATCAGCACGACCAAAGAGCATCGGGTCGCCACCCTTGAGACGCACAATCACTTGATATTTCTGTGCAGCATCCACTAAGCGCTTATTAATAAACTGCTGCGCTGAAGACAGCTTGCCACAACGCTTACCGACTTCGATCTTCTCAGCCTGCGGGCATAGTGTCAGCATCTCTGGGTCAACTAATGCGTCATAGAAAACAATGTCCGCTTGCTCAAGTAGCTTTGCGCCACGAACGGTAATCAGGTCTACTGCACCAGGCCCAGCACCTACTAAATACACTTTTCCAAGCGTATTGCTAGTCTTGTGGTGATTAGCGGGTGCTGTGGTCATGATTATGTATTTAAACGCTCAAAGTAGCGCGTTTATCACGCCAGCTATTTTGGGTAGTGACTGTATACAAATCAAATTGCTTGAGGGCAACATCTAGGTTTTGATCAGGGCGCAAAGCAAAGCTATCAAAGCCAACACGTGCGCCTTGCAAGAGTTGATCGATCAATACATCACCAATGGCACGGATCTCACCTTGCCAAGCAAAACGGTTGCGCAATAAGGCGGCAGTACTAAAGCTGCGACCATCTCTAAAGATAGGGAAGTGTGCTGCCACTAAAGGCCAGGCCTGTTTGCCTACTTCAATCACATCGGCATGTTTCAGAATGTCATCATCAGTAGCAAACCACACACCAATCTGACCATTAGTGGCTTTAGCAGCCACATCCACTTCATGATGATGTTCAAGCCACCAAGTAAACGGTACTAATGCTTTATGAGCACCATGCTCCAGATCAGGTAGGCCGCCTTCGTCTTGGCTACCGCTCCACACTTGCCATTCATTTGGAACTAGGGTGGGTTTGCCACCTTTGGGGAAATGCAAAATCTCTTGATGCGAGGTAATGTTGAGTTGGCTCATGCTGCACCCCCTTCAACTACCTTCTCTTTTTTCTTAGCGTTTTTGTATGCCGCCTCTTTAAAGGGTGTTACTCCAATGCGACGATAAGTCTCAATGAATGGCTCATCGCCACTGCGCTCACCTACATAAGTGTTGATTACATTGGTGATGACATCTGGAATTTCATCGGCGTAGAAAGAAGGGCCAATCACTTTGCCGATAGAGGTGTCATTGCCTTGCTCGCCACCTAATGTGACCTGATACCACTCTTCTCCGTCTTTATCCACACCCAGCACGCCAATATTGCCAACGTGGTGATGACCGCAGGAGTTAATGCAGCCGGAGATGTTTAGGCTGATATCGCCTAAATCAAATAGGTAATCTAAATCATCAAAGCGCTCTTGAATCGCTTTGGCAATCGGCAAGGACTTGGCATTTGCTAATGAGCAGAAGTCGCCGCCAGGACAGGCAATGATGTCAGTCAACAGGCCAATGTTTGGCAAGGCAACTTTCTGCTTCTTGGCTTCTTGCCAGAGTTCAAATAACTTGGCGTGCTCAACATCGGCTAATACTAAGTTTTGCTCATGAGTCACACGTAACTCTCCAAAACTATATTGATCGGCAAGATCGGCAATGGCATTCATCTGTGCAGTAGTAGCATCACCAGGCGCTACTGTGCCATGTGGTTTGAGTGACAGAATGACGCTGGTATAACCTGGGATCTGATGCGGCTTGACGTTACGTTCAATCCAACGAGCAAATGCAGCACGCTCTACTTCTGGGGCACTAGCTAAAACTTGTTCAGCGCTCAGTGCAGGCAAGCTCTTGTATGCCGGCTTTGTGAAATGCTGCGCAACACGATCCCACTCGGCTTGAGTGAAGTTGTCATCACCATTTTTGATGTGAGCCCATTCACCCTCGACTTGACGAGCAAATTCTTCTGGGCCTAAGGCTTTGACTAAGATCTTGATGCGGGCCTTGTAGAGGTTGTCTCTTCTGCCGAAACGGTTATAAACACGTAGCAGGGCGGTGAGATAGCTTGGCAGTACATTCCAAGGGAGCCCTTGTTTAATCAGGGATCCAAGGATCGGAGTGCGACCCATGCCGCCGCCAGCGTAGATGTCAGCAGTTAATTCTCCAGCGGCATTTTTCTTGAGCTCAATACCAACGTCATGGCAAAGCAACACTGTGCGATCTTCTTTTGCACCATTGACTGCAAACTTAAATT
Organism: Polynucleobacter sp. Tro8-14-1; assembly: GCF_018881655.1. Classification (GTDB taxonomy): domain Bacteria; phylum Pseudomonadota; class Gammaproteobacteria; order Burkholderiales; family Burkholderiaceae; genus Polynucleobacter. The sequence continues at coordinate 30,314 of NZ_JACVPX010000007.1, forward strand.
TACGCGGTAAGTGGGCAAACTCAGGATGCAAGGTTGACCATTGGCGTAAGAGTTCACAAATAGGACGAGTGTCTACATATTCATCAGCAGCAACTCCAGCAAAAGCATCGCTTGTAATATTGCGAATACAGTTTCCAGAAGTTTGGATTGCATGCATTTCCACTTTAGCAAGCTCAGCCAAAATATCAGGAGTGTCTTCTAGTGTTACCCAGTTGTATTGAATATTTTGACGTGTAGTGAAATGACCATATCCACGGTCATACTTTTCAGAGATGAGTGCCAGCGTGCGTAATTGCTTTGCACTAAATAAACCGTAAGGAATGGCAACGCGCAGCATGTAGGCATGCCGTTGGTGATACAAACCATTTTGAAGCCGTAGCGGACGGAATTCTTCTTCGGCAAGAGTGCCGTCTAAGCGTCGAGCAACCTGGTCGCGGAATTGGGCAACCCGTTGATCTACAAGGGTTTGGTCAATGGCATCGTATTTATACATAAGGAGGCTATTGTCATATTTGACAGATATTTCTACAAATAATTAAAAGTTGATCCTATATATCTAAATACATATAAAGATGCTGAATTTGATCGCTTTCTAAAAAGTCTGCTTCAATAGGCTCAGAGGGATAAAAAGCCCCAAGAATTGCATTAAATAAACAATAGCGGAGACAAAAGATGAAGAAATTAAGGGCGATCAGCCTTATTGCTGGATTATTAGCCAGTACAACCCTGTTTGCAGCGGATACCTCAAAAGCACCATTGCCTTTGAGCGCCACCCCAGGGCAAGGATTTAGCCAAGAAGGTCTCAAGAGAATCGATGCGTTCTTTGCAGATCAAATTGCTGCCAATAATATGGCTGGCGCCGTTCTAGCGGTCTCTAAAAATGGCAAGCTCACGATCTTTAAACCTTATGGCTACTTAGATAAGGCCAACAACAAGCCTATGACTACGGATGCTATTTTCAATTTGGCATCGATGACCAAAGTGATGTCCTCAGTGAGCGCCTTAACTTTTTACGAGGAAGGCAAACTTCCTTTGAATGCACCGATCTCTAATTGGTTGCCGCAATTTAAGGACATGAAAGTAGGCCAAATTGATGGCGATGGAAAGCTTAATTTAATTCCAGCTAAAAATCCGATTACTATCCAAGATCTCATGCGCCATACCAATGGCTTAACGTATGGCGGTCGTGGCGCTACACCAGTGCATAAGACATATCCAGCTGGCTCTGCGCCAGCAGCAGTGCAATACACAGCAGCAGAGTTTATTGATAAGTTAGCAAGCAACCCATTGTTATATGAGCCTGGTACAGCCTGGGATTATGGTTTTGGTCTTGATGTACTTGGCATTATTGAAGAAAAAATTGCCAGCAAATCATTGGGTGCGATCATGCAAGAGCGAATTTGGAATAAGGTTGGTATGCCGAACACCACCTTTGATCTTGCCGAGAAAGACCGTCCGCGTTTAGCGCAGCCGCTCCCACTGGATCCATTGACTGGCAAGCCACAGAAGGTGGATATTCATTCGCAGAAAGTGAAGTTTGATTGCGGTGGTTCCTGCGCTTATTCCACTGCGGGTGATTACATTCGTTTTGGGCAAATGTTACTGAATGGCGGAAGCTTGGAGGGTAAGCGTGTGCTTGGACCGCAGACAGTTGCGTTCATGACTTCAAATCATCTCAATAAAGATATTAAGAACAATGTGAGCGGTACCGAGCCAGGACGTATGGGTTATGGATTTGGTCTGGGCGTTGCAGTGCGTACCGATAGAGGCCTATCAGCTATCAACGGTAACGTTGGAGATTTCACCTGGAATGGCGCTTACGGAACCATCTTTTGGGCCGATCCAAAAGAGCAGATGGTTGTAGTGATGATGGGTGTTGCGCCAGGAGAAATTCGTAAGGTGCATCGTGAGCAACTTAACGCAGTCATTTATGGAGCCTTAGAGAAGTGATTCATCTAGGTACCATTATTTGAGTATGGTTTTTCCGCTCTTTAAAATAAACGCAGTCACTAAATATGACTGCGTTTTTTATTGTTTAAATTTTTTCGAAGGAGATCGACATGATGTAACTAGTAAATAAAAGTAAGAGGAGTTTGTTATGTCGAGAACGTTTAGACGTAAAAATCAAAAGCATGAATATATTTGGGTGTTAAAAGATTGGGATACCTTTTTTAAGGGGGTGCGTACCGTTCACCATAGCCCGCAATCACCTGCTGGACGTAAAGCAATCGCAGTTTTTCACTCAGATGCACAGGTCACCATGGCAAGTGCGGCACCTCGTTGGTATCGGAGGGCATTTGAGCATCGGCGCCGCACAAGAAACAACAGGGTAATGAGGCTATGGCTTAAGGGTTTGGCAGATCCGATTTTTGAGGTCCGCCATAGACATGATGCTAATTGGTCATGGTGGTAATGCCGGCAGTCAGGTAATTTTTGGGGGATTAAATCGGCTGACATATTGTGCGCAACCACGCATCAATAAAGTCGAATTTTAATTCACCCTTTTCAAACATTGAGATAATTTTGTTATGCAATGTCTTGGATGTAGCATGGATACGAAAGCCGTTTAATCGTAAAAAGGTATCCATGACAGCAAATGCAATTCTTTTGTTTCCATCAACAAAAGGGTGGTTAATGGCAAGACTTTCGAACAGCGCGGCTGCTTGACTGATCACATCCTTGTAATACCCAGATTGTGGGCGATTTAGGGCGGATTCAAGTGCGGCGATATCTCTTATGCCTGGTGAGCCGCCGAATTGATGTATCAAGACGCCATGCATCAACATGACCTCTTTGGTTGAAAGATAAAGCACTACTTAGCAAGCTCTTTGTAGAGATCTTCGAATTCTTGAAGGCTTTGAGCAAAGTGCGACATCGCTATGCGGCTGTTGATGGAAAAACCTTTTTTATTAAGGTAGTCACGGAAGGCCTCATCTAAGACAGCATGAAACTTGCGGCCCTCGGAATCAGCTATTTGGTGCAGGCCATTTAATACATCTGGGCTGGCCTGAGATGAGAATTTGCTTAAATTTAGGTTTCCCATGGGATTTTCCTCGCTTTTCAAGATTATTCTTGAAATTTCATGAAAAATCAAGAAAAGTCAGTCACCCCTTAAATAGCAGGTTTAAAGCCCGTATTCTCGATAGTGTCTGTACAGATTAGCGATAGATGCAAAACCAAGCACCACAATCAGTACAGCAAATAAATATTCAGTTGTGAGGTAGGTAAAAATGCCCAAGTGAATCAAGACGGCTGCGCCTATAAAGGCGGCAATCGAGCCAAAAGCCACAAGTCTGAAATTGGGGATAAAGGCGCCTAAGGTAATGGCGACAAACACTAGGTAGAGCTCGGATACCAACTGATCAGCAGTTACAAAAATACTATTGGTAAGTTCTGGATTGGTAAATTTCCCCAAGACAGCAATAATGAGGATAGAAGCCAAGACCGCAAAGTTCAATTGCGCCTTAACTAAGACATCTTTCAATGGGACACCCATTTTTATGAAGCACTGCCGTTAAATACGAGGCTCATCCCAATCCAAAGGATGACAAAGGCAACTAAGACGGTGGAGCCGATTTTCTTTAGGAAGTACTCTAGGGTATCCATATAAGCCTCATCGTTTCGGCCGAAGTAATGGTCAAAGCGCTTCCAAAAAAGGCGGCCTACGACTAGAGGCAGAAGTATGGCAACGATGCCTAAGATAACGGTGAGGGTGTTATTCATGGGGGATAACCTTCTTTGCTAACAATCCCCATTGCTGAGGGTGTAAAAGGATAAAGAATACCCTTTTTTGTTTTTTGCCCTGCTAGGCACTGGTTCAGCGATCAAATTAGCAATATTCGTGCTCAAACTGGGTTTGTTGATACAGTAGAGGCTACTTTTGTAACTACTTCAACAGAAAGCATTCATATGGCCGAACTCAACACCGCACAGATTAATGAAATTCGTACCAAAGTATTGGGCGCAGCCGCCAAGGTTCCTGGCGCTTTAATTGGCCTTGGAATTTTATTTATCGTGCTTGGCATGATTGGTATCGCAGGTCAGACATTGTTTTCTTTTATCTCAATAAATATTCTAGGAATCTTCTTATTTGCTGGCGGCATCTTGCAAGGCGCTCATGCTTTGAAATCACAAGGCTGGAAGAGTGTTGGAGTGCAACTCGTTTTAGCGGCCCTTTATATTGCAGCCGCAATCTTTACTTGGGCCTTCCCAATTCCAGCGCTTGAGGCAATTACCTTGTGGCTAGCTGCCATCTTTTTTGTGACTGGCGCATTGCGTTTGATCTCGGCATTTCAGCATCGTCACTTCCGTGAATGGTTCTGGTTGGTGCTGTCTTCAGCAATCTCTATCTTGATGGGTGTACTGATCATGAATGGTTATCCAGAGTCTAGCCTTTGGCTACCTGGCATGTTGATCGCCATTGAGCTTTTGCTGCAAGGTTGGTCATTGCTCTTCATGGGCTTAGCAGCTCGTTCATTGATTAAGTAATTGAGATTCGTTCGCTAGAGTAGAGAGCTTCATCATGACTATGAAAAAAACGGATCTCTATAAGAATCTCGCACTGAAAACTGCGCAGGGAATGAAAAACGCTGCCAAGTCTCCTAAGCTCGGTGTTGCTGAGAAGGCTAAATCCAAAAAAGAACTAGCAAATGCCAATCCTTTGCTAGCTTCTTTAATGGGTAAGACTAAATCCAAGTAGTTGCTTACTTAGGTGTAGAGAGGTATTGGATATGCATCAGAGGGCACTCCTCAAATCATGCGTATCGACGCTGATTTTGTTGGTTGCATCCGGCGCAGTGAATGCACAAATTGCACCCCCGCCAGATTACGATCAAAAACTCAGTGATGTTGTAGTAAGTGCAACTCGCTCTGGTACGCCGCTGGATCAAATGTCATTGAATACAACGATTCTGACAAAAGAAGTTTTAGAGTCCTCGCCCGATCAAACCATTGATCAAGTTCTCAAGAATGTGCCTGGAGTTTTCTTAAACGACGTCCCTTATTACCAAAAAGATCCAACAGGTCAAAGTATTAACGTCCGTGGCTTAGGCTATGGACGCACCCTTGTTTTAATTGATGGCCTGCCAGCGAATGATGCCTTCTACGGAACGGTGCAATGGAATTTAGTTCCCATGTCATCGATTGAGTCGGTTGAGTTTGTGCGCGGGGGAGTCTCTAGCTTGTGGGGAAACTATGGCATGGGCGGCGTGATTAACATCAACACAAAGACGCCTAAAAATAGCGGACAAGACGTCTCTGCTAGTTATGGATCATTTGCTGCGGGCAATGTAGCGGCCTCAAAAGATTTAATTGTTTCAGATGCGATGCAGATGCGTTTCTCGGCAGACTACTTCTCTAGTGAAGGCTTTCAGAACTACGCGACGATATCCCCAGGATCTACCAGCAATATTAAAAATGGCATGGGCACCGATGCCGTTAAGAATTCTAATGTCCGGCTCCAAAATTACTTTAAGCCAACGCAAGATACCAATGGGTTTTTGAGGATGGGTTACAGCACGATGGCGGATCTCAGCAATAACTATGCCATCGCCCCCAACTTAATACAGACGGCCGATGTGGCTGCTGGATCAACTACTAATTTGGATGTTGATAAAAAAGTCCAAGTTAATGTGTACTATCAGGCTACTAATTTCTATAAGCAGACGGCAAACAATTTGAGTGCAGCGCCTTATAAGCCTTATGTCAATGCGAACTACACTGATCCTTATTCGACTGTAGGCGCGTCAGCGCAATACACCCATGACCTAAAGGCAGCAGGAATTGATCAATACATTCTTGGGGTTGATGCTAGAAATATCTCTGCATCGAATCAAACTAATAATTTGGCGACCACAGGCGCAGTGAGTTCGGTGAACTACGCGCAGGGTCAGCAAAATTTTTATGGTTTATTGGGGCAATTAAAGTCAAATGCGACCGCTATTCCGCTGGAGACTACTTTGGGTGCGCGAATCGATTCATGGAATAGCCAAACTCCAACATCCTATAATGCGGGCGCGAATGGTGTAAGTCCTTTGTATCAAGCCATCCCTAATCAAAGTAAGACGCAGCTGAGTCCATCTTTGGGATTACTTTATAAGGCAACCCAAAACTGGGACTTACGAAGCGCAGCTTACCAAGCCTTTCATGCGCCAAGCATGAATAACACTCTACGTAGTTATGGAAATTCAGTGAGTGGCTATTCTTTAGCAAATCCTAATTTAACGCCTGAGACGATGACGGGGTATGAAGTTGGAACAGACTATCGATGGAAGAGTGGTTTTGCGCAACTAACGGCTTTCAATAATTACATTCAGAACGCTATTGCGAGCTACAGAATCACCAATGCGAATGCCGCTTCCGCTACTAGCCTTTGTGCTACTGCGGGTATTTCGGGTTGTAGCGCAAGTACGGGGGGCTACACAAATGTTAGCTACTACACTAACCAGCAAAATCTCTTAAGTAGAGGTATTGAACTGCAGTATCACCAAGATGTAAATGCGCAATGGGCTCTTGATGGAGGTTATAGCTATACAAATACTATCCTGACTTGGACTGCAACAACCGATCCAATTAATACGCAGGTGGGTGGTGTGCCGAGAAATATGGCCAATGCTGGCCTAACGTATTACCCGGTCCCACGAGCAAGTTTGACTACAACAGTTCGGTATGTCGGCAATTCATGGATGTCTACGGGATCCTTGCCGGTACCGGCTTATGCACTCGTTGGTCTCAAGGCGAACTATGAACTGACACCGCAGGCTTCAGTCTTTGCTTCGGTGGTGAACTTATTTAATCGCCAATACGTTACCTTCAACATTGCCTCTCAAGCCTCGGCTTATCAGGCTGGTATGCCTCAGGCAATCACCGTGGGCGCGCGTCTTCAGTTTTAAGTAATCGATTTGTTGCGCTGCAGTAGATTGAATGGGTTAAATTAGATGCACAAAAATGCTATAGCATTGCTTTATTAATAAAAATAAACAAAATTATGGGAGATTCAGAATGAAGCAGAACATGAAGCACAACACCCTTCAAGCACTAATGTTTGCTGCCGGCATGGCAGTTGTTAGTATTGCTGGCGCACAAGCTCCTGCTGCTGCACCAGCTAGCGGGATCCCGCCAACCTGGGCCCAAGGCAGAACAGCCGATGGCATGAATCCTTCATTGGCACCTAATCCTCCTGGCATCTCTGCTATGCCTGCGGATGAAATTCCTGTTAGCAAACTCAAAGTGCCTGCTGGTTTTAAGGTGGAGCTCTGGGCCTCTGGCATGCCTAATGGCCGCTCAATGACAGAGTCTCCAAGTGGCACTGTTTATGTAGGTACTCGTTTTACTGGCAATGTTTATGCAGTGGTAACGAAAGATGGCAAGCGCGAAGTAAAGACCATTGCTAAAGGCTTGCATCGTCCTAATGGTGTTGCATTTGTGAATGGCTCGCTTTATGTGGCCGAACTCTCACGCATTATTCGTTATGACAATATTGAGAAAAATTTAGATAACCCACCAGCACCAGTAGTGGTATTCGATGCGCTTCCTAAAGATGAGCCGCACGGTTGGAAGTTCATGACATTAAGCCCTGATGGACAGTATTTGTATTTCCAGATCGGTACGCCAGCTAATATTGTTGTACCGCCATACACTCATGCTGCGATAGTACGCTTAAACTTGAAAACTAATATTTTGGAATACGTGGCTACTGGTGTACGTAACAGCGTTGGTATGGATTTCCAAAAAGGTACAAAAGAACTTTGGTTTACCAACAATGGCCGTGATTGGGCAGATGAGAACCTACCAAACGACACCTTAAATCGATTGGCTCATAAAGGTATGAACTTCGGTTATCCATTCTGTCATCAAGGCGACTTCTTGGATCCTGAGTTCGGTAAGGGCCGTTCATGCGATGAGTTTGATAAGCCAGAAATGAAACTAGGCGCTCACGTTGCTGCTTTGGGTATGCGTTTTTATAATGGCAATATGTTCCCAGCAGAATACAAAGGCAACATCTTTATTGCTGAGCATGGCTCTTGGAATAAAACGAAGAAATCCGGTTATCAAGTTGTACGTGTAGTTTTGGATGGTAAGAACAAACCAGTCAAGCTAGAGCCATTTATTACTGGCTGGGTTGAGGGTGAAAACTTTTGGGGCCGTCCAGTAGATGTACAAATGCTCAAAGACGGTTCTATGTTGGTATCCGATGATGAGACCGGTGCAATCTTCCGCGTGTCTTACGGTAAATGAAATCAGTAATCAACACTAAGGCCATCCTCGGGGTGGCCTTTTTTACCACTCTTTGTTTATCACCGGTTGTCTATGCTGCACCTCCTGATGCAGTAGCTGGAAAAGTAAAAGCACAAACTTGTTTTGCTTGTCATGGTGAGGATGGTCTCTCTATATCCCCAGAAATCCCCAATCTTGCTGCGCAGCCACCACTTTCTATTACCTATCAATTGATTCAGTTCAGAGGGCAGCAGCGTAAGGGCGGGGCGATGGAAGCTCTTGCTGCACCACTCAGCGATCAAGATATGCGAGATATCGCTGCTTACTTTGCCAGTTTGCCTGCACCGCCTTCAAAATCAGGGAATGCCGATCAAATTGCCAAGGGACAGCAAATCTCTAGTACCCAGTATTGCAATTCATGCCATGGTCCACAGCTTCAAGGTCAGAAACACATTGCACGTTTGGCTGGGCAATCCAAGGAATATCTCATTACTCAGCTAAAGAATATTCGATCTGGTGCTCGAATTGATATGGATGGCACAATGGGAAGTGCGGCACGCGGCCTCAGTGATGATGATATTGATGCCTTGGCTGCCTATGCTGCTTCTCTGAAGTAGTTCAAGCGGCCCCCGATCAACCCTTTATTCAATATTTTCATTGCAGTCCAAAAACCATTTTCTTCTCGTCGATTTTTTAAAGACCTTCGCAGCCTTAATCATTATTCTTCACCATTTTTCGAGTTATGGCCAAATTGCAGAAGATGCCAGGCTACTAATCCCGGGGGTGATGACTTGGTTGTTTGAGTATGGCCGTTACGCAGTGCAAATCTTTTTGGTCATGGGCGGGTATCTTGCAGCCCAATCATTGACGCGCTCTAATGACCTGAAGAGTGCTCGCAATGTGTTGAAGGTAATCTTTAATCGTTACTTGCGATTATTTGCGCCCTATGTAGTGGCGCTCATTCTTACGATTGTTTGCGCCTGGATTGCGCGCTTTTGGGTGCGGGATGAATTTGTTGGTGAATCAGAAACCCTAGGACAGTTCTTGGCCCATTTATTTTTTCTGCAAGGCATCTTAGGTTTAGATTCGATTTCTGCCGGCGTTTGGTATGTGGCGATTGATTGGCAGCTTTATGCCATTCTGGCAATTATGTTGGGGATGTTTCCCGGCTTACGCTCCCTGATATGGACGCTGTTGGTACTCTGCGTAGCATCCTTACTATTTTTTAATCGCTCTGGCGCTTATGAAAACTACTTCATTTACTTTATAGGGGCCTATGGACTGGGTGTGCTGGCACAGCTTTGCAAGAATTATCCTGACCCCACGGTAAATCGATTTGCCAAAATCATGTTTGCAGGGATTGGCGTGGTCATTATTGTTTCTAGCTTTCACCAAATGTGGCTGAGAAATATATTGGCTTATATAGTCGCCATTGCCCTAATCCTTTGGGGAGACTCGGCCTATAAAGATCAGAAGCAAGACCAGAAGCGCCCTCAACACCAATCCAGAAAACACAAGCTGGTAAATGTCATTCTCTGGGGGAGCAGAAGATCATATTGCGCTTTCTTAATTCATTTCTCGTTTGTATTGCTGGCAAACACGCTGTATATCGCTTGGGGAATGAGCGGCTTTCATGATGGCGTCATGGCGCTTGCTTTGATGTTGGTTGCTATTGTTGCTAGCTGGGTGACAGCAACCTATCTCTATCGCTGGGTAGAAGTGCCTGCTCGCAAGATTAAGCTTTAAAGACCCATATCTTTCAGAACGCGAAAAATTTCGCGGTAGGCTTTAGGCGGCTTGTTTTGTTCTTTCTCGCGACGCGCATTCCGAATTAAGGTACGCATATTCTGAATATCCATATCGGGATATTGCTCAATCATCTTCGTAAACGCTTCATCATTTGCAATGAGTCTATCGCGATAGCTTTCCAAGAAATGTAGCTTGGCAGTCTCAGCTTTGCTCACACCTTGAATCGCATCTAAACGCTTCTGGATCGCATCCAATTCTTCGTCGTCTAAAAAGCGCATGAGTTTGCCAAGATATTGCTTATGACGACGAATCGCTTCAAAACTCTTAATTTTGTTAGTCTCTGCAATAGCGGCCTTAATTGCTTCATCAAGAGGGATAGTCTTCAAGGCATCGCTACTGAGGGCGGCCAACACTTCTGCCAATTTCTGGCGTTCAGTCATTTGGCGCTTTAGTTCTGACTTGCTGGGCCCATCTTCAGGGTCAACTAGCTTGGGAGTGCGATTCTTCTCATTAATGTGCATAACTGTATTTTAGATGGGTATAGAGAAGGGGGCTATATTTCGTTTGTATTTGAGGGCTGGTTAATTCGCGCCTTCAGCATAGTGCTCTTTGCTTACCTGCAGATTCTTTGGGATATTTTCATCATGTTCCAGCATCAGTGGGTGGACTATCAGAGCTCCACTTTTCACTTGTAATGCAATAAACAGGGCCTCAGCCCTCTCTGTGTAACCCCCAAGAACACCCCAATGGGTTTCATAAGGGGCTTTGTTTGCCCAGGGCGTTACTTCATCGACAAATGCCTTAAGCCAACTTGTAAGCTTTATAAAAACTGGTCTTGGCAGTAGATAGGTTTGCCATAGAGTCAAGGGTTGGTTGCGAAGGTCGTTCATAGACCAATGAGTGCCAAAGAAGTTGTTATAGCTCTCAATGAGATAGGGCCAGTTAAATGCATAGGATGCAGTCATGGGGCTTAGTTGCCCAGTGCTATCCATGATCTTTCCTCCAACTTGCGCATAAGCAATTTGTGGAGAAACAAATGCTGGGTTAATTGCCCTTCTGAAGGCCCCCTTGATTTTAGTAATGAGGCCGTCTTGTGATTTGCCTTCGGCTATTTTTCTGAGCAAGCCTGTGGATTTTTCAGTCCACCGCATATCGTATTGCGTGACACCTATGAGATCTGAATCTGGAAATAGATTATTGGAAAGTATATGAAGAAAGCACGATGTCTCCATATATCCTTGTTGTTGCAGTTCTGGATGGTAGGTATCTAGTTGATACTCTAATGTGACTCCAGGGGTGTTTGCTAAATCTGTATTTTCAACTCCATCTTTGCCTATCATTTTCTTATTCGTTTTTTCAATGTTCACCCCATAAAACACAAACCATTGGGCTATTTCCGCATTAGTAAAATGGGGAAAAATTAAGCGCTGATCTAATGTTTGATGAAAAACAACGAAAATTTTTAACGAGGACATTTGAGCGGGTGGCAATTAGAGGGCTGAAGATGGCTTAAGTTTGCTGGATTGATGTTTCCGTAACTCGCATATATTGTAGTTATCTAAGCAGAAAACCCTTTGTGAGAATAAGTATGAACCCATTTTCTGCGTTTGAGGAATAATGGGTGCTAATAAAAGATTTGCTTTGAAAAACGGCTATGACTGACATCAATCGAAATAATCTCTACGATTACATCATCATCGGAGCGGGTAGTGCTGGCTGCATGCTGGCTAAGCGCTTGACTGAAAACCCTAATAAGAAGGTCTTGCTGATTGAGGCTGGTAAGAATGACAACTACATCTGGATCCATATTCCAGTTGGATATTTATATTGCATTGATAACCCAAGGGCGGATTGGCGTTTTAAAACGGCCGCTGAGAAGGGCTTAAACGGACGATCTTTGTTGTATCCGCGTGGTCGTGTTTTGGGTGGATGCTCATCGATTAACGGCATGATTTATATGCGTGGTCAAGCAGGGGACTATGAGTCTTGGGTTCAGGCAACTGGCGATGATTCTTGGTCTTGGGAAAATGCTCTTAAGCGTTACAAGTCATTTGAGGATTACCACAGCGCTGCAAATGAGTGGCATGGTAAGGGTGGTGAGTGGACCGTTTCAAAGCAGCGCTTACGTTGGCCTATCATGGATCGATTTAAAGAGGCTGCAGTTGAGGCGGGCATTCCGGCTTCAGATGACTTCAATTGTGGCGATAACTTTGGCGTGGGTTACTTCGATGTGAGTCAACGCGCTGGTTGGCGTTTAAATACTTCCAAAGCTTTTTTAAGGGATGCGGCAAAGCGTCCTAATCTCACAGTATTAACTCAAGCTGTGGTGACAAAACTTAAAATTGATCCCGCCACTAAAAATTGTCTTGGGGTTGAATACATCAAGGATGGTCAAGCCTGCGAAGCCTTATGTGCCATCGAGCAGGGTGGAGAGGTGTTATTGAGTGCAGGCGCGATTGGTAGTGTACAAATTCTAGAGCGGTCCGGTGTTGGCGCTGCCGCACATTTAAAACAATTAGGTATCCCTGTTATCGCTGATCTCCCAGGTGTCGGCGAGAACTTACAAGATCATTTACAGCTGCGCATGGTTTACAAAGTGAATGGTATTAAGACCTTAAACACGAAAGCCAATACTCTTTTGGGAAAGATGATGATCGGCTTGGAGTATCTCTTTAAGCGATCTGGCCCAATGTCGATGGCGCCATCACAGTTGGGTGCATTTGCGTACAGCTCGCCAGAACAAAAGAGTGCCAACGTTGAGTACCACGTGCAACCTTTGTCCCTGGAAAAGTTTGGTGAGGATTTGCATTCATTTAATGCCTTTACGGCAAGCGTTTGCAATGTACGCCCCACCTCGCGAGGTAGTGTTCACATTAACTCGACGGATCCTGAAGCGCCGCCAGTGATTAGTCCGAATTATTTGTCGACTGATGAAGATCGCAAGGTAGCAGCAGAATCTTTGCGCTTAACTCGCAAGATTGCTCAGCAGGCCGCCCTAGGTCCTTATGCTCCAGAAGAATACAAACCGGGCGTGCAATATCAAACGGATGATGAGTTGGTTAAAGCGGCGGGGGATATTGGTACAACCATCTTCCATCCGGTAGGCACATGCAAGATGGGGCGCGATAACGATCCGATGGCGGTGCTCGATTCTGAATTACGCGTGAGAGGCATTCATCATCTGCGTATAGTCGATGCTTCGGCGATGCCTACGATTACTTCGGGCAATACCGCTGCCCCCACGATGATGATCGCTGAGCGCGTGTCGGAATTGTTAACGCGTGCCTAAGACTTCACAGAAAAGCTATTCATTACCCGCTAGTCATTTATTGCTAGCGTTGGCTATTGTGGCAGTGTGGGGTACGAACTTTGTAGTCATTAAATTGTCACTCGCAGCTTTTCCACCATTTTTGTTCGCTGCACTCAGATATACCTTTGCATTTCTTCCGCTGGTGTTCTTTGTGCCAAGACCCAAAACATCTTGGGTCAATCTTAGTATTTATGGTTTAGCAGTGGGTGTGGGGCAGTTCGGAGTCCTGTACTTTGCGATCGATGGCCGTATCTCCCCGGGTCTAGCTTCCCTGGTGATTCAGACCCAGGTATTTTTTACTATCGGCTTTGCGATGTTTTTTGCCAAAGAGCGTTTGCGCACTTATCAAATGCTGGCGGTACTGGTTGCTATGACTGGCTTGGGAATTATTGCGCTGCACGCTGATGCCACAACCACCTTCTTGGGACTTGCCTTGGTGGTATTTACTGGCTTTTCGTGGGGGGTTGCCAATACGGTTAGCCGAAGGGCGGGCTCTATTAATATGCTGGCCTACGTGGTTTGGGCAAGTGCTTTTGCGATTCCCCCTCTATTTGCGATTTCCTTCCTTTTTGAGGGCGGGTGGGGGCATATGAGTACTTCTTTAACCTCAGCCCCAGTAGGGGCATGGGCTGGTGTTCTTTGGCAGTCTTGGGGAAACACCATCTTTGGCTATTCCGCCTGGGCGTGGCTGCTCTCTAAGCATCCGGCGGCAGTAGTTGCGCCTGCGCCTTTGCTGGTACCTATTTTTGGCATGGGGGCGGCAGCCTATTTCTTGGGGGAGTCATTGCCGCCATGGAAGATCTTGGCAGCGGGCTTGGTGATAGTTGGACTGATCATCAATCTTTTTTGGCCAAACATTGAACGCAGCCTGAAACGGCAATTTTCTTGAGTCTCTTGGGCTAATGTAAAACCCTAATACAAGGCCCTTTTTTTGCCTTTGTATTAACAGTAAGATAACTGTTCGTTTCGGTTTTACCTATAAAAAAGTATTTATTAATTAGCAATTTTTAGTCATGGAGACTTTATGAACATTCGTCATCACATTTTTGCAGTAGCCGCTGCTGCAATGCTTACAACCGGCGCTTATGCTGCCGATATCAAACTTGGTGTTGCAGGTCCATTTACTGGTGGTTCATCCTCAATGGGTGTCAGTATGCGTGACGGTGTGCGCCTTGCTGCAAAAGAAATTAATGCTGCTGGTGGTATTAACGGCAACAAAATCGTTTTGGTTGAGCGCGATGATGAAGCGAAAAACGAGCGTGGCGTTCAAATTGCACAAGAATTGATTAACAACGAAAAAGTAGTTGCTACTTTGGGGTACATCAATACCGGTGTTGCATTGGCTTCACAACGCTTTTATCAAGAAGCAAAGATTCCAGTATTTAATAACGTTGCAACAGGCACATTGATTACTCATCAGTTCCCAAATGCTGCTGAAAACTATGTTTTCCGTAATGCTGCAGCTGACAATATTCAAGCACCAATGATCGCTAAAGAAGCGGTTGAGAAGCGTGGCTTGAAAAAAGTAGCAATTTTGGCTGACTCAACAAACTACGGTCAGTTAGGCCGCGAGGACTTAGAGAAGGCATTGAAGGGTTATGGCGTTACTCCAGTTGCAACTGAAAAGTTCAATATTGGTGACGTAGACATGACTTCACAATTGCTCAAAGCAAAAAATGCTGGTGCTGATGTAGTTTTGACTTACGCAATTGGACCTGAGTTGGCGCAAATTGCTAACGGTATGGCAAAGTTGGGTTGGAAAAAACCAATGATTGGTAGCTGGACATTGTCAATGGCTAGCTTTATTGATACAGCTGGTAAAAATGGTGACGGCGCAACGATGCCGGAAACTTTCATTCAGAGTCCTGCAACAACTCCAAAGCGTAAAGCTTTCGTTGATGCTTACTTGAAAGACTTCAAGCCTAAGAATGGCATCATTGCTTCCCCAGTTTCTGCTGCTCAGGGATATGACTCTGTTTATTTGTTAGCTGCTGCTATCAAGCAAGCAAACAGCACAGAGGGACCAAAGATTTTGGCAGCTTTGCAAGATCTGAAGGCTCCAGTTGAAGGTGTTGTGATTACTTATAACAAGCCATTTACTGCAACTGACCATGAGGCTATCAAGTCCAAAGACGTAGTTATGGGCGTAGTTGAAAGTGGCCGTGTTCAGTTCTTGAATGCTGAAGACGCAACAGCTAAAAAGAAGTAATTTAAGCTCTAGGGCAGGCAATCTAAATAATTATTTTGCACTGCAGCATTAGATAAGACAAAACGCCGCCCACAAGCGGCGTTTTGCTTACAATGACGGATTCGTTAATAAAACAGTTTTAAGAATATTTAGGCCAATAACATGGACATGTTTGCACAAATCCTCTCGAGCGGCATAGCGGTGGGGATGATCTACGCGGTCATCGCTTTCGGCTTTCAGCTCACATTTGCCACATCTGGCACCTTGAACTTCGGTCAGGGTGAAGCGCTGATGTTGGGTGCTCTTGTAGGTTTAACTTGCGTAGATACATTTGGCATGAATTACTGGGTGATGATTCCAGTAGTTTGCTTGTTTGGTATGTTGCAAGGTAGCTTCGTTGAGCTCATCGGCGTCCGTCCTGCAATTAAGATTAAATCGGAGTTTGGTTGGATTATGTCTACCATCGCTCTTGGTATTATTTTCAAGAACGTGGCTGAAAATATTTGGGGTCGTGATGCATTGCCATTTCCATCGCCGTTACCAATGGAGCCAATGAGTTTCTTGGGTGCAAATATTCTGCCAATGGAAATTTTAGTAGTCGTTGGCGCATTAGTGATGATGTTGTTGGTGGAGTTCTTTAACCGTAAAACTATTTACGGTAAAGCGGTTGTTGCGACAGCCAATGACCGTGATGCAGCTGGCTTGATGGGTATTAATACCAGCGTAGTAATTACCTTCTCTTATGCGCTTTCTTCTTTAACTGCAGCGTTCGCGGGCGTATTGATTGCACCGTTAACTCTGACTGGCGCAACCATGGGTGGCGCGCTAGGATTAAAGGCTTTCGCTGTAGCGATTATTGGCGGCTTATCTAGCGGCCTTGGCATTATTGTTGGTGGCTTGATTCTCGGTATCGTAGAAACAGCAACCGGTTTTTATATCTCTACTGGTTACAAAGATGTGCCCGGCTTGATCTTGTTATTGCTCGTGTTGGCGTACAAACCATCTGGTCTCTTCGGCAAATCTGCGATTAAGAAAGTTTAATGATGAAATTGAAGTCTCTATTACCGATATTCATTGCGATTGCGGGGCTCGTTTGCTTCCCCCTGTTCGTCCACAATCCTTATTACATTCACCTAGTTGAAACGATTCTGATCTACACCATCCTTTTGTTCGGATTGGATATCGTAGTCGGTTATGTAGGTCAAGTATCTTTGGGTCATGCTGGCTTGTTTGGTATTGGTTCTTATACGGCAGGTATTTTATTTTTCCATTTAGGCCTCCCAATTTGGGCGACCATTCCCGCATCCATTATTGTTACGGCTATCTTTGGTGGCATCTTGGCGTTGCCTGCTCTCAAGGTGGTTGGGCCTTATTTGGCGATGGTGACCTTGGCTTTTGGAACAATTGCGCAGATTCTGATTAATGAGATGGATTGGTTAACCGAAGGGCCATTGGGAATTAAGCTAACACTCCCTGAGCTCATGGGTGTTCCTATGAGCGTCACCGAGTATTTTTGGTTGGTATCAGCAGTAGCTATTTTGGCAATGATTGTTGTCGATCGTTTTGTTAAATCACAAATGGGCCGCGCTTTTGAAGCATTGCGTGATAGCCCAATTGCTTGTGACTGCATGGGTGTATCTGTTTATCGCTTTAAGGTGATCGCATTTGTGATTAGCGCTGGTTTTGCTGGTTTGGCTGGTTGCTTGTATGCCTACTCAGAGCAATATATTTCACCTAATACCTATAACAACGAGCTAGCCGTTTTATTCTTGCTCGGTATCATTATGGGTGGACGTAAGTCACGCCTTGGTGCGATCATTGGTGCGGCCATCATTGTCTTATTGCCAAAACTCTTGGACGACATCAATCTATTCCGCATCGTTGCTTCGATTATTGCAATCGTGGTGGTAGTGGGGGCTGGCATGGCTCTATCCAAGAAGATAACTACTCCTAAGCGCGTAGCTCTTCCAATCATCGGTGTAGTGGGCTTAGCAGCATTTTCATTTTGGTTGAATAGCATTTCTGATTGGCGTTTGAGTATTTTCGGCTTCATGATTTTGCTAGTGGTGTATTACTTGCAAAGCGGTATCGTTGGTTTCGCGAAAAGCTTCTACCAGGTGATGGTTGGTAAGGCTAAAACTACTCGCGGCGGTGATCACGAAGAGGTGGATGATTCCATTAACTTCATTAGTACTGTTGCCAATCAAAATACGGGTGCTGAGCTCCTGAAAGTAGATTCTGTATTGATGCAGTTCGGTGGCTTAAAGGCATTGAACAAAGTTGATCTCAGTATCAAGCGCGGCACCATCCATGGTTTGATCGGTCCTAACGGATCCGGTAAGAGCACGATGATGAACGTGTTGACTGGTATTTACACACCTACTGCAGGTAACGTGTTGTACGCAGGTGAAAGCGTGGTTGGTAAGACTTCTTCCGATATCGCCCTGTCTGGTATCGCACGCACCTTCCAAAACGTTCAACTCTTCGGTGAAATGACGGCGATCCAAAATATTTTGGTTGGCTTGCATCACACCTTTAAATCAAACATGTTAGAAATTGCATTACATCTGCCACGTTATAAGAAAGAAGAAGCTGAAGCATATGCTCGTGCAATGGCCTTACTTAAATTCGTTGGCCTAGATGATTTAGCGAATGAAGAAGCGCGTAACTTGCCATACGGTAAGCAACGTTTGCTGGAGATTGCTCGTGCCTTAGCATTGGATCCTGAGTTGCTCTTGTTGGACGAGCCTGCTGCTGGTTTAACAGCACCAGACATCAAAGAACTCTTGCGCATTATTCGTAAGATCCGCGATAGCGGTATTACTTTCATCCTGATTGAGCATCACATGGATGTGGTGATGTCAGTTTGCGATACCGTTTCTGTATTGGACTTTGGTCAGAAGATTGCAGAAGGTAAACCAGCTGAAGTTCAGGCAGACGAGAAGGTGATTCATGCCTACTTGGGTACTTAATCACTAGAACATATTGAATCGGTAAATACCATGTTATCTATTAAGAATCTTGAAGCAGGCTACGGCAAAGTAAAAGTCCTCCATGGCATCAATATTGATGTTCCTAAGGGTCAAGTGATTACTTTGATTGGCTCAAACGGTGCTGGCAAAACCACCACCATGCGCGCTATTACTGGCATGATTAAGCCAACGGCTGGCGAAGTCACATTGGGTGGCGAAAAAATTGATGGTTACGACTCTCATAAAATCGCCCGCCTAGGTTTGGCTCACAGCCCTGAAGGTCGCCGCGTGTTTACAACGATGTCCGTAACTGATAACTTGTTGCTTGGTGCGTTTCCACGCTTTACTGGTAGCCGCCCAAAAGGTGATATCAAGCAAGACTTGGAAAAGTCTCTTGAAATGTTCCCACGCCTTAAAGAGCGTCGCAATCAATTGGCTGGTACCTTATCTGGTGGTGAACAGCAGATGTTGGCAATGGCGCGTGCTGTGATGCTAAACCCAGAGATTATTCTTTTGGATGAACCATCCATGGGCCTTGCCCCAATCTTGGTTGAGGAAGTATTTAAGATCATCTCTAACTTGAAGTCACAGGGCGTAACCATGTTATTGGTTGAGCAGTTTGCTGCCGCCGCTTTAAACGTAGCTGATTATGGTTATGTACTAGAGAACGGCAAGATTGCTACTCACGGACCTGCTGAAAAGCTCAAGGACGATCCCGCTGTGAAAGCGGCTTACTTGGGTGGCGCTGGTGGTCACTAAGTAGTTGCTTGAGTTGAAAGTAATAAAAAAGCCCTTAGCAATAAGGGCTTTTTTTTAGCTAGATAAGAGCTTTATAGCCTCTCGAATCAGCAAAGCGCGATAGCCCATGTAAAGGGCAACTACAGTAAACCCAAACAAAAAGACTTTGGGAATCAGTGCGCCTTCAGCTACCAGTTCACTATTCAGTAGGCCTATAGCTACCGCAAGGAAGAAGAGGGCGCCTAAGCCCAATACAACCCAATTTTCATTGCTGGCCACTTGCTGGGTTTGGTTGTTATAGGCAAGAACTTGAAAGGCGCCGCCCTTTGGGTATCCCGATACAGTGACCTGATCGCCATCAGCAATTTTCATAGGGAATGAAAACTTTGCTTCGATTGCTGTTTCGCCCAAATTAAATTTGGAGATAAAAAAGCGTTGGTAATACTGCGAAGAATGATCGTGAGTAGGCTTTTCTGGGTTTACGTATTCTAGTAACTCATTGTTGAGATTGCTGACCGTACCAGAAATGGTGCTGATTGAGTTTGATAGAAAAGTGCTTGGTTTAGTAATGGACATCAGCAAAACTCCCAAAAGACTAAATATAAGAATAAAGATAAACGATGCCAAAGGTCTTTTCATTAACTTGAGAACCCCTTAACAATTAGGCTGATGGCAACGCAAAATGTCAAAACAGAAAAAATTTGCTGCAATCTTGGGCCGCTGAGTTTTTTGCCGAATCCCCTACCAATTAGTAACCCAAGCAAGGCTCCTAATGCAAAAGGCGCTGCAATTGCAAGGTCAAGACTTCCTGACATGGCTGACAAAAGAGTGCCGCCCCCAGCAATGATGGCAAGCACGCCTAATGATGTTGCAACTATTGAGTTGATGGGCAAATCGGTGTAGCGCTTGAGCGCAGGAACAATCACAAATCCTCCGCCCACGCCCAGGAGCCCCGATAGAAAGCCTGCTAAACCACCTGACAACATTAATGCTCTAGCGCATGGCACATTCCAAGATAACTTGCCTCTTGAGGAATCCAATAAGCATGGTGGCGGTGATTTACCCTCAAAATCAGGTATGCCATGAATTTCTTTGTAAGCTTGCCGATATAGGCGAATAGAGACGTAGAACAGGGTGCAGCTAAAAAGAATTAATAGTGGCGCATTAGGAATGCTTTTCGACGCCCATAGCCCGATTGGAGAAAGCATCAACCCAAACATTGCCATGAATCCGGCCGCTTTATATCGAAGAATCTTGTTCTTCAATCCCAGTAGAGCGCCAACGCCTGCCGAGAGCGCAATTGCAGCGAGGGAGATTGGAGCAGCCTCAGCTACCGGTAAATGCAAAATAAATACCAACAAAGGAACTGACAGGATGCCGCCGCCGGCCCCTGTAAGACCCATGAGTAGGCCCACAACAAGACCTAAGCCGGGGCTGATAAGGATTGAATAGTCCATTGCAATTAATTTTATATTAAGATAATATATAAATAAATATATTATTTACTCTTTTAAAGAATAAATACAATATTGCTAAGAAAGGCCTTTGTGAATTCAAGCTCTCGCGCTGATGTTAAAGCGTTTTTTGATCCAGAAACCTGGACTTTTACTTATGTTGTTTACGTAGGCAAGAAAAGTCCCTGTGTAGTAATAGACTCGGTCCTCAATTATGACCCCAAATCAGGTAGAGCTTCTACTCGGTCTGCTGACGAAGTCATTGGCTTTATTCAAAATGAGCAATTACAGCTAGATTGGATTTTAGAAACCCATGCACATGCTGACCACCTCACAGCAGCGCCCTACATACAAAGCAAGTTAGGCGGGAAGATTGTGATTGGAGAGCGCATCACTAATGTACAAAACGTTTTTAAGGATGTCTTTAATCTGGGCGAGCAATTTGCTGTTGATGGATCCCAGTTTGATCACTTATTGAAAGATGGTGAATCCCTGCCATTTGGAGCTCTCTCGCTAAAAGCACTATATGTGCCTGGTCATACGCCCGCATGTATGGCTTATGAGATTGGGGATGCTCTATTTGTTGGGGACACTATATTTATGCCTGATGTTGGTACGGCACGTTGTGATTTCCCGGGGGGTAGTGCCCAGAGTTTATACCGCTCTATTCAGAAGGTGCTGTCCTATCCCGATGAGACAAAACTCTATATGTGCCATGACTATCCGCCTGAAGATCGTGCTGCGGCTTATTGCACAACGGTTGGCGAGGAAAAGAGGTTCAATATTCATGTGAATGCAGGCATCAGTGAGGAGCAATTTGTGCAAATGCGGAATAAACGTGACGCGACTCTAGATATGCCCAACCTCATACTGCCATCTATTCAGGTCAATATACGTGCAGGTCATTTACCCGAGCCAGAGGCGAATGGCAAATCCTACTTAAAAATACCTTTGAACACTCTTTGAGATGACTATTACTAAATCTGAGCTCAAGAAAATGCAGGCATCAGCGGCTGATGCCTGCAAGTTAATGAAAGTCTTATCCAATAGTGACCGCATGATGCTTTTATGTGAAATCGGCCAAGGTGAAAAATGTGTGAGCGAGCTAGAGGCTGCCTTGGATCTGCATCAACCAACGCTGTCTCAGCAATTAACCGTTCTTCGTAAAGAAAAGCTGGTAAAGACGCGCCGAGAAGGTAAGCAGATTTACTATTCGTTAGCTAGCGAGGTTGCAGTCGCAGTAATGGGCTTGCTCTATAAGTACTATTGTAAAAAATAGTGGATTGAATTAAAGAAAATCATGCATTCAATCGATTCAGTGATTAGCTTGACGTAATTTTTTAAAAGAATGCAGTATAAAAATCACTAAAAAAAGTAATCCCGTTATCCAATGGGTATCGACGGTTATGTCTCTCGCCTCTTCTGGGCCGTAATAGAGTAGGGCGCCAGAAATGAGCAGCGTTGCCAAGAAGCCCAACTGGCTAAAACCACTCCACAACTGCTTTCTCGACTTATATCCCGCCTTGATATGGAAAGGCATTACTGATCCAAGAGCTAAGGTAGCCAGCATTGCAGCTATGCCATGAGCTGCGAGAATGCTATGGGTGCCAAGAGTCGATCTTTGTATCTGAAATTGATGACCCAGAAGATATATCAGGCCAGTGATAGAGCATGTCATCATGCCCCAGATAACTAGCGTTCTTTGCCAGTTGGGCATTTTCCCAAGGCGGCTCATGCGACTATCCTCAGTGTTTGCGCTGAGAAATGGCTGAAGCAAGGGTGATGCTCATTATTGGATAAGGCTAAAACCTTGGTGAGTGCATCTGCGTAAACACACTCTTTTGCAAGGATAGAGAATGACCCAGCAATCTCCACATGAACCTCGGAAAAATTCTGGGCTAGAGGATTAATGATGTGACTCCTCAGGCCATCTCTTTTGGCAAAATAAAGGCTGCTTGTAGCAATGGCACCATCTTTCAAGGAACCAATTTCAATCAACTCCTCAGGACTCTCAGGATGGCGAACTTGAATGGGGAGAGATGTATTTCCAAAGACTCGTAGGTCACCACCAGCATTCACCGAGCCAGATGCGATGCCCTCTGATATTAAGACTCTCACCGCCATATCTACCGCAAACCCTTTGGCGATTCCGCCCAGATCCAGGCAAACTGGGCGAGAGGACTCTATTAAGTCGGGCGCCAAGAAGTAAATATCTTCAACGCCACCAAGATCGTGATTGTAGTAGTTGATATGGCAGGGCAATAATCCTGCAGCAACCAGGCGATGGCCGATTCCACAATTAAATAGGCCGTCGGATTCAAGATGCACCTCTTTTGCTATTCGGATGACTTGCGCAGTCCACGGATGAATCTCAACTGCTTCAATGTGGGCGTTTCGATTGATTTGGCTTAGCTCACTTTGAGGATGGTGAAATCCCATGAGGTCATGAATATTTTGAATGGCTGCAAAAGCATTATCAATAGCCTCTTGCCCATCATCTTGATTTATGGAGATCTCTACAAAGGTGCCAAGAAGTGGTTTGCAACGAAGCATTGTTACTTTCCGAGGCTGGGTTTTGAATTAGAGTTCTTCAGGGCTAGGTCATATAAAACGGTTACCCGTTTCACTCCATCAGTAAGGTGTTTGCAAGAAAGTGTTGCGCCACCAATATTCTGAATATCTTGATTGAGCTTGATAGGGTCGTTTGCGGTCTTGCCTACAAACTGTTTGCGCCATTGCGCTTCTGCTACTTCATAACCATAAGACTCAACGTATTCCAAAACTTCGATACCAGCGATACTGCCATTTGGGTTGATAGCAACGGCATAAGTAATCATTTCATGTTTGCCTATGACTTCGTCAACCACAAGCCAGCTACCATCATTCGCCCTCCAGATGCGCTCGCCCTGAAAGGGGTAACGAATGCTAGATGCAATACGCATCTTTTCCTGAAGATCATCTGTAATGATGATGGGATACTTCGTCAGTATTTTGTTGGGGAAAAGGATTTTTTGAGCTTGCTCTGCAGAAGCATAAATTTTTGCTTGGGCCATGATGGGTGCACTCATCATGGCTAAACTAAGGATTACTAACGGGCTGGGTTTCCAGTTCATGGGTTATTAAATAAAATCTTAGGCAGTGAGCAATTCATTCGCTTCATTACAAAGTGCTTGAATTTCTGGGTTGATGCTTTGGACATTGGAGAGTTTGTCAAAGATCATCAACGCTCTTTTCTTGGCTGTTTGACATTGGGTGGCTTGAAACTTCAGCAAATGAGCTAAAGCTGCAACTAATAGGTTCTGAATTTCCATGAGTTCTTTCGGTTAATTGAGTGGGAAACCAACTTTGACAATGAATTCATTTACTGAGTGGCTATCCCAGACACGAGCATCTGAGCACTCAGCCTCTCCGCCGCCCATGCAGGTGCCGCCTGCGAGTTGATAGCGCCAAGCGCCAGTAACCCACCAGTCTTTGGCTGCGTAATGCATATTGGGACCTACAAAAGTGGCTCTTTGAACTTGATTGCGTAAATTGAGCTCTGAATAATCATTATGAAAACGGGCCTCTACACCAGCCGACCACTTGGGGGCAAAGCGATAGCTCGCGCCCACTAGTAAATCGAGCATCGATTCAGGAACGTTACCATTTTCAATAAACTTTAAGCGCTCATTCGCGGCTACAACGTTGCCCGCCAAAATTAATCGATCGTCAATAAAGTTAGATTGAAGTAAAAGCCTCGCCTCGAGTTCATCTTTGTTTCTTCCCCATGTTGGCTCTAGATAAAGCCCTACACCTACTGGCGAAGTTACTGGATTGGTAATGCGATAAATCGCTTCTAGAGAACCGCCTTCAATGCCACTTTTCTTATAGGCTGTGGAAGGATCGTGCGAAGAGGGAACGCCATAACCGCCTGTACAGGTTGGGGCATCTCCGCATGCTTCTGGATTGGTGTAATTTTGATTTGCATTGGTGTAGTAAGAGTTGATATAGCCGGCAACTTGTAAGTCGTTAGTTAAGCCGTATTCCAGTTCGGTCCTAGCAGTTAATGCATCGTAAGTTCCCGCTGCTTGCTGTTGATTGAGTTGTAGGCGCTGCTCAAACTCCAGCTTGCCCTTAGGCTGCAAATCTAAGGTGTAAATCCAGCCAAACACTCCCTCGCCTGCATGGGCTAAAGAAAAGTGAAGTGTGGCAACTAAGAAGAGGCTGAATGCAAGAAGTCTATTAATGGTCAATTTCATGGTCCCTTGAGGTTGGTGGTCATCAATCTAAATGAGAATGGTTCTCAATATAGCATTAGATGAGAATGGTTCTCAACTAATGAAAATAACCATGACTTAAAAAATGGCGGAATCTATAGGCCTATTCTTTTTTGCTTGTAAGATTTCCCCAAATGAACGCTGAGTCCTTGGAAAAATTGGTTTTAATGAAGATGCCTTTTGGTAAGCACGCAGGGCGTGCATTGGCTGATCTGCCGGGGAATTATTTGGCGTGGTTTGCCCGCGAAGGTTTTCCCAAAGGCGAGCTTGGTGAATTATTGGAATTAATGCATACCCTAGACCACAATGGTTTGCGTGGACTCTTGGCGCCAATTCAGCGGGCGCATGGCCTGCAAGCTAGATCTAAATTACTTTGAGCGAATAATCAGTGTGACGCGGTTACGTTCGTAAGTCACAGTTGCTGATTCTGGTGGACTGCTTTGAATTAGGCCTGCCTTTAACTTGGCCTGCGATTCAATTTGTAAGGCAATCTGTTTTGCAAGAGTGTCATTGCGGTCATATTGAATCTGAATGCTAGCTATCTTGCCCGACTTGATATTGTTAATGACATCATTGAGCTTGCTGGGGGAGTAATCGTCAAAAAATATGGGATACCATCCGCCAACGAGAGTCTTTTGCCCCTTGATGTCATGGGTCTGTGCCGATGTATTGTTTGTATTACTGCCCTCACCTACAGGTAAATGAAAGTCAATTCCCGTCTTTTGTACTAACTCTTGATAGGGGATTGGCGGAGTCATAGTTGCTTCATTGGTGTTTTCAATCAAATATCCCCAAGCAGTATTTTTATTGGAGTCGTATACCAACTTATATAAGTGGCTGGGAATCGTTACGTGACTTCTGCCAATACTGCCGCGGTTTCCAATCGAACCCGTGAATACGTAAATGTCGCCAGCAGCTCTTTTCGCATAAGCCCTTGTTGGCTCCTCAACATTTTTGGCCCAGATTCCCTGATTGTTTTGCCTTGCCTGCGGCATCATATTAGCCAATGAGAAAGATTGAGCCATTGAGCGTTCGTTACTCATGTCGCCTGCTGGGGCGTTATGACCCCTATCAAAGCCGCTTCCGCGGTAATCTGAGAGCAGGGCCCGTTCGGAGAAGGGTAGTCTGGCTTCTTCGTAAAACTGATTACCTCTGCGCGGGTGCGGGGCGGAAAGCTGCTCCCGATTAAGCTTCTCAACGGTATAGATTGGCTTTTTATCCTGAGGAGAGTAGTAGATGGCAAAACTATCAAAGCATAGGTCATGCCCAGCTTGTGGACTTGTGGGTATTTGCTGGGCCGGAAATAGATCCTTGCAGTCTTCAAAAGCCGCAAGCGCATTTAATGAGGCGCAAATTGCTACAAGTGCAAGAAGGTTACGGATGAATTTCATGGGCTCTTAGTGTATGACCTCCACCTCCCATGAGCCCATATTTTTCATCTTGGGCTAGCTCCACAGCTAATAAGAATCAGAACTCTTGCGATATTTTTTTGTATATCAAAGTGCATGTTTTCTTGAAGAAGGTCTTGTAAATACTGTCTTGCAATAACATCTGCCTTGCCACTACCCCTAGAAAATTACAGACATGAAAGCACTAGATATATGATTTTTTGGTTTGAATTTTTGGCCAAAAACACAAAAAAGTCCTGTTTAAGCCAATTTTTTATAGAGTGAAATTAGTGCCCCCTAACTTACATAAGCTATTGATTTTATTGACTTATATATGTCTTTAGCTATCTGTATACGGGATCTCCCGGATTCCTAGATCAATAAGTTATTGATTTCCACTTCTTTATTCTTGACTTGATATAAGAAACTTCTTAGGATGACCCATGTTTTTTAAATATTGCAATGCAGCATAAAACGGTAGTCTAGTTTTTTGAGGCCTTGCAAACAATGAATGAGTAAATGTTTAGTTAACAATTTGAGCGATATGCAGAATGCACAGTCAAGCGCTTTGACTGCTAAAGAGCTGCTGGCGCACGCCATGTCTCCGGTCTATAGAGTCATTAATGGCCTACTCGTTTTAACTGTGTTCATGGTTGTTGGTTTTTGGCTTTCAGGCAACGGTACTAATGCCGGCGCTTTTGATCTTGCACGCATTCTTGTTCCCGATGAGGCGCGCCATATGGTTTGGAGCAGCGGCTTTGGCATACTCAATCAATACAAAGAATCTAATGAGGTAGCAGCCGCACAAACCGCTGATACTGAGATTGCCGCAGTAATCTATGGCAAGTCTAAGATTCCTGCTTCAATTGGTTTGACTAGCGCCAAGCAGCAGACCGTAGCTTTGTTAATGCCCTCTGTGGCGCAAATGCAGGTGAAATCGATTTCTCATCTGTCTGACCGCATCCCAACATCAAAGATGGACCCCCAGGCTTTAGATAGCAACTTAATGGGTTCGATTCAGAATCAACGTGCCGTAGCTGACTTCTTTGAGAAGAAATACAGTCTTGATCGTTCGAAGATTGAGGAGTATGTTTCAAACACGATTTTGATTGCAAAAGAAGTCAACATCGACCCAGTGCTTTTGTTGGCAGTAATCTCGGTGGAATCTAATTTCAACCCAAACACTAAGAGTCACGCCGGTGCTGAAGGTCTCATGCAAGTAATGACTGCAGTACATAAAGATAAATATGCAATCTTTGGCGGAACTTCTGAGGCTGCTAAGCCAGAAGTCAACATCCGTGTTGGCGCCTATATCTTGAAATACCTTATCGCTACAGCTGGTTCATTGCGTAATGGTCTGAAGTACTACGTTGGTGCTGCGAATGCCGAGGATGATGGCGGCTACGCGGACAAAGTGATGGCCGAAAGAAATCGTCTGATTGGTTTATGTCAAAATCGTTCGTCTAATCGCTTGACATTGAACGGCAAGGATCTGCGCTCTTAAGTTTTTAGATCTTAAGTAGATCAAAGTATATAAAAAGCCACCCAAGGGTGGCTTTTGTTTTGCTGCCGAATACGCGCGTCTTAGTTAACGCCGTGGAGCTCCACATCAAATACCAGGGTGGCATTTGGAGGAATAACGCCACCCGCACCGCGAGGACCGTAGCCCATCTCAGAAGGAATGATGAGTGTGCGTTTGCCACCAATTTTCATGCCAGCTACGCCTTCATCCCAGCCTTTGATCACATGACCAGCACCCAAGGGGAAGCTAAAGAGTTGGCCACGATCTAAGGAGCTGTCAAACTTTTGACCTTTATGGTCAGCAGCCTTCTCGTCATAAAGCCAGCCGGTGTAATGCACATCCACATGATTGCCTGCGGCAGCTTCTTTGCCTTCGCCCACAACAGTATCGATTTTTTTGAGTTCACTCATGATGTTTTCCTATTTCACACAAATTGATTGGCTAGTATATTCTGAGCTCTGTAAATCTCTTTGGTAATGATGCTTTAGCTAAAACGTATGACAAATTATTGGCCAAATTCTGCATATAGCACCCTGACCATCAGTTCTGATGATCAGTTGTTGGTGACGGATGACTTTTTGCGTACTTATATGGAGAGGCCGGAGCTCAAGCTGGTTCCCGAATCTTGCGCTATCGAACGTTCACTCCATCAGCGTTTAACTGACAACCCTCGTACAGATGTTGCTGATGATGAAATCTCGGCGATGGCTGATGAGGATATTCAGGAGAACTATCGCGTTTGGCTGCGCTACCGAAAGCGTTTATTAGCGGCAAGCTCCCTAGAGAACTTTTATATGAGTTTATTTAAAGGTGAGGGAGTGGACGTACCGCCTTTATTTATTGCTCAACTCGCCCAAATTTTCATTAGACATATCCTGGGTAACGATGCGCATCCACTAGAAGCCCGTATGGGCGAGCTCTTTTTCAGAACTCAGAAGATTACTGTTATCGAGGATGGCATCGTGATGGGCGCGGACGATGAAGTAGTTGCGCGCAATGCTCAGGCTAGCGATACGGGCAACATTATGGATTTGCTTAAAGGCAAGTCAATGACGATGCGTTCAGCTGATCTAGATGTGCTGCATGAAGACAATGCTGATACCTATTGGACTCGAAACGAAGATTTTGATTTAGCGGTTCAGCTCAATTTTGGGCATGAGCCTATTAATCATTTTTGTCGCGTTTTAGAGAAATGGATCAAACATTTCCTCGGAGTGAGTGTGCGCATTACCCCCATGCAGCAAATTACGGATCCTAAGTGGTCATGGCATGTTGGCTTAGATGCAGCCGCTACTGAAATACTGAATAAGCTTTACAACAAAGAGTTGGTAGAGGCAGATGAGTTGCAAAAGGTGATTTGTTTATTTCGCTTAGACTTTATCGATGAGGCTGCTGTAGCTCAAGCGCAGGCTGGTAAGCCGGTATATATGGCTATTGCCATGAACGACCAGCAGCAGCTGAAGTTAAAGCCACAAAACCTTTTGTTTAACTTGCCGCTAGCTAAAACTTCTTAGGCCGTCACTCGAGATTTTCTCCGTTACTGAGCAAGCCAGAAAATTGCCAGACCGCTCACTACAACAGGGATGAGTGATCCCCAATTGAGGATGCTCCAACCATGTGAGGTGACTAGGGCACCTGACCCAAAAGAAGTGAAGGCCATAGTTCCGAAGACGAAGAAATTAATGGCAGCCTGTGCTTTGTCTCGCTCATTGGGTTGATAGGCAGTCATCGCTAGAGAGGTGGCGCCAGTAAATAAAAAGTTCCAACCAACACCGAGTAAAAATAAAGCGATAAAGAATTGATGGAGATCGGTTCCGGTAAGCGCGATTGCAATGCAGATGAAGTTCAGAAGCACCCCAGTCCCCATCACTTTTAATACCCCAAATCGTTGGATGAGTGATCCTGTAAAAAATCCGGGAGCAAACATGCCAATCACATGCCACTCTAGAACTAAAGCGGTGTCCGAAAATGGTAGCCCACAGATTTGCATTGCCAAAGGTGTGGCGGCCATGAGTAGATTCATGACCCCATATCCCAATGCTGCACCAATGATGGCAACCATAAAGACTGGCTGCTGGAGAATGATTTTCAGTGGGCGTCCATCAGTAAGGGCATGCTGAGTCTTTAGCTCTTGTGGAAACTGAATGAATTGCATCACGAAGATGCCGATGAATCCGGCAATGGATAGAGTGAGATAGGCCCCTAGAAAGGCGGTATCAAACAGATCTCGAGTCCAGGAGGCTAGATTGGGTCCAATGACTGCACCGAGGATGCCGCCAGCAAGCACCCAAGAGATCGCCTTATCGCGTTGACTCTGTTCTGTCAGTTCTGCTGCGGCAAAGCGATAGAGCTGCCCATTAGCGCTGTAATAGCCTGCAATAAAGGTCCCCAAGACCAACAGCCAAAAGTTTCTCGTGATGGCGGCGTAGGCGCATAGCAGTGCTGAGAGCATTGCTACTAGCAAGCCCAATTGGAATGAAACTCTGCGCCCAAAGTAGTTTTGAGATTTAGCCACAATGGAGGTAGAAAAGGCGCCCCCGACAACATAACCCATGACGGGTAGGGTAGCCATCCAGCTGGCTGGCGCAAGGCTGAGCCCAACCAGCCCATTGATAGCGATAAAAGTGACGTTATTGGTGAGGAATAGTCCCTGACAAATGATCAGCAGCACCAGATTTTTGTTGAGTAGAGGATGTTTGCTGGTCATGGCTTGCAGTGTACGGTGAATTTGAGGTCGAAGTTGTCTCGGTGGATTCCCTTAAATTGCCCTTTATTAGGCGCTTTAGGGTGCAAAACCACCATTTTTGCCAAGTCCGATGATTTAAAATGGAAAACTCGCCTCATTGGCAAAAGATGCGCTAAAAGCGACTTGCAAAATGTGGATTTGAGGGCGACAGGGTAAAAACCTGACTCTGTAATTTTTTCAATATTGAGGAAACATTCATGGCTTCAGAGAAATCAAAGATTATTTATACGCTGACAGATGAGGCGCCACTTTTGGCTACTCGCGCATTTCTGCCAATTATTCGTACTTTTGCAGCTCCTGCTGGCGTGGAGATCGTGACGAGTGATATTTCAGTTGCCGCTCGTATCTTGGCTGAGTTTCCTGAATGCTTGACCCCTGAACAGCAAGTTCCTAATAACTTGGCTGAGCTAGGCAAAATGACTTTATTGCCTGATACCAACATTATTAAACTGCCAAATATTAGCGCCTCTATTCCTCAGTTACTCGCAGCCATTAAAGAGTTGCAATCCAAAGGCTACAAGATTCCTGATTTCCCTGAAGATCCAAAAACGGATGAAGAAAAATCCATTCGCACTCGCTATTCCAAATGCTTGGGAAGCTCAGTAAATCCTGTATTGCGCGAAGGTAACTCTGACCGCCGTGCTCCCCCTGCTGTGAAGCGTTACGCTCGTAAAAATCCACACTCGATGGGGGAGTGGAGTCAGGCGTCACGCACTCACGTATCTCATATGCATGGCGGCGATTTTTATGCTGGCGAGAAGTCCATGACCTTGACTAAGGCTTGTGATGTGAAGATGGACTTGGTGACAAAGAGCGGTAAGACTATCGTCCTTAAACCAAAGGTCTCTTTATTAGCTGGCGAAATTATCGACAGCATGTACATGAGCAAAAAAGCGTTATGCGAGTTCTATGAGAAAGAAATCGAAGACGCTTATAAGACCGGCATGATGCTGTCCTTGCACGTCAAGGCAACCATGATGAAGGTTTCTCACCCAATCGTGTTTGGTCATGCGGTAAAGATTTTCTATAAAGATGCTTTTGAAAAGCATGCCAAGCTGTTTGAAGAGTTGGGTGTGAATGCTAATAACGGTATGAGCAGTCTCTACGAAAAGATTAAAACTTTGCCAGAATCTAAGCGCGAAGAAATCATTCAAGACTTGCATGCCTGCCACGAGCATCGTCCAGCATTGGCGATGGTGGACTCTGCTAAAGGTATTACCAACCTTCATTCTCCAAGCGATGTGATCGTAGATGCTTCTATGCCTGCAATGATTCGTGCTGGCGGAAAAATGTGGGGTGCTGATGGTCGTTTGCATGACACGAAGGCAGTGATTCCAGAAAGTACCTTTGCCCGCATCTATCAAGAAATGATTAATTTCTGTAAGACACATGGCAACTTTGATCCAACGACGATGGGTACAGTGCCTAACGTCGGCTTGATGGCCCAACAGGCTGAAGAGTACGGTTCACATGACAAGACTTTTGAAATCCCAGAAGCTGGTGTAGCGCGCATCGTTGCCGATGATGGCACTGTATTGCTTGAGCAACATGTGGAAGAGGGCGATATCTGGCGTATGTGTCAGTGTAAAGATGCGCCAATTCGTGACTGGGTCAAGTTGGCCGTAAATCGCGCGCGTCTTTCTAATACTCCAGCAGTATTCTGGCTCGATGAGTACCGTCCGCACGAAGCTGAATTGATCAAGAAGGTGCATACCTACCTCAAGGATTACGATCTCACTGGTGTAGATATTCAAATCATGTCCCAGACTCGTGCAATGCGTTACACCTTAGAGCGCGTGATTCGTGGCAAGGACACGATTTCTGTGACGGGCAATATTTTGCGTGACTATCTCACTGACTTATTCCCAATTATGGAATTAGGTACTAGTGCAAAGATGTTGTCCATCGTGCCTTTAATGGCTGGCGGCGGCTTGTTTGAAACTGGTGCTGGCGGATCAGCTCCTAAGCACGTTCAGCAATTGGTGGAAGAAAACCACTTGCGTTGGGATTCACTTGGTGAGTTCATGGCTTTAGCTGTATCTCTTGAGGATATCGGCGATAAAACTGGCAACAACAAGGTAAAGATCTTAGCCCGCACTTTGGATGAGGCGACTGGTAAGTTGTTGGATAACAATAAGTCACCTTCGCCACGTACTGGTGAGTTGGATAACCGCGGTAGCCAGTTCTACTTAGCAATGTACTGGGCTGAAGCATTGGCCGCTCAAACAGAAGATAAAGAATTGCAAGCGCACTTTGCCCCTTTGGCAAAATCTTTACTTGAGAATGAGCAAAAAATTGCGGATGAACTTAAGGCGGTTCAAGGTAAGCCAGCAGATATTGGTGGTTACTTTATGCCCGATTCTGAGAAGTTTGAAGCAGTAATGCGTCCTAGCGCCACTTTGAATGCAGCTTTGAAGGCGGCAAACGCATAATAGGTATAAGCGGTAAGTATTTAAATTTTAAAATAGCTTTAGTATTTAAAGGCAAACCTTCGGGTTTGCCTTTTTTATTTATTAATTCCATTTCTAAGTGATGCCTAAACCAAAAGACCTGGTTGAATTGAGTTATCTGAGTGAAGCTATCTCGGATATGTCTTTTCTTGGCTTAATGCGCTTGCTCGAGTCGGCGCGCGCGTTTAATCAAAAAAATGGTGTTACCGGAATTCTCTTTTACGATAACCAGCAGTTTGCTCAGGTGATTGAAGGTGAGCGTGCCAACATTATGAAGGTATGGAAGAGAATCCAGGATGATAAACGGCATCATCGTATTGAGTTGTTAGAAATTCGTGAAATTACTGAACGCAACTTCCCGGATTGGTTGCTACGCTTTTATGGCGGAGAGACCCTCACTCGAGACTATCCGGCCCTCGCTGATATGGTTGGGGGTATGGATAAGCATAGTCTAGCTTTAATGAACAAAATGCGCGCAAGCCTATCTTAAGCAAGAAATTCCCATCGGTAGCAAAATAGGTTTATTACATTCATGGGAGCGCAACATGCGTTTTACTGATACGAGCATTCTGACGAGTGATATCACTCCAAAAACTGTATTTGAAAACCGCCGTAACATTATCAAGACTGCTGCTGCAGGGGGTTTTGGAATGGCGCTGGCGCCCTGGTTCTCTAGAGAGGCTCTTGCTGCCAACCCAGAAAAGCTGGTAGCTACATTGAATCCCGCCTATGCAAATAAGGATGATTTGACTGCCCTGAAGTACGTCACCAGTTACAACAATTTTTATGAGTTCGGCACTGATAAAGCTGACCCAGCTGCGTATGCAGATACCTTGCAGACAAGGCCATGGACTATCTCAATCGAGGGCTTGGTAAAAAAACCAATGACGCTCGATATCGATGCGCTACTCAAGTTAGCTCCAATGGAGGAGCGAATTTATCGGATGCGCTGTGTTGAGGGTTGGTCTATGGTCATTCCGTGGGATGGTTACTCGCTCTCCAAGCTCATTAATAAAGTAGAGCCACTCGGGTCTGCAAAGTATGTGGAATTTATTTCCTTGGCAGATCGGAAACAAATGCCCGGAGTGAAGAGCAATATTATTGATTGGCCTTATCGTGAAGGCTTGCGCATGGACGAGGCGATGAATCCATTAACACTGCTGACTTTCGGCTTATATGGAGAAGTCTTGCCAAAGCAAAATGGCGCCCCAGTTCGCATAGTGGTGCCTTGGAAGTATGGCTTTAAGAGCGCAAAGTCGATTGTCAAAATTCGCTTTACAGAAGAGATGCCTAAGACCAGCTGGAATCAGTTCGATGCACGTGAGTATGGGTTCTATTCCAATGTCAATCCTCAGGTGGATCATCCACGTTGGAGTCAGGCGGTTGAGCGTCGTATTGGTGATCCCAAAGGAATGTTTGCACCCAAGATTAAAACCCAAATGTTTAATGGCTACGGTGAGCAAGTGGCAAGTATGTATACGGGGATGGATCTGAAGAAGTACTATTAGCAATGAACAAAATTTACCCGGTATTTTTTAGTGCCTGCATTTTATTGTTTCACTTTTCTGCTTACGGGCAGGGAAGTGAAACACCGCTAAGGACGATTCCATCTCTAGATGTGCAGCGTTATTTAGGTACCTGGTATGAGATTGCTAAATACCCTAATTGGTTTCAGAAGAAGTGCGTTAGCAATACCAAGGCAGTCTATACGGCTAGAGCCGATGGCACACTAAAAGTGTTGAACAGCTGCAAAACGGCTGAGGGCGATGTATCAGATGCTGAAGGTACTGCAAGGCAGATCGGGGCAAAAGACTCTCCTAAACTAGAAGTACGATTTGCACCCGCGTGGTTGGCTTTTATCCCTTTGGTATGGGGCGATTATTGGGTGATTGATCTAGATGCTCAGTATCAAGTGGCTGTCGTGAGTGACCCTCGCCGTGAATATCTTTGGATTCTGTCCAGAACGCCAGAGTTAGACAAAAAAGTCTATGAAGATACCTTGGCGCGTATACAGACGCAGCAGTTTGATGTGCGTAAGTTAGAGCTAACTACTCAAGCAACTACAAAGTAAGTACAAAGCAACTCAGTTATGACTACGCATTTGCTGCCTCCTGGGATTGAAGTCTTTGAAAGGGGCTGGCTCTCCGCCAATAATATTTTTCACTTTGGTGAAAGTGATGTTTCCTTGGTGGACTCGGGATATTGTGCTCATCAAAATTTGGCTATTGGTTTAGTTCAGAATGCTTTGCAAAAGCATCGCCTACTGAAATTAAATAAGATGGTCAATACCCACCTGCATTCAGATCACTGTGGCGGCAATGCTGCTTTAGTTGAGGCTTTTCATTGCGAGGTATACATTCCAGCTGCTGAAGCGATAGCAGTTAAAAACTGGGACAGCACTTTATTAAGTTACGACAACTTGGGACAGGAGTGCCCACAGTTTCCGCATCACGGTGTATTAGTTCCGGGCGAGGAAATATTGCTAGGAAGATATCTTTGGAAGATATTGGCGGCACCAGGGCACGATCCACACTCTGTCATGCTGTATCAGGCGGATCATCGCATCTTGATTTCAGCAGACGCCCTATGGGAAGAGGGTTTTGGGGTGATTTTCCCGGAGCTCTGGGGAGAGGCGGGTTTTGAGGAGGTAGCGCATACCTTGGATCTAATAGAGACCTTGCCAGTCAATCTGGTGATTCCAGGGCACGGCGCACCTTTTGTAGATGTTTCTAAATCTCTTGCCACAGCAAGATCAAGATTGGATTACTTGGCATCTGATCCAGATCGTAATGCCCGCCACGGCGCTAAAGTATTGCTGAAATATCGTCTCTTGGAATGGCGCAGTCGTGATCTTGCGCAAGTGAATGAATGGATTGTGAAAACGCCGGCGTTAATGAGCGCAGCAAAAATGCTCAATATGAATATAGATGAATTTACGCAGTGGCTACCTAAGGCCTTGGTCAAATCTGGCGCAGCAAAAATAGAGAATGAGATCTTAATTGACCTTGGCTGATCTTGGCTAATCTTTTTTCATCACCCGCTTCAAAAGCTCAGTGAAATTTTTCCGTACACAGTCCAGTTGTAGAGTTGATACGTTTGCACAACTTGTTTAGCTCCACCAATGGCGATGAGAAGGTTTTTGTTAATGCGTTGAGTCACCATAGCGTCGATTGGTACAAACCAGCCGCCACCTGCTGAGTTATATACAGCGCCATTTTCATCCCAGAAGCGAAGCTGGGTGCTAGAGCTCAAGTTTAGACCTACCGTTGGATAAAGCTCAAGATGATTATCAACTGGAGGCAAACTAGCACTGGTGGGCGCCTTACGATTGAAGCCCATCATGTATCTGGCTAGAGGCGAAATATCCGAAAGAATGTTTTGGCTGCCACCTGCGGGTTTAAAGGAGGTGCTTACCTGAGGCCCTGCTAGCCATTGACCCGTGTTGCCGAGCGGGGCTAATATCCTGGCTCCCACATTTGCAAACCAATCAGCTTGACCACCCCAAATTGTGAGCATTGCATTGTTGGGTGAATAGGTGCCGGTGGATTGTGCGGCAAGCGTTGGCCCATAGACGGCGGTATATGCAGTATCTAACCTCATCGTGCCATGCCAGCTACCAAGATTTAAGGGGTTGTAATAGCGTAATTTAAGCGTATCAGCATAATTTCCGGCTCCCTGGGCAGCATGGTAGTCCCAGAACTCCAGTATGTGATCTTGAGATCTTTCCTGGGATGCATTAACAAGCCCTAAAATAGGTGTGGAAGGGGGTTGCTCCGTGGCGCACGCTAGAGCGGTAGGAATGCATAGCAAGGAGAAGGTGAGTGCACGCAGGAATACCATATAGGCATTAATATTAAATTACAAAACACTATTTACTAAAGATTTGAAGAGGAAGTATGGAACATACCGTATTAGTTACTGGTGCAACCGCTGGATTTGGAGAGGCAACAGCCCGACGTTTTTTGGCTCATGGCCACAAGGTGGTTGCAGTTGGCAGAAGAGTGGATCGATTAGAAGCTCTAAAGAACTCTTTGCCTGCTGAGCAGCAGAAAAAACTTCTCACCATGGTAGTCGATGTATGCAAAAGCGATCAGGTCGATTCTCTGGCGAGTGCGCTACCAGCAGAATTTTCAAAGGTAACTGTTTTGGTAAATAATGCCGGACTCGCTTTGGGGTTAGAGCCTGCCCACAAAGCATTTTTGACTGATTGGGATCAAATGATTGATACCAACATCAAAGGACTCGTTCATATGAGTCGCGCCTTCTTGCCGGGTATGGTGGAGCGTAAATGTGGTCATGTGATTAATTTGGGTTCTGTTGCCGCAAATTATCCTTACCCGGGTGGCAATGTATATGGGGGCACCAAAGCATTTGTTAAACAATTTAGTTTAAATTTGCGCGCTGATTTGATTGGTACGCCAGTGCGAGTGACTTGTATAGAGCCTGGTATGTGCGCTGGCACAGAGTTCTCTAATGTTCGCTTTAAGGGCGACGATGACAAGGCGGAGAAGGTTTATACCGGAGTTCAGGCTTTAAGTGCCGACGATGTGGCTGAGGCAATTTATTGGTCAGCCACTCTACCAAGTCATATGAATATTAATGTCTTAGAGGTGATGCCAGTTCAGCAGGCATTTAATGCGTTTAATGTGCACCGCGGAGAATTTTAAGTTTTAGCTTTATTCCACTGATAAAACTTGGGATACACGCGCATCACTACAGGGCCATCAAAGTCCCAAGATTTGCAGGTGCCCAAGTACAGTGGCGGCTTATCGCCATTCGGATCAAAGAATGCCCCCGGAATGGATTGATAAGCTGCAGTAGCAAGGTTAAAGAGAAGCTCTCGCAAATGCGTGCAGCCTTTGATTCCACCGAGATGGGTATCAATCGTTTTGCGCCAACCCTTACCTAGTCGCTCTCCAATCAGTGAGTCCATCGGTGGAATAGCTGCTGTGCATTCTGCATGGGGCTGTCCATCCATTACCGCTTCAATTGCCTTAATGACAAACTCTTTATCAAGCGTGACTCGAACCCACATGTCATGAAAGGCTTCGCCTGGTTGCCAGGTCTTTGCACTTGTTTGGAATGGGTTTGTTTTGAAATCTTTGAGATGACCCTCGATATCCCATAAACCATCTTCTCGTGTGTAACCCTGAAAAGTAATTTCTCGAGTATGTAATAAGGAGCGTGATTTTGGGGTGGATAGCATGGGGATAGGACTATTAATTAAGGTTATCTAATGATAATGAATTGCAGTACAAACAGGCCCAACTTCATGCGGACCCTCTCTGTAGTATCCTCTGCAGCATATGGCAAAACCTATTTCCCTAGAAAAAATTCTTTTTAGCCAAGGCTTTGGTACCCGTCGCTATTGCAGTGATTTGGTATACGCCGAGCTGGTTAAAGTAAATGGCATGTTAGCTGAAGATCCAGAAGAAAGAATTTCCACAGAAAATCTGATGCTGAACGTAGAGGGTAAAGACTGGGAGTATCACGAGAAAGCTTACCTTGCTTTTAATAAGCCAGCCAATTACGAGTGTTCACATAAAACGACACACCATCCCAGTGTCTATAGCCTACTACCTAGTCCCTTTGTTGAGCGAGGGCTGCAATGCGTAGGGCGCCTAGACTATGACACCACTGGGTTGCTCTTGATCTCAGATGACGGTCAGTTTATTCACAAGATGACAACCCCGAAGAAAAATATTGGTAAGGTCTATGAAATCACCACACCAGAGCCTATTACACAAAAACAAATCGATCATTTAATGAGTGGCGTTGTGCTCGATGATGATCCAAAGCCTTGCTATGCCACAGCATGCAAGCAAATTTCTGATCATGTGTTAGCGATGACAATTGTTGAGGGACGTTACCATCAGGTAAAGCGCATGATGGCGGCAGTTGGAAATCATGTTGCCAAATTACACCGCACTGAAATTGGCGCATACCAAATGCCTACGGACTTGGCCGAGGGAGAATGGCGCTGGCTCTATCCAGAAGATTTCAAGCAACTCTCCCAAAGCGTCTCCACTTAAAGGCAGTCCATCTTGATAGTTAATGGTTTTGATTTAGAAAAAGAAATTCCCTTATGGTCTTTAGAGCTTGAGAGTAAGGCAATAGCACGCAAGTTTGTTTTTGCGGACTTTCAGCAAGCTTTTGAATTTATGACGCTATGCGCACAGTACGCTGAAAAAATAGATCACCATCCTGATTGGTCCAACTCTTGGAATACGGTTTCAGTCAAGCTCACTACCCATTCAGCTGCTACCTTAACTACATTAGATATTCAGTTGGCAAAGGCAATGGATTCCTTTGCTTCCCAAGTGAAGCGCGACTAATTAGTGCTCTTCACCTTCGTGTTCTTCCTCATTCATGCTCATGAGGATGGTGGCTAGCAAGCCATAGACTACTTCGGTGGAGATCATCCCGTCTTCATCTAGATCATCAATTAAGTCATTTAGACGATCCTCGGTTGGCTCGTTAAGCAAGGTCATTGCGCACTCGCACCCATAGTCAAAATCTTCATCATTCTGGGTTTGGTTTTCTTCGGTCATATTTATCCTTAATTGAGCTTTCAGGATAGCAAATTACAGCCCAATTCGATAGGGTTTTGCCCTAGACCGAGACATTTATGTGCGAGCGCAAAAAGTCCAGAATGATTTATAGTCTTTTTAAAAGAAAACCATAGGAGACAACATGCAATTAGACATTAATGGTCAGGTTCAGAATATTGATGTGGAGCCAAATATGCCTTTGTTGTGGGCTATTCGGGAGGTGGTAGGACTCACTGGCACGAAGTATGGCTGCGGTATTGCGCAGTGCGGAGCTTGCACTGTCTACCTTAATGGCGAGCCAGTTCGCTCTTGTTCAATTCCAGTATCTGCGGTTGGTAAAGCCAAAATTACCACTATTGAAGCGCTCTCTAAAAACAATACACATCCAGTACAGCAAGCTTGGGTTGCACTCGATGTTCCTCAGTGCGGTTATTGCCAATCAGGTCAAATCATGGCAGCTGCCGCTCTCTTAAAGAGAAATCCAAAACCCACTGATGCCGATATCGATAATGCCATGGGTAATCTATGCCGTTGTGGAACGTACCAAAAAATTCGGGATGGAATTCATGTTGCTTCTGGACAAAAGAAATTGGCAGATGTCTTGGCGCAGTACAACGCTACTCCTGCGACACGTGGTTAAGGAGAAGAACATGACAACTATAAATTTAACTCCCAATTTAGAAAACACCTCCCGTCGTGATTTCATCATCAAAGGCACTATGCTGGGTGGCGGACTCATGCTGGGCATAGGCGCCTTGCCTGATTTAGCATTTGCTCAAGCAGGCTCTAAATACGATCCAAATACACCGCTGCAAGCAGGTGAAGCTGAAGTCAATGCTTGGGTCAGCATTAAACCGGACGATACCGTCTATATCAGAATTGCTCGCTCGGAGATGGGTCAAGGAACCCGTACGGGCCTTGCTCAACTGGTTACTGAAGAGCTCGAGTGCAATTGGAAAAAGGTAAAAACTCAGTCAGCTACTCCAGGACAAAGTTTGGCGCGTAAACGCGTGTGGGGTGAGCATGGTACTGGCGGTAGCCGCGGTATTCGAATCTCTGAGGACTATGTGCGCCGTGGCGCAGCAGCGGCTCGCATTATGTTGATGCAGGCAGCGGCCAATCAGTGGAATGTTCCTGTTGCAGAGTTGACAGTAGACAAGGGTGTGATCACTCATAAAGCAACGGGTCGCAAAACGACCTACGGCAAAGTAGCTGAGCTAGCATCTGCCTTAACTCCGCCTGATCCAAAGTCGATTACCCTGCGAGATCCTAGAGAATGGAAAGTTGCTGGACAGCCTTATGCGCGTATCGATACTGCCAATAAGGTTAATGGATCAAAAATATATGGCATTGATTTACAGTTTCCAGGAATGCTTTGTGCTTCTGTGAAGGCCTGCCCTGTATTTGGTGGCAAATTGGTTAGTTATGACGAAGCCAAAATTAAAGAGATACGTGGTGTAAAGGGTGTGGTTAAGATCGATGACAGCACTATAGCGGTAGTCGCTGATACCTGGTGGCATGCAAATACAGCGCTTAATGCGTTGCCTATTGTTTGGGATGAGGGTAAAGCGGCCAGCGTCTCCCAAGATGGCATTAATAAAATGTTGCGCGATGGTTTAGATGAGGAAGGTGACTTTTGGCAGCGTAAAGAGGGTGATGCACCTGCCGCCATCAATAGTGCCGCCAAGAAAGTGGAAGCTATCTATTACACGCCTTATCGGGCTCATGTCACGATGGAGCCTATGAATGCCACTGTCAAAATCACTGGTGATCGTGCAGAAGCTTGGGTGCCAACTCAAAATGGTGAGGGTTCTCACGCAGCTTTATCTGAAGCTACTGGCTTACCACTCGCAAATTGTGAAGTGTATAAATTAGATTCTGGTTGCGGTCTGGGTCGTCGTGGTTCTACGCAAGACTTCACAACCTTTGCTGCTAAAGTGGCGCAAAAATTTCCAGGAGTCCCGGTTAAAGTCATTTGGAGTCGTGAAGAAGATATGACTCATGATTACTATCATCCGATTGCTATGGCAAAGATGACTGCTGGTATTGACGGCTCTGGCAATGTCACTGGTATGCACATCAAGGTTGCAGGTCAGTCGATTAATGCCACATTAGCACCTCAGG
Organism: Polynucleobacter sp. Tro8-14-1; assembly: GCF_018881655.1. GTDB lineage: Bacteria > Pseudomonadota > Gammaproteobacteria > Burkholderiales > Burkholderiaceae > Polynucleobacter. The sequence continues at coordinate 71,976 of NZ_JACVPX010000007.1, forward strand.
CCATTAAAAATGGTAAAGATGAACGTCAGCTCCAAGGCTTCTATGAAAAGGGTCCTGATGCGCAACTTGGCTATACCTTCCCGACGCTCTTAACCGAATATGTGATGAAGAATACCCATGTGCCAGTTGGCCCATGGCGCGGCGTGAACACGAACCAAAATGGCATCTTCATGGAATGCTTTATGGATGAGTGTGCCAAGGCGGCAGGTAAGGATCCTGTGAAATTTAGGCAGGCCCTCATGCAAAGTCATCCAAAGCATTTAGGCGTACTGAATGCTGCTGCCAAAAAAGCGGATTGGGATAAACCATTGCCAGTAGGGACCTACCGAGGCGTTGCTCAGTTCATGGGCTATGCCAGCTACTCTGCTTGCGTTGCCGAAGTGACCGTGCAGAATAATGTGGTGAAGGTTACACGCTTGGTATTTGCCTTAAATTCTGGGCATGTTGTTAATCCCTACTTAACCCGAGAGCAAATTGAAGGTTCTGTAGCGATGGCATTAGGCGCAATCTTCTTGCCGGAAATCTCTGTAGAAAAAGGTCGCATCAAACAGCAGAATCTGGATGTCTACCCGCTGTTGAAGTTATCAGCTACACCAAGGATCGAAACAGTCTTGGTCCCTAGTTTTGATTTTTGGGGTGGAGTGGGTGAGCCAACAATCTGTGTAGTTGGCCCCGCTGTTGCGAATGCCATTTCTGCTGCGATAGGTAGACCGGTTCGAAATTTCCCGCTGAGCAAGGAGGGGCTGAGTTTGGCTTAGTCTTAGCTTAAGCACGAACCACACGGCAATTGATTAAACGACCCCATTGATTCTGAATCGATGGGGTCGTTTAATATGGCTTATGAATTTGATTAAGACATCGGTCTTCTTGTTTTCTTTACTGCCGCTAGCCCGCTTATTTTGGCTTGGCGACCATGAAGGTCTGGGTGCTAACCCAATTGAATTTATCACCCGATCGACTGGTACTTGGGCATTGGTTTTTCTGTGCATTACTCTGGCGATGACCCCTTTACGCTTGATGACGGGATTGACTGTTTGGATAAAGTTGCGTCGCATGTTAGGACTCTTTTGTTTCTTCTACGCTTGCATCCACTTTTCGATTTGGTTTTGGTTAGATCAGAATTTAAATCTTCAATCGATGTGGAATGATGTTGTAAAGCGCCCCTTCATTACGATGGGCTTTCTGACTTTGGTATTACTTGTCCCATTGGCAGTGACATCAAATCATTGGGCAGTTCGTCAGCTTGGCAGGCGTTGGGCTGTATTACACAAGCTTGTATACGTAATTGCATGCACTGCAATCGTTCATTATTGGTGGCACAAGGCGGGTAAAAATGATTTGGGAACAGTCTCGATTTATGGGGCAGTTATTTTTCTATTGCTGATCTGCCGTATCCCAGTCATCAGAAATATGCTTCAGGGTATTCGAAGTAATTTGCTTGGATGAGGGATAGGCTGCTGCCATACAATGAGTCTCATGAATACATTCTTTTCGAGGCTGAGCCTATTCCTGTTATTGATGGGCCTTGCAGCTTGCTCCCAAACCCCTCCTTTGCCCCCTGGGTCAACGACTTATTCCCCTTATACTCATGGGCAGGTTCAGGAATTCAATGGGCAAGCCTTGTCTCCGGTTGAAGGGCCGTTTGGTCCAGTAGATCCAAGAGCAGAAGATGCCCGTATAGCCAAAGAGCGTGCAATGGATTCAAAATTTTATAACCAGCCACAGGGTGAAGAGGAGGCTGAGGCTATAGAAACCCAGTCAGCTGACCCTTATCAGGCCACCAAGCCTGTTATTACTTTCTAGGCTAGCGTTAGCTCAGGAATAGAGTCTATTTGCAATAGCGCTTGCGCTTCCTCTGGTGTGGCATTGAGCCATGCTTTAAAAAGTTCAGGTCGCAAGGGAACCACAGTACGTTTCTCATCTTCGACTTTATGCATTCGTTGCATCACTGGGTGATCACTAGCATCGATAGTGAGCATAGAAAATGACACAATCAGCTCGCCAGTTTCTGGTTCAGTCCAGGTATCCCAGATAGAGGCAATGGCCATTGGTTCGTGATTGGCTTGCTTGATAGTAGTTCGGACTGCTTTTCCAGATCCATAACAAGGCTCATAAAAAGCATCCGCCAAGGCTAAGGCGTAATGTCGCTTAGTCCAGGCAAACTTGTAAGAGGGTTTTTCAGCTACTGTTTCTACTCTCGCGTTATAAGTTTTTCTGCCGAAGGTTTCTTCTTTAGCCCAGGATGGTAAAAGACCAAAGCGTGCTAAACCGATTGCGGTACGGTCAGTATTATGACTTTTGAGGATGATGGGTCCCGGATAGCTTGGGAATACATCATGAGCCATTGATATGGGTAATTCGAGGTCAAAGTGGGTTTTTACCCAATCAACATTTACGGTAGTGAGATATTGAACACACATAAAGCTATTTTACTGCGCCTTATTGCTGTTGGCCCCATGCCTGCTGGTAGTATTGAGGCTAAATTTTAGAAAGATATCTTCCTTATGAAACCTTTTGTCTCTGTTTTGAATCCAATGATCGTTCGTTTAATCGCTGCAGGCTTGTTGACCGGTGCACTTGTTGGCGGTGCTTATGCCCAGCAGAGTGGTTTACCCATTAATGCTGCAGCCTCTGTTAATGGAATCATTATTACTAATGATATGGTAGAGCAGGGAATTAAAGTGGCGCTTTCACAAGGGCAAAAAGATTCTCCAGAGTTACGCAAAGTGGTGATCGAGAAATACATTGAAGTACTACTGCTTTCACAACAAGCAGAAAAAGATGGTTTAGCAAACTCAGAAAAAGCCAATACACAACTGATGATGATTCGTCAAAATTATTTGGCAGATTTAGAGCTGTCAACTTATATGGCTAAAAATCCAATCACCGAAGCAGATGTTCAGGCTGAATACAACAAGGAGATTGCCTCCTTGGGCCCTCAGGGCATGATTGCCGAATATAAAGTGAGTGATCTTGCAGTAGCTAGCGAAGCCGATGCTCAAGCTGCCTTGGCACGTATTAAGAAAGGCGAGCCATTTGATAAGGTTGCCAAGAGTGTTTCATTGGCCCCAAACAAAGTACAGGGCGGTGCAGTGGGCTGGGTTCAGCCTGGTCAAGTGACTCCACAATTAGCTTCTGTATTGGCAACCCTTTCTAAGGGCCAGGTTTCACCAGCGCCAATTCAGATGCAACAAGGTTGGTATTTAATCAAGCTGGAAGATAAGAAATCAAGCAAGCCACCAACATTCGAGCAAGCTAAGGCGGGTATTCTTGCCGGCATGACACAAAGAAAGCAGTACGAATTCTTGGGCCAGATTGCAAAAGATGCAAAGATTGTGGTTCAGTAAAAGCGGCAATGCTTTAATGTGAAGAAGGACTCCAAGGAGTCCTTTTTTATTTCCGTTCTAGTGTAATGAAGCTAAAGTTAACATCACCTTCGGATCCAGGGGTGCGCTCTACTTCTTTCCAATCCGATTCATTGGGAACTTCAAAAAAGGTATCGCCACCCTCAATATCCATATCGATCTCAGTAATATAGAGTCGATCTGCTTTCGGAAAGGCCTGCGTGAAGAGTTGCTCACCGCCAATGACAAAAACACGTGGGAACTCACTTAAACTCTTTAAAGCTTCATCGAGTGATCCGACTAATTCGCCACCAGTAGCTTGATAACTTGCATTGCGGCTCACTACGATGTTGCGACGTCCAGGAAGTGGGCGTCCAATGGATTCCCAGGTCTTACGACCCATGATCACAGGGTGCCCCATGGTCACGCGCTTAAAGAACTGCAAATCAGCCGAGATCTTCCAAGGCATTTGATTGTCGCGGCCAATGACGTGATTGCGTGAGCGCGCAACAATCATAGAAATAGCAGGTTGAGTCATAAGTAGGATTCTTAAATGGCTACAGGAGCTTTAATGTGAGGATGAGATTCATAGCCGACGATTTCGAAGTCTTCAAACTCATAATCAAAGATTGAATCAGGCTTGCGCAAAATATTAAGCTTAGGTAAGGGGAAGAAGTTCCTCGATAACTGAAGTTCCACTTGTTCTAGATGGTTACTATATAAATGACAGTCACCACCCGTCCAAACAAAGTCACCCACTTCCAGGTTGCATTGTTGCGCCATCATATGCGTTAGCAATGCATAGCTGGCAATATTAAAGGGCACGCCCAAGAAGATATCCGCACTACGTTGATAGAGCTGGCATGACAACTTGCCATCGGCCACATAAAACTGAAAGAAGGCGTGACAAGGTGCTAAAGCCATGCGAGGAATATCAGCCACGTTCCAAGCAGAAACAATAATGCGACGCGAGTCTGGATTCTTTTTAATGGTCTCTACTACTTCTGAGATTTGATCGATATGCTGACCATTCGGCGCAGGCCATGAGCGCCACTGATAACCATAGATAGGACCCAAATCACCATCGGGTGCTGCCCATTCATTCCAGATGGATACGCCGCGTTCTTTCAGCCAGTTATTGTTCGTGCTGCCTTTGAGGAACCAGAGTAATTCATAGATGATTGACTTCAAGTGAAGCTTTTTGGTGGTCACCATGGGGAAGCCATCGGCTAAGTTAAAGCGCATCTGGTGGCCAAATACGGAGACCGTGCCGGTTCCGGTCCTGTCGGACTTTTGAACCCCCTTGGCGAGGACTTCTTTCATGAGATCGTGATATTGACGCATATAGATTGGCTAAAAGTGGTTATGTATTAATGAATTAAGGATAGCTTACTCGAATGTGGGCGACTTCACTCCCAAGGCTTTGTGAAGCTTGGGGGAGGTGGTTGTGTACTGGAGTTGAATCTGTTTTTCGGGGTTTAGGTATGCTGCCGCAGCAAAGGCGGCAAGAGCTGCCTCATGAAATCCAGACAGGATCAATTTTTTCTTACCGGGGTAGACATTGATATCGCCAACAGCGTAAATCCCAGGAGTACTGGTTTGAAATTTCTCGGTATCAACGCAGATTTGTTTGCGATCGATATTTAGACCCCATTCGGCGATCGGGCCTAACTTAGGAGAGAGTCCATAAAATACCAAAAGATCATCTAGGGGAATATGTCTAGATTCGCCACCAATGTTGGTGAAGACTATTTCAGTGAGACGACCCTCTTTTGCTTCGAAGCCGGTCACTTGTCCGATGAGAAGGTGCAGCTGTTTATTAGCGCAAAGTTCGCGCATTCTAGCAATCGATTTTGGCGTAGCCTTGAAGTCATCACGACGATGAATTAAGGTAACGCTAGCCGCAATTTCAGAAAAATGAATTGCCCAATCTAAAGCCGCATCTCCACCACCACAAATCACAATTCTTTTCCTCGCAAATTGCTCGGGATTTTTAACGTGATAGAAGAGTTGTTTGTCCACAAAGGCATCAATGCCCTCAAGGTTGATGGTACGTGGCTGAAAGGCCCCAACACCACCAGCAATGAATACAGATCTACTTAGAAAGTGATTGTCTTGCGAGGTGCTAATGAGAAAGCGGCCATCGGCTTGGGGTTCAACCTTGGTAACCTCTTGACCCAAATGAAATTGAGCGCCAAAGGGTGCAATTTGCTTTAGTAAATTGTTGGTGAGTTCGCGACCAGTACAGACTGGTATCGCAGGAATATCGTAGATGGGTTTATCTGGGTATAACTCAATGCATTGACCACCAACCTCTAGGAGTGAATCAATCACATGAGCTTTAATTTCTAAGAGGCCTAATTCAAAAACCTGAAAGAGACCCACAGGACCGGCGCCAATGATGACGGCATCAGTTTCTATAGGTTTATTCGACACCAATTTCTTTGGCTAGAAAATTACTTTACTAGCTGATCAAGTTTGTTTTTAACATCTTTCCATTCTTCGGCATCCGGAAGAGCTGCTTTGGACTTAGTAATCGAAGTCCAAGAAGGGGAAAGTTCAGCATTGAGTTTGATGAATGCCTGTTGGTCACCAGGGACATCATCTTCAGCGTAAATAGCGTTAACAGGACACTCTGGAACGCAAACTGCGCAATCGATGCATTCATCTGGATCAATCACTAAAAAATTAGGACCTTCGCGAAAGCAGTCAACTGGGCAAACATCAACGCAGTCGGTGTATTTGCAACGGATACAGGCTTCGGTAACAACGTAAGTCATGGTGGTTTTGTTTCAAGAGCCCCAAAAAGCCGGGTGCTGAGTTATAAAACCTCAATTTTAGCTGAAATAGCCTATTTTTCAGGCGAAAGGGTCTATTTAGTTGAGGTAAAGTTCCCACTATGAATACACAGCCCAATAGCCTAGTTAATCAGCAAAAACCCAAGATTTTGGTGGCAAGAGCCATTTTTCCAGAGGCATTAGCCAAATTAGAGGAATCTTTTGAGGTGAGATCCAATCAGGAGGATCGGATTTTTAGTCCTGAAGAGTTACAAAAAGAACTCTCTGGGGTTGTAGGGGCTTTAGTTGCAGGTAGTGAAAGAATTGATGCAAACGCCTTAATGCATGCCAAAGGTCTGAAAATTGTGGCCAATATTTCTGTGGGATATAACAATTTTGATGTGCCAGCAATGACTGCTGCTGGTGTGTTGGCAACGAATACGCCAGATGTTTTAACTGACACAACAGCTGACTTTGGCTTTGCTTTATTGATGGCGACCGCAAGGCGTATAACTGAATCTGAGCACTGGGTGCGGGCAGGACAGTGGGACAAATGGTCGATTGTGAATAATCCCCTTGGCATGGATTTGCATCACAGTACAGTAGGCATTATTGGTATGGGCCGAATTGGTCAAGGCATTGCAAAGCGCGCATTGGGTTTTGGGATGAATGTGATTTACCACAATCGCAGTCATTTATCAGAAGCTGATGAAAAAGCCTGTGGCGCTACATATGTTTCTAAAGAAGAATTGCTTCGCACCGCTGATCACGTAGTTCTGGTGTTGCCTTATAGCGCCGAGAGTCATCATACGATTGGCGCCAAAGAAATTGCCCTTATGAAACCAACGGCAACCCTGATAAACATTGCCCGTAGTGGCATTGTGGATGATGCGGCTCTGGCTCAAGCTCTCAAGGAGAAAAGAATCTTTGCGGCTGGCTTAGATGTATTCGAAGGCGAGCCCAAAGTGCATCCCGAGTTATTGAAATTGAATAACGTAGTACTTGCTCCACACATTGCTAGCGCTACAGAAAAAACACGTAGAGCGATGGTGGATTTAGCGGTAGATAATTTACGTGCAGTGCTTGAAGGAAAAAAACCACCCAGTCTTATTAATGCAGAAGTCTACAAAGCTTAGTAAAAAAAATAAAGCCGAGCATTACTCGGCTTTATTGCTTGGAAATAGCTCCGAATATTGAATTTTTACTCGGCGTCAATTTCTTCTGGCAATTCGCGTAACGCTAATTCAATGCCGCCGAATTTTCCAGCAACCCAGTTATAGACTTTGCAGGCAATCCACAACAATCCAAACCCGAGCAGGGCATTGAGAATAAGTGCGGACAACACAGTAAATCCTGGGATAGCACCGTCACGAATGAAGGCTACAAATAGAGCCAACAATACAATCGGTACAGAGAAGCAGAGGTAAACCAAAACTAAGGTTTTGGCGGTATGCATTGGGTCTAGAAAGACGAGTTCTTTTTTGCTAAGTTTCATGATGACGCAATCTTAAAGCAGTCCATCAAAAAGTGCTATATCTACCCAGTCTCCAGCGGCAACATTTCCCTGTTCGTGAGCTAGGATCACAAAGCAATTAGCTTCACTCATCGAGCGCAAAATCCCAGCGCCCTGGCTGCCAGTCAGAAGTACCGTTGGCTTGCCATCGGCTCCACGCCCCAGAATAGCGCGCTGAAATTCTGTTCGGCCTGGCTTTTTCCGAATGGGTGCTTCGGCAATAGCCTGGGTAAGAGGTGGTTCAGTTTGATTGGCACCATTGAGCTGTAAAAGTGCTGCTCGAACAAATTGATAGAAGGTCACCATGACCGCCACTGGATTTCCGGGTAAACCAAAGAAGAGTGTTTTGCGAGCAGGGAATTTTCCAGAGACTGGTTTGAGAACTCCAAACGCCATAGGGCGTCCTGGGCGCATAGCGATTTTCCAGAAACCGACATCACCCAACTCTTGCATGATCTGTTTCGTGAAATCTGCTTCACCAACCGAAACGCCCCCAGAAGAAATCAATACATCTGCTTTGCTAGCTGCCTCAATAAAGGCTTGCTTCAAAGAGACGGGATCATCGTGCACAATTCCGCAGTCAATGATCTCTAAATTCAGGCGATTGAGTAAACCAGTAAGACTGTAGCGGTTGCTGTCATATATGCTGCCTGCATCTAATGCTTGGCCTGGCGCACACAATTCATCACCGGAAGACAAAATGGCTACTTTGAGTTTGCGCTTTACTGGTAAGGAGGCAATACCAAGTGATGCAGCTAGACCTAGATCAGAAGGGCGCAGTAAGCGACCCGCAGCAATTGCAGGTTTACCCTTTTTAAGATCCTCGCCACGTAGGCGTCTGTTCTCACCTGGTCTTAATTGATCTTGTTTGAATTCAATTACATTCTCATCTTTGGCGCTTGTGAATTCTTGTGGAATGACGGTATCACAGCCAGCAGGCATCACGGCACCCGTCATGATCTTTAGGCATTCCCCAGGACCAATGCTGCCTTCAAAGGGTTTGCCAGCAAGCGCCGTACCAACTACTCTTAGGGTGATGGCCGTGCTGTTGGTGTCGAGACATTTGCCATCAAATGCAAAACCATCCATAGCTGAATTGTCTGCAGCCGGAACATCAATAGGTGAGAGTAAATCGGCTGCCAATATCCGATTAATCGCTTGATCCAATGCAGCAGTTTCAACATCTGCAGGATCATTAATCGTCTTAGATTCTTCAATGAGATCTTCTACCAACGCAGCAATTGCCTTGCGTGCATCATCAACATGTAGTGACGAGGTCAAGAGAATTGCTTGGTTTGGAGAGTGACTCATGCCGATACTTCTTCTAGTGACTTTAGCTCTTCAGGAGTATTTACATTGGCAAATAGTTGAGGGTCATTAAAAATGACTGTGCTGCTGTGCAACTCTTTAAACCAGCGATCAATTTTGAGATCCCCTTTTTGGAGAAATTGATTCAATGAATCTTGCAAGTTACTGCGCATAAGGCAAAAAACAGGCTGTGCCCATACTTTGCCATCTGCCTCTTTGGTGGAGGCGTACACCAATTGAAAGTCACCTCGCCCCATCTCGGCAATTAATAACTCTGCGAGATTATTGGGTAGCAAGGGGGAGTCGCAAGGTGAGGTAAGGAGATAAGCCGTCTTGCAAGACTTCAGTCCTACAGAGAAGCCCGCTAATGGCCCTGAAAAATCTGGCGTTTCATCCATAATCACTGGATACCCATAGCTCGCATACTTTGTGATGTTGCGGTTGGCATTAATCATAATAGTTTGCACCTGGGGCTTGAGCTTTGTGATGGCTGACTCAATGAGCGGTTTGCCATGGAAAGGAATAAGACCTTTATCAATGCCACCCATGCGTTGCGCACGTCCACCAGCAAGTATGAGTCCAGTAATGTCTTTAGTAGAGATCATTAACCACCAATGTAAGACATTTCAACCTTGCGGTTACCAGATAACAGATTCGCGGTATGCGAACCCCGAATTTCTGAATAGTGATCGTCGCGAGTTGACCAGGTATTCATTACCGCATTAGCGATTTCTAAATCACTCTTGCCAGAGCGCAATAGGGTTTTGAAATCAAAACCTTCATTGGCAAAAAGACAAAGATACATTTGCCCATCTGTCGAGATGCGCGCTCTAGAGCATTCGTGACAGAAAGTTTGAGTAACACTGGAGATCACGCCAATCTCGCCAGAGCCATCGACATAGCGCCAGCGCTGTGCAACTTCGCCGGTATAGTTGGCTTCAACAGGCTCCAGAGGAAAAGCTTCATGAATTCTGGCAATGACTTCTTTGGATGGAAGAACCTGCTCCATATTCCAGCCATTAGAGCTGCCCACATCCATAAATTCAATAAAACGCAGAATGACGCCGCTACCTTTAAAGTGCTTAGCCATTGCAATAATCTCATGATCGTTGGTACCTTTTTTCACCACCATATTTACTTTGATGTTCTGGAAGCCTGCTTCTTGTGCTGCGGCAATTCCGTCAAGTACATCGGCAACTGGGAAATCGACATCATTCATTTTCTTAAAGATCGCGTCATCCAAACCATCAAGACTCACTGTCAATCTTTGCAGGCCGGCTGTTTTTAAAGCAACGGCTTTCTTGCGCAAGATGCTACCGTTAGTAGTCAGAGTAAGGTCCAGCGCTTTATCTTCTGGTGTGCGCACTTTGGCCAACATCTCAATCAGCACTTCTAAGTTCTTGCGCAGCAAAGGCTCGCCACCGGTTAATCTAATTTTTTCAACGCCTAATGTGGCAAAGATAGAAGTGAGGCGAGTGATTTCTTCAAAGCTCAGTAATTCTTTATGAGCTAAGTAAGGATAGTTTTGGTCAAACACTTCCTTGGGCATGCAATAGGTACAGCGGAAGTTACAGCGATCAGTCACTGAGATACGGAGATCTCTTAGGGTACGTCCCCGAGTGTCTTTCGTATGACCGTGAGGAGTGACGAGTTCGACACCAATGGGTGGCGTTAGGCCTTTGCCTTCGTCTATTCGGATGGGGATTACTTTTTCAACCATATACGTAATTATGGCTGTGAAACGGGGTTTCTGCCAAACCGCCAAATATCCTTTTGGGATAAATGGCAGTCTGGAGAAAAAGCTTCAATAAGCGTTAAACCGTTTTTTCTTGGCCGCCGGTTTCTACTAAAACCATTGGACCATCGTGAAGACTAACGGCCGGTTTAGGTGCCCTACCCAAGTTATCAGCAACAGGCTCTGCCTGAATCTGACTTTGAGCATCAGCATGCTTTGAAGAGTCGGTAGCGACCCAAATCATGCCGGCTGATTGCACAACGCTGTGCAATGGAGTTTCTTCAAGCGCCTGGAAGGCAACCTTAGGAAGCTCTGGTGCAGGTTTGGCAATTACTTCTAACGGGGCAGCCGCAACAGCAACTGGTGCTGGAGTAGATGCGGGAGCAGAGTTTTGTGCAGGACGATTTGATTGACGTGGAGCACGTGGTGCGCGCTCTTGTCTTTCTTGTTTCTCTGCTACAGGTTTTGCGTTACCAAAGCTGTTCGCAATGTTCTGAATAGGCATGCTTGCAGATGCACCAGCCATACCTACTGGAGGGCCTGCAAATGGGCTTGCTGCCACAGCTGTTGCTGGTGTATTAGCAACATCATTGCCACCTTCAGTACGCTCGCCACGTTGACCACGACCACGACCACGACGGTTGCGACCACGACCGCGACGCTCTTCACCCTCAGCGCCTGGAGTAGTTTCGCTACCAGGAGCGGCTTCAGTTGCAGGCGTTACTGCTGCTGGATTAGCTTGATTGCGGTTCGCATCTTGACGTTCTGGCTTCGGACCATTTTGATTGCCCTGGTTACGATTGCCGTTAAGGTTGTTGCGGTTGCGATTGTTGTTAGCACCTTCTGTTGGAGTACCTTCAGCTGCAGCCGCTGCTGGGCGCTCAGTACGCTCGCCACGACGGTTGCGACCACGATTGCGATCGTTACCATTGCGGCCTTGATTACGGCCACGCGGGTTGCTTGGTGCAGGCTTCTCTTCAACTGCTGGGGATGAGGAGAACAGCTTCTTGATAAATCCAAAGAGACCGCCAGAACTTTCAGTCACCACTTTTTCAGTACGTGCAGGACGTGGCTGACTGACTGGTGCGGGTTGTGTCGGAGTGATGCCTTTAACCGCTGCTTCTGGACGTACTTTTACATCCGCATCTTTTTTGCTAACTGTTGTGTCTGTCTCGAGTTCGCGAGCAGCTTCTTCCGCCATTACATAGCTAGCCTTTTGGTCATCAAGACGTGGGTCGTCATGGCGCAAACGCTCTAGTTTGTAATGTGGAGTTTCTAAATGCTTGTTAGGAACCATCAAGACGTTCACTTTGAAGCGAGTCTCGATCTTGATGACTTCAGCACGTTTTTCATTCAGGAGGAAGGCAGCCACTTCGACTGGTACCTGTGTATGAATCGCTGCTGTGTTTTCCTTCATCGCTTCTTCTTGGATGATGCGCAGAACTTGCAAGGCAGAAGATTCAGTATCGCGAATGTGGCCAGTGCCGTTACAACGTGGGCAGGTGACATGGCTACCTTCAGATAGCGCAGGGCGCAAGCGCTGACGAGACATTTCCATCAAGCCAAACTTGGAGATTTTACCCATCTGAACACGAGCACGGTCATGACGCAGAGCATCGCGTAAGCGATTCTCAACATCTTTCTGGGCCTTGCTCGATTCCATATCAATGAAGTCGATCACGATCAAGCCACCCAAGTCACGTAAACGTGCTTGACGGGCAATTTCATCAGCAGCTTCTAAGTTGGTACGAGTTGCAGTCTCTTCGATATCAGAGCCACGGGTTGCACGTGCTGAGTTGACGTCGACTGAAACCAAGGCTTCAGTATGGTCGATCACGATTGCGCCGCCAGATGGCAATGGCACAGTGCGTGAGTAAGCAGTTTCAATTTGATGCTCAATTTGGAAGCGAGAGAACAAAGGCACATCGTCTTGATAGCGCTTTACTCGTGGCAAATTGTCAGGCATCACTACAGACATAAATGCTGCAGCTTGTTCGTAGATGTCATCGGTATCGATGAGGATCTCACCAATATCAGGCTGGAAGTAATCCCGAATCGCACGAATCACTAAGCTAGATTCGAGGTAGATTAGCAATGGAGCAGAGTTGCCTTTAGCAGCTTCATCAATTGCTTTCCACAATTGCATGAGGTAACTTAAGTCCCACTGCAATTCAGTAGCATCACGACCAATACCAGCGGTACGAGCAATGATGCTCATGCCATCTGCTACTTCTAATTGAGCCATCGCTTCGCGGAGTTCTTGACGGTCTTCACCTTCAATACGGCGGGAAACGCCACCTCCACGTGGGTTATTCGGCATGAGAACCAAATAACGACCTGCCAAGGAGATAAAGGATGTGAGGGCTGCGCCTTTTTGGCCGCGCTCTTCTTTTTCTACTTGAACAATGATTTCTTGACCTTCGCGCAAAGCATCCTTAATGGAAGCATTGCGGACGTCGATACCTTCTTTAAAGTAACTGCGAGCTACTTCCTTAAACGGCAAGAAGCCATGACGCTCTTCGCCGTAATTAACAAAGCAGGCCTCAAGTGAAGGTTCAATACGGGTAATGACACCTTTGTAGATATTGCCTTTGCGTTGTTCACGGCCGGCAGCTTCGATATCGATATCAATGAGTTTTTGACCATCAACGATGGCAACTCGCAACTCTTCTTGTTGAGTTGCATTAAACAACATGCGTTTCATAACACTCTCCTATGGGGGAGGGCGTCGTTGCGCGCTGCGTTAGGGGACAAGTTAGATACCACTCGGGACTAAGCCCAAGGCGGTTTATGAGTGTGGATCATGCAAATCTAGACATTTTTTGCCTAGTTCACCAGCTTAACTGTTGGTTAATTTGGTGCCACACCTGACAATCGCCGCAGAGACCTCCTTTAGGTCATCAATGCAGGCGCGCGCCTGAAAACTGTCTTCTAATCGCGGGTCGCGGCATACGGCACACCAACCCTGCGCCTCATTAAACGGGGGAGGGGCAACCCCGGGAGTCTTTTAAAGGGCGACTCCAAGCTCCACGATTCAAACCTGACTTCAGGCTGGTCTCGGGCCAATAAATTGGCTAGAGCGTTGATTATACGGCACAAGTTGCGTGACAATGGGGTATTGTTGAGTCCCTTGTCATCCCCTGGTGGGGTCACAAGAGAGATAAATCATGAAATCCGAACCCATTTCCAAGCCCTTAAAGGCGAAAACACCCACTACTGCAGCGCCTGCTGCAGTGCATCTTCAGACCATTGGTCCCGAAGAGGCCGGTCAACGCCTAGACAACTATTTGTTGCGTTGGGCTAAAGGAGTTCCCAAAAGCCATGTTTACCGAATTATTCGATCTGGCGAGGTCCGAGTCAATAAAAAGCGAGCTGAGCCAACAGCCCGTCTGATTGAGGGGGATGTGGTCCGCCTCCCCCCAGTTCGAATTGCTGAACCTGCCCAAATGGCTGCTGTCAATAGCGCTCAAACCAAATCTCGGGCACATGGCTACTCAGACAAAATGCCGATTCTTTTTGAAGACGAAGCACTCTTAATAGTAAATAAGCCAACGGGTCTAGCGGTGCATGGTGGCTCAGGCATCGCACTTGGTGTCATTGAGACCCTGCGTATTACCCGTCCAGAGCTCAAGTTTTTGGAATTAGTTCATCGCTTAGACCGTGACACATCAGGCGTTTTACTCTTGGCTAAAAAGCGGAGCGCTTTGGTGGAGCTGCATCGTCAAATTCGTGAGGGTCAAACGGATAAGCGCTATTACTTGCTTGCACATGGTGAAATTGTCCAGGGCGCTCAAACTATGCAACTCAAATATCCGCTGCATAAATATCTTCTGCCTAATGGCGAGCGTCGCGTTCGCGTTGATCCAGATGGATTACCAAGCCATACTTCTTTAAGAGTGACTAAAGTGCTCAAGCACGAGGGCGCATCAATTACCCTCGCTGAGGCGCAACTCAAGACGGGGCGCACTCATCAGATTCGGGTGCACTTGCAAAAATTGGGTCACGCAATTTTGGGTGATGATAAGTATGGCTTTGAAGATTTGGATAAAGTAGTTAAATCCAAACGCTTATATCTACACGCTCATCTGGCTGGTTTTACTCATCCGCGTACTGGCGAAAAGATGCGGATTGAGTCCCCATTGCCAGCAGAATTTACCGCCATGATGAAAACTTTTGAGCGGTAAATATCAGAATGTCTCAAGCAAATAAATCGAATCGACCCTATGACCTGATTGTGTGGGATTGGGATGGAACCATCATGGATTCCACACCAACCATCGTGCATTGTATTCAGCAAGCCTGTCGCGATTTGGGCTTTAAAGCGCCTGACGACACATTAGCGAGTTCAGTCATTGGTTTGGGAATTCAGGATTCATTGCGAAGAGCTGTGCCTTGGATAGAACCAGCCCATTTCCCAAGGCTGACTGAGCGTTTTCGTTATCACTACTTAGCCAAAGATCATGAGCTCGATTTGTTTGTGGGCATTCGAGAGCTCTTAGAGGAGCTGCATGCTAAACAGTATTTACTAGCTGTTGCCACTGGAAAGTCGCGTGTCGGATTAGATCGCTCGCTTGGCCATCATCAGATCGGCCATCTCTTTCATGAGACTCGTACAGCGGACGAATCTTTTTCTAAGCCTCATCCAGGAATGTTGCTTGAGCTATCTGATGTGACTCAAGTGCCGACTCGTCGCATGCTGATGATTGGCGACACAACCCACGACCTCGATATGGCAGCAAATGCTGGGGTCGATGCGGTAGCTGTGACTTATGGCGCTCACCCACCTGATACTTTAAAAGCTTCACCATCATTAACGCATGTGGATGATGTCGCGCAACTCTCGCAATGGCTTAAAAATAACCTGCAACACTAAGGAAGCAAAAAGATGGAAAACAACCCAAACCCGAATTGGGAACGTCAAGCTCTCGAACATCTCTTGTTGGAGAATTTAAAAGAAACTCGTAAAGCACGTCGTTGGAAAGCGGTACTGCGAGTACTCACCTTGCTAGTCATTGTTGGCGCTCTGCTTTCGATATTTGACTTTCACCTTCCAGGCAAGGGTATGGGGGTAGAAAAGCACACTGCATTGGTAACGCTTGAAGGAGAAATTTCTTCCAGCTCGATGGCTAATGCGATGGATATCAATTCATCCTTACTATCTGCATTCGAGAATGAACACAGTGCTGGGGTTGTGTTGCGCATTAATAGCCCTGGGGGCTCGCCAGTTCAAGCCGGCATGATCAATGATGAGATCCACCGCTTGCGCAAGCTCTATCCCAAAAAACCGTTTTATGTCGTTGTCGAAGACATCTGCGCATCTGGTGGTTACTACGTGGCAGTCGCTGCGGATCAAATCTTGGTTGATAAAGCCAGCTTAGTGGGATCCATTGGCGTGATCATGGAAGGTTTTGGTTTTACAGGCCTCATGGATAAGTTGGGGGTTACTCGTCGCATGATTACCTCGGGCTCCAATAAGGGCATGATGGATCCGTTCAGTAAAGAGAATCCAAAGCAAGTCGAAATGGTTAAGACCATGATTGATGAGATTCACCAGCAATTTATTGCAGTGGTGAAAGAGGGTCGTGGCGATCGCTTAAAAGACGTGCCAGATTTATTTTCTGGCCGCATCTGGAATGGCGAGCAAGCAGTCAAGATTGGTTTGGCTGATGGGTATGGCACGGTAGATACCGTTGCCCGCGACATCTTTAAGGCACCGGATATTCTCGACTACACCATGAAAGAGAATTTCGCTGAGCGTGTTGCTAAACGCTTTGGTGCTGAAGCTGGAACTGCTGCTGGCAAGGCGTTGGTAAAGACATCTGACCTTAAATAGAAATAAGAAAAAAGCAAAACTAAAGCATTGAAGACTTAGGCCAGCAGTAGAAATACCGTTGGCCTATTTTGTAATGATGCACAAGCAGATTCATTCGGATAGCGTTTACGCCAATCTGCAATTGAAAGGGTGGTAATCATTTCTGATGGCAGGCTAAGGTCCACACCGAGGCATAGCAGACTTTGCGGCGCCAACGAATGGATACAGGCCATGAGCATGGCACTATTGCGATAGGGTGTCTCAATCCAAATTTGAGTTTGTTGTAATTTACGAGACTCAACTTCGAGTTGCTTAAGTTTGGCAGTGCGCTCATGGGTTTCATGAGGCAAGTACCCCTGAAAAGCAAAGCGTTGGCCATTGAGTCCGCTTGCCATCAGGCCTAACAAGATAGAGCTCGGTCCAACCAGTGGCTTCACTTGGGCGCCTAGCTTATGTGCCGCTAGCACTAACTCTGCACCGGGGTCTGCAACGCCAGGGACCCCTGCTTCAGACATCAAGCCCATATCGTTTCCGGCAAGCAAAGGCTTGAGTAAATCGGCTGGCTTGACCGCATCGCCATACTTTGCATTACGCGCAGCACCACGCCATTCACTCATTTGCATTTCTTGAATAGTGCATGCCAATGGAGAGACAGAATCGATTGCCTTTAACAACGCCCGCGCCGTCTTGGCATCTTCAACAATCCAGTGCCTTAGCCTGGCTGTTTGTGTAATCGTTTCAGATGGAAGAACCCAAGGCAATTGCTCAACACGACCATCATCACCCAAGGTATTGGGAACTAAATACAAGGTGCCGAGTTTGCTCATGAATTATTTTTTTCTAATGAATCTAGTTATTAATTTTTGCTTTATTTTTTTGATGGAATTGCATAGCCAGCATCGCGTAGCATGCTGGTTAATGCAATCAGCGGCAAGCCAATTAAAGCGGTTGGATCATCGCTCTTGATCGACTCTAGCAGGCTGATGCCTAGGCCTTCTGACTTGGCGCTGCCAGCGCAATCATAAGGCTCTTCAGCCAGTAGGTAAGCCTCTAGGGTGCTGTCTGGAAGTTTGCGAAAAGTCACTTCAGTAGGAACACATAAAGTGGTTTGGGTATCACCCTTCATCAAACATAGCGCCGTTTGAAAGGTCACCACTTGACCACGCATGAGTTGTAGCTGCGCTAAGGCTCTTTCAAAATTACCAGGCTTACCAATCGCTGCACCACAAAGATCGGCGACTTGATCGGAGCCAATGACCCAAGCATCGGGATGCTCTTTAGCAACTGCAGCTGCTTTTGCTTGAGCAAGTCGTAGTGCCAAATCAAGAGTGCTCTCTCCAGTAAGTGGGGTTTCATCTACCTTTGGTGAGATGATTTCAAAGGGGATGCGTAGGCGTTCTAAAAGTTCACGTCGGTACACCGAAGTGGATGCCAAGATGAGTCTTGGATTTTTAGGTGTATTTGTGGATGTACTCATTTTTGCTGTGCTTTCTAAGGCGCCTTCATTTAGACTGATGCCATGAATCGTAATCAAGTTTTACCTCAAGTCGAACTATCTCCCGAGCCTAGCGCCTTAAAGAGGGTAGATTTTTGTGCCCCCCAATCTTATGCAGGCACCGGTTTTTTAAGCTTGTCAGATATGCCAAGGGTGGCCGAGGAGGCGTCAACCGTTAACCCAGCCGATGGCTTTAATTGGTCTGTGAGGACCCATTTTGAGGATTCCCCGGGGAGTGAACCCCATCAAATCCTCGAATTAGGGCTAAAAGGACGTCTGCACCTGGTTTGTCAGCGCTGTTTGCAAGATTGCGCGGTGGATTTGGACGAAAAACGTCGATTTATTCTGGTTTTGACAGATTCTGAAGCAGATGAATACCCTTTGGAGGATGAGGAGCAAGATCCTCTGGTCGTAAATCAGCACTTCAACCTCCTGGAAACGATGGAGGATGAGGTTTTGCTGTCTTTTCCCCTGATTCCAAAGCATCCAGATGGGTTTTGTGAACCTCATGCATCTACCTTTGGGGATGAGGCTGATGAGGAGCCGTCAAATGAGCGGGAAAACCCCTTTAACATATTGAAAAATATGAAGAAAAACTGAAATTAGGGGCCTGATTTCAGTTGTTGTTTTAAGTATCTTTTGTCAATAAATCAAGCATTTAGGCGCATTTCCATGCTAGAATATCGCCTTGCTTAGGAGTTCAATATGGCCGTTCAACAAAACAAAAAATCACCTTCCAAACGTGGCATGCACCGTGCGCACGACTTCTTGACCGCACCTGCTACGGCTGTTGAAGCCACAACTGGTGAGGCTCATTTGCGCCACCACATTTCACCTAACGGCTACTATCGTGGTCGTAAAGTTGTTAAAACTAAAAACGACTAATTTTTTAGTCTAAACAGATAGAAGCGGCTCCAGTAAAAGCCGCTTTTTTCTTGGATAAATCACTTGCAGCAATCAATGAGCTTATGAGCGTTACTCTTGCTATTGATGCCATGGGCGGAGATCATGGAGTCGTCGTGACGGTTCCGGCTGCCTGCGATTTTTTAGAAAAACACGCTGACGTGAAGATTACCCTCGTTGGTGATCCCGATTTAATCAAGCAAGTCTTGAGTAAATCTCCTAAAGCTCCTATGGAGCGAATTCAAATTATTTCCGCTAGCGAAGTTGTCTTAATGGATGATCCCATTGAGATTGCTCTGCGTCGCAAAAAAGATTCGTCTATGCGTGTTGCCATTGAGCAAGTTAAAGAGGGTGCTGCTGATGCTGTAGTTTCATCAGGCAATACTGGCGCACTCATGGCGATCTCTCGCTACATTCTCAAAACGCTTGATGGCGTTGATCGCCCTGCGATTGCTACCGCGATCCCCAATGAATTAGGGCGCGGGACAACTATGCTGGACCTCGGCGCAAATGCCGACTGTGAACCAATGCACTTGGTGCAGTTTGCTCAGATGGCAAACGTGATGGTGCAAGTGGTGGATGGCAAACAAAACCCTTCAATTGGCCTTCTCAATATTGGTGAGGAAGTGATTAAAGGGAATGAAGTTGTTAAGCAAACCAGTGAGTTACTTCGTCAAACCTCTTTAAACTTTTACGGCAACGTAGAAGGCAACGATATTTTCAAGGGTACTACGGATATCGTGGTGTGCGATGGTTTTGTTGGCAACGTCGTTCTGAAAGCCAGTGAAGGCTTGGCAAAAATGATGAGTGGTTTGATTCGCCAAGAATTTAATCGCTCATGGCTTACCAAGTTAATGGCGATCTGTGCAATGGTGCCATTGCTAAGAGTACGTAAGCGTGTTGATCATCGTCGTTATAACGGCGCAGTATTGTTGGGTTTACGTGGTTGTGTAATTAAGAGCCATGGTTCTGCTGATCGGTTTGCTTTTGGCTTTGCCTTGGATCGCGCCTATGAGGCGGCTAAGAACCGCATGGTGGAGCGCATTGCTGCAGCCTTTGTAGTGGAGACAAAAGTATGAGTATTTTTGCAAGAGTAGCGGGTACCGGAAGTTATCTTCCTGAGTTGCGCTTAACTAACCAAGACTTAGTGGAGCGTCTTGCTAAAACTGGCTTAGAGACCAGTGATGAGTGGATTAAAACGCGTAGCGGTATTTCCGCACGTCACTTTGCCGCTGAAAATGAGTTAACTAGTGATCTGGCTGCCAAGGCGGCACAAGCTGCATTAACTAGTGCCGGCATTACCTCTGAAGATTTGGACCTCATCATTTTGGCCACTTCTACTCCAGATCATTTGGGTGGTTTTCCAAGTACCGCTTGCGTTGTACAAGACAAATTGGGCGCACACACTGCTTGTGCTGCTTTTGATGTGCAAGCAGTGTGTGCTGGTTTTACTTATGCGCTTGCCATTGCAGATGCATTTATTCGATGTGGCTCATACAAAAAAGTATTGGTCATTGGCGCAGAAACATTCTCCCGTATTCTAAATTTCCAAGACCGTGGCACTTGCGTCTTGTTTGGCGATGGTGCTGGAGCTGTTGTACTTGAGGCTTCTAAAGAAGCCGGCATTCTCTCTACTGCATTACATGCCGATGGTAGTCAACGCGATATTTTGTGTGTTCCTGGGCGTGCAGGTAATGGCGAAGTGCATGGTTCCCCATTTATGACTATGGATGGTCCAGCGGTCTTTAAGCTTGCTGTGAAGGTCTTAGAGCAGGTAGCTCACGAGGCGCTCGAAAAAGCGAACCTCAAGGCTGAGCAAATCGACTGGCTAGTACCGCATCAAGCCAATATTCGCATCATGGAAGGCACGGCTAAGAAGATGGGCATGTCCATGGATAAAGTCATTGTTACTGTGCATGAGCATGGCAATACTTCGGCTGCATCCATTCCGTTGGCATTAGATGCTGGCGTGCGCTCTGGGCAGATTCAGCGTGGACAACATCTCTTGCTAGAGGGTGTTGGCGGC
The DNA here is from genome assembly GCF_018881655.1 of Polynucleobacter sp. Tro8-14-1. GTDB lineage: Bacteria > Pseudomonadota > Gammaproteobacteria > Burkholderiales > Burkholderiaceae > Polynucleobacter. Next base: position 92,889 of record NZ_JACVPX010000007.1, read on the forward strand.
GGGTTCGCTTGGGGTGCGGTTGCGATTAAATACTAAGAGCGGCACACTATTTTTATTCATTCATCTCTTTAATTTCTTTTCAGCGAATTAATCACATGACATTTGCATTTGTATTTCCTGGTCAAGGCTCTCAATCCGTTGGCATGCTCAATTCCATTTCTGAGCGTCCAGAAGTACGCGCAACATTGCAAGAGGCTTCTGAGGCATTAGGTGAGGACGTTGCAAAGCTGATTTCTGAAGGCCCTGCAGAGGTGCTGTCATTAACCACGAATACTCAGCCTGTGATGTTGACTGCAGGCGTTGCTTTTTATCGAGCCTGGCTGGCAGCAGGTGGATCTGCGCCTAAGGTAATGGCAGGTCATAGTCTTGGTGAGTACACTGCCTTGGTTGCATCTGGCGTTATTTCTTTTAAAGATGCTGTTCCATTGGTGCGCTTTCGTGCTGAAGCAATGCAAACTGCTGTGCCGGTAGGTGCAGGCGGCATGGCTGCGATTCTCGGCTTGGATGATGCAATCGTGATTCAGGTGTGTGCTGAAGCAAGTGCTGTTTCTGGTGGTGTTGTTGAAGCCGTCAATTTCAATGCCCCCGGCCAAGTGGTGATTGCTGGTGCAAGTGATGCCGTTACTAAGGCATGTGAATTATTAAAGGCTGCTGGCGCTAAGCGTGCCTTGCCGTTGCCAGTATCTGCACCATTTCATTCTTCTTTGCTGCAGCCAGCCTCTGAAAAATTGAAAGGCTACTTAGCCAGCATTGAATTTAAAGCACCAACCATTGCTGTGATTAATAACGTGGATGTTCAAATCTTGAATGACCCGATTGCAATTAAAGATGCCTTAGTGCGTCAAGCTGCTAAGCCTGTACGTTGGCAAGAAACCGTTCAGGCTATGGCCTCTCAAGGCATTACTCGGGTAGTAGAGTGCGGTCCTGGCAAAGTATTGGCAGGCCTTACCAAGCGCATTAATGATCAGGTCACTGGTGTGCCGGTATTTGATGAAGTCAGCTTGAATGAAGTTCTGGCAAGCTTTCAATAAAACAAACGTTATAGCGGAAGATAAAAATGAATCTCGACTTAAGCGGACAAATTGCTTTAGTAACTGGCGCCTCACGCGGTATTGGTCAGGCAATCGCGGATGAGCTAGTCAAGTGTGGCGCCAAGGTAATTGGAACGGCTACATCCGAGAGTGGAGCTAAAGCGATTGATGAGCGTTTAAAAGCTTCAGGCGGTGCTGGCAAAGTATTGAATGTGACTGCCCCAAATGCTTGTGAAGAAATTATTGATCTGATCGTCAAAGAGTATGGCGGCATCAACATCTTGGTGAATAACGCCGGCATCACTCGTGACAATTTAGCAATGCGCATGAAGTCTGAAGAGTGGACTGATGTGATTGATACCAACCTCAGTTCAGTCTTCCGTCTTTCTCAAGCAGTAATGCGTCCCATGATGAAGGCCCGTGGTGGCCGCATTATTAATATCACTTCAATTGTTGGTCATATGGGTAATCCTGGTCAGGCAAACTACGCAGCTGCAAAAGCAGGCGTTTCTGGAATGACCCGTGCCTTAGCCCGTGAAATTGGTAGCCGCAATATCACTGTGAATTGCGTAGCTCCTGGATTTATCGACACTGATATGACCCGCGCCTTGAGCGAAGAACAGCAAAATGCCCTAAAAGTGAACATTCCTTTGGCGCGTTTGGGTAGTCCTGAGGATGTTGCCCAAGCGGTGGCCTTTTTGGCCTCTCCAGCGGCTGGCTACATTACGGGTAATACCCTGCACGTCAATGGCGGACTCTATTTAGCCTAACGGCAAAGCCAGGATTTGGTCATTTTTAGGCGAATTTGCTAATTCGGTCCGCCAAACTGATAAAATCCTTTCATCGTTTTTTACAACCCCTGGGGAAATTAATGGACAACATCGAACAACGCGTTAAGAAAATCGTCGCTGAGCAATTAGGCGTCGCAGAAGGAGACATCAAGAATGAATCTTCTTTCGTGAACGACTTGGGCGCTGACTCTCTTGACACTGTTGAGCTGGTTATGGCCTTGGAAGATGAATTCGGCATCGAAATTCCTGATGAGGAAGCTGAAAAGATCACCACAGTTCAGCTCGCGATCGACTTCGCTACATCAAAAGCTCAGGGTTAATTCCCTAGCCTAGGTATTACTGTGTCAGCATCAAATGGCCGACGCCGGGTAGTAGTCACCGGCCTTGGCCTTATCTCACCTGTTGGTAATTCAGTTGATGTAGCTTGGTCTAATTTGCTTGCGGGCAAATCAGGTATTGCTACCATCACTAAGTTTGACCACACTCCGCTTAGCGTTCATTTCGCTGGAGAGGTGAAAGATTTCAATGTCGAAGAATATGTTTCTGCCAAAGAAGCGCGCCACATGGATACCTTTATCCATTACGGCATTGCTGCTGGTACACAAGCCATTCGCGACAGTGGTTTAGAGATCACCGAACAAAACGCTGAGCGCATTGGCGTCATGGTTGGTTCCGGCATCGGTGGCTTGCCAATGATTGAAGAAACGGGTGCTGAGTTATTGGCTCGTGGTCCTCGTCGTATCTCCCCTTTCTTTGTTCCAGGCTCCATCATCAATATGATTTCTGGCCACCTCAGCATCTTGTTTGGTCTCAAAGGTCCAAACGTGGCTGCGGTAACAGCTTGTACAACGGGTTTACACAGCATTGGATTGGCTGCACGCTTAATTCAGTACGGTGATGCTGATGTCATGGTTGCTGGCGGTGCTGAATCGACTATCTCCGCATTAGGGGTTGGTGGCTTTGCTTCTGCAAGAGCGCTTTCTACTCGCAATGATGATCCTGCAACTGCATCACGCCCTTGGGATAGAGACCGCGATGGTTTTGTTCTGGGTGAGGGCGCAGGCGTAGTGGTGATTGAAGAGTATGAGCACGCTAAAGCCCGTGGCGCAAAAATCTATTGCGAATTACTGGGCTTCGGCATGAGTGGTGACGCTTATCACATGACTGCCCCAAATATGGATGGCCCCCGTCGTTGCATGCTTAATGCAATGCGCGACGCAGGCCTAAATGCTGATCAGATTCAATATATTAATGCTCACGGCACTTCCACGCCTTTGGGTGATAAGAATGAAACTGGCGCTATTAAGGCTGCTCTTGGCGACCACGCTAAGAAGACTTTAATTAACTCCACCAAGTCTATGACTGGTCACCTCTTGGGCGGTGCAGGTGGCCTGGAGTCTGTTTTCACGATTTTGGCTCTTCATAACCAAAAATCACCACCTACTATCAATATTTTCAATCAAGATCCTGAGTGCGACCTGGACTACTGCGCCAATACCGCTAGGGATGTGAGGATTGACCATGCAGTCAAAAACAATTTTGGCTTTGGGGGTACTAACGGTACCTTGATTTTTGGCAAACTGACCTAATATTCTTAATATCTTCATTGTTGGTTTTCACCAAGTAGGTTCTATAGCATCATGAAAAAGTACTTCATTGCACTCTTGGCTATATTTAGTCTGGGACAAGTCGCCTTTATTCCATTTGCTTCTGCGCAAAATCCCCGGGTCACGATTCCTGACTTTGCGGATTTGGTTGAACGCGCAAGTCCTGCAGTTGTCAATATTCGTACCACTGAAAAAGTAGTAGTGCAGCAAGCGCAAGGTGGCATTCCGGGAATCCCAGAAGATCAGGCGGAATTTTTCCGCCGTTTCTTTGGTGTACCAATTCCAGGAATCCCAAATGGACCTAAACCAGCGCAACCTAATTTAGGCAAGCCGCAAGAAGCGGATCGTGGAGTAGGCTCTGGTTTCATTATCGAATCCAATGGTCTGATTTTGACTAACGCTCACGTTGTTGAGGGTGCCACCACTATTTATGTAACCCTGACTGATAAGCGCGAGTTCAAAGCAAAGTTACTTGGCATGGATAAGCGTACCGACGTTGCAGTCGTCAAAATTGAAGCGCGTGATTTGCCAAAGCTACCTTTAGGTGATTCATCGAGGGTGCGAGTAGGTGAATGGGTGCTTGCAATTGGTTCCCCGTTCGGCCTTGAGAACACGGTGACTGCAGGTATTGTGTCGGCGAAGAGTCGCGATACAGGCGACTACTTACCTTTTATTCAGACTGACGTTGCTGTGAATCCAGGAAACTCTGGAGGGCCGCTTTTAAATACGGCTGGTCAAGTAATTGGTATCAACTCACAAATCTTTAGTCGCTCTGGTGGGTATATGGGTATCTCCTTTGCGATCCCGATTGATGAAGCAATGCGTGTTGCAGATCAATTGCGTACATCCGGAAAGATTTCTCGCGGGCGTATTGGTGTTGCTTTGAGTGAGATGACGAAAGAGGTAGCTGAGAGTCTTGGTTTAGGAAAACCTCGTGGCGCTTATGTGCGCAATGTTGAACCAGGTGGCCCTGCAGCCGCCGGTGGAATTGAGGCGGGCGATGTGATTCTGAGCTTCAATGGCAAAGATATTTCTAAGTCCACCGATTTGCCTAGAGTCGTAGGTGAAACCAAGCCAGGTACTTCTGTGCCTGTGCAAGTTTGGCGTAAAGGCGGAACCCGTGATTTAACGGTTACCGTAACTGATACCGAATCCGGTCAGGTGGTCAACAAGAAGCCTGATGCACCCGCAACCAGTGGCAATAGCGTCAATACCCTTGGAGTTGTTGTAGGCGAGTTATCGGATGGCAAAAAGAAGGACTTAAATATTAAAGGTGGAGTTGAAGTGACTGGTTTAGGTGATGGCCCCTTGGCAAAAGCGGGGATTCGACCAGGTGACGTCATTATTCGGGTGGCGGATGCCGATATTACGAGCGTTAAGCAGTTTGAGGCTCTAGTTAAGGGTTTGGACGCCAATAAGGCTGTACCGGTCTTTATCCGTCGCGCTGACAGCACTTTAGTCTTTCCCGTAAGGCCTAAATAACCCCATTTTGCGCCTAAAAAAGGGGTTTGGCGCCTTTTAGGCGCCACCCATTACAATCACTTTAAGACGACTTTTTGCAGCGCATCATCGTGGTGCGTTCTGACAAGGCGTTTTTTGAATGACCTATTAAGACGCTATGGATTTAATCCGCAATTTTTCTATCATCGCCCATATCGATCACGGCAAATCGACGCTTGCTGATCGCATTATTCAGCTCTGTGGCGGTCTCTCCGATCGTGAAATGGAAGCCCAAGTTCTAGACTCAATGGATATTGAGCGTGAGCGCGGCATCACTATTAAGGCGCAAACCGCAGCTTTAAATTACAAAGCCAAAGACGGCAAGATTTACCATATCAACCTGATTGACACCCCGGGACACGTCGACTTCTCTTATGAGGTCAGTCGCTCTTTGTCTGCCTGTGAAGGTGCGTTGTTGGTCGTAGATGCGAGTCAAGGTGTTGAGGCGCAAACGGTTGCCAACTGTTACATGGCGCTTGAGTTGGGCGTTGAGGTTGTACCAGTGCTCAATAAGATTGACTTACCTCAAGCCGATCCTGAGCGTGCTAAAAAAGAAATTGAAGACGTCATTGGTATCGATGCTTCTGAGGCCGTCACCTGCTCAGCCAAAACAGGTTTGGGTGTTGCAGATGTCATCGAGGAAATGATCGCCAGAGTGCCGCCGCCAAAGGGTAATGCAGAGGATCCATTGCAAGCCTTGATTATTGACTCCTGGTTTGACAATTATGTAGGCGTTGTCATGTTGGTGCGCGTTGTGAATGGCACTCTAAAACCAAAAGAAAAAATTACCTTGATGGCTAATGGTTCAAGCCATTTAGTCGAGCATGTAGGCGTGTTTAGTCCGAAGTCATTAGATCGTCCAGAGCTATCTGCTGGTCAAGTGGGTTTTGTGATTGCCGGCATTAAAGAATTAAAAGCTGCCAAGGTTGGCGACACCGTGACACATACTCCTGGGCAGCAAGGGCGCGTTCCTGCGGCTGAGCCACTACCTGGTTTTAAAGAAGTGAAGCCCCAAGTTTTTGCTGGCTTATATCCAGTAGAGGCGAGTGAATACGATCAGCTGCGCGAGTCCCTTGAAAAGCTCAAGTTAAATGACGCCTCACTCTTATATGAGCCAGAGGTTTCACAGGCTCTAGGTTTTGGATTCCGCTGCGGCTTCTTGGGTTTGCTCCACATGGAGATTGTGCAAGAGCGTTTAGAGCGTCAGTACGGCATGAATCTCATCACGACCGCTCCAACGGTGGTGTATCAAGTGGAGCAGTCTGATGGCACGCTCATGATGGTGGATAACCCGTCGAAGATGCCCGAGGCTAGCAAGATCAATACCATTCTTGAGCCGATTGTGACGGTCAATTTATACATGCCGCAAGAGTATGTAGGGGCGATGATTACTTTGTGCGTAGGTAAGCGCGGCATTCAGATGGACATGAACTACTTAGGTCGTCAGGTCAAACTCACTTATGAGTTGCCGATGGCCGAGATTGTTTTGGACTTCTTTGACAAAATGAAATCCATCTCACGCGGATATGCCTCAATGGATTACGAGTTCAAAGAATATCGCCCGGCAGACGTAGTTAAGGTCGACATCCTCATTAATAGTGAGCGGGTTGATGCCCTCTCAGTGATTGTTCACCGCAGTAATAGTCAACATCGTGGGCGCGAAGTAGTTGCCAAGATGCGCGGCATTATTCCTCGTCAAATGTTTGATGTAGCGATTCAGGCGGCAATTGGTAGCAATATCGTTGCGCGTGAAAACGTCAAAGCTTTGCGTAAAAACGTTTTGGCTAAGTGCTACGGTGGTGACATTTCCCGTAAGCGTAAGTTATTAGAGAAGCAAAAAGAAGGTAAGAAGCGTATGAAGCAAGTCGGTAACGTAGAAATTCCACAAGAAGCCTTTTTGGCCATTCTGCAGGTGGAGGATTAATGAACTTTGCTTTAGTCCTTTTTATCTTGGTGATTGTTTCTGGAATCGCTTGGGTTGCTGACAAATTACACTTTGCCCCGCAAAGACGTTTGGTTGGTATTGACCGTATGCCTTTGTGGCTTGAATACACAGCAGGTTTCTTCCCAGTAATTTGTGCCGTATTTGTATTACGCTCTTTTATCGCTGAGCCTTTTAAGATTCCTTCTGGCTCAATGATCCCTACATTGCAAATCGGCGACTTCATTTTGGTTAATAAATTTGCCTATGGAATTCGTTTACCGGTGCTCAATCAAAAAGTCGTTGACTTGGGCTCACCCAAACGCGGTGATGTTGTTGTGTTTCGCTATCCACGTGATGAGTCGGTGGATTACATCAAGCGCATAGTGGCCTTGCCAGGTGACGAAATCACTTATGAAAATAAGCGTCTGACTATTAATGGTCAGCCTCTGCAATATAGCGGTGGCGAGCCGTATCTCGATCCTGAGAATATGCGCTATGCCAAACGTTTCACAGAGACTTTCCCAGCAGACTTGGGCGGTAATCGTCATGACATCTTGAATGACCCTGATCGTCCGGCTACTGTATTTCCGACTGAGCGTTTTCCGGGTTCTGAGTTCTGCCAGTACCAGCAGTCTGGCGTGACTTGCAAAGTACCTCCAGGGCATTACTTCGCGATGGGCGATAACCGTGACAACAGTGCAGACTCACGTTATTGGGGCTTTGTACCGGATAAAAACATTGTCGGTAAGGCCTTCTTTGTGTGGTTGAACCTGGGTAATCTTGGCCGCATTGGCGGATTCGAGTAAATATTATGAATGCGCGCGCCGTTATCGAAACTGGACCGCTGCAAGAGCGCCTCGGCTATACCTTCAAGAAGCCGGAGCTACTAAATCAAGCCTTGACTCATCGCAGTCATAGTAAGAAAAATAACGAGCGCTTGGAATTTTTGGGGGACTCTATTCTGAATTGCGTTGTTGCTGAAATGCTCTATGAGCGTTATTCAGACTTAGATGAGGGCGACCTCTCTCGCGTACGTGCAAACTTAGTAAAGCAACAAGCTTTATACGAAATTGCCCAAACTTTATCCTTGTCGGATTACTTGCGCTTGGGTGAAGGTGAGTTGAAGAGCGGTGGCTTTCGTCGCCCTTCTATTCTTGCTGATACCTTAGAGGCAGTGACTGGCGCAATCTTTATGGATGGTGGTTTTGAAGCGGCTAAGGCCAGTTTACGTAAGCTGTATTCCATTATCTTGGCAAACGTAGATCCTAAAACCTTAGGTAAGGACGACAAAACTTTATTGCAAGAATGCTTGCAAGGCTATCAATTGCCATTGCCGACCTATAACGTTACCGGCACTACTGGTGCTGCACACAACCAGCAGTTTGAGGTGGAGTGCTTGATCCCTAGCCATAAAGTGGCGGTCAAAGGTGAGGGTGCTTCGCGTCGTGCTGCTGAGCAAGCCGCGGCAAAGTTAGCCTTGATTGCTATGCTCAAGGCTTTGCCGCAAGAATCTCGTAAACCCAAGAAGACTCGGTCGGCTAAAAAGAAGGCAGCCAAAAAAGAAGTGACCGAAGAGCAGTTCAATCTTAAGCTGAAGGGCTAATCGTGTTTAGATGCGGCACCATCGCCATTGTTGGGCGTCCTAATATGGGTAAATCAACTCTTCTGAATGCGTTGGTTGGTCAGAAGATCAGCATTACCTCTCGTAAGGCGCAAACTACACGCCATCGTATTTTGGGAATTCAGAATCGCGAAGAAGCGCAGTTTATCTTTATCGATACCCCAGGCTTTCAGACGCGTTTAATGAATACATTAAACAAGGCGTTAAATCGTACTGTCACCACTGCCTTACAGGACGTGAATGTCGCTTGCTTCGTGGTTGAGGCTGGGTACTTTGGTGAAGATGATAAAAAGGTATTAAAGCTACTGCCAGATGACTTGCCGGTTGTACTGGTTTTAAATAAATTAGATTTGTTTAATAGTCGCTTTCAGACTCCATCAGAACGTGACCAAGCACTCCTTAGCTTCATTAAAGAAATGGCTCGCCCTTGGTGCGAACTAGGTGGCCATGAAGATCAGAAGTGTGAGTTTGCTGAGATCGTGCCGATGAGCGCCAAGAGTCCTGGTGATATTGAAAGATTGTTAGATGTTCTTGAGGGCTACCTGCCTGAGGCTGAGGCTGTCTATGATGGCGACACTATTACCGATCGCAGCGAGCGCTTCTTAGCTGCTGAGATTCTGCGTGAAAAAGTATTCCGCTTTACCGGTGAAGAACTGCCTTACACCAGCACGGTAGTAATCGACCAGTTCAAGATGGATGGCAAGATGCGTCGTATTGCGGCAACCATTTTGGTTGATCGCGATAGTCACAAGGCAATGATCATTGGTCAAAAGGGTGAGCGTCTCAAGAAGATTTCGACAGATGCCCGTATTGATATGGAAAAACTCTTTGATGGCAAAGTCTTTTTAGAGACTTGGGTCAAAGTGAAGCGCGGCTGGGCGGATGATCGTGCTGAATTGCGGGCTCAGGGTCTGGAATAAGTTTCATGGCCTCGATTCGTATTGCTGACGAGCCTGCTTTTGTATTGCATAGCATTCCCTATAAAGAGACCAGCTTAATTCTGGATGTCTTTACTCGGCAATATGGCCGCATGGCTTTGATTGCTAAAGGCGCTAAGCGTCCACACTCCACTCTAAGACCAGTATTGCAGCGCTTTCAACCGCTCCTCGTTTCTTGGAGTGGTAAATCAGAGCTCCGCACTTTAACGAAGTCAGAGTGGGTGGGGGGTACACCTTCTTTGGTTGGCGATGCTTTGCTCTGTGGCTTTTATCTCAATGAGTTGCTCGTCAAATTTTTAGCACGTGAAGATGATTACGAAAAACTCTACGATCGCTATTCTGAGACTATTAATGCTTTATCGAATCTGGAGTTTGAGTCTAAGGGCTTAGAAGAGATTTTGCGTCCATTTGAGTTATCACTCTTGCAAGAGACGGGTTATGCGGCTGCCTTGGATCGCTGCGTTGAAACCAATGAGGCGCCCATGGCTCAAGAGCAATACATCTATCAACCAGAGCGGGGTGTTCGCCCAGTTCAAGCGGATGATCCAGGACATTGGCCCGTTCTTACCGGTAAATCCCTTTTAGCGATTGCAGCGGGAGATTTCTCAGACCCTGAGACGCTTTCTGAGAGTAAGCAATTAATGCGTTTTCTTCTTGGCCTACACTTGCAGGATCAGGTATTGACGACTCGCCAAATTTTGATTGATTTAAAGAAAATCTAGTAATCTACAGAGATGAGCAGCCATCCAAGCCTTGAACTGGGTATCAATATCGATCACGTCGCCACTTTGCGTAATGCACGAGGCACCATCTACCCTGATCCGTTAAGAGCGGCAACGTTGGCTGAGGAGGCGGGTGCAGATCTCATTACGTTACATCTGCGCGAAGATCGTCGCCATATTAAAGATGCCGATTTATTGGCACTTCGCCCACTCATCAAAACCCGTATGAATTTAGAGTGTGCGGTAACGCCTGAGATGATTGATATTGCGTGCCAAGTAAAGCCGCACGACGTCTGTTTAGTCCCAGAGAAACGTGAAGAAGTTACTACTGAAGGTGGTTTGGATGTCTTAGGGCATTTTGAGGCGGTGAGGGCTGCCACAAAAAAATTAGTTGATGCTGGTATTCGGGTATCTCTATTCATTGATCCAGAAGAAAAACAAATTCAAGCGGCCAAAGAAGTTGGTGCAACTGTAGTGGAATTACATACCGGTCGTTACGCGGATTTATCTGGAGCTGATCAGGCGGTAGAGCTTGAGCGTATTCGTAAGGCGGCGATATTTGGAAAAAGTATTGGCCTGAGAGTCAATGCGGGCCATGGTTTGCATGAGGGTAATGTCAAACCAGTAGCAGCCATTGTTGAATTATCCGAGCTCAATATTGGCCATGCCATTGTTGCTGAGGCTTTGTTCAAAGGGTGGCAAAAAGCAATCATCGATATGAAAGCCTTGATGGATCAGGGCAGAGCCAGTGCTTAAGTATTAATAACGGCAAATAACAAAAAGCCATTACAGTAAATATGATCATCGGCATAGGCACAGACATTCTGCAGATTGAGCGCTTACAAGCGGCTTACGATCGCACTAATGGCCGCTTAGCTGAAAAAATTCTGGGGCCAGACGAGATGCTGGTATTTCAGCATCGCCTTGCCAGAAACCATAAGCGGGGCATTGCGTTCTTGGCCACACGCTTTGCAGCCAAGGAGGCCTTCTCAAAAGCGATTGGCTTGGGAATGAGAATGCCTATGACTTGGCGTTCACTCCAAACCCTAAATGAGCCTAGTGGCAAACCAATTACTTCTTACTTAGGAGCTTTGGCGCTATTTATGATAGAAAAAAATTGGGAAGCTCACGTTACTGTGAGTGATGAACAGGATATGGCAATTGCGCATGTCATCGTTACTCAAAAGTAAATAAAAAATACAGTTGAAATAGAGGAAGAAATGAGTAAGTCAACCATGGCCCCCGGCCCAGTCACTCTGGATGTAGTTGGTCTGGAATTAAATGCCGAGGATCGTCGACGCATCTTGCATCCCCTGACTGGTGGCGTTATTTTATTCGGTAGAAACTTTGCTAATCGTCAGCAACTCATTAAATTAACTGCTGCCATTAAGAAGCTGCGCCCTGATGTGCTTATATCCATTGATCATGAGGGTGGTCGAGTGCAGCGTGCAAGAACAGACGGCTTTACCCACTTACCAGCTATGCGTAAATTGGGTGAATTGTGGAGTGCTAAAAATAAATCAACTCATGCTGCAGAATCTGCTGCTATCGCAATGGCTGCAGCAACAGCTTGTGGATATGTGCTTGCTACTGAACTGCGTGCTTGTGGAGTTGACTTCAGTTTTACTCCGGTGCTGGATTTAGATTTTGGCAGAAGCGGCGTGATTGGCGATCGATCTTTTAGTCGTGATCCACAAATAGTCTTTGCTTTGTCGAAAAGTTTGAACGAAGGTTTGCGTCTTGCTGGCATGGCCAACTGCGGCAAGCATTTCCCTGGGCATGGCTGGGCTGAGGCTGATTCACACGTGGCCATCCCAGTGGATGAGCGTCCTTTAAAAGAAATCTTGAATGATGATGCCAAGCCTTACGAGTGGTTAGATCTAAGTCTGGCATCAGTAATGCCTGCACATGTAATTTATCCAAAGGTAGATAAGAACCCAGCAGGATTTTCTAAGATTTGGCTTCACTCCATTCTGCGTCAAGAGTTGGGTTTTGAAGGCGTGATCTTCAGCGACGACCTATCCATGGAAGGTGCAAGCGTTGCAGGATCGGTAGTGAAGGGTGCAGAAATGGCGCTAGAGGCTGGTTGCGATGCGGTATTAATCTGCAATCGCCCAGACCTTGCAGATCAGCTATTAAGTAAGCTAAAGGTATCAAAAGCTAAGCAGGAAGAGTCAAAAGCGCGTTTAAATAAGTTAATGCCGACAGCGCTTGCATTGGGTTGGGATGAATTGCAGAACGAGGCTCAGTACCAGCACGCTAAAGGCCTGCTTGTGCAGTTAGGTTTGATTGCTGAGTAAGTTAAATTCATTTGTAGAAATAAAAAAGCCCGGCATGCCGGGCTTTTTAACATCTGTAGCCAGCTAATTAGTTAGCGCGGCTACGATATTCGCCGGTGCGAGTATCGATCTCGATCTTGTCACCAGTGTTGCAGAACAAAGGAACTTGCAATTCATAGCCAGTTGCTAATTTTGCGTTCTTCAATACCTTACCTGAGCTGGTATCACCTTTAACTGCTGGCTCTGTGTAAATGATTTCACGAACCAATGAGTTAGGCATTGCTACTGAGAGTGCTTTACCTTCGTAGAACACTACTTCACATGGCATGCTTTCTTCGAGGTAGTTCAATGCATCACCCATGAACTCAGCTTCCACTTCATACTGGTTGTATTCAGTATCCATAAATACATACATTGGATCTGCGAAATAAGAGTAAGTACATTCTTTCTTATCAAGAATCACAACATCAAACTTGTCATCCGCTTTGTAAACGCCTTCGTTCGGTGCACCAGTTAACAAATTCTTAAATTTCATTTTCACAACAGAGGAGTTGCGGCCAGAGCGGCTATATTCGGCCTTTAAAACGACCTGGGCATCGGTGCCGATCATCACTACGTTACCAACGCGGAGTTCTTGTGCTGTTTTCATCTTGCTATTCCTGGGGGCAGAGCTAATTTTCTGCGGTTTTTATCAAAAACAAGATTGTAACCGCCCGCAAGCCTTTATTGCTTGGGATTAGGCGACAAAGCGGATTAAACGCGCTGGCAAGCCGCCATCTGCTTGTTTTTCAAGTAAATGGGTGCGCCAGTGCTTGGCATGCGCATTCCAGCGGTTTAAGTCCCTAAACCATTCGCTGGGCATAGCCCAAGTCATGGCGGCAATCGTAGCTAGCCTCAATTCTTGGTTGGCCTCTCCCAGATAGAGATCCAGAAAAGCTGCTAATTTCACTTCATGGGCGCGGTCTTCTTGAGGGTAGATATGCCAAATAAATGGTTTGCCAGCAAGTTGAGCGCGTACAAAAGAGTCTTCCCCTCGAACAATGTTGAAGTCGCATTGCGATAGCGCCCAGTCATATTCATCCTGAGATACAAATGGCATTGAGAGCAGTTGGAGATTGTTGGGTAGAGAGATGGGGTTCTCTCCATAAAGACTGAGTTGCTCAGCATGACCATGGGCAAGCAAGACATCAACATCTTCACCAAGACGGCCTAAGTCAGCTAGCCATTTTTTAAGTGGCGCACCTGGGTAGCAAAAGATGCTGATCCGTTTTGCACCAGGACGTAACTTGGACCATGTAGCCTTCAGATCGTCAGGAATATTTTTTGCCACAAGATGGCCTTCTGCTGGAATGGGGTCCAGCAATAGCCCACCCACCTCATCCTGAAAGCCGGGAAAGAAAAAATATTTCGGAATGCCGTGTGACTGAGGTGACGCTTTACCATGAAAATCAATTACCCAGGGCTCTGCGCTCAAGTATTCCAAGTTAATGATGATAGGTTTGACCGGGGCGATAAATAGGCCTGCCAAGTAACGTTCTGGTAATTCACAGCCAAAGGCCTCAATCACAACATCGGGTATTTGTACTGGGTGACGAGCATTAGCATGGCTAGCCTCCCATGGCTGCATATCAATTTTTTGCTTAATGGATGGGTCTACTCCAGATGCGAGTAAATTAAGGGTTGGCAGATCATCGCAAAAAATACGAACCTCTTGCCCATGAATGCTTGATAAGCTTCGGGCTAGACGCCAGCAAACACCGGCATCACCATAGTTATCGACGATTTGGCAGAAAATATCCCAACGCATGAGTAATTCGCTTTTTGAAACCCTTCAGCAGGATGTTAAACGGCTACCCGGATTACCGGGGGTATATCGCTTTTTTGATGAAGCGGGACATATTCTGTATGTAGGCAAAGCGCGCAACCTCAAAAAGCGTGTCTCTAGTTATTTCCAGCGCACCCAGTTATCACCGCGTATCGAGCTGATGGTGGGCAAAATTGCCCGCTATGAGACAACGGTAACACGGACTGAAACGGAAGCCCTCATTCTAGAGAATAATCTTATTAAAGAGTTGGCTCCCCCATTCAATATTCTCTTTCGTGATGACAAGTCTTACCCCTATGTGATGTTAACTGGGCATCAGTTCCCAAGGCTAGCCTCGTACCGAGGAAAAGTGGATAAGCGCAATCATTACTTTGGACCATTTCCGAATAGCTGGGCAGTGCGCAATAGCGTGCAGATTCTTCAAAAAGTATTCCGCTTAAGAACTTGCGAGGATTCTGTTTTCAAGAATCGCAGCCGTCCTTGCCTCTTGCATCAGATTCATCGCTGCAGTGCCCCATGCGTCGGTCGCCTTAGTGTTGAGCAGTATGGGCAAGATGTTGCTCAAGCTACCCGCTTTTTAGAGGGTGATCACAGCCGAGTGTTATCCGAGCTTGAAAAAGAAATGCACAAGCATAGCCAAGCAATGGAGTTTGAGATGGCTGCGGTGTTGCGAGATCGCATTGCTGACTTATCTAGTGTCTTGCAGCAACAGTCGATGGATACCGTTGCCGAAGGTGAGGGTGATGTGGATGTGATCGCTGTAGCACAAATGGAGGGTATGGTTTGTGTGAACTTAGCTATGATTCGTGGCGGCCGTCACTTGGGTGATAGAGCCTATTTCCCTAAAGGTTTGCGCTCCACTTCCGGCGAGTTGCCATCCCCAGCAGAAATACTAGAAGCCTTTATTACTCAGCATTATTTAGAAGAGCATGCCGATGAGACTGCTGCGAATTTAATTCCACCGGTTCTCGTTCTAAATCATGCCCTGCAATCAGCAAGTGATGATTTGACTCAACTCAATGAATCTCCCCCAGAAGATTTACACGAGTTATTAAATGCACAAGCTGGCAGAAAAATTACTTTCTTGCACCAACCTCAAGGTCAAAGACGTCACTGGCTTGGAATGGCAGAGGGAAACGCGAAGATTGCACTTACTAAACGCTTAGTTGAGACGGGTGGGCAGTTGGCTAGGGCACGTGCATTGGCTGATATCTTGAGCCTCGAATTGGAAAGTCTTGAGCAGCTGCGCATCGAATGTTTTGATATTAGCCACACCTCTGGTGAGGCAACCCAAGCATCTTGTGTGGTGTATGCCAAAAACGCAATGCAGTCGAGTGAGTATCGACGGTTCAATATTAATGACATCACACCAGGTGATGATTACGCAGCTATGCGCCAGGTCTTGCAGAGACGCTACGCTAATTTTCAAGAACTGCCTGTTGAAAAGATTCCTCAAGTGATTTTGATTGACGGCGGCAAAGGCCAGGTAGAAACGGCAAGACAAGTTCTTTCTGAATTTGGCATGGATGTTGGTTTGATTGTGGGCGTTGCTAAGGGTGAAGGCCGTAAGGTTGGACTGGAAACACTCATTTTTGCAGATGGACGTAAGGCGTTGGAGTTGGGTATAGATAGTGCGGCATTGCTATTAGTAGCTCAGATACGGGATGAGGCGCACCGCTTTGCGATTACTGGCATGCGAGCTAAACGCGCTAAGGCTAGGACAATCTCCCGTCTAGAGGAGATTGAGGGCATTGGTGCCAAGCGACGTCAAAAGTTGTTGGCTCGTTTTGGCGGCTTAAAGGGCGTCTCTAATGCCAGTATCGAAGAGATTGCCAGTGTTGAGGGTGTCTCCTTAACGCTCGCTGAACAGATATATCGTCAGCTTCACTAGGAGCATTGACCGTTCTTGGTTTATGCTTATCCAATGCCTTTTAATCTTCCGATCGCTCTAACCTGGTTGCGTGTTGCAGCCATTCCGCTGTTGGTAGCTATTTTTTATCTTCCCAATTCTTGGCTTACTCCGTTTGATAAGAATCTGATTGCAGCAATCATCTTTATCTCTGCTGCCATTACTGATTGGTTGGATGGTTTCTTGGCCCGCCGTTTAAAACAAGAGTCTGCATTTGGCCAATTTTTAGATCCGGTTGCAGACAAGCTGATTGTTGCAGCTGCACTATTGGTTTTATTGAATATGGATCGCGTTCAAGTTTGGGTTGCACTCATCATCATTGGTCGTGAAATCACGATCTCCGCCCTGAGAGAGTGGATGGCTTTATTGGGAGCCGGAAAAAGTGTGGCAGTTCATATGGTTGGTAAGCTCAAAACGACTGCTCAACTCGTAGCCATTCCCTTTTTATTGCTCAATGACACCTTATTTGGTTGGTTAAATTGTGCGCAAGTAGGTACCTGGTTAATTTGGATTGCCTCCTTTTTAACGCTTTGGTCGATGTTCTATTACATGAAAAAGGCCTTGCCTCAGCTCGCCGGAAAAATAGACTAAGTGTTGTAAAGCCCAGCCAGTTAAGCTTTTCAGGGGGATTGAATTCCCTTGGCTTTTAGGTTTTGCTGGGAATAATGCTTTCTTGCAGATTGTTTGTTAAACTACTGCCCTGTTATGCGGGAATAGCTCAGCTGGTAGAGCGATACCTTGCCAAGGTATAGGTCGGGAGTTCGAACCTCCTTTCCCGCTCCAAGTTCGATGGGAAGCCCTCAAAAGCTTCCCATTTTTGATTCAAGAGTATGGCGCGTTGGCCGAGTGGTTAGGCAGGAGCCTGCAAAGCTTCGTACGGGGGTTCGATTCCCTCACGCGCCTCCAGTAATTTGTCTTGACGAATTAGGTGCATCACCTAAAATACTTTTAACTATCGTAAGTAAAAAGTGTCAACCACCTTAATCAAGCACAACCCACATGATCACAATTCAAACTTTGAAAATCAGTGCCCTCGCATTATTTTTATCAGCACTCTTGGGTGCATGCGCTAGTTCGGGAGATTCTCCCACTGGTACAGCAGAAGAGATTCAAGAGGTGCAGTCCCAACTTTTGGGTGACATGCCTTTACCGCAAGGCGCACGACTGTCTGGTGGTGATTCCATCATTATTGGCCGTGGCAACGAATGGGTTGGTAGAGCGGTAGTCAATGCACTTCAAGGTGCAACTGATGTCTACGCATTTTTCCAATCAGAATATCCAAAGGGTGGCTGGACAATAGTGACTGCTGTGAAAGCAAAAACGAGTATTTTGGTTTTCACTAAAGGCGATAGAACTGCTACTGTTGAAATCGTGGATGGATCTCTTGGCGGTCCTAAGTCAGTCATCATCGTGACCTCTTCACCAAAGAACGCAAACGTAGTTGCTCCAACTCGTAAATGATTTGACTGAGTAACGTAGTAAATAAAAAAGGCCTCTAACCAAGAGGCCTTTTGCTTTAGGGGCTTGAGCTTAAAGCCCTTCAGCCCTTATCAAGCCAACTGCCTGGCCTTCAATGGCAAAGTTGGGCTGACGATCGTCAACCAAAATGTTTTTGAAGTCTGGGTTCTCTGCTTGCAATTCGATGACCATGCCGTTCGCAGTTTTCTTTTGTTGCCAACGCTTCACAGTCACTTCATCATCAAGGCGAGCAACAACAATGTCACCGTTGCGAACTTCGGTTGTCTTTCTTACGGCTAAATAATCGCCATCCAGAATGCCGGCATCGCGCATACTCATGCCTTTTACTTTTAATAAGTAATCAGCACCTTTGCTAAATAAATTTGGATCAACCGGAACATGCTTTTCAATATGTTCCACAGCCATGATTGGGGATCCAGCGGCAACACGACCAATTAATGGCAACGTGAGTTGTTGTAATGCGCCTGACGGTAAAGAAAGCTGGCGGTATTTATTGCTATTGTGCGATTGATTAAATCGTTGCGGAATCCGAATGCCGCGTGAAGTGCCGGGCGTTAATTCGATATAACCTTTTTTGGCAAGTGCGCGCAGATGTTCTTCGGCAGCATTGGCAGAGGCAAATCCGAGTTGGGTGGCTATCTCTGCACGGGTTGGCGGCAGACCACTTTCATCGATGGCCTTAGTAATCAACTCCAAAATCTCATTCTGACGTGGAGTGAGCTTGGGGAGGGCAGTCAGCCCCTCCGGAAAATCGACTGTGTTTATGTCCATACTGGGATTGTATACAGCAGTATTTGATAGATCAAGCTATTTAAGGGGGATAATGGGGTATGAGCTCTCAACAAAATACTCCTGAAACCTCACCCCACATTTTAGTGTTGGGTATGGGTGGCACGATCGCCGGCTTGGCACCGAGCCCGGCAGATAAACCTCTGCAATATGAAGCTGGCCAGGTCGAGGTTTCCTCTTTGCTTGCCCATATTCAATCTGCCGTTCCAGAAGGCATTAGCTTAGTTTCAAGGCAGGTTGCCAACATCAATAGTCGCAATCTGACAGAGCCCTTATTAACAATTTTGGGTGAAACTGTTAGAGAGGCCCTTGCTAATACCTTGGTTAAAGGCATAGTGGTCACTCACGGAACTGACACGATTGAGGAGACGGGTGTCTTTTTGCAGCTGACTTGCGGTAAATATGCTCAAAATTTAGGCAAAAGAGTCATCTTGACTGGCGCCATGTTGCCGTCCAATGCACCTAAGGCGGATGGCCCATCCAACTTGCTAGACGCTATTCGTTGGGCATCTAGCCCATTAGATGATTGCCCAGGCGGCATATATGCCGTAATGGATGGCAGAGGTTGTTTGGCCATGGACCTAGCAAAACGCCACGGTAGCGCCCTCAATGCGCCCATCCAAGCTTCTCCTAGCAGCTCAGTTGGGTTGATTAATCCATCCTGGTTGTCGGGCGTGAAGGCAGTTCAGGCGCTTTGGAGTGAGGATTTGCCTATTCCTAAGGAGGGTGAATGGCCTTGGGTAGAGATATTGACGAGCCATGCAGGCGCTCGCTCAGAAACGATTACCCATTGGCTAAACTCCAAAGTAAAGGGCTTGGTCCTTGCGGGTTCGGGTATGGGGGGCTTTCATGATGCGTGGAGAGATCCCCTGGGGGCAGCAGTAAAGCATGGAATTGCCTTGGTGAGAACTACTAGAACGGGCGCGGGTGAAACCCTGTCCGATTTGCCTGAAAAGGACATTGGCGGGTGTTTGGCATCAGGCAGTCTTACTGCTCCTAGGGCCAGAATTGCACTCCAGCTAGCGTTGAATGCCGAAAAACAGGCTCAAATAGCTGGTAAATCCCTGACTTGGCAGGATTTTTTTGCTAGAATAGCGGTCTTGCCTGTAATACGGTAAGTGCTGAAAAGCAGTTGTAAAAGTGTTGTTAGCAGTACCTACAATTTGTTACTACCTTGTCACACTGGCGCTGAGTTCACAACCATCAGAACTTAGCAAGACGCCCAGGTGACTCTATCCTTAAGGAGTGTTAGATGCGTCATTATGAAATCGTCTTTATCGTCCATCCGGACCAAAGCGAGCAAGTGCCAGCGATGATCGATCGTTACAAAGCTACATTAGCAGCTGCGGGCGGCAAAATTCATCGTATGGAAGATTGGGGTCGTCGTCAGATGGCTTACATGATCGACAAGCTTGCTAAAGCCCATTACGTTTGCATGAACATTGAGTGCGACCAGAAAACTCTGGAAGAGCTCGAGCATGCGTTCAAATTTAACGATGCTGTTTTGCGTCACCTCATCATCAAGACTAAGAAAGCTGAAACAGAGCCTTCCATCATGATGAAAGAAGTGCAACGTGAAGAAGCACGTAAATCTGCTCAAGCCGACGCTCCTGTAGCGACAGCCTAAGTTAGAAATTTGAAGAGGAATACACAGACTAGAAAACGTATCAGAGAAGCGGAGCGGCGTTGAATCATTTCACCCTCACTGCAATCTTGGTATCTAAAGACGCGATTCGATTTACACCAGCAGGAATACCGGTGATGCATTGCCAGCTAGAACATAGCGGCCAAGCAAACGAGGTAGGAGTGGCAAGGAAAATTCAGATGAACGTTGAAGCCATCACAATCGGTCCGATACAAAAGGACTTAGAGCGAGTGGATTTAGGAACTGAGGCAGTGTTTGAGGGATTCTTAGCACCCAAGACTCTACGTAATCAAAGACTTGTTTTCCATATTACCCATATTCAATTGAAAAATTAAAGAGGAAATCATCATGGCGTTTGGAAAGAAACCCGATTTCAAAAAGAAACCAGCTCAGAACCCATTGTTCAAGCGTAAGCGTTATTGCCGTTTCACTGTTGCTGGCGTAGAACAGATTGACTACAAAGATGTAGATACATTGAAGGACTTCATTGGCGAAAACGCCAAGATCACTCCTGCTCGTTTGACAGGCACAAAAGCAAAGTATCAGCGTCAGTTAGACACTGCTATCAAGCGTGCTCGTTACTTGGCTTTATTGCCATTCTCCGATCAACATAAGAAATAATTGGGAGCCCTCAATGCAAATCATTCTTTTAGAAAAAGTAACTAACCTGGGCAACCTTGGCGACGTAGTTCGCGTTAAAGACGGTTTCGCTCGTAACTTTTTAATCCCACAACGCAAAGCCCGTCGTGCAACTGAAGCAGCAATTGCTGATTTTGCAGTTCGTCGTGCTGAGTTGGAAAAATTGGCTGCTGAGAAATTGGCTGCCGCTGAAGCAGTTGGCATCAAGCTCAAAGATTTGGTTCTTGAAATCGGTCAAAAAGCAGGTGTTGACGGTCGTTTGTTTGGTTCTGTAACCAATCATGACATCGCTGATGCTTTGAAAGCTAAAGGCTTCACAATTGAGAAGTCTTCAGTACGCATGCCTACTGGCCCATTGAAAATGGTTGGTGATCACCCTGTAGCGGTTGCTGTTCATACCGACGTAGTTGCAGACATCACTATTCGTGTAGTTGGCGAGCAAGCTTAAGTCTTAGATCTGTAAACTAGCCACATGGCTGAATCCCGTTCACGTTCCGTTACGCTGAATCCCGGCATGATGGGTTCTGGGGATGCAGTCGTGCAGGCTTTAAAAGTTCCGCCGCATTCTGTAGAAGCCGAGCAATCACTGCTCGGCGGTCTACTGATCGATAACTCTTCTTGGGATAACCTGGGTGGAGTATTAAACGATAAAGATTTCTATCGCCCCGAACATGCTTTGATCTACAAGGCAATTGCTCGTTTGGTTGGCGACAATCATCCCGCTGACGTCATTACTGTTCATGATGCAATTAAATCTGAACAGGGTGGTGATTTGGTTGGTATTGATTACCTAAATTCATTGGCGCAAAACACTCCCAGTGCAGCGAACATTAAAGGCTATGCCGATATTGTTCGTGACCGCAGTATTTTGCGTCGCTTGATTGAGGTTTCAGACAGCATCGTCAATTCTGCATTCGTTCCTGAGGGACGTACTGTTAGAACGCTGTTGGATGAAGCTGAGTCACGCATTCTTCAGATTGGCGAAGAAGGTAGTCGCAAAGCCGACTATCTAGAGATTGAACCTTTGCTGAAGGCTGTTGTTGCCCGCATTGATGAGCTCTATAACCGCCAAGGTGGAAGCGACATCACCGGTATTGCAACTGGCTTCATAGATTTAGATAAGCAAACTAGCGGCCTGCAAAAAGGTGACTTAGTGATTGTTGCGGGTCGTCCTTCTATGGGTAAAGCTCAGCCTCTAGATGCAAAAGTGAAAACGGTTGATGGCTGGAAGTTGATGGGTAATTTGCGTTTTGGCGATCGCCTGGCTTCCGTTGATGGCCAGCATTCAATGGTTACCGGTATTTATCCGCAAGGTCTTAAGCAGATATACAAAGTTACATTTTCTGATGGTCGTCAAGCTGAGTGTTGTGATGAGCATCTCTGGCGGGTGATGTATCGCGATTGGTCCGAGCCACGCGTTGTCAATACCACCCGATTAATGGAAATGCTGCAATGTGTTCGATATAAAAATAGATTGTGGATTGATCCTGTTTCGGGTGACTTTGGCCACTCGAATGCATTGCCAATTCATCCATGGGTTTTAGGTGCGTTGCTAGGTGATGGCACTCTAGCCCTTTCTCATGGATCAGTTATGTTTTCAACTAAGTCACCTGAGCTTGTAGAACGCATGAATTTGCTTGCGAACTATGAGATGGAGTTGGTGCATGCTAATGCATATGACTGGAGAATAGTCTCTAAAGCTAGAATTGCAGCCAATGGTGCACGTCAAGCAGTTCCAACAAATTATTTCAGATCTGCATTGCAGGATATAGGTGTTCTTGGCTGCAGAAGTTTTGATAAATATATTCCTGCTACTTATCTAGAGGCGAACAAGACTTCTCGTCTCGCATTATTCCAGGGATTGATGGATACCGATGGGTGGATTGAGAAGTGGGGTTCTATTCGTTTCTGTACGGCGAGTAAGCAATTGTCTGAAGACGTTGCGGCTTTAGCCAGGTCTTTGGGTGGCTTTTGCTCAACAGCACAGAAAAAATCAAGCTACACCTACAAGGGTGAAAAGAAGCAAGGCCGCTTATCTTATGTTTTAAATATGAGTTTTGGTCCCGGTTTTCAAGCTTTTACTCTGCCCGAAAAGACTGAAAGATTAAGAGCAAGCTGGGATCGCCAACGTAGACTTTCATTTCAAAGTATTGAGCCTTCCAGGATGTCTGAGGCGCAATGTATTTCAGTTAGTCACCCCCAAAGAACTTACGTAACGAATGATTATGTCGTTACTCACAACACTGCATTTGCATTAAATATCGCCGAGAACGTTGCGCTTGCTGAAGGCTTGCCTGTTGTGGTGTTCTCTATGGAGATGTCGGGTGAGCAATTGGCTGCCCGTTTGCTTGGATCAGTAGGGCGCGTAGACCAAGGTCGTATGCGTACTGGTAAGCTGCAAGACGATGAGTGGCCACGCGTCACAGATGCAATTGCTCGCTTAAGTAATACCCAAATTCTGATTGATGAGACTGGTTCTTTATCAAGCTTAGAGTTGCGTGCACGCGCACGTCGCATTGCCAGAAACTTTGGTGGCACCCTTGGTCTAGTAGTAATTGACTACTTGCAGTTGATGAGTGGCTCTGGTTCTGAAAACCGCGCAACCGAGATTTCAGAAATCTCCCGCTCACTCAAGTCACTCGCAAAAGAATTGCAGTGTCCTGTAGTGGCGCTCTCCCAGTTAAATCGTGGTCTTGAGCAACGTCCTAATAAGCGTCCAATCATGTCTGACTTACGTGAGTCAGGTGCTATCGAGCAAGATGCCGACTTAATTATGTTCATCTATCGTGATGAGGTTTATCACCCGGACACTACCACCGATAAAGGTATGGCTGAGATTATCATTGGTAAACAACGTAACGGTCCGATTGGAACTGTGCGCTTAAGCTGGCAAGGTCCGTATACCAAGTTTGATAACTTAGCGATGGGCTCTGTTGGTTACTCTTCTGGTGGATACGAGCCTTTTTAAATCCAAATAAGAAAACAAATTGCCCAAAGAAAAAGCCTCACACTGTGAGGCTTTTTTTATTCGGCAATTAAGCTGAATTGATAAAGCTTATTTACCGCCTTCACATTTCTTGATTGAAGCAGCTTTAGCTGCGCCATAAAGTGGTTTGCCATCTTTGCTAATTGCTTTAGCTTCACATTCATTTGCTTGAGCTCCGCCCATGCATTTTTTAATGGAAGCATCTTTAGCTGCGCCATAGAGGGGCTTACCTTCTTTGCTTACTGCTCTAGCTTCGCAAGCCGCTTGGTCAGCGAAAGCAGAAGTAGAGAGTGCAAAACTAAATGCAATACTTAAAGCGATGATGATTTTTTTCATGACATCTCCAATTGTGAGTACTTCAGTTCGTGGACTACTTAATAAAATACTGTAATCTAAATTAAGATATTAGGAAACATGGGGAAAGTGCTATTAACCCTAAAGAATGTCAATATCAGGGCACCATACGACGTGCTTCAGTAAATTTAGCTGCCCAATAGGGTGATGTGATGTAGTCTAATCGCACAGTGCCACCGGCACTAGGGGCATGAACAAACCTGCCTTGCCCAACATAGATTCCGGCATGGGAATATTTTTCACCGGTAGTGTTAAAGAACACTAAATCACCTGGTGCGGGAGGCTGCCCTTCAATGCTTCTACCTTTGGTGCTCATCAATTGAATCGTGCGCGGTAGTTTTACCCCAGCCGCTTTGTTATAGACATACACAATCAGACCGCTGCAATCAAAACCACCCTTTGGGGTATTGCCACCATAGCGATAGGGCACATCCACCAAGCCTACGGCTGCAATGGAGATATCTTCAGTGCCAACACTAGTATCTTGCTTAAATTGAGAAACTTTCGAAGAGGATCCCGATTTACTGCCGAATGTGCTGCATCCGCTTAGGATGAGTAAGCTGCAAATAAAAATGCCGCACCCTAAAAGAGTGCGGCATGAGAGGGATTGCTTAGAGTGCGTCAGCAGCATGATCCGCAAGACGTGAGCGCTCACCGCGAGCCAATGTCACATGACCACCGTGACGCCAGCCTTTGAAGCGGTCCACCACATAAGTTAAACCGGAAGAACCTTCTGTTAAGTAAGGCGTATCAATCTGGGCGATATTACCTAAGCAAATGATTTTGGTTCCAGGGCCTGCACGGGTTACCAAAGTCTTCATTTGTTTTGGGGTTAAGTTTTGCGCTTCATCGATGATCACAAATTTGCTCACAAAAGTTCTACCGCGCATAAAGTTCATGCTCTTTACTTTGATGCGGGAGCGAATTAACTCTTGAGTTGCAGCACGACCCCATTCACCAGCGCCGCCATCTTCGTTGCGCTGTAATACCTCGAGGTTATCGTCAAATGCACCCATCCAAGGTTGCATCTTTTCTTCTTCGGTACCTGGGAGGAAGCCGATATCTTCACCTACAGGGACAGTGGCACGTGTAATGATGATCTCGTTATAGCGTTTGCTGTCGAGGACCTGCTCGAGGCCGGCAGCCAGTGCTAGCAAGGTTTTACCAGTTCCCGCTTGACCCAATAAAGTCACAAAATCCACATCTGGGTTCATCAGTAGATTCATGGCAAAGTTTTGTTCGCGGTTACGCGCAGTCACACTCCAAACATTATTTTTCTGATGAGAGAAGTCTCTGAGTGTTTGCAAGAGAGCAGTCTTGCCATTAATTTCTCTAACCTGAGCATAGAAAGGCGTGGAACCATCAGGATTTTCTTGATAGACGAACTGATTGACCAACATGCTTTGTACGGAAGGTCCAGTCACTCGATAGAACATCGTGCCGGATTTAGAGTCAGCCCAGCTTTCCATATCCTTGCCATGTTTGGGCCAAAAGTCGGCATTTAGTTGCATGACTCCGGCATACATCAAGTCGCGATCTTCTAAAACTTGGTCATTGAAATAATCTTCAGCCGGTAAGCCAAGTGCGCGGGCTTTGATGCGCATATTGATATCTTTGGATACCAATACTACTTCTTGACCTTTGCGAGTTTTTTGCAGCTCACTCACTACCGCCAAAATCATATTGTCACCCTTACCTTCAGGTAAGCCTTCAGGTAATGCTTGTGTAGAGAATTTGGTTTGGAAGAAGAGGCGCCCAGTCACATCTTGGTTGCCCAGCTTATTTAGGGGGATGCCTTCATCCAGAGTGCCACTAGTACCAGCAATCAGTTGATCCAGGGATCTGCTAACAGTACGAGCATTGCGGGCTACCTCAGTCATGCCTTTCTTGTGATTGTCCAACTCTTCTAGAGTGGTCATCGGCAGGTATAGGTCGTGCTCAGAGAAGCGGAACAAGGAACTTGGATCATGCATCAATACGTTGGTATCGAGAACAAATAAGCTCGGCGGTCCAGTACGAATTACACGTTTAGGTTTTGCTGGTGTAGGCGCCTTGCTTTCGTTTCGCACATTAGAAGTGGGGCGATGATCTGCTTTGATCTTCTCGAGAGCTACTTCTGCAGCGGATAAATCTTCCTCTGCGTCGTTGGTCCAGTCAACGGCTTCCACTACCATCGGTTTTGCTTGAGCAGGGCGTTTCTTTAAGTCGGGAGTATCTTTGCGACTGAGTTTGACTTGATCAGCAATTTGAGTGGGGATTGGGGGCAGTGGCATGGACTCTCCTAAAAGAAAAAACCGCCAAGCGGATTGCATTGACGGTTTATTACGAAACTGGTTGTATTAAGGTCTGAAAAACGGAGGGGGTTACTCCCCGTACCTGATCTGAGATATTCAGGTTTCTGATTCAAACGGATTGTCAGACTTTCCCGTCGTTTACGGTGCATATGAACCACTTTACCCCAAATTTTGGGGTTTGCAAGCACCTCAGATCAAATTATTGTAAAAATTATTTAGTAGCTTGAGCAGCTTGTAATACCTCTGTCACATGACCCGAAACCTTAAGGCCACGCCACTCTTTTGCTAGTTTGCCGGATGAGTCAAATAGGAAGGTGCTGCGCTCGACGCCACGAACTTGCTTGCCGTACATATTCTTCATTTTCATGACGCCAAAGATCTGACAAAGCGTTTCTTCGGTATCAGCAACCAACTCAAATGGGAGTTCTAGTTTGCTGCGGAAATTGTCATGTGACTTGAGGCTATCTCGTGAAACGCCTACCACCAGGGTATTGGCTTTGGTGAATGCTTCAATATTGTCTCTAAATTCTCCGGACTCAGCTGTGCAGCCTGGAGTCATGTCTTTAGGGTAGAAGTAGAGGACCAGTTTTTTGCCTTTCGCGGAATCAGGCGAAAATGTTAATCCAGAGGTTGCTGGAATCGCACACTGCGGCATAGGTTGACCGATGGCTACTGTCATGATGATCCTTTGTTGGTTATTGTCTCTGAGGTCTAGTTATTTTGAATGATTAAATCACCGCTGCGATTGGGTATTTCTCCCCAGGTCAGCGGTAATACAGCTATTTTATCGAGTTGCTTGGTGGCTTCCCAGGATTTGTGAAGCTCGCCCATGGTAACGAGCTCATGACCTTGATTTAGCCATCCAGCTAGCAGCTGCTCGAACGCAGGCAATAGCTTTTGCCCCTCTAGTTCAGCGTGCAGTGTGAAGACTTGGTCATTTGGATTGCTTTGGGTGATCTCTAATAACTTTTTGACTGCGCCAAATTCATCTGCGCCATCGATGCCAATAAGTTCATCAAAGGTCGGGAGTGTTGTTGGGTACTGAACATGCTTCGCTTTTCCTGAAGGCAGTGCAAGGCGATAAGGCATGAGATTGGGTTCAGCTCTACCATCAGAGGAGTAAGCAATGCCCCATTGATCGAGTTGCTCAAAGGCGGCATCGTTCATTTGCCAACCAGCAGCACCATAGGTTAACGGTGCATGACCGAAGATTTCTACAAAGCGATCCCAGCTTTTCTGCATCATCGCTTTTGTCCAAGACGCATCTTGGTCACGCACTGCATCTTGCCAAGCAACATGATCCCAAGTATGAATACCTGTCTCATGACCTGCTTTATCAATGACACGCATTTCTGCAGCAGCTTTCTTGCCGATATCGGGGCCGGGAAGAAGTACACCGTATAAGAGCGTCTTAATACCGTAGTGCTCTACAACAGAAGTGCGGCTAACTTTTTTTAGAAAGCCAGGGCGGAAGACGCGCTTTAAGGCCCACCCTGTATGGTCAGGGCCAAGGCTAAATAGAAAGGTGGCTTTAAGGCCAAAACGCTCTAGAGTGCGAGCTAGATTGGGAACACCTTCTTTGGTTCCGCGTAAGGTATCAACATCAACCTTGAGAGCAATCTTAGCCATGTACCTTTGAATTTACTTTCGCTTATTCTTTATCAACTAAAGTGCGGGCTTTTTCTACGTCTTCACGATAGGCTTCAAAGATGTTCTTGAGCGCATCAGACATCGTAGTAGTAGGTTTCCAGCCTAGTTCACTCATCGTGTTATCTATTGCTGGAACACGATTTTGAACGTCTTGATAGCCTTCGCCGTAGTAAGCGCCAGAGGTAGTTTCTACAATCTTTACTTCATTCGCATTCTTTGCGTACTCAGGAATGCTGCGAGCGATTTCCAGCATCTGATTAGCGAGTTCGCGAATGGAGTGATTGTTCTTTGGATTGCCGATGTTGTAGATCTTGCCGTTAGCAACACCATCTTTGTTATCGATAATGCGCATCAAAGCATCGATACCATCATCAATATAAGTAAAGGCACGTTTCTGGGCGCCACCGTCAACAACATTGATGGATTCGCCGCGAACGATGTGACCCAAGAACTGAGTCACAACACGGGATGAGCCTTCTTTGGGTGTATAGATACTATCTAAGCCAGGGCCAATCCAGTTAAATGGGCGGAAGAGAGTAAAGCGCAACCCTTCCATGCCATAACCCCAGATCACACGGTCCATTAATTGCTTAGAGCAAGCATAGATCCAGCGTGGCTTGTTAATTGGGCCATAAACCATATTGGATTTAGTAGGATCAAATTCACCATCCTCACACATTCCATACACTTCCGAAGTTGATGGGAATACCAAATGCTTTTTGTACTTAACAGCAGAGCGCACGATTGGGAGATTGGCTTCGAAGTCGAGCTCAAATACCTTGAGTGGTTGCTGAACATACGTAGCTGGCGTTGCAATCGCCACTAAAGGCAAGATGACATCGCATTTGCGAATGTGATATTCAACCCATTCTTTATTAATTGTGATGTCGCCTTCAAAGAAGTGCATGCGAGGATGATTAACTAAATCACCAAGACGATCGTTTTGCATATCCATGCCGTAGACATCCCAATCGGTTGTCTCAAGAATGCGCTTCGAAAGGTGGTGACCAATAAAACCATTAACACCAAGAATGAGTACTTTTTTCATCTCTACAGCCTCGTTTTAATCTAATTTGCTATTGCTGAATTTTCTGCTTATTTGCTTGCTGGAAACCATTCCAAAACTTCTACTGCTTGATGGTCGCCACAAATACCGAATACCCGATTATCAACCACTTGGATGCCGCAAACCCCAAGATTGAGCTTGTCTGGAAATGGCCCATTTAGGCTGGTGCGGGCCACAATCATGGTTTTCCCATCATGGTCGCAAAAGGCGCCTGGATAAGGGGGTGCGACAGCCCTAACCAAGTCGTGGACCTGTTTAGCAGTCTGATTCCAGTGAATTTGCCCGTCTGCAGGCTTTCTACCGCCAAAATAACTGCCTTTTTGGAGCTCATTTGCCTTGCGGGGAACAATTCCTTTTAGAAGGCTGGGCAAGACTTGATCGATCACGCTGACGGCAGCCTGACTGACTTTAGCAAATACATCGGTAGCGGTCTCATCTGGGTCGATACTGACGGTTGCTTGCCTAACAATATCTCCTGCATCCGGTTTCGCTTCCATGACGTGTAAAGTTGCGCCGGTCTCTGTTTCGCCATGCAGAATGGCCCAATTCACTGGCGCACGCCCACGATATTTTGGGAGTAGCGAGCCATGCATATTAAGTGCGGCAATTTTGGCGCAAGCCAAGATCTGCTCCGGAATCATGAAGCGATAGTAGAAAGAAAAAATGTAATCTGGTGCTAGCGCTTGAAACTTCGGAATTAAAGTTGCTAATTCATTAGCATTCGGAGTGAGGTAAGAAATATTTTTTTCTTGACAGAGCTTTTCAACGCTTCCAAACCAAATATTCTCATTGGGATCATCTTGATGGGTAACGACTAGATCAACTTGCATACCCGCATTGAGAAGTGCCTTGAGGCAGTTGACGCCAACATCGTGATAAGCAAAGACGACTGCGTGCAATTATTTTTTCTCTAAAACGGTTTGCACTACATAACGAGGGCGCTTGCGGATTTGCTGATAGATGCGACCAATGTATTCACCTAAAAGTCCGAGCCCAAAGAGCATCACACCAATCAGGAAGAAGGTCAGGGCGAAGAGGGTGAATACCCCCTCAACCTCAGCGCCCAGAAGGAAGCGGCGAACTAGCAAGTAGGCAAATAAGCTACCAGCAGCAAGGGATAGCAGCATGCCGAGTATTGAGAAAATCTGCAACGGCATGACAGAGAAGCCAGTGACTAAGTCAAAGTTCAAGCGAATCAATTGGTACAGGCTGTATTTGGATTCACCGGCAAAACGTTCTTCATGTTTAACGGTGATCTCTACTGGATTTGCAGAAAAGGTATACGCCAGTGCCGGTATAAAAGTATTGCTTTCATCGCATTGGCGGACTAAGTCAACAATGCGACGGCTATATCCACGCAACATACAACCTTGATCAGTCATCGTGATGCGGGTAATGTTTTCGCGCAAACGATTCATGGCGCGTGAAGCGAATTTTCTGAAGAAGCTATCGCGGCGATCGGCGCGAATAGTGCCCACGTAGTCATGACCTTTTAATAACTGCTCAGTCAATGCATCAATTTCTTCGGGAGGATTTTGTAGGTCTGCATCCAAAGTAATGATGTGTTCGCCTTTGGCGTATTCAAAGCCAGCCATGATGGCCATATGTTGGCCAAAGTTGCTGTGAAATAAAACTGCACGGGTTACATCAGGGCGTAACTCCACTTGCCTGGAAAGGATGCCGGCGGAACGATCTTTACTACCGTCGTTAACAAATACGATCTCATAGGTGATCTTGCGTTTGGCAGCCAGGGTATCCAATGCTGGATAAAGGCGATCAAATAGAGCCTTTAATCCGTCCTCCTCGTTGTAAACGGGAATAACAATGCTGAGTGTTGGGTTGGCAACTAAATTTGCAGTCATGCTGCAATTTTGCCTGATTCTTTGGGTTTAACCCAAGAACGCTAGTTTTTGCGGTATTTCTGCAAAATTCCGACCAATCCACTGGCTATACGGTCAATATCTTCATCTGCCATTGCCGGAAATAAGGGGAGGGTAAGAATGGATCGACCAATGCGTTCGGCAATTGGAGTGTCTGAAGTTTTGTAGCCCTGGTTTTTATAGAGAGTGAACCCAGTAATTGCAGGGTAATGAACGCCAGTACCAATGCCCAAATCTTTTAATTCCGTCATCACTTGAGCGCGATCCGTATTGAGCTGCTCGAGTGGCAAAACAACTTGAAACATGTGCCAGTTACTATCCGTGAAATTTTCTACTGGAAGCTCTAAATGTAAGTCTTCCAATCCAGCCGATTTTAATTTGGCACGAAGCACATCAAAGTATTGGTGCGCGAGTTCAGCACGACGTGTTTGATAAGAGGGAAGTTGCTTGAGTTGTTCAAGACCGATAGCTGCATTCACATCGGTCAAGTTATCTTTGCCGCCCAATACATCCACATCCATACCATCCATGCCTTGACGAGTTAATCCTTGTAGACGGAATTTCTCAGCCAGTTTTGCTTCATCTAGATTATTGAGAACAAGGCAGCCTCCCTCAACAGTGGTGAGGTTCTTATTGGCCTGGAAGCTAAAGCTCACCAGGTCACCAAAGCTACCAATCTTCTTGCCTTGCCACTGTGAGCCAAAGGCCTGCGCTGCATCTTCAATTACACGAAGCTTGTGCTGTTTGGCTAGCGCATAGAGTTGATCCATATCAACAGGTAATCCAGCTAAATAGACCGGCATGATCGCACGTGTCTTTGGCGTGATTGCAGCAGCCACTTTATTTAGATCAATATTGCGTGTAATGGGATCGATATCCACAAATACTGGTTTGGCGCCAACACCCAAAATCACATTAGAAGTTGCCACCCAAGAAATTGGAGTGGTAATTACTTCATCGCCATCACCAATGCCGGCAACTTGCAGAGCGATCTTCATGGTTGCGGTGCCATTGGCAAAACAGCGTACCGGACGACCGCCAAAGTATTGGCTTAAAGCAGCTTCAAACTCGGCCAATTTCGGTCCAGATGTCACCCATCCTGAGCGCAATACCTCTGAAACAGCGTCAATGGTTTCTTGATTGAAGCTAGGGCGCGTGAAGGGGATGAAGTTTGACATGGTGTCCTATATTACTGCGAGATATCTGGATGCTTGACAATGACCCTGCGTGAATCACGATCGACTTCCTGCATTGGGAAGCCCTGAGTATTAAGCGCATCAAATTGCTCTGGAACCATCATGGCATAAGCTGTTTGATCTTCTTGCCAGCGGGTAATAAAGGCGTCTAATGTTGGCATCCAAAGTTCTGGCTCTTGATTAACCCCAAACTCAAGCTCATCGGGTGATTCAACCATGATCATCGTTCTGCCTAAATAGAAAGGCACGGTGTGATCCAAAAGACGCACTGAATAGAAGTTCACTTTTTCTGGAATAGAGGCTTTGACTCGCTCGACTAGGTCGATACCAGAAACTGCGCGGCCCAATGTCTCGTGACCTGTTCCTGTGATGATCGCGCAGAGAAGGAACCCACAAGCAAAGCTGACGATGCTTTGAATGCCATTGCGCTTGCTTTGCCATGCAGCGTAAGCGCTAAAACTGACAAGCGCTACTAATGCAGCAATCACCCAATAGGTATATTGCGCATAAGCTTCAATCTCATCAGGTCTTGCTTGTTTACCAATGGCATCTAAAAAGAAAAATCCAACACACCCCAAAATTGCAAAGCAAAGTGTCTGTAATTTCCATGGTAATGCCATGGTGTTGGTGTGACCAAGTAAGCGATCTAAACGATTGCCAATAATTAAAGCGAGCGCTGGGAAAACGGGGATGATGTAACCCGGAAGCTTAGAGTGCGATACGCTAAAGAATGCAAAGATCACAGCAAACCAGCAGACTAATAACCAGCCCGCTGAGAATTCGCGACGGCGCTCGCTCCATGCTTGTGCAAACGCCCCAGGGACCTGCAGAATCCAGGGGAGCAGGCCGATGAGGAGGAGCGGTACAAAGTAGTAAATGGGGCCAGTTCTACTGTGATCATCTTGTGTGAAGCGTTGTAGATGTTCGTGAATAAAGAAGAACTCTAGGAATTCAGGATTGCGTTGCGCTACCAATACAAACCAAGGGGCAGTGATAGCTAAGAACAAAATAGTTCCACTAAATAAACGCAAGCGAGCCCAGATTTTCCAGTCCCATGTACTAATGGAGTAAGCAATAAACACCATTGCAGGAATCGCTACGCCAATAACACCTTTGGATAGTGTTGCTAGCGCCATAAAAATCCAGCAAGCCCACATCCAGTTGCGACAGTTATTTTTGTTATGCGAAGTTTGTGCAAGCAAGAGGCTACAAAGAGCCGCCACTAAAAATGAGGACAAGCCCATGTCGAGCGAATTGAAGTGACCACTGATAATCCACATCGGACTCGATGCCAATACAACAGCAGCCAACCATCCTGCTCTCGCGTTGAAGATGCGCGCACCAGTAAAGCCGACCAAAAGAATAGTTAGGAAACCCGTTAGCGCTGTCCAAAGGCGCGCTTGCCAATCGCCAATACCAAATGCCTGAAATGCGGCGGCAGTTGCCCAAGCTTGAAGAGGGGGTTTTTCAAAATACTTATAACCGTTGTAACGCGGAGTAATCCAATCACCGGTAACCAGCATTTCTCGTGCTATTTCTGCATAGCGGCCTTCGTCGGATGGGATGAGGTGGCGGTAATTGAGGGTGCCAAACCAAAGCAGGCCGTAAATAATGACCAGCAGCAAAATCTTGCCTGGGTGCAGGGCTGATGACTGCCGAATCTGGCCAAATTGCATTAAGTGGGTTCCACAATCAGGGCAAGCACGACCTGACGACCCTCACCGACTAGGATGTTGTAAGTGCGGCAGGCGGCTTGAGAATCCATGATTTCAAAGCCAATTTTGGCCTCAATCAAGGATTTAAGAAGTTCTGGCTTGGGAAAGCGCTGGCGGCTACCAGTCCCAATGAGGATTAATTCTGGTTTTAAATCAACCATTTGCGCGAAATGACTAGCTTCTAAGCTATCAAATGTTTGCGCAGACCAGTTAGAGATGGCGCCGTCCGAGCTGAGTAGGACCGCATGGTCGTGAGGGATCTTATTGATCTCTACGTAGCCATCGCCATAGCCAGTGATCGTATTCGCTCCGGAATGGGGGTCAGATTGAAGCTTCAAGTGGACTCTCTGTCATAATTATGTGGATTATAGCTAGCTGTTTTTTCTCATATTTCAAGAACTTACCCTTAAATTTATTGTGAAACCGATCCTAAAGTCCCAAAAGCTCGATAACGTCTGTTATGACATACGTGGGCCGGTGCTTGAGCTTGCTCAGCGCATGGAGGAAGAGGGCCACAAAATCATCAAATTAAACATCGGAAACGTAGGGGTTTTCGGTTTTGATCCGCCTGAAGAGATTCAGTTGGACATGATTCGCAATTTAAGCAATGCCTCAGCTTATTCTGATTCCAAGGGAATCTTTGCTGCTCGCAAAGCCATCATGCAGTATTGCCAAGAAAAAGGCATTCAAGGCGTGACCTTGGATGATGTCTATACCGGCAATGGTGTTTCTGAGCTCATCGTTCTGTCGATGAATGCACTCTTAAATGATGGTGATGAGGTATTGGTCCCAACACCAGATTACCCGCTTTGGACTGCTGCAGTCAGTTTGTCGAGTGGCACACCAGTGCACTATCTTTGTGATGAATCCAAAGAGTGGGCGCCAGACTTAAACGATCTCCGTAAAAAAATTACACCGCGTACCAAAGCGATTGTGGTGATTAATCCAAACAATCCTACTGGTGCAATTTACTCCAAAGAAGTGCTGCTTGAGTTAACTCAAATTGCTCGTGAGCATGGTTTGATTTTGTTTGCGGATGAGATTTACGACAAGATGTTGTACGACGGCGAGAAGCATCTCTCATTAGCTTCTTTGTCTACCGATGTAGTCACTATTACCTTCAATGGCCTTTCTAAAAATTACCGTTCCTGCGGCTACCGTGCCGGCTGGATGGTGGTTTCAGGCGATAAAGAGATGGTCCGAGACTATATCGAGGGGCTCAATATGTTGGCCTCAATGCGCTTGTGTGCGAACGTGCCAGGTCAATATGCGATTCAAACAGCATTGGGTGGTTATCAAAGCATTAATGATTTAGTGGGTGAGGGTGGCCGCCTTGCAAAGCAACGTGATCTTGCATGGAAGCTCATAACTGATATTCCAGGCGTGACTTGCGTGAAGCCAAAATCTGCTTTGTATTTATTTCCAAAGCTAGATCCTGAGGTTTATCCAATTGAAGATGATCAGCAATTTGTAGCTGATCTTTTAAAAGAAGAAAAAGTATTGTTAGTGCAGGGCTCTGGTTTCAACTGGGGCAAACCTGATCACTTCCGTGTAGTGTTCTTGCCTCACGAAGATGTTCTCAAGGAAGCTATAGGCCGCCTTGCTCGTTTTCTGGAGCGTTATCGTAATAAGCACAGCCGCAAGGCTTCTTCAACTGCAGCAAAGGCATCATGAAACCGATTCAAGTAGGTCTGTTAGGTATTGGCACTGTTGGTGGTGGCGTATTCACTGTTCTCGAGCGTAACCAAGATGAAATTACTCGTCGTGCTGGGCGCGGCATTCGTATTAATACGGTTGCTGATTTAAATGTAGAGCGTGCCAAAGAGTTGGTTAAAGACCGCGCGCAGGTGGTGAGTGATGCTCGTGCCGTGATCAATAACCCAGAGATCGACATCGTTGTTGAGCTTATTGGTGGTTATGGCATAGCTAAAGACTTGGTTCTTGAGGCAATTGCGGCAGGTAAGCACGTAGTTACAGCTAATAAAGCATTGATTGCTGTTCACGGTAACGAAATCTTTAAGGCTGCGCATGCTAAGGGCGTGATGGTTGCCTTTGAAGCTGCTGTTGCTGGTGGTATCCCCATTATTAAAGCGTTGCGTGAAGGCTTAACAGCGAACCGTATCGAATGGATTGCAGGCATCATTAATGGCACTACGAATTTCATCCTGTCAGAGATGCGCGACAAAGGTTTGGATTTCGCAACAGTGCTTAAAGAAGCGCAACGCCTAGGCTATGCAGAAGCAGATCCGACTTTTGACATCGAAGGTGTTGATGCTGCTCATAAAGCGACCATCATGAGTGCGATTGCATTTGGTATTCCAATGCAGTTTGAAAAAGCACACATCGAAGGCATCACTAAATTAGATGCAATTGATATTAAGTATGCAGAGCAATTAGGCTATCGCATTAAGTTGCTTGGCATTGCCAAGAAAACGTCAACTGGTGTCGAGTTGCGTGTCCATCCAACTCTCATTCCTTCCAAGCGTTTGATTGCAAACGTTGAGGGCGCCATGAATGCCGTGCAAGTATTTGGCGATGCCGTTGGAACAACTTTGTATTACGGCAAAGGTGCAGGCTCTGAGCCAACTGCTTCCGCAGTGATTGCTGACTTAGTAGATATCACTCGTTTGCTAAGCGCTGACGCTGAGCATCGTGTGCCTTACTTGGCCTTCCAGCCAGATGCTGTCCATGACACACCAGTGCTCCCTATTGGCGAAATCACTACTAGTTACTATCTGCGCTTGCGTGTAGCTGATCAAGCTGGCGTATTAGCTGACATCACTAAAATTTTGGCATCGCATGGTGTTTCTATTGACGCACTTTTGCAAAAAGAAGCTGATGAGGGTGAAAGTCAAACTGATTTGGTGGCTTTAACTCACGAGACTAAAGAAAAGAACATGCTTGGCGCGATTAAAGAGATTCAGAATCTCAAGACAGTTACTGGCGAAGTGGTGAAGATCCGTTTAGAAAATCTGTCTTAAGTAAAACTCAGCAAAATTTATGCGCTACCAATCTACTCGTGGCAATAGTCCACAACAATCCTTCTTAGAAATTTTGTTGGGTGGATTGGCGCCTGATGGCGGGTTGTATTTACCTACTCAATACCCACAAGTCACTGCAGCGCAATTGGATTCTTGGCGCGGCTTGTCATACGCAGACCTCGCTTATGAAGTATTGAGTCTGTATTGCGACGATATTCCTGAGGCGGATTTGCGTGCAATCTTGCGTAAAACGTATACCGAGCAGGTCTATTGCAATGGCCGTGCACAAGATAACGCTAAAGACATCACGCCTTTGCATTGGTTGGGCGAAGAGCAGGGAACACGCATTGGGCTATTGAGTCTTTCAAATGGCCCAACCTTGGCTTTTAAAGACATGGCCATGCAATTGCTGGGCAATCTTTTTGAGTACACTCTCAAGAAAAAAGGTCAGCAGCTCAATATTTTGGGCGCTACATCTGGTGATACGGGTAGCGCAGCTGAATATGCGATGCGCGGTAAAGAGGGTGTGAAGGTATTTATGCTTTCTCCCCGCGGCAAGATGAGTGCCTTTCAGTCTGCACAGATGTATTCCTTGCAAGACCCTAAT
Source organism: Polynucleobacter sp. Tro8-14-1 (assembly GCF_018881655.1). Classification (GTDB taxonomy): domain Bacteria; phylum Pseudomonadota; class Gammaproteobacteria; order Burkholderiales; family Burkholderiaceae; genus Polynucleobacter. The sequence goes on from NZ_JACVPX010000007.1 coordinate 130,317, forward strand.
ATTTTTAACTTAGCAGTAGCTGGTGTCTTCGATGACTGCCAGGATATTGTTAAGGCAGTCAGCAATGACCATGCTTTTAAAGCGAAGAACCAAATTGGTACCGTGAACTCCATTAATTGGGGTCGTGTAGTGGCTCAGGTGGTGTACTACTTTCAAGGTTATCTACTGGCCACTAAGTCCAGCTCCGAAAAAGTCTCATTCACCGTACCATCCGGTAACTTCGGTAATGTCTGCGCTGGTCATATCGCCCGCATGATGGGTTTGCCTATCGAGCATCTCATCGTTGCTACCAATGAAAACAATGTATTGGATGAATTCTTTTCCACAGGCATCTATCGTGCACGTAAGTCTGCTGAGACCTTGCATACTTCCAGCCCTTCGATGGACATCTCTAAGGCTAGTAACTTTGAGCGCTTCGTATTTGATTTTATGGGTCAAGATGGTAAAGCGACTGCAGCTATGTTCAAGCAAGTAGATGAAGCAGGTGGTTTTGATATCTCAAAAGAGGCAGTCTTTAAAGAACTGGGTAAATACGGCTTCCAATCTGGCCGTAGCACTCACGAGAATCGCTTAGAAACAATTCGTGATATTGATCAACGCTATGGCGTCATGATTGATACCCATACCGCTGATGGCGTGAAAGTGGCTCGTGAGCATTTGCAAGCCGGAATCCCGATGATCGTGCTCGAGACGGCGCTCCCCATTAAGTTTGAAGAAACAATTGAAATTGCTTTAGGACGTCCAGCTGAGTGTCCACCAGCATTTAAAGACATTAAATCTAAGCCGCAGCGCGTAGAAAATATCGATGCCGACGTGAATCAAGTTAAAGCGTTTATTACTTCACATCTAAGTTAATTCTTAACTTAGAAAATTTAAGCAATAAATAATTACTCTATGACAAAGCCACCGATGTTGACTGCGCAGCAGGCTTTAGATCACTTACTTTCGCATGCTCAAACTGTTGGCGAGAGTGAGAAAGTTGCCATGCAGGCCGCTTTAGGCCGTGTGCTCGCTGAAAACGTCAATAGCCTTGTTGATGTGCCTCCACTTGATAACACTGCGATGGATGGGTATGCGGTTCGCTCTGCTGATATTGCTACTCCAGGAAAATCACTCAAGATTGCTCAGCGCATTCCGGCTGGATCGATGGGAACCCCCTTGGAGTCAGGCACTGCCGCTAGAATTTTCACAGGAGCCCCCGTACCTCCTGGTGCGGATGCAGTCGTGATGCAAGAGGATTGCGCGCTAGAGGGTGAAAGCGGTCAAGTAACTATCAATACCGTTCCAATAGCAGGTCAGTGGATTCGTCGTAGAGGCGAAGATCTCACTGCTGGCAAAACTGCTCTCACCGCAGGCACTTTCTTGCGCCCACAAGAGTTGGGTGTAGCTGCTTCAGCGGGTTTGACTCACTTAAGCGTTAAACGTCGCGTCAAGGTGGCCGCCTTTTTCACTGGCGATGAATTAGCCCTTCCTGGTGAGCCATTAAAACCAGGCGGTATTTATAACTCCAATCGCGACACCTTATTAGCCTGCCTCAAGTCTTTGGGTTGTGATGCCACTGATTTGGGTATCGTCCCAGATCGCTTAGATGCAACCCGTGCAGCATTGCGTAAAGCCAGCAAGGACCACGATTTAATTATTACCTCTGGTGGCGTCTCAGTTGGCGAAGAAGATCACATCAAGCCAGCAGTTACCGCTGAAGGAAGATTGGATCTATGGCAGATCGCGATTAAGCCAGGTAAGCCATTGGCATTTGGTGCAGTCCGAAAATCAGACGAACCTAAGGATGGTGAGGCTTGGTTTATTGGTCTGCCAGGCAATCCGGTATCCAGTTTTGTAACTTTCCTATTGTTTGTACGTCCTTTTATTCTGAAGTTGCAGGGTCGTGAAGTGAGTCTTCCTCAGTCGTATTTAATGCGCGCAGATTTTGATTGGTTGAAAGCCGATCGACGTAATGAGTTTCTGCGTGTCAAATTGAATAGCAACTGCGGCTTAGATTTATTTCCTAATCAAAGTTCTGGCGTGCTCACTAGCGCCTCTTGGGGCGATGGTCTGGTTGATTGTCCGCCAAACCAGCAAATCAAAGCTGGCGATTTGGTGAAGTACATCCCATTTGATGCGCTGCTCAAATAATCACTTTACGATTAGCTCATGAAACTCGAATTACGATTCTTTGCCTCACTACGTGAAGCGCTTTGCATCTCGCAAGAGAGCATCACCATCCCGGCGACAGTAAAAACCATTGCCGATCTCAGAACGCACCTCATTGAACGTGGCAATCCATGGTCTGAGGTCTTGGCAGATGGCAAAGTCTTGCGTTGCGCCTTGAACCAGCACATGGTTGATGCAAATACAGCATTGCAAGATGGTGCAGAAGTTGCTTTCTTTCCTCCGGTGACTGGGGGCTGATATGCCAATCAAAATCCAAGAGAGCGATTTTGATGTCAGCGCTGAAATAGCGGCATTACGTAAAGGTGATCCGCGAGTAGGTGCGGTAGTTTCTTTCTTGGGTACCGTGCGAGATATGAATGACGGTAGCCAAGTAAAGGGCATGACGCTTGAGCATTACCCCGGCATGACTGAAAAAGCGCTACAGGAAATTCTGGATCAAGCCAAAGCGCGCTGGGATATTTATCAGGCCTTAGTGATCCATCGTGTTGGTCCCTTATTGCCCGAAGATCAAATCGTATTAGTGGTGGTCACCAGCGCACACAGAGGTGAAGCATTTGCTGCCTGTGAGTTCGTCATGGACTACCTTAAGACGGCGGCCCCATTTTGGAAGAAAGAAGACACCCCTGAAGGGGCTCGCTGGGTTGATGCCCGCGTTACCGATGAAGTGGCATTATCTAAATGGAAAAAATAATTAAAAAACATATAACGAGAAAGCTCTATGTTTGCCTATCGATCATGCTTACAGGCGGACTATCTGGTTGCGGTGCTGGCGATAGTGTGCAAGCACAATCAACCCCATCTACTTTGGCAACAAAAGATCTTACTGCTTTTGTGGATACGTATTGGTCTGTGCCTACGGATTATTTGCTGGCCTATGCCTATAGCTCTTCCGGAAATCCAAAGACTAGTGCGGTAAACGATCAGACTATTTGGCATATCACTTCTGTCAATCAGGGATTTTTATTGGGCTGCTCTTTTGCTAGCACCAATAATGGCGCTACTTGGTCTGCATCAACTATTGTGGGGTCTGTAACAGCCAATAATTCGGTATCTATTGGTTTTTATGGATCATCTCTAACCGTAGGTTCTGGGCAGTTAACTACATCTAGCGGTCAACCTGCATTTTTGATGCAGATGTCAACCGGAAATGGAGCAGCCGGTCTCACGCACTGGGCTTATATGCTGCCCGTAACCTCATCTAATCCTGCCTGGTCTAGTTTGCCTGGCACTAATAGTGTGAGCGTCCCTACGGCAACTGCTTCGGGGTGCTAGATCAAATTCGTTTTATAGAAGCAGATGCCTGTTTGAAAAGATGAGCCATCCTTAGGGGTGGTTTTATTTTTATTGGTGCATCAAGCTGCATCAAAATAAGCGCTTCTGCACCATATCAGGGAATTCCTTAGTAATTACCCGTAAATTTAGATCAAAATGCATTAACAAAAGCATTTTAGAAATTTTGATTAAACAAAGCTCAGGAGATTTACATGACAACAGCAGCATTGAGTACGGAAAGTACTAGTAGCAGCCCCCTAAAGTCGAAATGGGTGCAATTGGCTTTAGGCGTCATTTGTATGATGTCCATATCCAGCCCTCAATATGTGTGGGCTTTATTTACTAAGCCAATCATGGGTCAGCTCGGTGTTACTTTGACTGAGTTGCAAATTACATTTTCGATTTTGATTGTGTTGCAGACTTTCTTTTCACCGTTTCAGGGTTACTTAGTTGATAAGTTTGGCCCTCGCCTTTTGTTATCCATTGGTACTATTCTGACGGGTGCAAGCTGGGTTCTTTCGGCTAACCTGACTACTGTATCTCATCTTTACCTCACCTATGGAGTGTTAGGTGGCTTGGGTACCGGTATTGTTTACATCGGCGTTGTTGGCTTGATGGTTCGTTGGTTCCCAAACAATCGAGGATTTGCAGTAGGTATGGTTGCTGCAGGTTATGGCATCGGTGCATTGCTGACGACTTTCCCAATCTCCACTAGTTTGACTGAGACAGGGATTCAGGGCACGTTGACATTCTTTGGTTACATCATTGGCGCTGTTGGACTATTGGCTGCTCAAGGCATTCGTGTGCCGCACGCTGATCGTGTGCAAACGGCTGATCAAAAAGAGGCTGCTGCATCGGGAGTTGCACCAAAGGTAATGTTAAAGACACCGGTTTTTTGGCTTATGTTTTTAATGATGTCCATGATGTCTACATCAGGTTTGATGGTTATCTCCCAAATGGGCGCATTTGCAAAAGACTTTGGTATTACATCGACCATGGTTTTTGGTATGGCTGCCTTACCTTTGGCCTTAACAATTGACCGCGTTACCAATGGTTTAACTCGACCAATATTTGGCTGGGTATCTGATCGTATCGGCCGTGAATACACCATGACGATTGCTTTTGGTTTAGAAGCGGTCGCTATGTTTGCTTGGGTAATGACACGCTCAGATCCCGTCATGTTCGTATTGCTCTCAGGTATTGTGTTCTTTGGTTGGGGTGAGATTTTCTCCTTATTCCCATCTACTTTGACTGATACTTTTGGCCAAAAGCATGCCACTACAAACTATGGTTTCCTTTACATGGCTCAAGGCGTTGGCTCTATTGTTGGCGCACCAGTTGCAGCCTACATTCATGGTGTTACAGAAAGCTGGATACCAGTATTTGGCATCATGATCGTATTGGATGCTACTGCGGCTATCCTGGCATTCTTCGTACTACGCCCAATGCGTGCTAAGTATTTGAAGACCTGTGCTGCATAAGTGCTAACTCAGTGGTGATTTGAAATTCGAAGATAGAAAAAGGCTACCAAGTTTGGTAGCCTTTTTTAATGCCATCTAATTGTTACTGAATTGAGACCTATTAGAATGAGCTCACAGCCCCATCACTTCTAGGATCCCATCCACCTTGTAGCGTACCCGATGGATCGCGAATGATACAACCCGCATGACCAACGGTTTCGTCAAATGCATCGAGCATTTCAATTTCATGACCTAAAGCGTGAAGTTCTTTAGCTACCCATGGACTAAAGCGCGACTCTAATTTAAGGCTATCACTGGTTTGCCCCCAGGTCCGTCCAAGCAACCAGCGTGGACGACTGATAGCATCCTGTGGATCAAGACCATAAGTTGCTGTTCGAGTAAATACTGCGCACTGGGTTTGTGGTTGACCATCTCCACCCATCGTTCCATAAACCATTGAGCGACCATCTTTAAATAAAGCCATCGCTGGGTTAAGAGTATGAAAAGGCTTGCGATGCGGCTCAAGGTGATTGAGTGTATTTGGGTCAAGAGAAAAGCTGCAACCACGGTTTTGCCAGTTGACACCTGAGGTAGGAAGCACAATGCCTGCGCCAAACTCATGATAGATGCTTTGAATGAAAGAAACACAATTGCCGTCGCCATCAATCACACCCATCCAAATAGTATCTGCAGGACCTTTACCCTGACCCCAAGGGAGCGCTTTTTCTGGATCAATATTCTTGGCTAACTTTTTCAGGAATGCGGGTGATAAGAAAGATTGCGCATTCTTTGTCATATAGGCAGGATCAGTTACAAATTGATCGCGTACTTTAAATGCTTGTTTGGTAGCCTCAACACAATGATGAACGTACTCGGCGCTATCAACCTTAAAGCGTTTTAAGTTCAACTGGTCCAAGATGCCAATAATCATCAATGAGACAACGCCTTGTGTGGGCGGCGTCATGTTGTAGACATTACCCATGCTATGTTTGAGCTCTAGAGGGTCTATGAGTTTTGCCTTATGACGGTGTAGATCGTCTAACCTCAGTGGACTGCCTAACTCAGCGAGTTCTTTTGCTAGTGATTGAGCTAGTTCGCCGCGGTAATAGTCATCCGTACCTTTTTTGGCAATCTGACGTAAGGTTTTAGCAAGACGCTCTTGCTTAAAGATGCTGCCAACAGCGGGCGCTTTGCCATTTGCTAAAAAAGTCTCTGCAAAGCCTGGAATGGGACTCAGTTCTTGACGCTTCTTTTCTGTGAGGCTTGATTGGCTGAAAGTAACGGGTGTGCCAGCTTCTGCATAGTGAATCGCATCAGCTAATAGGCGTGAAAGCGGTAGTTTGCCGCCTAACCCTTGTTTCGAGAGTTGGTGCGCTGCGCCCCAGCCAGAGATAGTTCCAGCAACGGTATTCGCTGCTACTGCACCACGAAATGGAATGGCCTTAGTGATACCACGTTCTGCGTACCACTGCTTTGTCGCCAAACCAGCAGCCGCTCCACAAGCATCAATTCCACCCATGGCCTTTCCAGGAGAATGAACTACCCAGAAAGAGTCACCGCCTATGGAGTTCATATGAGGGTAGACCACTGCAATAGTTGCAGCAGCAGCTACCATTGCTTCTAAGGCGTTGCCACCTTCTCGTAAAACAGCTAAAGCAGATTCTGATGCTAGAGAATGTGGCGCTACCGCCATTCCTCTGGTTCCCCATTTTGGTTGCATGATTGTTGTCCGGTTAAATAATTGGTTTTGTTATAGCTATATTGTATTGCTGGCTCATAGATTGCTCTGACTAACTGTGCCCAGTTTTGGTGGTGATCTCAGTCTCAAAAAAGGCTAGCTTTTCAGACCTTGGTAAACGCTTTAAGCGGAGCTCTGCTTTAGAGGCTTCAGAACGGTCAGGGTGCTTTTGTGTTGCTAAGAGGACAACTGGTCCGCGCGATCTTGTATAGCGAGCGCCTTGCCCTGAGTTATGGGCCTCTAAGCGATGTTCTAAGCGGTTAGTAATGCCGGCATAGTAGGTGCCATCTGAGCATTCAAGGAGGTAAACAAGCCAGGTCAAAATAGGGAAAATTAGGGTTAAAAGTGCGGTAGATGCTTGAAATTATTAATATTGCCCTTATATTCTATAGATAGATAGACGGAGCTCAAAAATGAGAATAGATAAATTAACAACCAAATTTCAAGAGGCCTTAAGTGAGGCCCAAAGTATCGCTTTAGCCAAAGATAACCAATATATTGAGCCTGCCCACTTGTTGCTGGCCATGTTGCGTGATTCCGATGGTGGCGCCAAGAGTTTATTGACTCGAGCAGGAGTCAATGTCCCTAGCCTTGAAAAAGGCGTAGAGAAAATCATCAGCAATCTCCCCGAAGTGCAAGGAACTAGTGGAGAAGTGCAGGTGGGCCGTGATTTAAGTAATTGGCTCAACCTATGTGAAAAAGAAGCCAATAAACGCAATGATCAATTTATTGCAGGCGAATTGTTTTTGCTTGTGGTGGCTGATGACAAGGGCGAGCTCGGTAAAGTGGCTCGTGAAAATGGATTAAATCGCAAATCGTTAGAAGCGGCTATTGATTTAGTGCGCGGAGGAGAATCAGTGAATAGTGCAGATGCTGAAGGCCAACGTGAAGCCTTAAAGAAATACACAGTGGATTTAACTGAGCGCGCTCGTATGGGCAAGCTTGATCCAGTCATTGGGCGTGACGATGAGATTCGTCGCACCATTCAGATCTTGCAACGTCGCGGTAAGAATAACCCTGTACTCATCGGTGAACCTGGTGTGGGCAAGACTGCCATCGTTGAGGGCTTAGCGCAGCGCATCGTTAATGGTGAAGTGCCTGAGACTCTGAAAAATAAGCGTGTCCTAGTCTTGGATATGGCCTTACTTCTAGCTGGCGCTAAGTACCGCGGTGAGTTCGAAGAGCGCTTGAAAGCAGTTCTCAGTGATGTCGCTAAAGATGAAGGTCAAACAATCATCTTTATTGATGAAATTCATACGATGGTAGGCGCTGGTAAGGGTGATGGTGCAATGGATGCTGGAAATATGCTCAAGCCTGCCTTGGCCCGCGGTGAATTACATTGCATTGGTGCAACTACCTTAGACGAATATCGTAAGTACATCGAAAAAGATCCAGCGTTGGAACGTCGTTTCCAAAAAGTGATGGTGGAGGAGCCTACCGTAGAGGCAACTATTGCCATCTTGCGAGGCCTTAAAGAGCGCTATGAACTACATCATGGCATCGAAATTACTGATCCAGCGATTGTTGCGGCTGCTGAGTTATCGCATCGCTACATTACGGATCGTTTCTTGCCAGATAAGGCGATCGACCTGATTGACGAAGCGGGTTCGCGTATTCGGATGGAGATTGATTCTAAGCCTGAAGTGATGGATAGGCTGGAGCGTCGTCTGATTCAATTAAAGATTGAGCGCGAAGCGGTTAAGAAGGAGAAGGACGATGCTTCGCAAAAACGCCTAGGTCTCATTGAGGATGAAATTAAACGTCTGGGTGCTGAGTATGCTGATTTAGAAGAGGTTTGGAAAGCAGAGAAGGGCGCTGTATTAGGCGCAGCTCAGCTGAAAGAGGAAATTGAAAAAGTAAGGGTAGATATTGCAAAGTTACAACGCGATGGCAAGTTAGAGAAGGTTGCTGAATTGCAATATGGCAAGCTCCCCGAACTCGAAGCAAAACTGAAGTCTGCCGCAGCTGCCGAAGCTAAGGGTGACAAAGATGGCGTATTGAAAAACAAGTTACTTCGCACTCAAGTTGGCGCAGAAGAAATTGCTGAAGTGGTTTCTCGTGCGACAGGTATTCCAGTTTCGAAGATGATGCAGGGTGAGCGCGATAAGTTACTCAAGATGGAAGAGCTATTGCATAAGCGTGTAGTTGGTCAAGAAGAGGCCATTCGAGCAGTATCGGATGCTATTCGTCGTTCACGTGCTGGCTTGGCTGAAGAGAATCGTCCTTATGGATCCTTCTTATTCCTTGGGCCTACCGGTGTTGGTAAGACTGAGCTCTGCAAAGCTCTGGCGGGCTTCTTGTTTGATAGCGAAGATCACCTCATTCGTATTGATATGAGTGAGTTTATGGAGAAGCATAGCGTGGCCCGTTTAATTGGCGCGCCTCCAGGTTATGTTGGTTACGAAGAGGGTGGTTATTTAACCGAGCAAGTTCGCCGTCATCCATATAGCGTGATCTTGTTTGATGAAATTGAGAAGGCTCACCCAGATGTATTTAATGTGCTCTTGCAGGTATTGGATGATGGTCGTCTAACTGATGGTCAAGGTCGTACCGTAGACTTTAAAAACACTGTCATCGTAATGACTAGTAATATTGGATCACATTTGATTCAGTCGATGGTTGATAAGAAGCAAGCAGAGATTAAAGAGGCAGTATTCGAAGAACTAAAGAATCATTTCCGTCCTGAGTTCTTAAATCGTATTGACGAAATCGTAGTGTTCCATGGTTTGGATAAAGGCAATATCGCCAATATTGCGAAGATCTTGCTGAAGAACTTGTCAGATCGTTTGGCAAAAGTGGATATGCAACTTGAGGTCAGTGATGCCGCCTTGAATAAGATTGCTGAGGTGGGCTTTGATCCAGTCTTTGGAGCAAGGCCTCTGAAGCGGGCGATTCAGCAGCATATTGAGAACCCAGTCTCCAAGATGATTTTGGAAGGTAAGTTCGGACCCATGGATGTGGTACCTGTCGATGTAGATAAATCAGGTGAGTTTAGCTTTAGCCGTCAGGTTCATTAAGTAGTCCTAAGTAGCAAATACGTAGTTCAGCAGGAATATTCCTGCCCTAGTAAACTTGGTACATGACTGTTGCGCTTAGTAGGCGTGCCAGTGATGTCCGGGTTATTAGTCTCATTAGCCTAGCTCACGGCAGCTCTCATTTCTTTCATTTAATCCTTCCTCCCATGTTCCCATGGTTGAAGGACGCTTTTTCCCTTAGTTATGCTGAGCTTGGCATGCTCATGTCAATATTCTTTGTAGTCTCTTGCATTGTGCAGGCTGCCTCCGGATTTTTGGTGGATCGTATCGGCGCAAGACCCGTACTGTTTGCTGGGCTTGCTTTGCTAGCGCTTGCAGCACTTACCTATTCACAAAGCACTAGTTATGCCATGTTGATTTTGGGTGCGGTAATTGCTGGTTGCGGTAATGGTATTTTTCATCCAGTTGATTACACGCTCATTAATCACAAAGTATCACCACCCAATCTTCCTTATGCCTATTCAATGCATGGAGTGACTGGATATTTAGGGTGGGCTGCTGCACCCACCTTTATGGTTGGGATTGCAGAGTTATCTGATTGGCGCATTGCCTTCTTATCTGCAGCGCTATTAGAGGTTTGTATCCTAGTGATTCTTTGGATGAATAAAAGCTATTTACTGGATAACGTCAAAGAGCGTCATGAAAATAGTTATGCAAGCGCTCAGGTTGCTAGGCTTGGCGTAGCACCTGAGAGTACATTCGCATTTCTGAAGCTCACTGGGGTTTGGTTATGCTGGATTTTCTTTTTCTTCAGCATGGCTTCTACTTCTAGCCTGCAATCATTTGCCCCTAGCGCGCTCTTTAAGCTTTACGAGATACCTTTAGATGTGGGAAGTTATTTCATTACCCTGCTGGCATTAGGAAGTGCTGGAGGAGTTTTATTTGGTGGATATTTAGCAGCCAAGTTGCAAGCTCCTGAGCGTATTGTGAGTTCTTGCTTATCTATTACCGTAGCTATGTGTTTATTACTTGCTACTGGACTACTTTCCGCACAGATCATTCCCTATGTATTTTTTGCGCTGGGATTTGGATATGGTGTCGTAGCGCCTTCTCGAGATCTCATGGTGAAGCAGGCAACCCCTAAGGGAGTGGCGGGTCGCGTTTATGGGATTGTCTATTCAGGAATTGATTTAGGAGCAGCGGTTGGCCCATTTATCTTTGGCTTCTTTATGGACGCCGGTCTTCCTAAGGCCTTGTTTATTGGAATTGCCCTATTCCAATTGATGATCATTCCTACCGTCTTTAAGGTGTCATCGAGCACACAGAGTAGAGTCTAAGAGAGTTCCGCTTTAATTTTTTTAGCAAATTCAATGGCATGTGGGTTATCCCCATGAATGCAGAGCGTATCCGCTTGAATTGAAACTTCACTACCGTCGATCGCTATCACTTTTCCAGTTTGTGACATTCCCAATACCTGCTTGAGTGCCGCCGATTCATCTTCAATCATTGCGCCCACTTGGCCGCGTGGCACCAAAAACCCTTCTTTTGAGTATCTGCGATCCGCAAATACTTCCTGCCACACGGGAATATCGAGTTCATTAGCAGCATCAACTAAACAACTTCCCGCTAATCCATACAAAATGACATCGTTACCAAGATCTTTCACCGCTCTAGCAACCCCTCGGGCAAGTTTCATATCCCTTGCGGCTTGGTTATATAAAGCGCCGTGTGGTTTCACGTGATGCAGTTTTTTGCCTACCGCTTGAACAAATGCTTGTAAGGCACCTGCTTGATACAATACATAGTTATAGGCATCTTGTTCGGAGATAGCCATTTCTCGTCTGCCAAATCCTTCTAAATCAGGAAGGCCGGGATGTGCGCCAATATGAACCTTTTTTTGCGTTGCGAGTCCAACTAATTTTTTCATACGGGCGGGATCACCAGCATGCCAGCCGCAGGCGATATTGGTGGAGGTAATGTAGTCAAGCAAGAGGGCATCATTGCCCATTTCCCAAGCTCCGAATCCTTCGCCCATATCACTATTTATATCCATCACGCTTTTCCAGTAGTTTGAATCATGGTTTGAATTGAGTGCATCGTTGCATCTTGTAACTTTAATGCTTCTGCATTGATGCGATCCGCCTCTTCAAGATCAATTGGCATCAATTGAATTTTATTACCTGGTTTCAGTTGCGCTAACTTCACAAGATCTGCGCGAATAACTTCTGCGAGGCGCGGGTATCCTCCCGTAGTTTGATGTTCTGCCAACATGACGATTGGCTCTTGAGATGGTGGAAATTGCACAGTTCCGAATGTGATTGCTTGAGAGGGGATATGAGGTAAATCTTTTTTAAGTTTGAAGTTACTTTGTAAGCGCACACCCATACGGTTACTTTGATTGCTCACAGTCCAAATGGTAGACCAAAATAATTCTCGGTCTTTTTCTGGTAAAAAAGATATGTGAGGCCCTGCTAAGCAATTGATGTGCGTTACGGAGTTTGCAGGGTGGAAAGGTGATCTCACATGCCATTTTGGGAAGCATGGCAACAGACCAGATTTATAAAGGGACTTTAGGAATGGTGAGCTCAGAGGTGCTTTGACATCGGAAAGCAAAAGTACATCACCCTTTTCTAAGCGCTTCGGACCGATATCAGCACTGATGTGAGAGCCTGCCCGACCTAAAATTTTAGGAAGCTCAAGACCTCCCCCAATAGCCAGCACTACTCTAAAACCCAAATTGAATGAAGAAAATTTGAGGGTATTTCCCTTTGCCAACCATACTGGCCGATTGCCTGGAATACGTTGGCCATCCACAATACCTTCGCAGGAGGCGCCAACCCAAGCTACACAGCACGCTTCGTGGAAAAGCAGTGTGGGTCCGGTAGAGGTCATTTCAATGGCGGCAGTTTCTGGTGAATTGCCAACCATTGCATTCGCTAGATGAAGCGAATCAAGGTCACACGCGCCCCCGGGTCCCACGGCCCAGTGAGATAAATTTTCACGAGGATTATCTTGAATGGTACTGAATGTCCCAGCCTGCAATACTTCAATACTGGCATTGCCTTCATCGGGTTTCGGTGCGCGAAGAATTTCAGATGAGGGTTGATTTTGATCTAGCTGTTTAAATTCATCTAAGGAGATTTCATGAATTTCCATTTGATCGCCCGCCATAAATAATCCTGGCGGATTTTTTTGAATATCAAACAATGTATTGGGCGATCTGCCGATGATATTCCAGCCACCCGGTGTAGTACGCGGATATATGGCTGTTTGTAGTTCTGCAATCGCAACGCTTCCTTTGGGCACTGATGGTCTAGGAGAGCTGAGTCGGGGTAGACGCAATTTCGGATTCAGCCCGCTGAAATAGGTAAAGCCGGGCATGAATCCAAGAATGTCAGCGGTGTAGAGGCTATCTTTGTGTATGCTGATGACCTCTTCAGTAGTTAGCTTACAAGCCTTGGCGATTGTCATTAAATCCAAAGCTACATCAGGGTGATAGCAAACCTGAATACGATGCGTAGTACTTAGCTCTGACTGAATCCTTTTTTGCTTGAGGAATTTCTCCCCCAGCTTTTCTAATTCATCAATAGCGCGCCTGCGAACGACGCTGGGGTTATCTGAGGAGTACTTCAGTTGCACAATCAAAGACTCTAGTCCGGGGATAATTTCGCCTGCCCATTCTGGCTTATTCGCAAAAAGGAGCTTACTGATTCCATGGATCTCACTTAAAGGATTCGGTGATTTCGAAAAATCTGCCAAAACACTGTGATCGCCAATTAGTGTGCAATGCATCATGAAAAGATATTAAGGGTTTTCTCTAGTTTGCCCTGTGGGCGCAATATTTGAGTTATAAAGATGCTACTCATTCAATAATTTAAAGCCTAAAAATAAAGGAGACAAAGTGAGTCAACAAACAGATACTAGTCTGACCGGTTTTTATAAAGTCATGAACCCTAAAGAGAAAAAAACCTTTTGGGGTTGTTTCTTGGGCTGGGCTTTGGACGGCATGGATTTCATGATTTACCCTCTGGTGATTGGCACCATTATTGCAGTATGGCAGGTGGACCGCGGAATGGCTGGTCTTGCTGTGACGGGTACGCTCTTGGCATCCGCATTTGGTGGCTGGTTTGCTGGTTACTTAGCTGATCGTATAGGTCGCGTTAGAACTTTGCAGTTCACTATTCTTTGGTTTTCTAGCTTTAGTTTGATCTGTGCATTTACCCAAGACTTCAATCAATTGATGGTTGCACGCGCATTACTTGGCTTTGGCTTTGGTGGTGAGTGGGCTGCTGGTGCGGTGTTAATGGGTGAAACGATTCGTGCAGAATATCGTGGCCGTGCAGTGGGTACCGTCCAATCTGCCTGGGCAATTGGTTGGGGTGCTGCAGTACTCTTACAAGCGATTATGTTTAGCCTGCTTCCGCCTGATATGGCTTGGCGTGCAATGTTCGTAGCTGGCTTCTTCCCTGCTGTTCTTTTGTTATACATTCGTCGCCATGTCGAAGAGCCAACAATTGCTAAGCTTGCTCGTGAAAAAGTAGTAGCAGCAGGCCAATCACCCTCCATTCTAGAAATCTTTAAACCTGGTTTATTGAAGACTACGATTTGGGCTTCATTACTCACGATGGGTGCACAAGGTGGTTACTATGCAATTACCACTTGGGTTCCTACATTCCTCAAGACGGAGCGTAAATTGACGGTAGTTGGCTCTACTGGTTATTTAGCATTTCTTATTGCGGGTAGTTTTATAGGCTACTTGGTTGGCGCGTGGATGGCTGACCGATTTGGCCGTCGGAAATTATTTATCACCTTTTCAATTGGCGCGATTGTCTTGGTTCTGGCATATACCCAGCTAGAAATCACAAATGAAATGATGATGTGGCTCGGCTTCCCATTGGGATTCTTTGCTAGTGGATATTTTTCCGGTATGGGCGCTTTCTTGACAGAGTTATTTCCAACTCGCTTACGTGGATCCGGACAAGGCTTTTGCTATAACTTTGGTCGCGGAATTGGCGCTTTATTTCCAGCCTTAGTGGGATATTTTTCAGCGCAATATGGATTGGCAATGGCAATTGCTATTTTTGCTGTAATTGCTTACGGAGTTTTCTTGATCGCTGCTATTGTGCTTCCGGAAACACGTGGTCGCGAGTTACAAGCAAACTAAATAAAGATCCTAACGTTGGAAAAAGATATTCCGTTTTGCCCAGGGCCGCCCGAACATCAAGGCGGTCCTTTTCCTTTTGTGATGCCTAAAGGTGCGGTCGATACACACGCCCATGTGATAAGCGCTGCCAGTCTCGTTCCTGGCCGCTCTTACACTGCGCCAGAAGTAACGGGTGAGCAATATATAGAAATGCTCGATGAGGTGGGTATGACCTATGGTGTTTTGATTCAGGTCAGCGTCAATGGGCAAGACAATGAGCCCATGCTAAGAGTGTTAGACCAACACCCCAAGCGGTTGCGGGGAGTAGCGGTCCCATTGCTTGGGCAGCCCGATGCTTACTATCAAAATATGAAAGATAGGGGTGTAGTAGGAATTCGAGTCAACGTCATGTTTGCTGGTGGTGGTCTAGATCTATCAAACCTAGAAGAATGCGATGCGCTTGCTCGAGACTGGGGATGGCATATTCAGTTCTTATTAGATGCAAATGATTTGCCCGCTCTGATGCCGCGCATGCAAAAGATGAAATCTACTTTAGTCATTGATCACATGGGTTTCCTGAAAACTTCAGTCGGCGTTCATTCCCCTGGGTTTATGGCATTGGTGGAATTGGTGCGCGAGCGAGCTTGGGTAAAAGTATCGGGTGCTTATCGCTTGAGTGAAAAATACCCCGGCTATCATAATGTGGTTCCTTATGCAAAGGCATTGATTGAGGCTGCGCCCAATCGCTGTATTTGGGGATCGGATTGGCCGCATGTTGCAACGTGGGGGAATATGCCTACCATTGCACAATTATTGGATTGTTTCGCTTTATATGCTCCTAATGAGGCAATTCGTAAGCAAATCTTGTGCGACAACCCTCAGCGTCTATACGGGTTTTAATTACCCATACCTAGCACTTTCTTTTTCATAATATGAAACTTCATTACGCTGCGTAAAATCCAGCGCAACATCTAGCCCTATATTCCATTCCAAGAAGTGAATAAATATTCCACATAGTAAAAATATATATATAAGTTATTGAATTTAAATAACTAAATATTTTGAAAAATATCTTAAATTCCTCTTGCCTGCTTTTTTGAACTGTCTAAACTCTTATATAAGACATAAGACTGAATTCAGTCTTAAGAGTCCTCAAATTTAGAAGTACTTGTTTAACTTAGGGAGAAAAACATGGCAGATCGCAAAGCAGAAATCGCAGCACTACAAAAAGACTGGGATACCAATCCACGCTGGAAAGGTATTACTCGTGGCTATACGGCTGAGGACGTAGTGCGTCTTCGCGGTTCATTGAAAATTGAGCACACTTTAGCTAAGCATGGCGCTGAGCGTCTTTGGGAATTAGTAAATAACGAAGCTTACGTTAACTGTTTAGGTGCTTTGACTGGTGGTCAAGCAATGCAACAAGTTAAAGCTGGTGTACAAGCTATTTACTTGTCAGGCTGGCAAGTAGCTGCTGACGGTAACTCTTACGCAGCGATGTACCCAGACCAATCTTTATATCCAGTAGATTCAGTTCCTAAGATGGTTGAGCGTATTAATAACTCATTCCAACGCGCTGATGAAATTCAAACAGCTAAAGGTATCAACAAAGGTGATGCAGGTTACATTGAGTATTTCGCTCCAATCGTTGCTGATGCTGAAGCTGGTTTCGGCGGTGTATTGAATGCATTTGAATTAAGCAAAGCGTTGATCAAGCAGGGCGCTGCTGGCGTTCACTTTGAAGATCAATTATCTTCCGTTAAGAAGTGTGGTCACTTAGGCGGTAAGGTATTGTTACCTACTGCTGAGTCAGTTCAGAAGTTGATCTCTGCACGTTTGGCTGCTGATGTGATGGGTGTTTCAACTATCATCTTGGCCCGTACTGATGCTGAAGCTGCTGACTTGTTGACTTCTGATTATGACGCGAATGACAAGCCATTCTTGACGGGCGAACGCACGCCAGAAGGTTTCTACAAAACACGTAAAGGCTTGGATCAAGCGATCTCACGTGGTTTGGCATATGCTGCTTACGCCGACATGGTTTGGTGTGAAACTGGTACCCCTGATCTTGATTTTGCTCGTCAATTTGCTGAAGCAATTCGTGCGAAGTTCCCAGGCAAGATGTTGGCTTACAACTGCTCACCATCTTTCAACTGGAAGAAGAACTTAGATGATGCAACTATTGCTAAATTCCAACGTGAATTAGGTGCAATGGGTTACAAGTATCAGTTCATCACATTGGCTGGTATCCACTCTATGTGGTACAACATGTTCGACTTGGCTCAAGACTACATGCAGCGCGGTATGACTGCATACATCGAGAAGGTACAGGAGCCAGAATTTGCTGCTCGTGACCGTGGATACACATTCGTTTCACATCAGCAAGAGGTTGGTACTGGTTACTTTGATGATGTAACGACTGTTATCCAAGGTGGTAAGTCTTCTGTAACGGCATTGACTGGTTCTACTGAAGAAGAGCAGTTCCATTAAGAATCCCTAAGTAGTGCGTTGTAAGCAGTAGCACCATACTGCCGCGGCACCTAAATGACCCCACAAGGGTGACTTAGGTGCCGTTTTCGTTTACATTCTTCAAATGACTAATTGCGTACTTTGTAAAGACGAACTCAAGCCTGAAGATGGTCAACTCATTTGGCGCGGCGATGACTGTCGGGTTATGCTCGTAAACGATCCCGACCTACCTGGATTCTGCAGGGTGATCTTGAATCGTCACGTAGCTGAGATGACGGACCTTACCCATGGTGAGCGAGAGCATTTGATGGCTCTAGTATTCGCTGTTGAAGAGGCCATGCGATACGTCATGCACCCAGATAAAGTCAATATTGCCGCCTTAGGCAATATGGTTCCTCATATTCATTGGCATGTCATCCCTAGATTTAATGATGACGCATTCTTCCCTGGATCGATTTGGTCCAAAAAAACTCAAGAAACAAAAGAGGCTGTATTGGAGGCCAGAAGAAAAAAGGCTCAGGAATTGCCAGCCGCAATCAAGGCTGCAATTGCCAAATTATCTTAGGTATTTAGTGCGTAAAATATTTTTTACCTTTTTAATACTTGCAACTAATGTATTGCAGGTTGACTATTCTTATGCGGCAGAAATACAAGTAATTACCTCGGGAGCATTCGCTGAGGCGTTAAAGCAGTTAGTCCCTGAGTATGAAAAACAATCTCCTAATAAAGTCATTATTTCTTATGGCTCATCAATGGGTGCTGCACCCGACTCCATCCCTTCTAGATTAGCCAAGGGTGAGCAGTTTGATATATTAATCCTGGCTGCACCGTCTTTAGAGGGGTTTATCAAGAGCGGAGATCTTCAATCTGGGGCGCGAGTTGATTTGGTTGCTTCGGTAATGGGTGCGGTAGTAAAGACAGGTGCACCAAAGCCTGATATCAGCACAATGAATGGATTGAAATTGGTTTTATTAAATGCAAAGTCGGTTGCTTATTCGGCAAGCGCAAGTGGAGTTTATTTATCAACCGAGCTTTTCCCGAAAATGGGGATTTCGGAGCAGATGAATAAAACTGCAAGAAAGATATATAGCGAAAGGGTTGCTTCAGTTGTGGCTAGGGGTGATGCGGATTTGGGCTTTCAGCAAGTCAGCGAGCTACTCCCCATTCCTGGCGTTGACTTTATAGGTGAGCTACCGCAAGAAGCTCAAAAGACAGTGCTATTCTCTGCGGGCATTACAAGTAACACGCAAAATTTAGATGCATCAAAAGATCTCATAGTATTTTTAGCATCAACAAAAGCAGTTGATACCATTCAAAAAGCAGGATTAAAGCCAGTATTGCCAGCAATACCTTGGTAGGATAAAAGGGACCATAGAAATGAAGTGTTTTACAAAAGCCGTTCTGATTACATTCTTATCTTTAGCATTTGGACCGGCGTTTGCTGCTGACCCTTGGCCCAATCACCCCATTAAATTTGTTGTTGGGTTTGGTCCTGGCGGTGCTAACGATACTGTTGCCAGGGTGGTTGCTGAAGCTGCCTCAAAGCAATTGGGTCAACCTATTATTGTGGAAAATAAGCCAGGCGCCGGTTCTGTATTGGGCGCAGATTTTGTAGCAAAGAGTGCGCCAGATGGTTACACCTTCTTTGTTAGTGCCGGTGGCATTATTACTAATCCCATGATTAAGTCTTCTATGCCATATAAGGAGGGCGACTTAGTTCCGGTGGGTTTGTTAACAATCAGCCCCTCTATTATTGTTGTTTCAGCAGACTCCAAAATCAATAATATGAAGGATCTGCTCGTGCTGGCCAAAGATCCCAAGGGGCTTAACTTCTCGACTGCTGGCACTGGGAGTACTCCACACTTCGTAGCGGAGATGTTGAAAGTAAAAGCAGGCGGTAAATATGAAATCATTCCTTATAAGAGTGGCTCCGAAGGAATGGTGGCTGTTATCTCCAATCAAGTTGACGCAACCTCAGAGGCAAGCGTTGTAGTAATTCCGCAAATCCAAGGCGGCAAATTAAAAGCAATTGCTTCCACTTGGAATAAAAGAATTGCTGCTCTGCCTGATGTTCCAACAACTAAGGAGCAGGGGCATCCTGAAGTTTTCATTGGTCACTGGGCAGGGGTCTTTGCGCCCAAAGGCACACCTGATGCTATCTTAGAGAAAATGAATCAGGCGATTAATGCGGGCCTTAAGACTGCAGCTGTTCAGAGCCGCTTAACACCACAAGGTATTGAGCCATCACCCGGAACGAGAACCTCGTTTACTAAATTCCTCGCAGATGAGAAAGCAAGGCTAGAGCCAATAGTGAAGCGCGCCAATATGAAGGAGGATTAAGCCAATTTCTTGAGAGTTTCGAGACATCTTTCAGGATTTGGTAGTAGATCAGTACGTTACGTTTTCCATAGTGCCTGGGAAAAGTCTGCCTTTAGCTAATGGGGGCATTCAAGTAAAGCGTTCTTAGTTCATCTAAGGCAACAATAGCCATTTGATGGCTCCATCAAATTCGCCTCCGAAGATAAATTTCTTATTCCATATGTCTGATAGCGAACATGAAATTTATTCATTAAGGAATACGCTTAAATCTTGCATTGCTTAAAGAGCAAGCTGTAAGTGCATTATTTAATTAATGAATTAAACCCCATCTTTGATTTTTATTAAGTTTTGGGGTTTCACAAAAAGGAATTGATATGAATATTCTTCAAAAAATTGGACTTGTGTCTTTATTTAGTATTGCCTTAGCCGCATGGGCTCCAATGTCTGCTGGTCAAAGCATCGTTAAATCCAATAATGGCATTTTAGTTAGCACCAGCAATATGACCCTGTATACCTTTGATAAGGATCAAGCGGGATCGGGCAAATCAACCTGCAATGGGGATTGCGCCATTAACTGGCCTCCATTATTGGTTGATAAAAATGCCACATCTTATGATGACTACTCAATTATTACGCGTGATGACGGTAAACAGCAGTTTGCCTACAAAGGTAAGCCCTTGTATTTCTTCAGTTTGGACAAAAAGCCCGACGATCGCAACGGTGATAACTATTTAAATGGTGCCTGGCATATCGTTCAGATGTAATGCGCTGGAATTTTTGAAAGCTGCCCTTGGGCGGCTTTCATCTCACCTTTACTTTCCCAGATTTTTCAAAGCCTCTAAATACTTCTCGGGACTGAGGGGTTGTCCTTCACGCTGTGCTTCCCACATCACTTGCCCTAGGCATTCCATCATTACGTGCTGGGCCTCATGCATTGAACCCAACTTCAGAGATAGCTTGTCTGCAATCTCTTTAATGCCTGGTGGTTGATTGATCGAGATCTGCTCACTAATCGAAAGATGCATCGACAAATGTAAGAAGGGGTTGGTTTCGCCACGTTCCGGCGTGTAGTCCTGAGCAAGAGCGCTCTCTGGATCCTTGAGTAAGTCGTGGTATTCGGGATGCTCAACCATCCAATCGCTTGCGAGCGTCTCCATGGGATCAAGAATATGATTCTCGATCCTCTTTTTCCAGGTGTCACAGAAAAAGCGACGCACTTCTTCACGGGTTGGATTAAATATCGCCACGAACTTTTCCTTTACCAGTTTTTTGTTTAAAGCCGCATAGTGGTTCTACTATGCATTGTGCACAATCTGGGTTGCGCGCCTTGCAGGTATATCGACCATGCAGAATTAGCCAGTGATGAGCATCTAGTAGGTATTCTTTTGGCACGCGCTTGAGTAATTGCTCTTCTACTTTCACTACATCTTTGCCGGGCGCCAGCCCTGTTCGGTTAGATACTCTAAAGATGTGCGTATCCACCGCAATCGTAGGTTGCCCAAAGGCAGTATTCAGAATGACATTCGCAGTCTTTCTGCCAACACCAGGTAGGGCCTCTAATTCTTCGCGAGTCTGCGGAACTTCACCACCATGTTTCTCTAGGAGCAGTCGGCATGTTTCTTGAATATGTTTACCTTTGGAATTGAATAATCCGATATGCTGAATAAAGGGTCTAACACCATCTTCACCAAGATCTAAAAGGGCTTGTGGGGTATTGGCAATCTTATAAAGCTTGCGCGTTCCCTTATTAACTGAGACATCAGTTGCTTGTGCCGATAGTAGTACCGCAATTAACAACTCAAATGGCGAGCTATATTCCAGCTCAGTTTCTGGTTTGGGATTGTTGGCTTTGAGCTGCTCAAAAAAAGCACGACGCTTTTCTAGATTCATCATTTCTTTTGTTGGGCTCGTGCAATGGCGGCTGCAATGATGGCACGCTTACGTTCTTGCTCTTTAAGCTCATCTGCTGATGATGGGCTTTCAGCATTAACTGCTGCTAATTTGCTTGCCGCTTTTTTGGCTAAGCGATCATCATTATCTTTTTGCTCTCTATCGAGTCGTTGTTCACGATCGTGGTAGCGCTTGCGGGAAACATCTGCCAACTCTTGGGACCAAGCATCCCAACCAGTTTGATTGCCCGTTACATCAATCATGCTAATGCAATCAACTGGACACGGCGGAATGCAGAGGTCACATCCAGTGCACCACTCAGTCAACACCACATGCATTTGCTTGGAAGCTCCAACGATCGCATCAACAGGACAAGCCTGAATACATAGTGTGCAGCCAATGCACTTTTGTGGATCTATGAATGCAACAGGCCTGGGGCGCTCAGCTCCACACTCCGGATCAATGACGGGATGTAGCTCAAAGGCATCTTGAGGGTAGATGGGTATTAGAACCTTGCTCAAGCGCTCAATACCCTCAATCCCACCAGGCGGGCAGCGATTTGGGAGTGCATCTCCAGAGGCCATCGCCTCAGCATACCCACGACAGTCTGGGTAGCCGCATTTAGTGCATTGGGTTTGCGGAAGAATATCCTCAAGTTGGTCGATGAGGTTATTTGCTTGGCTCATGGAAAGGGCTTGTTCGATTCTTCTTAAAATTAAAGGCTCCGAAGAGCCCTTAATTTATGCAGACTTGGTAGTCCGTGTAGCGGTTTTCTTCGTATTCTGATGCTCACGAATGAACGTCTTAATCTTTGGATAAACTTTTTCACGCCAACGACGACCAGCAAAGATGCCGTAGTGACCAGCACCAGCAACTTCATAGTGGTCTTTGCTATCTTTTGGAATGCCGGCACATAAGGCATGAGCTGAACGTGTTTGACCACTTCCAGAGATATCATCCAGCTCACCTTCAATGGTGAGGAGGGCAGTCTTTTTAATGTCTTGTGGTTTTACAAGCTCACCAGAAACTTCCCAAGTGCCGTTTGGCAATGAGTAGTCTTGGAAAACAGTCTTAATAGTGTCGAGGTAGAACTTAGAGTCCAAATCCAATACCGCGTTGTATTCATCGTAGAAACGGATGTGTGATTTCGCATCTTGTTCGTCGCCACGCACTAAGTTTTGGAAGTAATCCCAATGAGATTGCAAATGGTTTTGCGGGTTCATGGCGATAAAGCCAGTGTGCTGCAAGAAGCCTGGGTAAACTTTACGGCCAGCGCCTGGATAGTTAGGCGGAACGCTATAAATCACATGGCTTTCGAACCACTCGAATGATTTTTGATCTGCAAGGTTATTTACTGCAGTCGGTGACTTGCGTGCATCAATTGGGCCGCCCATCATGATCATAGAGGCTGGCGTTGCTTCGCCGGCAGAGGCCATCAATGAGATTGCGCCCAAAGTTGGAACGGTGGGTTGGCAAACAGAGATCACATGTAAATCTTTGGCGCCAATGGTGCGAATGAATTCTTGTACGTAATGAACATAGTCATCAAGACCAAATTCACCATCTTCTACCGGTACCAAACGAGCATCGATCCAATCGGTGATGTAAACCTTATGGTCTTGCAAGAGGGTGCGTACTGTGTCGCGAAGCAAAGTGGAGTGGTGTCCAGATAATGGAGCTACCACCAATACTGTTGGATCTTCTTTGAGTTTCTTGATAACTTCTACATCATCAGAGAAGCGCTTGAAGCGTACCAAGTTACAGAATGGCTTTGCAACTGCAGTTCTTTCATGAATGGCAACTTCTTTGCCATGGGCCATGACTGAACGAATACCAAACTCTGGCTTCTTGTAATTCTTACCTAAGCGATAGAGGAGTTCATAACTAGCAGCCAATCGATCCGATCCCGGAACCTTAGAGGCGGGATTCGAAGCATTGATAAAAGCTTCTGAAGCAGCGCGTGCCCAAGAACTAACTGGTTGAAGTAAGGCTTTTTGAAACTCATGTAACTGATATAGCATGGTACCTCCGGTAATTCAGTGTATCCGCTTATTACGCTTTAATTAAGCCAATACGCGGGCGATTGCTTTAGCCACTTTATCAATATTTTTTGTATTAAGGGCTGCAACACAAATGCGTCCAGTAGAAAGGGCATAAATGCCGTCCTCTTTCTGTAAGCGATCAACTTGCTCAGCTGTTAAGCCTGAGTAAGAAAACATGCCACGTTGCTTCTCGATAAAAGCAAAATCTTGCTTTACACCAGCAGCAGCGAGTTTTTCAACCAAGCCATGACGCATTGCTTTAATACGGTCACGCATTTCTGCCAACTCATCTTCCCAGAGCTTACGTAATTCTGGTGAATTCAAAACAGCAGCAGCAATTGCAGCGCCGTGAGTTGGGGGATTGGAATAGTTAGTGCGAATGACGCGCTTCAATTGTGAAAGTACGCGAGTAGATTCATCTTTGCTTTGTGTGACGATAGACAATGCACCAACACGCTCACCGTAGAGTGAGAATGATTTGGAGAAAGAGCTTGATACAAAGAAAGACATCCCTGAATCAGCAAAGAGGCGAACTGCAATACCGTCTTTCTCAATCCCATCAGCAAAGCCTTGGTAGGCCATATCCAAGAAGGGGATGAGACCTTTGTTCTTGCAGATATCAATCACTTGGCGCCATTGCGCTTCTGTAATATCTGCACCAGTAGGGTTGTGGCAGCAAGCGTGCAACAACACGGTCGTGTTCTTTGGGAAAGACTCTAAGGACTTCACCATACCGTCAAAATCTACGCCACGAGTTTTGCCGTCAAAGTAGGTGTACTCGACAACATCAAAACCAGCAGATTCAAAAATGCCGCGATGGTTTTCCCAAGTCGGGTTGCTAATCGCGCAAGGTGCATTGAGATTCAAGCGCTTGATGAAGTCGGCGCCTACGCGCAATGCACCGGTACCGCCGAGACACTCAGCAGTGACAACGCGACCATCCTTAATGAGCGCAGAGTCAGCGCCAAACAATAAATTTTGCACTGCACTGTTATATGGGTTTGGACCTTCAATGGGGATGTAGCTGCGAGGGGAGTGCTTTGCAACAATCGCCTCTTCCGCTTTCATGACCGCCTTGAGAAGTGGTACCTTGCCTTCGTCTGTGTAATACACGCCAACACCTAAATTCACTTTGTCAGCACGCTGGTCTGCAACGTAGGCTTCTGTGAGGCCAAAAATAGGATCTTTAGGGGCTAATTGAACTGAGGCAAACAGGGTCATTTGAGGTCGAAAGTGTGGGTTAGGGGGTAATTAAGGACGGTTTTGTTTGTAATTGACGTTAGATTCAGTTTAATTGTCGGTTTTTGAGGCCAGAATCAACTATTTCCTAAGAAAAACGGCAAAATCATTGTTTGTACAAAATTCTCTGTGAAGAAGTCTCACAGGTGAAATGATAGCCGAGATGCCCCCTAAGTTGCCTAAAACTGGTCCAAATTCTGAAGTAAAAGTGGTAAATAAAATCCCTGCGGCAGATCCGTTGGGCGAGGCTGGCCACGACCTCGATCCAGCCAAGTTTGTCACCTTCCCGGGCTCCCCCTATTTCCTCTATCAGCCATTTGCCCCCGCTGGAGACCAGCCTCAGGCGATTGATGCCCTGGTTGAGGGTATTGAGGATGGGCTGACCTTTCAGACTCTTTTAGGGGTTACTGGGTCTGGAAAGACTTTCACAATGGCCAATGTCATTGCTAGAACAGGCCGTCCAGCCATCATTTTTGCCCCGAATAAGACCCTAGCTGCCCAGCTTTACAGTGAATTTAGGGAGTTTTTCCCGAGAAACGCCGTTGAGTACTTCGTCAGCTATTACGACTACTACCAGCCAGAGGCTTATGTACCTCAACGCGACCTCTTTATTGAAAAAGATTCCTCTATTAACGAGCACATCGAACAGATGCGTTTGTCTGCAACCAAGAGTTTATTAGAGCGTCGAGACGTCATTATTGTTGCGACCGTATCTGCAATTTACGGCATTGGTAATCCTGGTGACTATCACAGTATGGTGATGACATTGCGTCCTGGCGACAAGATGAGTCAGCGTGATATTTTGATGCGCCTCATTGCGATGCAATACGACCGCAACGAAACGGATTTCAAGCGCGGTGTATTTCGAGTGCGTGGCGACACAATTGATATTTTCCCGGCTGAACATAATGAGTTAGCAGTAAGGGTGGAGTTGTTTGATGATGTCGTGGAGAGTTTGCAATTCTTTGATCCCCTCACTGGCAAGATTCGTCAAAAGATTCCACGCTTCACTGTTTACCCAAGTTCTCATTACGTTACACCTCGCGATACTGTTTTGAAAGCAATTGAAACTATCAAAACAGAGTTGCGCACGCGCTTAGATGAGTTTGTGAAGGATGGCAAACTGGTCGAGGCACAACGTCTCGAGCAACGTACTCGTTTTGATTTAGAGATGCTCAATGAGTTGGGTTTCTGTAAAGGTATTGAGAACTATTCTCGCCACCTGTCTGGTGCCGCTCCGGGCGATGCCCCGCCGACGCTAGTCGACTATTTGCCGAATGATGCCTTGATGTTCTTGGATGAAAGCCATGTCTTAATTGGGCAGCTTAATGCAATGTATAACGGAGATAAATCTCGTAAACATACTTTGGTGGAATTTGGCTTCCGTTTGCCTTCGGCGATGGATAACCGCCCACTCAAATTTACTGAGTTTGAAACCAAAATGCGTCAAACTATTTTCGTTTCTGCAACACCGGCTGATTATGAGAAAACACATCAAGATCAAGTAGTCGAGCAAGTAGCAAGGCCAACCGGTTTGGTTGATCCAGAAATTGAAGTGTTGCCAGCAAGTACACAGGTTGATGATTTGTTAGATCAAATTCATGCACGCGTCAAAGTGCATGAGCGAGTTCTAGTTACTGTATTGACTAAACGTATGGCTGAGCAATTAACGGACTATCTTTCTGATAATGGTGTAAAGGTGAGGTATGTTCACTCAGACATCGATACAGTTGAGCGAGTAGAAATTTTGCGTGACTTACGTTTGGGTGTCTTCGACGTACTGGTCGGTATTAATTTATTACGCGAAGGCTTGGATATTCCTGAGGTATCTCTTGTAGCCATTTTGGATGCCGATAAAGAAGGCTTCTTACGTTCAGAACGCAGCCTGATACAGACCATAGGCCGTGCTGCTCGTAACGTTCGTGGCAAAGCCATTTTGTACGCCGATCGGATTACCGACTCCATGAAACGCGCAATGGGCGAGACCGAAAGACGGCGAACCAAGCAAATTGCCTTCAATAAGCTTCATGGGATTGAGCCTAAGGGCGTCAAAAAGCGCATTAAGGACATTATTGATGGCGTCTATGACGTCAAAGAGAAGCGTCAGGAGATGCAGGTTGAGCAGGAGCGGGCTCATTATGAAGATATGGGTGAGAAGGACTTGGCGGCTGAAATTAAGCGCCTAGAGAAGCAAATGAACGCTGAAGCCAAGAATTTGGAGTTTGAAAAGGCTGCCAGCACCAGGGATAGACTCACTAAGGTTAAAGAAATGGCTTTTGGGGCTAGGTCTAGGGACTCCGTCTAGGGGCTCAAACAGCTAATTCCTGACTTACAACGCGGTTTTTTTGGGATAATTCCCGAGCAATTTGCTGGGGAATATGGTAAAGTTGAGTGGAATGGTCCGGTATTACCCGCCCGACTGTTAGCTGTCCATAACAATCCATTACCAAGGTGACATATGAGACTTACAACCAAAGGTCGTTTTGCAGTAACCGCAATGATTGATTTAGCCCTGCGTGAAACGCATGGCCCCGTAACTTTGGCCGGAATTAGCCAAAGACAAAAGATTTCCCTCTCTTACCTCGAGCAATTGTTCGGCAAATTACGCCGTTTCAATATCGTGGAGAGTACTCGTGGACCTGGCGGTGGATACACCCTGGCGCGACCATCCTCTGAAGTGAGCGTTGCTGACATCATTGTCGCAGTCGATGAGCCTCTCGATGCGACTCAATGTGGCGGCAAAGGCAACTGTCATACCGATGAAGAAAATCATGGACGCTGTATGACTCATGATCTCTGGAGTAATCTCAACTCCAAAATGGTTGAGTACCTCAGTTCTGTGAGCTTAAAAGATTTAGTTCAGCAACAAGAAGGTCGCGGTATTGTCATTCAAGACATGCGCCAAAAGAAAATTAAGGTTGAAAGCACTAAGGCAGATAAACCTGCCCCAGCCCTTGCAGCTAAAAAAGAACCACCCCCTAAAGCGCCATTAATTAATTCAGTATTCAATTTGGCGCGACAGAGTTAATAACCACATTACCTATAAATAAGTACATCATGAACGCACCACAAGTATTACCGCAACAACCGGTTCCAATGTTTAGCCCTGAACACTTTCCTGTGTATATGGACTATTCGGCTACTACGCCGATTGATCCACGCGTGGTTGACAAAATGTTGCCTTACTTGCGCGAGCAGTTTGGTAATGCCGCTTCACGTAGCCATGCTTATGGCTGGGCCGCAGAAGAAGCGGTTGAGTGGGCGCGTTCTGAGGTTGCTCAATTGGTACATGCTGATCCAAGAGAGATCGTATTTACTAGTGGTGCAACTGAAAGTATTAACTTGGCCTTGAAGGGTGCTGCGCATTTCTACAAAGATCGTGGCAATCACATCATTACTGTTAAGACCGAGCACAAAGCCACTTTAGATACTTGTCGTGAGCTTGAGCGCGAAGGTTATGAAGTTACTTATTTAGATGTGTTGCCGAATGGCTTGATTGATTTTGCTCAGCTTGAAGCTGCGATGAAGCCAGGTACGATTTTGGCTTCAGTGATGTATGTCAATAATGAAATCGGCGTAGTTCAGGACATTCCTGCGATTGGTGACTTATGCCGTTCGCGCGGTGTGATTTTGCATGTGGATGCAGCTCAGGCAACCGGCAAGGTAGAGATTGATCTCGAAAAGATCAAAGTCGATTTGATGAGTTTTTCTGCGCATAAGACTTATGGCCCTAAAGGTATTGGCGCTTTGTTTGTGCGTCGTAAGCCCCGTATTCGTATTGAGGCACAGATTCATGGCGGTGGTCATGAGCGTGGTATGCGTTCAGGAACTCTTGCAGTTCACCAGATCGTAGGCATGGGTGAGGCTTTCCGCATTGCTCGTGTTGAGATGATTGAAGAGAACAAGCGTATTCGTGGACTGCGTGACCGCTTACTCAATGGTTTGAAAGATATTGAAGAAGTCTATGTCAACGGCGACATGGATGATCGTGTTCCACATAACCTCAACATTAGTTTTAACTATGTTGAAGGCGAGTCTATGTTGATGGCGCTAAAAGATTTAGCGATCTCCTCTGGTTCAGCCTGTACCTCAGCATCTCTAGAGCCTTCTTATGTATTGCGTGCACTGGGTCGCAACGATGAGTTGGCGCATAGTTCGATTCGTTTTACCTTGGGTCGCTTTACGACTGAAGAAGAAGTGGACTTCACTATCAAGTTGGTAAAAGAAAAGATTGCCAAGTTGCGTGAGTTATCTCCGCTCTGGGAAATGTATAAAGACGGAATCGATATCAGCACGATTCAATGGGCTGCACACTAAAACTAATACATAGAAATTAAAGAGGAAATACCATGGCATATAGCGATAAGGTCATTGACCACTACGAAAATCCCCGCAACGTTGGTTCATTCGAGAAGGGTGATAACACCGTAGGTACGGGTATGGTTGGCGCACCTGCTTGTGGCGACGTCATGAAGTTGCAGATTCGCGTGAATGATCATGGAGTGATCGAAGACGCCAAGTTCAAGACTTATGGCTGTGGCTCTGCGATCGCTTCATCTTCGCTTGTGACTGAATGGGTTAAGGGTAAGACTTTGGACCAAGCGCTTGAGATTAAGAATTCGCTCATCGCTGAAGAGTTGGCTTTGCCCCCTGTAAAAATTCACTGCTCCATCTTGGCTGAAGATGCTATCAAGGCAGCGGTAGCGGATTACAAAGAGAAGCACCCAGCGAAATAAAAGCTGAAATAAAGAACGAAAAAATACGAAGTCAAAACTATGGCAATTACCTTAACCGACAAAGCAGCTGCACACGTAAACCGCAACCTAGAAAAGCGCGGTAAAGGTTGTGGCTTGCGCTTGGGTGTACGTACAACAGGTTGTTCTGGTTTAGCTTATCAGCTGGAGTATGTTGATGAGCCTGCAGCCGAAGACCAAGTCTTTGAGTCCAATGGCGTTAAGGTATTCATAGATCCAAAAAGTTTGGCCTACTTAGATGGTACGGAGCTAGACTTTGTGCGCGAGGGTTTGAACGAAGGGTTTAAGTTCCAAAATCCAAACGTAAAAGATGAGTGTGGTTGTGGCGAATCCTTCCGCGTCTGACGATTACTTTCGCTTCTTTGGATTAAATCAGCAATTCAATATCGATTTGCCTGCTCTAGAGCAGGCCTACCTTGCCATTCAAAAGGAAGTACACCCTGACCGCCATGCGCGCGGGAGCGACACTGAGCAACGCCTTGCTATGCAAATGGCAACCCTAGCTAATACTGCTTTGCAGACCTTGAAGAGCCCTATTCAGCGCGGTCTTTATATTTGCCAACTACATGGCGTTGATGCCAAGCTAGAAACCAATACTGCGATGCCTACTGCTTTTCTGATGAGGCAAATGGACTGGCGTGAAAGCTTGGATGAGCAAGCAGAAAATTTACCTGCATTAGATGCTTTAATGACTGAGGTGGAAGAATCTAGGCAGGAAACACTTGCAGAAATTGCTCAAGCCATTGATGGTGCCAAGAACTATGCGCGTGCCGCAGAGCTACTTCGCGGTTTACTGTTTATCGATAAGTTTGCCGTTGAGCTTGATGACACTATTGCAGCCTTAATCTAGCCCTCACTCAAGCTAAACTCATTACTTATGGCCTTACTACAAATCTCCGAACCCGGTAAATCACTTGCGCCCCATCAACGCCGCATTGCTGTTGGTATTGACCTGGGCACCACCAATTCTTTAGTAGCGATTGTGCGTGATGCGTTGCCAAAGGTCCTAGCAGATGCGCAAGGGCGCGAACTGCTTCCTTCAGTCATTCGCTATTTGCCAAATGGCAGAACGCAAGCCGGCTTTGAGGCACTTGAGAGTGCCGTGATTGACCCTAAGAACACCATTGTTTCCGTTAAGCGTTTCATGGGCCGCGGCTTGCTTGATGTTGAGAATATTGAAAGTGCCCCATACGACTTTGTTGATCAACCCGGCATGCTTAAACTCAGAACAGTTGCTGGAGATAAGAGTCCAATTGAAGTCTCGGCGGAAATCTTGGCGCGCTTGCGTCAATTAGCGGAAGACTCTGTGTCTGATGAGATTGTTGGCGCAGTGATTACAGTCCCCGCTTACTTTGATGATGCGCAACGTCAAGCAACCAAAGATGCTGCTAAGTTTGCCGGCATTGAAGTTCTTCGTTTATTGAATGAGCCGACCGCTGCTGCGATTGCCTACGGATTGGATAATGCCTCCGAAGGTATCTATGCGGTTTACGATCTAGGTGGTGGCACCTTTGATATTTCCATATTGCGCATGAGTCGCGGTGTATTTGAAGTGCTTGCTACTGGCGGTGATTCTGCTCTAGGCGGCGATGACTTTGATCACCGCTTGTATTGCTGGGTCATTGAGCAAGCCAAGCTTCCTCCTTTATCCATTCATGATCATCGTACACTCCTGCAGGCCTGTAAGCATGCCAAAGAGCTGCTGAGTCACAACCCTCTTGCGCGCGTGCATGAAACTTTGGCAGATGGCACGGTAGTCAATGTTGGGGTTAGCCAGGCACAGCTCTTTGAAATAACTCAAAACCTAGTTGCCAAGACTTTGATGGCTTGTAAAAAGGCGTTGCGCGATGCTGGCCTTAAGGCGGAAGACGTTAAAGGCGTAGTGATGGTGGGCGGTTCAACTCGCATGCCGAATGTGCAGCGTGCTGTAGGTGAGTTGTTCGGCACTCAACCCTTAAATAATTTAAATCCTGATCAAGTCGTTGCATTAGGTGCGGCGATGCAGGCTGACTTATTGGCTGGCAACCAGAGTAAGGATGACGAGTGGTTGCTTTTAGATGTCATTCCGCTATCGCTTGGTATTGAAACCATGGGCGGCTTAGTGGAAAAAATCATTCCACGCAATACACCTATACCGGTAGCTAGAGCGCAAGACTTCACTACATTTAAAGATGGGCAGACTGCATTGGCCATTCAGGTAGTGCAGGGCGAGCGCGAACTTGCTCAAGACTGTCGCTCATTAGGTAAATTTGAACTACGCGGCATTCCAGCAATGGCTGCAGGTGCAGCCCGTATCCGGGTCACCTTTCAGGTGGACGCAGATGGATTGCTATCTGTGAGTGCTACCGAGCAAGGCTCTGGCGTGAAAGCTTCTATAGACATTAAGCCTTCTTATGGTTTAACTGATGCAGAAATTACGCGCATGTTGCAAGATGGCTTTGCCTCAGCAAAAGAAGATTTACTTTCTAGGTCATTGCGCGAAGAGCAGGTAAATGCCCAGCGTTTACTCGATGCTGTACAAACTGCTCTTGCAAGCGATCGCTCTTTATTGAATCCAGAAGAACAGCAAGCAGTTGACCAGGAGATGGCAGCCTTGCAAAAGATCTTAAATGAAGAAACCGATAGTGCGATTGTTCGTAAGGCAGTAGATCACGCCGCCAAGGCCACGGATGACTTTGCACAAAAGCGCATGAATGCCAGCATACAGAGGGCTCTGTCTGGTAAAAATGTTGCTGAAATTTAAGTAAAAAACAAATTAAAAATAAGTAGAAAAGAAATATGACTCAAATCGTTGTACTACCGCATAGTGAATACTGTCCTGAAGGTGCAGTTGTTGAGGTTGCCCCAGGCACTTCAATTTGTGAAGCTTTGCTCGAGAATAATATTCCGATTGAGCATGCTTGTGACATGGTTTGTGCCTGCACTACTTGTCACGTGATTGTGAAAGAGGGCTCTCAAAGCCTAAATCCTCCTGATGAGAATGAGGAAGATATGCTTGATCGCGCATGGGGCTTAAACCCGCAATCGCGTTTGTCTTGTCAGGCCATTGTTGCTAAAGAAGATTTGGTGATTGAGATCCCTAAATATTCAATCAACCATGCCAAAGAAAATCATTAATGCACCAAAATATTGCATTCATGCTTAGAATCATGCGCATCTAATAAAGAAAGGTTTCTGGTGGGACTAATATGAAGTTGTAGTTCATTCTTTAAGTAGTGCCTCCAAAAAAATCTTTTAAGCCATCCTTCGGGGGGGCTTTTCTTTTACCATCTGATAAAGAAAAAGCCTCGCAGTACGAGGCTTTTTGTGTGATGCTAGATCAATATTTACTGCGCTATTGCCTCACGAATCATGCCTGCAGCGACCGTATGATTTGTGGCCTCATCGATCAAGATAAAGGCACCAGTGCGCTGAGATTGATCAAACAAGTCTGCAACAATCGGCTTTTGCAAAATAAAGTCTACTCGGCCGATCTCATTAGTAGACAATCCACGCACATCACTTGCCTGAGACAGTGTCTGCACATCTAGAACTTGTTGAATGCTCTTCACTTTCGCACCAACAGTATTGGTGGTGTGTCGCAAGGCATATTTTCGGCTTAATGAGAGTGGTTCGCTATCTAACCAGCATAAATCAGCAGAAAGTTGTTTGCTCAATACTGGTGGATGACTATCTTCAGCGCTAATAAATAAAGAGCCGCGTGAGACATCAATGTCTTCTGATAATTGGATCGCAACAGCTTGACCAGTTTGTGCAGAATCCACAGCATTATTGCCATTAGTTTGCTTGCTGCTAGAGCGATTGCCCAAATAAATCTCAGCAACAGTTGCCTCAGAGCCGCTTGGCAATACTTTAATCTTTTGTCCTTTGCGAATACTGCCCGACTCGATTTCTCCAAGGTAGCCACGGAAGTCATCAGAAGCGCTACCATCCTGACGGGCTACATATTGAACAGGAAAGCGCAGTGACAGTTTTTCAGACTCAGGGCTAGTGTCCAAACTCTCTAGCCACTCAAGCAGAGTAGGGCCCTTATACCAAGGGGTATTTTTACTAGCAGTAACGACGTTAGCGCCAAGCAATGCAGAGATCGGAATCAAAGTTGGCTTAGGTAAGCCAATCTTTTGGGTGAGATCTTCAATAGCGGTCTTGATGGTGTTGAATACTTTTTCATCAAACTCATATAAGTCCATTTTGTTAACGGCAAATACAACATGACGTAGACCTAATAAATGTACAATCGCCGCGTGACGTTTAGTCTGCGCCAATAAAGTAGATGGACTGGTATTGAGGTCAACACGTGTTGCATCAACCAAAATGACTGCAACATCCGATTGAGAGGCGCCAGTAACCAAGTTGCGGGTGTACTGCTCATGGCCTGGGGCATCAGCAACAATAAATTTACGCTTTGGGGTGGAGAAGTAGCGATAGGCAACATCAATCGTGATGCCTTGCTCACGCTCAGCCTCAAGGCCATCGGTCAAAAGGGCCAAGTCAACTCCCGCATCAGATGAGGTAACGCGAGCATGCTTGGTTTTTGAGAGTGATTCCAATTGATCTACCAAAATAGACTTGGTGTCATAGAGTAAGCGCCCAATTAAAGTGCTCTTGCCATCATCGACGCTACCTGCGGTAATGAAACGAACAACGTTTTGCTGCTGAGTTTGAATGCTAGTCATCAGAAGTAACCTTCTTTCTTACGGCGCTCCATTGAGGCCTCGTTAGTTTGATCGTCCATTCGAGTAGCGCCACGCTCCGTGATTTCAGAAATAGCAGTTTCAGCAATGATCTCTAATGGAGTAGCTGCAGTACTGAGAACTGGGCAGGTACAACTGATATCACCAACAGTGCGAAAACGTACGCTCAGGACCTCGCTAATATCATCAGCCGATTTTGGTGTGACGTTAGTCACTGGAACTAATAAATTATTTTTCTTCACTACTTCACGCTGGTGTGTGTAGTAGATGCTCGGAAGTTCTAGTTTCTCGCGAGCAATGTATTGCCAAATATCGAGTTCAGTCCAGTTCGAGATTGGGAAAACGCGCATATTTTCGCCTTTAGCGATTCGTGCGTTGTAGAGGTTCCAGAGCTCAGGACGTTGTGCTTTGGGATCCCATTGACCGAATTCATCACGGAAAGAGAAGATGCGTTCTTTAGCGCGAGCTTTTTCTTCGTCTCGGCGGGCGCCGCCCATGAGGGCATCGAATTCATATTGCGCAATTGT
The DNA here is from genome assembly GCF_018881655.1 of Polynucleobacter sp. Tro8-14-1. GTDB lineage: Bacteria > Pseudomonadota > Gammaproteobacteria > Burkholderiales > Burkholderiaceae > Polynucleobacter. The sequence goes on from NZ_JACVPX010000007.1 coordinate 165,011, forward strand.
CTCGAGCAAAGTTACTGCTTGGGCAGCATTGCGAGAATCAGTTTCCTTACGCAAACGTACAGTACCTTTTTTGATCGAGTCTTCAACGTGACCCACAATCAGCTTGACACCAGTCTTTTGCACTACAGCATCACGATACGCAATCACTTCTGGATAGTTATGACCAGTATCAATATGCAAAATTGGGAATGGTAATTTCACTGGGCGGTCACCAAACTGGAATGCCTTACGCGCTAAGTGAAACATCACTATCGAATCCTTACCGCCAGAGAACAGCATGGCTGGGTTGGAGCACTGCGCTACGACTTCCCGGATGATGAAGATCGATTCAGCCTCAAGCCAATCTAGGTGATCATCAAGTAATTTTTGTTCTGACATTCTGTGAGTTATTTCTACTAAGTTTTTATGATTGGTTATTTATTAACGTGCAAGCCACATTCTTTGCTATCACTTTGTAGCCACCACCAGCGGCCAGCCCGTATGTCTTCACCCTTCTTAACCTGACGGGTGCAGGGTTCACAGCCAATACTGGGGTAGCCCTTCAAGTGTAGCGGGTGAATGGGAACGTTTTCTTGTTTGATATAAGCCCAGATATCCGCTTCACTCCAATCAAACAAAGGATTGAACTTTGAGATGCCTCGTGCATCATCGAGTTCTTCCAAATTAAGCTCAGTACGAGTGGTCGATTGCTCACGTCGCTGGCCGGTAATCCAGGCGTCGGCGCCAAGCAGTGCGGCATTGAGTGGTTTAATCTTGCGCGCTCCACAGCATGCTTTCTTGGGTTCTTCACCATCGTAAAAGCCATTCATGCCATATTGATCAATAAAGGCTTGAACGTCACTATCTTGTGGATAGACTTTTTCAATGGATACGCCGTAATGATCTTCAGTAGTTTTGACCATATCAACAGTCTCTTGATGCAGGCGTCCAGTCGCTAATGTAAATAACTTAATCTTTGCGCCAGTCTTAGCAATAGCATCTGTAATCACCATATCTTCTGCCGCCAAGCTAGTTGCAAAGCGAACGTCAGAAAAGCGCTCGGAAATATCAGCCAAGCGCTGTTTTAAAACGGTGGACTTCTCAGCAAGCTCCGCAGGAGTGAGGGCGCTTGATGGAATTGACCAAAATATGGGTTTTTCGAGGGTAGTTTGTTGATTTTGCTGGGTCATTTAAATGCTCCGAGCGAATGGCATATAGGCCTTTCTGACTCTGACTCAGCAGTTTATTGGCTATTCTTATAACTTACAAATATATATAAGTCATCGCTTTATACCTAAAAGTAATGTTTTAAAACCTCTAAAGCGAGCAGATATAGCGAATTAGACCTTTAATCAAGGTCAATATCAGTTTCGGGCTTTAGCGCTGCTTTGACTTTGGCCTCATCAAGCTTGGACGAGCATAGTTCGATAAATTCATAGGCAAATCCACGCAAGAAGTAGCCTTTACGTAATGCGATGCGGGTGGTGTTGTCTTCAAAGAGGGTGCCAACATCCAAAAGGGAGAGTTTGGTATCGCGATCTTCTTGGTAGGCCATGGAGGCGATGATGCCAATTCCTAGCCCCAGTTCAACGTAAGTTTTGATAACGTCAGCATCGAGCGCTGACATCACGATATCTGGAGTAATGGCTGCTTTCGCAAATGTTTCATCAACTGATTTTCTACCGGTAAATCCTTCGTGATACGTCACGATAGGATATTCAGCAATTTCCTCTAGGGTTAAATTCTTCTTGCCTTCGAGTGGATGACCCTTTGGAACAACTACGGTATGGTGCCAAGTGTAGTACGGGAAAGTAACTAGCTCAGGTATACCTTCTAATGCTTCGGTCGCAATACCAATATCTGCGCGACCTTCTAGTAATAGCTCGACGATCTCTTGGGGGCTGCCTTGATGAAGCGCTAAATGTACATTCGGAAATTTTTTCTTAAATTGGCTAACTACATTTGGCAATGCATAACGTGCTTGTGTATGGGTTGTAGCAATAGTAAGCTGACCTTTATCAGCCTGACTAAATTGAGCTCCAAGCTGCTTAATATTTTTAGTATCAAGCAAGATGCGCTCAACGATCGTTAGAAGCTCTTTGCCAGGCTCTGTAAGACCTAGAAGGCGTTTACCTTTGCGGACAAATAGCTCGACCCCCAACTCATCTTCTAAGTCCAAAATATGCTTACTAACACCTGACTGCGAAGTCGCTAGGGCATTTCCCACTTCGGTGAGGTTGAAGTTACGACGGACGGTTTCGCGAATGATGCGGAGTTGTTGAAAGTTCATACTTAATTATCAGTCTTTTGGTTATTTTTATGCAATCTGATTACTTTGTATTTTCAAAAACCCGTAACTGAGAGGGCACAATACGTACTTGTTGCCCCTCAGCCAGGCCTCGTTTGGCAACTTCAGATCTTGGCAACTCCACTTCGTAAAAGTGGGGTGCTGACTTTGTATCTGAGCTGGAGATAGCTGAAAGCTCTACTCTGGAGTTCAATCCAAAAGAGAGGATGCGGTCAATAACTGCAACAACACCATCATTACTTTCATTTTCTCCAACAATATCTAATTCGTGTGGGCGGGCAAATGCGAGTACTGATGCCCCCTGCGCTATGGAATCAGATTGATCATGTTTTAGATTATGTTTGCCTACCTGGATTCCTTCGCCCTCTACACGGCCATGGAACAAGTTCACATTGCCCAAGAAGCCATATACAAATGGGGTGGCAGGATGGTCATAAACTTCATCTGGACTACCAATTTGCTCAACATTGCCCTGGTTCATGAGAACAATACGGTCCGCTACCTCTAATGCTTCTTCCTGATCGTGCGTAACAAAGATCGAGGTGATATGCAATTCATCATGTAGCTTGCGTAACCAACGACGTAGTTCTTTGCGAACTTTGGCATCTAATGCGCCAAAGGGCTCATCTAGTAATAGTACTTTCGGTTCAACTGCGAGGGCTCGTGCCAATGCAATGCGTTGGCGTTGACCGCCGGATAACTGTGCGGGAAAGCGATCATGTAACCAATCTAATTGAACAAGCTTAAGAAGTTCATGCACCTTATGGGCAATTTCATCCTTGCTTGGACGTTCTTTGCGATTCTTTACATTTAAACCAAAGGCAACATTGTCAAAAACGGTCATGTGCTTAAAAAGCGCATAGTGTTGAAATACAAATCCAACTTGTCGATCACGCACTGGAGTGGCTGAAGTATCAATGCCATCCAGAATGATATTCCCGCTATCGGGAGTTTCGAGGCCGGCAATGATGCGTAATAGCGTCGTCTTTCCGCAGCCGGATGGGCCAAGGAGTGCGACTAGCTCACCAGAGGGAAAGTCTAGAGAAACATTATTTAAGGCAACAAAGTCACCAAATTTTTTTGAAACGTTCTTAACGGTAATACTCATAGTGGTCCTTCGATTGCAGGTGCTGCATTTGTTTCTGATTTAAGCCGCCATTCGACATAAGTTTTAGCAGCCAATGTCAGTAGCGCCAATAAAGCGAGCAAAGATGCTACTGCAAAGGCAGCAACATAGTTATATTCGTTATAAAGAATCTCTACTTGGAGTGGAATGGTGTTGGTATAGCCACGAATATGGCCTGATACAACGGATACCGCACCAAACTCACCCATTGCTCGTGCATTACAAAGAATGACGCCGTACAAGAGTCCCCATTTAATGTTCGGCAGGGTTACGTACCAGAATGTTTGCCAACCACTCGCACCCAATACGGTAGCAGCCTCCTCTTCTTCGCGTCCTTGGGCTTCCATGAGCGGGATTAGTTCACGAGCTACAAATGGAAAGGTGACAAAGATGGTGGCCAGAATGATGCCCGGTACAGCAAAGATAATCTTGATGTCATGCTCTGAGAGCCAGCTACCAAACCAACCTTGGGCACCAAATACCAGCACAAAGATTAAGCCAGCAATCACTGGTGAGACGGAAAATGGCAGGTCAATCAGGGTAATGAGAAGATGTTTGCCTCTGAAATCAAACTTAGCAATTGCCCAGGATGCCGCCACACCAAATATTAAGTTGAGCGGTACAGCAATTCCTGCAGCAAGAAGTGTCAGCTGAATAGCAGACCAAGTATCCGGTTCAACAATCGCGTTAAGGTAGTAGACCCAGCCTTTATGAAGGGCTTCTGTAAACACAGATAAGAGAGGTAGCAACAAGAAGACGCTAAAAAAGCTGAGTGATAAAAATAAAACTAAGGCTTTAACAATAAAGGAGTCGCGTGTAGCAGCGCTACGCTCAAACCGAGTAGTAGTCATTAACGAACTCTCCCAGTACGCTTGGCAGTCCAGGCTTGTAAGCCGTTAATGGCCAGCAACAAGACTAAGGAGATCAACAACATTACGCATGCAATAGCTGTTGCACCTGCATAGTCATACTGTTCAAGCTTAGTAATAATGATTAAAGGGGTGATTTCTGAAACCATCGGAATATTGCCGGCAATAAAAATGACTGAGCCGTATTCGCCGACAGCTCGTGCGAAGGCAAGGGCAAAGCCAGTGAGTAGTGCCGGTAGCAAAATTGGTAGCACCACAGTCCTAAAGGTTTGCCAACGACTTGCACCCAAACTCGCAGCCGCCTCTTCAAGCTCTAATTCAATCTCTTCCAGAATGGGTTGTACAGTTCGCACTACAAAGGGCAAGCCAATAAAGATGAGTGCCACTAGGACACCCCAGGGCGTGAAAGCAATCTTGATACCCAATGGTTCAAGGTATTTACCAATCCAACCATTTTTGGAGTAGAGCGCCGCTAGGGCAATGCCGGTTACTGCGGTAGGCAGTGCAAAAGGAAGGTCGACCAATGCATCTACAAGATTCTTGCCAATAAAGGTATATCGAACTAAAGCCCAAGCAAGCAATAAACCAAAGAAAGTATTAATTAAACCTGCAAATAAAGCCATGCCAAAACTGAGTCGATATGACGCCATTACTCTTGGTGAAGTCACTGCGTCGATAAATGCAGGAAAGGTCAAACTCGTTGTTTTAAAAACCACAGCAGAAAGCGGAATTAAAACAATCAAAGAAAGGTAAATGATGGTGTAACCAAGGGATAAACCAAAACCAGGGAAGATACTATTTTTCTTTACTGAAGACATCCTCAGAGTCTAGGGGGCGCCCCGTCAAAAGGGAAACAAGAAAAGGTCATTAACTTATATGCAAAATGAATATAAGCCCAGGGCAGATGTCAAAATAGCCCAGAGCATGATGTCTGGGCTATTAAAGGGTTTCTGATAATGAAAAGCTTGAGGAATTATTTAACAATAATCTCGTCAAAAACACCACCATCATTAAAGTGGGTCTTTTGAGCCTTCTGCCACCCGCCAAATACTTGGTCAATCGTGACTAACTTCACTTTAGCGAACTGGCTGGCATATTTAGCTGCCACCTTAGGATCGCGCGGGCGATAGTAGTTCTTTGCGGCGATCTCTTGCCCTTCTGGCGTATAGAGATTTTGCAAATATGCAGTCGCTACTTTGCGGGTACCTTTTTTGTCTACTACTTTATCTACTACAGCAACTGGTGGTTCGGCCAGGATCGAAATGGACGGAGTGACGATCTCATATTTTTCTGGGCCTAACTCTTTAACGGCTAAGTAAGCTTCATTTTCCCAGGCAATCAGCACATCACCAATGCCACGTTCGGTAAAGGTTGTGGTTGATCCACGTGCGCCAGAGTCCAATACCTTGACGTTGGCATAGAGTTTTTTCACAAACTCTTTTGCCTTCACATCATTGCCACCAGGCTGTTTGAGTGCATACGCCCACGCCGCAAGATAGTTCCAGCGTGCGCCACCAGAAGTTTTCGGATTTGGGGTAATTACCTCTATACCTGGTTTAGTAAGGTCATTCCAGTCCTTAATACCCTTTGGATTACCTTTTCGAACGAGGAATACGATAGTTGATGTGTAAGGAGAAGAGTTATCTTTGAATTTCTTTTGCCAATCCTTGGCTACCAAACCTTTTTCCGCAAGGATATCAATGTCATAAGCCAGTGCGAGTGTGACTACGTCAGCATCTAAGCCGTCCAGCACGGCACGCGCCTGTTTGCCTGATCCCCCATGGGATTGTTTAATGGAGATGTCTTGACCAGATGATTTTTTCCAGTCGGCAGTAAAGACTTTATCGTAATCTTGGTAGAGCTCGCGAGTAGGGTCATATGACACATTCAAGATACTTTGTTGTGCAAAGCCAGTAGAGATGATGCCAAAACTTAAAAGTAGGCCTCCTAGTATTTTTGATAAGCCAGAATGGTTCATTGCAATTCCTTTCAGTAGATGAAAAGAATTTAGAGGTAAACCTCTAAGCTGTGAAGCAAGAAATAGTGGATTGCTTATTAAAAAATGGAATGATCGGGATTTAGATCAAAAAAAAACCACCTTACGGCGGTTCTTTTATTTACATAATTAGTTCAAGCAAATGAGTCTTCAAACTCTGCGTATTTAATAGCGTTCATGAGAAATAGGATACGGCGCTGGAAACTTTTTCGCTCTTCTAGTTTGTCATGCGGTAATTGATCATGCTCACGCAATAATTTAGTAATTGCTGGGTTGTAGAGCTCTCTTACGGGTGACATGATTTGCTGTTCCTAAAAGGTTATTTAGGTTCAATGTACAGCTGTTTAGTGCATTGGGCAAAGAATCTTTATTGATATGTATATATCAAAATTGCATATATACAACAATCAGGCTGTAACGAGTTTGATCCCAACTAAGAGCAAGGTAATCGCTAGCGCAGTTCTGGTGAACTTCTCAGGCAGGGTGCTTGATAGCTTGGCGCCTAGCCAGATTGCGGGTATGGAGCCTAGCAGGAGGCCAAATAAAAGGCTGAAATCCACATTACCCAACCACCAGTGACCAAGCCCAGCAAGAGCAGTTAAGGGTACGGCATATGCAATATCAGTCCCTGCCACTTCAGCAGTCTTGAGGTGTGGGTATAGCATCAGAATAAGTGTTGCTCCAATTGCGCCAGCACCAATGGAAGATATTGTGACTAGGATACCAATGGCACCACCAATCAATACCGTTGCAATCTTTAGCCCAACTCCATGAGGCATCTTTGTAGGATTTTGTTTTACCCATTCTAGAATTCTGCCTCTAACCGTGAGCGAGAGCGCGGTCAAGAGTACGGATACCCCAATAGAAAAAGTAATGAAATGAATCCATTCCTTGGGTAAGGGACCGATTTGCTTTAATACAAATATAGAGGCAGCGGCCGTAGTAAGGCTGCCAGCGCAAAGAAGGCCAACAATGTCCCACTTCACGTTGCCATGAAGGCGATGAGCTGCAGTGCCAACACCCTTGGTGAGGGCAGCAAAGGCGAGGTCAGTTCCAACTGCAGTAGTCGGAGCAACACCAAAAATCAGAGTCAGAATTGGCGTCATCAGTGAGCCACCGCCAACACCAGTGAGGCCCACCAACAATCCAACCAAGGCGCCGGAAAAAATATAGTGCAGGGAGCCTTGCAAAAACTCGAGCATTTGCCTAAATCACTTCTCTACGAATGCACGTTCAAAGACGTAGTCGCCTAATTGGCCAAGGCTTGGGGAGACCTTAAAGCCTTTGGCATCAAGCATCTCAGAGGTTTCTTTGAGCATAGAGGGGCTACCGCAAATCATGGCACGATCCACTGCTGGATCGAGCGGCGGAAGGCCAATGTCTTTGAAAAGTTGACCAGTTTCAATTGCAGTAGTGAGGCGACCGGTATGCTTGAAAGCCTCACGTGTCACGGTTGGGTAGTAGATTAGTTTTTCGCGAATCAGTTCGCCCAAGTATTCATCTTGAGTGAGTCCATTTTTAATGTAGTCCTCATAAGCTAACTCGCTGACTAAACGCACTCCATGAATGAGAATAACTTTCTCAAACTTCTCATAGGTTTCTGGATCACGAATGATGCTCATGAACGGCGCAAGGCCAGTGCCGGTGCTGAACAAGTACAGATGCTTGCCCGGATTTAAGTCATCTAGCACTAGGGTGCCTACGGACTTCTCGCTGACAAGAATCGGATCGCCAACTTGAATCTTTTGTAAACGTGAAGTCAAAGGACCATCTTGAACTTTAATGCTCAGGAACTCGAGATGCTCTTCATAGTTTGGGCTGGCAACGCTATAGGCGCGCACCAAGGGTTTGCCTTCAACCTCAAGACCAATCATCAAAAAGTGACCGCTACGAAAGCGCAAGCCCTTATTGCGGGTGGTAGTAAAGCTGAAAAGAGTGTCATTCCAGTGGTGAACTGACAGAACGGTTTCGGTGTTATATGCGGCCATAGAAAGCTTAGTTAATTTTGCAAAACATTGATTATCCTCAAAAATCACTCCATTTCCGGGGGGTTGACGGATTAACTTTTCATATCCAATGCACTTTTAGTAATAAAGCCAAGATTTGGGGCTTTAAAGGCTGATGCCGCTATGATTGGGTAATGACTAGAGCCCAATACTTATTCCTCTCTTTCCTAAGCCTGGACTTGGTGGCTTTTGCGGTGGTACTGCAACAGGTGGGATATCAAGGGATCAGTTTCTTGCCGTGCCCTTTATGTATTTTGCAAAGAGTCGGATACCTAGATATAGTGATTACTTGCTTTTTTGCGGCTGGCATCCCAAGGTTCAGAAAGCTATTTCATGGTTTGGCTATCTTGGCTGCTGGATATGGGGTAGCAGTAGCTGGGCACCATGTTTGGCTTTTATCTCACCCAGGCGAATCCTGTGGAATAGATCCCTTAGAAATTTGGATTAACCAGTTTCAACTAGCCAACGGTTTGCCTTGGCTCTTTAAGGCAGATGGTTTGTGCTCAGCACAACTTCCTGCGATCTTAGGATTACAAGTTCCGGAATGGTCCTTGCTTTGGTTTGGACTCATCTTGTTGGTCTTGGCAATTACTTTCTTCAAAAAGACCAAGCAATAGAAATGACTTCAATCGGTATTGAAGTTAGTCAACCTTTGCGCCAGAATCTTTTACCAACTTTGCCCATTTAGGTGTGGAGCTAGCGAGATATTCTCCGAGAACCTTTGGGGAGCTGGCAACAACCTCAAAACCATCTGCGATTAATTTCTTTTTAGTTTCTGGATCATTCAGGCTAGCAACGATTTCTTTGTTTAGTAAACGAATGATTTCATTCGGCGTGCCAGCAGGCGCTAAAAATCCTTGCCATGAGTTCAAGTCATATCCAGCAAGCCCAGCTTCCGCAATGGTAGGTATTGTTGGTGCACCTGTGGATCTCTTTGCAGAACTCACACCCAAAGCAGTCAGTCTGCCTGATTGAATATGTGGCAGAGCTGCTGCCAAGGTAACCATTAATGCATCAACATGTCCCGCCAGTAAATCTGCTACTGCTGGAGCACCGCCTTTGTAGGGGATATTGTTAAATTTAATCTCTGCTTTTGATTCAAGTAGTGCAGCTGCGAGGTGGCCTGGGCTCCCATTTCCTGCATTGGCCATACTGAGTCCATTGGGATCTCTTCTGGCTACTTCAATAAAAGTCTTCAAATTTTTCACGGGGAGCTTGGTGCCGACGACCAATACTTGCGGTGCAGTGATGGCAAGTGAAATGGGTGCAAATTGATCTAATTTATACGGAAGCGAAGGATAAAGAGCTGGATTAATCGCAAGACTATCCCAGCCTACTAGCAAGGTATAGCCATCGGGTGCTGCTTTGGCAACATAACCAAATGCAATATTGCTGCCGCCACCGGGCATATTTTCAACCATGACGGTCTGATTTAGTCTGGTTGTTAATTCTTTTGCAACTGTTCGCGCAAGAATATCAAGGCTTCCACCAGGTGGTGCGGGCACAACCAATTTGATAGGTCTATTTGGCCAAGGCGTATTTGCTCTCGCAATGAGTGGGCTAGCTGAAATTACCGCTATGGATAAAAGCGATTTGAGGAGACTTCGTCGTGAGGTGTGCATTAAGTCTTTGGCTGCCATGAATTTTTAACGTAATTAATTCTAATTCTTAAAGATGGCGGGTTGGGGGATATCAATAGTGTTTTTAGTAATTAGCTTATGCGCATAGCTTGTTTTACAAAAATAGGGTCATGCCATAAGATATAAAGATATTTCAGCTGTCTTTTCTTTTTCTGTAGGAATTAATATGACTTACTTTACCGATAACTCCCAAACCATTGGCAAGACACCTTTAGTGCGTTTAAATCGCGTAACGGATGGCGCTAAAGCGACTGTTCTGGCCAAGATTGAAGGTCGTAATCCTGCCTACTCCGTTAAGTGCCGTATAGGTGTTGCCATGATTAACGATGCTCAAGACAAAGGCCTTCTCGGTCCTGGCAAAGAACTTGTGGAGCCTACTAGTGGCAATACTGGTATTGCTTTAGCCTTCGTGGCAGCAGCGCGCGGTATTCCTTTGACGCTAACCATGCCAGAGACCATGAGTATTGAGCGTCGCAAATTGCTCACTGCCTTAGGTGCGAAAATTGTTTTAACTGAAGGCCCCAAAGGAATGAATGGCGCTGTTGCTAAGGCTAAAGAAATTGCGGCATCTGACTCTAAATATGTATTGCTTCAGCAATTTAGCAATCCATCTAATCCTGCAATTCATGAGAAGACGACTGGCCCAGAAATCTGGGAAGACACTGATGGCAAGATTGATGTGTTCGTCGCTGGTGTTGGTACTGGTGGAACGATTACTGGTGTAGGTCGTTACATTAAAAATGTTAAAAAGAAAAATATTGAAGTGGTAGCAGTTGAGCCGACTACAAGCCCAGTGATTACGCAGAAGTTAAATGGCGAAGAAATTAAACCTGCACCTCATAAGATTCAGGGCATTGGTGCTGGCTTTATTCCAGACAATCTGGATTTATCGGTAGTAGATAAAGTTGAGCAAGTGAGTAATGAAGAAGCTATTGAATTTGCTCGCCGCATAGCTAAAGAAGAGGGTATTTTGGTTGGCATCTCCTGTGGCGCAGCAGCTGCGGTAGCTGTTCGTTTGGCCAAAAAGCCTGAATACGCAGGAAAAACGATTGTGGTTGTACTGCCTGATACTGCTGAACGTTATTTAAGCTCCCCATTGTTTGAGGGCGTATTTGATGAAAAAGGTTTGCCGGCGTAACGCAATACTCAGTACCGTGATTGGTAATAAAAAAGGCACCCCATGAACTGACCCACAAAAGTTGGACATCAAATCCAACTCAAAAGGGTCAGTCTCATGTCCAAATACAGCAAAGACTTTAAGCTAGAAGTCATTCATCACTATCTGTCAGGTAAAGAAGGATTTACCGC
>NZ_JACVPX010000008.1 GCF_018881655.1 Polynucleobacter sp. Tro8-14-1
GCGGTAAATCCTTCTTTACCTGACAGATAGTGATGAATGACTTCTAGCTTAAAGTCTTTGCTGTATTTGGACATGAGACTGACCCTTTTGAGTTGGATTTGATGTCCAACTTTTGTGGGTCAGTTCACATGCTATTCCTTTTTTATTCGAGTTTGGTTTTGAATTAATGCAGAGTACGTGGGCCAGCGCTATCACCACCTAATGCGCCACCTGGAAATTCTTCATCTTCATCATCGCCCTCATCATTAGGCATCCCAAAAGAAAAACTTTCGCCACCTTCTGGATGACGATTTTCAATTTCATCATCAGTAGCTGCGCGAACATCTTCCACTTGAACCCAAAAACGTAACGCCATGCCTGCTAACGGATGATTACCATCTAACACCACTTGACTGTCTGCAACATCCGTAACGGTATAGATTAAAGGTTCATCATCTTCAGAATCATGCACAGTCGCATCTTCATCCGCATCAGGCACGCCTTCAAACTGCATCCCCACTTCTAAAGGCTCCGGGAAACGGGTACGTGGCTCGATCTTTAACAACTCAGGATCATATTCACCAAAGGCTTCACTAGGCTCTAGCTGAATCGTTGCCTCATAACCAATATCTTGGCCATCAAGCAGAGTCTCGATTTTAGGAAAAGTACCTTCATAACCACCGTGCAGGTATACCATCGGAGCATCGGGCTCCTCGATGACATTATTTTGCGCATCGGTTAACTTATAGCGAAGGGATACGATGGTATTTTTTTCAATCTTCATGTGGAATTTGTCGAACATTCGTTTTTAATCAGTTTCTAAACAGCTTTTTACTTTATGACCTCATTTTACTTGAGCAAACCCTATGAGCCACCTCGGGCTCCCTCAAAGCTCCCTTTAGGCGAGCCCTGGGCCTTATTTGGGGGTATTAGCCCAGACCAGTTCATGGCGCGGTATTGGCATAAAAAGCCCCTTCTCATACGCAGGGCGATTCCGGCATTTGCCCTTTCGGCCAACAAAGGTGGGTCCTTGGATAGCCCTATTCCCACCAAAGAGTTACTCAAATTTGCTCTACAAGATGAGGTAGAGGCACGCTTGGTTAAAGCCAATCCATGGAGCTTTGATAGCGGACCGTTTTCTAAAAGGGCAATTCCATCGATCAACAAGCCCGACTGGACTTTATTGCTTCAAGGAATGGAGGCACATCATCCAGCAGCTGCAAACATTCTGTCCTGGTTCCGCTTTATTCCTGATACGCGCTTAGATGACTTAATGATTAGCATTGCTGGTATTGGAGGCGGTGTTGGCCCCCACTTTGATTCTTACGACGTCTTCCTGATTCAAATGTCTGGTAGAAGGCAGTGGAAAATTTCAGAACAAAAAGATCTGAGCCTCAACCCTAATCTACCGCTAAAAATTCTGCGTAACTTTAAGCCTGAGCGGGAGTGGACGCTAGAGCCTGGCGATATGTTGTATCTACCGCCACATGTTGCTCATGATGGTATTGCGCTAGATGCGGGTTGCCAAACATGGTCTGTTGGATTTCGCTCCCCCAGCTTTAAAGAATTACTGCAAGAAGGTTTGTGGCGCCTAGCAGAATCTTTGGAGAATATTCCCGCCCTAGAGAGCAAGTTTGCAGATCCTAAACAAGGTGCAACCCATAGTGCAGAGCAATTGCCGGAAGAGCTCATCAAACAGCTAGACTCAAAACTCAAAGAGCTGAAACTAGACAAAATTGATGGATTTCTACCCGGGATTACTGCCTATCTATCAGAACCCAAACAACAAGCCCTTTTTGACGCCCCCGATACACCCCTAAAACCGAATGCATTCCTTAGAAAACTTGGGGCTAGCAGACTTCTCCCCCATCCACAAACCCGTATTTTAAGCCTTGGAAAACAGGTGTATTGCAACGGAGAATCCATGACCCAGGGACAAGCTCCAGCTATTCTTTCGGCCTGGCAGACCCTCTCGGCACATAAAGAACTCAGGGTGGGCAGGCTCAAACAGCCTGATCAATCCAGCCTTTATGAGGCTTATTTAGCCGGATGGTTGGTTTTTGAACACTGAATACGGAGATGGATATAATATTTATTGGAAACTACTTAGGGGCATTCCCTCGGTATATCCAAAGAACAATTACCGGTAATTGTTATTAATTTTTTTAAAGGAATTTACAAATGAAGAAGTCACTCGTATTCGCTGCTATGTTAGCAATGGCCTTGGCCGCTTGCGGTAAAAAAGAAGAAGCAAAACCTGCTGAAGCTGCTGCTACTCCAGCTGCACCTGCTGCTGAAGCTCCTGCTGCTGCTCCAGCTCCAGCTGCTCCTGCTGCCGACGCTAAGAAGTAATCTTCTTCATGAAGAAAAAAAGCCGCTGAAAAGCGGCTTTTTTATTTGCCTTCAAAAACCACTACTTTGTTAGTTGCTCTGTTAACAAAGTCAGCAATTGATAACCAGCAGGCGTATTTTCTGGTTTGCCATCCGCGTTCTGTACATAAACATTTGCAGAATTCTCACCAGTATTCTTCACAAGCACCTGATATTTTTTGGCCTTCATACCAGATTCATCTTTACTGCTAAAGAGATTGGAGAAGAAGCCTTTGGTATCGCCCAAATCTTTAGGATTCACGTATCGAACATAGTAAACACCAGTTGAACGATTTCGATCCTCAACCGTGAAGTTAGAGCGATCCAGAGCCAATCCTACATCACGCCAAGAGCGATCAAAGCCAGCGCTGAGCTCGATATAGGCTTGGTTAGTACCCTCTTGAACAAACTTCGCTTTAGGCGTTTTAGGACCAAGAGGCACTGCAACCATTGCTTTAGCCTGCTCTTGCGTCATGCCTAAGCGCTCCATCAAACGAGCCAAAAATACAGCTTCCAATTCTGGGTCGTTAGGGCGAGGAGTCCAAATAGTAGATAAACAAGCGCCTGTAGCGTCGGTTGTACATTTCTCAATCGCGCCGCGCTGAGTAATATAAATTTCTGTCTCGCCTGGCTTAGATACCTCAAGACGAGTTTTGTATTTATCGCGTTCACCAGTGTCATAAATAGAGTCGATTGCACCGCCAATAGTTGAGCGAATCCAATCTTGTGCAATCTTTGCGCGATTTTCTGCCCAGTCGGTTTCCATAATGCCGGTTGATGGCGAATCGATTACCAACAAGAAGCCATTCTCTTGCCAGAAATCTTTTACTTGTGGGTAGAGCTCAGGAGCTGGTTTTTCCACTACCAACCAACGACGTTCACCATCACGCGCTATTCGCATGCCAGGAATACCCGTCATGACGTTGCTACGCATCTGCGTCGATTTCTTAACGGCAGAATTGTATTCAGACATCGTCGCTGTACCGTCCTGAACGATGTAGCGGCGATCCGCCTGCGCCGTGATTAAGTCTGGCGGGTATGACAAATTGGGACCGCGCACTGCACCTGCACTCTTGTAGTCAACGGTATCGCTACTCGTAACTGACTTACAAGCAGTCAATGCAGTAGAAGCAATAACAATTAAAGAGAGAATCGATAAATATCGACGGGATAGTTTGAGCAAATTCATCATAATAGGTTGGCCTGTTTTAACGCTGCCTTCAAAGGCTCGCGCAAGGAATTGCTTAAAGGTGTTAATGGCAAACGAATGCCAGCAGTAATCTTGCCCATCTCATGCAATGCCCACTTCACGGGGATTGGGTTAGCCTCTGTGAACATAGCTTTATGGACTGCAATCAGTTGATATTGAATTTCACGGGTTCTTTTCACATCATCTGACATGGCGGCTACGCAGAGCTCATGCATCAAACGCGGAGCAATATTAGCCGTGACAGAAATATTGCCCTTGCCACCCATCAACATCAACATGGCCGCAGTCAGATCGTCGCCCGAAAATACAGAGAAGTCTTGATGGCCAGCACGCTTGAGATCATTAATCAATAAGGTGCCACGCTCTAGGCTACCTGTTGCTTCTTTAATACCAATAATGCCTGGCACACCCGCTAAACGGACCACCGTGTCGCCAGCCAAATCAGCAACCGTTCTGCCGGGGACGTTATACAAAATCACTGGCAAATCCACCGACTCTGCAATCTTTTTAAAGTGAGCAAACATGCCATCTTGCGTTGGCTTGTTGTAATACGGTACCACCTGCAAGCTGGCATCTGCGCCAACCTGCTTAGCAAATTTAGTTAATTCAATCGCTTCAATCGTAGAGTTACCGCCGGTACCAGCAATCACTGGAATGCGTCCAGCAATCTGCTCCACTGTCACACGAATGAGCTCACAGTGCTCTTCAACAGAAACTGTTGGAGACTCACCGCTAGTGCCAACAATCACAATGCCGTCAGTGCCTTCAGACACATGCCAATCCAACAAGGAACGCAAGCTAGCATAATCCAAGCTGCCATCTTCGAACATGGGAGTCACGATAGCCGGCATACTGCCAGCGATGGGCTTTTTGCTACCTTTGGAATGAGCTGTATTTGTCACCGAATATGCACCGATTTTTAGCTGTCTTAACCCTGAAATTGTAACGGAATGCGCTGTTTTAGCTCACCTTTTACTGCGCATAGGCGCTGAACCATGGCTGGTTTGGGTTGATCTACGTAAATATCCTCATAAGCCACTACCTTAAGACCATGACGAGAGGCAAAAGCGAGCAATTCCCCTGGATTTAGCAGGAAATTGGGGTTGGATGGCTTACCAAATTCCCCATTTCCCAGGGCGAAGGTTTCGTAGATCAAAACACCACCCTTTTGCAGCATTTTGGGTAATTGGTCTAAGTGCGGTCGATAGAGGTAGTTTGTCACTACGATCGCACTGAACTCTGAACCTATCAGAGGCCAATCAGCCTGTTCAAGATTGAGATGCTTTGGGGTGATTAAAGGGTTACCAACAGAACCTATTGCTGTGACATCTTGATCAACCGCCAAGACATCATGACCCATGCTTGCCAATAACTCAGAATGTCGACCTGATCCGCAAGCTAAATCTAGCACCACTCCATCCACTTGAATGAGGGGCGCAAATCTCCTTACCCAAGGAGAGGCATTCAAAATGGCATCATGCGGGTTAGGCAAGATCAAGACTCAATCGTAAGCAAGGCCCATTGCTTCGCGAACCTCGCGCATGGTTTCCTGGGCAACCTTGCGTGCTTTGTCGCAACCATCGGCAATGATGGAACGCAGCAAACTAGGATCATCCAAATACTTCTGCGCACGTTCAAACATCGGTTGTTGCTCAGCCAAAATTGAATCAATTACCGGTTGCTTGCACTCGAGGCACCCAATACCAGCGGATTTACAACCCTTATCAACCCATTGTTTTGTTTCCTCATTGGAGTAAACAGTATGCAGTTGCCATACCGGGCAACGTGCTGGATCTCCGGCGTCGGTTCTTCGGACGCGGGCTGGATCAGTTGGCATCGTACGAATCTTCTTAATAACATCTTCGGGATTTTCACGAATGCTGATGGTATTGCCGTAAGACTTAGACATCTTCTGACCATCGATACCAGGCATACGTGATGCCGTTGTGAGAAGTGCTTGTGGCTCAGGCAGAATAATTTTGCGGGCACCTTCTAAAAAGCCAAAGAGTCTTTCGCGATCAGCCATCGATAAACTCTGCGCTTCTTGCAGCAATGCTTTAGCTTGCTCCAACGCCTCATCATCACCACGCTCTTGAAATGCCACTCGTAATTCCGCATACATCTTGGCGCGTTTGCTGCCTAATTTTTTAACTGCCTCTAAGGCTTTTTCTTCAAAGCCGGGCTCGCGTCCGTATAAATAATTAAAGCGGCGCGCTACTTCACGAGTCATCTCTACGTGTGGCACCTGATCTTCACCAACCGGAACCAACTGTGCGCGATACATCAATATATCGGCCGCCTGTAGCAATGGATAACCCAAGAAACCATAAGTTTGGAGATCCTTTTCCTTGAGTTTCTCAATTTGATCTTTATAGGTGGGTACCCGCTCAAGCCAGCCCAGCGGGGTTCCCATGGAGAGTAATAGAAAAAGTTCGGCGTGCTCAGGTACTTTACTTTGAATGAACAAGGTCGCCTGATTTGGATCAACGCCCGTTGCCAACCAATCAATCACCATCTCCCATACTGACTGCTCAATGACATCCGGAGTCTCGTAGTGCGTAGTTAATGCATGCCAATCTGCCACAAAAAAGAAGCATGGATACTCGGACTGCAAGCGCACCCAGTTCTTTAATACACCATGGTAGTGACCCAAGTGCAAGCTACCGGTTGGTCGCATGCCAGAGAGAACGCGTTCAGCAAACATCTGTATTCTTTTTCTAAGTGGTTAAGTAATGATGGAGTTAATGAATTAATCGTTTAATGAAATGCAGACCATACTGGCGTGAGGTGATCCGGTAAGTGCGGCAAATTGCCTAAATCTATATGACTCTCGCTTGGGTCATGAAAATCGGAGCCACGAGAGGCTAAAAAGCCATATTGCTGCGCAATCTTTGCAAAGGTTTTGTATTGGTCAGGGCTATGGCTACCCGTAATCACCTCAATTGCTAGGCCACCAATATCCTTGAAGTGTTTATAGAGCTCGTCCATTTGCATGGCATTGAGTCTACTGTAGCGGCCAGGATGGGCAATCACCGCTACACCACCTGCTGATTTAATCCAGCTAACAGCGTCATCTAGGGTAGCCCACTGATGAGGTACATATCCTGGTTTACCTTCAATTAAATAATTTTTAAATACGTGCTCGGTATTGCGACATACGCCCTGCTCTACTAAGAAACGCGCAAAGTGTGTTCTTGAAATCAAATCATGATTGCCTGCAAAATGAAGTGCGCCCTCATAAGCGCCAGGTATACCTGCTTTGAGTAACTGTTCTGCCATCAGTTTGGCGCGATTACCTCGGCCATCACGAGTGCAACGAAGTCCTTCGATGATGCCAGCATGCTCAGCATCAATTCCAAGGCCAACAATATGAATCGTCTCACCCATCCAAGTGACAGAAATTTCTACACCAGCAAGGTAATCGATGTTTAATGCGCTTGCTGCTTCTCGAGCACGTTTCTGACCGCCCAACTCATCATGATCGGTCAGGGCCCACAAATGCACTCCATTGGCTTTAGCACGCTCCGCTAATTGTTCGGGCGTCAAAGTGCCATCAGAAATCACTGAATGGCAATGCAAGTCGGCGTTTAGGGGTGAAAAGCTGCTCATAACCCTATTTTAGGTCAAGCTGGTGTCAATTACCCGGCGCGGTGCATCTAGGTAGTCACGAGACTGCATCTCAATCAAACGGGAAACGGTTCGAGAGAATTCAGCCGTAATTTGGCCCTCAGTGTACAAATCTGGGGCTGGGACCTCAGCAGACATGATTAACTTAATCTTGTGGTCATACAAGACGTCGATTAGCCAAATAAAGCGGCGAGCTTCATTTGTCATTCTTGGGGGCATATAGGGCACCCCAGACAAAATCACCGTATGAAACTGGTTCGCAATCTCTAAGTAATCATTTTGTGAGCGTGGACCGCAACACAAAGTTTTGAAGTCGAACCAAACTACACCGTCAGCCATGTGAAGCGGTCGTAACTCACGGTTCTCAATATTGAGAACTGGATTACGCGCTTCTTTTTGATTGCCAATTAAGGTTTGAAACATTTGACCGAGCGTTGCTTGCGTCTCCGCATTGGCCGGAGTGAGATAGGCCTCGACTTGCGCCATTTGAACCCGGCGGTAATCATTGCCTGCATCTACATTCAAAACATCAAGCTTTTCTTCCAACAACTTAATTGCAGGAATCAATCGATCTCGATGTAAGCCATTCGGATAGAGCTGATCTGGACGATAGTTCGATGTCATCACAAACTGCACACGGTCCGCAAAAAGTGCACTAAGCAATCGATAGAGAATCATCGCATCAGCGATGTCGTTGATGTGAAACTCATCAAAACAAATGAGGCGATAACGATTTGAAATGCGTTTTGCTAGCTCATCCAGCGGATCCGACAAACCCGATAGCTCATGTAATTCACGATGGACTTCACGCATGAACTCATGAAAATGAATGCGAATTTTCTTTTCTAATGGTGAGGCCGCATAAAAGCAGTCCATCAAGAAGGATTTACCGCGACCTACCCCACCCCATAGGTAAATACCGCGGGGAAGCGTTGGTTTAAATATTTTTTTCTTGAAAGTATTGCTGCGGATTTCTTTATAAGCAATCCATTGATCTTCACATTCCTGAAGACGCTCTACGGCACGAAGCTGCGCGGGATCACTTTGATACCCGCGCGCCTTTAACTCTTGTTGGTAAAACTCAATGGTTTTCAATTACATATTTAATGCACGTGAGTCTGTCGCCAATGCTGCTTCGCGCATCACTTCAGACAAACTTGGATGTGCATGACAGATACGAGCAATATCTTCTGCTGCTGCTTTGAATTCCATTGCAACCGCTGCTTCAGCAATTAAGTCGGAAGCATTGGCACCAATAATATGTACGCCAAGAATCTCATCAGTCTTAGCATCCGCTAACACTTTGATAAAACCATCAGCACGGCCCATACCCAGTGCACGGCCGTTAGCAGCAAATGGGAACTGACCTGCCTTATAAGCAATACCAGCCTCTTTAAGCGCTTGTTCAGTCTTACCAACCCAGGCAATTTCAGGATCGGTATAGATAACCCAAGGAATGCAGTTGTAATCGATATGAGGCTTTTGACCGGCAATCACTTCGGCAACCAAGACGCCTTCGTCCTCTGCTTTGTGTGCCAACATAGGGCCGCGTACTACGTCACCAACAGCATAGACGCCAGGCGCAGCAGTAGCACAAGTGTGATCATCAATTGGAACGAAGCCGCGCTCATCCACTTTAAGGCCAATCTTGTCTAATCCCAATTTGTCGGTGTTAGGTACACGACCAACGGAAACAATTAAGCGCTCACATTCCAACTTAGCAGCCTTACCAGCGCTATCGGTGTAATTAACCACTACACCCTTCTTGTCGGCTTTAACATCACCAATCTTCACGCCAGTATGAATATCTAAGCCTTGCTTAGCAAAAAGCTTTTGAGCTTCTTTAGCAATACCGATATCACAAGCGCCTAAGAATGAAGGCATAGCTTCGAGCACAGTCACTTCAGCACCGAGACGGCGCCATACGGAGCCCAACTCTAAGCCGATCACACCTGCACCAATAACGCCTAATTTCTTAGGGGCGGAGTCAAACTTGAGCGCACCTTCGTTATCGCAAATCAAGACGTTATCTACAGCGATACTAGGGAGGTGACGCGCTTTAGAGCCGGTAGCAATGATTACATTCTTTGCAGTAACCGTTTCTTTGTCTTTGCCGTCAATCTTTACTTGATAACCATCGGCATTCTTACCTTCGAATGAAGCATGGCCTTTTAACAAAGTGATTTTGTTTTTCCGGAACAGGTACTGAATGCCACCAGTCATTTTCGTAACGATGTCATCCTTACGAGCGATCATCTTTTTAGAGTCGATGCTTACAGCACCCACTTTAATGCCATGATCTGCAGCATGATGGCTGATCTTTTCGAATTCTTCGGAAGATGCCAATAATGCCTTAGACGGAATACAACCCACGTTTAAGCAGGTACCGCCCAAACGTGTCTCACCTTTTGGATCATCATAGGAACTCGATTCAGCACAGGCAACCTTAAAACCCAGTTGCGCTGCACGAATTGCGGCGATGTAGCCACCAGGGCCAGCACCAATTACTACTACGTCAAAAGCTTGGCTCATGATCTTCCCTTCTTACAAATCAAGGAGAAGACGTGAAGGATCTTCTAAAGCATCCTTCATGGCAACTAAACCAAGCACAGCCTCACGACCGTCAATAATGCGGTGGTCGTATGACAAAGCAAGATAGTTGATTGGACGAACAACTACTTGGCCGTTTTCAACAACAGCACGATCTTTAGTTGCATGAATACCCAAAATAGCGGATTGCGGTGGGTTGATAATCGGAGTAGACAACATCGATCCGAATACGCCGCCGTTAGAAATGGAGAAAGTACCGCCAGTCAACTCTTCAATCGACAATTTGCCATCGCGAGCCTTGGCACCGAATTCAGCAATTTTCTTCTCAATGTCAGCCAAATTCATTTGGTCAACGTCACGCAAAATCGGAACCACCAAGCCACGTGGTGAGCTTACTGCAATACCGATATCAAAGTAACCGTGGTAAACGATGTCATTGCCATCAACCGAAGCATTCAAGAGTGGGAATTTCTTCAAAGCATGTGTAGCTGCTTTAACGAAGAAAGACATGAAGCCCAACTTCACGCCATGGACTTTTTCAAATTGATCTTTGTACTTATTACGCATAGCGATTACTGGAGCCATGTTGACTTCATTGAATGTAGTCAAGATGGCGTTGTTAGCTTGGGACTCAAGTAAACGCTCAGCAATACGAGCACGCAAACGGCTCATTGGTACACGCTCTTCTGGGCGATCACCCATTGGAACTGGCGCGCTTGGCAATGCAGCAGATTTAGTACCGACTGCAGAAGCATTCAATGCATCACCCTTGGTAATACGGCCATCACGTCCTGAACCAGCAACTTGACCAGCGTCGACACCCTTCTCTGCAAGAATTTTCGCGGCTGAAGGAGCTGCTGCTGCGCCAGCTTTAGCGGCAGGAGCGGCGGCTGCTTTTGCTGGGGCTGCTGCAGGAGCAGCAGCTGGTGCGGGCGCGGCAGCGGCAACAGCAGTGCTATCAATCTTTGCAATCAATTGCTCAGCAATAACGGTACCACCGTCAGCAACAACGATTTCTGTCAAAACACCAGCGGAAGGCGCTGGAACTTCGAGAACAACTTTGTCTGTTTCGATTTCGATCAAGATCTCGTCTTGACCAACAGCGTCACCAACCTTCTTTTTCCATTGCAACAAAGTTGCTTCAGCAACTGACTCTGAGAGTTGTGGAACTTTAACTTCGAAAATAGCCATGATTAATCCTGTTTATATGTATGTGTGTATATTGAATTATGAAGACGATTATTTCGTGATCACGTAACCTTTGAGTTTGGCAAATGCCGCATTCAGTAGAGACTTCTGCTGTTCTTGGTGGAGATGGGCATAACCACAAGCTGGTGATGCTGATGCAGGACGGCCTGCATATCCCAACTTCATACCATCAGACATATTTTCCAAGATGTTGTGCTGGACAAAGAACCAAGCGCCTTGATTTTGTGGCTCGTCCTGACACCATACAACCTCTTCCAGCTTTGGATACTTCTTCAACTCAGCAGTCAATGCTTTGTGCGGGAATGGATATAACTGCTCTAAGCGAATGATCGCTACATCAGCAATCTTCTTCTCAGCGCGCTGCTTAACCAAGTCGTAATAGACCTTGCCAGAACACATGACTAATCGAGTAACCTGCTTCGCATCAATAGAATCATCACGTTCACCAATGATGGTCTGGAAGCCGCCTTTAGTAAATTCAGATAAAGGGGATGCGGCTTCTTTGTTACGCAACAATGATTTAGGAGTCATCAAGATCAGCGGCTTGCGGAACTGACGAATCATTTGACGACGCAACACGTGGAAGATCTGCGCCGCAGTAGTCGGCTGAATCACTTGCATATTAGTATCTGCACATAACTGCATAAAACGTTCAAGACGTGCAGAAGAATGCTCTGGACCTTGACCTTCGTAACCATGCGGCAACATCATGACCAAACCGTTCGCACGACCCCACTTCACCTCACCAGAGGCGATGAACTGGTCAATCACCACTTGAGCGCCGTTAGCGAAGTCGCCGAACTGGGCCTCCCAAATCGTTAAGGTGTTTGGTTCTGCAGCGGCATAGCCGTATTCAAAACCCAGCACAGCCTCTTCAGAAAGAATCGAGTCAATTACCACAAACGGTGCTTGATCTTTAGTGACATGCTGAAGAGCGACATAAGTACCGGTATCCCATTTCTCACGGTTTTGCTCATGCAACACCGCATGACGGTGGGTAAAGGTTCCACGTCCGCTATCTTCGCCAGATAAACGCACTGGGTAGCCGCTAGCAACTAGGGATGCGAAAGCCATATGCTCGCCCATACCCCAATCCACATTCACCTCACCACGACCCATGGCAGCACGGTCGTTATAGACCTTAGCAACCAATGGATGAGCCTTGAAACCTTCGGGAATAGTAGAAATCTTCTCAGCCAAGCGCTTCCACTCTGTTAATGGAATCGCTGTATCGGCTTCATCGGTCCACTTCTTATTCAAGAACGGAGACCAATCAACTGCAAACTTGCCTTTGAAGTTGCTTAACACTGGATCGGAGGTTTGCTTACCTTCGTCCATTGCGGCGCGGTACTCTTTGACCATGAGGTCACCAGTACCGGCAGGCAATGCGCCTTGAGTTTCTAATTTATCAGCATACAGCTTGCGTGTGCCAGGATGTGCGGCAATGATTTTGTACATCAAGGGCTGTGTCATTGCAGGCGTATCTTGCTCGTTGTGACCTAATTTACGGAAGCAGATGATGTCAACCGCAACGTCCTTATGGAACTTCATGCGGAACTCAACAGCTAACTTAGTCGCCAACACTACAGCTTCAGGATCGTCGCCATTCACGTGCAATACCGGAGCATCCACAATCTTCATGATGTCCGTGCAATACAAGCTTGAACGCAAGTCACGTGGATCTGAGGTCGTGAAACCAATTTGGTTATTAATCACAATGTGCATTGTGCCGCCCGTGGAATAACCGCGAACTTCTGACATTGCTAATGTTTCTTGCATCACGCCCTGACCTGCAATCGCAGCATCACCGTGAACCAACACTGGCATCACTTGCATACCCAACATATCGCCGCGACGCTCCATACGAGCACGTGCAGAACCCTCAACTACTGGGTTAACGATCTCTAAATGGGATGGGTTAAATGCCAATGACAAGTGAACCGGACCGCCAGGAGTAGAAATATCGCTTGAGAAACCTTGGTGATATTTAACGTCACCCGCAGGCAATGTTTCCGGTCCCTTGTGCTCAAACTCAGCAAACAAGTCCTTAGGCATTTTGCCCAAAGTGTTGACCAATACATTGAGACGACCACGGTGAGCCATACCAATCACGATTTCCTGAATACCTTTATTACCTGAGTCACGGACCAACTCATCCATACAGGCAATAAAGCTTTCGCCACCCTCAAGGGAGAAGCGCTTTTGACCAACATATTTAGCTTGGAGGTAACGCTCTAAGCCTTCAGCAGCAGTTACGCGATCCAAGATTTGACGCTTCTCATCCACATTAAATTGTGGGGTTGAGCGAATAGACTCTAATTTTTCTTGCCACCACTTCTTAATCTTCTGGTCGGCAATAAACATAAACTCGACACCGATCGTGCCGCAATATGTCTCGCGCAATGCTTGGAGCAAATCGCGCAAGGACATTTCGTTTCTACCGAAGAATGTATTACT
The DNA here is from genome assembly GCF_018881655.1 of Polynucleobacter sp. Tro8-14-1. Taxonomy (GTDB): domain Bacteria; phylum Pseudomonadota; class Gammaproteobacteria; order Burkholderiales; family Burkholderiaceae; genus Polynucleobacter. Next base: position 13,403 of record NZ_JACVPX010000008.1, read on the forward strand.
TGTATTGAAGACGATATCCATATCGCCATCAGTAAAGCCATAGAAAGCGGGATCTAACTCAGGAATATCCTGGCGCTCTGTCCGCTTTAATGGATCTAAGTTTGCCCAGCGATTGCCGACGTTACGATACGCGGCAATTAACTGCTGAACAGCAACGCGTTTGCGGCCCATCTCTGAGTCAGCCGAATCAGAAATCGTTCTGATTGGACCTTGCTTAGCGCGCTCAGCAAATGAAGCAACAATAGGTGCATGGGCAATGTCAGTTCGAGATGAACCGTCAACCGCAGGAACCTGTTTCACGTTATCAAAATAATCTCGCCAATGATCAGCTACCGAAGCTGGATCGTGCAAGTAGGATTCGTAGAGTTCCTCTACGTAGGGTGCGTTTCCGCCGAAGAGATAGGAGTTATCTCTTTGATCCTGCATCATGATGCTCACCTTTCATCGGGTTTCCCGAATAAAAACTGTGGTTAAAACCATTCGTTACACGGCTCTACCGTTTAGCGAATTGATCTGTGCGAATACTGGTGCTACAGGTGTAATTTAACACGAATGACCATTGATACATAAAGGGCTTTCCCTGATTTCAAGGAATTTTGGGGTATCTCCCTATAAATGAGAATTAATAAGAACTTTCCTACCCCGCTTTAAAGGTTTACCGACAGATTCAAATGAATTTGATTTTTATTCTCTAAATCTTCAAACAATTAAATGAAATTAAGGGAAATATGAAATTAATTACCCCAGAAACGGAATATCTCAGTACTCGCCAAAGCGCCAAGGTTTTACAGGTTTCCCTAGGCACCGTTCAGAAAATGGTGGAATTAGGCGAACTCATTGCTTGGAAAACTCGTGGCGGCCATAGACGAATATTGGCCAGCTCTTTAGAACAGCAATTACAACGGAGAAAAAGGGCTATGCGTCAAAAGACCACGCAAAACTGCGTAGCCATGGGGATATTTAGAAGGTCTGAGAATGGCCAAGAATTATTAGAGTCCATTGCTGACTGGCAGCTAAAAGTAGACATGGAAATGGCAGTAGACAGCCTAGAGGGTTTAATGAAGGCTGTTTCCATTGCCCCCGATTTGATCTTTTTAGATGCTCTTATTCCACCTGTAGAGCAAGTCCATTTAATCCATTATTTGAGCAAAAACAAGGACACACAGCGTATACCTATTCTAGTAGATGAAGGTTTTATCAAACTGCACCCTGGTGTGGTTGCACTGGCAGACGAGAACTCTGGCGGTAAGCATCCTTTGAGCGAAAGCATCAAACAGGAGCTTGAAAACGGCTTAATTGACCTCAATCCACTCATTATTGGCTACCCCGCAACCAATCCAGAGGCTGAGGCAAACTGGCCTCATGGTAGTCGGCATGAGTTACTAGAACCCCTATTTGTAGAAGCTTTGGCTAGGAAGTGCGCTTAGAGGGCAATTCAGATTAAGAAAGGAGCACAAGAAAAGGCCGCTATCAGCGGCCTTTAGTGATAAAAATTAATAAAAACAAGCACTTAGATCAAATAGCTACTACGATCTCTGCCTTCAATCCACTTTGGCGCCTTACCTCTACCAGTCCAGGTTTCGCCTGTTGAAGGATTACGGTATTTAGGAGCCACTTTACCGCCAGCGCTCTTTACGCCGGCTTTACGGCTAAATAGATCGGATGCAGTTAAGCCATATTGCTCAATAATGACTTTGGCCTTGGCAATGCCATCAGCCTTTTCAAGGGCAATTGCTTCTTTAATCTGTTTATCCAACTGCTCGCGTTGGGCTAAAAGCTCTTTATAAGAAGACATATTCTTTTCACTCTCCGAATAATAGGTTGTTTTATAGGGCTTATATAAGCCATATTAGATGATGATTATATATACATTAATCAATCAGGCAATATATATTATTCGGAATAATTAACTATACTTATTAGGGCTATATCAGCTCAGGTTAATAAAAGACATAATCTTTATAAATATTATATTTAACTAAACTGTTTTTGATTCTCTGAGCATAAATGTACCGCTGGATTTGGCGGTTATCTCCCCCGCTTCATTCAAAACCACGGCTTCGCAGTAGTTAATTGTCTTTCCTGGCTTGAGGATAGTGCCCTCCACTACTATCTTGCCGGTGCTGGGACGCAGGAAGCTGACAGACATATCAATTGTCATAGCCCCCAAGGGAACCTCGGAAATGCTCCTAGCTGCTGCCCCCATTGCAAAATCCAGGAGTGTCATGATGACGCCGCCATGGGCAATACCAAAGCTGTTCTCATACTCAGGCTTAAGGTCAAGACTAATACGGGACTTACCCTCTTTCGCATACTCAGGAACTACGCCCAAATGCGCCAAAAAAGGAATTTTGAGGCCAAAGTATTCAACGGGTTTTGTATCGCTTGTCATGGAGATGGTACTTTGAGATAGTGGGATTAGTTTGAATGGTCGGGGCGAGAGGATTTGAACCTCCGACCACATGCACCCCATGCATGTACGCTACCAGGCTGCGCTACGCCCCGACGAAAGCAAAATTGTAGCAGTAACTATTTAGAGAGAATCTGCAGAACCGCTTGCAATTCTTCACGCAGACGGAGATCGCCACGAGCCTCTTCAAGGCGATTACGAGCACCGCTAATCGTGAAGCCCTCTTCATAGAGGAGAGAGCGAATCTTTCTGATCAAGACCACTTCATGATGCTGGTAGTAGCGACGGTTACCGCGGCGCTTTTGTGGGCTGAGTTGAGCAAACTCCTGCTCCCAATAACGCAGTACGTGTGAGCGCACACCACAAAGATCAGCAACTTCACCAATGGTGAAATAGCGCTTTGCTGGTATCGGGGGAAGTTGAGAGCTCAGCAGCGCTGAGCTTGCATCAAACTCGGTTTTCTCGAGCATGTGACTCCACTACATCTTTAAGCTTTTGACTGGCGTGAAATGTAACTACGCGTCTAGCTGCAATCGGAATCATTTGACCTGTCTTTGGATTTCGGCCAGGACGAGCCGATTTATTGCGCAACTGAAAATTACCAAAACCGGAAATCTTAACTTCTACGCCCGCTTCAAGGGATTTGCCAACACGATCAAAAAAGGCATCGATCATATCTTTTGCTTCGCGCTTATTTAGTCCAACTTGATCAAAAAGGGCTTCGGATAGCTCATTCTTGGTAACGGTGTCGTTAGAAATCAATTCAGTCATTGCTTGTCTCTTTGGTAACTAATTAATTATTTGATTTATGCCTAATATTAAACCTAGCGCAAACGGGCCGCGCACTTTTTCTCTACTGCGCCCAATAAAGTAGCCATTACTGCATCAATTTGGGGATCCTGCAATGTCTCATTAGGGTTTAAGAGGGTTACTCGAAAAGCCAAGCTCTTCTCATCATCTGCCATGCTGCTTGATCCAGCCTTAGGCTTGAATTCATCAAAGAGTTCAATATTGCGCACAAAATTTTGCTTGCTCGCAGCCATAACATCTAACAGGGACTGCGCAGAAACGCTTTGCTTCACAACCAAGGCCAAATCACGTTGCACTGCAGGGAATTTACTCAACTCTTCAGGCACCGGCAAGCCAAGCTCACGAATAGGGTCTAAGTCTAATTCAAATAACACCGGCGCTTGTGGCAACTCATACGCTTGTTGCAAACCAGGATGAAGCTCTCCGATGAATCCTACTTCAATGCGATTCTTGGCTGTAGTCAAGAATATCTTCGCACTGCGGCCCGGATGTAATGCTGGGTGCTGTGCAGCTTCAGTGACAAAATGCAGGGGATCTAAAACACGTTCCAGGTCACCCTTCACATCAAAGAAATCAACCGCACGGGTTGCATTAGCCCATTGCTCTGGAACAAAAGATCCATAAGCTAGGCCACCAATTTTCTGGGGCTGATGAAACCCGGCCACTTTGCCAGCTTCTTCTTGAGCATTCGCGTCACGCTTAAATACACGGCCAGTCTCAAACAGGCGTACACGCCCTGCTCCACGGTTCAAATTCGCCTTGAGGTTATTTAACAAACCACCCCAAAGCGTGCTGCGCATCACACCGTATTGACTAGCAATAGGATTTAGCACTTCAATGATGTCCTTTTCAGTGGCGCCAGTTAAACGCTTTTCACTTTCGAGATCTGTGAAACCAAAATTTACCGCCTCTTGATAACCTTGGAGAGCCAAACGCTGGCGCAATAAATGCACACCGCGTTTTGCTTCTGCTTTAGCACTCATCTTCAATGAGGCTACTGGCGGTTGATCGGGAATGTTTTCAAAGCCGTACATACGTGCGACTTCTTCAATTAAATCTTCTTCGATCTCAATATCGAAACGATAGCTTGGGGGTGTGACGACAAAAGTATCACCCTCTTGCTTAAACTGAAAACCAAGGCGCTGAAATACATCAGCAACCACCTCATTTGTTAGTGGAATACCAATTACTTTTTCTGCTCTAGCCAAACGCATTTTGACTGGATTACGTTCAGGCACATTTAAAACTTGATCATCCACTGGACCAGCTTGGCCACCGCAGACCTCAATAATTAAGGCGCTGAGATACTCTAGACAATTAACCGTATTTTGTGGATCTACACCGCGCTCAAAGCGATGAGCTGCATCGGTACTGAAATTAAAGCGACGCGCACGCCCCTGAATAGCTGATGGCACCCAATAAGCAGCCTCAACATAGATATTCTTGGTGTCATCAGATACGGCGCAATGATTGCCGCCCATAATTCCCGCAAGAGCTACCGGACCATTCTGATCAGCAACCACGCCAGCTTCCTGCATCTTGCCTGCAGAGTCGGGGCCCTGCAAAGTCACGGTCTGACCATTTAATAATTCAAGAGTTTCGCCTGCTTTAGCCCAACGAACAGTGATATCGCCAGTTAACTTATCAATATCAAATACGTGTGTTGGCTGACCCATTTCTAACATCACATAGTTAGAGAGATCTACTAATGCAGAAATACTTCTTTGACCTGCGCGGGATAAACGCTGCACAATCCACTCGGGTGTTTTAGCCTGAGGATTAACGCCACGAATCACACGACCAGCAAAACGTCCACAGAGCTGTTTATCTTCTACAGTAACTTTGCGCTTGTCTTCTATTGATACCGCTGGTGGAGTCCATTTAGGCGCGCAGAGCACAGCGCCAGTGATTGCAGAGACTTCTCTTGCCATACCCATTAATGAGAGGCAATCTGCTTTATTCGGGGTTAACTTAATAACAAAGATTTGATCATCAAGATCCAGATATTCACGAATATCTTTTCCAACTGGCGCATCGGCTGGCAACTCTAAGATGCCTTCGTGATCATCGCCGAGACCAATCTCACGGCCAGAGCACAACATGCCTTGGCTTTCAACACCGCGTAGCTTACCTACTTTGATCATGAATGGCTTGCCGCCGGCTTCAGCAGGAGGCAATTCAGCGCCAACCATAGCGCACGGAATTTTGATCCCGGCACGCGCATTAGGCGCACCACAAACAATTTGTAACTCTTGGCCAGTACCGGCGTCTACTTTACAAACACGTAAACGGTCTGCATCAGGATGTTGCTCAGCAGACAATATCTGCGCAATCACGATCTTAGTAAATGCAGGCGCTACTGAATGTTGCTCTTCAACTTCTAAACCAGCCATTGTCATTGCATGACCAAGCGCATCACTATCAAGCGATGGGTTTACATACTGACGAAGCCAAGATTCAGAAAATTGCATAGCGCGATCTAAGGTTAAGTAGTAATAATATTTTTATGCAGGGAACTGCGCTAAGAAACGCAGATCGTTTTCAAAGAAGAGGCGCAAGTCATCTACGCCGTAACGCAGCATTGTTAAGCGTTCTAGACCAGATCCAAATGCGAAGCCGGTATAGCGCTCTGGGTCGATACCCATATTACGTAAGACGTTTGGATGAACCTGCCCTGCTCCAGAGATCTCTAACCAACGGCCGGCAAGTTTGCCGCTACCGAAGGCCATATCAATCTCAGCCGATGGCTCAGTGAATGGGAAATATGAAGGTCGGAAACGAACCTTAAGCTCGTTTGTTTCAAAGAAGGTTCTTAAGAAATCTGTATATACGCCTTTGAGGTCTGCAAACGAAACACTCTCAGCAATCCACAAGCCTTCAACTTGATGGAACATTGGTGAATGGGTTGCGTCGCTATCAACACGATAGGTTCTGCCTGGCGCAATCACTTTGATTGGCGGCATTACATCTGCATTAGCGTACTTCTTAACATGCTCGCTCGCATAACGAACCTGAATGGGGCTGGTATGCGTACGCAATAGCAAGGGCTTCTCGTTAGAATCCTTGCCATCGATATAAAAGGTATCCTGCATTGAACGTGCAGGATGATTCTCAGGACTATTTAAGGCTGTGAAATTAAACCAATCGGTTTCAATCTCAGGGCCATCTGCAACATCAAAACCAATGGAGCGGAAGATCTCCTCAACACGTTCCCAGGTGCGCATCACGGGATGCAAGCTACCTACTGCTTGGCCACGGCCAGGCAAGGAAACATCGATAGACTCCGCTGCAAGACGTTGCAACAAGACGGCATCAGCTAAAGCTTGGCGACGCTCCTGTAATGCAGCTTCTACTTGGGTTTTGATTTGATTAATTTGGGCACCAGCACTCTTACGTTCATCAGGCGACATTCCACCAAGCGCTTTTAAACGCTCAGTGAGAACACCTGACTTACCGAGATACTTGGCTTTCGCGTCCTCTAGAGCTGCCGCATCGGCAGCCCCGAGGAAATCACGTTTAGCATCCTCGACAATGTGGTCGAGAGAAACCATTGCAGCTTAGTTTAGAAAACTAAGATTAAGCTGCAGCGTTTACTACGGATTTGATCCGAGTAACCAAAGCAGCAAAAGCCGCTTTGTCAGCAATGGCCATATCAGAAAGTACTTTGCGGTCGAGTTCGATCGCAGCTTTCTTCATACCATTCATGAATACGCTATAGGTCATGTCATGTTGACGTACTGCCGCATTGATACGAGCAATCCACAATGCGCGGAATACACGTTTCTTATTGCGACGGTCACGATATGCATATTGACCAGCACGCATAACCGCTTGCTTAGCAATACGGAATACGTTCTTACGACGGCCACGGTAACCTGTAGCGGCATCGGTAATTTTCTTATGACGGGCTCTTGCTGTAACCCCACGTTTGACTCTTGGCATTTATTTCTCCTAATCTAGTCTGAGGTTAAGCGTATGGAAGCATGGAGCGAATTGACTTAACGTCAGCTTTCGCAACTTCGGTAGTACCACGTAGGTGACGCTTATTCTTTGTGGTCTTCTTGGTGAGGATGTGGCGTTTGAAAGCCTGTCCTCGTTTAATCGTTCCGCCTGCGCGAACCGTGAAGCGCTTTTTAGCGCTACTCTTGCTCTTCATCTTGGGCATAAAGCACCCCTTCAATTACTTGTGCAACATAGGTGGTAACCGACGGTTACTCTTCCTGTACCCAGAAGCACTTCAAACTACCGGCATCCTCAGTTATTCACCTCAGATACCTCCCTACATAAGAACCAGGTTTAGCCTGATTACTTAGCCTTACGAATGGGGGCCAATACCATCACCATCTGGCGGCCTTCCATCTTTGGAAACTGTTCGACTTGGCCGTATTCAACGAGATCCAACTTCAAACGTTCCAACATTCTGACTCCGATTTCTTGGTGGGCCATTTCACGACCCCGAAACCGCAGCGTAATCTTTGTCTTATCGCCATCTTCCAAAAAGCGGATTAGATTGCGTAGCTTCACACCGTAGTCACCATCATCAGTACCAGGGCGGAACTTCACTTCCTTCACCTGAATGACTTTTTGCTTCAGCTTAGCTTCATGCATCCGCTTGGCTTCTTGGTATTTGAATTTGCCGAAGTCCATGATGCGGACTACAGGTGGCACAGCCGTCGGAGCAATTTCAACCAAATCGGTCTCTTTCTCTTCCGCCAAAGCCAAGGCTTCACTCAACTTAACTACACCGATGGGCTCTCCATCAATTCCAATCAAACGCACTTCAGGAGCAGTAATTTCCCGGTTAATGCGCTGCAATTTTTCAGTAGCGATCTTCTTAATTCCTTTAAAAAAACAATAAAAACCGTTCTAACCCTAGCTAAGCTCGGGTCCGACTTTCTGGGATATATCCTGCTGGAGTCGGGCAACGAAGGCATCAAGAGGCATTACACCTAAATCCACTCCGCCACGGGCACGAACGGCCACCGTATTGCTTTCAGACTCTTTATCACCTACAACTAGCAAAAATGGAGTCTTCTGTAATGCGTGCTCGCGTATTTTATACGTAATTTTCTCGTTCCGCAAATCGGATTCCACTCTAAACCCTTGTTTTTTCAGCAATTGCTGCACTTGTTGTGCATATGCAGCAGAATTTCCGGAGATATTAAGGACTACAGCCTGGGTTGGAGCCAGCCAAACAGGCATGTTTCCAGCGTGGTTTTCGATCAAAATACCGATAAAACGCTCTAAAGAGCCCACAATTGCCCTATGGAGCATGACTGGGGTCTTGCGTGCATTGTCTTCAGCAACATATTCAGCACCTAAACGGGCCGGCATTGAGAAATCCACCTGAATCGTGCCGCACTGCCAAGTACGACCAATCGAGTCCTTCAGGTGATATTCAATCTTAGGGCCATAAAAAGCGCCCTCGCCTGGCAGTTCTTCCCATTCCTGGCCCGAAGCCTTGAGTGCACCACGCAGAGCCTCCTCTGCTTTATCCCAAATAGCATCATCACCTACACGCTTAGTAGGACGTAAGGCCAGCTTTACTGCCACTTCGGTAAAGCCAAAATCCTGATACACGGCACGAACTGCTTTATCAAATGCCGCTACTTCAGATTGAATTTGATCTTCAGTACAGAAAATATGACCATCGTCTTGAGTAAAGCCGCGCACACGCATCAAACCATGCAATGCACCTGATGGTTCATTACGGTGGCATTGACCAAACTCACCAAAACGTAATGGCAACTCACGATAGCTATGCAAGCCAGAGTTATAAATTTGTACGTGACCAGGACAGTTCATCGGCTTTAATGCATAAGCACGATTCTCCGACTCCGTCGTGAACATATTTTCTTTATAGTTTTCCCAGTGGCCTGATTTTTCCCAAAGGCCGCGATCCAAAATCTGTGGCGCCTTAACTTCTTGATAGCCTTCTTGTTGATACACGCGACGCATGTATTGCTCAACCTCTTGCCAAATGGACCAACCTTTTGGATGCCAGAAAATTAAACCGGGAGCTTCTTCTTGAAAATGAAATAAATCAAGTTGCTTACCGAGACGGCGGTGATCACGCTTCTCAGACTCTTCAAGCATATGTAAGTAAGCATCTTGATCTTCTTTACGTAACCATGCGGTGCCGTAAATACGCTGCAGCATCTCATTCTTGCTATCGCCACGCCAGTAAGCACCCGCCAGCTTCATGAGCTTAAATACCTTGAGCTTGCCGGTAGATGGCACGTGTGGGCCGCGACAAAGGTCAGTGAACTTACCTTCGGCATATAAAGAAACATCCTCACCCTGTGGAATGCTGGCAATCAATTCTGCTTTGTAGTTTTCGCCTTGCTTCTTAAAAAACTCGACAGCGTCATCGCGCGGCATTACGGTACGAGTCACTGGCTCATCTTTTTTAGCGAGCTCAGTCATTTTCTTTTCTAAAGCGACTAAGTCATCTGGAGTAAATGGGCGGTGATAAGAGAAGTCATAGTAAAAACCATTCTCGATTACTGGACCAATAGTGACTTGTGCTTCTGGAAATAATTCTTTTACAGCGTAAGCCAATAAGTGCGCTGTGGAGTGACGCACAATCTCAAGCGCCTCAGGACTTTTATCAGTGATGATGGCTAATTGACTGTCTTTATCAATCACAAAACTGGTATCAACCATCTTGCCATCTACGATGCCACCTAAAGCAGCTTTTGCAAGACCACTACCGATGCTTTGAGCAACATCAGCAACGCGAACTGGTGCCTCAAACTCACGTTTTGATCCATCGGGCAGAGTAACTACAAGCATGATGACCCCATCTTATTTACTGAACTTCATTACTGACATCTTTCCCAAAAAGAAAGCGCGGTAGCTTTGGGGCATCCGCGCCTCTTTGAAGCCATGATTAGCACTTCTTTCGGGTCTTATTCGTTGGTAGGCTCGATTGGACTCGAACCAACGACCCCCACCATGTCAAGGTGGTGCTCTAACCAGCTGAGCTACGAGCCTATACAGCCATAGAGTTTATCACCGGCGGCGCACTTGGGTGACCCCTTTGACCTCTTCTAGGCTGTTTTGCACGACTCGCAGCACTTCAGAATCCTTCACCTCAATCGTTAAAAGGATCTGGGCAAGACCTTTTTTGGCTGATTTTCGCAAATCGATCACATGCACCCCCTGCCTAGTCAGAATTTCAAAGAGCTCCCGCATTAACTCAGGGCGATCTAAGCCAGTCACCACCAAATCAGCTGGAAAGACGCGTTTTTGCTCTTGATTGACCACTGGGTCTGCAGCAGAAGCAGTCCAAGCCGTTTGAATGACCCGCTCAGGCGCTCTCTCCAGCAAACCTCTAAAGGTTTTGCAGGAGCGACGATGAATCGAAATGCCTCTACCTTGTGTCACAAATCCCGCAATCGAGTCCGGTGGAACGGGCCGGCAGCAACGCGCCAACTGCGTCAATAATGAATCCACGCCAACGACCAAAACATCGCCACCTCGCCCTGCTTTATGAGTGCTGTTGCGTAAAACGATTTCAGGTGTTGTGGATGGGGTCTTTAATTCAGGGATTGCTTCAGCTTTACCCTCTACAGCTTTTCCAGATTGCCCAGCCTCTTCATCATCAAGTGCATTAAACCAAGCACGTACTCGTTGGCGCGCTCTTTGTGAGCGCACATAGTGCTTATCAGGGCTAATCCAATCGCGTGATGGGCCCCCGTGTTTGACAGCAATAATCTCGATCGTTTGGCCATTCTTCAATGCAGTCTCGAGCGGAACCATTGCACCATCGACTCGTGCACCTCTGCAGCGATGCCCAAGATTGGTGTGAACCGCATAAGCAAAATCAATTGGCGTTGAGCCCTTCTCCAAAGAAATCACTTTCCCTAAAGGCGTAAGAACATAAATATGGTCGTCAATCTCATGGTGCTTAAGCTGCTCCCAAGCATCCTCTTTCCAAGAGATAAGCTGGCGAGCCCAAGCGATTTGCCTTTCATAAGCAACCTCTGCGCTATGCGTGCCTTGCTGGTGAGTAACACTTGGCTTGTTTGTTTTGGCGGGATTAGGGGGTGTGGCCATACCCGCATAAGCACCCTCTTTGTAGCGCCAATGCGCAGCTAAACCATACTCCGCCTGCTGATGCATTTCTTGTGTACGCACCTGAATCTCAAATGCGGTACCGTCTTCGTTCATCACTACTGTATGCAGTGATTGATAACCGTTAGGCTTCGGGCGCGCGATGTAATCATCAAACTCTCTTGGTACCGGCTGCCAGACGTTGTGCACGATGCCTAATACAGCGTAGCAAGATTTGACATCGGCGACCAATACCCGAAATGCTCTGACATCATAAAGATTGGCAAAGTCTAATGATTTACCTTCCATCTTTTTCCAGATGCTGTAAATATGTTTTGGTCTTCCAAGTACCTCGCCCTCAATCTGAGCAGCCTTTAATTCTTGCTGTAGTTGCAAGACGATTAGGTCGATGAATGATTGGCGCTCAATGCGTTTAGCATCCAGCATCTTGGCAATATCACGATAAGTCTGTGGTGAGAGCGCTCGAAATGCTAAGTCCTCCATCTCCCACTTCATTTGCCAAATACCTAATCGATTAGCCAATGAGGCATCAATACTCAGGATCTCTTGAGCCCAAGCTGCAGGCATCTCGATCTTCTCTTGTGTAATCCAGCGCAATGTCTGCAGACGGGAGGCGAGATAAATCAGAACCACACGCAAATCATCACCAAATGCCAAAAGCATTTTGCGCAACATTTCTTCTTGGCCAGTAACACTTAAGCCACCATCATCACGGACTAACTTTGCTTGGGCTTGTCGTAAGCCGCGATATCCAATGAGCAGTTTCGCGGACTCTTCACCAATGAGTTTGATGAGGGCTTCTTTGCCATGGGTGCGGGCAATATTGCTGGCAGCAGTTAATGTCGCCTCATCCAGATTAAGAGACTGCAATACTTGCAATACCCCACCTGCGTGCAATTCTGCCGGCTCACCATACCAGGCATCTACGAATACTGACTCTTTTAATGAATTGCTAGGGACATTTGCCATTGGCAATAAGGGGTGATTAAGAACTAATTAACTGAAGAATTCTTTTGCTAAAGCAATCTGCTCGGGTTTCACAAACGCGGGTGCATGTCCCACATTGGGAATCTCAATACTGCGCGCATAAGGATTGACTTTACACATCTGGGCAACCGTAGCAGCGGAAAGCAAGTCAGAGTTACCGCCTCGCACGATCAACATCGGAATATGAATTTGCTTAAAGGCATGCCACATCGCCATCTCACCTGCTTTAGCCATGATGGGGTTTACTGATGCAAACGGCACTGAGATATCTGGGTCGTAATGCATGATCCATTTACCATCTTTCTGAACCAACATAGGGCCGTTATAAATCTCCCACTCTTCAGGAGTGTGCTCACCAAAAGTGGCGCAGATTTCATTCAAACGTTGCAGTGCTTCCGTGCGATCCGCAAAAGTAAATGGCTGGCCTACGTATGAGCCCAGGCGTTTAATTGCCTCTGGCTCAATCTTGGGGCCCACATCATTGATAATCATTCTCCGTATGGGTGAGTTTGGCATTGCGGCATACACCATGCCAATCAAGCCGCCCATAGAAGTTCCCAGCCAATCCACTTGCGCAACGCCTAACTTCTTAACCAGCGTAGCAATATCCGCAACGTACTGAGGCACGGCATAGAGCATTGGATTTGCTAAGCGATCAGAATCACCTCTACCCACCACGTCTGGGCAAACCACGTAATAGTCTTTGCTCATCGCCTGTGCAAGCGTCTTAAAGTCACTACCCCGTCTTGTAAGGCCGTGAACACACAGTAATACTTTATTGCCAGGATTTCCCCAAGCGTGATAAGCCATGAGGTGTGTTGAATCACCGCTAGCGCACTCTACATAAAAAGTGTCACCATCATGAAACACATTTGCTGCCTGAGCCTCATTATGAATTTCATGCTTTAGATGATCATGCTCATGATCGTGATCGCCCCCCACCTCTTCAGGTTGCAAGGTCACATGATCAATGCCATGTTTATCTAAAAGCATCGCGTTGATACGGGCCATGATTTGTGGCCATTCTTGCATATTGGCTATTTCAATATGGCCAATCAAAGCTGGAAAGCTAGGGGTCATCTCCCACACATGCAAATCATGAACCGCGAGTACGCCCGGAATATTTTTTAAATCAGTGCCGACTTGTAAGTAGTCAATATGAAGAGGCACACCCTCCATCAGGAAGTGATAAGACTCATGCAGAATCGAGATGGTGGACTTCAGAATGAGCAGTGATACCAGAATAGAGAGAATGGCATCGATAGGCATCCAGCCGGTAAGCTGAATCACGACACCGGCAATTAATGCCGCAACCGAACCCAATAGATCACCCATGACATGGACTAGTGCTGCACGGGTATTGACGCTTTGCTTATCGCGAGACAAAACCCATGCCACAACGATATTCATCAGCAGTCCAATTGCAGCTACAACCGTAACAGTCAAGCCATCTACTTTATGGGGATTAGCAAAACGACTGACCGCCTCAATGACAATCCATAAAACCAAAGCCAGCATCGCAATACTATTGACAAAGGCTGCTAGCGCTTCAGCACGCCCAAAACCAAACGAATGCTTTGGGGATGGTGGGCGACGAGAAATAATCTGCGCAAGTAGCGCTAAACCCAAAGCAGCAGCATCAGTCACCATGTGACCCGCATCTGAAATCAGGGCTAATGAATTAGCGAAATAGGCAGCAGCACCCTCAACCCCTGAAAAACCCAAGGTCAGTACTAAGGCGATTAATAGTAAGTTTTGATTAGAGGCTTGCTTGCTATGGGTATGCCGTGCATCACCCTTCTTATGGGCATGTAGAGAAGGATCTGCCCCAGATTGATTCTGGGGTTTAGATGGCCTCGAATGGAAATGATGGGAGCCCGACATGGTGAACCCATTATTCCATCAATTGATGACGCTGATTAGAAACCTGTTGTATCAACAGGGGCTCCTGTTTTAGCAATAACTTCTTCCTTAGTCACGCCTGGAGCCAACTCAGTTAACTTCAAACCCTTAGGGGTGATTTCAAGAACACATAGATCGGTAATGATCTGGCTAATGACGCCCACACCTGTCAAAGGCAATGTGCACTTCGGCAAAATTTTGAGCTCTTCAGTGCCATCTTTTTTCTTGGCAACGTGCTCCATCAATACAACCACATGCTTAACGCCGGCAACCAAATCCATTGCGCCGCCCATGCCTTTAACCATTTTTCCTGGAATCATCCAGTTAGCTAAGTCACCATGTTCGCTCACTTGCATTGCACCCAGGATCGCGATATTAATTTTTCCACCACGAATCATTCCGAATGAATCGGCGGAAGAAAAAATCGATGAGCCAGGCAATGTCGTAATGGTTTGCTTACCAGCATTGATTAAGTCTGCATCAATTGTTTCTTCTGTTGGAAACGGTCCGATACCCAATAAACCATTTTCAGACTGAAGCCATACTTCCATATCTTTAGGCACATGGTTCGCTACCAAAGTAGGCATACCAATACCCAAGTTCACGTAGTAACCGTCTTTTAATTCTTTAGCAGCACGTGCTGCCATTTCATCTCTAGTCCAAGGCATTTCGATCTTCCTAAGTATTCTGTTCTTTTGCTGTTCTGGGAATTACGCTGTTGCAGTCATAGTGCGCTGTTCAATGCGCTTTTCTGGTGTTTTATGCAGCACCAAACGGTGGACATAAATACCAGGTGTATGAATCTCATCAGGATGGAGTTTGCCGTTCTCAACAATCTCTTCAACTTCTGCAACGGTGATCTTGCCAGCCATAGCCACCACTGGATTGAAGTTTCGCGCCGTGTAGCGATAGACTAAGTTACCGGACTTATCTGCCTTCCAAGCTTTTACTAAAGAGATATCCGAAACGATTGAACGCTCCATGATGTATTTCTCGCCATCGAATTCTTTTTCTTCTTTGCCTTCGGCAACCAAAGTGCCAACACCAGTTTTGGTATAAAAAGCAGGGATACCGCAACCACCGGCACGCAATTTTTCAGCCAACGTTCCTTGCGGTGTAAATTCCAACTCCAATTCGCCTGCTAAATATTGACGTTCGAATTCTTTGTTCTCACCCACATATGAGGCAACCATTTTTTTCACTTGCCGTGAATTGAGCAATAAACCCAAACCAAAGCCGTCAACCCCAGCGTTATTAGCAATTGCGGTGAGATTCTGAACACCCAGGTCCTTAACCGCCTGAATCAAGGCCTCAGGAATACCACACAGACCAAAACCGCCAACGGCTAATTTTTGTCCGTCTTTTAAGATATCCCGCAAGGCATCTACTGCCGATGGGTAAGTTTTATTCATAACTTTTGTCCTAATATTGCTAAAAAGGGTAAAAAAGCAATCATAACGCTTAAGACCCCTGAGCTAGGCGGTCTTGGCACTAAATCGGTTTTTGTCACTTAGAACTAAACTAACAGGGCTTAAATGCGCCATTTTTAAGAAATTTCGGAGAAATTGAATGAATTCTGCAGAGTTGGTAGAGCAATTTGGTCCCAGAGACTCGATGGACTATGACCTTGTCATTGTCGGGGGTGGTCCAGCAGGATTATCGGCCGCTATTAAGGCCAAACAATTAGCCAGCTCCTCAGGAAAAGAAATCAGCGTTTGCGTTCTGGAAAAGGGTTCTGAAATCGGCGCTCACATACTTTCTGGTGCCGTGATGGACCCCAAAGCACTTACTGAATTATTCCCAGACTGGAAAGAATTGGGTGCCCCACTTGATACCCCAGTCACACAAGATCAATTTCTATTCTTAACCAGCGATAACTCATACCAGGTTCCAAACTGGATGTTGCCGCACTGCTTTAAAAATGAGGGCAACTATATCGTCAGCCTTGCTAACGTAACCCGTTGGTTAGGGCAACAAGCCGAGAATCTCGGCGTTGAGATTTTCCCCGGTTTTCCCGCTGCAGAAATTCTCTACAACGAGCAAGGCGCAGTCCATGGTGTCATCACCGGCTCAATGGGTTTAGACAAAGAAGGCAATCCAACGGATCAGTTTCAGCTTGGCATGGAATTACGCGGCAAGTACACCCTCTTTGCTGAAGGTGCGCGCGGTCATCTTGGCAAACAACTGATTGCTAAGTTTGCTTTGGATAAAGATGCAGACCCACAGAGCTATGGCATTGGTATTAAAGAGCTTTGGGAGGTTAAACCCTCCAAGAGTAAGCCTGGACTTGTAGTGCACACCGCCGGCTGGCCTTTAGATAGCGATACCTATGGTGGCTCATTCCTCTATCACTTAGGTGACAATAAGGTTGCTGTTGGATTAGTGGTTGGCTTGTCTTATAAGAATCCCTACCTCTCTCCTTTTGAAGAATTCCAACGCTACAAATTACATCCAAAGATTCGTGAAACTTTTGAAGGCGGTAAACGCATTTCTTATGGCGCACGCGCACTGACTGCTGGTGGTTTAAATAGCCTTCCTAAGACTGTATTTCCTGGTGGTGCGCTCATTGGTTGTGATGCTGGCTTCCTCAATGCATCTCGCATCAAGGGAAGTCATGCAGCAATTAAGACTGGAATGTTTGCTGCTGAAGCAGCAGTTGCTGCTATCAATGAGAATCGCTCTGAGGATGTTTTGTCTGCGTACCCAACTGCATTTCAAAATAGTTGGCTGCATACAGAACTCAATCAAGCGCGCAATTTCAAGCCCTGGATGTCAAAAGGACTTTATGTTGGTACGCTGATGGTTGGATTGGAACAAAAGCTTTTGGGTGGCAACATGCCATGGACAGTGCATTTAAAATATGCAGACCATGAATGTTTGGAGCCTGCAGCACAACACAAGCCGATTGACTACCCTAAGCCAGATGGCAAGCTTACGTTTGACCGCCTCTCTTCAGTATTTATCTCCAATACCAATCATGCTGAAAATCAACCAGTTCATTTAACGCTGAAGAATGAATCTATTCCTGTAGGCGTGAACCTGGAAACCTATGCAGGACCCGAGCAACGCTACTGCCCTGCTGGCGTATATGAGTTTGTAGAAACCGATGGTAAAGCGCGCTTGCAAATCAATTCGCAAAACTGCGTACATTGCAAAACCTGTGATATCAAAGACCCAACGCAAAATATCGTCTGGGTTACACCAGAAGGCGGTGGCGGTCCAAACTATGCATCCATGTAAGTAAATGCAATACAACAAACCCCGGTTTCATGCCGGGGTTTTTCATCTCAACACGATTAAATAAATAGCGTTATATTTAACCCATGATGATCCTGCACACTATGCTTCGCGTCGGCGACCTAAATCGCTCGATTGATTTCTACACCAAAGTTTTGGGCATGAATTTACTGCGCACGACTGAACGTCCTGAACAAAAATATTCACTGGCTTTTGTGGGTTTCGGTAAAGGGAATGGTGATGGCCAGTCGGAGATTGAACTGACTTACAACCATGGCGTTCAATCCTATGACCTAGGCACGGCCTATGGACATATTGCTATTGAGGTTCCGGATGCCTATGCTGCTTGTGCCGCCATCAAGGCGGTCGGTGGCAATGTGACCCGTGAGGCTGGTCCTGTAGCTGGAGGTGACACCATCATTGCATTCGTTACCGATCCCGATGGTTACAAAATAGAGCTCATTCAGCGTTAATCGTGGCAGAGCCCGATTCATTTCAATTAGAGATAGTAGATAGCCTCAGTGATATCCCCCCTGGGGAGTGGAATGCTCTAGTTCCCGCTGATGCAGGGCCCTTTCTTTGCCATGAGTTTCTCAGCGCGCTAGAGGAAACTGGCTGCGTTGGAGCTAATACTGGGTGGCAAGTGTCTCACCTACTCCTAAAGGGTGGCAACCAGCTCATTGGCGCAATGCCCCTATATTTGAAGCAACACTCCTATGGAGAATTTGTCTTCGATTGGTCTTGGGCTCAGGCCTATGAGCAACAAGGTATGCAGTATTTTCCGAAAGCGCTTTGCGCCATTCCGTTTACACCAGTTCAAGGCTCAAGGATTTTGAGTGCGGGCAATGTAGCCGCTGATTTAGTAAAGCAACAATTAATCAAAGGCTTGAAGACTTTAGTTCTGCAAAATAATCTATCTTCAGCACATGTCTTATTTCCCCATGCCTCAGAAGCAAAGGGACTCAAGGACCAAGGCTTCATGTTGCGAGACTCGGTGCAATTTCATTGGCATAACCAGGGCTTTGAGAATTTCGAACAATTTTTAGCAGCCCTCACTATGAAGCGTCGCAAGAATATTCGACGCGAACGAGAACAGGTATCGAGAGAGCTAATTACTTTTAGACATGTCCCGGGAATATACTCAACCAATGCAGATTGGGAATTCTTTTATCGCTGTTACGCAAACACTTACTTAGAGCATGGATCCAGCCCCTATCTTAATGAGACATTCTTGAAATTATGGGCGCATCGCCTGCCTGAAAACTTACACCTCATCATTGCTGAGCGCAATGGCAACCCAATCGCTGCGTCGCTACTAGTTGTTGACCCCACAAGCTCTAAGGCTTATGGAAGGTATTGGGGTGCCATCGAACATATACCCTGCTTGCACTTTGAAACCGCCTACTATCAAGCAATTGAATATTGCATCTCTAATCAGATTCAAACCTTTGAAGGTGGCGCTCAAGGCGAACACAAGATGGCGCGCGGCTTCTTGCCAACAACCATTCAATCTGCCCATTTCATTGCGGATCCTCAGTTTGCCAAAGCTGTGCAACACTTCCTAGATCGTGAACATCAAGGCATAGGGGCTTATGTGGATGAGCTCGCCGAGCACAGTCCTTTGAAATCGTCTAAAGTACAGCCATGAATTCTGAAGATACCAAATCTATTGTGCAAGATGGCTCCCATTCCCTATCCACTGGGGATGCAGACTCTGACTCGCCTTGCATTGGTGTTTGCACCACGCTATACGATGAGATCTGCCAAGGTTGTGGTCGCACTTTAGGTGAGGTGAGCAATTGGGTATTCTTTTCTCAAGAAGAAAAAGATTCAGTATGGCAACGTATTCGCGCAGAAGGTACTGCGACGCGATTCCAGAGACAAGCCAAAGAAAATAAGCCCACTTAAGGGCTTATTTTTTATTACCAGTCTTATAGCCGGGCTTTAATTAACCAGCCAACTCTTGGCTACGTAGGTACTCTTCGTAAGTTCCAGAGTAATCCACCACCGTACCATCCATCTTCACTTCTAAGATGCGGTTGGCTAATGCAGAAACAAACTCGCGGTCATGGGATACGAAAATCAAAGTACCGTCGAATTTCTCAAGAGCGATTTGCAAGCTCTCAATTGATTCCATATCCATGTGGTTGGTTGGCTCATCCATTGCCAGGACGTTGTATTTTTGGAGCATAAGCTTGCCCCAAATCATTCTGCCCTTTTCACCACCAGAAAGGACTTTGACAGACTTGCCAATATCGTCACCAGAGAATAAAAGGCGACCCAATGTGCCACGAATGACTTGGTCATCGTCACCAGTATTGCGCCACCAATTCATCCAGTCCATGAGCAACTCATCTTTAGCAAACATTTCGGTGTTGTCTTGAGGCATTACACCGACGTTAGCATTCTCAGCCCACTTCACATCACCACTATCCGCAGCAATGCCGTCAAAGCGCTTGCTAAGAATGGTTTTTAGTAATGTTGTCTTACCAGCACCGTTTTGACCGATGATCGCGATCTTTTCACCGGCACGAACACCTAATTTGAAGTTCTTGAAGATAACTCGGTCATAAGCTTTAGTAAGTGCGTTGCACTCTACTGCCATATTGTGTAATTTTTTCTCAGCATCAAAACGAATAAATGGGTTCTGACGTGATGAAGGTTTTACTTCAACAATTTCAATCTTCTCCAGCTGCCTCTGACGTGAAGTCGCTTGACGAGCTTTAGAAGCATTTGCAGAGAAGCGAGCCACGAAAGCTGCTAATTCAGCAATTTTTTCTTTGGCTTTCACGTTATTACTGAGCTGCTGTGTTCTTGCCTGAACAGAAGCCAGCATGTAAGAGTCGTAATTACCTGGATAGACTTTTAAAGTGCCATAGTCCATATCGGCCATATGCGTACAGACTTCATTCAGGAAGTGACGATCATGCGAAATGATGACGATGGTGCTCTTAATTTGATTGAGAATGTCTTCAAGCCAATGAATGGAGTGAATATCCAAGTTATTCGTTGGCTCATCGAGCAGTAATACATCTGGATCGGAGAACAATGCTTGCGCTAGCAATACACGCAGCTTCCAACCTGGTGCAACGTTGCTCATCGGACCATTGTGTTGGTCAATAGGAATGCCAATACCTAACAACAACTCACCCGCTTTTGCTTCTGCGGTGTAGCCACCGTATTCGGCGTACTTACCCTCAAGCTCAGCAGCCTTCATGTAATCTTCATCAGTAGCATCTGGATTGGCGTAGATAGCATCGCGCTCAGCTGCAGCCTTCCACATCTCTTCGTGACCCATCATCACGACGTCGAGTACGCGCACATCCTCGTAAGCAAATTGATCTTGACGCAACTTACCTAGACGAATACCAGGATCTAAACTCACATTGCCGCTGGTTGGCTCGAGCTCGCCGCCCAAAATTTTCATGAAGGTAGATTTACCGCAACCGTTAGCGCCAATCAGGCCGTAGCGATTACCGCCACCAAACTTCACGGAAATGTTTTCAAACAGAGGCTTTGCCCCAAACTGCATGGTGATATTAGATGCTGACAGCACGGATGTTTTCTAGCTTTCTGAAATTCAATTCAATAGTCACCCCCGACTTTGGGGGCAAAGACCATTATTTTAACGGCTTAGAGGGCTTTAATGACAGGAAGCTAATCCACCCACCTAGACTTTGACCCTAAATGGGGTGAAATTTGTATGGATATCGTAAAAATCCTCATTTTCCTTACGCTTAAGGAAGTTCACGACCCAATAAGTCATTGGGGTTGCCAGAACCTCCCAGGAGGTCTTGAGCACATATTGAGCAAGCGCCACCTGGATCACTTCATGGGTGGGCCAAATGCCATAGAAAGCCAGCATATAGAAGAATGATGAATCCACCATCTCACCTATCGCCGTGGAACCAATCGTACGCGTCCATAAATAACGCCCTTTAGTCCATATTTTCATCTTAGCCAAAACATAGCTGTTAGCCAGACTACCGCACCAAAATGAAAACATGGACGCTAAGGCAATTCGCCAGGAGTTTCCAAAAACCGTCTCCAAACCTTTTTGATAGTTGGCCATATAGTCGCCAGGCGCAGCTGGCAAAGCAATCACAATTTGAGCCATGATGGCTGCAAATACAAGAGCAGCAAAACCTGCCCAAACCGCCCTACGATCATAGGCATAACCGTAGACCTCAGTGAGAATATCGCCAAAAAAATAGGAGATTGGGAAAAATAGAATTCCACCCCCAAATGGCAAGCTTCCGAAGTACGGCAAATCAATTACAGCCGCTTTGCCGGCGCCAATAAAGTTGGAGCACAGCAAAACAACCACGAAGGCGGTCAGAATGAGGTCGTAATAACGGTGGTGACGTCTAGGAGAGTCCATAAGCATAGAAAAATGGATAATAGAAGTAAGAATATCTGTATTCCTGAAAATTCGCAGGAAACAGGCAAAAATGAAGACAAAATCAAAATAGGATGGCAAGGCAATGAGCAAAAGTAAAGCGAGCTTTAACTGGGCTGACCCCCTTCTTCTCGATACGCAACTTTCCGAAGAGGAGCGCATGGTGCGCGATGCGGCTGCTGAATATGCTCAAGGACGCCTGATGCCACGGATTCATGATGCCTATCGCAATGAAACGACCGATCCTGCCATCTTCCGCGAAATGGGTGAACTTGGTCTTTTAGGAATTACTATTCCCGAGCAATACGGTGGCGCCAATTTGAACTATGTGTCTTACGGTTTAATTGCTCGTGAAATTGAGCGCGTTGATTCTGGCTACCGCTCCATGATGAGTGTGCAGTCATCTTTAGTCATGGTCCCCATCAATGAATTTGGTAGCGAAGCACAAAAACAAAAATACCTGCCTAAATTAGCCAGTGGTGAATGGATTGGATGCTTTGGTTTAACTGAGCCAAACTACGGATCTGATGCAGGCGGCATGATTACCCGCGCCAAGAAAGTACCCGGCGGATTTTCATTAACTGGCGCGAAGATGTGGATCTCTAACTCACCGATTGCCGATGTATTTGTAGTGTGGGCGAAAAATGATGAAGGCATCATCCGTGGCTATATCCTTGAAAAAGGCATGAAGGGCTTAAGTGCGCCAAAGATCAGCGGCAAGATGGGCCTGCGCGCTTCCATTACCGGTGAAATCGTGATGGACGAAGTATTCGTACCAGCAGAAAATGAGTTTCCTGAAATCGAAGGCCTCAAAGGCCCCTTCACTTGCTTAAACTCAGCTCGCTATGGCATTGCCTGGGGTGCGCTAGGTGCTGCAGAATGGTGCTGGTATGCCGCTCGTCAGTACACCATGGATCGCAAACAATTTGGCAAGCCGCTAGCAGCTAATCAGTTGATTCAAAAGAAACTAGCTGATATGCAAACAGAAATTACTCTCGGTCTACAGGGCTGCCTACGTTTGGGCCGTATGAAAGATGAAGGTATTGCAGCTCCAGAAATAACTTCCATCATGAAACGCAATTCTTGCGGCAAGTCATTGGATATTGCGCGCATGGCACGTGATATGCACGGCGGTAACGGTATCTCCGATGAATACGGCGTTGTGCGTCACATGCTGAACTTAGAGGTTGTAAACACCTATGAAGGCACTCACGATATTCACGCTCTGATTCTAGGTCGTGCGCAGACGGGTATTCAAGCTTTTAGTTAACTAACCAGCTTAGCAATTAAGCGCCAAGCTTAGTTACGATGGCCTTTGCTGCTTTGGCAAAGGCCTCATCACTATCATTTTCTAGCTGCACAAAATTCTCAATCTTGTATTGGGGAAAATTACGCACAATCGACGATTGATATGAGGGATCGTAATGTTTTACGAGCAACTCTTCAACTAACTCCGGAAAGTTACCAGCATCAATCGCATCATTCCATTTGGCAATCTGCACTTTTCCATAATGGGCAGTGAGTAAAGATAACTTCTGCTTGAAGTTATCAGTATCAATCAAGAAATGATGGTATTCACGGATCAACCAAGAGACCCTAGTCTGAGCACTCGAGCGCAACTCAATACAAGCGCCATTGCGGATTTTTTCCATGAGGGCATCAGGCACATGCAGGCCGCCAACCTTCTTACTCTCTGATTCTACTAACACTGGCTTATTAGGATCGAGAGAACGTAAGGCATTCCAGAGCGCTGTTTCAAAGCCCTTTTGAGAGGGCTGATCTTCATTGGGTTCATTACCTAAGACTGAACCACGATGCACGGCCAAGCCCTCTAGATCCAAAATCTGTGCACCTAAAGTGCCAATCTCTTGCAGCACTCTTGTCTTGCCGCTACCAGTCATCCCGCAGATAACCTGAAATGAAAATTGGCCTGCGAATTTTTCTAAACTATCAATGACGGTACGACGAAAGCCTTGGTATCCACCCTCGAGCTGCTTAGCTTTCCAACCAATACGATTAAGGATGTGCGTGAATGCCCCGCTACGCTCACCACCACGCCAGCAATATATCAATGGACGCCATTCACGTGGCATTTCCAATAAATGATTTTCTAGATGATTGGCAATGTTACGTGAGACCAAAGCAGCACCAAGCTTCTTGGCAGCAAATGGTGATTCCTGTTTGTATAGCGTGCCAATAGTTACCCGCTCATCATTACTTAACACTGGGTAATTAACGGCTCCAGGAATATGATCCAGGGCAAACTCTGCCGGGGATCTAACATCAATGATTTCATCAAAGCTATCTAGCTCTGATAGAAATTGTTCGGATCTTAAAATATGGGGATTGCTTGGTTGCACGATGAACTAGCGCAACTTTTCTAAGACATGCTCGGGCCATGGGGCTGATTTATTGGTAGTAAGATCAACCCACACCATCGTGGCACCACCTATAGCCGCTTCGACCTCAGGCGTAGTGCTTAGCGCCATACTGGTATAAACATCTAAACTTGTTCTTCCAATAGCGCCAATCGAAGTCTTTAGAATTAGATCGCCTGGAAAAGTGAGTTGTTGATAGAAGTTACAAAAGCCATTAAGCATCAACATCGATTCACGACC
The DNA here is from genome assembly GCF_018881655.1 of Polynucleobacter sp. Tro8-14-1. GTDB lineage: Bacteria > Pseudomonadota > Gammaproteobacteria > Burkholderiales > Burkholderiaceae > Polynucleobacter. The sequence continues at coordinate 37,845 of NZ_JACVPX010000008.1, forward strand.
GGGGGCGACTTCATACCCCATATCCGTAATCCACTCGCAGCGTGCCTGCTCCATATAGCGAAAGTACACAGTATTGTTTACATGACCATAGGCATCCATATCACCCCAACGAATGGGCATGATCATTTCATGAACCAACTTTCTTTCTTCTGGGATGGCGATGCGCATGCTTTAGTAAATACCCTCTTTACTTAACCAAGCTGCAAAGCAAGTTGATACAAATTAGTAGAGCGAGCACCTGAACGACAAAACGCTAGCACTGGACCTGGCAGTGTTTTTAAGAGACGAGCCATCTCCTGAACCTGGGCCTGAGTAAATGCACCTGAGATCACGGGCAAGTAAACATAATTTAGACCAAGCTTTTCTGCTTCTGCTTCAATACTTGCGCTAGTAGGTTGATCTGGACCGCCCTCACCATCGGGACGATTGTTAATCACACTCTTATAGCCCTGTGCTGCAATTTCAGCTAAGTGACTTGGGTCGATCTGACCCAGTGTGCCAAACTGTGCGTTGTGACAAGAAATAGGAAGACTCATAAAACCCTCTACGTTCAATCGTTGTAATAGAGTGATTCTAAATCAGGCGCATCAGACTTGGTCGGATACCTTTTTGTGGGCCGAGAAGAAACGTTCGCAGATCTCCATGCCAACTAGCATAGCAATAACAAAAACCAGGGCTTTCAGGTGACCGGCGCCAAGAGCAACTAAAGCTGGGCCAGGGCAAAAGCCAGCAATTCCCCAGCCCGCCCCAAAGATCAAACTACCAATAATCAGGGGCTTTGTAATGTCTTTACGGGTAGGTATATGCAAGGCACCGCCAAAAAATGCCGCTGTTCTCTTGCTAACTACATAGAAACCGGCAAGACCAACTAGTACTGCGCCGAACATGACGAAGATTAGAGATGGGTCCCAAAGACCGGTTAAATCTAAGAATCCCAATACCTTTTGTGGATCACTCATGCCCGAGATAATTAAACCCCAACCAAAAAGAACGCCAATAGCGTACTGACTAACGAGGCCGAAATGTTTTTTCATCTTAGAGCCCAATCAAATGGCGGAGCACAAAAACAGTTAAGAAGCCTGCACCCATAAAAGATAACGTGGCAACCAATGAACGTGGCGATAAACGTGACAGACCACAGATGCCGTGACCACTAGTACAACCTGAGCCATATTGCGCTCCAAAACCAACAAGAAGGCCTGCAACCACCACAGCAATCCAGTCAGATTCAATTTCTACAACGGGGACTATCCCGAAAAATAAAGCCGCCATAAATGGAGCTGAAACCAAACCCAAAACTAAAGCCAAACGCCATGCAGTATCAGTTAATTTTGGATGCAATAAACCTGAAATAATTCCACTAATACCCAAGATGCGGCCATGCAATAAAACGTACAAGGCTGCTGCAAGCCCAAGAATCATCCCACCTAGTAAAGAAGGAATAGGCGTAAAGGAGAACCAGTCAATTTGCATGTGTAATGTCCATTCTTATCAAGCGCACGGATTTGGGGCTAGTCGTATTTGCAAATAACGCAATCCTAAATAAGCTCCAAAAATAAATCCTGGCAAAGCCAGAATTGAACCCAGGGCCAGCGTAGATATACCGCTTAAGCCCTGCCCTACTGTACAGCCCAAAGCAGTGACTCCACCAAACCCCATTAATGCTGCACCAATCAAATGATTCGCAGTATCTTCAGCATTACGAAAAGACTCCCAACGGAAAGATTTAGTTAATAGCGCAATTGCAGCTGATCCTAAGACCATACCCACTACCGCAACAATCCCAACAGTTAATACCTTGGAGGTATCGCTGTACATCATCAACCAATCCAAAGAGTAAGCATATGGCGCCACAAAAGAAAGGCTTTCCATACGCGCAGAGTTTGTCACCAAAAATACTTCCTCTAAAGTATTTGGATCTTCAGCCACATGCCCAAGATGGCCTGATATCCACCATATTGCGCAAATTGCCAATCCTACCGCTGTGCCTGCAAACAAATTCTCCGGGGTCCAAAAAGATTTTTTAGCTAATGCTGAAGCAATAAAAGCAAAGCCAATAATTAAACCTAGCGCAAGGTGAAGGTTAGCCCGAGGTATCCCAAGTGGGCCACTCAATAAGCTAGGCAAGTCCTGAGGAGTATTAAAAGCAATAAAAAAAGTATCCAGGGTATTAATGCGAATAACCCCCAAAAATCCGCGCAATGTCATATAGGCGCTTAAGCCAAGAACCATAAAGACAATTAGGGACTTTAGATTGCCGCCCCCAATACGGACAAGGGTCTTACTACCACATCCAGAAGAAAGAACCATACCAAAACCGAACAAAATACTGCCCACCATGGTTGAAAGCCATAAAAACTTATTGCTTGTATAAATGCTTTTAAGGGGATCAATCATTCCAAAGTAAGACATTAAAGCGAAACCAATAATGGCAACTCCAATAGCCAAAAACCATTGCTTGAGACGATCCCAGCTAGACATGATGTAAGCATCAGATACGGCACCCATGTTGCAAAAACCCGTCTTTTGCATTACCGCTCCAAGCAAAAATGTAATCGCAAAAGTGGCCCATAGGACTGACTTACTTAAAGAGCTGATATCTACTACATCCATAGCGACTGTATCTTGAAAAATTAAGGTTTAAATTTGTAAAACTGTTTATTAAGAAAAGTGGCAACATCCACCTCATCCTCTGGGAATAAATCAAGGCGAAGCTCTGTATTACAGAGTGAGATCATCTTTTTTAAATCGGCCAAGGACTTTACCTTGCCATCTGAACGGGTGTAAATCATGTCACCATTTCCAAAACCCGTTTTCTTGGCATGGCAGGAGTAACATTTTTGCTGATCAATGGCTTTACCGTTTGCCAAATCCGGAGTAGCAAGCACCGGTGCAGTCATTAGCGCACTCATTACAGCTACAGCAACAGATCGAGGGATCATTTTCATTACAAATCGAGGATTTAGCATTAATCCGCTATTTTAAGGCCCAATAGCTGTATTTGCCCTACTCTGCCTGGATAGAAAGATAGACGTTATAGGCATTCATACGATTTGCAGCCCTAAATAGCGGGATTCCCTCGTATTCAGACCAATCGGCACTTTTATACGCTTCATCAAAAGGGTCCATATTGAGAGCTGCAGACGACATAGATTCCCGTAAATATTTAAGATAAGTTCTAGTGAATGCTATGTCTTCAGCAGGCTTAAATGAATAAGCACCATGACCTGGAATCACTACATTCGGATTGAGCCTCTCAATTTCATCCAATGCCAGCAACCAACCCCTACTATCGGCATTGCCAACAAAGGGTATGCGACCTCGAAAGACCAGATCTCCTACAAAGAGTACTTTCTCCGAGGGTACGAACACCATGAGATCTTCTGGTGAGTGTGCAGGGCCAACTCGACTTATTAAAAAATCCACGCCACCAATAGTGAGGGTCCTGTGTTGATCAATCCATACATCAGCTGCGATCAACTTAGTATTAGCATTGACCCACGGTGCAAAATCCACTCGCGAGGCAATTAGCCGTTGCTTGGCAGTTTCAGAGGACAGGTAATTCCTCCCCTCACCCTGTGCATATATGGTTGCACCAATTTTTTTAAATTCTTGCAATCCATATACATGATCAGCGTGGTAGTGACTCACAATAACAGCTACGATTTTTTGCTTTGTGATCTTTTTGATTTCAATAATCAACTTTTGAGCAAGTATGGGTGAACCTAGGGCATCAACTACCACCACCCCAGCTGGGGTGACCACAAACCCGGTATTGGATATGAAATTCTGATTAGTACTGCTCCCCATTTCAGGGTGACCCTGAATAAAGTAAGTATGAGGCGCAACCTGAATAGGATTTAGCAATACATTGTCAGGTAACGACGCTGCCTGACAATAGCCGCCACCTAAAAAGATCAGAGATCCCATAAGGATCCCTAGAAAATTTCTTACAAAACGAATCATTTCGATCGATTGCTATGGCTTGATATAGGCAAAGGCATCTTTATATTGCAAATCAGCAACGCGCACCACTCCTGAGGGCGTGAAATCCGCATCAAGAATAAACTGATCTTTTTTAAGATTGCGATTCTTAAGGGTAATTTCACAGACTTCAAATTTCACACCACGAGACTTTAATGCCCCGATTAATGGCGCATACTCAACATTATTTTTTTTGTCTCTAGCACCCTCCATCAGCATATCGACACCATTGGCATGAGTGACGACAATGATGATAGTGTCAGGAGCCGTGTCTAAATGATTGCGTATATTTCGCAGACCCTTTAAGCCTTGAGTTTCAGCGTCATCAATGTGATATACGACTTTTGTTGCGCCTGTATGCTGCGCAAATGCACTCGAACCAAAACCGATTAACAATATAGCTGCAAACAAGGAGCTAATGAGTTTTTTCATCGCTTCGACTTTCAAATAAATTTAGATAGGGGCCATGCCAGGATTATTTGCAACGCCCTTGATAATGGGCTCATTCAATTTCACTGCTTTGATAACTTTTACATCCTTTAGGTGACGCTCAATCACGTCCCAAATTGGCTCGCCGCCAGCATTTTTAGCATCCTCACTAACAGGCGCCCATCCTGCAACCTTGTAGATCTTTTCGGCATCGATAGACTTACCATTCAAACGCATATCAGAGATTCGGTTGCCGGCACTTTGAGCAGGATCAATCGTGTATTGCATTCCACCCACGCGAACCATGTCGCCGCCCTGCTGATAATATGGATCAGGATTGAACAAATTATCGGCCACGTCTTCCAAAATGGTTTTAATAGTCGTGCCAGTCATGTTGGTGACGGTAGTGTATGGATAAGTAATGGCGGTTTGGTCCATGAGATTTTCACGGGTGATAGCCTGACCTGGCAAGAGACTCGTGCCCCAACGGAATCCTGGAGAGAATGCGATCTCAGCATTCTTCTGCGCCATTAATCCATCCAAGATGAGCTGATCAAAGCTGCCGTTGAAGTTACCCCGACGATATAAGAGACCTTCGGTAGTTGCCAACTTCTCATTCAGCTTAGATTCGTATGGCGCCCTTACCTTAGCGATTAACTTGGACATTGCTGGATCTGCTGGGATCATATTCGAGAAGATCGGTAATAGCTTGTAGCGGAAGTCAACAGGCTTGCCGCCTTTCACCTCAAAGTCCAACACACCCAAAAATTTACCATTTGAGCCAGCATTGGTTACCAATGTCATGCCGCCATGATTTTTTACCTGCACAGGGATAGGCACTCCATCATGGGTATGACCACCCAAGATAGCATGCAAACCACTTACACGTGATGCCATCTTTAAATCTACATCCATGCCATTGTGAGAGAGTAATACGACGACCTTAGCGCCCTTAGACTTAACTTCATCAATGGTCTTTTGTAGATTCTCTTCTTGAATTCCAAAAGTCCAATCCGGCGTAAAGTAACGCGGATTTGCAATTGGAGTATATGGGAATGCTTGTCCAATAATGGCCACCTGTACGCCATTCATATTTTTCATGACATAAGGATTGAAAACCATATCCCCGAAGTCAGAGGTCTTAATATTTTGTGCAATAAAGGAAACCTTGCCCTTAAAGTCACCATTCACAATTTCCATAACGCGCTTTTCACCAAGAGTCATCTCCCAGTGAGGCGTCATGACATCTACCCCTAAAGCCAAGGCCGCATCAACCATATCTTGACCATTGGTCCATAGTGCGGTACCAGAACCCTGCCAAGTGTCCCCCCCATCTAACAATTGCGCACCTGGACGCCCTGCCTTTAATTGCTTAATCAAGGTTGCCATATGGGCAAAACCACCCATCTTCCCGTAGTTCTGTGCCGCAGCTACGTAATCTAAATAGGTAAATGCATGCGCATCCCGTGTGCCAGGCGCAATACCATTCGCTTTGAGGAAATATTCACCAACTAAATGAGGGGTCTTTCCCTCCTGAGCACCGATTCCCAGGTTTACATTTGGTTCACGGAAATACATTGGCAATAACTGTGCATGACAGTCAGTAAAGTGCAACAAGTGGACATTACCAAACTTAGGAAGATCGTAAAACTTTTGCGCTGAGACCTGTGCACCAGCAAAATTGGATTGCAAACTCATTCCGCCAGCCGAGGCAAAAGCCAAAGCCTGCAAAAAATCGCGACGACTCAAAGACATAACATTCCCCTTATGAAAACAGGCCTCCCGGCCCGCCTTCTTGATATTTATTGGTTTACTGGCGAAGCTGGATCTAGCAACAACGCCATCAAATCTTGAATTTGCTTCTCATTTAAGAGCTTAAAGTGAGCAAATCGCGGCATATTACTGCACGCGTTATACGCCTTAGAGTTGTTGATACGATTCCAGGTGTAGACAATTAATTCTTGAGAATTACCACGCGTCTTACCGTAATTCCACAAGCTGGGCCCGATATTTCCATAAGAAATTTCTTTTTTATCGATCTCGTGACAGTTGTAGCAGCCTCCGCCAATAGGCGTAGAAGCTGTATCCGTCCAAGTAGCGCCGCGCCCACTTTGCGCAATCGCTTCACCACTTTTCCAATCGCCAATATATTTACCATCCGAAGGTGGCTGAATAGAAGCCATATTTTGCTTCTGAATTTCTAGCGCTTTAGCTGCCCCGGCTTTACTGGATGCAAATTGAGGATCAGAGCAAAATTTCTGAGTAGGGTCCTGGTCAATTCGATCAATATTAGCAATACCCTCGGTGCGGAAGCTGCTATTCATCATTTTTTGGAACTGCGGATCAGGCTTCTGCTGAGCAGAGACATTGGTCGCCATAGCAATAGCGCCACAAACAAGAAATAGAAGGTGATAAAACTTGGTTAATGTCATCGTAGATGTCTTCATAGTCTTAGCGCTTTAGTCCAGGGGTTTGAATAATCCCACCGTTGGCGTTCTTAGCCATATACATTGATAATGCGATGGTTACATCTGAGCCATAAATTGGATACGGGAAACGCTGCTGCCTAAAACAATCATTCAATCTTTGTTGCATTGTCCAAAATTGCCCGCTCGAAACTCGATACGCGGGCCAATAACCCCAACCTGCAACCGCACCATCATGAGTTGTTAGATTTGGCAAGTCTTGCAAACGGATACGTTTGCCAGATGACCCATGACAAGAGGCGCATGAAAAATCAAATGGACCGCCCTCGTAGAAGAAGGCTCGCTTACCCATTTCATACATCTCTTTTTCTTTTGGATGAGTCATGCTTACGCTTATTTTTTTGCCTTTAGAGTGCGTTACTACATAAGCAACAATAGCATCCATATCTTTCTTAGGGCCAACACCAAACTTGGCATCAATAATGCTTTCCGAGGGAATTCCCTGGAGCTTCTCCATACAAGTCATCAAACGAGACTCTAGATCCTGAACTCGATTGGTATCTTTAAAGTATTTTGGTAAGACAGCAGCTGCCCCATCAACAACACCAGGCCCAAGACCTAAATCGCATTTTTCTAACGTAGCATTTTTAGGGCCAGCCGGTTTTTTCCATAACTCCTCTCCGGACATTTCATAGAGCTCTGATGGATTTCCATCTGCAATCATCTCTCGATATTTTGCAATCTCATCGGCCGCACTTTGAGCATGAATGCTTTGTACACCCATCATTAAAAGTGATGCCACTAAAGATCTCTTTAAAACTTCTGATATTGGAGCCATGGATATGCCTATGTTCTTTAGAAATTAAGAAACCGTTGCTTCATCAGTTCGCTTATCACCTTTGGTATCAATCCAGTTCACTACCAGCTTATCGCCTTTAGCGCCCCTGTATTTGAAATTCAAAAAAGGGTCTTTAGAAACGGCCGAGCCAAACTGAGCATTAAATACATCCTTGCCATTTGCTTTTACATTCAGCATATTGATAAACCATGCTGGAATCACTTTTCCAGAGGCATCTTTACGTTGACCGGATTCCATGTCGTGCTTCATCAAAATTTTGACATCAACGATACCGTCTTTTTCGGTTGCTCTAACGCGCATTGGATCTGACATTTTTCTTCCTCAATAATTTATAAATAGATATTTGCTATGGTTAATTAACCGCCACAACCACCGAGAGTCACTTTGATCTCTTTAACTGCCATTGACCATTTACCATCTGCCTTCACCAAAGCATAAACATTTGATGTTTGACCCATCTTGATGCGAGTCGTGACAAATGCCTCAGTGCCAGCAGGTAAGAAAAATTGTGCAGCTAATGTACTTGGATTTTTCTCAACCAAAATTGCCATCTGCTCAGCCTTCAGGGTTGATGAAATGCCAACAGGAACTACTGCACCATTTTCAGCAATATCAGGAGCATTTAAAGTCACAGCAGCCGACTTATCTGGCGAAGATGCGCCCAATGACTTGAACACATCATCCAAGCTCTTACCTTCGAATGCTGCCTTATTCCACTCTTCTGCTTGGGCCACACTAATGAGACCGGCAGAAGCCATTAAGCCAAAAACGGCCGAGTATTTCAATAAACTGCGTCGCTGCTGATTCATAAAAACTCCTTTGTTAGCTCTTAACGTGAATATATTATCTACCACCCAATAAACCATGCAATTCATTTATTGAGTACATCTTATTTGCCATCGGATAGCACCCATGTCACCAGCGCTTTGCGATCTTCTTCAGATAATTGAGACTGGGCAGGCATTGGTATGGAACCCCAAACTCCTGAGCCACCATTCTTTACCTTCGCCATCAACTTATCTAATACCCCAGTCTGCCCCTGATACTTCGCAGCAATATCAGTAACAGAGGGGCCTACTAGCTTGCCGCTCATCGCATGACAAGCGGCACAGTTCTCACTCTTAAATAGCGCTGCGGGCCCTTTGCCGGCAGCATGCATTTCAGATGCATGAGCCAATCCTTCTGCTGAAGCACCTGGCAACTTAGTCAGCGGGGGCTTTGTAGAGTCAGATCCGCGGAATGGGCCATATTGACGATTTTGCTCAGCAATATTGCCGTGGGCATTTCTGGCATATTCCGGCAACTCGGAACCAATCTGTACGAATTGCACACAGTTGGTCATACATGCGGTTGCATGAACATCAGGACTACCTTTTGAGCTCCACAAACCATGCTTCAAAGTCATGCCATTACGATTTGGCATACGCTTTTGCACTTCTGCAATGTTGGCATCACTAAGCACAAAGTCATCGGGCACAACTTCAGCCAAACTTAAAAGGTATGCTACCAAAGCAAAGGTATCATCAGGCGTAAGGGAGCGAGGCGCATTCCATGGCATTGCGCGATAGATATAGTCCCACAAAGAAGATACTGTAGCGACTTTCATAATAGTTGTTCGCTGCGGCTGTTTTCTATCTGAGAGTGATGCTACACGTCCCGTTTTAATATCGTCAGCAGTGGTGCCACCAATAATAGGGGTAAAAATTTCATTAGACTCACCGAACGTACCATGACAAACGGAGCACTTAGCCTCCCATAGTTGCTGACCCTTTTCTACCGAACCAGACCCCTTGGGCAACCCCTTAAAGTCGGGGCGCACATCAATATCCCATGCAGCTACTTCGGCGGGAGTTGCATCTCTACCAATCCCTGGAAAACGGGTGCTTGAATTTTGGGCTGAAGCCGAACTAAGCACCAAGAATGATGTCGCCACAAACAAGGTGACGTTTGCGAGTTTAGCCAACTTGTACATTGCTAACCCCCCCGTTTGAACCAACTTTCCAAGATTGAATAGCGTTATTGTGATAAATGGATCTTGTGCCACGAACATCTCTTAGTTGTTTTATTGAGGGTTGAACATAGCCAGTATCGTCAATTGCTCGTGACTGCAAAATGGCAGGAGAACCATCCCATACCCAATCAATATTAAAGCGAGTAAGCGCTTTACTCAAGATTGGAGTTTCAAGACGTGCTGTTTTCCAATTATTACCACCATCGAAAGAAACGTCGACACGCTTCACCTTACCCCTTCCGGACCAAGCTAAACCACTGACGTTATAAAAGCCTTTTTCTAATAACTGCTGGCCACCTGACGGAGTGGTAATGACCGACTTGCATTCTTGAATGGAAGTGTATTGACGGGCCAATCCATCAGGCATTAAATCGTTATAGTGCACCGCTTCATCTTTGGTTGCATATGGCATATCCCCAACTTCTAAGCGGCGCAACCATTTCACCCAGCTAACACCCTGAACACCAGGTACCACAAGTCTTAATGGGAATCCGTTTTCTGGTCGCAGCATCTCCCCATTCATACCCCAAGCAACGATCGCTTCATTTAAGACATCTTCTAAATTAATCGTCCGAGTCATGCCTGAACCGTCACCACCTTCTGCCAAGAGATATTTACCTTTTTTGAGGTCAGCACCACACTCCTCCAAGAGGACTGCTAAAGGTACGCCGGTAAATTCACAGCAAGATAGCATGCCATGGGTGTATTGCACGGTTGGGACTGCAACGTTACCCCACTCCAAGCCTGTGTTAGCGCCGCACTCAATAAAGTGAATACGGGAAACCGATGGCAAGCGCATCAAGTCGTTCATCGTGAACACACGATTATGCTTAACCAAACCATTCACCATCAAACGATGCTTCTCAGGATCAATGTTGTACCAACCTTGGTGCTGTCTTTCGAAATGCAAACCATTTGGCGTAATAATTCCAAACAATCCCTGCAAAGGCGTGAAAGCGACCGAGGCAGCCGAAACTCGTGTTAAACCGGGCGATTCGCGACGAATTAAATTAGCCTCATAAATTGATGGGGTGCCATAAGGCATAGTGGCAACGTTTTTACCCAAGGTGGTTTGCCATACTTGCTTTTCCAAAATTACTGGATCGCCCTCTGGTGAGGCTAGCACGTTCATAGAAGCGCCTACTAAACCAACAGCACTACCCAGGGCTGCCATGAACCCATTGCGCATAAAGCCACGACGAGTGTCATCCATTCCATTTTTATTTATATCGGAAATAATGTCTTGTGAAATAAAGCTTTCGGGGGCCTGCTGAATTTGGCCTCTACGTTTTTGGTCTGACATCAAGAAAAAGCTCCTGTAAATATAAGCACTAAATGAGGTTCTTCAATACGTTAAACAGCGTTCAACGGAATCTTAAGGTATGCAACTCCATTGGACTCCTTAGCAGGGAACTCTCCCGCTCTGATATTGACTTGAATTGCAGGAAGAATGAGGACCGGCATCTCTAATGTTGCATCACGCTTTTTGCGCATTTCAATAAACTGTTCTTCGGTAATGCCATCATGCATATGGATGTTGAACTTTTTTTCATCTGCAACGGTGGTTTCAAACTGGACTGGCCGACCATTAGGCGGATAGTCATGACACATAAATAAACGGGTTTGTGGTGGAAAACTCAAAATCTTTTTCATCGACTGGTATAGGACATGAGCATCGCCGCCTGGAAAATCGCAGCGGGCAGTTCCCACATCAGGCATAAACATGGTGTCGCCCACGAAAATAGCATCACCCACTTGATAAGCCATACAGGCCGGAGTGTGCCCAGGAACGAACAAAGCTTTGAAGCTTAGCTTGCCGAAATGAATTTCTTCCCCATCTTTTAGGAGGCGGTCAAATTGAGAGCCATCGACAGGAAATGAATTTTCTAAATTGAATATGTCCTTGAATACACTCTGGACCACAGAAATATGATCGCCTATGGCTACTTTGCCGCCTAGCTCAGACCTTAAATAAGGAGCGGCAGTTACATGATCAGCATGTGTATGCGTTTCCAAGATCCACTCTGTCTTAAGCTCATTTTTCTTAATAAACTCAATGACCTCATCAGCCATCTTGGTGTGGGTGCGCCCGGATTTAGGGTCATAACTCAGAACTGAATCAATGATGATGCAACTAGAGGTCGGCTTCTCGTACACAACATACGTTACCGTCCAGGTGTCTCGATCAAAAAAGCCTTTAACTGCTGGATTCATTACTTATTCGCCTAAGTGAAATTTCTTAGTGCAATTATTGAATATTGCTGGTAAAAATGCACTAATAACTAACCATTATATACATATTACTTTTAGTTATATAAGTAGCAAACCTTTATAACCATAAGCTAAGAAAGCATGCAAAGATGATTGAACACCTCAAACTTACAGAATATGACGTTCTTATTGCAGGTGGAGGCGCAGCAGGTATTGGTTTGGCAGCCAGCCTTAAAAGCCGAGATCAAAAATTAAAAATTGGAATCATTGAACCCTCGGAGCACCACTACTATCAACCCTCTTGGACTTTAGTGGGTGGCGGAGCTTTTAATGTCAAGGACAGCAAAAGGAATACGAAAGATCTCATTCCAAAGGGGGTGACTTGGATAAAAGACCGCATTACCAGTTTCAATCCTGATGCAAATGAAGTCCATATTGCGAATGGTGAGTCCATTAAATACAAATACCTTGCAGTGGCTACTGGCCTTAAATCCAACTGGGATGCTATTCCAGGATTGATCGATTCACTCGGAAAAAATGGTGTGACATCGAATTACAGCTATGACTATTCGCCATACACATGGGAACTAGTCAAGCATATGAAATCAGGGAAGGCGATATTTACACAACCTCCTATGCCCATCAAATGTCCGGGCGCACCACAGAAAGCAATGTATTTATCTTGCTATGAATGGGAGAAGCAAGGCAATCTAAAAAACATTGACGTGGAACTCAATAATGCTGGGGCTGCATTATTTGGCGTAGCAGACTTTGTTCCTCCATTAATGGAGTATGTAAAAAAATATAAGGCGCAATTAAATTTCAATTGCAATCTAATCTCGATAGATGGTCCTAATAAAAAAGCGACCTTTGCAATCAAAGATGCCGAAGGAAATACAACACGGATTGAAAAATCTTTTGACATGCTGCATGTGGTTCCACCCCAAGGGCCACAGGACTGCGTGAAGGGAAGCCCTATTGCGGATGCTGCTGGCTGGGTTGAGGTTGATCAGTTCAGCTTACAGCACACTCGCTACCCAAATATTTTTGGTCTAGGTGACTGCTGCTCTTCGCCAAATTCAAAAACAGCTGCCGCAGCCAGAAAACAAATTGTTGTCGTTGCTGAAAATTTATTGGCCCATAAAAACCATCAAGCTATGCCTTTGAAATATGATGGCTATGGTTCATGCCCTCTTACCGTTGAAAGAGGAAAAATTGTTTTGGCAGAGTTTGGCTTTGGTGGAAAACTACTTCCGACTTTCCCGTGGTTAATCAATCCATTAAAGGCCACCAAGTTAGCGTGGATACTAAAAAAAGATGTGCTTCCATGGCTCTATTGGAATGCAATGCTTAAAGGTAGAGAGTGGTTAGCTCGACCTTTTGAAAACTAGATCATGGACAGCTTATTAATTGCTCCGGCACTTGGAGTGTTTGTAGGGATCTTAATGGGACTGACTGGTGCGGGCGGCGGAATTCTTTCCGTTCCCCTTCTCGTTTTTGCCTTTCATATGCCCATTTCTGAAGCGGGTCCCATAGCGCTGACTGCTATTGCGTTATCAGCAGGAATTGGCGCAATCATTGGCTTAAATGAGAAGGTTCTCCGATATAAGACGGCGATGTTTATGGCGCTCTTTGGTCTCATTCTTTCACCACTTGGGCTTTGGGTTGCCCAACGCGCCCCAAATACTCCTCTGCTATTGATATTTAGTGGGATATTAATTTATGTTGCCAGCAAAATGTTTATTCAAGCTACGCAGACTATTGCCGGCAAAGCCCCTAAGTTAATAAAGCCGCCTCCATGTCAGTTAGACATGTCAATTGGCAAGTTAATTTGGACTGTACCTTGCGCAAGATCCTTGATGCTGGTAGGTGCATGTGCAGGCTTCCTATCCGGTCTATTGGGTGTCGGCGGTGGATTCATCATTGTTCCATCACTGAAAAAATTTACCGACCTACCCATGAAAGCAATTGTTGCTACCTCCCTTGGAGTTTTAGCCATAGTCTCGGCAGGTGGCGCAGCAATCTCATTGTTGTCTGGCACCTTAGATTTTACAATTGCCGCCCCATTTGCAATTGGCTCTCTTGCAGGCCTATTAATAGGCAAAGTATTAGAAAAAAATATTAGCGGGCCAAGAGTTCAACAAATCTTTTCTATTTTTACTTTTTTAGTAGCCCTTAGTCTTATTTATAAATGCATTATTTAACCTGGAGAAATCTATGAAACCCACCCGTCGCCAATTTATGATTTTGTCTGCTGCTGGTGCCTGCACTTTGGCACTCAATAGCAAAGCCCAAGCTCAAGCCATGGTTGCAGAAACTGATCCACAAGCTGTTGCATTGGGATACAAAGCTGATGCCTCCAAAGTAGATAAAGCAAAGTTTGCTAAGTATGCTGCTGGTCAACAGTGCGGCAACTGTGCCTTATTCCAAGGAAAACCTGATGCCGCTGCTGGTGGCTGTGCATTGTTTGCGGGCAAGCAAGTATCCAGCAAGGGTTGGTGCTCAGCTTACGCCAAGAAAGCTTAATTCCAGGTATTTGGCATTCCCGTTATTAAAAAGGCTGCCCATGAACTGACCCACAAAAGTTGGACAGTTTAATTAGGTTACCAGAAGGGATTGAGTACGGTAATGAACCGGGCTCAATCCCTTTAGTTTTTGTTTGATTCGATCATGGTTGTAGTAGTGGATATATTCATGCAATCCTTGCTTAAACGCTTCTACATCCTCAAATTTCTCTTGGTAGAAGAACTCGGTTTTTATCACCCCAAACCAGTTCTCCATCACCGCGTTATCTAGGCAATTGCCTTTTCTAGACATGCTTTGGGTAATGCCTTGGTCTTTTAAGGCGGCTTAATATACCCCCATTTGATACTGCCAGCCTTGATCGGAGTGCAGTACCGGCCTATCCTCATGCTTGAGTCGCTTGATGGCGCTGCCCAGCATCTGCATCACCGTCTTGATCTGTGGTCGATCAGCAATCTCATACGAGATGATCTCCTGGTTATAAAGATCTAAGATGGGTGAGAGATATACCTTCTCACCTTTGATGTTGATCTCAGTGACATCGGTGACCCACTTTTGATTGGGTTTATTGGCGGCAAAGTTACGCTCCAATAAATTAGGCGCCGCCTTACCTACTGCGCCCTTGTATGACTGGTAGCGCTTAGGACGAACGGTGAATTTGAGCCCTAGTTGCCCCATCAGCTTTTGGATGGTCTTGGGGTTGAAGTAACGCCGTTGATTGCTCAGCTCTAAATGCACTCGGCGATATCCATAGCGACCCTGATGCTGGTGGTAGATCTCTTGGATCTGCATCTTCGCTACAAGATAGGGGTCAGCCTGGTGACTTTGCTGCACATGGTAGTAATAAACACTTCTGGCCATCTTGGCGACCGCCAAGATGAGTTGCAAAGGGTATCGCTGCCTTAACTCAGCAATCACTTGGACTTGTTCTTGCTTACCAAGTGCTTTTGCTGAGCTAAGGCTTCTAACTTTTTTAGGTAATCCATCTCCACCCGACGGTACTCGAGCTCTTGCATGAGCTCTTCTTGGGTCATTTGAGTGACTGGCTTGTTGGTGGGAACAAATGGTTTTGAGGGTTTAGACATCGGTGGTCGTCCCTTGGGTTTGGGTTCTAGAGCGGTAATACCACCTTCATTGTAGAGGCGTTGCCAAACAGCAATGGTGCTAGGGGCAGCAATATTAAAGTGGGTTGCTGCTTGATTAATCGAGAGCTGATCTTGCGCCATCGCCTTGAGCACAAACAGCTTAAAGGCACCGGAGTAGTGGGTATAGGTTTTGATGAGGCTCTTGTGACCATGCGCTTTATAAGCATGAACCCATTTGCGGACATGGGTAAATTTAACCTCATACCGCTTTGCCGTTGCTGTAAAACCTTCTTTGCCAGACAGGTAGTGATTAATGACCTCTAACTTGAAGTCTATGCTGTATTTGGACATGAGACTGACTCTTTTAAAGTTGGATTAGGTATCCAACTTTTGTGGGTCAGTTCACTACTGCGGCCTTTTTAATGATCTATGTTCCTTGTTTTGAAAATTGCTTTAAGCGTTCAAGATCTGGTACTTGAACCGATAACCTAGTGATATTTGAGATGAGCCCCTGATCCGCCATTGATGCTAAAGCTCTACTAATAGTTTCAAACTTTACATCCATCATCAACCCCATATCTTCACGCTTGAATAATGGTGCAATCGCAAAGTGGCCAGACTTCTTAGCAAGCTTTAGGAAAAACCGCGCTAAGCGCGCCTCAATCCTTCCGGTATTAATTTCAGAAAACCAAGATTCAGACTGAAGAAGTGCTTCCCCCCACTTTTTTACGATTTGTCGATGCAGTCTTGGCGACTCTTCCCCCAGGCTGGTAATGATATTTTTTGGAATCCTGCAAAGGTGAACATTAGTTAATGCAATAGCAGAATGTTCATATGCGTCACCCAGAAGCGCTTCCATACCAAATAGATTGCCTGGAAGAACTACCCTCACAATTCTTTCAGAACCATCAGAATTAACATGCAAAATCTTTATATATCCATTTCGAAGAGTGAATAGGGATCCTGCGTGATCACCTTGGGAGTAAATGTCAGCATTTGCATCAAAACTCAGATCATCAATAGGACTGTGTATCTTAGAAAAATCCTCCTCATTAAGCTCTGCAAATAGTGCTGAACTTCTAATGGAGCATTTCTCGCATTCACTTACGCCTTGCCAGGCACTCTTTATTTCTATTGTTTTCAATGGGAAGATAGTAACGAATTTTTGCTGCATCTCATGCGGATGATTCTATACTCAATTTTGAGATTTTGTAGCGACAATATTGCAATTCACCCTCTACAAAGGCAATACAATTACTGATGATGGATTCCGATGCTATTTATCTCTCCCTAAAACTTGCTGCATGGACTCTAATGCTGCTGCTACCCATTGGCGTTTGGGCGGCGCGACAATTGCTCAATGCAGGTTATTTAAAGCCTTTCCTTGAGGCCGCCTTAGCCCTCCCCTTAGTACTGCCTCCTACTGTTTTGGGCTACTACCTTCTTGTAGGTTTGGGTGGAAAAACAATTTTTGGTATTCCACTGGTATTTTCTTTTACGGGAATTTTGATTGCTTCCCTCATCGTCAACTTACCCTTTGCTATACAGCCCATACAACGCGCCTTTGAGGCCATCAATCCTGAGATTATTGAAGCTGCTCAAGTGAGCGGTTTGTCAAAGTGGCAAACATTTCGCCTTATAGAGTTACCACTAGCATGGCGCGGCATTACCAGTGCAGCCGTACTGACCTTTGCGCATACTTTAGGCGAGTTTGGCGTCATCCTGATGGTTGGTGGTGCAATCCCCGGAGAAACCAAGACTGTATCGATTTCTATTTACGACAAAGTACAGAGCTTTGACGCTTCGGGCGCAGGAGCACTCTCCTTAATACTGCTAAGCACCTCACTCATTGCAATAGCACTTTCTTATGGTGTGCTTGGCAGCCATGCTTCTCACGCTAAAAATTGGAGGGGCTAATGCTAAAAGCAAAACTCTTCCAGACCAATCCCAATCCCTTGCAGCTCAATATTGAATGCATTCCAGGGGAATTGCATGCATTAGTTGGCCCATCTGGCAGCGGCAAGACTACTGCTCTGAGAACTATTGCAGGATTGAATAATCCTGAGGCTGGGAAAATTGAATGTGATGGTAAGTTGTGGTTTGAAGCAAATGAACTAAATGGCGTTACAACCTTGCTTAGCCCAGCAGAACGCTCTTGTGGATTTTTATTTCAGCAGTACGCCCTCTTTCCGCACCTGACAGCCCTTGAGAATGTTTGCATTCCTTTGCACAACAGCATGCATGATCTTGCGCAGCGCAAAGTATTGGCTGAGCAATGGCTAGACCACATGGGAATTGCTGAATTAGCAAATCGTATGCCTAGTCAGCTCTCTGGAGGTCAACAACAAAGGGTGGCACTTGCCAGAGCATTAGCACGTTCACCAAAAATATTATTGCTCGATGAGCCCTTCTCGGCGATTGATGCACCTACAAGACAGGGGCTCTACAAAACACTGGCTGAACTACGCAAAGATTTGAATATCCCCATCTTATTAGTAACGCATGACTTACGAGAGGCAGACCTTTTGGCCGATCGCATTACCGTCATTGATAAAGGCGTGGGCTTACAGACTGCCCCACCACAGGTCTTATTTGAAAGACCTAGAAACTCACGTGTTGCAGAGTTAGTGGGTATTAGCAATAAGTTTGAAGGCATATTTACTGCCGGCAAACTTAGCTGGAGCGGCTGTCAGCATTTTTTTGATGTTGTCGATAAAGGCAAAATACCGCCAAATACTCCTGTTGCCTGGGTTATTCCAGCCGATGGGTTGAGTTTGCATAATGAAGCCAATAAGAGCACCATCAATGCCAGTGTTGAACAAATCAGCACGCTAGGACAAATTGCAGTGATTCAACTGAGAACGGTTGAAGGCAGTCATGTCATTACTTGGGAGGCCTCTGCCGCAGAGGTGAAGCGCCTCTGTTTAGAGGCCGGCAAAAATACACATCTTGAAATTGATGGCGGCAAGATACACATCATGCCTCTGCGCCCGATTAACGACCCGCGTCGCTTTACGAACTAAATTCCACTAAGCTCGAATTATTTTTGGGCAACTAATCCTAGCAATGCAGACATCCCAGTATGTCTCGGACCTTCAGAAAGTTCTTTCTCGTAACTCACAAGCTCGAGTATTTGAAAGTCTTTAGTGAGATCTCGAATCATTTCTTCTGTATAGAGATGCTCTATTAATGATGGGCCGCCGGTTTTGTAATCTAGTTGCTTAGGGGTGTAGCCCTGCAAAATAAAGAGTCCACCAGGTTTTGTCGCTTTGTAAGCTTGCTCAAAGATTCTAGCGCGCATTGCTGGATCGGCAAACTGAATAAAGATCCCAATCACTGCGTCATAAGTATTTTCTTGCCACGCATAGCTATCGGTATCAGAGAAGGAATACTCAACTTGCACTTGATTATCTTTGGCAAACTGCTTTGCTTTAGCAAGTGCGATATCAGACGCATCAAATCCAATAACCTGCATACCTTGCTTGGCAAGCCAGACACCATTGCGCCCTTCACCATCAGCGATGCAGAGAACCTTGTCTTTGGACTTTAGGTATTGCTTTGTTTTCTCAACAAGATACTCGTTAGGCTCTTTGCCAAAAATGAACTCTTCTTTATCGAAGCGTTCGTTCCAGAACTGGGTGGCATCCGCGAAACTCATAGACCTATCCTGATGAACTTGATTATTTTTTGAGTCCGCCAACGAGGTCGCTCTTTAAGTCGTTAATATTTTCAAGGCCAACTGCAATGCGTACCAAGCCATCAGAAATACCAGCTGCTTTACGAGCCTCAGGCGTTACACGGCAATGCGTTGTTGTGGCTGGGTGAGTAATAGTCGTGCGGGTATCACCCAAGTTTGCAGTAATCGAGCAAAGCTTAGTTTGGTTGATAAGTTTGAACGCTGCCTTCTTGCCACCCTTCAAGGTGAAAGACACAATCGCCCCACCCTCTTTTTGCTGGCGCATTGCCAATGCATGTTGGGGATGTGATTTCAGGCCGGGATGGTAAACCCGCTCTACTCCAGATTGCTTTTCAAGCCATTGGGCCAAGGCGAGTGCATTCTGACTCTGCTGCTTCATGCGAAGCTCTAAAGTCTCGAGGCCTTTGAGGAATACCCAGGCATTGAATGCGGATAGCGTTGGGCCTGCAGTTCGTACATAAGGGAAGACTTTACCCATGATGAAATCTTTGCTGCCTACAATTGCTCCACCCACTACTCGGCCTTGTCCATCTAAGTACTTAGTGGCCGAATGAATCACAACATCAGCACCAAGCGCCAATGGTTTTTGCAAAGCAGGCGTACAGAAGCAGTTATCCACCGCGAATAAAGCGCCTGCTTTTTTAGCAATCTTTGAAATCGCTCTGATATCAGCAATCTCAGTTAAAGGATTGGAAGGCGTCTCTAGATAAAAGAGTTTGGTATTGGGTTGCACAGCAGCCTGCCATGACTTGGTATCAGCCAAATCAGCATAAGTGGTTGTGATGCCAAAGCGACCTAAGATATTGGTGAACAACTGAATGGTTGCACCAAATACTGAGCGCGAGCAAACCACGTGATCACCTGCTTGTAAATGCGCCATTGCCATTGTCAGAATGGCAGACATTCCGGAAGCGGTAGCAATACAAGCCTCACCACCCTCTAAAGCAGCCAAGCGATCCTGGAACATGCTTACGGTTGGATTAGTAAAGCGAGAATAGATAAAGCCTTGGTCAGCATGTGCAAAACCATCAGCCGCTAGCTCTGCGCTATCAAAACAGAAGCTGGATGTCAGAAACATTGCCTCTGAATGCTCTTGGTATTCAGCAGTGCGACGAGTACCGGCGCGAACCGCTAAGGTCTCGAGCGCTAGCTTAGAAAAATCGGGTTTTTTACGGATAGTTTTGCTCTTCATACTGCTATTTTGACACCGAATTACGAATTTGCCTCGAGTAAGGCAAATTCCTGTCGCTTTTTAGTCTTCGGTAGCCAAATGCAGGTGGAGCTGTGAACGGGCGAAGTCACTCGAATCCTTCTGACGATCAGCCTTCGCATCAGAGGTATTTCTAGCGGCTTCTAAGGCATCAAGATAGGACTCGGTAATGTCACCCGTAATATAGAAGCCATCAAAGCAAGATGCTTCAAAGTTCTTGATATCTGGATTAACGTCCCTCACTGCCTGCTTCATATCTTCAATGCTTTGATAGATCAACTGATCTGCACCAATCATCTTATTGATCTCTTCATCAGTCCGGCCATAGGCAACCAATTCGCTGCGAGTTGGCATATCAATACCGTAAACGTTCGGGAAACGCACTGGTGGTGCAGCAGATGCAAAAATCACCTTCTTCGCACCAGATTCACGTGCCATCTGCACAATCTCAAATGAGGTTGTGCCACGAACGATGGAGTCATCCACAATCAATACCGTCTTGTCTTTAAATTCAATACGCATGGCATTGAGTTTTTGACGAACAGACTTCTTACGAACAGCTTGGCCAGGCATGATAAATGTACGGCCGATGTAACGGTTCTTAAAGAAGCCTTCACGGTAATCCACGCCCAATTTCTTTGCTACCTGCATAGCTGCTGGACGGCTGGAATCCGGAATCGGCATCACCACATCGATTTCATCGACATTGGTTTCTTTACGGATCTTCTCAGCTAAGTAATCGCCCATACGCATACGCACGTTGTAGACAGTCACACCATCAATGGTTGAGTCCGGACGGGCCATATAGACGTACTCAAAAATGCAAGGCGTTAACACTGCATTTGGTACACATTGACGTGAATAGAAATTACCATCCAAGTCGATATAAATTGCTTCACCTGGATGAACGTCGCGAACAAAGGTAAATCCTAAGCCTTCTAGAGCAACAGACTCAGATGCAATCATCCACTCAGGACCTTGAGGAGTATCGATGCGGCCGATACATAAAGGACGGATACCGTACTGATCGCGAAAGGCCAATAAGCCATAACCCGCTATTAAAGAAACTACTGCATACGAACCTTTAACGCGATTAGTTACACCAGTCACGGCGTTAAACATCGCGCCCTCATCTAGGGCTGCACTATTGGTTTCTTTTTGCAGTTCATCAGCCAATACGTTAAGCAATACTTCAGTATCAGAACTGGTATTAATGTGACGACGGTCACGATAAGCCATCTCCACACGCAGACTTGGTGCGTTAGTCAGGTTGCCGTTATGCGCCAAGATAATGCCGTAAGGAGCGCTTACATAAAAAGGCTGCGCTTCTTCTTCGCTACTTGCAGAACCTGCAGTTGGGTAACGCACTTGGCCAATGCCAGCGTTACCAACCAAGCTACGCATATTGCGAGTTCTAAACACATCTCGTACCAAGCCATTGGCTTTATGCATCGTGAATGAATTACCGTTCATCGTTGCAATACCTGCAGCATCCTGTCCGCGATGCTGCAAAAGCAGCAGCGCATCATAGAGAAGTTGATTTACTGGTGAGTGGGAAACAGTTCCGACGACGCCGCACATATCTCTAGATTCCTATTGTTAATTTAGGAGTAATGGTAGGGCTAACTTTAGGCATTGCATCACCTAATTGTTTAGCCCAGTCGGCAGGAAGCCAACTTTTAATTAAACCGGCTGCCATATCAATTGCTGGTCTGGTAATGGCATTCTTCCAAGCCATACTTTGCGGGATGGGCGTGAGTGCAGCGAGAGTCGCAAGTACCACCACGATCAAGCCTCCACGAATCACGCCAAATATCAAACCCAAGAAACGGTCAGTCAAACTAAGGCCGACCGACAAAATAATTTTTTGCACTACCCCGCCAAACATACCGCAAACAATCAGGGTCAGGATAAAGAGGATGAGGAAGCTGATGCCCAGGCTAAGTAGCTCATCTAGATGAAATGTAGACAGCCATTCCGTGGAGAGGTAGTTGCTATAGTGATAAGCAACCCAAGCAGCTGCGAACCAAGAGGCTAAAGCAAGCACCTCTTTAAACAAACCGCGCGAGATGCCTACCAAGGCAGAAACCAAGAGTACGACTAGGGTGAAGTAATCCACCGATGTTAGCTTGAGGGTGGACAAGTATTCCATTACTGTTTACCGGACTCGACAAGTCTTGGCGAAAGACCCATCGCCTTAATTTTCTTTTCCGCTACTTCTGCGACATCTTTATCAGTAAAGGGTCCTGCTCGAACAAGGAAAATCTTGCCACCATCAGCACCCACCTTACTCAAGGTATAACTCGGAATGTTTTGATTTTTGAGTCTTGCGGACAAGGCCTTTACATTAGCCTCGGATGCAAAAGCACCAATCTGAATAACGTACTTACCTGAACCGGAAGTGCTTGACTTGGGTGCGTCAGCTGTTTTAGGTTTTGCGTCGGCCTTAGGACTTGCCGCAGCCACAACCTCTTCACCCGCCGCTAAACCTAACGTGCCAGATTTATTTACTGCAGGCGCTGCTGGTTTAGTGTCTGCCTTAGTTTCTACTTTTGCTTCTGGCTTTACTTCTGTCGCAGGTGCAGCGGCGACCTTAGGAGCTTCTTTAGCGGGCTCAACAGGAACTTCGGCCTTAGGTTTTTCTTCAGCCCTAGGCTCCGTACCAGGAATAGGTAAGCTGGTAACAATGTTTACTGCGATGTCGTTAGATGATGCCTTTGGTTTGTTATCCAAAATACGAGGCAAGCCAATTACAGCAATCAATACAAGGACAGCAGCACCAATCAGGCGATGGCGCGCTCTTTGTTGTTCTGGATCTTCTGTGAGGGCAAGTTCTTCAGCTTCTGCTGCGCGCTGAAAACTGCGTGGGGCCGCTCGTTTGGTGGTGCGACTACCCCTTGAACCTATTTCAAGGTCATCAGACTGGGTTTTTCGCTTAAAAAAGCTTGGTAAACGAATCATGGATCAGTGGGCCTGGTTGTTTCGGTAAGTCATTACGCCTGCAACGGTAAAGAAGGATCCGAAGATAACAATTCTATCACCCTCACCCGCTAAAGATAGCGCTTTTTGATACGCTAAAGCGGGTTCTGAGAAGCATTCAATACCCCCATCCGTTCCATTTTTAGGCTTTACGCCCATAGCTTCAAGCTTCTCGGCCAAGACCTTAGCGCTGGCAGCTCTGGGAGTCGGTAAATCTGTGCAAAACCAGAAATCTACGATGTTTAAGAGGGGTTTAATCACCCCCTCAATATCCTTGTCAGCCATAGCCCCAAAAATGGCATAGGTGTAGGGGTGGTAACCCATCTTATCGAGCCCCTGAGCCAAGGTAGCAGCAGCATGGGGATTGTGAGCAACATCCAATACCACGGTAGGCTGACCCGGGAGAACCTGGAATCGGCCTGGTAGCTCAACCAATGCAAAACCATTGCGAATGTCCTGGGCGCTCACTGGTAAGCGCTGATGTAAGGCCATCAAGGCAGCTATTACTGCCGAGGCATTCAGAATCTGATTGGCGCCACGTAGCGCTGGGTAGCCAAGCCCACTAAAGCGCTTCTTGCGCCCAGCCCAACCCCATTGCTGTTTATCGCCTTGGAAGTTGTAGTCACGCCCCTGCAACCAGAGATCGCAGCCCAGTTTTTCAGCATGATCAATCAGCGATTGTGGTGGTACAGGATCACCGCACACCGCGATATGTCCTGGACGGAAAATACCCGCCTTTTCTAGGCCAATGGCTTCGCGTGTGCCACCCAAAAAATCCGCATGATCGATATCGATACTAGTCACAATTGCGCAATCAGCATCAACGATGTTGACAGCATCTAAGCGACCACCCATACCCACTTCCAAGACAACTGCATCCAAATTGGACTTAGCAAACAGATGCATGATGGCTAAAGTAGTGAACTCAAAATACGTTAAGGTCGGCGCATCGACTAGGCTCACCCGAGCTTCTTCGACAGCAGCAAAATGTTCAAGCAAGAGATTGTCTTTGACATCTTCACCATTGATGCGCGCACGCTCATTGAATTTGAGTAAATGTGGGGACGTATGGCAACCGACTCTATAGCCAGAAGCCAACAAAATGCTCTCCAGAAATGCACAGGTCGAGCCTTTGCCATTTGTACCGGCAACCGTAATCACTGGGCAATCAAAATGGAGATCTAATGCAGCCTTCACGCGATTGATGCGCTCAAGCCCCATGTCTATGCCAACGGGGTGAGCAGTTTCAAGATGGCTAAGCCAAGCCTCTAGGCTAGGAAATAATATGGGGGCTTGGTGTGCTGAGCTCAAGCGCTTAAACGACTGCGCTACCCGCGATAGCAGGCTCAGGAAGCTTTTGTAACAAAGCAAGTAAACGCGCAATTTCACCGCGCATCTGACGACGATCAACAATCATGTCAATCCCGCCCTTTTGCATCAGGAACTCAGATCTCTGAAATCCCTCTGGTAATTTCTCGCGAACAGTTTGCTCAATCACGCGAGGACCTGCAAAACCAATTAAGGCTTTTGGCTCAGCCATCACTACATCACCCATAAATGCAAAGCTAGCAGAAATACCGCCCATCGTTGGGTCAGTGAGCACGCTGATATAAGGCAAGCCTTTTTTAGCCAACAAGGTCAACATCGAGTTAGTCTTCGCCATTTGGAAAAGGGATAACAAGCTTTCTTGCATACGCGCACCGCCAGTAGCAGTGACACAAATGAAGGCGCACTTCTTATTAATTGCCTCTTGTACTCCGCGGGCAAAACGCTCACCCACTACAGAGCCCATAGAGCCACCCATATATTGGAATTCGAAACAAGCAGCTACTACAGGAATGGCTTCAATCTTGCCGCCCATCACAATCAAGGCTTCAGATTCACCAGAAGCATCATTCGCTTCTTTAATGCGATCTGGATATTTTTTAGAGTCTTTAAATTTCAGCGGGTCAGTTGGATAGATATCAGCACCGATTTCGTAGCGGCCTTTTTCATCTAGCAAGCTGTCTAAGCGCAGACGTGCTCCGATACGCATGTGATGACTACATTTTGGGCATACCGATAAATTGGCTTCAATGTCAGTGCTGTACAGAACAGTTTCACAACTGGGGCACTTGACCCACAATCCCTCAGGTACTGACTTGCGATTTGCAGGATCAGTATGTTGAATTTGGGGTGGGAGTAATTTATCTATCCAGCTCATTAGTTTTTAGCTATCCAATGCGTCGCGTATCTCACGAATGAAGGTTTCCAGTGATTGTACCGCCTGCCCAGGGGGCGCATCCTCTAAAAGGCGAATAATGCGGCTACCAATTACCACTGCATCAGCGCTAGCGGATACCGCCTTAGCGCTGGCAGCATCGCTAATTCCAAAGCCTACAGCAATCGGAATATCTGTCTCTTCACGAATTTTCGGGATGATGCTGGCCACATCCTGTGTATTGAGGTTAGATGCACCAGTAACCCCTCTCATAGAAACGTAATAGATATAACCAGAAGCTATTTTGGCCGCCTCTTTAATGCGCTCATGTGATGAAGTAGGCGCTAATAAGAAGATCGGGTCAATACCGGCAACACGCATACGAGCGGCAAAATCCACGCACTCTTCTGGTGGGTAATCCACTACGAGAACACCGTCGACACCAGCAGCCTTCGCTTCGGTTGCAAAACGCTCTGCTCCCATTTGCTCAACTGGGTTTGCATAACCCATCAAAACAACTGGTGTATTGGCATCCAGCTTGCGGAATTCTTTCACCATCTCTAAGCAGCTATACAAAGTGACGCCTTGAGTCAGCGCGCGTTCCGATGATCTCTGAATGACAGGACCATCAGCCATTGGATCTGAAAATGGCACACCTAATTCAATCACACTTGAACCGCCACGAACTAATGCATGCATGAGTTCAACGGTTTGTTTAGGATCTGGATCACCAGCAGTAATAAAAGGAATCAATCCTTTTTTGCCTGTTGCTTTTAGCTCCTTGAAGAGCGCAGTAATTTTTGACATAAGTATTTCTTAAAAGTAATTCTTAACCTTCTGATCCAGTTGCCTGGGCAACGGTATGCATATCCTTGTCACCGCGGCCAGAGAGGTTGACCAAAATAGTCTTGTCTTTAGGCAGGGTCTTAGCAAGTTTGCAGGCATAAGCAATAGCGTGTGAAGACTCAAGCGCAGGAATAATGCCTTCAATCTGGCAGCAATCATGGAATGCTTGGAGCGCCTCTTCATCTGTAATTGCCACATATTCTGCTCGACCAGAATCTTTTAACCATGCATGCTCAGGACCAACGCCTGGGTAATCCATGCCAGCAGAAACAGAGTGCGTTTCAGAGATCTGGCCATTCTTATCTTGCAATAAATAAGTACGGTTGCCGTGCAACACACCAGGCGTGCCAACGCACAAGGCCGCTGAATGCAAACCACTTCCCAGACCATGTCCTGCTGCCTCAACACCAATGAGTTTCACTTCCGGGAAATCGATGTAAGGATAAAAAATGCCCATCGCATTAGAGCCGCCGCCAACACAAGCTAAAACATAGTCAGGTTGACGACCAGTCATCTCTGGCATCTGTACTTTGCACTCTTCACCAATCACACTCTGAAAATCTCTCACCATCATTGGATAAGGATGTGGTCCTGCGACGGTTCCGATGATGTAGAAAGTATTGTCCACGTTGGTAACCCAATCGCGCATCGCTTCATTGAGCGCATCTTTCAAAGTCTTGGTACCAGATTCCACTGGAACCACCTTAGCGCCAAGTAACTTCATACGAAATACGTTTTGCGCCTGACGGGCTACGTCCACAGAGCCTTGATAGACTGTGCAGTCCAAACCAAAGCGAGCGCAGATCGTTGCTGTAGCAACGCCGTGCTGCCCTGCCCCTGTCTCAGCAATAATACGAGGCTTACCCATACGTTTGGCCAACATTGCTTGGCCAATCACGTTATTAATCTTGTGTGCGCCTGTGTGATTTAAATCTTCACGCTTCAGGTAGATTTGTGCGCCACCCAGCATTTCGCTCCAACGCTTAGCGTGATAAACCGGTGAAGGTCTACCAACAAAGTGTTTGAGCTCATAATGAAACTCTTCAATGAATTCTGGATCGTGTTGATACTTTGCATAAGCTTCTTTAAGCTCATCCAAAGCAAACATCAATGTCTCAGACACAAACACGCCGCCATAGGGACCGAAGTGTCCTCGTGCATCTGGCTTGTCGTACATAGCTACCTCTTTTGATTTATCTACAGCAAATTATTGGGACGATGCTTTGGCATCCGCTGCGCGCACTGCTTGAACAAATTGGGCCATGAGCGCAGGATCCTTAACACCCCTGCTGCTTTCTACGCCACTACTGACGTCAACCGCGCAAGGATGCAGGCGTGCAATGGCCTCGCCCACGTTGTGCGTGTTCAATCCACCACTCAAAACGACCCGAGGCGCGTTTTCGCTTACCCATGTCTGTGGAATCCCTTGCCAATCAAAAGGAACGCCTCCGCCACCATATCCCTCAACCAGGGCATCCAGCAGAAAAGCGTTTGCATCCCCATATTGTAGGGAAAAATCATCAAAAGCGAAGCTAGTTCCTACACGAGCAGCCTTCATCCAAGGCTCGCCTGCAGCAAGCTGGGCACAGCGCTCTGGGGTCTCATCCCCATGAAACTGCCATAAGGTGATCGAGGCAGCAGCCCGAATAGCGGCAAATTCTTCATCTGTAGCATTTACAACCAATCCAACGGCATCTACCCCCGCAGGAAGTCTAGAAATGAGCTGAGCGGCGATATTAGGGCTCACAGCCCGAACGCTAGGGGGATAAAAGACGAAGCCAACAGCATCCACCCCCGCAGAAACAGCGGAATCGATGTCAGCAGCCGTCTTTAAGCCGCAGATTTTGACCCTAGTTCGGCCCGGAGAATATGTCAGTAAGCCCATAAATGAATGATAAGGCCAAGGGCCTTTATTTCCCTTGCGCTTTCTTTTGCTTCCCGATGACCTGAGCTGGCAGCCAAGAGTTTTCCAACCAAGGCTGGGGGATGGCAAATTCGTCCGGATAAGTGATTTTGGCCAAATATAGGCCATCGGCCATAAAAGTAGGAGCGGCGATTTGCCTATTCTTAGCAGCCAAGACTTCGGCCATCCACTCCGGCTTTTGTCTGCCCTGACCAATTTGCAAAAAACAGCCGACCACATTGCGGATCATGTGATGCAAAAAAGCATTTCCCCGGATCCGGAAATACAGCCATGGTTGATCAGAAATAATCTCAATGGAGTAAATCGTTTTTACCGGTGTTTTACTTTGGCACTCAGATGAGCGAAAAGAACTAAAGTCGTGTTCGCCAATCAAGCACTCAGCTGATTTTTTCATAGCCTCGACATAAAGCCATTGATTTGGGGGCACCAGTAAGTAACCTGCGCGTGAGTGCGACATCGGCGCACGACAAGGCCCCGCTTGCAAGGCATAAATATATTCACGCTCATAAGCAGAGAAGCGCGCACTGAACTCATCAGAAACTGGCTTTGCCCAGTTAATAACAATCGATGGCGGCAAGAATGAGTTCACACCCCTTACCCATGAAAAGTCTTCACGCTCAACATTGGTATCAAAGTGCACAACCTGTCCTAAGGCATGTACACCAGCATCGGTTCTGCCTGCGGTGATTGTATGAATGGGCCGTTCTGCACAAGCCTGCTCACCAACAAAGGCTGTAATGGCCTTTTCTAATTCATCTTGTACTGTGTTGTGATTGACTTGGGTTTGCCAGCCTGAATAGGGGCTGCCGTCATACTGAAGGCCAAGGGCTATGCGCATGGTTTAGGTATTGCGATGCGAGATTTCTGCCAACAAGCCCTGCGCCTCAATGGTGATGGCTGGATCGACAGAATTACTGATACGAAGCACTTCATCCAAAGACTTTTTAGCTGCAGAGAAATCTTCGATCGTGATGTAAGCACGCGCCAGATTCAATTTGACGCGCAAAGTATCTGCAAGTGGATTTGACACTGGAGCAGTTATTGTTGCAGGAACCTCTTTAGCGGGCTTTGAAAGATCAAGATCTATACCATCAAACAATGTCTTTGCACGAGCCGGCATTTCAAAATGAGAGCTGGCTGCAGGCTTCTCATTTTTAGCAACATGATGTGTGTCGGCATGAAAGCTTGGCGCTTCTGAGCGACGCGCATTGCGGGCTAAGCCCCAGAGCAATAAACCGGTTAAACCTATCAAACCAATAGCCAGAATAGCTGGGCCTAATCCACCTAAGCCACCTAAGCCAAAATTGCTGTCGACTGCTTTCTTCTCCTTAGATTTATCTAGAAGTCTCTGTAAGTCAGCGATATTCTTTTCTAACTCAGCAACCCGAGCTTTAGTCTGCTCCAACATCTTCTCTTGAGCGACTAACTCTTCAGTGTAGCGACGCTCTTGATCGTTGCCATCAGCGCTTGAACCAATCTTCAGTCGATCCTTAGGAATAACTTCCTCTGTTTTAGCATTACCTGATTTTCCATTAGCAGTGCCTGCTTCTTTTTCGCCATGTTCCGCGCGCCACTGTTCGTTAGCATCTGCTACAAA
This sequence comes from Polynucleobacter sp. Tro8-14-1, assembly GCF_018881655.1. Classification (GTDB taxonomy): domain Bacteria; phylum Pseudomonadota; class Gammaproteobacteria; order Burkholderiales; family Burkholderiaceae; genus Polynucleobacter. Next base: position 67,826 of record NZ_JACVPX010000008.1, read on the forward strand.
CTGATTTGCCTCTACCGGACTAATGGAGCGCAGCAGCGCCTGACCGGGTTTGGACAACTCAGCTCCGGCGGCCAAGCGATTGATGCTACCGCTAGCAAACGCATCGGGATTGGCCTTATATAGGGCCATCATGGTTTGATCTAAGGTAGCACCATCTAATTGGGGTGCCATGATGGCAGCTATTTCAGATAAGGACTGCCCCGACTTTACAGTGATCTTCTGTACATCACCAAGTAACAATGTGAATGTCTTAGTAAGACTGCCGCTAGACCAATTGAGATTAACCAATACATCTAAGAATGGATCATCGGTCATCGGTACAGAATTGACTGTCTCTACCAAAACCATCAGCTGCTCTTGACGATTGCGATACACGATTGCCTGCGGATTGAGCTCAAGAATCTTTTGTGAAATACCTAAGCGCTCATAAGATGCCTTATTAGGCATTGTCACGTTCAGGGTTGATAAAGCACCTTGCTCATCTGCACCAACTCGAATTGGGATCTCTACGCGGAGTGGCTCACCACGGCGTGACTGGAGTTGAGGGGCGCCTAAGCTAATCGCACCAGCAATAGATGACCAACTAAGCAGAACAATACAAAGTAGCTTTAAGCCCAGCCGGCTAATACGAAACATAAAGGCTAAATTACTTCTCAAGCAGAATGCGAAGCATGCGGCGCAATGGCTCAGCAGCACCCCATAAGAGCTGGTCGCCAACAGTAAAGGCGCCCAAATACTCTGGGCCCATTGCCATCTTATGTAAACGGCCAATAGGTACAGTCAAGGTACCACTGACAGCAGCAGGCGATAAATCACGCTCAGTAGTTTCGCGATCATTCGGCACTACTTTGACCCACTGATTATCTGCAGCCAGAATCGCCTCGATCTCTTTGAGTGGAATATCTTTTTTGAGCTTCACAGTCAAACCTTGTGAATGGCAACGCATCGCACCTACACGAACGCACAAACCATCGATTGGAATACTGCCAGGTGTGCGGAATGCAGGACGACCTAAGATCTTATTGAACTCAGCTCCACCCTTCCACTCTTCTTTAGTTTGTCCATTCTCAACAGGTACGTCGATCCAAGGAATTAGGCTCCCCGCTAAGGCGGTGTTACGGAAATTCTTTTTCGGGAAATCAGAAGAGCGCAACGTTTCAGTAACCTTGCGATCAATGTCCAAAATCCAAGAAGATGGGTCAGCCAATTCCGTAGCAACGCTGTCGCGTAATGCGCCCATTTGCAGCAAAAGCTCGCGCATATTCTGCGCACCAGCACCAGAAGCTGCTTGATAAGTCATCGCGCTAATCCACTCAACCATGTCAGCCTTAACCAAGCCACCCATAGCCATCATCATCAAACTCACAGTGCAATTAGCGCCGATCCAATTCTTCCCACCAGCGGCTAAAGCTTTATCAATCACCGGGCGATTAACCGGATCTAAAACCAATACTGCGTCATCCTTCATACGCAATGCACTAGCAGCATCAATCCAGTGACCATTCCACCCTGCTGCACGCAGCTTAGGGAATATGTCATTGGTGTAATCGCCGCCTTGGCAAGTCAAGATGATGTCGCAACGTGACAATGCTTTGATGTCATTCGCATCTTGCAAAGTGCTTTCGCTCTTAGTCACTTTTTGACCATTGAGCAAAGGCACCTCTCCACCTGCTTGGCTGGTGCTAAAAAATACAGGCTCGATTAGATCGAAATCCTTTTCAGCCAACATTCTCTCCATGAGAACGCTACCAACCATACCGCGCCAGCCAACTAAACCAACTAAAGGTGTTTTTGAATTTGCCATGATGAACTATCTAGTGAATGTATTTGATTTGCTTCTAGTTAATTTCTTACGCAAGCGCTGCAACTACAGCATCGCCCATTTCAACCGTTGATACTTTTTTCGTGCCTTCGGTATAAATGTCTGCCGTTCTTAAACCTTGCGCTAAGACTTTCTGCACTGCTTTTTCAATGCGATCTGCTTCTGCAGGCATACCTAATGAATAACGCAACATCATTGCCGCAGACAAAATGGTTGCCAATGGATTGGCGATACCCTTACCAGCGATATCCGGCGCAGAACCATGGCTAGGCTCATATAAACCCTTGTTGTTCTTATCCAGGGATGCAGATGGCAACATACCGATTGAACCGGTCAACATTGCGGCTTCATCAGACAAGATGTCACCAAATAGATTGCCGGTTACCACCACGTCAAATGCTTTAGGCGCTTTAACCAACTGCATCGCAGCGTTATCTACATACATATGAGATAACTCAACATCTGGGTAGTCTTTAGAAACCCGAATCATGACTTCACGCCAAAGCTGAGAAGTCTCTAATACGTTTGCCTTGTCTACGCTGCACACTTTTTTACCGCGCTTGCGTGCTGCCTCAAAAGCAACACGTCCAATACGCTCTACTTCAGGCTCGCTGTAATGCATAGTGTCAAACCCTTCACGAGCGCCCTTAAACAAAGGCAACTCCGAAGTGCGAATACCGCGTGGCTGACCAAAATAAATATCACCATTGAGCTCACGCACAATCAAGATATCCAAGCCACCAATGATTTCTGGCTTAAGGCTGGATGCAGCTGTAAGTTCTGGATAGCAAATTGCTGGTCTGAAATTAGCAAACAACTCGAGGTGTTTACGCAAACCCAAGATGGCTTGTTCGGGACGCAGTTCGCGTGCAAGCGTGTCGTATTTCCAGTCACCTACTGCACCAAACAAAATAGCATCCGCTTTTTTAGCGAGCTCTAGGGTGGCTGGTGGCAAAGGATGTCCAGCGACGTCATAAGCTGCTCCGCCTACGGGAGCTTCTTCTAAATCAAACTTTGGGCCAAGGGCTTGGAGCACTCGAACAGCTTGAGCAACGATTTCCGGGCCGATACCATCGCCCGGTAGAACTGCAATTTTCATGAAAGGCCTTTAAATCAACGAAATTACGGCAATTGTGTCGCAAGCCAAGGCATTTTTAGAATGCGCTCGGCTTCATAAGCCTTGATTTTATCTGCATGTTGCAGGGTTAGGCCAATATCGTCTAAGCCGTTAAGAAGGCAATACTTTCTAAATGGGGCCACTTCAAAGCTATAAGCAGTGCCATCGGGGGCAATAACCTGCTGTGCTGCTAGATCGATCGCTAATTGATAGCCGTTAAACGCTTGGGTTTCGTTAAAAAGATGGTCAACCTGCATTTCAGTCAAAACAATCGGCAAAACACCGTTTTTGAAGCAGTTGTTGTAGAAAATATCTGCAAAACTAGGTGCAATCACCGCTCTAAAGCCAAATTGATCCAAGGCCCAGGGTGCATGCTCACGGGAACTGCCGCAGCCAAAGTTCTTACGAGCCAGCAGAATGCCAGCACCTTTGTAGCGTGGTTGATTGAGCACAAAGTCAGGGTTGATGGGACGCGTACTGCAATCTTGACCAGGTTCACCATGATCGAGGTAGCGCCATTCATCAAACAGATTTTGACCAAAGCCAGTCTTCTTGATTGATTTTAGAAACTGCTTCGGAATAATGGCATCGGTATCCACGTTCTCGCGATTAAGCGGAGCAACTAAACCTTTGTATACCGTAAATTTTTCCATGATTCGATTTTTACTCTAAATGTTTACTTCACAGGGGTAACAACAACATCCTTACCCTTGGTTTGAGATTGATTGTTTTGCTGTGTATTACTTGATCCGCCCATGGATGTTCCCATGTTCTGCAAGTCCTTACCAACACCTTCCATGGTGCTGCTACATGCAGAAATAATGATTCCAGCGATGCCAATAATTGCGAGCCTAGAAATTAAAGAGAGTGAAGAAAATTTCATTAATCAGCTTCCTTATGAAATCTTACGCACGTCAACAAAGTGACCTTCGATCGCTGCAGCAGCTGCCATTGCAGGGCTAACCAAATGTGTGCGACCACCATTGCCTTGACGACCTTCGAAGTTGCGATTCGATGTTGAGGCGCAACGCTCTCCCGGCTCCAAGCGATCAGCATTCATGGCCAAGCACATAGAACATCCAGGTTCACGCCACTCGAAGCCGGCAGCCTTGAATATGCGATCCAAACCTTCGCGCTCTGCTTGGGCTTTTACCAAACCAGAACCAGGAACGACCAATGCTAACTTCACATTGGCAGCCACTTTTTTACCTAGACGATCGACCACCTTAGCAGCTGCACGCATATCTTCAATGCGACTGTTAGTGCATGAGCCGATAAATACTTTATCTATAGAGATGCTACTCAATGGTGTATTTGGTACGAGGTTCATGTACTCCAAAGCACGCTCCATTGCTGAACGCTTGTTTGGATCACGCTCTTTTTCTGGATCAGGAACACGCTCACTAATCGCCAGCACCATTTCTGGTGAAGTTCCCCAGGTAACCTGTGGAGCGATTTCTTCTGCACGCAATTCGACTACGGCATCAAACTTTGCATCAGGATCTGAATGCAAGGTTCTCCAATATTGCAATGCCTGCAACATCGCTGGGCCCTCAGGCGCATATGGACGACCCTGAATATATTCAATCGTAGTTTCATCTACAGCAACTAAACCAGCGCGCGCGCCAGCTTCAATCGCCATATTGCAGATAGTCATACGACCTTCCATTGAAAGGTTGCGAATGGCTTCGCCAGCAAACTCTATGGTGTAACCCGTACCACCTGCAGTACCAATCTTGCCAATCACTGCAAGAACGATATCCTTAGCAGTGGAGCCTGGCTGCAGACGACCATCAACACGCACCAGCATGTTTTTGCTCTTCTTCATGAGCAACGTTTGGGTTGCCAATACATGCTCGACTTCCGAAGTGCCAATACCGAACGCCAGAGCACCAAAAGCACCATGCGTACTAGTGTGAGAATCACCACAAACCACGGTCATGCCAGGTAAGGTTGCACCCTGCTCTGGCCCGATGACGTGAACAATCCCTTGTCGGGTGTCATTCATCTTGTATTGGGTAATCCCAAAGGCATCGCAGTTTTGATCCAAAGTATCTACTTGCAACTTAGATATCGGATCAGTAATTCCTTCGGAGCGATCCGTCGTTGGTACGTTGTGATCAGAAACTGCCAAATTAGCGGAGATACGCCAAACTGGACGGCCAGCCAAATTCAAACCCTCAAATGCCTGGGGACTGGTTACCTCATGAAGCAACTGACGATCGATATAAATCGTGGCTGTGCCATCTTCTTCAGAGTAAACAACGTGGTCGTCCCACAATTTGTCATAAAGCGTACGAGACATGAGAGACCTTAAATACCTTATTTACGAACCGAGATGTTCGGAACCTTACGCGCTGTTTCGCCCACGTAAAGCTGACGTGGACGACCAATTTTGTACTCAGGATCAGTGATCATTTCTTCCCACTGAGCAATCCAACCTACTGTTCTTGCCAGTGCAAAAATACAGGTGAACATTTCTGTTGGGATACCTAAAGCACGTTGCACGATACCAGAGTAGAAGTCTACGTTTGGATAGAGCTTACGGCTTACAAAATAGTCGTCCTCTAAAGCAATCTTCTCAAGAGTCATGGCCAACTTGAACAATGGATCATCTTGGAGACCCAGTTCATTCAATACTTCGTAGCAGGTTTCACGCATCAACTTTGCACGCGGGTCAAAGTTTTTATAAACGCGGTGTCCAAAGCCCATCAAGCGAACGCTTGAGTTCTTATCTTTTACTTGAGCGATAAATTCATGAATCTTATCTACGCCGCCATTCGCTTGAATCTCATTCAACATCTGCAAGCAGGCTTCATTTGCACCACCGTGAGCTGGGCCCCAGAGGCAAGCAATGCCAGCAGAGATCGCTGCAAAAGGATTGGTGCCTGATGAACCACACAGACGCACAGTTGAAGTGGAAGCATTTTGCTCATGATCTGCATGCAATGTAAAGATGCGATCCAAAGCACGAACCAATACTGGATTTACTTTGTACTCTTCACATGGTGTTGCAAACATCATGCGCATAAAGTTAGCGGTGTATGACAAAGAGTTATCAGGATAGATAAATGGTTGACCTACAGAATATTTATAAGCCATCGCAACCAAAGTTGGCATCTTCGCAATCAAACGAATTTGCGCTACTTCGCGGGCTTTAGGTTGGCTGTAGTCAATCGCATCATGGTAGAAGGCAGCCATTGCACCAACCAAGCCGGTCAATACTGACATTGGATGCGCATCGCGACGGAAACCACGCAGGAAGAATTGCATTTGCTCATGAACCATCGTGTGGTGCATGACCATTTCTTCAAAGTCTTTTTTCTCTGTGGCATTTGGCAAGTCGCCATTGATCAAGAGGTAGCAAACTTCCAAGAAGTCACAGTTATTAGCTAAATCTTCAATTGGGTAGCCGCGATAGAGCAACTCACCCTTATCGCCATCGATGTAGGTAATTTTGCTATTGCATGATGCTGTAGATAAGAAGCCTGAGTCGTAAGTGAACTTACCAGTCTGACCATAGAGCTTACGAATGTCGATTACATCAGGACCCACTGTCCCTTTATAAATTGGCAGATCAATATCTGGTGTTCCATCCGAAAACGAGAGTTTTGCTTTGATGTCCGATTCAATCATTTCTAATCCTTAGTCATTCAAAAATATGATTAATACACTATTCGCTCATGCACCTATACAACTGCTGCACCAAAATACTGAATTACTTCTCTCTCAGCCTTTGTAAAACCATCTTGAAAGAGTCTGTTTGCATCTCTTTCTCCAGGCTGGCTACAGAATCTTTACGACCAATCAATAAATCCATCAAGTCGTTGTCATCTAAAGCTAATAACTGGCTTAAAACCTTTCCATCTTCTACGCTTAATTGAGTGCCGTAACGCTCAAAGAAACGCTGCAGAATTAAATCGTTCTCTAGCAAGCCCCTACGAGCATCACTCTTTAAACGATATAACTCTGCATTGCCGAGGGTCATACTGCCCTACGAACCATCAACTCCTTGATCTTGCCAATTGCCTTCGTTGGGTTCAAGTGCTTAGGACATACGTCCACGCAATTCATGATGGTGTGGCAACGGAACAAGCGGTATGGGTCTTCCAAATTATCCAAGCGCTGATTGGTATCTTCATCACGGCTATCCGCAATAAAGCGATAAGCCTGCAATAAACCAGCTGGGCCAACGAACTTGTCTGGATTCCACCAGAAAGATGGGCATGAAGTTGAGCATGATGCGCACAAGATGCATTCATACAAGCCATTCAACTCTTCACGCTCTTCAGGACTCTGGAGACGCTCTTTTTCAGGAGGAGGATTGTCATTTACCAAGTAAGGCTTGATTGACAAATACTGCTTGAAGAACAAAGTCATGTCGACGATCAAATCACGCACTACTGGCAAGCCAGGCAATGGGCGCAATGTGATGACCTTAGGCAAAGTCAACATATTGGTCAAACAAGCCAAACCATTTTTACCGTTGATGTTCATTGCATCTGAACCGCACACGCCTTCACGGCATGAGCGACGATAAGAAATCGACTCATCTTGCTTCTTCAAAGAAATCAAAGCGTCCAACAACATACGTTCACCAGTGAGTTCTAACTCATAACGTTGCATGCGTGGAGCAGCATCGACATCTGGATCGTAGCGGTAAATTTCGAATATACGGATATCACTCATCTTCTATCTCTTTTGCTTAGAAAGTACGTTCTTTAGGAGGGAAGGACTCAACAGTGAGAGGCTTCAAGACAACTGGCTTGTAAGAAAGCTTATTTCCCTCGCTGTACCAAAGGGTGTGCTTCATCCAATTCTCATCATCGCGCTCTTGGTGGTCATCATGCGAATGTGCACCACGACTCTCTTTACGAGCTGCAGCAGAAATCATGGTTGCGTTTGCAGTCTCGACTAAGTTAGCCACTTCCAAAGCCTCAATACGTGCTGTATTGAAAATCTCGGATTTGTCTTTAACCCATAAATGCTTAGCGCGCTCTGTCAATTTAGCCATTTGACGAACACCTTCATCCATCAACTCTTGATTGCGGAACACACCAGCATATTTCTGCATGCACTTACGAATATCGTTTGCAACGTCTTGCGCGTACTCGCCTGAAGTTGAGTTATCCAACTTCGCAATACGCTCCAATGTTTGCTCACCAGCATTCGCAGGCAACGGCTTGAACTCGCGATTTTTCAGATCTAGGCCAACAATGTGATTACCGGCTGCACGACCGAATACCAAGAGGTCGAGCAATGAGTTAGTGCCTAAGCGGTTTGCACCGTGTACGGATACACATGAACACTCGCCAATCGCATACAAACCATTGACGATTTCATTGTGAATGCCATTTGCTGGAACAACCACTTGACCATTGATGTTCGTTGGAATACCGCCCATCTGATAGTGAATCGTAGGCACTACTGGAATTGGTTCTTTAGTGACATCAACGTTCGCAAAGTTAATACCAATCTCATATACAGAAGGCAAACGCTTCATGATGGTCTCAGCACCAATGTGTGTCAGATCGAGCACAACATAGTCACCGTTAGGACCGCAACCGCGCCCTTCTTTGATTTCTTGGTCCATACAGCGGGATACGAAATCGCGTGGGGCCAAATCTTTATAGGTTGGCGCATAACGTTCCATGAAACGCTCGCCATCTTTATTACGCAAGATACCACCTTCACCGCGGCAACCTTCTGTCAACAACACGCCTGCACCAGCTACGCCAGTTGGGTGGAATTGCCAGAACTCCATATCTTCCAATGGAATACCTGCGCGAGCTGCTAGGCCCATACCGTCGCCGGTATTAATAAACGCGTTTGTTGATGCATCCCAAATACGGCCTGCACCACCAGTTGCCAACATCACAATCTTGGCTTCCAAAATATAGACTTGGCCTGTTTCCATTTCGAGCGCAGTAACACCAACAACATCGCCCGCATCATCACGAATCAAATCGAGCGCCAACCACTCAACAAAGAAGTTTGTTTTAGCGCGCACGTTACGTTGATACAAGGTATGCAACATGGCATGGCCAGTACGGTCAGCAGCAGCACAAGCACGTTGTACAGGCTTCTCGCCATAGTTTGCTGTGTGGCCACCGAATGGACGCTGATAAATTGTGCCATCTGGATTGCGGTCAAATGGCATGCCGAAGTGCTCTAGCTCATAAACGACTTTTGGAGCTTCGCGACACATGAACTCGATCACGTCTTGGTCACCTAACCAGTCAGATCCCTTGATGGTGTCATAGAAGTGATAGTGCCAATTGTCTTCACTCATATTGCCTAATGAAGCACCGATACCACCTTGGGCGGCAACTGTATGTGAACGTGTTGGGAATACCTTAGTTAGCACAGCAACATTCAAGCCGGCTTCAGCCAACTGTAAAGATGCGCGCATACCGGAACCACCTGCCCCAATAATCACCGCATCAAAACGGCGGCGTGGCAATGATTTTTTAATTGCAGTCATCGAATTACACTTTCCACAAAATTTGCACGGCATAGGCCGCACAGGCTACGAGATACAGAACAGTTAACACTTGGAGTGTTAAACGAATGCTGACGGGCTTGATGTAATCCATCCAGATATCACGGATACCAATCCAGGCGTGATAGAACAGACTGATGAACGCCAAGAGCGTCAACAACTTCATGAGTTGGTTGCTAAACAAAGCAGACCAACCTTCATAAGTAGCGCTGCCAGTAATGCAATAGTCCACTAACAAAACAATTGTAAAAACCACCATCACTATCGCAGTAACGCGCTGGATGATCCATTCTTTAAGGCCGTAGTGCGCGCCTACAACTAAGCGCTTTGGTCCAATTTGATAAATAGGCATGAAATTTCCTTAAATGATGTGCGCTTAGTACACGCCGAATAATTTGAGACCCACTACAGCAGTCAAAGCCAAGCCGAGGAACAAAACAAAAATGGCTGAACGATTTGCTTCAGACTTCTCAACGCCGATTTCTAAATCGAGCAAGAGGTAACGGATACCAGCACAGAAGTGGTGCAAGAAACACCAAATCAAACCGAGACAAATAATCTTGACCAAAATATTGCCAGTGAAAGCTTGGAATTTTTGGTAGCTCAGCTCAGATGCAAGACTCTGATCGAAGAGATACAAAATAAATGGCAGCAAGAGGAACATCGCTGCCCCGCTAATGCGGTGAAGAATTGACACTTTACCGGCCCAAGGAAGGCGGTATTTAATCAACTGGGCAAGACCAATATTTCGGTAAACCGGTCTATCTTTTTTTACATTTTGCTGTGAATCAACCATGGGCAATCTCTATCTTTAGGTGGAGGTTCATTGTGGTTTTGTTGTATCGCAATATATTCTATTGGAAACCTTAGGGCTGGTGGGGATTTTTACGGGTTTATAGGGGTTTAATAGGGGTTTTAACGGATATGTTCATCAACGCACTTAGTTCAATTTGTTTTCGTAATGCTGCTTTGAAGTGTCGTATCTAGCGTGACGAATTTCTACTGGTTTATTCCCGTAGGTGAAAGCCACCCGTTCTACAGAAAGGAGTGGCGCACCCTCTTCCAGATGAAGGTGTTTTGCCAGCATTTCATCGGCAGCTATAGCCTTAATTTTTTCTTCTGCGCGCACCATGTGAGTGGCATATTGCCCCTCATAAAAGGCATACATGGGACCATGCCAAGCATTGAGAACCTCGAGGTCTAAACCCTTAAAACGGGAGCCAGGCAAAAATATCTCTTCAAAAACAATAGGTTTGCCCGCAAAACTCTGAACCCTGTCAATATGAATAACCGAGTCGCCTGCCTTTAATTTGAGCAATTCGGCCACGTAAGCGCTTGCTTTAGTCTTTTCACAGGTCAAAAATTGATTGGTCAGGTGAAATTTCTCACCAGAATCCGGGGCTAATCGTAAAAAACGATATTGCCAGTCGTCTTCTTGATGGGTGGCGACAAAGGTGCCCTTCCCTTGGCGGCGAACCAGTAAATTTTGGGCGGCCAGCTCATCAATGGCTTTGCGGACAGTGCCTTGACTCACGGCATAACGGGCTGCGAGCTCCATTTCACTCGGAATAGCCATCCCCGGAAGCCATTCCGAGGCTTGCAAACTAGCCAAAATCATCGCCTTGATCTGTTCGTACAGAGGGCTAAATGAGGCAACAGGCAAATTCACATCAGACAAATTAACTCCAGGCCGTGTCAATTGGATAAAATTTAGGGTAATTCTAGTCTTATATAAGACATCATTGACAGTGTAAAGCTAAAGTCCCTACACTTGAATGGATAATAGAAAAGTTTTCTTTATTTAACCCAATTAACCTTCCTTTGGAGTTCTCAGTAATGGCAAAAGCCCCAATGCGTGTCGCTGTAACCGGTGCAGCCGGTCAAATCGGATATTCCCTTCTATTCCGCATCGCCAATGGCGACCTGCTGGGCAAAGATCAGCCCGTCATCCTGCAATTGCTTGAGATTCCTGATGAAAAAGCTCAAAAAGCCTTAACTGGCGTCATGATGGAGTTGGAAGACTGCGCATTCCCGCTATTGGCAGGTATGTCAGCACACTCTGACCCAATGACCGCTTTTAAAGATATCGACGTTGCCCTTTTAGTTGGCGCACGTCCACGCGGTCCTGGCATGGAGCGTAAAGACTTGCTCTCCGCTAACGCACAAATTTTCACAGCTCAAGGCAAGGCATTAAATGCAGTTGCTAAGAAGACTGTAAAAGTATTGGTTGTTGGTAACCCAGCAAATACCAATGCTTACATCGCCATGAAATCTGCTCCAGATATTCCTGCGAAGAATTTCACAGCAATGCTGCGCCTGGATCACAACCGCGCACTCTCACAATTGGCTAGCAAGTTGAACAAGCCGGTAGCTGATATTGAGAAATTGGTTGTATGGGGTAACCATAGCCCAACAATGTACCCAGACTATCGCTTTGCAACGATCGATGGCAAGTCTGTCAAAGACTCTATCAACGATGCAGCCTGGAACAAAGATGTATTTATTCCAACTGTTGGTAAGCGTGGCGCAGCCATCATTGAAGCCCGTGGGCTGTCTTCTGCAGCTTCTGCAGCGAATGCGGCAATTGACCACATTCATGATTGGGTTCTCGGCACTAACGGTAAGTGGGTAACGATGGGTATTCCTTCTAAAGGCGAATACGACATTCCTGCTGAAGTGATTTATGGCTTCCCAGTTGTTTGCGAAAACGGTGAATACAAAATGATCGAAGGTTTAGAGATCGATGCATTCTCCCGCGAGCGCATGACCCACACCCTGAATGAGTTACTCGAAGAGCAAGCTGGCGTTAAGCACTTGCTCTCATAAGGAAAACTAGATGAAGAAAAACCTTCTCGCCATTAGCCTTGTGCTTGCTAGCGCTTTAGGCGCTGCAAATGCATTTGCTGATGAGGAAGCATTTACTTGGACCTGTCAAGAAAGCAAGCAGTTCAAAACTACTGGCTCAACTGAAAAGATCCGCCTAACTTGGGAATCCAAAACGTATGATTTGGATCGCCAAACTTCATTGCCGGGCAGTCTCCGTTACAAAAATACCAACTCTGGTTTCGACCTAGTGGTGTTGGGTAACAAAGCAATGTTATTTAACATTAAAGCGGGTGTACGTCTTGCCGATTTTTGCCAAACAGCAGATATGAAATCTGGTAAGTTGCCACACCTGTTTGCTGGCACGGAACCATTCGTGCAGAATTAATTTCTCACACTGCATCAAATAAAAAAGCCGAGACTTCTCGGCTTTTTTATTGCTTAGTGTTTCTTTTATTTCTTTATTTCTTGATTTCTTGATTTTGCTTCTTTGTTTTATTTAGTGAAACAAAGGTTGCTGTGATGGTGCATCGTCTGGCATTTCAGCATGCACTGCCTCGCCTGAGCGATCTGGGAATAAAGGTGCACCACAGTCATCACAAAGCTCTGGATCAAACAGCATTGCATGTCGGAATACATCCTCTACTCCTGCGTCATGCAAGGCATCACAAATCTTCTTAATGGGACTCTCATCATCTGACAGGTCGTTTAAAGCGTCGTTTGCCACGCTTTCTCTGTCATACAGTGGCCAGATCACCCCATACATTACATCGGATGAACCTTTTACACTGAACGATATTCGATACTCATCTGCCTGCTCTTCTCCAAAGGCGCCGACCACACAAGATAGGCCGGCTGGCAGTATCCCGAGAGTGCTCTCTAAAAAATTGACTGCTGCGCGAATACTTAAAGGTCGGACATGCTTATCAGCCAAACGGCAGTTTGTGAAATACGCCTCTGGTAAGAGCAGCTCAAACTCACAACCAGGGAGTAGAGATGCAATTGGCTCCTGCATTGCAGTTTGCCAACCAATCAAACTCACGCCCCGCTCTTGGCGAGCCGGTGGCTCAGCCTGCCAACGGAAAATGGGGGAATCGCTCGGCGCACTTAAGGCAGCAATAATAAAACGCGGATCCGCTAATACGGCAATCGTTTCCGACATATTGCGCAATTCAAGCTTGACATCTTTTCCGGAAATTGCCGCGGTTGCTAATGCTTCAGTCAGCACGCGCGTTTGACAATGGGAATGCGGCATTTGATCAATGCTGTAAAGCCAAGGAACAATGGCTATGCGAGTATCAGTTGAAGCAATAGCGCTATGTAGAGCCTGAGCAGTTGACTCAATAATATTGACAGGCAATGGCCCAGATGGAATCTGATAACGAGTATGCGCAACGATAGGCATTGCTAGTAACAATACATCCCAGCCCTGCCCTTCATGTTCAACCCTCAATGACTCAGCCAAGGTTTCGGCAATATCGGCAAGCACTTCAAAGGCTACCGTATTAATACGGAAGGTTTGATCTAGAGCGGCATCAATCACGTTTTGATTTTGACTTTTGAGCAAGCGCATTAAGCGCACTTTTAGGCGTTCCTCCCAAAAGCGATCCTCGATCTGACTGCCAGATGCGGCCAAAGAAATAGCGTCAGCTACCATCTTCTCCACTTCTGGAGAATTCCGTTGCGATGCTTTAGTGCGATGCACGGCCATTATTTTCTTTCTGCCCTTCTAAATACAGGCTTATCTACTTTTGATTCAGCGGCATAGTACTTGTAACCATCTAAATTAAAGCCCTTTAAATCAGCGGGATCAGTAATGCGATTCTCAACCACATAGCGAGCCATCAAGCCGCGGGCTCGTTTGGCATAAAAAGAAATAATCTTGTACTTACCATCCTTAGCGTCCTGAAACACCGGGGAAATGACCTGGCAATCCAATTCTTTAGGTTGGAGTACCTTGAAATACTCTTCTGAAGCCAGGTTCAGTAGGACTGGCTTTTTTTGCTTTTCTAGAACCTTCTTGATGGAATCGGTTACGCGACTCCCCCAAAATGCATAAAGATCCTTACCTCTGGCGTTTTTGAATGAGGTGCCCATCTCTAAGCGATAAGGCTGCATCAAATCCAGAGGCTTCAGCGCGCCATAAAGGCCGGACAAAATTCGGATGTGATCTTGGGCAAACTCTACTGCTTTGGCATTCAGGGTTTTAACGTCAAAACCATCATAGACATCCCCATCAAAGGCATAGATCGCCGGCTTACTGTTTTCTTCTGTGAATTTCTTGGACCAATCCCGGTAGCGACCGACATTCAGAATGGCCAACTGATCGGATAAACCCATCAATTTGGCAATGTCTTGCGGTGCTAGCTTCTTGAGATCAGCAATGAGCTTGGCTGATTCCGAGACAAACTCGGGCAAAGTCGGTGCCTTGACCTTGGCGGGGGTCTTGTAATCCAGGGATTTAGCAGGTGAAAGAACGATCAGCATGGCACAATTTGTTTATGTATTTTTACCATTCTAGCGACTACCGGATATATCCGCTGTAAAAGACCGATCATTACCCCTGCACTCATGAACCCGCTAGAGACACCCTCTTTTCCAAGTCGCCTACCAAAAGTTGGAACCACCATTTTTACGGTGATGTCCTCCCTGGCCGCAGAGCATCAGGCGATTAATCTTGGGCAAGGTTTTCCGGACTTTCCATGCGACAGAAAACTCATTGCTGATGTGAATGCCGCCATGTTGGCAGATCACAATCAATACCCACCTATGGCTGGAGTTGCAGAGCTTCGTCATAGCATTAGTCAGAAGATCAGCCGTTTATATAGTCACCACTACGATGCTGATACTGAAATCACAATTACTGCGGGTGGCACACAGGCCATATTTACAGCCATACTGTCTTGCGTTGGTCCTGGCGATGAAGTCATCATCATCGAACCCGCCTTTGACTGCTACCGACCTGCAATAGATTTGGCCGGAGGAAAAACGATTGCCATTTCATTGCAGGTCATACGTGATGAGTCAGGACAAGTGGCTTCGTATCAAATTCCGTGGGATGTATTAGCAAATGCTGTCAACCCTAAAACGCGACTTATATTGATTAACACTCCACATAATCCGACTGGTATGGTGTGGGATAAATCAGATCTTGATCACCTAGCAGCCTTAGTTCGCGATACTTCCGCCTTGATACTGAGTGACGAAGTCTATGAGCATATGGTCTATGACGGCGCCAAGCACCATAGCATCTCCTCTCATCCAGAGTTAGCAGCTAGGAGCTTTCTAGTTTCCAGTTTTGGCAAGACCTATCACGTCACTGGTTGGAAAGTGGGTTATGTAGCTGCGCCATCTGCGCTAACAAAAGAGTTCCGCAAGGTACATCAGTTCAATGTATTTGCCGTCAATACCCCTATGCAATATGGCTTAGCTACTTATCTTGCAGATGAAAATCATTACTTAAATCTTCCCGCCTTTTATCAAGCTAAGCGAGATTTTTTTAGGGCTGGCTTAAGTAAAACCAAATTTAGATTGCTTCCTAGTCCCGGAAGTTATTTTCAATGCGCTGATTACTCCGCGCTGGGAATCCCTCAGGCTAAATTGAATGAGGCTGATTTTTGCAAATGGCTTACTAGTGAAGTTGGGGTAGCCGCTATTCCAGTTTCTGCTTTTTATGATCAACCTACCGAGTCTGGCGTCATTCGTTTTTGTTTTGCAAAGCAAGAGCAAACTCTCGCCAATGCTTTACAGCGCTTACAAAATTTATAGAGGAAAAAATGGCAACGCCAAAATCAAAAGAAGTGATTGATGTTTACAGTTGGCCAACCCCAAATGGCCATAAGGTGCACATCATGCTCGAAGAATGCGGCTACCGCCTAGGTCGCGACTGGATTGCTCATCCGATTGATATTGGTGCCGGCGATCAATTTGCGCCTGAATTCCTCAAGATTAGCCCTAACAATAAGATTCCAGCAATCGTTGATCCTAATGGGCCGGACGGAAAACCAATCAATATATTTGAGTCTGGCGCCATCCTTCTCTATTTAGCCGGCAAGACTGGCAAATTCTTGCCCCAAAGCACCCGCGGTAAGTACGAGGTGCTGCAATGGCTGATGTTCCAAATGGGTGGCCTTGGCCCCATGCTTGGGCAAAACCACCACTTCAGACTCTACGCACCTGAGAAAATTGAATACGCCATTAATCGTTACACCAATGAAGCCAAACGCATCTATGGAGTATTGGATGGTCAACTGAAAGATAATCCTTATATTGCAGGCAAAACTTATTCCATTGCTGATATTGCGATTTATCCATGGACTCGTAATTGGAAAAATCAAGGCATTGAAATCAATGATTACCCACATTTCAAAAAATGGTTTGAAAAGATTGGGGCACGGCCAGCAGTAATACGTGGCTGTGAAGCGTTAACCGCATTACGTAAACCCTTGCACGATGACAAGGCTAGAGAGCAATTATTTGGTTCCACCCAGTATCAAAAGAGGAAATAAGATGAGTATTCAATCAGTAGGCGTCATTGGTGCGGGCACTATGGGCAATGGGATTGCACAAGTGTGTGCGGTTGCAGGCCTTGATGTCGTGATGGTTGATATTAATGAGGCAGCAGTACAACGTGGTCTTGAACAAATCAGCAAGGGCTTGGATCGTCTTGTCAAAAAAGAAAAGTTAACTATTGAAGCAAAGGAAGCTGTACTCAAACGTATTAAAGGAAGCACTTCTTATACTGACTTCAAAGGCTTGGGATTGGTGATTGAAGCTGCAACCGAGAACCAAGCAATTAAAGAAAAGATTCTCAAGCAAGTAGACGAGGTCGTGAGCAAAGACACCATCATTGCCACCAACACCTCATCCCTATCGATTACCAAACTAGCGGCACTTGACTCAAACCCTGCCCGCTTTATTGGAATGCACTTCTTTAACCCGCCACCCCTGATGGCATTGGTGGAAGTGATTCGCGGCCTGCAAACTAGTGATGCAACTCATGCCGCCATTATTGAAATGGCAAAGCGCGTTGGCAAAGAGCCGATCACCGTTAAAAACTCACCAGGCTTTGTGGTGAACCGCATTTTGCTACCAATGATCAATGAGGCTTTCTTTGTTTTATCGGAAGGTCTTGCTAGCCCAGAAGATATTGATGCTGGCATGAAGTTGGGCTGCAATCAACCGATTGGCCCACTAGCCTTAGCAGATCTCATTGGATTAGATACGTGCTTAGCGGTAATGGAAGTGTATTTTGAAAACTTCAGCGACTCTAAATACCGCCCTTGCCCGTTGCTTCGTGAAATGGTTGCCGCTGGATATCTCGGTCGCAAAACAGGTCGCGGCGTATACACCTACGATAAATAATTTCATTCTCAAATCATTAACTTAGACATCCCCATCGTGAACCCCATCCCACCTTTAGTTCGCAAACTTGGCTATGCCGGTCTTATTCCATTTATTGGGCTAGCCCTCATGGTGCAATTAGCGCCAACCCCCGTAAATTATTTAAGCGCTGAATCTTTGGCGGGTTATGGTGCCGTGATTACTTCCTTTATGGGGGCTTTGCATTGGGGTGCTAATTTACATCTTCTAGGTAAGGCGCCCGCTGGTGATCGCTGGGAAGACCGTAATGCATGGATCTGGGGTGTCATCCCCGCTTTAGTGGCTTGGTTAGCGCTTCATATTTATATTCCAGTAGGCTTACTTATTTTGGCTTCCACTCTGATCATTCAGCGCAATATTGATCAGAACACCTATCAATATTATTTTGCCGACGAAGCTGCCCGCTCTGCTTTTATGACCATGCGCAATCGCTTGACCTATGTTGCAGCAGCCTGCCTCACTTGGGCATCCTTAGTTATTCTCTTTATTCAAGCCTGATGCAATGAGCAGTCTTTTTGATAGCGCACCGCCTCCACCCTTAGCAGAGGCGCTGCGCCCAAAAACGATTGAAGAGGTGATTGGACAAGCGCATTTATTGGCAAGTGGTAAACCACTCAATCTAGCATTTGCCTCCGGCAAGCCTCACTCAATGATTTTGTGGGGGCCTCCAGGTGTTGGCAAGACTACGCTAGCGCGTCTCTCCGCCAAAGCATTTGATCGTGAGTTCATTGCGATCTCTGCAGTCCTAGCGGGCGTTAAAGAAATCCGGGAATCCATTGAGCAAGCCCAACAAAATATGGCTCAGTACGGCAAGCAAACGATTTTATTTGTTGACGAGATCCATCGCTTCAATAAAAGCCAGCAAGATGCCCTGCTGCCCCATGTGGAGTCTGGTTTATTCACCTTTATTGGTGCCACTACCGAAAACCCATCATTTGAAGTGAACTCTGCGCTCTTGTCGCGTGCTCAAGTCTATGTCTTGAAATCACTCACTCCCGAGGATCTGAAATTACTCTTTGATCGAGCCCATCAGCACGCGATGCCCGATGTGCAATTTGAATCAACAGCAATCGATACCCTGATTTCTAACGCTGATGGTGATGCGCGACGCCTTCTCAATTTAGTTGAACAAGTGCGCAATGCGGTCCTCACACCAAATGCGGAAGTAAAAATCGTTGATCAGAAATTTATAGAGAATGCACTGAGTGCTCAAGCGCGGCGTTTTGATAAAGGTGGTGATCACTTTTACGATCAAATCTCCGCTCTACACAAATCCGTTCGCGGATCCAACCCCGATGCAGCCTTATATTGGTTTTGCCGCATACTAGATGGCGGCGCCGATCCCCGTTACTTAGCCAGACGCATTATTCGGATGGCTTGGGAGGATATTGGCCTAGCTGATCCAAGAGCCATGCAATTGGCTAACGATGCGGCCCAAACCTATGAAAGACTAGGATCCCCTGAGGGTGAGTTGGCTCTTGGGCAAGCAGTGGTTTATCTAGCTATAGCCTCAAAGAGCAATGCAAGCTACAACGCTTTTAATGCTGCTCGCGCTTATGTAGCAAACGATCAATCCAAACCCGTTCCGAATCATCTGCGCAACGCACCAACAAAACTGATGAAAGAGCTTGGACATGGAAAAGAATATCGCTATGCCCATGATGAGCCGCATGGCTATGCCGCTGGTGAAACTTATCTTCCAGAAGGTATGAAGGAGCCACATTGGTACGAGCCAGTGGAGCGTGGCCTAGAGTCGCAGATCAAAGAAAAGCTAGCGTTCTTAAAAAAGCTTGATGAAGAGCACAAGAAGAAATAAGGCGATATGAGTACAAAGATTGAAGCTACTTTTTATTACGATATTGTTTCGCCGTTTGCTTATCTGTATATCAAGCAAAGACAGCGCCTTGACAGCAAGCTAGAAATTACACCTGTCCCGATTTTGCTGGGCGGCCTCCTGCGGGCAGCTGAGAACAAAGGTCCAGGAGAAGTTGCAGCAAAACGCCCACACACCTATCAGTTTTGCGTGTGGCAGGCGGAGAAGTTAGGCATTCCTTTTCGCTTTCCAGAACACCACCCTTTTATGACGATTGCTGCACAACGTCTTCTCGTTGAACGGAATGCCGAGTGGGTGATGGTTGAGCGTGCTTTTGATTATGTTTGGGTGGAAGGGAAAGACCCCAACCTATCTTGGCCAGACTTTTGTAGCTATTTAGGGCTCTCCGCAGACACACCTAAACCTGAAAATCCAGAAGTGAAGGCAAAGCTGATCGCTAATACCAATCAAGCAAAAGCCGATGGCGCCTTTGGAGTGCCCGCCCTGATAGTGAATCAACATTGCTTTTGGGGTGTTGACACCATAGACTGGACCTTGGATTACCTCGCAAGGCCTGGGATGTTTGCAGAGGCTTCTTATAGCTACGCTAGCAATATTCCGAATGGGCTCGTATAGCTAAAAAGTCGCATACTGCAATTAAGGTATTCTTTAGTCATTAAAAAGCATTGGGCGGAGACCGCATAAGTGAGAAAGATATTTTTAGTAGCCCTAATTTACTGCCTTGGGGTACTAGTTACGGCCTGTGGTGGAGGAAGCTCAAATACCGAAAACGTACCAGCTGCCGCTCCCACCTCTGCCACAACCCCCAGCAACACCTCCTTTACCGTCGGCGGAACTGTATCTGGGTTAAACGGATCTCTGAGTATTAAAAATAATGGAACAGATCAATTGACTGTGAATACATCAGGACAATTCATATTTGCAACACCCACAGCTCAGGGTGGACAATACAACGTCACTATTACTTCACAGCCAAGCACTCAAATCTGCACCCTCACAAATTATTTTGGAACTAACGTTACCGCAAATATCACAACCATCGTCATTAGTTGCGTCGACAATCCTCCCGCAACCACAACATTATCAATAAGCACAACTTCACTTGCTCTTGCAGCTAGTGGAAATCCACGCATATTAATTCTTACCAATACGGGTACAGAGACTGCTTCATCCATAAACATGACATCCACCCCAGCCCTTCCCACAGGAACAAGCAAAAGCACCACATGTAGCGCATCACTTGCGCCAGGCTCGTCTTGCGCCATTACCATTACACCCGGCTTCACACCGAATTCAGCCGTTGGTTCAACATCAGTAGCAAGTGCAATGGCTATTAGCGGCTCAAATACCAATAATGTGAGTGCCGATATTTATGTTCTTACTTATGGAAATATCTATCAGTCTGGGTATATTTTTTCAATTGATGACTTAACCGCCACTACAAGCAGCATAGGCGGAAAAGTTTTTTCCTTAAGCAATCAATCCCCGGCCGCACACTGGAGTCCCGATAATTTCGGCATTGGAGTAACTGAGCTCTCTACTGCCCCACCTTGCAATGGAGCCAGTGACGGACAATGCAATACTTCTCTCATTGTTGGTTATTACTCCTCCACTCCATCAAATAGCTACGCCGCTGGTTTATGCAAATCTACAATTAATGGCTATGCTGATTGGTACTTACCTGCTATCTGCGAAATGAACTCCTCATCAACAGTAACTTGCAGCGCACAAAACGATATTCAGTCAAAACTTATTACAACCAATATCATCCCGTTAAATGCAAATTATTGGAGCTCTACAGAATATGCCGCTAGTGGTATTGCATGGTTTAGTAATCTTTCAACCTCGGGCGGAGGATCTGATTTCTTTTCAAATAAGAACGCTCAACTGGTAACCCGTTGCGCAAGAAAACTAACTAATTAACTAACTTTATTTATTCTTTAAGGAGCTCTTATGCGTAAGCTATTCGCCACCCTCGTTGTTGCTGTTTCTTGCTTTACCGCTCAAGCTGCATTTGCAGGACCCAAAGTAGAATTTAAAACGACCATGGGTAATTTTGTGGTGGAATTGGATGATGTGAAGGCACCCAAGAGCACCGCTAACTTTTTGAACTACGTCAAGAGCGGTTTCTATAACGGCACTATTTTTCATCGCGTGATTGATGGCTTCATGATTCAAGGTGGCGGCTTTACGCCGGATTTGGTTCAAAAGCCAACTGATTCCCCAGTGGTTTCTGAAGCGCAAAATGGCTTGAAGAATAATGTTTACACGATTGCGATGGCTCGCACATCTGATCCAGATTCTGCAACTTCGCAGTTCTTTATTAACGTGAAAGACAATGCGGCGCTCGACTACCCTAATGCGATGGGTAATGGCTATACCGTGTTTGGAAAAGTGATCTCTGGCACACAAACCATAGATGCCATTCGCAAAGTACCAACCATGGTTGCGCCAGCCCCACGCATGGGCAGAATGTCTGATGTTCCTACTAAGACTGTCATCATCGAATCTGCAACGATTCTGAAGTAAGTAGAAATTGCCAGGTAAGCCGCGATGATTTTGCTCGATGATGCGCAAAGCACCGCGGCCTTACCCACCAGTCGCCAATATGAAAATGCACTGCAATACTGGCGTGTTCTTCCAAGCGGCAATCATGCGGTAGATTTAACCGCCACCCAGCAGTGTCTTACTGAAATTTCTGCCGCGCTTGCTAAGGGCGAATTTATTGTTGCTGCCTTTGCTTACGAGTTAGGTAGGCAAATTCATCATCTACCTGAGCGAATCAATCACTCAGATCATCACCACCCCCTCATTGAAGCCTGGTCTTTTGCAGAATTCAAAAAACTGTCTAAACAGGATGTCGATAATTTCATTACTCAGAGGCTGGCTTCGCTAGATCTAGCTCAAGCAAGCGCCGGAGTAATGGATGTTCGGCAATCCTTGAACGAGGAGCAATTTACTGCCGATATTGCAGCGATACAGGAATACATCCGCAGCGGTGATAGTTACCAGATTAATCATACCTATCGAATCACAGGCAAGACTTATGGCGCTCCACTCGCCTTATATAGCCGCTTAAGGGATCGCCAGCCTGGGCGCTTTGGTGCTTTTATTGAGCATGAGGGCAACTTTTTACTGTCCCAATCGCCTGAACTATTTATTGCGCGAGATGGCGACACGATAAAAGCTATGCCAATGAAGGGTACTGCAAGTGCCCTATCCACTATTGCGAGCGCCTTATCGGATGACCCAAAGAATCAAGCTGAGAATGTCATGATTGTTGACTTGCTACGCAATGATCTCAGTCGCATCTCTCTTCCAGGTACGGTACTAGTACCCAATCTATTTGAAGTGGCAAGACATGGTGATGTGTTGCAAATGACTTCCACAGTGCAGGGTCAGATCAAACCTGAGATTTCTTTATTCGATATTTTCAAAGCGGTATTTCCATGTGGCTCTGTTACAGGGGCCCCTAAAAAGCGTAGTATGGAAATTATTCAAGAACTAGAACCCGAAGATCGCGGCTACTATTGCGGCGCCTTAGGCTGGCTTGACCCCAATGGGAACCTTGCCTTTAGTGTTCCCATCCGTACCGTGGAAATTACGCAAGATCACGACTCTCATGCCTCAAGCTTCACCCTAGGGGTTGGCGCTGGAATCACCAATGACTCAGATGCAGGCCAAGAATGGCAAGAGTGCCGCATTAAATCTGCGTTCCTAATGGATCTTCCAAGCGCTACAGGCTTATTTGAAACCATTGCGGTTGTGAATAGTGAGCCCCAGAGATTGCATGCTCACTTACACCGTCTGTCTGCATCTGCTGCAGCTTTAAGAATCCCTTTTCAACTTGAGACTGCCAAGAAATTGATTTCAAGCGCTTGTGCATCGCTTGATAAGAGCTTGTCATATCGATTAAGAATAGACCTCACGCCTACTGGTGAACTATTGGTTACAACTGCTGCAATGGATTTAATCAATGAACCAGTCAAAATATTCTGGGCTAAAGATATCCTTCAAGGTGATGTGACGATGTTCTCTGGGGATGCTTTACTGCGTCACAAAATTAGCAATCGATCCCTTTATGACCAAGCTTGGCAAGAAGCCGTGAACTTAGGTGGATTTGATGCCTTATTTATTAATGAACAAGGTTTTGTCACTGAGGGCGGAAGGACTAGCATTTTTGTTAAACCTCAGGGTAGCTCTAAATGGCTTACGCCACCAGTATCGGCCGGTCTCTTGCCTGGGGTAATGCGTACCGGCCTACTTGCAGACCCCGCCCTAAATGCCCGTGAAGCCAACCTGACTATTAATGATGTTTCAATGGCAGATGAGATTATGCTTAGTAATGCATTACGCGGCGCTATCAAAGCCCATTTTTAGAAAGTCGGTATGAAGTATTGCTCTAATTGCGCCTCTATATTAACTATCAAAATTCCAGCAGATGATTCCCGTGAACGCCATGTCTGTGAAGCGTGCGGCAGCATTCATTATCAAAATCCTCGCAACGTAGTCGGAAGTATTCCGGTATACGGCAAGCAAGTTCTCTTATGTCGTCGTGCGATTGAACCTCGTCATGGCTTTTGGACTTTGCCTGCAGGCTTTATGGAGTTAGGTGAAAGCACTAGCCACGGCGCAGCTCGCGAGACTCTGGAAGAGGCTGGTGCCGCCGTGGAAATTGGACCACTCTATTCTTTACTGAATGTGCCCCATGCAGAACAGGTTCACCTATTTTATTTAGCTACGATGGCAAATCCAGAATTTTCTGCAGGCGAAGAAAGTCTTGAAGTAGCCCTTTTTCATGAGCATGAGATTCCATGGGAAGAATTGGCCTTTCCCACTGTTAAGCAGACCCTTGAATGGTTTTTTGCAGACCGCGCTGCTGGCAACTTAGATGCTGGTAAGGAATTTCATGTGCGCAGTCGTGACGTTTTGCCATCCGAACGAATTTGAGTCGACATGGGTCAGATAGCTTGGCTAGGGCCCAACGACCCTTTCCCAAATCCACTGCTTGAGGCGGATCCTGATCCTAGCGTTCCTGGGCTCATTGCCGTCAGTGAGCAGATATATTCTGGTCAACTAGCTCGCGCCTATCAACAAGGTATTTTTCCCTGGTACTCGGATAACCAACCTATTCTTTGGTGGTCGCCGGACCCTAGAATGGTATTAAAGCCCAGCGCCTTTAAATGTAGTGAGTCTTTGCAAAAGAATATTCGACTCTTTTGTCAAAGCACGCAATCACAGATATTGGTTGATGCCGATTTTGGCGCAGTCATACGCTCCTGCGCCACGAGTACTCGCAAAGATCAGGATGGTACTTGGATTACCCATGAAATCATTGATGCCTACACCGCACTTCACGAAGCAGGCAATGCCCATAGTATTGCCGTAATTGAAGATGGCCAGCTTACTGGCGGACTCTATTGCGTTGCCTTTGGAGGAATGGTATTTGGTGAATCTATGTTCAGCCGTAAGACCAATGCATCAAAAATCGCCTTAGCAGCCCTGAGTGCATGGTGCCTGATGAATGAAGTCCAGATGATCGACTGCCAGCAAGAAACGGCTCACCTATTGTCCTTAGGTGCTACCCCAATACCCAGGCAGGTCTTTTTAGAGCAACTGCAAATATCCTTAAATCAAACTAAGATTGAGAGATCCTGGACTTTTGACAAAGCAATCTTGCATCACTGGTTATGACTCAGCTTAAAGAACTTCCCCTAACCACCCTGCAGTTCTATGCAACTGCTCCCTATGCTTGTAGCTACCTGCCCAATAAAACAGCTCGCTCACAAGTAGCTACACCATCGCATCTGATTCATGCGGATGTGTATAACGATTTACTCAACGCAGGCTTTCGACGTAGTGGTTTGTATACCTATCGACCATATTGCGACGAATGCAAAGCCTGTATTTCTACACGTATTTTGGTGGATCAATTTACGCCTTCTCGCAGCCAGCGCCGCGCTCAGAAAAAACACTCTGATCTTCAGGCCTCCGTCCTCAATCTAGGTTACCAAGAGGAACATTACCAACTCTATCAACGTTATCAAACTGAGCGACACGCAGGTGGTGATATGGATAGCGATGATCAAGATCAATACATGCAGTTCTTATTACAAAGCCGAGTGAACTCCCGTATTGTGGAGTTTCGGGATGGTCCGCTTGACACGCACCCCGGTCGATTGCGCATGGTGAGCATGATTGATATTCTGGAACAGGGAATCTCCTCTGTTTATACCTTTTACGACACCACAAGCTCTGCGGCTAGTTATGGTAGCTATAGCATTCTGTGGCAAATTGAACAAGCTCGCATATTGGGTTTGCCTTACCTTTACCTTGGCTACTACATCAAGGAAAGCGACAAGATGTCGTATAAGGTGAAATATCAACCTATGGAAGGTTTGATTGACGATCACTGGCAAGAGCTCCCTGAGTCATAATATCTATCCATGATCGATCGTTACTCCCTCCTCCGCCCCTGGCTGTTTTCTATAGACCCAGAAAAGGCGCACAACCTCACCTTAAGCAATATGGACCGTGCGCAGCGCTGGGGTTTATTGGAGCGTTTAGTAAGCAAGCCCATTAACGATCCACAAACGCTCTGTGACATTGATTTTCCTAATCCAGTTGGATTAGCAGCAGGCTTAGATAAAGATGGCAAGCATATCGATGCGCTCGCTGCATTGGGATTTGGATTTTTAGAAATCGGCACAGTCACGCCACGGCCACAACCGGGCAATCCTAAGCCGCGCATGTTTCGTTTACCGCAAGCTCAGGGCATCATTAATCGCATGGGCTTTAATAACGATGGCGTTGATGCCTGCGTTGCCAGAGTGCGTCGCTCTCAGTTTTGGCAAAGTGGTGGTGTGCTTGGTTTAAATATTGGCAAGAATGCCAGCACCCCGATTGAAGAGGCTTCTCGAGATTACATCCTGGCGATGGAAGCCGTTTATGAAATCTCTACCTATATCACCGTCAACATTTCTTCTCCGAATACCAAAAATCTACGCGCCTTACAAGGCGAAGAAATGCTCCGCGAATTATTGGGAAGTCTTGATGAAGCCAGAAAGCGCTTAAGCGATCGTTACGGTGTACGCAAACCACTCTTTTTGAAAATTGCACCCGATCTAGACCATAGCGACATTAATCTCATCGCCGATCTCCTGCTCGAGTTTGGCATTGATGCTGTGATCGCTACCAATACAACCATCTCTCGCGATGCAGTCAAGGGAATGGAGTTTGGTGAAGAGGCTGGCGGCTTATCTGGCGCGCCCGTGCGAAATGCCTCTAATATTGTCATCAAAGCTTTAAAAGCCAGATTGGGTAATCAACTACCCATCATCGGCGTGGGCGGCATCATGAGTGGCGCAGATGCCCGTGAAAAGATCATGGCAGGTGCAAGCTTAGTACAACTCTATAGCGGCTTGATTTATCGAGGCCCTGACTTAGTAAAAGAGTGCGCCACCGCTTTAAGGCAAGCCTAAAAGAGCCTTAATCCCCTGTTTCCCCATAAAACGGGATATTTTCAGCAGATGCCTTTGTAAAATAGGATTTCATAATATGCAATTTCGTCTGAAATCGCTACAATGGGGCCTATGAACATCAGCAAGACCATCAAAACCCCCAAATCTACCGGCGAGGTTGGCAAGACAGCCATCCAGGTAGTGGAGCGCATGATGAATTTGCTAGACGCTCTTGCTGAGCAAGAAGAATCCAGCAGCCTGAAGAATCTCGCAGAGACAACTGGTCTGCACCCTTCCACTGCCCACCGAATTTTGAATGACCTCGTTGCTTGCCGATTGGTTGAGCGTGGCGATGGTGGCACCTATCGCCTTGGCTTAAAACTTTTAGAACTGGGTAATTTAGTGAAGGCACGCTTATCCGTGCGTGAGGCCGCTCAGCTACCGATGCGTACTCTGCATAAGCTCACTGGTGAAACCGTTAACCTATCCGTACGTCAAGGCGATGAAATCGTCTATGTTGATCGCGCATATAGCGAACGCTCAGGCATGCAGGTAGTTCGTGCCATTGGTGGTCGCGCCCCTTTGCATCTCACCTCAGTTGGCAAACTCTTCCTCGCAAGCGACGATCCCGGACAAGTACGCGCCTATGTCACTCGCACAGGTTTATCTGGACACACTCGTAACAGCATTACCGAATTGGGCAAACTCGAAACCGAACTCAATCACGTGCGTAAGGTGGGTAATGCTCGCGATGACGAAGAACTAGAGTTAGGCGTGAGCTGTTTAGCTGCAGCCATTCTTGATGACACTGGGAAATTGGTTGCTGGCCTCTCTTTGAGCGCCCCAACGGATCGCATTCAGGCCGATTGGCTCCGCGCCCTTCAAGAGACTGCCCTACAGATATCCAAAGGCATGGGTTTTAAACCCAAATCTGCCGAGCCAGGCTCAGCAGCTTAATTAAGCAGTTACATCAAGCGACGAATGGGTTGCGCGCCAGATGGCATGCGCTCGTACCAATCGCGCACCCGCACTGCATCGGCAAAACGGGATTGCGTTCCTACAGAATCCAAAAAAACCAATAGCAATGGTGTGTTGTTTACTCTTGCCTGCATGACTAAACATCGACCTGCAGCGTTAATGAAGCCCGTCTTCTGCAATCCAATATCCATATCCCCGGAACGCACCAAACGGTTTGTGTTCAAAAACTTTTGTGGGCGATTAGCGATGACCATAGTTAAATCTGGCCAGGTTGAGAACTCACGAATGGTTTTGTACTGATAGGCGGCATTGAGCATGCGTGTGAGATCTTCTGCCGAAGCAACATTCTCACTAGTCAGTCCAGTGGGATCCTCAAAGTGAGAGTGCTCCATGCCGAGATCTTTTGCCTTACGGTTCATAGCAGCAATAAATGCGGGTAGGCCGCCGGGATAGTTTCTGGCTAAGGTATATGCAGCGCGGTTCTCAGAGGACATCAAAGCCAAATGCAGCGCATCTTCTCGGGTAAGTGAGGTGCCTTCAGCCAAACGAGAATGCCGATAAATATGCGCGTCTTCAGCATTAATGACAATGACATCATCCATTGGCAATTTTGCATCGAGTGTCACCATGGCAGTCATGAGCTTGGTGATAGAGGCAATGGGCAAACTGACGGAAGGATTCTTCTCGTAATAGACTTCCTTAGTGTCTTGATTGACCACCATCACTACAGCGGATTTAAGATTGAGCTCATCGCGCTGACCACGCAAACCTAATGCAGTAGCTAATGATGGAGGTCCTGCAACTACGGGTGCAGATGATCTAGTAACAGTGACGCGGACAGTCTTGGCTCTTTTGGGTGACTTAGTCACCACTTTTGTTGGCTTTGCTTGCTTCTGCTTATCTTTTGTTGCGGCCTGAACAGGTGCGTTACCCAGCACTCCCATTGAAAAGAGCAATGCAATAACTAGGGGCCAAAATCGATTCAAACGCATCCCAAAATACCTTCCAAAACTTTCAACATACGGAATGATAATTAATTTCCGAAGACAAAGCGGTTTTATTCGCCCCAATCCAGATAATTTATCCCACCAAATGACTACCCTACTCGGCAATCGTCGCTACTGTATTAGTCTGACGGGCATTCACCAGCACCACGCCAGTCATCGTCAAACACAAACCTACCGCCATCAGCAATGTAAATGGCTCATCAAATAAGAGCCAAGCCATCGCAGCAGTAGTCGGCGGCACTAAATAAAGAAAGCTGGTGACTTTAGTGGCAGCACCCTTGCGAATCATCATAAATAGCAAACTAATTGATCCAATTGACAGGGGGAAGATGGCCCATAGCAAGGCGCCAATAACAGATGGATTCCAAACCATTACGCCAGACTCAAAGAAATACATACAAAAGAAACACAACACTGCCGATACCCCAAACTGAATAGAGGATCCAGCACGCAGATCAAATACGGGGCAGAATTTCTTCTGATATAGGGTGCCAAAGGTAATAGATAGAAGTGCAATAAATGCCAAAACATAACTAACAAATGGAATGTGGTTAAAGCCAATCTTCTCGGCAACCACCAACGCAACACCCGCAAACCCGAAGCCTAGACCTATCCATTGACCTGAGCTGACCTTCTCAGAAATCCAAGCAGCAAACCAGGCCGTAACGATGGGTTGCAGACCAACAATAATGGCCACTAATCCTGCTGTCATTCCCAGACGCACAGCAAACCAAACGCCGAGCAAATAGCCAAACTGCAGCAAGATCCCTGCAATGGCGATGTGCTTGATTTGAGACCAACTAGGCCAGGTGATTCTCCACACAAGGCTGAGCGCTGCCATAGCCGCTAACACCCCTACAAAACGCCAAAATAGGAAGGTGGCTGGCTCTACATATGGCATTGCCATACGCGCAATCACAAAGCCAGTACTCCAAATGAGGACAAAGATCGGTGCAATGGCGTTATCAAGCGAAAGCTTCATGGGTAACTTACTGAAAATATTGAGATTTCTTACTGAGCTCCTAATTTTAGGCTCTTTTCTCATTTGAACCCCTGATCTACATGGCAAGCCATTTATGCTGCAACGCAACATCTATGCCATACAATGGTGCAAAGAGAGTACATTAGGTAAAAGCCGAAGATCAAAATATTCAAAACAGTTAAACGGAAAGAGATGCAGATGAACTTAACTCCAGAACAAATTGCAGCCGCACAAAAAGCAAACTTAGAGACTTTGAGTGGCTTAACCAATCAAGCTTTGCAAAGCATTGAAAGGTTGGTTGAGCTCAATATGCATATTGCCAAACAAAGCTTGAGCGATAGCATGAATAGCGCCAAGAAAGCACTGGAAGTGAAAGATATTCAACAGCTGCTAGCCCATCAAGCCGAAGCAGTGCAACCAATGGCAGAAAAAATTATGGCCTATAGCCGTCATTTATATGAGTTGGCCCATGAGACACAAAACAGCTTTACACAATCCGCTGAAAAAGAATTCCAAGCTGGCCAAAAGAAAATGAACTCTTTAGTAGAAGAGTGGACAAAAAATGCACCGGCCGGATCAGATGCAGCTATGCAAGCAATGAAGCAAGCAATTGCTTCTGCAAACAATGTATTTGAAACTAGTCAAAAAGCAGTTAAGCACGCAGTTGAAGTTGCACAAACCAATCTTAGTGGCGCAACAGAAACTGCATTGAAGACTGCAGAGAAAGCTAGCAAGGCAACGAAGAAGAAATAATTCTGAGCGAGTGTCTTGACTGCGAAAGCCCCGGTTGCTCGGGGCTTTTTTACATACATTCGTTAGCGCAATTTATCCTTTAAAAACATGCCCTACCCAGCGTACTTTTATACTAATTTCTTCAAATGATGAAAAACCTCAATAGAGACGAGTTACTTTCCCTCGCCAAGTCTTTTGACCCCAAAGATAAATGTCCAGACTGCCTATCGCTGAGCTGTGAAGGCTGGGAAAGTATCCCGGGCGGTTTCATGACAAATTCCCTGGAGTGCGTTGGAACTCTGAGAGTCGAAGATGCTCCGGAATGCTGGGAGGAAGATCTTCTTAAGGGAATGACTATCTGGTCTACGGATGCCCCTATTTCTACCGCCTTCCATCCATACAATAAATCTGATGTATTTGAATGCAAGCATTGTGGTGCTAAATACCTTCGATATACGGAATGCGGGGGCTACTATGTGGATGAACGTATTCGTGAGCTCAATGCCAAACTGATTTCATAGAATCCATCTTCATAGATGCTGAGATGCAAAAGCCCCGATTACTCGGAGCTTTTGCATTTACACTTTAAGCGCTACTTAAGATTTCTTTTTCACTGGCGGCAAATCAGTGCAATGGCCGTGAGCTGCTTCAGCCGCAAGCCCGACTGATTCACCTAGCGTTGGATGTGGATGAATCGTTTTACCGATATCCACCGCATCAGCACCCATCTCAATAGCTAAACACACTTCACCGATTAAATCGCCAGCGTGTGTTCCCACAATGCCGCCACCAATAATGCGATGGGTGGTAGCATCAAAAATCAGTTTTGTGAAACCTTCATCACGTCCATTAGCGATCGCACGTCCACTAGCTGCCCATGGGAACAAACCCTTCTCATAAGCAATGCCTTGAGCTTTACATTGCTCTTCTGTCAAACCAGCCCACGCTACTTCAGGGTCAGTGTAGGCAACCGATGGAATTTGCTTAGCATCAAAGTAGGATTTTTCGCCAGCAGCAGCTTCCGCAGCAACGTGACCTTCATGCACCGCCTTATGTGCCAACATCGGTTGACCAACTAAGTCACCAATTGCAAAAATATTAGAGACGTTGGTCCGCATTTGTTTATCTACAGGAATAAAGCCGCGCTCATCCACCTGCACACCCGCTTTACCGGCATCAATCTTTTTGCCGTTTGGAGTGCGTCCTACTGCAACCAATACCAAGTCATAGGTTTGCGGTTCAGCCGGTGCGTTCTCGCCTTCGAAATAAACTTGAATTCCGTCAGACTTAACTTCTGCCTTAGAAGCACGAGTCTTAAGCATGATCTTTTCAAAACGTCCGGCATTGAACTTCTCCCAGACCTTTTCTAAATCACGATCAGCACCTGCCATCAAACCATCCATCATCTCGGCGATATCAATGCGTGAACCTAGTGTGCTGTAAACCGTAGCCATCTCTAGGCCAATAATGCCACCGCCAATAACGAGCATCCGCTTTGGAATACTCTTGAGTAATAAAGCACCAGTGCTATCTACAATGCGTGGATCTTCAGGCAGGAAAGGTAACTTCACTGGCTGACTACCCGCAGCGATGATTGCCTTCTGAAAGCGCACCACTTCTTTTTGACCAGTGAGATCCTGACCAGCACCATCAGTTAACTCTACCTCGACATGGTTTGCATCTAAAAATTTACCTAGACCACGCACCACTTTTACTTTACGAGCCTTTGCCATACCAGCAAGACCACCGGTCAATTTGGCAATGACGGATTCTTTGTAACCGCGGAGTTGATCGATCTCAATCTTCGGTGCGCCAAAAGTAATGCCGTGCTTAGCCATGGCCTTGACTTCGTCCATGACTGAGGTGGTGTGCAGCAATGCTTTAGATGGAATACATCCAACATTCAAGCAAACTCCGCCTAAAGTTGGGTAGCGCTCTACCAAAACAGTACTCATACCTAAGTCGGCACTACGAAACGCTGCGCTGTAACCACCAGGGCCAGCACCGAGCACTAACACTTCACACTCATGATCTACTTTGCCGCTGTACTGCCCCGCTACTAGAGCGGGGGCAATAGCAGCAGGTGCAGCTGGAGCAGCAGGTTTTGCTGCTGGAGCCGCCTGAGGTGCAGGCGCCGCACCACTCGCTTCAATTTCAGCAATTACAGAACCTTTACTGACTTTCTCTCCAAGCTTGACTGCAATACTAGTAACAATTCCTGCAGCATCGGCTGGGATTTCCATGGTTGCTTTATCGGACTCAAGAACTAATAGCGGCTGCTCTTTTTCAATCACGTCGCCTACTTTAACCAGCACTTCAATGACCGGTACATCTGCATAGTCACCAATATCCGGCACAAGGATCATTTGCTTAGCCATAGATCCCCCTTACAGACTAGCGCGACGGAAGTCGGCCAAGAGCTGTGCAATGTACACATTGAAGCGGGTAGCTAAAGCACCATCAATCACGCGGTGATCTGCAGAGAGGGACAGTGGGCAAATGAGGCGTGGCACAAACTGCTTACCATCCCACACTGGCTTCATAGCTGCCTTGCTCACGCCCATAATCGCCACTTCAGGAGCATTCACGATTGGGGAGAAATACGTTCCTCCGATACCACCTAGTGATGAGATCGTGAAGCTAGCGCCTTGCATTTGATCTGGCTTTAACTTGCCATCGCGAGCGAGTGCCGCCAAGTCAGAAGTTTCTTTCGCCAACTCAAAGATGCCTTTCTTATCGGCATCTTTAATGACCGGTACAACTAGTCCAGTTGGAGTATCTGCTGCAAATCCAATATTGAAGTATTTCTTCAAAATCAGGTCATCGCCATCCAAAGAGCTATTGAACTCTGGATATTTTTTCAGGGCAGCTACTGCAGCCTTCATTAAGAAAGCGAGCATCGTAATCTTGACGCCCTTCTTCTCATTCTCTTTGTTGGTAAGAACGCGGAATGCTTCTAAATCAGTAATGTCAGCATCTTCGTGATAAGTTACAGCTGGAATCATTACCCAGTTACGACCTAAATTGGCTGCAGTGAGTTTTTTAATGCGATTGAGTGGTTGGCGCTCGATCTCACCAAACTTTGTGAAATCAACCTTCGGCCAAGGAATCAGATTCAAGCCACCTAAGCTACTACCACTAGAAGCAGCCGCAGGACTACCTGCACCACCACTCATAGCTGCCTTCACAAAGGCTTGGACGTCTTCCTGAGTAATGCGACCTTTAGGGCCAGATCCTTTAACTTGCGTAATAGTGACACCAAGCTCACGCGCAAACTTACGCACAGATGGACTTGCATGACTTACTGAGTCGTCGACTGGCGGAGGAGTATTGCTGATAGGAGGTGGTGCGGGTGCGCGCGCAATCGGAGGCTCTACCGCTTTAATTGCTGGCGCGGCTGGTGCAGCTGCAGGAGTAGACACAGAAGTCGATACGCCAGATGCCCCACCTTCCAAGATCACAACTACCGATCCTTCCGATAAGTTATCGCCTACCTTTACCTTAACTTCTTTGACGATGCCTGAGTGCGAAGAAGGAACATCCATGGTGGCTTTATCAGACTCCAGCACAACGATGGATTGCTCTTTCTCAATCTTGTCACCGGCTTTAACCAAGACTTCGATCACTGGTACATCTTTATAGTCGCCGATATCAGGGACTTTGATTTCGATGGGGGATCCGCCGCTGGAAGCTGCTACTGGCGCAGGAGCGCTTGCTGCTGCTGTCGCTGGTGCAGAAGTTGTTGCTGCCGCGCCCTCTTCTAAGGTAATTACAAGGGATCCCTCAGAAAGGTTATCGCCCACTTTGACTTTTACTTCTTTGACGATGCCTGAATGTGAAGAAGGAACATCCATGGTGGCTTTATCAGACTCCAGCACAACGATGGATTGTTCTTTCTCAATCTTGTCACCGGCTTTAACCAAGACTTCGATCACTGGTACATCTTTATAGTCGCCGATATCAGGGACTTTGATTTCAATTATTTGACTCATAGTATTTGTCTCTTATCAAACCGTCATTGGGTTTGGTTTAGTAGTATCGATGTTGTACTTCTTGATCGCCTCAGCCAACTTAGAGCGATCAAGCTGACCAGCGTCAACCAAAGATCTCAAGGCAGTGAGAACAACCCAACGACGATCTACTTCAAAGAAGTCACGGAGTTTTTCACGAGTATCAGAACGACCAAAGCCATCAGTACCCAATACTTCATAACGGCGACCCATATGCTGAATTGCTGGACGAATCTGTTCAGCAAATAAACGAACATAGTCGGTAGCTGCAACGATTGGGCCTGTAGTATCTTTCAGGCATTTCTCTACATGAGATAAGGCGGGTGCAGCAGTTGGGTTTAATAAATTGCTACGGTGAACTGCAGTCCAATCGCGGCCTAGCTCAGTAAAGCTTGGGCAACCCCACAAGTCAGAGGCAACACCCCAGTCTTTATGCAGAATCTCCGCAGCTTCAATCACTTCACGGAAGATCGTTCCCGAACCTAAGAGTTGTACACGCAATTTTGCCTTGTCATCACCAACAGACTTGAGCTTATACATACCCTTGATGATGTCTTTCTCCGCACCCTTAGGCATTGCTGGGTGTGAATAGTTTTCATTCATCAAAGTAACGTAGTAGTAAACATCTTCCTGAACTTCCAACATTCGACGCATGCCATCCTGAATCACTACAGCCAATTCAAATGAGAAGGTTGGGTCATAGCTGATGCAGTTGGGAACCGCACCACTCCACAAATGACTATGGCCATCTTCGTGCTGTAAGCCTTCGCCGTTCAAGGTAGTTCTACCAGCTGTACCACCTAGCAAGAAACCACGGCTACGCATATCTCCTGCGGCCCAAGCTAAGTCACCGATACGCTGGAAACCAAACATGGAATAGAAGATATAGAAAGGCAACATGGGTACACCATGGGTGGAATAAGAAGTCGCAGCAGCGATCCAGTCGCACATACCGCCGGCTTCATTAATACCTTCTTGCAGAATTTGACCTGTCTTGTCCTCTTTGTAGAACATCAATTGATCATGATCTTCTGGTGTGTAAAGTTGGCCTAATTGATTCCAGATTCCTAATTGGCGGAACATGCCTTCCATACCAAAGGTGCGGGACTCGTCAGGAACAATCGGTACCACCCGTTTACCCAACACCTTATCGCGCACTACTGTATTGAGTATGCGCACAAATGCCATAGTTGTAGAAATCTCACGGCCTTCAGTAGTTGCCTCAAGCAATGGAGCAAATACTTCTAAAGCGGGAACTGGCAAGCTCTCCGCTTTAGTGCGACGTTGCGGCAAGTAACCACCCAACTCTTGACGACGCGCCTTCATGTACTCTAATTCCGGGCTACCTTCGGTAAACTTGACCAAAGGCATTTCGTCCAACTCTTCATCTTTAACGGGAATCTCAAAGCGATCACGGAAGCGACGCACATCGTCATCGTTCATCTTCTTCGCTTGGTGGGCAATATTCATCGCCTCACCTGAGCCGCCCATGCCATAACCTTTAATGGTGTGGGCTAGGATCACTGTAGGTTGATTCTTGTGATTTACTGCCGCATGGAATGCTGCATAAACTTTATGGGGATCATGGCCACCGCGATTCAGTTGCCAAATTTCATCATCACTCCAGTCACTTACTAAAGCCTTTAATTCTGGAGTATTGAAAACGATCTCGCGAACGTAGCTGCCGTTCTTAGACTTCATAGTCTGATACTGGCCGTCAACGATCTCGCCTAAGCGTTGCATCAAAATACCTTTTTTGTCGCGCGCAAAGAGAGCGTCCCACTGACCGCCCCACACTACTTTGATCACATTCCAGCCGGCACCGCGGAACTCGCTCTCAAGCTCTTGAATGATGCTGCCGTTGCCGCGCACTGGTCCGTCTAGACGCTGCAAGTTACAGTTAATTACGAAAATCAGGTTATCGAGTTTTTCACGACCGGCCATACCAATCGCACCTAAGGATTCTGGTTCGTCGGTTTCGCCATCGCCCAAGAATGCCCAAACTTTACGGCCTTGCTCTTGAATGAAGCCGCGGTCTGTTAGGTACTTCATAAAGCGCGCTTGGTAAATCGCCATGATCGGGCCCAAGCCCATCGATACGGTTGGGAACTGCCAGAAGTCTGGCATCAACCAAGGATGTGGATAACTAGAGATGCCTTTACCGCCAACTTCTTGGCGGAAGTTGTTGAGCTGACCTTCTTCGAGACGGCCCAACATATAAGCACGTGCATAGACGCCGGGAGCAGAGTGCCCTTGAACAAATATCAAATCGCCACCATTCTCAGGCGACGGTGCGTGCCAGAAATGATTAAAGCCAACGTCATACAAAGTAGCTGCAGACTGGAACGATGAAATGTGTCCACCAACGTTCGTGTCTTTGTTGGCACGAAGCACCATCGCCATGGCATTCCAGCGAGTGTATGAACGAATACGATGCTCCACATTTTGATCGCCAGGCAAACGCGCTTGATTTTCAACAGGAATAGTATTGATATAAGGAGTCTCAGCATGGAATGGCTGCACCACTCCGTTTACACGAGCATGAGAAATTTGTTGATCGATGAGATAGGCAGCTCTCTCAGGACCTTCGTTACGAATCACGCCATCGAGCGCTTGTAACCATTCCTGTGTCTCACCAGGATCCGCATCCTGAGTGTTCTGTTTACCTAATACTTGGTCTGGAACTGCTGCCATCTTTTGTCTCCATTAAATAGTGCTTAATTTGTCATCAACTTTATAGGCAATATTCTAGGAAGGTATATGGGTGTAAACAAGCAATTTTCCACATAATGATAATATTTCTCATAATGTGGTATTTTATTGCGGTGCAAATAAGAAGCTATAAAACGGTCAGAATTGGCTTTTTGGAAGGGCAAATAAGGCAAAATGCTCTGTATTCATGAGAAAAACAGCATTTTCCAGCCTAGTCCTTAGCCCCCTTAGGTGGCTCCGCAAAATACGTGGATTTAGGATTGTTTACACCCCGCTTTTAGCCATTGTTCTGTTTACAGCAGTCATGGGCATTATTTTGGGAACGCTGCATTTACAAGAAAAGAATCAGCAAGAGGCTGCCCTATTTAGAGAGCTGTCATTTGCCAAACAGCGTATTCAATCTCGTTTCGCCAGCAACCTTGATGCATTAACAACGATTAATCGAGAAATGGCTGCAAGCGAAGATCAATTGAAGCTCAGACAAATTGCGCGCGAGCAAGCAGAAGATCTTGTTTTAAATAACCATGAGATCGTCAAAATCATTTGGCTAAATAATCAAAATCAGCGGCTATGGGCAGCTCCTGCTGAAAGTAACAAATCGGATTGGATTAGCAAAACTCAAAATGATCAGCTCATTAATTCTAGTCTTGCATCAACTATCGAGCTTAGCCGAGTAACTAGTCGAGCAGCTTTTAGCCAGTTTGTTTCCTTAAATTTACCGGGTGATGCACCGATCTCCACGGATAGAAAAATCGTTCTTTGGCAAGTGGTGCCCAATATCGTTGGCGGAGAAGTTGTTGGATTCTTGGCGGCACTCTATACGACTCAAGGAATATTGGATGCTCTACCAAGCGACCTCAAATCCCATTACCGCTTTACCTTGCTCACTGACAATGAAAGAGTTTTAGGCATCTCTTCCGATAGAGATACCCCTAAAAGAGCATTTAGCAATCAGACAAGCTTAGATATTGGGGTCTTAAGCCCCAACATTAATTTACGCATAGATACCTATCCTCCGCCAACCAACCTCACCTTCAGGATGTTAATTGGCGTCGTGATTGGATTAAGCGCATTCGTAGTTTGGAGTTTGTGGTCTGTACTAAAGCAAATGCAAGTACGCCAAGAGGCTGAAGCAAGCCTGCGCAAAGAAACCAGCTTTCGTAATGCAATGGAAGACTCCACCCCTGTGGGTATTCGTGCGCATGATATGCAAAAGCGGATTACATATGTGAATCGAGCATTTTGCGAAATGACAGGCTGGACATCAGATGAGTTAATAGGTCTCACTCCGCCCTTTCCATTCTGGCCAGATAGCAGAAGAGATGAGCTTGTTGAGAAAATGAATCGGGCAATGAAGTCCGACATCAGCGTTGTCATGAGGGTCGGCATCGAAGGAGTGATCTTAAAGAAAGACGGCTCCTTGATACAGACCCGCACCTTTATTGCCCCGCTGATTAATGAAAAAGGCAAGCAGACTGGTTGGGTTACTTCATTAATTGATATTTCCGAACCTAAAAAGATTCGCGAAGAATTAGCTGCCTCTCAAGATCGCTTCACTACCGTTCTAGAAAGTCTAGATGCCGCTGTGTCGGTGGTCTCGCTAGAGACTAACGCCCTGCTATTTGCCAATCGTTTTTATCGGGAGCGCTTTGGTGACAACTCTAAAGGTCACTTCCAATTAGCGGGCAGCGATACCAGCAACACGACGATGCGAGATATTGCAGAAGATCTTGAGGATTCTCCCCCTGGAATTCCAACGCCATTTTTATATCAAGAGTCAGAGTCAGAAGAAGTTCAGCTAGGCGATGACAATAATCAATGGTTTGAAGTTAGACGTCGTTATATCCCGTGGGTAGATGGACATCTTGCGCAGCTATTGATTGCCACTGACATTACCGCTCGTAAAGAAGCAGATGATTTGGCACTACAACAACAAGAGCGTATGCAGTTCACCAGCCGTCTCACCACAATGGGTGAAATGGCATCCTCTTTAGCTCATGAACTAAACCAACCTCTTTCAGCTATATCAAACTACTGCATGGGTGTTGCTAAGCGTTTAGATGGGCACCTAGATCCTATCCTGACCAAAGAAATTTTGCCAGCTCTAGAAAAAGCTTCTGAGCAAGCCCATCGAGCCGGCACCATCATTCAGCGCATTCGAGGTTTTGTAAAACGCAGTGAGCCTCAACGTAAAGCGGCAAACATCACTGAAATTATTAATGATGCAGTTGGCTTGGTTGAAATTGAAGCCCACCGCCATCGCTTAGTCATTAGCTCGGAAATTGCCGAAAATCTGCCCGTAGTTAACCTGGATCCAGTCCTGATCCTGCAGGTAGTAGTCAATCTTCTTAAAAACGCCTTAGATAGCGTCCGCGAGGCTTACCCCCTTTCCTCCCGTTGGTCAGCCCCGCCAGTTCGGATTAGTGCAGATTTAGACACCAGCATCTTCCCGGCCATGCTCAGAATCCAGGTTACCGATGCTGGGGGCGGAATCTCGGAAAACGTCCTGGAACGCATATTTGAGCCGTTTTTCAGCACAAAGTCCGATGGAATGGGTATGGGGCTCAATATTTGCCGCTCCATTATTGAATCTCACCATGGCAGGCTTTGGGCTACCAATGTCCAAGACTCAGAACAGACCAAGCTGGCTGGCTGCACCTTTACAATACTTCTACCACTGGAATCCCCTGGATCCGAGGCTACTGTTTAACTTCGAATTTATAGATTCACCTCACGAGAACTGACATGAACTTAAGCGCTACTACAAAACCAAACCAAGCTGAAGTTGTCTATGTAGTGGATGATGACGAAGCGGTAAGAGATTCGCTTACGTGGCTCTTAGAAAGCAATGGTTATGTTGTACGGTGCCATGCCAGCGCCGAACGTTTCTTACAGTCTTTGCAAAGCAC
Organism: Polynucleobacter sp. Tro8-14-1; assembly: GCF_018881655.1. Classification (GTDB taxonomy): domain Bacteria; phylum Pseudomonadota; class Gammaproteobacteria; order Burkholderiales; family Burkholderiaceae; genus Polynucleobacter. The sequence goes on from NZ_JACVPX010000008.1 coordinate 108,096, forward strand.
CGATAAGTCAACCATCTCTTGCGCCATTTTGGATGTGCGCATGCCTGGGATGTCAGGCCTTGAATTGCAAGAGCGCTTAACCAGCGAAAACCTACCAATGCCAGTTGCATTCATTACTGGTCACGGCGATGTATCGATGGCCGTCTCCACGATGAAGCGTGGCGCAGTGGATTTCATTGAAAAGCCTTTTAAAGAAAATGATCTGTGTGGTTTAGTGGATCGCATGCTTGCTAAAGCGCGCATCGATTATTCACAAGCCAGTCAACGCAAAATTACCCAGAGCTTACTCAGCAAGTTAACTGGTCGTGAGCGTCAAGTTCTTGAGCGCATTGTTGCAGGCCGCTTGAATAAACAAATTGCTGATGACCTCGGCATCTCAATTAAGACTGTTGAAGCACACCGCGCCAACATCATGGAAAAGCTCAACGTCAACACAGTTGCCGACCTACTCCGCCTGGCTTTGTCTGATCCCCAGCCTAATTAATTACCGGGGTTTTCTATGCCAGCTCAATTATTAGACGGAAACGCCCTTTCTAAAAAACTACGTACGGAAATTGCTGCACGTGGTGCAATCGTCACCGCCAAAGGCACCAGACCTGGTTTAGCAGTCATCGTGGTTGGCGACAACCCTGCCAGTGCGGTATATGTTCGCAACAAAGTAAAAGCCTGTGAAGACGTTGGCTTTCATTCTGTTTTAGAGCGCTATTCTGTAGAACTTGGCGAAGAAGAATTACTCGCGCGTATTGCCACTCTCAATGCGGATCCTGCAATACACGGGATCTTGGTGCAACTCCCGCTACCAGAGCACATTGCCTCTGAGCGCGTACTAGAAGCGATTGCTCCAGAAAAAGATGTGGATGGCTTTCATGTGGCTAATGCTGGCGCCTTGATGGTTGGTCAACCAGAATTCAAGCCTTGCACCCCTTATGGCTGCATGAAGATTCTTGAAAGCATTGATTACCCTATTCGTGGTGCTCGCGCTGTGATTGTTGGTGCCTCCAATATCGTGGGTAAGCCAATGGCGATGCTGCTATTACAAGCCGGAGCAACGGTCACCATTTGCAATAGCAAGACTCGTGACTTGGCACATCACACCAAGGATGCTGACATTTTGGTGGTTGCCACCGGTAAACCCAAAATGATTACCGGCGACATGGTGAAGAATGGTGCAGTTGTCATTGATGTGGGCATTAATCGCCTGCCTGATGGCAAACTCTGTGGCGACGTGGATTTTGATACGGCTAAATACATCGCCGGTTGGATTACCCCGGTTCCAGGTGGTGTTGGCCCGATGACCATCACCATGCTTCTCATGAATACCTTGGAAGCTGCTGAAAAGGCCGCCAAGCTCTGAGGAATTACTGGGACTTTTGGCAAAATTGCTCCCAGTCCATTAAGCTAGAGGGATGACTACATCCACATCTAGCTTCCTGAGCAGCACCCTCCCCGCAGAATTGCAAAATAATCCACTGACTACTTTTGGGCGCGGCATTGCTGCCTACGCCGAAGTCAAGCCTGAGCACATTGCACCAGCGATTGAATATTTACTCAAGCAAGCGCAAGATGCTGTGGATGTAGCAGTCAATCCAAGCACTCCATCTACTTGGGATGCCCTCGCTGAACCACTAGAAGATGCTACTGAATTTTTTGGTAGGTCTTGGGGCGTGATATCCCATCTCAATGGCGTTGCCGATACCCCGGAGTTGCGCGCTGCCTATGGCGAGATGCTACCTAAGGTCACCGCTTTCTTCTCAAGCCTTGGTCAAAATTTAGAGCTCTACAAAAAGTTTAAAGAACTCAGCAAAGCGCCTGACTTTTCAAAACTCAGCGCAGCTCAAAAGAAAGTCATTGAAAACTCCTTGCGAGATTTTCGTCTGGGTGGCGCAGAACTCAGTGATGCAGATAAGCCCCGCTTTTCACAAATTCAGGATGAGCAGGCAACCTTAGGTAAAGCATTTTCAGACCATGTCTTAGATGCTACCGATGGTTTTGTTCATCTAATCACTGATAAAGCTGATTTGGTAGGTTTGCCTGAGGACGCTATTGCAGCTGCTGCAGATACTGCCCAGCAGAAGAGTCTCCAGGGCTGGGCCTTTACTCTGCACTTCCCCTCTTACTACCCAGTCATGCAGTACTCAGAGAATCGGGCGCTGCGTCGCTTGATGTATGAAGCTTATGTCACCCGCGCTTCTGAACTGGCACCCCAATATGCCAAAGGTAAACTGGATTGGGACAATACTCAGAACATGCTCGATCAGTTAAGACTGCGCGATGAGGAAGCTCACATGCTAGGCTTCAACAACTATGCCGCACTGAGTTTGGCACCGAAGATGGCCAGCAGCGTTGATGAAGTTGACTCCTTTCTGACCAACTTCGCCCAGAAAGCAAAACCATTTGCATTAAAAGATTGGCAAGAGCTTTCTCAGTTTGCCAAGACCGAGCTATCTATTGCTGATGGATTGGAGCCATGGGATGTTGCTTTTGCATCCGAAAGATTGAAGCAAGAACGCTATTCCTTTTCGGAGAATGAGCTCAAGCAATACTTTCCTCTCCCTAAGGTGTTAGATGGTCTCTTCCAAGTTATTCAGACTCTGTTTGGCGTCAAGATTGAAGCGGCAGATTTGCCAACTTGGCATGCCGATGTGCAATCCTTTTCAGTGAAAAATGCCAAGGGTAATATCGTGGCCCACTTCTACCTGGATCCCTATGCTCGCCCTGGCAAGCGTGGCGGGGCTTGGATGGATGATGCCCGTGGTCGTAGAGTTTTACCTAATGGCGAAATCCAAGTGCCTGTTGCTTATTTGGTTTGCAACTTTGCGCCACCAGTCAAGGTCGATGGTGTGTTGCGTCAACCTACCATTACTCATGATGATGTCATCACCCTCTTCCATGAGAGTGGCCATGGTTTGCACCACCTTCTTACTCAAGTGAGCGCTTTAGGGGTTTCAGGTATCAATGGTGTTGAATGGGATGCGGTAGAGTTACCAAGTCAGTTCATGGAAAACTTCTGCTGGGAGTGGGAAGTGCTAGAAAAGATGACTGCGCACGCTGAAACTGGTAAGCCTCTTCCACGTGAATTATTTAACAAGATCCTCGCTGCCAAGAATTTTCAGAACGGTTATATGACGCTGCGTCAGATCGTCATGTCTCTCACCGACTGGCGCTTACATGCGAGCTTTGATGCGAAGAATGCTCAAGGTCACGCAGTATTAGACCTTTCCAGAGCGATTGCTGATCAATTCAACGTTATTCCACAACCAGCCATCTCTCGTTGGATCAATACCTTTAGTCATATCTTTGCTGGTGGTTATGCAGCTGGCTATTACAGCTATAAGTGGGCGGAAGTGTTATCTGCTGATGTCTACTCAGCTTTTGAGGAAGCAGCAAAACTCACTGGCAGCGTCTTAGATGAGAAAACAGGTGCTCGTTATCGTGAAGAGATTTTAGAGGTTGGTGGCAGTCGCCCCGCTGCTGAATCTTTTAAAGCCTTTAGAGGGAGAGAGCCAAGCATTGATGCCTTATTGCGTCATGGCGGATTAGCATAAGAGTGAAACCTAAAGCTCCAAATAAAAAACCCATCGCTATAGATGGGTTTTTTATTAGTAAGCTCCTGAATTAACTTGGGAGCTGGGCTGCTAGCTGACAATTATTTGGTGCCGGCTTACCTGCTAGTCGATCTTTAATCCAGGCCTGATATAGGGGTGCAGAGGCTCCAGGAGTTGTGAAATGAGACTGATCTCCTGGCAACTGAATCCGATTCACATTGCCTCCTAATTTACACATCTGCTCCTGATAGAGCTTACCCATAATTGGGGGATTTGTGGTGTCTTTATTTCCCCAATAGATTACTACGGGCGCAATGGGTTTCACAGGATTCACGCTGCCCTTGACCATCGCTTTTGTCCATTCCAGAGAATTGGTGAATTGATCTTTTAATAATATTTTGTATTGGCTGCTGTAATTGAAATTTAGTGTATCCGCCACAGTATGCATACATTTGTTTCGGATAACCTCATCAAGCACCTTAGCGCCGTCACTCGTAAAGATATCGGTGAGTTTTAGATTTGGATTACCAGCCCTCACACCCCACATACTCATTGCCATATGTGAAAAATCAAAAACATTGTCAGTGAACATCTTAACGATTCCACTTAATGATTTTTGTGCGTTCACTTCATCTGCTGTTGAATTGGGCATCATGATGGCAATATCATCTGGAGCCAAGGCAACCACGCCAACAAGCTCAATGCTATCGGCAATTGTTCCCTTTTTGGAGATGTATTCTGGCATGCTTGCTGCAGCAACTACAGCGCCACCACCCTGCGACCAACCATAGATAATCGTCTTCTTACCGGCGCCAGCCTCCTTTAAGGCACTAGCAGCTCTAGCCGAATCAATCATATCCATGGCATTGGTTGCCGCTAAAGCATATTGATGCTCGCCTCCACCACCCAGGCCTTGGTAATCCGTTGCAACTACTACATATCCATCTTTGATAAATTCTTCAATACTAGGGATGCCGTAATCCGTCCAAGAATTTCCGCCAACTAAAAAGTATTCATTGAGGGGTGCTGTTGGATTAAGAACTTGTGAAGGGCCGCAATTTTGTGCAGCGCCAGTAGTCCCATGCCCCCAAGCCATGATAGGCCTACCCTCTTTCGGTGGAGTGCCAATCGGGGCTACTACCAAGCCAGTAGCAAGATGCTTACGCCCGCCAACATCAGATGTGACGTAGGCAATCTTCCAAGCTTGAGCACCCTTAACAGACGTCTTAATTTTTTCCTTTTTCAGAATTTGTCCGAGCTTACCATCGGGACTCATTTTGATAACCTCATCATAAAAAGGAGGAACAGGCGGATCAGCATATACGGCAGTAGAAAGAATACTTAAAGCAGTGCCGAGCATTAAAATCAAAGTGGAAATAGGAGTCATTTTTTTCATAGCTTAAATGGGTAAGTTAGGATCCAAAAATATCATTAAAAAGTAAGATCGAGTGGGCAGCAATACATCCTATTTGCTTCGTTTATATTACTGAGCCTTGGTCGCTTTCTTGTTCGCGCGGCGCTCAAAGAAGGTTTCGATTTCAACGTAGAAGACCGGTACTAATGCCACCGCAAGGCAGGTAGAGGCAATCATGCCGCTAAATACGGTAATACCTAAGGAGATACGCGCTGCTGCACCTGCACCAGTAGATAGAAGCAAAGGCATGACACCCAAAATAAAGGCAATCGATGTCATGACAATTGGTCTAAAACGTTCTCTGGAAGCCTCTAGAGCAGCATCAACAAAACTCATGCCCTTGTGCCTACACTCAATAGCAACTTCAACAATCAAAATGGAGTTCTTACAAGACAGAGCAATCATTAACACGAGGCCAATCTGCACATAAATGTTATTTGACAGGCCCGTAAGCAATAAGGCCAATACCGTACCCGATAAAGACAACGGCACTGCAGTGAGAACTGCTAGAGGAGCAACCCATGTTTCATATTGCGCTGCGAGCACTAAGTACACCAACAAGATCGATAGCGCAAAGATTAAGATCACGGTATTACCTACCAAATTTTCTTGGTAGGACATGCCGGCCCACTGGTAAGTGACGCCATCTGGCAAAGATTTAGCAACATCTTCCAGGGCTTTCATGGCTTGTCCAGAACTATAACCATCATTGGCTGCCCCCAAGACAGCGGCTGACGGATAAAGCTGGAACTGGGATGCAAATGCAGGCCCAGTGGTATCTTTAACATCAATAAAAGATCCCAACGGAACCATATTGCCACTTCTATTTTTTACATAGAGACGGCTCACCTGATCTATCGCATTGCGATATTTGCCATCGGCCTGAACATACACTTGATAAGTTTGGCCGTATTTAAAGAATTGATTGACGTAAGAAGACCCCAAGTAGGATTGCAATACGTCATAAGCATCCCCAATATCGACCCCAAAAGTTTCGGCCCTGCCCACATTGAAGCTCAGTTGCAGCTGTGGCACATTGTTTTGAAATGGCGTAAAAATCGCCATTATCTCTGGATGTTTTTGCGCCTCACTAATGAAGGTCTTAGTAGCGGCATCGAGCTTAGCAAAATTATTACTGCCATCCGTCAGCATTAACCTCATCTCAAAACCGCCCGATAGACCCAATCCTGGAATAGCTGGCGGTAATAGCACGAAGGATTTTAGCTCTTGCACCTGCTTAAGCCCTTCGTTCATATTCATATAGATTTCTTTGAGGCTCTGGCCCTTACCTCGCTCTTCCCACTTCTTCATAATGACGTATAAGCCGCCCGCATTGGATTGGGAGCTGCTGTTGTTCAGCAAGTTAATGCCGCCGATTACCACAACCGTATCAACGCCAGGAACCCTCTTAATGACATCAACTGCTTTTTTCATACCCTCTTCAGTCCGCTGCAAAGAGGCTGCATCAGGCAAGGTAGTTGAAACCACCAAGTAGCCTTGGTCTTCGTTTGGAATAAAGCCAGATGGCACAAACATCAAGCCGATGAGAGAGGCGGCAATAATCGCAATGCCCACCGTCGATGCTTTAGCTCGATTCTTCATCAAGCCTTCAATCTTGTGTCCATACCAAGTTGCTAGGCGGTTGAAATACAAATCAAATTTTTGATAGAGCTTATTTTTAACCTTGTTAGGGTCAATCGGCTTGAGATACTGCGCTGACTGGGTTGGCTTCAGAGTAATCGCATTAATGCCGCTAATCAAAGCAGTTGCTGCAATCACCAAAGCAAACTGCCGATACATTTGTCCAGTAATACCAGCAATAAACGAGGCTGGAATAAACACGGCCATTAATACTAAGGTAATACCAATAATTGGACCCATCAAAGCAGTCATAGCATCAATTGCACCCTGCTTGGGGTCTTCACCCTCTTCTACCTTCTTAGAAACCGCTTCAACCACCACAATCGCATCATCTACAACAATACCGATACATAAAACGATCGCGAACAAGGTCAGCAAGTTGATAGAGAAGCCCAGTGCGGCCATACAAGCAAACGCACCAATAATCGTGACAGGCACCGTTGTTGCAGGCACCAATGTGGCGCGCCAGTTCTGCAAGAAAATCATGATTACGAGAAGAACTAAGATGCCCGCCTCGTAAAGCGTTTTATAAACCTCATGAATTGAAGCTTTAACAAACATCGTGGTGTCAAATGGAATGGACCAAGTAACACCTTTTGGCAACGTCTTAGCAATACTACTCATCTCATCTTGAACTGCTTGAGCCGTAGCAATCGCATTGGCACCCGGCATTTGGTAAATGGCTATGCCACCTGCAGGCCTGTCATCAATCTTGAAGAATTGACTGTAGTTCTGACTACCCATTTCTATTCTGGCAATATCACGCAAGTACGTGATTTCAGCCTTGTTACCAGCCTTGACAACAATTCTGCCGAACTGCTCGGGGGTTGTCATGGCACTGGTGACATTAAGCGTCAACTGAAAATCTTGACCTATCGGTGTGGGCGGGGCACCAATTTGACCTGCTGTTAGCAAGACGTTTTGCTTATTAATAACGGCAATGACATCATTTGGCGTCAGATTGCGCATCTTGAGTTGGGCTGGGTCAAGCCAAACCCGCATACTGTAATTACCCACCCCAAAGACATTGGCAGCAGCTACGCCTGGCAATCGCGCTAAGCGCTGTTGCAACTTTAAGTTAGCCAGGTTACTTAAAAATAAGCCGTCATGATCTGGGTTGGATGAAGTGAGGGTAACGAACTGCAGAATGGCAGTTGACTGTGTTTTAGTTGTGACGCCCTGCTTTTGAACTGCCTGTGGCAAGGAAGGCAGCGCAATAGCCACTCGGTTTTGTACATTGACCTGTGCCAAATCGGGATCTGTGCCGACCTTAAAAGTAACAGTAAGGGTGTAGTTTCCGTCATTGGTAGATGCGGACTCCATATAGAGCATGCCATCGACACCATTGACCTGAGTTTCAATATTACTAGCTACCAATTGTTGTACAAGTGTGGCGCTTGCTCCTGGATATCGTGCTGTTACCTGAATCGTGGGCGGAACAATATTAGGGTACTGAGCAATTGGCAAACTATTTATAGATACCGCCCCAATCAATAGCATGATCAGGGCAATCACATTAGCCAGTACCGGCCGTTCGATAAAAAATTTAGAGAGCATGATTATCGAGCTAGCATTGCCTCAAGCGTGACCTCAGTTGGCTGGGCGGCTTGATTAATACTTAGATTAATAAACCCATTAATAACCACCTTGCTAGTGGCGGTCAATCCCTTGCTAATCTCAACATATTTCTCAAAGCGCTGACCCAAGCTAATGTCTTGACGTTGTGCACGCATGGCGCCATCCAAGACAAAAACATAATCACCCACCTGATCAGTCATGACTGCAGTCTTGGGTAGCAGCAAAGCCTGCCTCGGAGGTCCATATTGAGCCATGACTCGAGCATATAAACCAGGGATTAACTCGTACTTCTCATTTTTAAAGATAGCCCTCAACTGCAAGGACCCAGTCTCTGTAGAAATCAAATTGGCAGCGTAATCCAAGACGCCCTCAAAAGGATATCCAACTTCACCCTGAAGACCTGCATAGATGGGCAAGCTATTTACTTCAGACTTACGTTCTGCGTTTGAATCTTGACCTTTTTGAAACTTTAAGTAATCCCTCTCATTAATAGAGAAGTAAACATAGATTGGTGAGATCTGCTGAATAGTGGAGAGTTGAACACCTTTTGTAGTGCTATCTAAATAGGTGCCTACATCCAATAAGTGCCTTCCCATAAGGCCATCAAAAGGGGCTCTGATTTCGGTATAGCCCAAATTAATCTTTGCGAGGGTTAAATTAGCTTCCGATTGCTGAAATTGGGATAAAGCTTTATCAACAGCAGCCTGAGAAGTTGCATTTTCTTTCAGCAAAGATTTCTGACGACCATACTCAAGCTTCGCTTCGGTATAAATTGCCTGCTTTAATTTCACCTCTTGTATGTATTGGTCTTGCTCAATGACAAACAGAAGATCGCCCTTCTTCACCATCGCTCCGTCAGCAAAACCAATCTTAGTAAGGTAGCCCTTAACGCGTGCATCCAAGTTCACCGTGAGGTATGGGTCCACCAGACCATCAAAGGTCGCAAAACTGCGGATCTCCTGAGACAGTGGTTGAGCAGTTGTCACTGGAATTGGGGTCTGCTTAATCTCTTTGCCACAAGACTTCAAACAAATCAGCGCAATCAAAGAAACGAGAACGAATAAAGAAACCCCAATTGTCCGTGGTGAAAGTTTCTTCTTGAGAATAGGAATCTCAACCGTGCTTAGCTTTACTAGGAATGCATTCCATTTTCCCAGGAGTGAGCTCCATAGAGTCAAAAGTTTGCCCCACAAGGGCATCAGCAAAGGTTTGGCTTTTATTAATAGATCTTTCATGGCGCAGCACTTCCCTGGGTCGGCGGAGTCGTTGTATTTGAAGGTGTATTTAAAGTGGCCGGCACTGTAGTTTGTGTGGGCTTTAATGGATCAGGAGCATCTACCAAAAACTTGCTAGCCTTCACCGTTAGTGGATCACCTGTCCTAGTGAGGACAGAACCCCAATCTGTTCGGTCGGTCATATCGGCAACCATCTGATCAGGCAACTTAGGAGGAGTCATGTCCGCAGTCCAACCGCCACCAAGCGCTTTAAATGCGCCTACATATCCGATGAGTTCGTTTGATGAAGTTTGGACTAGGGAGTTTTGGATATTTAATAGATTCTGCTGTGCAGTGATCACCGTGGTGTAATCATTCTGACCCGCCTTATAACGCTCAAGAGCTAAATCTGCGGCACTTTGCGCCGCAACCACACCGCGAGTTAAATCCTCTTTTGAACTTTTAGTGGTCGAGATAGTAATGAGCGAATCTTCAACCTCCTTCTGAGCATTTAAGACTTGATTTTGGTAGGCCAACAGACTCTGCTGGAAAATAGCATCCTGCACGCGGACTTGATCCACAATTGCGCCTCTATAAAACAGCGGCAAGGAAATTCCAGCGTTTACCCCAGAAGAGTTATTGCCCCAACTAAATAAATTGGCGGAGGATAAAGTTCCGTAATTTGATGTGGCAAAGCCAAAGATGCCTCCCAAGGTAAATGTTGGAAACAGTTGCGCCTTACTTACACCAATCAAGGCAGATTTAGATGCAGCATCAAATTCAGCCTGCAGGACATCTGGACGGCGACGTAAAAGATCTCTTGGCATACCAACTCCAAGCACAGATGGAGGCTTGAGACTTCCCTTAGTGTTTCCATAAGTCTTTTCATAGTAGTCAGGAGGCTCACCCAGCAAAATACTCATGGCATGCTGGTTTTTCTTTAAATTCGCGATCAAAGCCGGAATCTGGGCCTTCGTCTGCTCATACTGGGCTTGCGCCTGACTCAGATCCAACATCGAGGTGGCACCGTATTTAAAGCGCGCACCTGCAATACGCAAACTTTCTTTTTGCAAAGCTAGATTGGTTTTAGCAACCATGATCAGCTCTTCATAGTTGCGGATATTGATGTAAGTATTCGCAACATCCGCAGTTAAAGATACGTCTGCCGAGTAGAAGGCTGCAACCCCAGATAAATAGGAGCTTAATGAGCTCTGAATTCCACGGCGATTCTTCCCCCAAAAATCTAACTCCCAACTCACCTGCACCAAAGCATTTTTAGAGACCAAATTATTAGAATCATTAATCGCTTCTTGAATTGCACTATTGCGGGTATTGGAATACGAAGCACTTAAATTGGCGGATGGCAATAATGCGGCATCGCTCACGCCAAGTTGGGCCTGCAGTTGGTATATCCGCAGCGCAGTTTGTTGCAAAGTAAGGTTTTGCGCAGTAGCTTGCTTTAGCAAGGCATTGAGCGTCGGGTCATTAAAGCTTTTCCACCACTCTACTGGGTCCAGAATCTTGTTTGAGTTTTCACCCAAAGATTCGGTAAATTCTGTTTGAGCTGTTGATTTATATTGATCTACCGCCTTAACAGGTGGTCTTGCAAAATCTGGGCCCACCATCGTGCAACCGGCAAGAATCAAGGCGCCAGAAATAATTAGTGCATGAGAAATAATGTTTCTATGTAATGGCATTCAAGCGCTTAATTTTTAAACTGATTGCTTCATCTAAGAGCGGAAATTATCGATACTAATCATAAGGATAAAGCAAGATTCAGAATGCCGGGCTAGTGTAAGCCCTAGGCTTTCGGATTAAGACTTTTGGATCTGCGCAATCACTGGAGTATGGTCTGAAGGCTGTTCCCAGGCTCTTGGCTCTTTGTCTACCATGCTGGCACTACATTTATCCTTGAGTGCTTCGCTCAGCAAGATGTGATCAATCCGCATACCGGCGTTTCTTCTGAAACCCATCATGCGGTAATCCCACCAACTAAAGGTCTTTGGCGCCTGCTCAAACATTCTGAATGAATCATGAAACCCAAGCTTGATGAGATCTTGAAAGGCTTCGCGCTCTGGTGGTGAAACGAGATTCTGCCCTTCCCATGCTTTAGGATCATGCACATCTTGATCTGCGGGAGCAATATTGAAGTCACCTAAAAGTGCTAATCGTTCGCTCTGTTGGAGCTCTTCTGTTAACCAAGTTTTCAATGCCTTCAACCAACCTAGTTTGTATTGAAACTTATCGCTATCTGGCGATTGCCCATTTGGAAAATACGCTGATACGAGTCTCATCGGTTTCGTACCAGCAAAGCAAACTGTCGCCGCGAGAATGCGCTGCTGCTCATCTTCGTAGTTGGGTATGTTTCTAGTGGGCTTCAGAAAGGCTGTTTCCATATCTGAAGCGATAGGTGCGAGTGCCGCTTTACGCAAGATGATCGCAACGCCGTTATAAGTCTTTTGACCAGCAGCCAAACTGAGGTAACCCGCATCTTCAAGCTCTTTATGGGGGTACTTATCATCCGTGAGCTTAAGCTCTTGCAAGCAGAGCGCATCAATCGGTTGTTTCTTGCTTTCTTGATCTTGCAACCAACGAAGCACTTGTGGAAGGCGAACCTTTAAGGAGTTCACATTCCACGCAGCTATTCGAATCGAATCAGTCATCAATACCGAGCTCTTGCAACTTACGGGTAATCGTATTTCGGCCAATACCTAGACGCTGGGCAGCCTCTACTCTTCTGCCACGAGTAACTTCTAAAGCTGCCTGCAATACTGCCCTTTCAAAACGTGCGGTCAAGGCATCAAAAACTTCTTTATCGCCATCTTGCAACATCTTGACAGCTAGACGTCCTAAACCATTCTCCCAGTCACCTACAGCAACCTTGGCAGCAACGGGATTGCTTGGCGAAGACTCGCCGTGAATAACGATGGGTTGTTCACTCGTTTCTGAAACAATATCAGCCGGGAGATCGCTTACGCCGATTACGTTTGCAGACGTCATCACCGTTAACCAGTGGCATAAGTTCTCTAATTGACGTACATTTCCCGGAAATGGCATTGCGCTCATTTCTTTTAAGACTTCATCGGACAATTTTTTAGGTTCAACGCCCAAAGACTTCGCGCAGCTCAACATGAAATGTCTAGCTAACATTGGAATGTCTTCACTACGCTCATGTAATGAAGGCATGCGCAAACGAATCACATTCAACCGATGCAACAAGTCTTCACGGAAGAAACCAGCGGTGACTCTTGCATCTAGATTTTGATGTGTCGAAGCAATGATCCGAACATTTGCCTTAATCGGGTCTTGTCCACCGATGCGATAAAAATGTCCGTCAGTCAGAACGCGCAGTAAACGGGTTTGTAGATCAAAAGGTAAGTCACCTACCTCACCTAAAAATAGAGTACCGCCGTCAGCCTGCTCAAAACGACCTCGACGCAAAGTCTGCGCACCTGGGAAAGCACCGCGCTCATGACCAAATAACTCCGACTCCAATAAATCCTTTGGCACAGCCGAAGTACTTAATGAGACAAATGGCCCTTTGGCGCATGGACTGTGCTTATGCAGGGCGTGGGCAACCAACTCTTTACCAGTGCCGGACTCTCCAGTAATCAGGACTGTGGCGTTAGATTGCGCTAAGCGCCCAATGGCACGAAAAATTTCCTGCATTGCTGGTGCTTGACCAATAATCTCAGTGGCGTCTTGTCTCCACGCAGTTAACTCTTTCGCACCAGAGTCATTGCGGATGCCCTGCTCTACCGCACGATGAATTAATTCAATCGCCTTTTCGACATCAAAAGGTTTGGTGAGATATTCAAATGCACCACCTTGAAATGAAGAGACAGCGGAGTCCAAATCAGAATACGCCGTCATGATGATGACTGGTAAATTCGGATGACTTGCCTTCACGTGCTGCAATAAATCCAAGCCGTTGCCACGCGGCATACGAATATCGGAGATCAGCACCTGTGGAGCTTCTTTTTCTAGGGCATTCAGAACGTCATTTGGATTAGAGAAACTCTTGTGCGGAATATTTTCACGCGCTAGAGCTTTTTCTAAGACCCAACGAATAGATTGATCATCGTCAACGATCCAAATTGGTTTCATGATGCTTTCTCCTGCCTACGATATGGAATTTGAATATGAAAATCGGTGCGTCCTGGACGACTATTGCAAGCAATAGACCCCTGGTGTTGCTGAACAAAGGTTTGCGCTAGGGTAAGACCAAGCCCACTGCCACCCTCTCTTCCCGAAACTAATGGGAAGAAGATGCGCTCAATAATTTCTTCTGGAATGCCAGGGCCGTTGTCAATCACATGCAGATCCATCGCTAATTTGTAGCGATGCTTTGCAATCGTGACCGAACGTGCCACGCGGGTCTTCAGCTCAATTTGTGCAATGCCACTGCTAATCTCTTCAGAAAGCGCTTGTGCAGCGTTATGCACAATATTTAAGGTTGCCTGAATCAATTGCTCTCGGTCGCCTAAGACATCGGGCAGACTTGTATCGTAGTTACGAATAATTCGTAAACCCTTTGGAAACTCTGCTAAGACTAGACTACGCACGCGCTCTAATGCTTCGTGCACATTGAAGGATTCCATCACATGCGCCTTGCGATGCGGCGCTAAGAGACGATCAACCAAAGTCTGCAGGCGATCTGACTCTTTAATAATGACTTGCGTGTACTCGCGCAAGCCTTTGTCTGGTAACTCAAACTCTAATAGCTGCGCTGCCCCACGAATACCGCCCAATGGGTTTTTAATCTCATGCGCCAAATTACGCATCAATTGTTTATTTGCTTCAACTTGCTGTGTCACACGTTCATCGCGCTCACTCCGCAACTGTTGATCGATCGGAAACCACTCCATCATGATCAGCGCGGGATCCTCCAAAGCTGCAACCACTACATGCGCTGGAGTGGAATCTTGATGAATGCTGCCCGGCAATGAATGCAAGACCATTTCTTGGCGTTGGGCCAATACATGACCCTGTTTCACCTCAGAAATCATGTCACTTAATGCTACGTTGTCACCAAATAAGTTGTGCACAGATTGACCCTCAAGTGATTTACGCGAGAGGTCCAAGGCTGACTCAGCAGCCGGGTTCACGTACACCAATTGTTGGTTCTCAGCCTCAAATACCACGATGGCATTGGGCATCTGATCAAGCAATGTCGGAAAAAAAGGAGCAGCCGTAGCTGCTCCCTTGAACGAATTGCGCAACAGACCTGCGCTCAAGTTCTCTCCTTCGCTTACAGGGAGTAGTACATATCAAATTCGATTGGATGAGTAGTCATACGGAAACGTGTGACGTCTTCCATCTTCAAATTGATATATGCATCAATCATAGATTCAGTAAATACTCCACCGCGAGTTAAGAACTCGTGATCTTTCTTCAATGCGTCCAATGCCTCTTCCAAGCTTGCGCAAACGGTTGGGATCTTTGCATCTTCTTCTGGTGGCAAGTCATACAAGTTCTTGTCCGCAGCTTCGCCTGGATGAATCTTGTTCTGTACGCCATCCAAACCAGCCATCAGCAATGCTGAGAAGCAGAGGTATGGGTTAGCCAATGGATCTGGGAAACGAGTCTCAATACGACGACCCTTAGGATTTGGAACGTGTGGAATACGGATTGAAGCAGAACGGTTACGTGCTGAGTAAGCCAATTTCACTGGAGCCTCAAAGCCTGGAACCAAACGCTTGTATGAGTTTGTACCTGGGTTGGTAATTGCATTCAATGCTTTAGCGTGCTTGATGATGCCGCCAATGTAGAACAATGCAAACTCTGACAAACCTGCATAACCGTTACCAGCAAACAAGTTCTCACCGTTCTTCCAAACGGATTGGTGTACGTGCATACCAGAACCGTTATCGCCAACTACTGGCTTAGGCATGAAAGTTGCTGTCTTGCCATAAGCATGAGCAACGTTATGAATGACATACTTCTGCCAGATAGTCCAGTCAGCGCGTTGAGTCAATGTGCTGAACTTAGTACCCAATTCGTTTTGGCCTTGGCCAGCAACTTCATGGTGATGAACTTCAACTGGAATGCCCAATGACTCAAGAATCAAGCACATTTCAGAACGCATATCTTGGAATGTATCTACAGGAGCAACTGGGAAGTAACCGCCTTTTTTACCTGGACGGTGACCAGTGTTACCACCTTCGATTTCTGCACCAGATGACCATGGAGCTTCTTCGGAATCAATCTTCACGAAGCAACCCTGCATATCGGCACCCCAACGCACGCCGTCAAAAATGAAGAACTCTGGCTCTGGACCAAAGTAAGCGGCATCACCTAAGCCGGTGCTCTTCAAATACGCTTCAGCGCGCTTAGCGATAGAACGTGGGTCACGGTCGTAACCTTTGCCATCAGCTGGCTCAATAACGTCACATGTGAGAACCAAAGTTGGCTCTTCATAGAATGGATCGATGTATGCAGCTGTTGGATCTGGCTTGAGCAACATATCTGAAGCTTCAATACCCTTCCAACCAGCAATAGATGAGCCGTCAAATGCATGACCGCTTTCAAACTTGTCTTCGTCAAAAGCAGAGATAGGCACTGTCGTGTGCTGTTCTTTACCCTTTGTATCCACAAAGCGGAAATCAACGAAAGTACATTCTTTTTCTTTAACTAACTTCATCACATCAGCGACGGTCTTCGTCATGCAAATCTCCTCTATTAACTAAATTGGGAATCAAAACTCAAGGTATACACCCTTGTCTATTCCAGGCATCAAACATGCCTAATGGATGTATGTAATTTACTGAAGCAAACAAATGGGAACGCCCATTATTGCACTGTTTAAGTGCTCAAATAACTCTGATATAAGCTTAAATACCCCTATTTGCACCTTTTTAGTGCAATTAAGCTTGGCTGATGTCGTGGATTTCGTAACCCAGCTCTTGGGTACCTGCTCTCAAGGCAATCCAAGCGCTTTCTAGAAGGTTGGCATTGCCCTTTATCCCCAGCTCAATATGACGCTGGGCATAAACACCCCCTTTAGAGGCGTCACCGACAGAAGGGAGACTAAAGACCTTCACCCCCGGAAAATTAGCCTCTATGCGCTCCATTAAGGGGGTTAAGGTAGATTCAACTCCCTTAGGAACAATGAAGCTTTGCTCTGCCCAATTTTCTTGATGGAATAGATCCTTGTAGTAAGTATCCAAACACCAAGCCATCATCGGCGCAGCCATTACCGGAAAGCCGGGAACAAAGTGATGCTCTTGAATTCGAAAGCCGGGAATTTGGTTGTATGGGTTTGGAATAATTTCACTACCAATCGGAAACTCCCCCATCTTGAAGCGATGCTGATTTTCTGGAGTGCTTAAATCTGACTTGAATGGATCACCTTCTGCCATCGACTGAATGCGACCAGCAATTAATTCTTGCGCAGTTGGATGTAACTCAGTTTTTGTACCCAGAGCAAGTGCCGCGCATTGACGGGTGTGATCATCTGGCGTGGCGCCAATGCCGCCAGTACTAAACACAACATCACCACTTGCAAAACTGTCTTTGAGTGTTGCAGTAATTTGCTCGGGATCATCAGCAACGTATTTAGCCCATGCAAGACTGAGGCCGCGCTCATTGAGCAGCTCGATAAGCTTACTCATGTGCTTATCTTGACGACGACCAGATAAGATCTCATCACCAATCACGATTAACCCAAAGCGACGTTGGGCTTTGCTCGGCACTTCTATTTCAACTTTTTTAATTGCATCAACCATGGTAAGGCAGTTCCATATCAACAACGCGAGATTGCACTGTGAGCGCTTGATCCAACTCTTCTTCTCTCAATTGCTTGAGTGCATCTAATAAGAAATAGCTAAACCATAAAGCAGCAAACACAAAAATCAGAGAATAAATCCAAAGAGCTATAAAACTCACTATTGGAAATAACACCAAAGCCAATGCGGAGGTAGCCCAGAAGAAGGTTGGCACTGCGCCCAACATCCCTGATGCGATACCCATACAGAGTAATGGCCAGCGATACTTTTGAAGCAGAAGATCGCGCTCTTCCGAGCTGGCATGCTTTGCCAGAACGTCATACGACATCAGGCGCATCGTTAACCAGCCCCATAGTAATGGAGGCAAGACGGCCACCAACGGAGGAACCCACCACACAGGCAAGGTGAGCATCACCAATGCAAGACAAATGAGGGCTGACCATAGGCTGTAAATCAAACTGCCAAAGAAGCCGCCGCCCTTCTTGCACTCTAGATCCTGAAATTGTGACTGCCTAGAGGCAATCTTCACAATCGAGGGTACCGTTGAAAACGCAATAAAGACTAACAAGCTAATCGTAATCAAAGGGATGATTAGCATGACAAAAAATAATGGCGCAATCCATGCCCTGGCATTTTCAAAGCCCGCCCACACTAAACCATCCTGTATCCAACTAGTAAACATGGAGGTTGTCAGGAATCTGCTTAATGTTTCTAGGGCTGGCGTCCATGTGAGCCAAATGAGACAACCCCATAATACCGAGACGATCAAAAATGGTCTGAAGCTCAGCCATAACATTCGCGGATGCATCGTTCCAACTAAAGCCATTCCAAAAGACTTAAATATTTGCGGTAATCCAACCATACAACTCCTATTGCCTGCAGACGTGCAGTCTACTTAGGCTTAAATTCTTTAACGGCACGAAGCAAGCTTTGCCATTGTTGAGTGAGGACATTTTCTGAAACGGTTAAGTCTCTGACTCCCGTAGGATAGACCTCTTTAGTGAAGATCGCCGTTCCGAACAACATATCCCACCACGGAAACAAAATACCAAAATTACAACCACCTAATACACCAGGCTTACCTATAGCCTCGTGCCCATATCCCACGGCATGATGCATACGATGAAACAACGGGGATACTAATAAGTATTTAGCAGATCCTAAGTGAACCTTAATATTGGCGTGCTGCCAACTTTGAATAAATTGACTCAGTGCAATCAGCATGATGAATTGTCCTGGGGATACACCAATCAACAGCGCGAAGAAGGACATGATTGCTGCTCGCATCACATCATCCAGAATGTGACTACGATTATCGGACCAGGCCGTCATCACTGTTTGACTATGATGCAAGGCATGCAATTGCCACCACCAGTTAAAAGCGTGCGATGCGCGGTGATAAAGAAAATCGACAAAGTCCAGAATGATGAGGTAGATCGCGAAGCTTACGACAGGGACTGAGGTCACGCCTGGCCACCAGGACTCTACATTCAGGCGATCAAAACGGAAATCATGCAGGATGGAATCCATCTCAAAAAAGAATCCAGACAGGCATATAAAAATCAAGCCATGAAATATTCCCAGGCGATGAAACAAGGTGTATAGGACGTCCGCCCTACTCGACCCTGCAAAACGCGCTTGCTTTTCTGCAGGGGCTATGCGCTCCCACGTTCTCAGTACAACAATGATTAAGAACAGCTGAACACAACCAAACAAGAACCAATCGATCCCATCAAATACGTCCTCAGCCCAAGACATTAAATCGAATTGGTACAGAATCGGACCGACAACTTTAGAAAATAGAAACTCCTGAACGCCAGCATAGGCATCTGAAATTAATGAGGCAATAGCAGTGAAATCCATGCTTTATTTTGACTGATTTGCAGAATCTTTGGGTAGCAGCCCAAAACAGAAACCACGACTCTTTAGATTAATAATCAACTGCTCCAAAACCGCAGGTGCCCATGGATCTTTTCTAGACCAAATACCCAGGTGAGCCATGGTGATGTCACCATCCCTTAGATCTCTGCTCGCTCTTTCTAACAGAGTACTGTTTGGATGCTTTTCTGAATTCAGCTCATCCCCCAAGAAGCCGGTGGGAGCCCAGCCAATGTGTTGATAGCCACACATATCCCCCATCCGAATCAAGGTCGGAGAGGTTTTACCCCCAGGTGCGCGCCAGATTTTCTGCATCGGCTGATTTGTCATTTCTTGAAAGCGCTGATCAACCCGACGAATCTGCTTACACATTGCCGCTTCGTTATAGAGGATGATTTCTCCAGCCTTTGGGCCAAATTGTGGCTTCTCAAAGACCTGCCCTTTTGGACCATCCTTAACAAAGTAATCATGGTCATAGGTATGACTTCCAAAATGATTCCCCTCCTTTGCTAATTGCTGCCAAAAGGGTTTCCAAGATTCATCTAAAGCAAAGTCACCGCGGTACGTTTTTTCATTGGCCAAGAAAAAAGTAGCCTTTACGTTTTGCCGCTTCAGAATCTCAGCCACTTTTTCAGCAACTGACATATTGCCGGTATCGAAGGTGAGGTAGACCTTCTTGCTACATTCTGCGACTTGAGCATTGGCGCCCAATGAAAAACAGCCGAGCATCAGCACGGCTGCGATACGAATGAATGCATTAGGACTTAGGCGCTTCATGATATTAATTATTCCCATCCAGCCCTTGGAGTGAAAAACACACCATGTGGTGACTTACCAACTGGAATCACTGTTACCAACTTCATTGTTGGAATATCTATTACCCCAACCTTTTTGGAAAAGCGGAAAGTAACCCACATTGTTTTACCATCTGGAGTAATTTCCATATCGTCTGGACCGGCCGGCAGTCCAGTGATATCGCCCACCTTCTCCAAGGTTTGCATATTGATCAAGCTGATCGTAGAAGCAATACGGTTGCTTACAAATACATGCTTCTTATCCCCTAAAGGGCGAAAGTTATGAGCACCCTTACCTGTAGGGATGCGCTTCACTTCTTTGCGAGCTTTCCAATCAATGACTTGAACATAGTCTTCACCAGTAATGCCAATCAAGAGGTATTGATCGCCAGGCGTCATCCATAAACCAGCGGGCACCTTACCTGTAGGCATCACCCACAATACATTTTGTGTTTCAAGATCAATTGCGGCAAGTTCACTAGAGTCTTGCAAAGTAATAAATGCAATTTTGCTGTCCGATGTAAAAGCAATATGACTAGGTGTCTTGCCTAGCTTTACGGTCTTAGCTAATTTAAGATTTGCACTATCTGCAGCATAGATATCCACACGATCTAAGCGATTACCATTTGCTATAAACCATTTGTGGTTTGGGGAGTAACCGATTTGGTATGGATCAATGATATTCGGAATCTTGCCAGTTAACTCACCCGTAGTTGGATTCATCAACACAACATCATTACCGGCTGCATTCGCAATCAATAAGGATTTTTGATCTGGGGTCATCATGAGGTGATGGGGCTCTTTGCCAACCGGGATCGTTTTAACAACCTCACGTGTATTCATATCGATCAAACTGACAGATGCTGAACCAGAATTCAGAATCACCGCCAACTTGGGTTGATTTGCAGGAGTTGCTGAGGCTACGGGGCTAGTGGTTTGCCCAGAAGCAGTTTGATTGGCCAACAAAAGCGCCAATAATGCAGAGGTCGCGATTGTGCGAAAACCTCTAATCTTGATAAATTTGTACATCCCTCCATTGTAAGCAATTGGGGAGACTGAATAGGCCTCAAAATCCAGTGGATATGCTTTGGATTTGACCTAGCGCAAGCTTGCTAAAACCTTTTCGAGCCGCTTTAAGGACATTGGGGTTGGGGTTTTAAGCTCTTGAGCATACAAAGCCACTCTCAACTCTTCCAGCTGCCAACGAAAATCCGTTAAAGCCTGATCCTCAGCCATCGCATAAGAGGCAGACCCCTTCTTGCCTTGCATCAGTTTTTGCCACGGACGAGCAACCGATTCCCAATCTTTTTGGCATTGGGCATCACGACTAGGATTTGATCGTAATTTATCAATCCGCATCGCAATTGCTTTTAAGTAGCGTGGCACATGCACCAATTGCGAATACGGTATCTCCGCCACGAACTTTGGGAAGATCAATCCCTGCATCTGTACCTGTATATCGGCATAAGCACTTGGCGAAGCTGCTTTTGCACTAGCAATCTTTTTCTGCAAATCTGCATGGGCTTGCAATGCATTTAATGCGTGGCGAGATATCTCTTGGGCAATAAGTGCCAATCTTGGTTTTCCGGCTTGAAGGCGCTCGGCGAATTGCTCTGCATTCACTGGAAGCTGCTCAGTCATAAAAGCACGCTCAAGGGCAATATTCAGAATCTGATCAATCAACCCCTCTACCGATCCCACATTGATAAATAGCAAACCTAATTCACGTATGCCGGGCAATTGTTTTTGCAGGGCCTTGAGCGTGTCTTTATTGCTCAGCGCAAATAAGCGACGTAGCCCTAAAGCATGCTGCTTGCGAGCCTCCTCTAAATCATCAAATACCTCGAGATCACAAAAGTCAACGCGATCCACTAGAGCGGGGTAACCAAACAGAGTTTTATTCCCCTTTTGAATTTCCAAGGTTTCCGGTAACTCCCCAAAATCCCATGAACGGTAACCGCCCTGCTCGACCTTGCGTGCATTAGCTTCATTAGTATTGTTACTGCTTGGCTTTGATATAGCCTCAACGCCAAGCTCGACCTGAACAGCCTCCTGGGCAATGGCTTGGAAGGCATTGCGAGCAGTCTGCCCATACTCTGAACGCAAGCGAGCTAAGTTACGCTCCACTTCAAGCTGGCGTCCATGCTCATCAATCAAACGAAAGTTCATCGAGGAATGCAGTGGCAAAGCCTCGGGCCTGAAGTCAGCACGTTTAATTTCGAGGCCACGTTCTTTGCGGATATCGCCAATCAAACTATCTAGAAAGTCGCCGACGCCAAATTGCTTCTCTTCCAACCTGCGCTCAAGGAAGGACTTTGCATAATCCGGCAACGGTACGCAATGGCGTCTTAATTTCTGCGGAAGTGATTTAAGGAGGAGTAATACCTTCTCTTCACACATACCAGGGACAAGCCATTCACAACGACGCCCATCCACTTGATTAAGCTGGGTTAACGGAACAACCAGAGTGACGCCATCCTTCGGGCTGCCTGGTTCGAAGTGATAGGTCAGACTGAGCTGTGCACCGCCGATCAACATTGTTTTTGGATAGCGATCTACGGTAATGCCAGCCGCCTCATGACGCATCAAGTCGGCTTTTTCTAGGCGGAGCTGAGCATCAAGATCCTTTTCGGCATTTTTATCATTACCCTTCTCTTTGGCTATCCATGCTTTGAGACTTTCACGACTACGCACTTCCTTAGGTATTCGAGATTCATAAAACGCAAATAGCAAATCATCATCTACCAATACATCTGGTCGACGTGAGCGATGTTCTAGGGCTTCAATTTCTTTAATCAAGCGACGGTTATGCCAAAAGAATCCAAACACATTAGGATATTTTTTCTTGGCATCAGCTTCTGTTTCACGCTGGAGCGCGGGGGTATCCATGCGCCCAAACATTTCTTCCTGCACGAGGGCCTGACGAATAAATAATTCTCTGGTCTCTTCAGGGTTATGGGGTTCATATCGAACCCTACGACCATGGTAGATTGGCAAGCCATATAAAGTACCTCGCTCAAATGCCATGACCTCGCCCTGGCGGTTATCCCAGAAAGGATCACTGAGGGACTTAATCAGGCGATGTGCTGCAACGCGCTCTACCCATTGCGGTTCAATCTTCGCAATCGTTCTGGCATACATACGATTGGTTTCTTGAAGTTCGCCAGCCAGAATCCAAGCGCCCGCCTTTTTGCCAATAGTAGAACCAGGCCAAATGAATGGACGAATACCACGCGCGCCAATGTAGCCACCTGTTTTGCTATTGCGATCCTGAGATTTTTCATCCTCTTCTTTTTTGGCTACATATCCGAGCAAGCCTGTTAATAAAGAAAGGTGTACCTGCTCATACGTTGCGGCTAAAGCATTTTCTTTCCAGCCCTTCTCGCCCAGCATGGTGTGCAATTGACCATGAACATCGCGCCACTCACGTAAGCGACGTGGTGACAGAAATTTGCTTTTACATAGATTCTCAAGCTGTCGATTGCTGTGCTTGTGTTGCAAAGCATCTTGATACCAATTCCAAAGTTTGATGAAACTCAGAAACTCAGAGCGCTCATCAGCAAACTGTAGATGGGCTTGATCTGCTGCTGCAGCCTGATCCATGGGGCGATCACGCGGATCTTGAGTTGCCAAAGCAGAGGCAATGATGGTCACTTCTTTTAAAGCATTGTGCTCTTTGGCTGCCAGCAACATTCTGCCTATGCGCGGATCGAGAGGCAAGTCTGCTAATTGCTTACCAATAGCGGTGAGTTTGAAGCTGTTATTGATATCCTTGCCATCTGCTGACTCCGATTCATCAAACTCAATTGCACCTAATTCATCCAAAAGCTGGACGCCATCGGCAATCGCTCTGCCCAAGGGTTTATCAATAAAGGGGAAATGCTGGATCTTGGGTAAGCGTAAGGAGCTCATGCGCAACAGCACTGCAGCTAATGAGCTTCGCAATATTTCTGGGTCGGTAAATTTAGGCCGGCCTTGATAATCCTGCTCGCTATATAAACGAACACAGATGCCATCCGATACACGACCGCAACGCCCAGCCCTTTGGTTAGCGGCAGCCTGAGAGATAGACTCAATCTGTAGCTGCTCTACCTTATTGCGATAGGAGTAGCGCTTCACTCTTGCTAGACCGCTATCGATCACATAGCGAATATTTGGAACCGTTAACGAAGTCTCTGCAACGTTGGTTGTCAGAATGATGCGTCGCCCATTGCCCGGGCTAAACACCTTCTCTTGCTCGGCCACCGATTGACGAGCAAACAAACTCAGAATCTCTGGATGAAAGCGCTGCTGCAAGACATGATCTTTACGTAAAGCTTCTGCGCAATCTCGTATCTCTCTCTCACCCGGCAAGAAAACCAATACATCTCCAGCGCCTGCCGCACCCTCTCGCCACAAGCTGGCAATCTCCTCTGTCACCGCATCCGGAATTTCTTTAGCAGTTTTGGATTCCTTTTTACCATCAGGCTTAGCGTCTGGCTCAAGTGGTGAGTAACGCTGCTCCACCGGAAACAGCCTGCCGCTGACCTCGATAACGGGGGCTACCTTGCCATTGATGGCAAAGTGTTCCGCAAAACGTTGAGCATCAATGGTTGCCGAAGTGATGATGAGTTTGAGGTCTGGTCGCTTTGGGAGTAGTTGGCGCAGATATCCCAATAAGAAATCGATATTCAGACTACGTTCATGCGCTTCATCAATGATCAGCGTGTCATAGGCACGCAACTGAGGGTCACGCTGAGTCTCTGCCAGCAAGATGCCGTCGGTCATCAACTTGATGGAAGCTGTATGGCTGGACTTGTCAGCAAAGCGAACTTGATAGCCCACATCTTGGCCAATGGGCGAACCGAGCTCCTGGGCAATTCGCTTGGCCGTGGCAGTAGCAGCAATCCGGCGTGGCTGAGTATGGCCAATGAGCTTGCCACCATTAATCGTGCCTCGCCCCAGATCCAAGCAGATCTTCGGAAGCTGGGTAGTCTTGCCTGAGCCAGTCTCACCGCACACAATCACCACCTGGTGGCTCTGCAGGGCATCCTTGATCAGCTCACGCTGACCAGAGACCGGCAATTCCTCCGGAAACTGAATTACCAGACGGCGCGAGGTGTTGGAAGCAGGCACAGGCTGTGGCATTGCTTTGGGTTTTTGTTGGTTTATAGGCTCTTGCACCCTATAATTTTCTCACTATGCCAACAAATGCACCGAACCAGGCCTTAATGGCCGAAGAAACGACCTCCAACTTCCCTTTCGTGGGGTGGTTGCGCGATGTTGCGCCCTACATTCATAGCTTCCGTGAGAAGACCTTCGTTATCGCCTTTGCAGGTGAACTCGTCCAAGAAATCGGCCTTGAGAATCTGATTGAAGATATCGCCATGCTCCATGCCATGGGTATGCGTATTGTTTTGGTTCACGGCATCCGCCCACAGATTGAAGAGCAGTTGATGCTCCGGAATATTAAAAGCAAGTTTGGCAAGAGCGCCCTGCACAGCTATCGGATTACCGATGCAGCTGCACTAGAGTGCGTTAAAGAGGCAGCTGGTGAATTGCGCCTCGATATTGAGGCAGCATTTAGTCGTGGCTTACCAAACACTCCAATGGCTGGCTCACGCATCTCTGTGATCTCAGGAAACTTTATTACTGCAATGCCTGTGGGTGTTGTTGAAGGCACTGATTACATCCATACTGGTTTGGTACGCAAAGTTGACTCTAGCTCGATTAGACAGTCTCTTGATAGCAATAAGATTGTGTTGCTGTCTCCTTTAGGTTTCTCACCAACAGGCCAAGCGTTTAATCTGGCATACGAAGATGTAGCTGCATCCACTGCCGCAGCTCTTAAAGCGGATAAGTTGATCTTCTTAAGTCCATATGCGGGTTTAAAAGATACTGAGGGTGATTTCATTACCGAACTCTCCATGCCGCAACTGCAAGAATATGTCGCGCAGAACAAAGATATGGATCTGGGCATGAAGAGTTTGCTCAGTATCTCTGGCAGAGCAATACGGGCAGGCGTTAGCCGGGTTCACTTTTTGCCCTGCAATCAGGATGGAGCCCTCCTAGAGGAGCTCTTTACTCATGATGGTATTGGCATGATGCTAGCCTCATCTGATATCGAGAACTTACGTGAAGCTAATCAAGATGATGTAGGCGGTATTTTGCAGTTGACGATGCCGCTTGAAGATGAGGGCATCTTGGCAGCACGTGGTCAAGACGTGATTGAGCGTGATATTCAGCGCTTCTCAGTCATTGAGCATGACCGCGTTCTCTTTGGATGCGCCGCCCTCTTCCCATTCCCGAATGGCGTTGGTGAGTTGGCTTGTCTCGCGGTAGATCCCGACGTTCAAGGATCCGGAGATGGTGAACGCCTATTGAAGCGTGTTGAAATGCGCGCTAAGCAAGAAGGCATTAAAAAATTATTTGTTCTCACTACCAGGACTGAACACTGGTTCTTAAAGCGTGGCTTTAAACGGGCATCAGTAGATGACCTGCCAGAAGAAAGAAAGCAGATCTATAACTGGGACCGTAAGTCCATGGTTTTAACTAAAGACTTATAAGCAACTTCAGAAACATAAGCATTATTAGAAAGGTATTACAGATGGCACGCATGGTTCAATGTATCAAACTCAATAAAGAAGCTGAGGGAATGGATTTTGCCCCGCTTCCAGGCGAGCTAGGTAAAAAGGTTTGGAATCAAGTCTCTAAGGAAGCTTGGGCAGCTTGGTTAAAGCACCAAACCATGCTCATTAATGAAAACCGCCTCAATATGGCAGACCCCCGCGCACGCCAGTACCTCCTAAAGCAGGTAGAAAAGTACTTCTTTGAGGGTGGAGCTGATATGGCCCAAGGTTACGTTCCCCCTTCAGAGTGATTGAATATCGGGTGCGGTGTTGCAGCAATTGATTTGTTGAAAAATATATTGCCAATTGGTATTGACACTGCCAACGATGAGCGTAGGATGAAGTCGTGGTGAGGCAGTTTTGGTGTCTCGCTACATTGGCGAAAGCCACTTAAGATAAGTGCATCTGTGCACTTATAGATGTCGGAACTAATTACCTTCCGATTATCTACGCCATGCATACCATGGCAAATAAACCCGATGGGCATACCCCGTCGGGTTTTTTATTACTTACAACAATGATTAGAGTGCGATACGCTCAACACCAGCAGCGTTACTGACTAGCAATATATTGGCTTTTTCTTTAGCAAACAACCCAACAGTAATCACTCCAGCAATTTGATTGACTTGCGCTTCCATCTGAATAGGGTTGACAATTTTGAGGCCTGCTACGTCCAAGATCCACCCGCCATTATCGGTGACAAAAGGCTCGCTTGGTGTTTGCTTCAAATCAGCCCTAGTGCTTTTCGCTAGACGCAGACTGACCTGACCACCTAATTTTTCTAACTCACGACTAACAACACCTTTCGCAAGCGGAATGATCTCTACTGGCAATGCAAAATTGCCCAGTACCGGCACTTGCTTAGATGAATCGCAAATACAAATAAATTGCTTTGCCATGGAGGCAATAATCTTTTCTCTAGTAAGCGCACCACCACCACCTTTAATCATGTGTCCTGCCGGATCAATTTCATCCGCACCATCAACATAGGCTGGTAGTCCCTGAACATCATTTGGGTCTAGCACTTTAAAACCATGTTTCAGTAAGCGCTCAGTGGTTGCATTGGAGCTCGATACTGTTCCGGCGAAATGGTCCTTATGCGGCGCAAGTGCATCAATAAAGCAATTTGCGGTGGAACCTGTGCCAACACCCAAAATCTGACCGGCAGGAAGCTTTAGCACTTCATCTCTAGCTGCCACACCCACCATTTGCTTTAGTTGATCTTGATTCATATGCCCGCTGAACGCCCTTATGCCTTAACTGGAACTGAGTAATTAATCCATCTATCATATGATATCTACAAGAAAACCACCTTAGAGCAGCGAGCAAGCCCATGAATAGCGCCCCCTCATCACCAAGCCAACTGGAACAACTCAAGAAACTCACCACGGTTGTGGCTGATACAGGCGATTTTGAGCGCATGCAGGCGTTTCAGCCGCAAGATGCGACTACCAACCCATCCCTGATTCTGAAAGCTGTTCAACAAAGCAATTATCAAGATTTGGTCCAGTCGGTCAAGGCAGCGCATCCAGGTATGAGCCCGACCGATTTGGTGGACTACATCTTGGTTGCGTTTGGTTTAGAGATTCTGAAGATTGTTCCGGGACGTGTTTCTACCGAAGTTGATGCCAGACTTTCTTTCGATACCAAAGGTACTGTAGCTAAAGCAAAGCATTTAATTGCACTATATGAATCTCATGGCATTGACCGTAAACGGATTTTGATTAAGTTAGCAGGAACATGGGAAGGCATTGCCGCCGCCAAAGAATTAGAGGCGCAAGGTATTCATTGCAATATGACCCTGCTCTTCTCACTCGTGCAGGCGGCTGCATGTGGTGCAGCCAATGCAAAACTTATTTCTCCATTTGTGGGCCGCATCACTGATTGGAATAAAGCCAAACTAAGTAATAACTGGAGTGATAGCACCAATGGTGGTGCAAATGATCCTGGCGTCACTTCGGTGAGGAGAATCTTTCATTACTACAAGCACTTTGGCATCCCCACTGAAATCATGGGTGCCAGCTTCAGAAATACTAGTCAGATATTAGAGTTAGCCGGTTGCGATCTTTTGACTATTAGTCCAGAGCTATTGGCTGAGCTCCAGAGCAGTCATACCTCAGTCGAGGCAAAACTCGATGCTGCTAATACCAAAGCAGCATTAGAGGCGGAAGGCATCGCACCGCTAAAGCTAGATGAATCCAGTTTCCGCCTGCAGCTCAACAATGATGCAATGGCTACCGAGAAATTGGCTGAAGGTATTCGGAACTTTTGCGTGGATACCGAGAAGTTGGAAGCGCTACTAGCCAAGTAATTGAGATTAGAACTACAGCTTATTAAACGCAGGGCCCTCTTGATGCTGAGACATCTATGTAAAGCAAGGGCGGCTTTCACCACCTCTGCAATGGCTGCTTTCGACCGAGGCTGTGTAAAAACCCCCAATAATCCCCCTGTTTTTGTAAACACCTAAGCACCCTCAAACGTTAATTAAGTATCACTAATTAACGGATGTTCATGAAGATGAAACGATTCATTACTGGCCAAGATCGAACCCAAAGTACTTTATTACCTGAGCTGCTTGATGAGTACATCACCGAAGAAAATCCCGTGCGCGTCATTGATCTGTTTGTCGATCAATTAGATTTAAAGAGTTTGGGTTTTGAAGGAGTAGTTCCTGCTGATACTGGTAGGCCGTCCTATCATC
>NZ_JACVPX010000009.1:0-20630 GCF_018881655.1 Polynucleobacter sp. Tro8-14-1
GATTCGGAAACGATTTTCTAGCCCAAGTTATACCCTCGGAGCGCAGGCTAATATCACCGGCCAGGACAATAACATCTGCCACATTCAATGCAGGTGAAAAGTCGGCAAATTCTAAATGCAAATCACTTAGTACATGAATTTTCATAATTTAGATATGTCGCCATGATGATCTTGATATTGAGGTCTAGTGTAGTCAATAAATTAACCATGACGTCCTACAAGGAATTGAGCTTGGCATTGACGTTAGCCTTGGGGGACTCTACATTATCAACACACTACTAAAAACCGTGTTCATCAAAAATGCATCAAGAACAAAACTATTTCTCGCTTGATTTAGAGCTCAATAATGCTCAAGATAATTCCACAGTAAATCCAAAGATCATTCAGGTCGGCATAGCCGTTGGCAATTACCATGACTATGTCAATCAATCCCTATCTATGTATAAATGGTTCTTAGATCCTCAAGAGCCTATTTTTGAGTTCATCACCCAATTAACGGGCATTTGCAATCAGGATATTTCTGACTATTCAGTTCCACATGAACAAGTAGCTAAAGAAATTGGGGAAATTATTACTACGCGTAATTGCTTTGTTAATCCCATTACCTGGGGCGGTGGCGATTCACTTGAACTGAAATCTGAATTTAAAGATCGAGGTATCAGCTTTCCCTATTTTGGTCGTCGATGGATCGATGTCAAAACTTGGTATAGCCTGCACATGCTTGCCATGGGCAAAAAACCCAGTGGCGGTCTATCCTCAGGTCTGGGTTCTTTTAAGCTTCAATTTGAAGGCAGTCCACATAGAGCAGATGTTGATGCTCTCAATACCTTGAGGCTTTTCTTTGAAATCCTTCACAGGCACAATCGGATATATCAACTGGTAAACGATGCCAAGGCCTTGAAATAGCCGTGTCTATATACCTAAAAATAGGGTCATTTTGATTCTATACGCACTTTTGTTGACATTAAACTATAATATATGCATAGTTGTTGACATTAATGCATAAATTGAGACCCTATGAACACTTCCGTTGACCAGCTGCCCCTCTTGCTTTTTAGTTCGAGAGAAGACAAAACCAATGCACAGAGAATTTCCCGCTTGGCTAGGTCTGGTCGTTTGCGTCAAATTTATCGCGGCATTTACACCAGCGACCTCAACAGCCCACTCGAGCAAATCATTCGGCCAAATTGGCGGCAAATTACCGAATATCTTTATCCAGGCTCCGTAGTAGCTTACCGCTCTGCTCACCTTTGCAAACCGGATGATAGTGGGAATATATTTTTGGTGTCTGGCAATAGAGCACGTCAAATAGCATTTCCAGGGTTGACTCTCAATATCTTGCCAGGTCCTCCTGCAGTTCAATCGCACAAGGATTCGCTTAACGATACACCGTATGGAAAACTCTTTATATCCTCGGAGGTTAGGCGACTGTTAGAGAATCTTTATAGCCGTAAAGGTTCAGATCTTCGTACTATGGGTCGCCCTTGGGTTGAGTCTTATTTAAGCAAGCTATGCACCATTCGTGGCGAACATAAGCTCAATGCACTACGTGATGATGCTAAAGCTATTGCCCCTGAATTAGGTCTAGAGGTTCAATTTAAAACACTGAACACGATTGTTTCGGCCTTAATGCAAACTGGTAAGGCTCGCTCTTTAAGGGCAGCTGATGCATTAGCGCGCGCAGCTGGTAAACCTTATGATCCTGATCGCATTGAGATCTTCGAAACTTTGTTTTCTGCATTAAGAAAACCTTTTCCCATCATTGAAGATCAGGCAAAAACTGGTAAAAGCGCCTTTAATTTCGCATTTTTTGAATCGTACTTTTCGAACTACATTGAAGGAACTACATTCACCGTCGAAGAGGCCTCCGAGATTATTTTCGATGGGAAGATGATTCCAAAACGAAATGAAGATTCACATGACTTACTGGGTACCTTTAAAGCAATCATGGAGCAGCCCTTTCGCTCTAAGCCCCCAAAAGATGAAGATGATTTCTTAGCGTGGCTTTTGCAATGTAACTTCCAAATACTCTCTAGTCGTCCAGATAAAAATCCAGGTGAATGGAAAGAGCAAACTAACCAAGCAGGAAATACTATTTTTGTTCATCCCGAGCTTGTAAAAGGTACTTTGCGTGAAGGATTCAAGCGCATCGCTTTACTGGAAGACCCATTTGCGCGTGCATTGATGGCGATGTTTATAGTTACTGAAGTGCACCCGTTCATGGATGGCAATGGCCGAACCGCGCGCCTAACGATGAATGCCTACTTAACTCAACACTCCGCCTCTCGCATTATTATTCCCACAGCTTATCGTGAGGAATATTTACTGCCATTAAAAGCGCTGTCTCAAAACAATGATCCCAGCCCCTTCATTCGATCCATGACTCGTGCATGGCGCTGGACTGCTGGATTTGATTATTCGAACTTCCCGAATCTTTGGGAAAAAATGAAGGTTTGCAACGCATTTACAGACAACCCTTCACAGTATCAATTGCTTGATCCTCACGATATAAGCTAAGTTGTAGACCAAATAGGGCTATATCTGCTGTTTTGTAGACAAAATGAGGTGCTTATGGTGCCTAAAGACATTTCTGTCTACATGCCACTGATTTTGAGTGGCATGTAATTCAGACCTATCTATATCCCCATATTGCCTAAATGCTGGGCAATCCGATCCATCGGGTTTTCGGAGCTAGCCAGTGGCGCCCCTAGGGTTGAGGTACGCGCCCGAATAGGCTGAGGGCTATGGGTTGCTATAGGTTTAACACTTGCAAAGCTTGGCTCCGGCCTTCCTATTGCCTCATAGATAGACTCAATCATGGTCTGCCACTGCTCTTGCTGATTGCTCTGCACGAAGACTTGCATGTAGAAAGGGTCTGACATGTATTTGTTAAAGCAGATCGCCTTATCGGTGTGATCAATTTCATCTGAGCGGGTATTTAAGAACTTGAGCATTTGCAGCTTTGCTTCCGAAACCAATTCGGAAGGCTTTTTCTGGCTATCGGCGAGAGTCATCACATTGCTGACAAGCTTGCTTTCTATTTCATATTTACGAACCGCATCCTGAAGTGTGGCCACCATAGATTGCAAATCTATAACCTGCTTTTCTAGGTCGCGTTTTTCGTTAATCACTTTCTGAATACGTTCACACCCTCGCTTTGATTTGATGCCACTAGAGGATTCTGTATTAACACTAGGCTCGGCATCGGGACTCGGGTCCGTGGGTCCGGGGTTCAAAACCTTCTTAATTAGATCTTGCGCTGTCTCAGCTTGAATCTCGGCTTTCGGAAGTGTATCGACGGTAATGGCGACTGGTGCAGGCAGTATTTCATCTAGGTCATGGGCTTGTTGTGCTGGCTTACTTTCTAAAACGGGCATAAATGCTGGCACATGCACTTCACCTTTAACGGTTGTAAATATAGGCTCAGGCTCTAGAGCTTCCGACTCCTCCTCCAATACTTCGCCCTCATCAATATCCTCAGATAGCTTGGCAAGAGATGCATTAGGGGTCCTACTTAAATCATCTAGTAAGTTGGTTGCTTGGGTCCGACTCTGACTCTTACGTTCCGCCTTTTGGGTTTGTTGTGCCTGAGCGCTACGCTCCTTATCAAATTGAGCCTCTGCCTGCCTAGCCTTTGCTTGCGCTATCAATTCAAGCGCGCGCTCTTCCCTTGCCCTATTACGCCTGGCGGCGCTCTCGGCGGCGTGCTTTTCATAGGCTTGTTTTTCAAGCCGCTCGCGCTCTTTCTTGGCCTCTCTATCCTGCACCCTTTGAATTGAACCACCCTTAGTGAGTACCTCTGATTTAAATCCCTCCACCTCATTTGCTACTTGCGTCATTGCCTGTCTCCTCTTTTAATAAGTTGCTGCTGTAATTCATTTCAGCGTTTGTCTTTTGCCTTCGTTCAGAGAGCCAATTCATTCCTAAATTTGAGTCGTCATCGCGTGACCATCCCTCCGCTTGCCCAGTGAGCGCGCGCATGAGTGCTGCGAGCAGTCCATTTTTTAAAAATGGTTTTTAGTTTTTGGCTGGGCATATCTTGTGTACAAATTCAGACTCACATCCAAAGGACTAATTTTGGATTTATGTTTCAGAAGACCTAAAATACAAGCTTCTAGTAGAGGGTTTTTATCTGCGGTAATTAAATGTATAATTGATGCAACACACCCGCCATGCCTCTCCTGGAAGCACACTTTGGCGGGTTTTTTTATTGGGGGATTCTATTGACTACATTCGATAAGCCAGCACTCACACATTTAGAACATATTGAGCGTCTTCGAAATCGAAACCTTCTAATAAATGATGATGATGAAGTAATAGATTATCTAAGCAACATTAGCTACTTCAGGCTTTCAGCATACACCCGCCCGTTTTACCTTCCGAATATCGCCGAGCATACATTTATTTTTGGCACAGCCTTTTCAGATGTCATAGATTTATATCTATTTGACAAGGAATTACGCCTACTTCTGTTGGATGCAATTGAAAGAATTGAAGTAGCGCTACGCACACAAGTAGCCAATACGCTTGCCAAACATCATGGACCCTATGGTTACCTAGATCAAAGTATTTTTGATAATCGCTATGATCATCCTAAACTATTAGAGCTTATTGCTAGTCAATCTAAAGGTCGTGATTTAGAAACTTTTATTAGCCATTACAAAACAAAATACACCGGAGCGCCAAAGCATCCTCCTATTTGGATGGCTGTTGAGCTACTTACATTTAAAGAGATATCCCTGAAGATTTGACCAATTGATCTCTCAGCCCCAATCTTGGAGAAGATAGATGGGTCAGCTAGGTTCATGCGGTATTCATATCCAAGGCGTTGGTCGTGAACTTCTATCTTCTTGATCTTCTCCGCCACAACTGTTGCATCCTCTCTGGTGCCCGTGTTTTCTTTATCGCCATATCCATAGAGTTCTCTCCATAGGTAATAGACTCCATCATTTGATAGTGCGAACCAATAGACAGCATATGGCCTGGCATAGCCCCAGTCCATTGAGCGCCATACTTTCCAGGTTGGCGGAATGGCAAAGGGTTCTACAACGTGTTTAGAGGGTTGCCACACGCCTTCTAAGAAACTTCCCACGTGGATATCCCAATCACCCTCTAACCAGGCTCTACGTCTGTTTGGATCACTTAGCGACTCTAGACTTATCAGGTAGTTCGGGTCGTTTTTTAGTAGATGAGTGTTCTCATAAATCGTTGAATAAATTCGCACTCTTGGGAGCGCACCCTCTTGTCGAATAATTTTTCCCGCTGGAATATTTCCAATCTGAAATCGTTCCTTTACTGATGCATGCCCTACTCCAAATGGATTGCAAGTAGCCCTCACCATCCTAGGGATTCCGGGTTGCGAAGATCGACAAGTACTGAGCATCGCCTCGTAAAATGAAAGGTTGCGCCAGTTAGTCAACTCTTCAAATCCCAGCCAGCAATTTTTATTAATTAGGCCAGTTTCTGTAATGTAGTGATTACTTTCTTCAACTGTTATATCCATTGTTAAAGAGGAGCCACATGATTCATACACTACCCAACCATCTTTTAGTCGACGATTCGTTTTTTGAATTTTCCCACTGTAAGGATGAGGGTAAGCCATTACGTCATCACAGCGGCTAGGCCTTTAAGCATGATTTCTATCCAAGATGACCTTCTCTGATCCATGCCAGGCAATGAGCTCAGACAATGTTTTGGTGGTGGGTACAGTGGTGGGTAGAAGAGTCCCAAAAACAAAGAGCCCCATGGTTAGGGGCTCTGCTGTCGTATATGGCGGAAGAGGTGAGATTCGAACTCACGGAGGACTTTCATCCTCGCCAGTTTTCAAGACTGGTGCATTCAACCGCTCTGCCACTCTTCCTTTGCGAATTGAGTCCTAGATTATAAGGAATTCGGTGAGCCCCTACTTAAAAATGCAATAAGCCCCCTTCTAAAGATTGCTTCCATTGTCTTGAATACTCTATGTGCACCAACCGATATAGCCTTTTCTCTGATAAACTAGTCAGATAACTAGTCAGGAGTACGGGTGATGAATAAGCACTGGGCAGTTCAAGATGCCAAAGCAAAATTTAGTGAGTTACTAAACGCCTGCCTTGAAGAAGGTCCTCAAGTGGTTACCAAGCGGGGGCATGAAGCAGCCGTATTAATCACCATTCAGGAGTGGAATGCATTGAAAAAGTTAGCTAAACCTTCTCTTAAATCGCTTTTGCTTTCAGAGCAAGCCAAGGATGACCTAGTGCTGCCAAAGCGTGGCCAAGGTGCATTTCGAAAATCCATCAAACTGTAAGACTGCTCATGTACTTACTAGACACTAATATTATTTCAGAACTACGCAAACCAAAACCGCATGGAGCAGTACTAGAGTGGTATGACAACATTTCAGATAATGATCTTTATATTTCCGCAGTCTCGATCGGTGAAATTCAAGCAGGCATTGAGTTGACTCGTGAGCAAGATAAAAATAAAGCAGAGTCTTTGGAAAGTTGGTTGCAACAAGTTTCAAATGCGCATCATGTCTTACCGATGACGGGATCAACCTTTAGATTGTGGGCAAAGCTCATGCATAAAGAAAGTAATACCGTTTGGGAAGATGCCATGATCGCAGCGACAGCTATTGATCAGAAACTCATCGTGGTCAGTAGAAATATAAAAGACTTCAAACGATTTAAAATTAATTTACTGAACCCATTCGAATATCGAGCCCAAGCAGATTAAGACCTCTTAATTAAACCTTCTAAATGCTTGGCAATAGCTAGGCTGGAGGTTAATCCTGGGGACTCGAAGCCATATAGATTAAAAAGTCCTTCCAGGCCATGGTCTTGGGGACCATTGAAGCAAAAGTCCCCTGCAGGCGCATTAGGCGGGACTATCTTTGCCCTCACCCCTGAGTAATCGGGCTGCAAAGCGTTGTCTTTAAGCCCTGGCCAGTAGCGCCTCACAGCCTCATAAAAGCCTTCGCCCCGCTTTGGATTTACGGTGTAATCGATTTGGCTTTCTTCATCGATCTCAAGCCATTCGACGTCGGGTCCAAACTTGGCCTGCCCGCCCATATCTAAAGTAAGGTGCACCCCTAGACCACCAGGTTCTGGAATGGGATAAATCAAATGTTTGAACGGTGATTTTCCTGAGAGGGAAAAGTAATTACCTTTAGCAAAATAGGCTTTGGGGATTTGATCCTCTTTCAATCCTTCAATTTTTTTCGCAATGGCTGGTGCACTCATACCAGCACAATTGATCAGCAGCTTGGTTTGAATCTTCATGCCATCTGCGCCACCGATCTCTAATTCAAATCCGTCTTTGGCGTTTTCTCCAATTGGCTTTGCGCTAATGAGCGGCGATTGATAGGCAATCATGCCGCCTGCATCTTCAAATCCACCCAGTAATGAAAGCATGAATCCATGGCTATCAACAATGCCAGTAGAGGCCGAGAGAACTGCTGCCGCACAATGGAGCTCGGGCTCCATTACTTTGGCCTGTTCGCCAGTAATCATTTTGATTTCCGGGACTTCGTTTTGCTGCGCTTTGTATAGAATTGCCTGAAGGTCATCTAGTTGGGATTCATCACTAGCAACGATGAGTTTTCCATAAGGCTGAGTAGCTACATGGTGAGTCCGGCAATACTCATAGAGCATGCGATTACCCTCCACACAGAGCTTGGCCTTAAGTGAGTCCTTGGGGTAATAAATGCCAGCATGAATCACTTCACTATTTCGCGCGCTGCTAATCGTGCCAAAAGCACTTTCCCGCTCGAGCAAAATCGTTTCTCGGCCCTGTAGGGCCATTTCTCTGGCAACGGCCAGGCCAACGACCCCAGCACCGATGACGACACAGTCGACTTGATCCATTTATCTGCCCAAGCCCTGAATTATTGTTATTTGCATCCTGAAATCGTAACATTTTCAGTGTTTTAGTGGGTTTTGGGACACTTCTTGATAAAATCTATCAATGTCCTCTAAACCAGCTGAAGAGCATCTGAAA
This sequence comes from Polynucleobacter sp. Tro8-14-1, assembly GCF_018881655.1. Lineage (GTDB taxonomy): Bacteria > Pseudomonadota > Gammaproteobacteria > Burkholderiales > Burkholderiaceae > Polynucleobacter. The sequence continues at coordinate 7,978 of NZ_JACVPX010000009.1, forward strand.
ACCCTATTTAGCGCCCAAGATATCGTTTTAGATAGCGCATATCAAGGCATTGATGTTGCCAGCTGGAAATCCCTCTTTAAGCAGGCAAAAACTGCTCATTTAGAACAATTTATTGCCGATCTGTTCGCTGGTAAGCCAGTGAATAACTCTGAAAACCGTCCTGCCCTGCACTCTGCTCTGCGCAACCTTGAACAATCTCCCGTATTGGTAAATGGCAAAGATGTCATGCCGGATGTTGCCCAAGTTTGGCACCGCATTGAAGCTCTATGCAATAAGTGGGTCGGCGTCACCGATGTCATTCACATTGGTATTGGTGGATCCGACTTTGGTCCGCGCCTCGCCATCGAAGCCTTGGCTCATGTTCCCGATATTGAAAGTCGTGGCATGCGGATGCATTTCTTGGCGAATATCGATACCGCTGATTTGGCTCGCATATTGCAACGCGCTTTACCGCATAGCACTAAAGTCATTATTGTTTCGAAGTCATTTACGACGCTTGAGACCAGCATGAACGCCAAAGCGGTAGTGAAATGGCTTAAAAATAATGGCCTTACCGATAGTCAAGTAAGCAAATCACTCTTTGCGGTTACAGCAAACGTGCCTGCAGCTGAAGAATTTGGCATTAATCAAGACCGTATCTATCCTTTTTGGGATTGGGTCGGCGGCCGTTACTCTGTATGGTCTGCCGTAGGTTTACCAATTGCCCTGCAGTATGGCTTTGATACCTTCAAGCAGTTCTTAGCTGGCGCTCAAGCAATGGATCAGCACTTTAAGTCTGCTCCTCTTGAAGAAAACCTCCCGGTCATCATGGCGCTGAGCCTTCTTTATCAGCAAGAGAAACACAACATCAAGTCGTATGCTGTGATTCCGTATGCAGATGCATTGGATTGGTTTCCGAAGTGGTTGCAACAGCTTGATATGGAAAGCAACGGTAAGAGCGTTGATCGTGATGGCAAGCCAGTCAAGTTCTCTTGCCCAGTAGTCTTTGGAAGCTCTGGTAGCAATGCACAACACTCCTACTTCCAGTTATTACACCAAGGCACTGAAATCATTCCGATTGATTTCATCGCAGTACGTGAACCGATGAGCAATTTGCCTGAGGCAAAGGCGCATCACCGCATTCTGCTGTCCAACTGCCTGGCACAAGCGCAAGCTTTGGCAAATGGCAAAAAGACTGAAAACCCGAACAATACTTATCCAGGCAAACGCCCTAGCAACCTGCTGATTCTGCCTAAGCTCAATGCCTTCTACTTAGGCGCACTCTTGGCACTTTATGAGAATCGTACTGCTGCATTGGGTGCCTTATGGAATATCAATAGCTTTGACCAACCCGGTGTAGAGCTTGGCAAAGTGTTGGCTAAACCAATTGAAGCTGCCTTAAAGAATGGTGGCACGGTACAAGCTGAAGCTGGTATTGATGAAGTGACAGCCGCCCGCATTAATTTATTTAATCAGTAGCTGATCGATAGCTGATCAATAGCTATGTAGATCTAGCATTAGCCTAGACATCGAAAGAAGACTCATGCAACTCTCTCCATCCATTTTTAAAGCTTATGACATTCGCGGCATTATTGACGAGACTGTAGATCCATCGATTGCCAAACTCATTGGCCAGGCATTTGGTACGGAGATGTGTGAGCTCGGTGAAACAGAAATTGTGATCGGTCGTGACGGTCGTTTATCAGGCCCTAGCCTCATTGAAGCATTGACCGAAGGCCTGTTATCTACCGGCATCAATGTGATTGATCTAGGGATGGTTGCTACACCCATGGTCTACTTTGGCGCCAACCAGGCACTTAATGGCAAGAAACCAAAATCCGGGATCATGATTACGGGTAGCCACAACCCTCCGAACTACAACGGCTTTAAGATGGTTCTGGGTGGCGCTGCAATCTATGGCGATCAAATTCAGGCGCTGCGTAAACGCATTGAAGCCAAGCAATTTGCTACTGGCCAAGGCACTAGAAACACCTTTGACATCTTCCCAATGTACTTAGAGCGCATTGTGAACGACGTTAAGTTAGCTCGTCCTATGAAGATTGTGGTGGATTGCGGCAATGGTGTTGGTGGCGCCTTTGCTGGCAAGCTTTTCAGGGCCTTAGGCTGCGAAGTACAAGAGCTCTTCTGTGAGGTTGATGGTCATTTTCCGAACCACCATCCAGATCCAGCGCATATTGAGAACTTGCAAGATCTCATTAAGAACTTACAAACTACCGATAATGAATTAGGCCTCGCTTTTGATGGTGACGCCGATCGTTTGGGCGTAGTTACTAAAGATGGTCAGGTAATTTTCCCAGACCGCCAAATGATGCTCTTTGCTAAAGATGTTCTCTCCAGAAATCCTGGCGGACAGATTATTTATGACGTTAAGTGCACCCGCAATCTTGCAACCTATGTGAAACAGCATGGGGGCGAGCCTTTGATGTGGAAAACGGGTCACTCTTTAGTTAAGGCAAAGCTTAAAGAAACTGGCGCACCACTCGCCGGTGAAATGTCTGGTCACATCTTCTTTAAAGACCGTTGGTTTGGTTTTGATGATGGCCTATACACCGGTGCTCGTCTATTAGAAATTCTGTCTAAAGAAAAAGATCCCAATCAGACACTCAATGACTTACCAAATGCGATCTGCACACCAGAATTGCAATTAGCTTGCGCAGAAGGCGAACCATTTGCTTTACTAGAAACTATTAAAGCGAATGCCAAGTTCCCTACTTCTGAATCCATCAATACGATTGATGGTGTGCGCGTGGAATATGCCGATGGCTTTGGTTTGGCCCGGCCTTCAAACACCACTCCAGTGGTGGTGATGCGCTTTGAGGCGGATAGTGATGAAGCAATTGCCAGAATTCAGGCGGAGTTTAAGGCTGTATTGTTGGCTGCTAAGCCGGATGCCAAGTTGCCGTTTTAGGCTCTATACGCAATACCCACATAATTTATGCGCATATTGACTGCGTATAAATTATGTTTAGAGTACTGCTATGGATAAACAATATACAAATTGTGTTCGAGAAAAATTTCGGCTTTGGCTGATAGAAAATTCTCAATTTATTCAGGAATATAATAAGATCACTGAGGATGAAGGGCTTCCATTAGACCGCTGGAGATCTTTTTAGCTCACATTAGCCTTATCGGATTTATGTGATTTGTAGAGTCTTTTACGGGACCTAATGAAGCGATGGCTTCTGGCTGTTTTTAACTTCGTCAGTGAGTGCCACTTCTTGCACTTTGGGAACATCACCCCAAGCAGCGTGCTCACGTAATTGATTGAGCAATAAACACATTGCTTGCAAGGTAGGTCCAGCCATCTTGAGATTGATATTGGGACCACCTGGAAGCACAAGATCCAACGACAACATGTCTTCGCTCTCTTGCTTTTCAAAAGCGCATTTAACATCCATCACCAGCACAGGATCAGCGCCTAAAGGATAGACGCTTGCAGGCTCATAAATCTCGGGTTTTACTGCCTCTCGCTGTTCTCTCTCCTTCTTCACAGCTTCCTCACCAAATTGGGCAATAGCTTTTGCCGCTTCTGGCGTATGGGATTGCTCTAGATTCTTTACCAATAGATGAGAGGTTGCTGCCAGGATGAATAAAGTAACGCGACGAGTAAACCAAAAACGAAACTCAGTATCTTCGCTTGTATTGAAACGAAACAGTAAGCGATCGTCGCTCGCTAAATAGGTGGCATTAAATTGTTTAATGGTCATAGCTTCAGAATAGCACTAAGCATCTAAATCAGAATTTCTTTTAACCTCTGAGTGCCTGGAATAGATTTTGGAGGCGTAACTTCCGGCATCGGAGGCTTTTTATTATTAATACTTTCTTGGAGCGTCTTTTTAATAGCCTCAGGAGCGCCCTTTAGACTAAACCTTGAAAATCCAAAAGTGCCGTTTTGCAGAGGGACGGCAAAACCTACAAAACCACCCGCCTTTAAAACATCTAAAACTGAATTAAAGGGCTCTAGAATTTGAAAGAGCACTCCGCCAACTTGTGCACATTGAAGGCCAATTGCAGCAGTCGAGTTAATACCGCTCATCAGTACGGGAGATTTTGATCCAGGCTGACAAAGCAACGCATCATGCAAATAAAACATGCATTGATCACTGCTGCAATACATTCCGAAGGAAGAGTTGGGTCCGCCTACTGTAAAAGCCTCAATTGAGTTTGGAGTGTACTGAACTTGCCAATCATCAAATTTAAGACCTTGTTGGGCAAGAAGCTGAGGGCTCATCACCGCCAGAACCACCAATAAAATAGATTTTGAAATATTTATCAAAACTGCCTTTAATCACACTGCACTGATAAGAAAACCTGGTTTACCCAGTCCTAGATAGATCAATTGCCCTTAAAAATCTTAGTGCTTTGCATTAAAGCATTAACAGCTTCTTGGCGCTTTTGCTGAATCAGGCCTTGAGCAATGGTATTTCTTGCCTGGTCAAAGGTAGGCATAACAAACTGTCTTACGTCATCTACTTTGATGACGTGCCAACCATTGGATGTTTTTACTGGGGTTTGTGTGACCTTGCCCTTAGTAAGGTTTGGCACGAGGTCATTAATTGGAGTGGTAAGCTGTGTTGGGAGCGCCCAGCCAACGATGCCACCCTGCTGACCAGAGCTTTGATCCAGGGACTTCACTTTCGCTAGATCTGCAAACGAAGCGCCATTATTGATCTGCTTAATGAGCTCTACACCTTCTGCCTCATTAGCTACTACGATTTGCGAAACCAGATACTCTTTTGAGTTTTTTGGGTCCTTGCTAAGCTCAACTTGCTTGTCGTATACAGCGCGCACATCATCATTGGTTACCGGATGACTGGCAAAGTATTGTGCAAACCAAATATCCATCATGGCATTTTGTTCTGCCATCTTGATCTTGAAAGCATTGTTGCCTTTAGTCAGAAGACCCGTCTTCTTGGCATCTTGCGCAACGGCTTCACGCAAAACGAGATCATTCACAATCGATTGACGTAGCTCTGGCGTATCTTTAGCCCCATCGGATACAGATACCGAAACCCATTGATCTACTTGGGCATTGGTAATTTTGGCGCCATTGACGGTCAGCAGAGTTTTTGAGGGCTGTGCCTGAACGGAGTTCAGGAAAAAGCATATTGCTGCTAATAGGATTAGGATTAATTTGGATTTCATGAATTATTCTTGGCCTTCTTAAGACGGTCCATCAACATTTGCCCCATGATCTCAGGGCGACCTTCAAAAATACGCTGCACCTTATCTGGTCCAGCATGTTTGCGTCTGAGTTCATTGCGCAACTCATGATTTTCAGCAAGCTTGACCACTGCTTTAATGTAATCCTCTGTAGTGGTAGCGACTAACCAGTTGGGCATACCGAAGCGCTCAAAAAGTCCTTGGTCGATATGCTCATTCACTTCCCTGCCCGTCTTACAAACACCGATCAATCCAGCAGTTACTGTATCGATAATTCCGTTGGTATTACCAAATGGGAATGGATTGATATACATATCGCACTTACGTACGATATCCATGTATTCGGTATAGCCACGGTGGGCATACACAATGGCATAGTCACCTAAGACATTGCGCACTACGCGTTTAACTTGTTCGTAAACCATGCCCTGTGCAAACGCTACTGCAAAATGGAATCGCACTGGCACTTTGCTACGTAAGGAAATCTCTTTACAAGCATTCAGAAAACCAGGGTTGATTTTCATAGCGGATGCTGCCACTACGATATCTACCACTTCTGGCTTTTCCCGAATAATCGGCGGCTCTGGATTTTGACTTGCCAGTCCAGATGGACGATATGGCATACCGTCATTGGGCAAAATTAAGAGTTCTTCACTAAAGCAATCAGGATCACCGACATAATCCTCTTCAACTACAACATAATCCATAGAGCGCGAGTGGGAGGTAGCTGGATGACCTAATGCCATCGCCATCACTGGCGCCAAACGGATATTAGCTAACATCATTGTCAGCGGGAACATACCAACACTAGGCATGTAAAACACCTGGGCTTGACGCTCTTCCGCTACAGCACGAATTTGAGAAATTTGTTCTTGCAAGGATCCTTGCTTAATCTCAATCCACTCGTCAAAGACCGCATGACCGACTGCATCTGTGGCATTAGCTAGGCCCATACCAACAATATGGAACAACTCTTTGGCAGCCTCTAGGGTTCTAGAGTGTGTGCGATAAATAGAATGGCCTGCATTAAACCATTCCATCACTACCAACATCGTGGGCTTTTGCCCTTTTTTGGGAGGGATAACCGGCGTATCTAAAGGCTGCAGTTTGTGCGTCTCTAGCCAACGCTCAATCAACTGATTAATTGCACCCTTAATTTCGTGCTTATCTGGACGATCCGCATAACTGCAATGCATATAAACGTCATGCATGATGCCAAAAGGCAAGGCTTCGAGAGATTCAATTTCTGGTAGCTTTTCTGTCAGCCAAGGCAACAGGACCTCTCGCTTATCATGCGCTTGTGGGGAACCCAGAAAGCGCGGGGATAGCAGCGCCATTCCCAACGAAGCAGCAAGATACTTATTGGCCTCCCACAATGCATCTACTTCTAAGATGATTTCCGATTCGGGCAAATACAGTAATGCAAATTTAGGCAGGTCTTGCGCAGTAACTTCAAGGTGACTAAGATTGCCCTTCCCAGCTAAATTCAAAGCACGTACTACATGGTCAGCATTGAGAAAAAGCGTAGAGCCAAAAATGGTGGCGAACCAACGCTGCAAGGTGAATAAAGAAGTCAGACTCTGCGGTGCAAAGTGAAATTCCTTGTCCGAGAACAAGCAAGAGATAGCAGACGCCAGACGAATTCCAACATGGGCCTCACGCTGATCTTCAGAAATCCCCGCCAATGGCTGGGCCTGAAACTGCATACCTGGAACACCATAACTACTATCTAGAATAGACAATAGATTGACCAGCATCCTAGCCGCCTCTTCATGCTGACGACTGTATGCTGCATATTCAAAATCTTCGAGCTTAAAAACCATTCATTACTTTCATTAGCAACTCAAGACCATCTTATTTGCTTGAGCAGGAATTCGATTCTGTTGGGGTGCAATTGACATCAGACGCATCACTAACCAAAGTGCTTACCGCTTTTTTTGCGCCCTGACTAGATTGAGTGCCGCCTGGTTTTGATGTGCCCTCATTGGTTGACGAACCGTCACTCTTTAACGCTCCATCACCTACAGGCAAAATGCCTGCCTTAGTTAACAACTCGCTCATTGGCAAACCGCCCACAGGGGAGTTATCTACCCTTGTTACTAAATCGCTCAATGGCGCATTACCGGGTCTCGTGACGGTATCGCCCATCGATACAGAAACGCCACCAGTGCTCATAGCAGCATCGCTATAGGATGATGACATCGTTTGCAGAGTTTGTTGAACACGATCCATGTTGATGGCAAGGATAGAGTTGAACTGATTATTTTGAGCCAACAAGGTTACTTTGGATTGCTTTGTATCGGCCAAATTGGTTTGGGTAACCTGCGCTGCGATATTTTGCACTTGTGGAGGCGCAGGTGGCGGTGGATCAGGAATATGATAAATATTCGCTGGGTGTAAAGCAGCTAAATTACTACCCAAGCTTGCTCCTGATGCTAAGGCAAAAGTAGTATTGGCTAGACCACCTAAAGATCCATTAGAGCCTGTAATCATTTCAATGGTACCGTTCTGGCTAGTCAACGTGTTAGCACCATTTAAGGAAATGTTATTTGCTGTGTAGGTCTGATTGCCGACGGTATGCACAGAACCATTTAAGTTGAGCTGACCTGTTGGGAAGCTAATATCGGCAACTAAAGGTGTAAGGCTACCGCTTGTGTTTGTATTTTGCTGCCCTTGGATTGTCTTCACATTAGCCAGCGGAGTAATTAAGCCAATATTTCCAGTGCTAATAACTGGTAACGACGTTTCATTAGGTAAATTAACGGCAGCTAATACCAAAGAATCTTGACCAGCGGTATTGCCGTTAATATCCCCATTAACAATGATCGAAGGATCCATGGAGAGCAAAAGTCGAATATTTCCATTGCTGCCATTACCGCCGATCACTACTGAACCCGTGTACTGCTGTGCTCCAAAGGTGCTGATATCGCCACTTACTTTAATATTTTGCGCATGCACATCTAAAGCATAAGGGCTAATAGAGGCATTGTTGTAATTTTGATATGGGATGTTCTGAACGATACCATTCTGAGTAGTCACAATGGTTTGACCAACCTGGTCATTAAATAGAACCGTACCATTTAATGCAGAGACCACTAAATCGCGTTGCGATGCCGCTGAATCCGCACCAGCACTTACTGTGCCATTAAAGCTAATATTGCCAGCGCTACTATAAAAGTTAGAAACCGCTGCACTATTGGCTGTAGATGGAGTGCCCGAACTTAGGAATGTCAAGTTACCGTTGTAATTTTGATTGCCGGTCGTATTGACAAAGCCCCCTATTGTAGAGGATCCATTGACAGTGAAATCGCCGCCTGTTGTCACATTACTAGAGAAGCTTGCAAGCACGGTTACGACCACATTACCGCCAACGCTAGTAGCGCCTGTAACGGAAATTCCATTATTAGCAATGAGATTGCCGCCGGCATTAATACCGCCTAATGCATTGACATAGCCATTGGCTGTAAATGTATTTGCAATATTGGCAGTATTGCTCAGCGTGATATTGCCGCTCGTAGTCAAGCTAGAGACGGCCACGTTAGGTGCAAAAGATAGATTACCGCCAGTGGATACCAAAGTAGCACTGCCCATTGCATTAGCGCTTGCCAAGGTCAAGTTATAGCCAGCAATGTCAACAACGCCATTGATGGAGTTGTTACCCGAAATCGTTAAGTTTCCAGCACCACGTTGCGTAATAACACCTCCACCTGACACGTTATTGGTCAAGTTAAATGGATTGGCTGATGCAAAAATAATATTGCCGCTGTTGCTAATATTGCTTCCGGTAATACCGACCTGATCACTGTTGTATACAACCGATGCATTCGTCGGAATAATGACGCGTGCGACGTTATTGCCGTCCGGAATGGCTCCACCAGCCCAGTTAGAGGCCGAAGACCAATTACCGCTAGTATTACCGCCAATATAGGTAACGCAAGAAAGCTGGGTAATAGTGCCGACGTTATCTGTCAAAGTATTAATAGTTAATGCATAGTTACGCGCATCAGCACCAATCAGACCCATACTCAAGGTCACCGACTTATTAGCGCCGACATTTCGGTCTGCATAACTACCGGAACCAATCAAACCTACAGCATCATTGGTCAGCACGCCAGCGAGAGTCTGATTGAAGGATAGATTCGCGGCTGTAATACTGGTGCTACCGTCATACACCTTGGTGATCGATTGAACACCTAAATTATTGTTTAAAGATTTAGGTGTAATCGTGATCGCCCCTGCTACAGCCAAATTATTAAAGTTATTGCCAACAATGGTTAAGTTAGAAGCATTTAGGTTGTAACCACCTACCTGCAAGTTATTTGATGAACTGAATGAACCATTTATAGCGCTCAAGTTAAAGTAAGCCGCTCCCCCTGCCCCGTCAATGACAGATACCGTGCCGTTGTAGGATGATGCCAATCCAGTAACAATAGTGCCGTTATGAAGATACTGCGCTGTCAAATTGTAAGTAGGCGTAGTTCCATAGGTCGCAGTGACATTGGTTGCTTTAATAGCCAGTACATCTGCGGGAACAATCGTGTAGTTACCAGCCTGGTAACTAATGTTGTAGTTGCTTGCAGACCAGTTTGAGGCAACCAGCACTCCTGTGTAATTGCCAGCTAAATTAACTCCTGCATTCGTTCTGGTGATGGTGCCGGTAGTTAATGCAGAGGCTGTCTCACCCGCGACAAAGCCGGTATAGATGACGCCGCCATATCCAGCCTGATCACTCTGAGTGACAAACTTCAAGTCATTTACTACGCCAACCGTTAAATTCGCTTTAGTAATCACACCACCTGAAGCATCGGCAACACTCACACGGTAGTTTGCGCCAGCATTATCATCGCTAATCACCACTGAGTTTAAAGTGACCGTCTTATTGGCACCTGCATTTTTATCGCTATAAGTAATTGCGGCCGAACTTACTCGGTCACCACCAACCAACTGAGCTGATAAGGCCGTCAAGTCAGAAGCTGTGGCTAACTGAATAGTAGTGCCATCGTAGGCCTTAGTAGCATTCGGCGCAACAATAGTGACATTCAATGGCACCACAGTCACACTTGTATTGGCTACATTTAATAACTCATAATTTCCAAGGCTAGAGCCATTTACCCCAGAAAGACTTAAGCCATTAAGACTAGACAAGGATTGATTTGTTTGTACATTCTTCGTTGTCATCGTAGCGGCACCCGAGGCAGCAAATGTCTCGCCGTTCACGCCACTAACGGTTAAATTTGCGCCAACAATAGCGCTTGATCCATCGTAAACTTTATAACCCAGGGCAGAAAGCTGCGCCTTGGTAATGGTTAATGTGCCATTAGCAGCTGCAAAGTCATAATTGGCTGCAGCTAAGCTACCGGTATTACCAGCAATCGTGTAATTACCCACATTGGTTGTCGCGTTTGCTGCACTAGAGCCAACCGCAGCACCAGTTACAACAGCAGAAGTTGCATTCTCACCATTTACAAAACCAGTTATGGTTTGGGTAAATGTTGGATTAGCAGAACCATACACACGAGATTGATCATCTGCGGTTACGGTGAGATGCGCTTTATTAATCGTCAATGTGCCATTGGCAGCAGTAAAGTTATAGTTAGCTGCACTTAAATTACCAACGCTACTAGCGATTGTGTAATTACCTACCCCAGTAAGGTTTGTAGCCAAAGTGCTAGCTGTACTTGAACCAGCAACATTGGCAGTTAGAGCCGTCTCACCATTTACAAAACCTGTCATCGATTGCGTTAAAGTCGGGTTTGATTGACCATACAAGCGGGTTTGATTGTCCGCGGAAACGGTTACTAATGCCTTGGCAATATTAAGTGCGCCATTAGTACCGGTCAATACATAGTTCGCTTCGGTGCCGACTGTAACGGCATTAATGTAGACGCCAGCATTGGTACCGTTTGCACCAGTTGCACTAATACTGGTTAAAGTAGCAACCGTATCAGTACCCTGCAAACCAGAAACCGTAAATCCAGAAACATTTTGTGCCACACCACTATAAGTGGTATTGACGCTATTGCCGGCGACAGTCAATGCTGCCTTATTGATCGTCAATGTGCCATTAACAAATGTGAGGTTATAGTTGGTTGCAGTGCCATTTGCCTGTGAAACATAATTTCCCGCATTGGTGCCTACTGCACCAGCGCTTACATTGGTTAACACGGCAATTGTTTCATTATTCACAAAACCGCTACCGGTAAACCCACTTACACTTTGCTGACTACCGTTATAGGTCAAATTAGCGCTATTAGCAGTAACAGTAAGGTTAGCAGGATTTACTGTCAAAGTACCATTGGTATAGGTAATGTTGTAGTTACCAGCAGAACCATTGCTCATTGTCTGAGCACTTGCTGTCAGGTTGTAGCTTCCAACGTTGCTGATTGCAGTAGCTGTACTCGCAAGGCTGGCATTACCCAAGGTATCACCGTTATACAAAGTACTGCCAGAAGCAAGTGTGACGGTACCTGTTGTTGGATTTGAACCACCGTAAGTACGACTTTGATCATTAGCAATCACAGTAATATTAGCTGGAGTAACTTGCAAGTTACCGTCAACATAAGCAACGTTGTAGTTTGTTGTATTGAAGCTGCCATTATTAGATACATTGCTTGCAGTAATGCTGTAGTTACCGACATTAGTGCTAACAACACTTCCATTGCTGCTTAATGTAACGCCACCAACCGATTGATTGGCTACCAAGCCATTAGTGGTGTAGCCTACAGAAGTCAGGTTAGTACCTAAGCCATATTGAGTTACTGCACTGTTAGCAGTAATAGTCAGGTTGGCAGGAGTAATGAATGCATTGGTACCAGACTGTCCTCCAGAACCCCAATTTAAAGCGGTCGTTTGGAGCGCATAGTCACTTAGCGCACTAGCGCGATTTCCAGCAACACCAGTCATGGCTAGGTTATTTACTGAAACGCTACTTGCATTAACAACATTAGCATTGTCGAATACAGCTGTACTTAAATTCGACAGCGTTAAGGTATCGCCAGTAATCAGACCACTAACGCTGTAGTTACCAGAGGCAACAGTGACATTGGTCGTACCGTCATAGACCTTGCTGATATTGCCAGCAGCAGTCAGCGTGATCGTCGCTGCAGTGATGTTGGCATTAGTGCCCGCCTGGCCACCACTGCCCCAAGTGAGGTTGGTAGTTTGTAGGTTGTAGTCAGTAGTCGCGCTGGCGCTATTACCAGCAATGCTCGCTAACGATAAGTTGTTGATGCTCACGTTGCTTGCATTAGCAACGTGAGCGCTGTTGTAAGCAGCGCTTACATTGGACAGCGTTAAGGTATCGCCAGTAATCAGACCACTGACGCTGTAGTTGCCTGAAGTAATGCTGATATTGGCACTACCGTCATAGACCTTGCTGATATTGCCAGCAGCAGTCAGCGTGATCGTCGCTGCAGTGATGTTGGCATTAGTGCCCGCCTGGCCACCACTGCCCCAAGTGAGGTTGGTAGTTTGTAGGTTGTAGTCAGTAG
>NZ_JACVPX010000009.1:20725-131001 GCF_018881655.1 Polynucleobacter sp. Tro8-14-1
GTACTATTAAAGGCTGCGGTTGTGAGATTACTTAAAGTGAGGCTATCGCCGGACACCAGGCCAGTGATCGACAGGTTCGCTAGGCCAACCGTGGCGTTCGCTGTGCCATCGTAAGTCTTGGTGACATTGCCGGTTGTCGCTAACGCGAGGTTGGCGGCGGTGATGTTAACGGTATTACTTGCGCTTCGCGCCGTTAAGGTCGGCAACTGATAGTTGCTAACCAAGCCCCCGGCTGATAATGTGGCTCCGCTTTGATTACCTAGTGTAATTGCAGTAATGTAATTAGTAGAGTTGTCAGCTACGTGACCGCTATTAGCGGTGGCTGCAGTATATGTCAGCGTCTCGCCTGCCACGCCAGTTGCAATAGTTACATTGGTCAAACTATTACTTCCGCTATATACCTGTACATCACTAATTGTGATAGTTTTCGGAGTGATATTGCCTGTAACGCCAGTTTGTTGAACTACGTTGTAATTGCTTGCATCTGCACCAGAAATACTAGAATTTAGGGTAACGCTCAGGTTGCTACCGACGTTCTTGCTGCTGAAATTACCACTGGCACTTAGTGATACAACATCGCTTACGGAAGATGTCGCATTACTAAGTACGCCGCCTAAGGCGCCATTGTTGGTAAATGTCGCTACAGTGCTATTGCTATAAACAGCATCAGTTACTTGAGTTCCTGAAACAGTCAGATTTGCCTTGGTAACCTGAATGGTTCCGTTTGAATAGGTGATCGTGCCATAGCCCAATGAATTGGTAGTGATGCCAGTAATGCCTGCTGTGTAATTGCCTGCTTTTAGGTAACCAGCTGTCGAATAACCAGCCCCAGCAATCGCCAATGTTGGTACGTTAGCCGCACCAAATATCTGGGTATATGTATCGCCATTTTGCGTAGTAGAGCTCATGGCACTGGATGTGCTGTTGCCATACACAATCGTTGCATTACTTGCGCTGATAGTTAAAGTAGGCGCCTCACGATAAATAGCGTAAGTGCCCGTACTCAATGCAGCTGAAGTCGCGTTATATCCATTTGCAGTTGCATTACTACCGTAACGGAATCTACCGCTGCCACTACCAATCAAGGTTGTTATACCTGTACTACCCGCAATACTTCCAGTGAACAAGGTAATACGCCCACCGGATCCAGATGAGACATTACCGCTTCCTGACAAAGTGATATTGCCACCTGTCGCTGTTCCGTTAGCAGTGCCTGATCCAGCATTCAGAATAATTGCACTGGTTCCGTTAGTGCTGGTGGTATTAACCGTCTGGGTTAACGCTAGGTCACCTGCAACAGTACTGATGTTTACTAATCCGCTGGCGTTAACTCCATTAACACTACCAATTGTTCCAATGGTCAATCCATTGGCATCAACATACGTTACGTTGGTAACATTGCTTGCGGCAAATGTAGTGACATTATTGCTTGTATTGGAAAGGTTGATATTGCCGCTCTGAACCAATAAGTTAGCTGCAATAAACCCTGCTGTCTGTGTAGCATTACCACTTAAAAGCACCCTATTTACGGACACGGAGCTGAGTGCAGAGTTAATGGCAATGTTAGGGGCAAATAACGATAAGTTGCCCGCAAACCCAGTCATTGAGCTGTTGTAAGCTAAATTGGCTGTAGTACTAGCAACATAAGCAGTGCTATTGGCATAGGTCATGCCACTGTACTGACCTAAGACTAGGTTAGCCAATGAACTCACGTTAGCAATAGATAAATTACCGAATGTTGTGCCACTCGTTGTTGTGAAAGTACCAGTTGTAACGGTTCCATTCCATGTACCAGTCGTACCCCAATCAGCCGCTGCATTTGGTGCCCAGGTTAAGGTGCCTGAAGTATTAACGGTTAATACATTCGAACCAATTTTTGGTGTGATCAAGGTGATATTGCCCGAACCAGCATCAATTTTTGTTCCACTGGTAACCGAAAGAATGGATCCACCGGTCACGGATGCATTACCAGACCAGACCATGACATCGCCACCACTGGTGGTGATGTTGCCATTGAAATCCATAGCATTATTATTGGCAGCCGATGAGCCAGCTGACCCGCCATCACCTACGGTTAAACCGTTCCAAACCAATGAACCATTTGTGGTTGAACTCCCACCAATCCATACCATGCCGCCATTGGTTGTGATATTTCCCGTTCCGCTATTGCCACCATAGTTGGTATTGCCATAATCGGACCACTCAATCACATTGGCAGATGTGCCAGTCGCTGAAATATTGCCGTTAATTTGAAGGCGACTATTGGATCTCAGCGTGATATTAGATGTTGCCCCACCCGTTTTTTGTATTGAGCCGACGCCAGACATATAAATTGCGTAGTTATCACTCGCATTGTTGCCCTGAACCCATAAATCTCCGGTGCCATTACTAGTCATGGCCGCGGTAATGTTGACTTCACCACCGTAGAGAGAAATACCGCCCTTAACAGTTACGTTGGAATTCCAGTCAACAGCATAAGTGTTGTAAGGATTACCAATAGTCAGCTTATTAGGCGTATAGGTGGTGCCGTTAATTGTTGGATTCAGGTTGAACCAGGATGTATAGACATCTTGTCCAGATGACGCTGTGTCAGATAACGGCAAGATTGAAATGCTACCGTTAGTGCCAATGGTAGTGGTGCCTAAGCTCCAAGTATTGGCGCGAAGTGTGACATTGCCGGTGCCGGTATTAATCGTTGGAGCTTGACCATTAAATAACTGTGATCCACTAATCGTAATATTAGCGTTTGTTGATGTCACGTTACTACCAGCTAATTGACCTACCGTTCCAGCTAAGAAAATATAATTATTGTTGGTAGTCGTGATATTAATATTGCTACCCCCGGCTAATACATTGCCATACATCACAATGCCGCGATTGCCAGAGCTTGCCGTTCCCGTTAACGTAACATTACCCACATCAGAGATGATGTTGTTATTGTTATAAATATAAAGTCCCGCCTGAACACCGGAACCAGTAAGCGTTACATTACCGCCAGTTGATCGAATCGTGCCGCCTTGACTAGTATTGTCAAAATAAGAACGGATGCCAGAGTAATCATAGTCATTGGTACCCGACCCAGTTGTCGAACCGGTAATAGATATGTCGCCTTTGGCAATAATATTGTAAGCACCACCATCCCACGTATTTAAATAGACTCCAGCTAGAGTTCCGCAACCAGCAATATTGATGGAACCATTACCAGCATTAATCGTCGCATTGCGACCAAAAAGGACGGCATTGCCCCCAGAAGTATTGCCTTGTATGCTGATGTTTCCACCACCGGAGTACATCGCTACATTAGTGGTGCTACCACCAAACTCAATTGCCCAATCCGAATTCTTATTCACTGCACCTGTAGGTAGGACAAAGCCAGCGGCATCCGTAGTAGTAGCCGTGCCACCGCCGACGATAATTGCGCCGCCGCCAGCTAGTTGAGATGTATTGCCATTGGCGGAATTTAAAACAATATTTCCATCTTGCAATACAACGCCACCAGCAACGCCGCCATTAGAGTTGGACCAGAAAACTAAGGAGCCGTTATTGGTTTGATAGGTACGTGAAACGTTCACACTAAAGATTTGACCGGTAGCTTTTAGGATGAGAGCATTGCCAGCGCCTGAAGAAGTAATATTAGAGCCGGAGTAAATTCCACCAACAGCATTAATCGAAATTACGCCAGCAGAAGAAATATTCGTGCCAGCAAGATAAGTGCCGTATGTAGCTGCGCCAGTATTGCCATTAATGGTGATATTGCCTGAAGTCGAGGTAATGGCTCCAATGCCGCTATCAAGAACCCAGTCAAAGCCATAACTAGATCCAGAGGTTCCCGTTAAATTGATATTGCCACTATTGGTAGTAATGTTTCCAGAATAAATATAAATGCCCTGATTGGCTGCTGCAGTCGTACCGGTAAGGTTAATATTTCCTGCACCAGCAATCAGATTAAAGTTCGAGTTGATGTAAGCGCCAAGATAGCTGGTTGAGGTTGCACAAACACTAATTCCGCCAGTGCCTTGCGAGGCATTTAAGTTAACTGTGGCACCCGAATAAATACCATCGCTTGATGAAGATGTGCCATATAAATTGATGGCGCCAGCGCCTGATGTCGTTACATTAACAGCTACACCAAAGTCAAGTCCAATATTAGATACGGCAGTACCATTTAAGGTGACTGATCCACCCGCTGTACTGAAGTTTGTTTGATTGGTAACAAAATTGATGCCAGACTGGCTGCCGGTCTGGTTACCAACGAGCGAAATATTACCTGTTGTGGTTGTGAAATTACCACCACCCAAATGAATGGCATCGTAACCAAGTGAACCAGTTACGTTAAATGTAATATAGCCTGTCGTAGTTGAGTAATTAACGGTATAGGGCTGGTAAAAACCCGCCCATGATGGAGAATTTGCCGTAATTGAAATTGAGCCGCCACTGGTCGACTTAATGTTGCCCAGGTAATACTCAATTGCACTAGAGCCGCCACTGCCATTCAAAGTAATATTGCCAGAGGCTGATGTTAGGTTAAACATGTTCACCGCATCTGAGCCTAAACGAATGCCGTAATTACCAGCTGCTGGAGTTGACGTTCCTGTAATGCTGATAGCACCGGTACCAGTTGAATTAAATTCAATACCGTTATTGGCAGCATAAACTGCAGCTGCTCCACTAGAGCTAGCATTAATGGTAATACCCTGTGCGGTAATGCTGGTGCCATTCGTAGCACCACCATAAGCATTGAACTCAATACCATTGCCAGTAGCATTTGTCTGAATATTTAGGGATCCATTACCAGCATTAATGACCGATGCGCGATCAAACATCACGCCATAACCACCGGTGCTCTTGGCATTAATAGAAATATTGCCGCCACCGGTATACATCTTTGTGAATGTATTGCCAGCGCTACCAGGATTAAATGTAATCGTATTGCCTGCGCTGACTGCAGCGCCAGTTGGATTACCATTGGCGTCAACAGTTGCACCACCACCAAATATGAGGTCACCGCCACCGGTTGCCTGATTGGTAGCCCCATTCGCCGTATTAAATATCAGACCAGCATTGAGCATAGAAATGCCACCGCCAGAAGTGCTGTTGGCATTACTCCAGAACACCATCGTGCCATTATTGGTCTGGAAGGTCAGGTTATCAGCGCCTGATGCAATTGATCCTAGTGCTTTGACTAGTAAATTCGAATTAGCGCCAACACTCTTCAAACTGCTACTGAGAGTGATATTGCCTGCGTACAAGCTAATTGGCCCGGAAATATTGAGCGCACTTGAAGATCCAATCGTTAAATTGGCAGCATTGGTTGCGCTACCTATTGTGAAGGCAGTAAAAGCATTAGCAACGTTGTAATTGACCGATTGTGCCGCACCAAAGCTAGTGCCATTTGGCTGGATCAGAATAGTGCCTGAGCCAGTAAAGTTTCCAGTGCTCGGTGCATTTGTATTGGTAAATGTTAGCGCTCCACCCGCAACACTAGTATTGCCCGTATAAGTTGCTGCGCCAGTAATGTTGACTGCATTAGCCTGGCTAATGGTGAGAGCACCTGATCCAGAAATCGCATTACCAATCGTGATGGCATCAGTTCTATTAAAGGCGACAGAAGCGCCACTACTAATATTGATATTAGAGCTTGCGTTAACGCTGCCGACAGCAGTGCCATTGCCAATCTGTAAAGTACCGCCTGTTACATTGGTGCTACCTGAATAGGTATTTGCTCCAGTCAATATGGTTATGCCGGAACCAGCTTGGGTCAAAGTACCCGTGCCACTAATGCCTAAATTTTGCGTTACTGTATCGCTATGGTTATAAATTAACGTGCCGTTATCAGCAATTGCGGCGGTGCTTGCAATCGAACCTACTGTTGTACCGTTACCGATCTGTAATGTACCAGCACTGATGGTTGTATTACCTGTGTAGATACTAGCACCAGTAAGGGTTAATACAGATGATCCATTAACAACTAGATTACCAGCGCCTGCAATAACGCCCGAGTACGTTGTTGCGCTATTAATAGCATTGGCAGTAAGCGAATAACCTGTTCCGAGATTAATCGTGCCTGCGCCAACAAATGAACCAATCGTATCGGTTGAAGATACGTTATACGTAGCGCCACTACTGATATTGACAATAGTTGCATCGGCTAAGCTACCGTTTACAACCAATGTACCCGCTGATACATTGGTTGTACCGGTATAGGTATTAGCATTGGTTAAGGTAGTAATCCCTGAGGTATTCTGAGTTAAATTACCCGCTCCAGAAACAATGCCGTTGAGCGTCACATTGCCAGCAGCACCAGACAAAGTTAGTGTGTTGCCATTGGTATTGATGGGAGCGTTAATGGTGAGGTTACCCGCACCTGTGGCAAAGCTTGATCCAGCAGCCAAGTAAATGTTCGAGCTACCCGAGCCATTAATAATAATGTTGCCTGTTGATGTGGCATTCATTGCACTGCTGCCATTCAAATACAATGCACCGGTTGTTGCAGTGACACCTGCAAAGTTAAACGTTAGCGTTCCATTGGTGCTTGTAAAGGATGGACTAATAACTGCACCGCCTGTATTTACAGAAGTTAAGTCTCCTGCAAGCGCGCTGATATTAAAG
Organism: Polynucleobacter sp. Tro8-14-1; assembly: GCF_018881655.1. Taxonomy (GTDB): domain Bacteria; phylum Pseudomonadota; class Gammaproteobacteria; order Burkholderiales; family Burkholderiaceae; genus Polynucleobacter. Next base: position 27,335 of record NZ_JACVPX010000009.1, read on the forward strand.
GTGACATTACCGCTAGTAGCAGTAGTTGGTGAAGATCCATACTGAATCACGCCCCAATCACCCGCCGTTTGAGTCACGTTAATTTGTAATGCGCTACCGCTTGCAGCATTAATCGCGGTATTTGCATAAATACCCATTGCCCAGTGACTACCGACACCCGAAGAAGCATTGGCAGTTAAGGTAACCGCACCATTGGTATTTAAGGTTGAATTTGCTTGTAGTGCAATGGAATGAGCGTAAGCCCCGGTTGAAACTCCCAATAAGTTCAACGATGCACCAGATGCCGCAGAAAGGTTATTTACTCCCGATAGATTGACGGCAGTATTCATGGTGGAGGCCCCTACCGCCGTACCGCTAGTAGAGCTATAGCCAGCCAAAGTCACATTACCGCTAGATACATTGACTGTGGCGTTATTTAATGTGACATATGCAGTATTTGTTGCATTACCAACCGTATAACTACCTGCGCTGTAATTAAATGTTAGGTTGGCATTGTTAACGGCAATATTGCCACCACCCAAACTACCAGTCGTTCCTGCATTACCAACTTGGAGCGTGCCATTATTAACGGTTGTGCCACCAGTATAGGTATCCGTACCATTCAAAGTGAGGGTGCCTGTACCAGCCTTGATCAAGCCCCCTGCTCCCGCGATAGTGCCACCAAAAACAGTGGATGAGTTGTCACCAAAGGCGGTGAGCACATAACCTGAACCGAGATTAATCGTGCCAACACCAGCAAATGATCCAATCGTATCTGTTGCAGAAACGTTATATGCTGCGCCACTGGATACGTTAACAGCAGTACTGTCACTCAAACTACCGCTAACAATTAAGTTGCCAGCCGAAACATTAGTTGCGCCACTATAAGTATTAGCGCCAGACAAGGTTAAAGTACCTGAGCCAGCTTTAATCAGCTGTGCTGTCGTACCACTAATGCAACCACTATAAGTTGAAGCACCCGATTGATTGACATTGAGCGCTAGTCCCGACGCCACCGCAATATTGCCAGCCCCAGACACATTTCCGGTTAAATTAATGTTGCCAGTAGTGTTATTAGTAGTAGTTAAACCAGCATTGAGCGTGATATTTCCACCAGTTACAGCAATCGGACCCGATACATTAATCAAGCTACCTACCGTAATATTGGCAGTATTAGTAGCCGATCCGAGGGTCACTGAACTCAGTGAAGAATTCGCGGTTGCACAGAAGGTAATCGATGACGTATCTAAAGCAGTTGTGAATGACGTTCCAAGCGGTGCAATGGTCACACTTCCATTGCTAATGAGCTTATATGTATTTGGCGAAGATCCAGTGCCATCAAAGAAAATATCATTCGATATAAGGGAGATATTTCCGGTTTGACCATACTGCCCAATGACCACTGTTTGCGATCCATTCGCGGTGTTTCCTTGAATGCCGTAAGAGTTGGTTCCCGTACCCTTAGTACCAGTTAGCGTGATATTGCCGGTAGTAGATTTAATGGTGGAGCTATTAAGCCAAATTCCAGCGTCATTATTGGCGGAACTGACATTACTACCACCTACACCATTCAAATTAATGTCTCCAGCCGTGGAACTTAGAGAGGTACTTGCTTCAGAAAGAATACCGGCATTCTGAAGGCCGCTAGAATTTCCACCCGTACCGTTGACAGTGAGGCTACCACTTTCAGTTGTTATATTTGCAGTATATAGATGCACACCATAGTCATAGTTTCCGGCTGTACCACCCGTGCCATTAATGACAATAGCGCCGGATCCCGTTGTGCTTACGTTTGTGCTGACTAGCTCTATGCCAAAGTTTGTGCCGCAAGCAGATGCACCACCAACACCAACCAAATTGATATTGCCACCAGCCGCTTTAACGACGCTACTATTTCCAATAAAAATACCTGCACGGGGGTTATTTAAATTTCCGCTAGCATTGGCATTACCAGCCATGTAGATATTGCCACCAGAAGTGCTGAGAGTAGTGTTAAAGATTCCAATTCCATACCAGCCGATTAGATCGTCCTGCTTAGCGGAAGCTGAGCCTACGCTAATAGTAGTTGCACCTGCGTATGGGGTCCATGCTACAGAACTGGTTGTATTGCCACCACCTATCCAAATACCACCACCATTGGTATTGATGAAATTAAAACCAGCGCTGCGAAGTCCGTTGTTCAACCATACGGATCCATTGCCACTACCATCGGAGTCAGCCCAGAGAATAGTATTCAATTTTCCGCCGGCAGTTCCATTGCTAATCGTAACGTTCACATTGGGACTGACGCCATCATATCCAACTGAAATGGTATTTTGAGCTTGGAGCAAAAGTGAGCCAACGCCACTTGTATTTTCTGTAATGTTTGCCATTACAAAAATATTGTTGCCATAAACAGAAATAGGTCCAGCAATGTTTACAGCATTAGAAATAGTAACGTTTTGAGAGTTTGTTGTTTTGCCAATTGTTAAACTGGCTAACGACGTTCCTAATGTTAAGTTAGTAGTAGAAAATGCAGATGCAAAACTGGTTGAGTTCGAGTAGATCCCAAAATTACCACTTGAATTAACGGTTGTGGGCGCAGCAAAATTAATTTTGTCGCCAATCAAAGTCACATTACTTGAACTTGATGAAACTACTGAGCCTATACCAAAATTCGCCTGAAGGCTTAATGAATTTGCTGAGCTTGAACCATTCAGCGTGATATTTCCACTGGAAGACACTATATAGTTATTGCTGGCCAGATTAATGCCCGTGCCATTGCTTCCTGATGCATACCCAATTAGATTAATCGCACCAGAGTTCGAATCAATAGTTAAAGTGCCGGCAGTACCGGTGCTATTCATATTAAAATTAACACCGGTACTATTGGCTCCTGCACTACCATTAATAGTGATTGCGCCAGTACCTGTTGCATTGATTGAGCCCCCAGGCGCAAAACGAGCCTGAATCCCAGTTGCTGATCCGCCACCAATTCCAGTAAGCGAAATTCCCCCGCCCGCAGTGATATTGAAGCCTAATCCATTTCCAAGACTGGCAGCACCAAGCTCTATCCCACACCATGCTCCAGAGGCTGCGTTACCGGTAATGTTGATGGAGCCAGAACCCGCATTAACTTTTGAATCTTGCGCAAAGACAACACCATCAACCCCACCAGAGGAAGTACTGGTGCCATTGATGGAAATATTGCCACCACCGGTATAAATGGTTGTGAGAGTAAGACCATTAGTATTGGTCCCCAAACTAATTCCAGTAGTTGTTGCAGATAATGCTGCTCCTGTTGGAATGGTATTTCCGGCAGCATCTGCTCCTGTGGACGTACCACCACCCATTGTCAGCGCGCCACCACCAGTGGTCTGACTTGTATTTCCATTTGCAGTATTAAATGTACTTGTGTTACCAAAAGCAATACCGCCAGCCGTACCGCCATTGGAATTACTCCAGAAAACTAAACTTCCATTATTGGTTTGATAAAGTAAATTTGCTGCACCTGTAATGGTGCCAACACCTTTAACCAGAATTTCTGATGTGCTTCCAGTGCTTGTCAGGTTAGCATTGAGGGAAATGTTGCCGCCGTAAATACTGATTGGGCCAGCAATATTGGCAGCGCTTGCAATCGTTATGTCTTGAGTATTTCCAGTATTACCAACAGTTAAGCTAGCGACTGAAGTGCTCAACGCCAAGTTGGCAGTGGAAAGTGCGGATGCAAAACTGGTTGCATTCGATAGTATTGAAACGTTACCACTGGTGTTGACAGTTGTGCCTATGCCAAGATTAATCACATCACCAGTAATAGTTACATTCGCGGTACTACTAGTGACATTAGTACCTGCCAGCTGACCAATGGTATTTGCTACGCTATTAAAGTAAATGCCTTTTGTACCGCCATTGATGACAATTGGACCACCAGAGGATAAATAGTTAACACCTGGGGAGAAAATTCCATATAAAGTTCCCGTACCTGCACCATTTACACTAATGCCACCCCCACCAGTTGCCTCGAGATATTTATTGTCGGTAAAATCAAACACCACACCATAGTTATTAGCGGTAGTAGTTACACCAGCAATCGATATCGCGGTACCACTTGTTTTAGATGACTCTATATACAGGCCTGTCGTGCCAGTGGCCACATTATTACCAAACTCAAGACCATAGGTATAACTCGAATTACCGCTAATATTTACTGCGCCCTGTCCAGAGCGTATTTGAAGATCACCATAACCAACAACACCAAAAGCAGCTGTGGAGCAACCTAGAATGGAGACATTACCCCCACCACTATAGATCAGTCCAGTGCTATTGCCGTTGGCAAGTAAACTACTCGTGTTAGCTGTGGTACCAAATTGCACGCCTGACATTCCAGTAGAAGTGCTGTAAGCAAAACCAGTTGGGGTATTTCCTGAATTCGATCCACCGCCGATGATGATATCGCCGCCGCCAGAAGACTGACTCGTAGCTCCATTAGCAGTATTGAGCGTGACATTGTTACCAAATGCGACGTAGCCTGATGAGCCACCATTGGCATCACTCCAAAATACCAAGCTACCGTTATTGGCTTGGAAAGAAGTGGCATCAGCGGTAGTGATGTTGCCATTGGCTTTGGCTAAAATGCCCGAGCCATTGCTTGTAGTCGTCAAGCTTGAATTGAGCTTAATATTGCCGCCATAAATGCTGATAGGTCCAGCAACGGATAATTGATTATTGCTTACGTAAACATCTTGGGTATTTGTAAGGCTTCCCACCCTGAATGATGACAACGTTGAGGGGAACGCAAACCAACCAGTATCTACACTTTGTCCAAATGAAGCCGTATTCGATTCAAAAACAAATGCGCCTGTAGTATTGGTTATGGTTGGCTCAATACCGACTGCAGTATTCCAATTGAACGTATAGCCGCGGAAAGTGATATTTCCCGTGCCCGCACTATAAGTCATATAGTCAAGCTTTAGTAAGCCTGAATTATTTGCATCACTATCAGCATTTAGGGTAATGCTGCCATTATTGGTTTGAATGGTATTTGCAGTACTTGCGGTCGTAATATTATTAGTCGCGTTAATCGTAATCGCCGAGCCATTGGCTGTGGTCTTCAAGCTTGAATTGAGCGCAATATTGCCGCCATAAACCGTAATATTTCCTGCTGTTTGCACCGTATTGGATAAAGTTAAATCATAGGTATTGGTAGCGCTTCCCAATGTAAGGCCACCTAAAGCGGTTCCAAAGTTCCAAGCCCTATCAAACGACATTGAGGCATTAGTATCTTCGACTAAAAGTCGTGTGAAGCTGCCGTTTGTGCTTTGTATTGTTAAGTTGCCAGTTGTGCGGAAATAGTTTGACGAATTGGTTGAGGCGTATGCGAAACGTTGTCCAATGCGGTCGGACTGAATCAGGATATTCCCACTATAGGCATTCGTTCCATCAAAGCCAATGACGTTGTTATTATTCTGAATACGAATACCATCATCGTAATAACCAGTCGCATTGTTATTGCCGATAATATTGATAGCGCCACTTTGAGAGGTGACATTTGCATTACTCAATTGAACGCCACCTGAATCACCTCCAGAGTAGGCCACGGTAGTATTGCCGGTGATATTGATTGAGCCACTATTTGTTTTGATAGTGCTCCAAACGGTGATGCCGTTTCGCCAGCCAGTAGCACTACCAGCTGTATCTGAGAGTGTGGCAGTGACGGTAATATTTCCAGTGCCGGTACTAATTAATGCATTAGTCCCCTCAAGACTAACAGCGCTTCCTTGGGAATAGTTTCCATACAGTCGCCCAACAACCTGAATATCACCATTGGTTGTCTGAACAGTCGAATTAGACATGAATACGCCATAGTTGGTTCCAGATGTATCTTGGGTAGTTCGATACGAGAAGCCATTTATCGATGCATTTCCTGTGCCAATGCTCATGGTTGAATTAGTGATGGATAAGGCGGTGCCAGTTCCCCAATTCGTTGCGCCACCACTACCAACTGTCAGCCCATTCCATGTCGAACCACTTTGACTCTCGCCACCTATCCACAGCTGTCCACCATTTGTGGTGATCGTAGAGCCGCTAATATTCATGGTGCCATTGCACCCTGCATTATTCGCAGTCCACAAGACGATATTTAACTTCCCAGAAGTCGAAGTGATGTTGGCATTAGTAAGCGTAATCGGGCCATTGGGATTGCTAAGGCCAGTCCTCAAAGTTAAGGTTGCATCAGCACCAGCAGACTTCAGAAGAGTGACGCCAGAGTTCCAGACAATAGAACCTGCGACATCATTCAGAATGCTAGTGCCAGAATTTAGTGTGGACTGATATGAATTGGCAACAGCTTGAGTGATTGTGGAGTCCGACGGATCCAACAACCATAAACCACCTTGACCATGGTCAGCGCCGGCATTAACGATGATGCCGGTAGTGTCTACATTGTGGCTAGAGGTTTCTACTTTGCCGCCGTCGCCACCGTTTGCACCACCTCTGGCATAAATACTGCCGTATACAGTTGTTGTACTGTTCGCATTCCTTACATCAGACCAGATGACTACCTTACCGCCATTACCGTTATCCGTTGCACTCGCATCAATGGTGACGTTTTGACCCATGTACGTTGTAGTGGCTTGATAAGTGCCGTTGCTTCCTTGCCAATCACCACCCACCAGAACATTGCCGCCACCCGTTGCGCCGCTGACATTGACTGCAGTGCTGTCATCAAGCGTGATCGAGTCACCCAAGATCGTGATGTTACCGCCCTGACCTCTTCTACTACGTGAGTTGATACTGGTGATACCAGTCAATGCTGCTGTTAGCGGCAATGATGGTGGATTGAATGGATCGTTAAATGGATTGGTGCTTTGCGCATTTGTGGCAACTACTTGAACATCACCGCCTTGTGTATCACCATCCGCATTAATGCTTGCATCTGCGACTGCAACTTGTGCGCCCGCAATCTGAACTTGTCCGCCACGTTGTGAGCTGCTCACGTCAATGTTGGCATTCACGTTCAGTGTTTGGGTTGCTTGTACTTTTAATGTGCCGCCTTGTACTGGGCTAGTAGCAATGACTTTGCCAGATATGGCCACGGTTTTACCGTTGATCGTGATCGTGCCAGCCTGCTCTGTGTCACTACTGACATCCAGCGTGCCAGTGTTAGTAACATTGCTGCCTTCCAGAACAATACGGCCGCCTTTTTGGCTAACGCCCTTCGCTTCAATCGTGCCGCTGTTGATCACTGTGGCAGCAAGTTGGTTCATCGCGCGCGCTGACAGAATCACTAAACCATTTGGTGCCTTGATTGCGTAACGGTTTTCTACCAGCACATCAATTTGGCTAGCGGTTACCGTAATACTTTCTAATTTGCTTGAGGCGCCAAAGTTCAATGAAATCGCTTCACCACCTGCCATCACTACAGTACCCGCTTGCGCTACCAGCAAACCGGTATTGCGAACCTCTGGTGCGAGCATGGCAATGTAGCCATTCAGACTCGTTTGAATCGTACCTTCGTTAATGACTTTGCCTGTACTACCATTGCGATCAAAGGTCGTACTTCCCGCCATGAAGGCAGCATCACTCATGCTATGAGTCGTTGCAACAATACCGCCGACGTTGACTTGCGCTCCTGGCGCGAAGTACACACCAGCGGAGTTCAGCAAATACACCTGACCATTGGCAGTGAGGTTACCAAAAATTTGACTAGGGTTTGGTGAGTTAACGCGATTGAGTGCAACTGAGTTAGCACTTGGCTGCACGAAATTAACAGAAGCTTGTGAGCCGATGTCGAAGGTATTCCAATTAATGGCAGCGCGATTTGAAGACTGAGTCACCGTCATCATGTTACCGTTGGTCATCATGGACGCAACGCCAGCGGCAATTTGTCCACCGGTTGGTAATTGATTTGCTGCCGGCGGCGCAGCGATAGCGGCTCCTCCCGACATAACAGCCGCAATCGCGAACTTACGAGTAATACGGGTAAGGGATTGCTCCTTACCATGTGCGCGGACGATTTCACTCACGGCCACCCAAGCGCCCTGGGCTTTACTCCAGATCACCTTGAACATGCGGTTGAGTGAACTATTCATTCGCTAAACTGATAATTAGTTATTCGATATCTTTATGCTAGCGAGATGACTAGAGGCCACCTTGATCTAGCTCATCAAAATGACGATTTACAAGAGCACGTAATTCATCAATCTGCTCGATGGCGTATTGACGATTAGGGAACACAGCTGGCAAACGCAAAACATTGCCGTCTTCAGCCAAGAATGCGGCCTCAACAGAAACTGCCTCCCCTAGGGTGCGTACAGCAAATACGCCGCGGCCTGTAATCGGTTGAGTTGCACCTGCATCTTCTACGGCTTGATTGGATTGCGTCATTTGCGCTCCTTCGTTAATTGCCTGTACTGGCGCCGTAGAAACTGTAGGCTGCCCTAATATGGTTTTTGTTGTTGGCTTCGATGATGTTTTTGGCATAGTTTTTGCTGCTACTTTTGGCGCTGTTTTTGTCATTGTTTTTTGTGGAGTTTTCAAAATGGGTTTTGGTAGTGGTTTTGTAATTGACTTAGCAACTGGTTTCACTACTGACTTTGCAGCAGGTTTGATGGAGGACTTAACGGTAGCCTTCACTGCGGTTTTTGCTGCAGTCTTTGCAACCGGCTTGCTTAGAGCTTTAGCTACAGGCTTCTTAACGACCTTAGCCATAGGTTTCGCTGCACTGCGCGCTTTAGATGTGACGGTCTTTGCTTTAGTTTTCATATGGGCAGAGTTGCTGTAATCCAGAATCGATGAGAGCTAATGCCCCCGTTTTGTGTCAGGTAGTTCGTTACGCTTTGGGTAAGGCCACCAGTTCGCATGGCAAATGCGCCCTTCACATTTAAGTTGTAAGGGCCTAGCCAAGCTAAGCTCACGCCGGCACCTTGGAGCACGTAGTTATTGTTCACCTGATTGATGGCCGGATTAAATTTCCAAGTCTGCACATTGCCGATGTCATAAAAGCCAGCAACTTGAGTTTGGTAAGGCAGGTCATGGCGAAGCTCAACCGTAGTTAAGTTACCTTGACTGCCAGCGCCTTGACCTGATCCATAGGCGCGTACGTTTAATGGGCCGCCTAAATAGAGCTGCTCAGAGCTATCCATATTCTTGCTTGCCCACTGGCCCGAAACAGAAACATATGCAGACATCTCATCGGTTACCGTTTGCAAACGAGTAAGGGCGTAACGTGCTTTTGAAAAGCTTCCCGCCACGCCGTAGCTGCTGTTATACGGCCCGTTAATATTGCGAGAAATATCACCCCCCGATACAGTCACCAAACCAGTGTTAATACCGCCGCCCCAAATATCATCCAGACGATTACCGTTTAATCCTAATTGCGCCACACTGGTTGTATAGGTTTGGTCTTGATTAACGCCAGCAATGGTCCAGTTCTTGAATTCACTGTAGTTCCAGTTGAACGTGGTGATCAAGTTTGTTGGACGAGAACGAATGAGCGGCATACTTGCTTCAACACCACCGGTATTAGCAATACCATTTGCATACAAGCTGTTAAAGCTTTGATTCAATACGCGGTAAGCCATCGTGCTGCCATTCACACCCATGCGCAAACCACTAGTGCCGACCGGCGCGGTGTAACTTACACGACCATAACTATTGCCTTCTGAATACATGGCATACGCAGACAACTGATCACCAATGCCCAATGGGCCATTAGCATTTGCTAAGACCGATGTACGAATCTTGCCGCTGTTGGCGTCGCCAAAGTTATCAACACTGACTTGGCCATTGATCAAGGGCTTATCTTCTACCGTCAAAACTAAAATCGTATCGCCCGGTTGGGTGCCGCTTTCCAAACTGCTTGTGACCGATACATCCGGTAGATCATTCAATGTGAGCAAAGCAAAATCAAGTTGATCAAGCGATAACTCTGATGCTTTTGGAATGTGAGAGTAGATCCACTCTTCCACTCGCTCATTACTGACCCGCTTAGAGCGGTTATCAATGGAAATGCCACCAAGCTTTGCTTCAATCAATTGAATGCGCACTACACCAGCAGTGATGTCTTGCTTTGGTAGCACTGCGCGAACTAGCCATCCACGTTCGCGGTAATACTGCGTGATTGCATTCGTTAGCTGGGTAAGATCATCAAACGTGATCGGAGTATTAACCAAGTCTTTTGCCAAATGGTCTAAATCAGCAGTGGGAACTTTGGTATTTCCGGTAAATTCAAAATGCTTTACGACAAAAGTCATTTGCCCTGGAGGCGGAGCGCTTGGCTTCACCTCTAACGGGACAATATTGCGTGTTGCATCTGGAAGAAGTGGCGCTGTAGGCTCAAGCTCACGGTTTTGTTGCAATAGTTGGCCGGCTGAAGTTTGGGCATTAGCCATTGGGCTAGCCAAAAGAATGCCCGCAAGGATGAGTCCCAGGGTGCCTGCAAGGAATACTTGCTTTATAGATCGCGCGCGTACACACATACGCGTGATTTTACTGTATAGGCGCCATTTTTGATACTTTTAATGGCTATTTAGCTTCAGAAATAGCCCCTCTAAAAATCTTTAAGCTATTGATTTATATAGTTTTTATTGTTGCTTAACAATTGGGCAGAAAAAAATATCAAAAAAAGGGTAGTTTTTGAGATATTGCACCACCTTATTGATGACATTGCAGGCTCAGTTTGAAGCTTGCCTTCTAAGGGTAAATCAGCCCTAAAATGCACCAATTTAAGGATATTTGCCAATTCTTTATGCAAGCTAAAATTGCTTATGAGCTCACCTATCTCCTTTGATTACCCACAGCAAAATGCTGCTGGCGCCACCTGTACCGCCCAAGCTTGGGCAAAAACCCCTCCCCAGCTTCATGGCGCCGAAAAGGCTGCCGTCATTGCCCGCATTAAACAATTATTGGTTGAGAAAGATGCTGCTTTAGTCGCCCACTACTACGTGGACGGTGACATTCAGGATTTGGCGATGGAGACTGGCGGCTATGTTGCTGACTCCCTAGAGATGGCGCGTTTTGGTAAAAATCATTCAGCAAAAAATCTGATTGTTGCCGGCGTTCGCTTCATGGGTGAGTCTGCAAAGATTCTCAGCCCAGAAAAACGCGTGTTCATGCCTGATCTCGATGCTACTTGTTCATTAGACTTAGGTTGTGATGCTTCTGACTTTGCTGCCTTTAGAGCTGCGAATCCTGATCGCGTTGTCGTTGTGTATGCCAACACTAGTGCCGCAGTCAAAGCGCAAGCAGATTGGATGGTAACGAGTTCTTGTGCTCTAGCGATCGTGCATCAACTCAAAGTTGAAGGTAAAAAAATCTTGTGGGCACCCGATCGTCATTTGGGTCGTTACATTCAAGAACAAACTGGCGCAGATATGATGCTATGGAATGGCGCTTGCATTGTTCATGATGAATTTAAAGCTGTGGAGCTTGAACTTTTGAAGGCCGCTCACCCTAACGCGATGATCTTGGTTCACCCAGAGTCACCGCAAGCAGTCGTTGACCTTGCAGACGTTGTGGGCTCTACCTCCGCCATGATTAAAGCTGTGGTTGAAGGCGCTGCTACTGAATACATTGTTGCTACCGATAATGGCATCTTGCATCGCATGCGTCAGCTAGCCCCCAATAAGAAACTGATTGAAGCGCCAACTGCTGGCAATAGCGCAACCTGTAAAAGTTGTGCGCACTGCCCATGGATGGCCATGAATGGCTTACAAGGAATTTTGAATTGCCTAGAAAACGCTTCCGGTGAAATCTTCATCGAAGAACCTATTCGTGTTCAAGCATTAGGTTGCATTGAGCGCATGCTCGACTTCACTAAAAATCATCCGGACCTCTTAGCAAAAGCGCAGCATGGTTTTGTAAAAAATATTGGCGCCGCTTAATCTTTATATTTATATATGTTTGAATATAACGAAACCTTAGAGCAGGCTCGCCAACGCAATATTCATGATGCGCTGATGGAAGATATCGGCACTGGTGATTGGACTGCCAAACTCGTTCCGAGCAAGCCAGTAAAGGCTCAGCTCATTGTTCGTCAAGAAGCCGTTCTATGTGGTGTAGATTGGTTTGAAGGCACGCTGAAGAAACTCGATCCCAACTCCAAAGTAACTTGGCATTACCTAGAGGGCGACATGATGAAACCCGATGCCAAGGTTTGCGATATTGAAGCTGACTCACAAGCCCTGCTCTCTGCTGAACGTACTTGTATTAATTTCCTACAAACACTTTCTTGGACGGCTAGTATTACTCGCCAGCACGTTGATGCGATTGCCGGCGCTAGCCCGAATCCAAAGGGCTGCGCGGTATTAGATACACGTAAAACCGTTCCTGGATTACGTCAGGCCCAGAAGTATGCAGTGTTAGTGGGTGGTGGAAAAAATCAACGTCTCGCTCTTTGGCATGGAATTCTCATCAAAGAAAATCATATTGCTGCAGCTGGTAGTGTTACGGCAGCCCTAAAGAATGCTCAAGCACTGAATGCTGGAGTGGATATTCAGATTGAAGTAGAAAACTTTGCTGAGCTTGAAGAGGCTTTAGCTGCGGGTGCGAAAAGTATTTTGATTGATAACTTCAATACCGATCAAATGAAGCAAGCTGTTGCCATTACCGCTGGACGTGCTTTGCTGGAAGCCTCTGGTGGTATCAACCTAGATCAAATGCGCGCCATTGCAAGCACTGGCGTTGATCGCATCTCCCTTGGAAAACTCACCAAGGATGTGAATGCGGTTGATTTCTCAATGCGCATTTTGTAGCAATTTGGTTATACCAATAGCACTTGAATACCCTTAGTTTCAATTAGCTGAAGTAGCTTGGCAGCGGCACCGCTAGGGTGTTTTCCAGAACCTGTCGACTCCCATTTTTGTACTGTAGAGACGCTTACATTTAGTAGTGAGGCAAAAATGGATTGACTCATTCTTGCTTGATGAATGCGTATATCTGTCACTTTTTTAGGTGTAAATAAAGGTGGCTTTTCTAAGCAAAGAGTCTTCATTTTTGCATAATCATGCTTGGTTAAAAGACCGCGCTCCTCCAATGCCTGCGCCATTTCCAATAGCTCGTCAAGCACCCTTCTATCATCAGATTTTAATTTTTTACTCATTGCAATTTAGCTCCTTCAATATTCCAGCCCTAACCAGTACCCGCAATCTATTTCTATCCGCCTTTTCGAATGACTTAGCAATAATCGTTGCCGCCTCTTGCTCGACATTACTAAAGTCAGAGCCGGGATAACTCTTTTCCCTGCCAACGATAAAAATAATTGCTTCCTTGTTTTTCTTGGCAACAATAGTGCGAATGCCCCCGCTTTTGCCCTGACCTGGAAGTGGGATTCTCTTTTTACATACCCCGCCACCTAAGTCAGCCTCATAAACTCCTCGCTCTATCTCTCTAGCAGCATTACAAAGTTCTATAGCTCCAATAATTTTTCTTGCCCAACGATCGAATGTTTTTGTTTTTAAGACTACTTTCATAGTCGAGATTTTAATATATAGCACTCAGTGCTATAACATTGTATCCGACAATGAATTAGGGTTGCAAGTAACCGGCTTTTATAGAAGAATTCCGTGCAAATCTATAGAGTTAAGTCACATAAGCTATGCGCGTCATGTGAGAAGCCTTGTATCTACACCGCGAGAGGGAAGATGAAAAACAAAACTACAAGCCCCTATGATGTGGCAGAACATTTACGCACACCCCAGGAGATGGCCCTCTATCTTCAAGCATGCATTGAGGAATCAAATGGAGATGTTGAATTTATAGCAAGAGCATTGGACGATATAGCTAGAGCCCAAGACGCAACCCTGGAACCCAATGGGCCAGGGTGTCCTGAGATTTAATACATTTATTACGCTTGCGAGCAATCGCACTAAATTTCCCTACCTACCCTTGTAAATAACCTGCTTCTCCAGGGCGTTGCGAATAAATTCAATATTGCTTCGCAGGCTATAGCATTCAGCAGTGGCTAGCTTTGCTGCTTTTGATCTGAGTATTCTGCGCTCCATCTCATTGAGTACCTCAATATATTCACTGCGACGATTAGGGTCAAAGGTTTGAATCGTGTTCTGCTCAAATTTATCCAGCTCTTTATAAATCGAGTTAATTTGCTTCTTAGCCAGGTTGGTTCTATATGTTGGAATTGACTTAATAATCGGATAAGCAAAAGCAGCAAAGGGAAGCAACAGGAAGAACATGCGCTCCAAGAACTCGGCGAGCCAAAATGGCAAATACTTCATTAATGTCGGAGTGCCTTTTTCATAGAAGAACTTTGCCTCATCACTCAATGGCGCTTCGGTATTCATATAGGCCGGAAACTCTCCCGCTTTAGAAAAATAGGATTTGTTACCGTTAATTTCTCGGGCAGCCTCAAGAAATAAAACTTGGATTGCTGGGTGGAGGCGGTTATCTATTAAAAGATTAGTTGTAGTCGAAATTAACTGTATGGGGTGATCAGGAATATTTTTTCCAAGATCAAAGCCGCCCATGGGTGCAGACACTTCCTCAAAATAGGGCAATAACCGAGTGTAGGCATCTGCACGCGTAAATGAAGCTAACTTAATGCCTGGATTTTTAATGAGACTTTGCACATTTGGTGAATCAAAACCATCCACCAAGATCACAGCATCAATTTCGCCACGTTCTAAGGCATGAACACCTTCGGCATTGCCAAGGCCGAGCAAATTAGGGGCATCACCATTCAAGCCATTGAGTTTAAATATGCCAAGAGCCTGCGTACGTGTTCCACTCCCTACCGGGCCAATATTGATTTTGAGTTTGGCAATATCTCTATCAGATACATGAATGCTTTCATTGAAGGCATTCTTTCGGTAAAACATCCAAACTGGCTCATAGTCAACACTACCAAGGGATTCCACACCAGAGAGATTGTCTACTGCAATCATTCCACCCTGAACAAGGGCCGCTTGGATTGGATCCTTGCGATCAATTAAATACTGTAGATTTTCTTTTGAGCCATGGGTCTCTACCAGTTCGAGCTTAATTCCCTTTTTCTCAAAATAGATCTTATATTTTTCACCTAATACTTTGTAGGAGCCACCGGTACCGGTTGCCATTAATACTTTATTGGGTGGTGCAGGCTTTGCAAACCAAATCAGAATAGATAGCGCAAGTATTAATAAGAAAACAAGTGGCCAGACTTCTCTTAAAGCACTAAACCAATTCTTGATCTCATCTGCTGCCGTTTGATAAACGGCAGAGATATGTTCGTAGATTTCCTCTTTAATGCTAGCCATGACATTCCTCTTGAGATATGTCTAGCTTATCACCAAAAACCCTGATTTAAGGGCTTGGAATGCGCTTTTAAGTGGCTGAATCGCTCTCAGCACCCTCTGCTTGAGGGGTAAGAATGGTTGGGTATGACACAGCCCAGGTACCCGGGTAGTCGCGGCTGTAATGAAGGCCACGGCTTTCTCTTCGCATCAAGGCTGAACGCACAATGAGCTCTGCGCACTCTAAGAGGTTTCTGAGCTCAATTAAATCGCGCGTTACTTTGAAGTTGGCGTAATACTCTTGCACCTCGTAGCGCAACAGCTTAATGCGATGTAGGGCCCGTTCAAGACGACGATTGGTTCTCACAATGCCAACATAATTCCACATCAGGGAGCGTAGCTCATCCCAGTTATGGGCAATAACGACTTGTTCATCCGCATCCTCAACCTGACTCTCATCCCATAAAGGGAGCGCAGGCATCACTGGAGTCTTGAGATTGGATATATCCTCTGCCGCCGCCTTACCAATGACGACGCACTCTAATAAGGAGTTACTAGCCAAACGATTAGCTCCATGTAGGCCGGTATAGGTTGCTTCGCCAACTGCATAAAGACCTGGCAAGTCAGTGCGCCCTTTGAGGTCTGTCACTACACCACCACAGGTGTAATGCGCAGCAGGCACTACGGGAATAGGCTCTTTAGTGATATCTAAACCAAGGCTCATGCAACGCGCATAGATCATCGGGAAATGCTCTTTAATAAATGCCTCGCCTAAATGTGTAGCATCTAGATGGACATAGTCCAAGCCGTGCTTCTTCATTTCAAAGTCGATAGCTCTAGCAACAATGTCACGTGGAGCTAATTCATTGCGGTCATCATGCTCTGGCATAAAACGCGTGCCATCAGGTAACTTCAGTAAACCACCCTCACCGCGCATTGCTTCGGTAATCAGGAAGGTGCGATCGCTCGGGTGATACAAACATGTAGGATGAAACTGAATAAATTCCATATTGCCCACGCGGCAACCCGCACGCCAAGCCATGGCAATACCGTCGCCGGTCGCAGTATCGGGATTGCTGGTGTAGCGGTAAACCTTACCAACGCCACCTGTAGCCAATACCACTGACTTTGCTTCGATGGTTTCTACGCGATTATTTTTAATATCGAGCGCATAAACACCGTAACAACGATTGGGCTTAGTACGTTGAGTCTTAGCATCGAGCTGACGATTGGTGATGAGATCAAGTGCGATCCAATGCTCCAAGATCTGAATATTTTTATGTGCTTTAGCCTTATCTAGCAGCACTTCATGAATTGCTTTACCGGTAGCATCGGCAGCATGAGCGATGCGACGATGGCTATGGCCACCCTCACGCGTTAAGTGCAAACCCATTGGGCCAGATTTATCTTCTGTAAATGGAACGCCCTGCTCTACCAACCAACGAATTGCATCAGCGCTTTCTTCGGCGATATAGCGTGCAGTCGATTCCACTACGAGACCGGCACCCGCATCCAAAGTATCGGCCACATGAGAATCAATACTGTCATGCTCTTTGTCGACAACGCCAACAATACCGCCCTGGGCCCAAGCTGTAGCAGCTTCACCTAAGCCCCGTTTAGCCATCAAAATCACTGGCTGAGATTCAGCCATATGGAGGGCAACGGTTAAGCCGGCTAATCCAGCCCCAATAATAAGGACAGGAAGATCGGCGTTTGCAGTGGTATTTAAGGAGGGTTTGGAACTGGCCATAGGGGGTTTATTCTAACTGGCATTAGAAATAGGGGTTGCCTTTAAATTCCTTTGTCGCACGACGCAAAAGGAAGCAATTCGTCAAACTTAGACTCAGAAAGCGATAGAAGACAGTTAGCTACAAAGGTGGGTGGTAGCTCTGGATTATCTATGCACGCACGCTCCAATCGCGCCAAGAATTGAGCCTGCTCTTCCTTGGAATAACCGTTCTCAGCAGTGATGGTCTTCACGTAACTACATAAATTCCGCTCTAACATTGGGTACTTGCTGCCTAACCGATTGAGAGCAAAGACTTCACCTTAGCCCTTACTTCAGTGAGGGTCCTTGGATTCACTGTATTTTTATACTTTGCTTTTCTTATTTTCCAATCCAGAGACTTCACTTGGTCAGACAAGATAGCAGATTGCACCCCATCGATCTCAACCAACACCTCAAAGGGGTAGCCTTTAATCTGGGTTGTTAATGGGCAGCAAACCAATAAATTTGTTTTTTTGTTGTAACCCTCTGGGGTCAACACAACAGCAGGTCGACGACCAGCCTGCTCTCTTCCCGCCTGAGGGTCAAACACTAGCCAGACTACATCACCAGCCTCTGGCACATAAGCCCTAACCATTAGAGAAGCTCTTTGCCAACGGGCCCACCAAAGTCGGCCTCACCATGCAAATTCTTAGCGGTAATTCCGGACAATAGCTCATCCAGTGGATACTCTTGTTTAGTCATTGGCTCAATCACAATTCGACCCTTTTGCACTTTTACAGAAACAAGTTGATCAATATTCAATTGGGCGGACTTCATCACCGCAGCATTTAAACGCAAAGCTGGGCTGTTACCCCACTTTTTAATAATTGTTTGCATATGAGCCCCTCTAAATGTGTCTACATTGTATCTACATCATCCAATTCAAGCAAGTCAAAAAGAAAAACCCCGCCACCAGGACGGGGTTTTAGGGGGCTGTTCAAATTAAACGTTAGACATCACCTTAGATCCACCTGGGGCATTCGTGCCATAGCCCATGATCTTGGCTACTTCCCCACCCTTAGCAAGCTTCACAGCGCAATACTTAAACTCTGGAATCTTGCCAAATGGATCTAGCGCTGAGTTGGTAATCAAGTTAGCCGCAGCCTCATAGTAGGCAAACGGTATAAAGATCACGCCTCTTGGTGTGCCATCATCTCTTCTCACGTGAATACCTACATCACCACGACGAGATTGAACGGTAATCACATCACCCGCCGTAACGCCTAACTGGGTCATATCCTCGCCATTCATCGACACGGTAGCCATAGGCTCAATCGCATCGAGCACAGTGGCACGACGCGTCATACTGCCGGTATGCCAATGCTCTAACTGACGACCAGTAATCAATACAAATGGATATTCAGCATCAGGACGCTCATTCGCCGGAATGATATCGGCTGGCACTAACTTCACTCGCCCATCTTTGGTATCAAACTTGTCATTAAAGACAATTGGGCGACCTGGATCTTCGGCAGACAAGCATGGATAAGTAACGCTAGATTCTTTTTCTAGGCGCTCCCAGGTAATTCCGTTGATCGCGCCATGCATTGCTTGACGCATTTCGTCATAAACCTCAGCAACACCGGCATCCGGACCTTGATAGCTCCAATTCAGACCCATACGCTTAGCAATCTCTTGAATGATCCACAAGTCAGGTTTTGCATCACCTGGAGGATTAATCGCCTTCTTGCCCATTTGCACCATACGGTCAGTATTGCTAGCGGTGCCAACCTTCTCAGGCCAAGCACTTGCAGGCAAGACTACGTCAGCAAGCAATGCTGTCTCAGTCATGAAGATATCTTGTACAACCAAGTGCTCAAGAGCCGCTAATGCATGACGCGCATGATTTAAATCCGGATCACTCATCGCAGGATTTTCACCTTCGACAAACATGCCGCGAATCTTGTCTGGATCAGAATCAGGTGCAGTGATCTTATGCATGATCTCCACCACGGTATAGCCAGGTTTTTTATCTAATGGCGTACCCCAGAACTTCTCAAACCAAGCATGCGCTTCTGGATTATCAACACGCTGATAGTTCGGGAACATCATCGGAATCAAACCAGCATCACTAGCGCCCTGCACGTTATTTTGACCACGCAATGGATGCAAGCCCGATCCAGGCTTACCGATTTGGCCAGTAATACTTACAAGAGCAATTAAGCAACGTGCATTGTCTGTACCGTGCACGTGTTGACTTACGCCCATGCCCCATAAAATCATGGCTGATTTGGTGGTAGCAAACTCTCTCGCCACTTCACGCAAGGTTTCTGCTGGGATACCACAGATTGGCGCCATTGCTTCAGGGCTATAACCTTTGATGTTTTCTTTTAAGGCTTCAAAGTTATTCGAGCGATTTTGAATAAAGTCCTTATCAACCAAGCCTTCTTCAATAATCGTATAGATCATCGCATTGAGCATCGCCACATCGGTATCCGGCTTGAACTGCATTGTGCGCCAAGCATGTTTACTAATCTCGGTCTTACGAGGATCACACAAAACAATTTTTGCGCCACGTTTGGCAGCGTTTTTGAACCAGGTGGCAGCAACTGGGTGATTGGCAGTTGGATTGGAACCAATCAAGAAAATTAAGCTGGAATGCTCAACATCATTAACCTGATTACTTACCGCACCAGAGCCAACACCTTCGAGAAGCGCTGCCACAGAGGATGCATGGCAAAGACGTGTGCAATGGTCTACGTTATTGCTACCAAAGCCGGTACGAACCAACTTTTGGAAGAGATAAGCCTCTTCATTACTGCCTTTGGCAGAACCAAAGCCCGCCAATACTTTTAAGCCATGTTGATCTTTTAATTTCTTAAGGCCTCCAGCAGCAAACTCCAAAGCCTCTTCCCAGCTAGCTTCACGGAAGATGTCTGACCAGTCTTGCTTGCCTTCAAGGATGGACTCATCCTTTGGAACGCCCGCTTTACGAATTAATGGTTTGGTGAGGCGTTGTGGGTTATGGATGTAATCCATACCAAAACGGCCTTTAACGCATAAACGATTGTGGTTTGCTGGGCCATCACGACCTTCAACACTAACAATTTTTTCGTCTTTGACGTTGTAAGTAATTTGGCAACCAACACCACAGAATGGGCAAACGGAGTCTACCTTGCGATCCACCGTTTGGGAACCAATCAAACCCTTAGGCATCAATGCGCCAGTTGGGCAAGCCTGCACACATTCGCCACAGGCAACGCAAGTACTGTCGCCCATCGGATCATTTAGGTCGAATACGATCTCACTATGACTGCCACGCATAGCGTAGCCGATCACATCATTTACTTGCTCTTCACGACAAGCGCGTACACAGCGATTACATTGAATACATGCATCCAAATTGACAGCCATCGCTGGATGAGAAATATCACTGCTAACTTTCTCACGACGCAGCGCTTTGAGTTCTGGGCGAACAGTGACGTCCATACGTGCAGCCCAAGTACTTAACTCACCATGCTGGTTTTGTTGCTCTTCTTCTTTGCTATCGCCCACCCACTTAAAACCTTCATCAGGCATATCGGAGAGCAACATCTCCAGAACCAGCTTCTGGCTCTTAACAGCGCGCTCGCTATTAGCCTTAACTTCCATTCCTGGAGTAGCACTTCTGCAGCAGCTTGGCGCTAAAGTACGTTCGCCATTAATTTCCACTACGCAAGCACGGCAGTTGCCGTCAGGACGGTAACCATCTTTAAAGCACAGATGAGGAATATCAATACCGTGTCGCTTAGCAGCTTTGAGAATCGTTTCGCCTTCGTATGAAACGATCGTCTTGCCATCGAGCTTGAACTCTACGGTTTGTAATTCGAGTTCTTTTGGATTTGTTGGTGCGTTCATGTTTGTCTCGTTATTCCCTGAATTTTTATTAAGGTACTTCCTTATTGAACTTCTTCAGGGAAATATTTATGAATACAACGAATAGGATTTGGTGCGGCTTGACCCAGACCACAAATAGAAGCATCTACCATCACAGTTGCCAAGTCTTCTAAAGTTTCTTGGTCCCATGATTTGGCTTGCATCAATTTAGCAGCTTTACCAGTACCTACCCGGCAAGGTGTGCACTGACCACAACTCTCATGCTCAAAGAAATGCATCACATTCAAAGCCATATCACGCGCTTTGTCTTTGTCGCTGAACACCATCACAGCAGCAGAGCCGATAAAGCAACCGTAAGGCTGCAACGTATCGAAGTCGAGCGGAATGTCGTTCATGGTCGCAGGCAAAATACCCCCTGATGCGCCACCAGGCAAATAGCCGTAGAACTTGTGGCCGTCCTGCATGCCACCACAGTACTCATCAATCAATTCTTGAATAGTGATGCCGGCAGGAGCCAACTTCACACCAGGTTTATTCACGCGCCCGCTAACGCTAAAGCTTCGTAAGCCTTTGCGATCGTGACGACCAAAAGAGCTAAACCACTCAGGTCCACGCTGAACAATATCGCGCACCCAGTACAGCGTCTCAAAGTTGTGTTCTAAGGTTGGGCGCCCAAACAATCCAACTTGGGCGATGTATGGGGGACGCATGCGCGGCTCACCGCGCTTGCCTTCAATACTTTCAATCATGGCAGATTCTTCACCGCAAATATAAGCACCAGCACCACGACGTAGTTCAATATTCGGTAATTTAAATGGTGGATTAGCTTTGAGTTTTGCTAATTCAGCTTCAAGTAACTCACGGCAGCCGTGGTACTCATCACGTAAATAGATATAGCAAGCATCAATACCAACCACGCTTGCTGCAATGAGAAGCCCTTCTAAGAAACGATGTGGATCACGCTCTAAGTAGGTGCGATCCTTAAATGTTCCTGGCTCACCTTCGTCGATGTTCACTGCCATCAATTTAGGAGCTACTTGATCTTTCACAATGCGCCACTTACGACCCGCTGGGAATCCTGCACCGCCTAAGCCGCGCAAGCCAGAGCTTTCCATCGCCTTGATGATGCTTTCGGCATCTTTCTTGCCGTCGAAAATTTCTTTAGCTAAAGCGTAACCACCTTTAGCGCGGTATGACTCATAGCCAACATAGTCAGGAGAGACAGCTTGCATTTCACCCTGAGGAGAAACGCCCTGCTCTGCTAAGGCAGCGGGATCAAAGACGGCATCATCTTTAGCCATTGGCTGAGTGGTGAGCTTGTTATTAACGGCTGCCTGCACTTTGTCTGTTGTTGCAAACAGAACTGGATATTGATGAACTACTGCTACAGGAGCTTGCTCGCAACGTCCCACGCATGGAGCTGCAGCAACTTTGATATTCGGATTACCTAAGATACTTGGCAACTTGGCCAATAGGTTTTGCGCCCCCGCCAATTCACAGGCAATGCCGTCACAAACGCGAATCAGAATATCCGCTACCGGATCGTTACCACGCACTACTTCAAAGTGGTGGTAGAAAGTTGCTACTTCATACACCTCTGCCATTGGCAGATTCATTTCCTTGGCTAATGCCACTAAATGTCGGTCATGCAAAGCGCGGTATTCATCATTAAGCTTGTGAAGATTTTCAATTAATAGGTCACGACGATGTGGCGCATTACCAATGAGCTGACGAACTTCAGCAACTGAAACATCATCTGCTTGACGCCCCTTCAATTTGCTCTTACGGCGAATGGTTTCCCTCAAATCATCTGCGGTTGCAACAGCAACTGCTTTGACTTCTCCAGAAGGCTTTGGATGATTCATAGTTCGTAGTCTCTAATTTTCTATTTATTGCTATTTTGTACTCAGCACCAATGCAGAGCCTTATCCCACTTTGCGCATCAAAAAACCCTGCTAAGCCAAATACTTAGCCGGTCATCAATACGCAAAATAACGCTTAATTTTGGGTTATTTAAGGTCCTATGTCCTTGACGGCGCTCAAGGACTTTAACTAAGGGTTTACCCTACTATAGGAGGGATGGTGAAGGCTGGTCGCCAGGAGGAAGTGAGTAGTCCAACTTGCGCTCATACAGTCTGGCTTTGTAGCAATCCTGGTAACCCTTGCTGCCAATTTGCCAACCAATTGATGTGCAATCGTCTTGGGCAGCCGATTCAATAGAGCCACAGCCTACAAGGCCTAAAGCGACTAAGAATGTAATTACAGGGAGAATGGGCAATTTTGTTGAATTCATGGCCTCAAGTCTACTTGATTCTGATCTCAACATCGAGAGGTATGCCCTCTTTTCCAGCCTCTACAGTCTTCACATCACCTAGCTGAATACGGTCCTTAAGACTGGGATCAGCCTTAACCATGAAGCCATAGGCCATCATCGCCCTATTTTTCGCCAATTCTTGAAGCTCGGCATCAGTGATACCTATTCCAGCGATTAATTCCTCATGCAGTTGCTCATTGCGCTTCTCGCCATCTGGAAGTGTCAAAAGACGTTGTCCAAGCTTGATGCGCCCTATGTATTGGGCATATGCAGCTGTCAGGCCTGACTGCACTTTCGGGTCTGTAAATGAGGGGGTGGGTACCGGCTCTCCAGGGGTCAACTTAAAACCAGCATCTAGCAAAATGGCACCATCTGCCTTAGCTCTTGCAAGCTCCTTCTTGTCCTGCACAGGATCATAAGTACCGATGATCTCTAAGTTCGAGTTCGGGCGCCTCACCAAATACTCGCCAAATTTTTCTAGGCGATCTTGATCAGCAACCAGAAAGATCGTCTCTCCAGGCACTGCATTAACACCCTCTTCGCCACCCATACCCAAAATAGATGCAAGAGCTCTAAATGGTGCTGTTGCTACGTTTGTTAGAACATTACTTATGGCCTGCCAAACCAAGCCACTGGCACTAAATTCTGGAGAGTCAACATTGCCTGCAATCCGAACCGTAACGTCAATCGTGTCATCAGAGTCTTCTAACAAAGCAATTGCTAAGCCTAGCGGTAATTTTTTGCCAGTAAAGTCCGGCACCTCATCACCCAGCACCACCTTCTTAATAATGATCTGATTACTTCCATTGAGTTCGCCATCATTGGCTTTGTAATTGAGATTGAGGTTTAGTCGTCCACTGGTAATTTGATAGCCTGCGAATGTCATGACTGCAGGATTGAAGGCAGTCAGCGGAAGGTTTCTAAAACTCATCAAGATGTCATGATTACGTCGTGGATCATCAAATGATGCTTGACCTTTTACTCGCATACTTCCCGAGCCAGCAACAACGCCATCCATCGCCACAGTGGCAAATCGACCAGGAGTATTGCTGACCCCCAAAAGAGTGGCATTGAACTTCTTCACATCCACCTTGAAGTTAGGATGCATCGCCATATCCGAAAAGTACACTTCCCCATTCTTCAGAAGAGTGGATCGAATATCCAAACTGAATGCAGAAGGATCTGCATTCTTAGAGGCAGCCACAGGCTCAGACTTTGTTTCTACTGCTGACTTAGCAAATAGCCTTCTAAAGTTTGAGAACCCTTCTTCATTAATTTCAAATTGCAGGGTTGGCGCATCAATGGCCAACTCATCTATTGAGAGGCTATTGTTGGAACCCTGTTTTGACTTAACGGATTGATATTCAAACTGACGAATATCCGCCATCTTCCAAACAATCAGTGGATTTTTTTGCCCTTTCTCTAGTATTGCTAAGTCTGCAATATGAATATCGCCCGTAACCAAATCAGTCTCACCGCCTATCTTCACGATTAGATCGGCATTCATCAGGCCACTGGTACCGATGAGCTCTTTATTAGCTGGCAATAGAGCGACGATTGGCGCGGTTGCAAGATTGTGAATTTCTAACTTGCCATTAACTGACTTCGAGCTGGTATTGAAATCCCAGTGTGAGCGTATCTCACCATCGTCCAACTTCAAGTTGAGCTGCGCGCCTAAGTTACCTGGCTGAGGATTATCCAATCCACCTGTAATAGCAACATGGCGATACGCAATAGTTTTATTGATTCCAGGTATTAATAACTGCAAGGCACCAAGATTAAAGTCGTATTGACCACGGACCCCAGTCACTAAACCATCCTTATCGTAATTGGCTACATTAAGCAACTTCATCGTAAACGGGTTGAGTGATTCTTTTAATTTGCTCGAATCATCCACCAAACTTAAAGAAGCTGAACTGACGATAAATTCATCGATCGATATTTTGAGAGGCTTCTTGAGCTCTTTGGGGTCTGTAGGAGGCATCGCCTTTTCAACGGCAGCAATCAATTCCTGCCAATTCCAGGACCCTGCGTGCATGCCCTTAGGCGGACTCTTCTCGACCAACACTTTAGGCTCTTCCAGCAAAATCTCATCAAAGCCCAGCTCCCCTATAGCCAGCTTTGTCCACTTGAGGGTAATTGCTAGCTTTTTAAATTCCAGCAATTTAGAGCCACCTTCTTTTGCCAAGTGAAGACCATCAAGCTCCACCCTCAGCCGCAACGGAGAAAGACTGAGGTCTTGATAGGAGATCTCATAACCAATCTTGTTGCCATATTCAGTTAGGGACTTTTTAATCAAGCCAGGCAGCAACAAATGGCTTCCCAACCAGAATAAGGCGGCTATCAGAATAAAAAGTCCCGCCAAACGCAGAGACCATCGCTTTATTCGGGGGTTTGTGAGGGAAAGCATCTACTTGTCTTTATAGGTCAATATCAGTAACAATGAAAATGAACGCAGAATAATAAATATACCCCCCTCAGGAGACCCATGAAAACATTCCTCAAAAAACTGGCCTTATCTGTTGTGTGCCTTGCCGCTCTATCGATCGGTGGTGTTGCTATTGCCCAAAACTCTGATGGCTTTACCGATCTGATTGATGGCGTAAGTTTGAGTGGGTGGAGCATTATTGGGAGCGCCAACTGGGTCATTGGTAATGGTATTGTCGAAGGCAATAAGCCCAATGGTTTTTTAGTCAGCACTAAGACTTACAAAAACTTTGTCATCAAGGCTGAGTTTTATGCTGAGTCCAATACGAATAGCGGCATTTTCATTCGCTGCCAAGACCCTAACAAGGTGAGTCAATCCACTTGTTATGAAATCAATATTTGGGATACCCGCCCCGAACAAGCGTACGGAACCGGCGCTATTGTGGATGTTGCTAAAGTTGACCCGGTACCTAAGGCCGGTGGACGCTGGAACACCATGGAGATTATTGCAAATGGTCCCAATTTTAAGGTCATGATGAATGGCGTTGTGACAGTGGCTAATGGTCAGGATAGCAAATATTCTGAAGGCCCTATTGCCCTGCAATCTGCTGGTGGCGTCATTAAATTTAGAAAGCTACAGATAAAGCCGCTTTAAATTATTGAATACTGATTTCGTAGCGATCGCCACATGCCACGGGCCTCAGGGCCTTGGCCTCTTGGAGCATTTTGACCAAGCCGTAATGAGACATTGTTTTTAGCGTGCGGGATAAGTTCCCTTGCTTTCTTCCGGTAAGCTCGGCTAGCTCAGAAATCGATACAGGCTTAGTTGCTCTAATGACATGTAAAAGAGCCCTGTTTTCGTCGCTCAATACCTGCGCCAGTGAACGCATCGAGGTAAACCATATCTTCGGATCAGATGCCTTTGGTTTTAAATCGCCCTTAGCAATGGCCAAGACGCGAGCCCGAATATCTTTTTGTGATGCAATCCCTATTTTGATGACTTTCATATATCTTTATCTACCTTTAAGACTTTATCAACATCGACAAAAAAATCACTTAGGAGTTGGTGCGCATCCCTAAACTCATAGACAACGCCTGGGTCACTTGAACTACGATGCCTGTGATCGAATGCCAACTTTCTACCTGAATAGCCTGATCTAAGCCTTACCGCATGAGCATTGTCATAACCCAAAATTCGCAAGTCCTTGGGGTTGTGCAAGGTTAATGAATAGCGCACCCCGTGCGGTATTGCCTCGCCAACAGCTACCTCCCAAGCCTCAATCTTTACCCAGTAACCATCACCTTGATCAATGACCTCTTGGTGCAGATCTAAAAGAGTGATAACTCCACGATTTCCCATCACTCATGGTATATCACCAGATGATATACCAAAAGTAACAGCCCCGCTTAAATTATGGGTTTATTTTGCTGGCGGAAAGCCTGCTTTTTGCTCCCACATATTATTAAATACATGGATGATTGGCTTTTCATAAACCCCTGCCTTGGTATAGGGCTCATCCTTTAACCAAGCTTCCACATCTGCCCTGCTAGGAAAGTCGATTGCGAGCAAGCTACCAACTGTAGTCTTACCGTCATCAGAAGTCATCGGTCCAGCAAAAGCCATGCGGTCAGAAAGTTGCGCCAAGTATGCGCGGTGTTCTGGACGGATTTGTACACGCAAGTCAGCAGTACCAGGCTTATCCATCAACAAAATTGCAAAGATCATATTTTCTCCATCTTTTAATTGGTTTTATTTTTAAATCTTAATTAGCAAGATATTACGGTAAGTTCCAAAGAAAAAACCACCCGAAGGTGGTTTTCTTGATACATGGCGGAAGAGGCGTCCATAAATGAGCCCTCCGAAGAGCTCCACCAAAACCCTGAAGGCCTTTATCTATATAGGTTTTTTGGTTAACCACACTCCCGACTAGCCCTCTCTAACCCACTAAAATCTATGCATTCGTGGTGGGTACAGTGGTGGGTAGAGAATGGGGTGTTGAAGCTTGGAAGAAGGTAAAAAAATTAGCTTTACGGCACGAGGTCTTGTGTCAATCATAAGCCCTGGGTACCATGCTGACCCAGAATCCAAGGGTCTATATATTCAAGTATCAAAAGGGGTAAATAGCTTTAAGCGCAGCTGGATCTTTCGCTATACCAGCCCCACCCTATTTAAAAGACGTGAAATGGGCTTGGGCTCCTTGGAGGCTCGGTCATTAGCCGATGCGCGTCGCAAAACCCTTGAATTGCGTCAAATGGTCTTAGACGGCATTGATCCAACAGAGGATCGCCACAAGACTCAGAGCAAGAAAATAGCTGCTATTAATAGTGGCATTACCTTTAAAGAAGCTGCTGAACTCTGTATCGAGGCCAGGAAAGCGGAATGGAAGAGCTCCAAGCACGCTGACCAATGGAGAAATACGATTGCCACCTTTGCTTATCCAGAGATTGGCAAATTACGCGTGGATCAAATCAATACCAGCCATATTGCCAAATTGCTAGAGCAGGATATTAAGAGGAAGAATGGTGAGATTGAAGGCACCTTCTGGAATGTCCGCACAGAAACTGCCACCAGGGTCAGGCAACGTATTGAAGTTATCTTTGACTGGTGTAAGGCTCATGAATACATCAAAGGGGATAACCCGGCACGCCTAAAAGGTGCGCTAGGACATTTACTACCCAAGGCTAAAAAGATTCAGAAGAAGAGCCATCACCCAGCCCTACCGTTTCAGCGCATCGGGGAATTTGTAAAAGATCTTCGTAAACACAATGGTTATTCTGCCTTGGCATTAGAGCTATTAATTCTGACGGCCACTCGCACAAGCGAAGTTATTGAGAGCAAGTGGACTGAGTTCAATTTAGAAACTAAGGTGTGGGTAATTCCTGCGGTGCGAATGAAGGCTGGAAAAGAACATCGTGTTCCGCTAAATGCTAGAGCGATGGAAATTCTTGAACATCTAAAAACCATCAGCGTGAGTAGCTATTTATTTCCAGGATCACTGCATAAAGAAGAGTCTCATCTTTCCAATATGGCGCTACTTTCTATGATGAGAAAGATGCCAAAGTATTCTGGATATGTTCCCCACGGCTTTAGATCAACATTTAGGGATTGGGCAGCCGAGACTACCGACTATTCAAATGAAACAGTTGAGCTAGCTTTAGCGCATACCATTAAAAATAAAGCTGAGGCTGCTTATAGGCGGCAGGATCAATTGGATAAGCGCTGCAGATTAATGGGCGAATGGGAAGAGTTTATTAATAATTAGCCTTTAACGACCCACAAGCGTTAGTTAATAATCTTTAAGAAACCTCCATTGCCCCGCCAAAGCAGACATTGGACCTCTGACTAGATTCAGCCTGCGGTATGCCATTAACCTTCGTGGAAAAGCAGTTTAAGGCCAATGTTCTTTGGCTCATGCGAAAGCGCTTGTAGGGCAACATCAAGTGCAGCACGTTCACCCCCTTGCAGCACTGGAAAGTGTGGTTTTGACAATGGCGCATTTTCAGAAAGGGGAACAACAGAAGCAATCCCACTGCCAAGCATTTCCCACGGCGACGAGACTACGAGATAGCTATGATAAGGAACCGGCATACCGAATTGATCTTGCTCTGCCCCAAAAAATTTCACTACAGCTTTGATCATTGCGATTCCTTTTAGTATTGTCCAGCACCCTTATCGCTACGGCTAATTATGAGATTAATTCCAATCAATCCGTTCCCTTTCGTGCAGAGTCTTTAATCCATGACATGACCCCTGACACAAATTCCCATACATCATCATTTTCTGGTACGACGTAGCTTGGGCTGGTGGGGTCACTACCTAAGCGCTCAAGCATGGCGATCGTCCAGTCGGTTTTTTTCCCAGGTATTCCAAGCTTGGGCAGCCAACTCTCAAGCTCACCGCGTCTAACCACAAAAACTCCATACTGCTGAAGCGTATCAAACAAAAGTTCAGCAGCCGATTTGTCAGAAGGGAGGAGAATGCCTACTCCCCCTTGAGACTTCATGTCCTTGCCAGTCGCCTCAAAGCAGTTTTTTATAGATGCCCTCTGTGCCTGGTATCCCTCATGGAGAGCGGATGGCATATGTGCAGCTTGGAGCCAGTTATTCCAGGTCTTGCCACCGTCTTTGACTATATCTATGTCTGGAATCGCTGCTGCAGGCACCCCAAATTTCCGGAGTGGTCCAATTATGTCTTTAATAGTCTGCTTATTTTGGGCGTTGATAAACAATAGTGAAGGTGCGTCATCCATGGTCGCGGAAATGCGATGATATATCTCTGAATAGAACGCCCTATCATTATCTGATTCGGTAACTACGACACCATCATAGAAAAGTCCTCCAACCGCATTGGCACTTCTCATGAGGGGGCTCTTAAACATTGCCTCCAAATGAGCCGGATCGACCATTTTTCCTCGTGATTTTCCTTCGCTGTATTCAAGCCTTACAACGCGAACATCTTTGGTTGCCTGTACACAGCCCATAAGGAAGTCCGGGCTGTGAGTTGAGGCAAGTAGGCATCCACCTCGCTCGGCTGCCAAGGAGCCGAGATGTTTTCCCAATTTTCGTGCTAACGGCGGATGTAGAAATGCTTCAGGTTCGTCTATGAGAATAGTATGAAACTCGCCTGACATTACCGCAGTGACAATACCTGTAAAGGCCTGGACGCCATCGCTAGCATCTTTTATATGGATGGCCTCTTTGTGATAATTTCTTGTGCTCTGATTTAGCGATTGTTCATCCGCGAGGGGTTCTTGATTGGATAGTCGAATGCGTAATTGCCCTAGATTCGTCGGATCAATAACAAAATTGAGCCCAAAAGCA
Source organism: Polynucleobacter sp. Tro8-14-1 (assembly GCF_018881655.1). GTDB lineage: Bacteria > Pseudomonadota > Gammaproteobacteria > Burkholderiales > Burkholderiaceae > Polynucleobacter. The sequence goes on from NZ_JACVPX010000009.1 coordinate 57,663, forward strand.
TCCTTGATGAGAGTGCGCACTTTTTTCCTCGCTCCATCATCTTGAAATAAGTGAGCGAGTACATTTTGCGGTGTTGCCAACAGGTCACCACCCGCCTGATCGTTAGTTAGATTAAAGCGCGACCTTCCATCCAGCCTCAAAACGCCCCAGCGGAGAAATTGGGTTGCCCACCAATACTTATTGGTTTTCTGTTCGGCAATTGAAAAGATTGAAGTTTTATTTAGCGTCGCTGTCTCTAGACCTCCACTTGGATTAATGCGTCCAACAATAATGTCATCAAGGGCTAGGCCTTCACGTTGGAACGAAGAAAAACCCACTAATGAGTCACTTACCTCCTGTTTTGAAGGCCACTTTATCTCATAGTCTTTAAGAATATGCAGGCCATTAGGAAAAGGGTGTGTGATGAAGGCGTGTTCGATCTCTTTAAGCACAAGGCTTTTCCCTGAGTTATTCGGACCTACAAAAATAGTTATCCCCGTGGTGGGAAGAACCAAGTCGGGCGTTTCTGTGAATTTCAGTGTTATGGAATCGAGCATGTTTTCTTAATCTGGAAGTGACTTAGCCAAGGATTCAGCACATATTGGTATGAAGGTAAATAAATGATACGACTTAATCTGACCAACAGGTCCTGAAAAATCCCACGGAGCGGCTGTACCGCCCCATACAACTAAAGTTGTAACCTCCAAGAATCCAACCAATGATTCGAGTCGGAATTCCGATCTCTAGAGGCGGGGAAGCGGTCGTTGGCAGCAAGTGGCTACCTATCAGGCCTATGGAAGATTTGGTCTAGTAAGTGATATTAAGCGGAAACTATCCAACGCATCAAAGCGGCCGATAGCGGACCTCTAGGGTTTACCTCAACACACCCTCTCAAAATGAGGCACATCAACAAATCCCTTGAAATTGCCGCCCCACCTATTCTTGGGGTTTAGACTTTCCCAGTATTCCCCAATAGTTCGGATGAGCTCTTTGTCCCAAACCAGCTTTCCTTTCCAAAAGAAGTTGAGGTCAATTGCGCATCGTCTTAAATGGTTACTATTCATGGTCTTTGATCTACCGCTCTTAAAGTAGATCTCTTGTTGCTCTGGTGAGCGCCATAACTCTCCGCCAGTAATCACCCAGCCTTCTGCAGTAGCAAACTGAATGAGACGGCTGACGTCACTTAAGAAAGATGCTTGCTCAGTTACTAGACTGCTCACCTTTGCATTCACTTGGCTTCTTCTTTTTTATTTGAGCCGTGCATGCGCATCTCAAAGATCTTCTCTACCGATCTACCGCCGAAGTAAGCCAGCATGACTAGCTGGCCCCATTCGCCCAGAAGCTTTACATAGGCTTCATTAATGTCGATGCCCATGGCTGAGAGCAATGCAAATAAGAGGTAGGCCGTGAGGATGTAAACCAGTGTTCCAGGGCGAATGTTCTTGGATAGCTTTGAATCACTACCCATATCGGATTGCCAGCGATTAGTGGCATTGTCTTGTGAGGCTCGATGCATTTCAGCAAGAAGCTTAGATTCTTCTATCTCGAGTTCTTTTTGCTTCAGGGTGTATTGCAATAAGAGTTGCTCTTGCTCAATCTCTAGTTGCTTGAGCTTGATGAGATCCTCCTGACTGGGGTTGTCTGGAATGCGCGCGCCAATCTTGCTCTCAATGAATTCTTTGCCTTTGGCTTGGACCGCGCCCGCCAGTAGACCAAGGCCATTAACGGCCAAGGTTTGCACTAGAGAGGTGATGATTGGAAGCATGTCATTAGCTCTTTTCTTGATGCTCGAAGGTATGAATGAGTATGGAAGTCCACCGCCCCACTACCGCCTAGGCTTTTCTTTGGTGTTGGCAGTGGGGCGCAGTTACGCGCGCCCACACACCGTAGTTACTTCAACACCCGCAGCCGCACCCAAACACCTGCTGCTAGCGGTGGCCTTCCCTTCTGCTAGCGTTTCTTAGCTCCCTTGGTCTCTGGTGGCTCTTGCTCAAGAATTCCCTCTAATGCCTTCTCTTGTGCTGAAAGCTGACCTTCTTTCATTAGACCTTCTACGATCTCCATTAGGCGATCACCATCATCTTCACCAAAGACTTTGGCTACGACCTCATGGCCGTACTTGGCGCATAGACGGTCATACTCTTGCTCTGGAGTAATGGTGGTCTTTGAAGGGCGCTCGAACACCGTGACGTTCTCGCGCCCAAAGAGGTTACGAAGGATATTAGTTTCATAGGGCGGTACGTGCACATGGATAGTTGTAAAAGCATCCCTGCGCACTACTGCTTCCACCTCTTTGATTTGGAAGTCACTATGAATAAGTTCTTTATGGTTCATGGTGTTATTCATTTCTTCCTCCTTATTGAATAGCCAATACCGCATGGGCATTTGCTCGTGAGATGGATAAAGCGCATCGCAGGTTCACCATGGCGTACATCGCCAAGGTGTCGTGCGGACGGATTGGGGCAACGATGTCTAAGTCATCATCACGTAGCTTCATAAAGCGGGTATTGAGGAAATAGCAACGCTTGCTCCACTCCACAGTGCGATTCGCCATGGCATCAAGCTCATCAAACTGCGGATCCCAGATGATCTCTACCCCCTTGAAGGCTAAGCCAGTGTTAACACCAGCACCTACCCCGGCATCAATGTACTTAGTCTCACCAGATCCCGCAATATGGGTCACCGTCACTTGCTTACGATAGGTATCAATGAACTTACCACCCGCGATGATGAAATCAGGACTACCGCCATGCTTAATACATTGACGCCATGCGGTTTCCATCTCACCCACTAAGTTACCAGGCGATGTTGAGGCAATGTCTTTGATAGCGTAGTTACGCCAGTAACTTGCTTTAGCTCGATCGATACCTCCTACCGTTCCAGCATCGGGCGCTAGGCTGACTAGACTATCTAAGCCAACTACCGCATCGGCGCCGTGGGAGCCGTCGCGGTGAAGTTCTAGGTCTAACTTATTCAGAAAGCCTTCTCTTAAAACCTCTAACTGCTCATCCAAGAGGTTGATGAGTTGTACGCGCTCGTTGTATTCCAACTGGAAACCACGCGCCCCGCCCTCACGCACCTTGATGCCGTTACTAAAGAGTCGGTCATAGTCGATATAAAGACCATCTACCGCCCTTCTCCATGGGAAGGAGGCCTGCTCAGTCGTATTGCGTTTATTGAACTTGACCGTCTCCTCCCCAAAGGCCCAGCTAAAGTTACTGCCATGCTCTTTGCGGATGTTCTCGACTACGTTTTGCTTTGCGCCCAATAGGCTCTTACGACCCTCCATCAGTTTTTTAAGGAAAGGTCTCTCTACAGCGATTTGATCGACCGGTAGATTACGCAAGTACTCATCTAAGGAAACCTTGGCTAGCTCTTGCAAGTCTGTATTTGAAATTGGCATATGCCACCCCATCAATAATTATTTAAGAAATTGGTGGCTTCATACCTGGTGATGGAGCGTGAACCCATCCATTGCTACGCTACTAGTCGCGACTCTAGCTTTTACGCGATGGTATGAAGCAGTAGATTGAGTGATTAGCTCTCACCACATGAATTGATTATTGGGGTGCTTGGTGTGGGGTTTGGATATTTCTGGGGTTTTTATTGGCCGATTTATTCACATCGCTATGAGTCTTTATACCCAATGTGTCTTTGCGCCACCTTGGGCATAAAAGAGCGTTTCTTTGGCAGTGGCCGTCAAGGGTGCGCAAGCCACCCCTTTGGGGTGCCCTTGACTGAATTACTCTATCGTAAATTCATTAATAGGAATGTGGTGATTTATTTTGTTTGACTCTTTGCAGCTTGATCTCTACATTGCTCATTCATCTAAATGAATAGTGAAGGAGTCCCATGGACAAAGAGCAGTGTTATTTCGCGCTTGATTTAGAGCTTAACAATTCGCAAGATAATTCCACAGTAAATCCAAAGATCATTCAAATAGGGTTAGCAGTCGGAAACTACCATGACTATGTCAATCAATCCCTATCTTCGTATAAATGGTTCTTAGATCCTAAAGAGCCTATTTTTGAGTTCATCACCCAATTAACGGGCATTTGCAATCAGGATATTTCTGACTATTCAGTTCCACATGAACAAGCAGCTAAAGAAATTGGTGAAATTATTACTACGCGTAATTGCTTTGTTAATCCCATTACCTGGGGCGGTGGCGATTCACTTGAACTGAAAACTGAATTTAAAGATCGAGGTATCAGCTTTCCCTATTTTGGTCGTCGATGGATCGATGTCAAAACTTGGTATAGCCTGCACATGCTTGCCATGGGCAAAAAACCCAGTGGCGGTCTATCCTCAGGCCTGGGTTCTTTTAAGCTTCAATTTGAAGGCAGTCCACACAGAGCGGATGTTGATGCACTCAATACCTTGAGGCTTTTCTTTGAAATCCTTCACAGGCACAATCGGATATATCAACTGGTAAACGATGCCAAGGCTTTGAAATAGCCGTATCTATATACCTAAAAATAGGGTTATTTTGATTCTATACGCACTTTTGTTGACATTAAACTATAATATATGCATAGTTGTTGACATTAATGGATAAATTGAGGCCCTATGAACACTTCTGTTGACCAGCTGCCCCTCTTGCTTTTTAGTTCGAGAGAAGACAAAACCAACGCCCAGAGAATTTCCCGCTTGGCTAGGTCTGGTCGTTTGCGTCAAATTTATCGCGGCATTTACACCAGCGACCTCAATAGCCCACTCGAGCAAATCATTCGGCCAAATTGGCGGCAAATTACCGAATATCTTTATCCAGGCTCCGTAGTAGCTTACCGCTCTGCTCATCTTTGCAAACCGGATGATAGTGGGAATATATTTTTGGTGTCTGGCAATAGAGCACGTCAAATAGCATTTCCAGGGTTGACTCTCAATATCTTGCCAGGCCCTGCTGCAGTTCAATCGCACAAAGATTCGCTAAACGATACCCAGTATGGAAAACTCTTTATATCCTCAGAGGCTAGGCGGTTACTGGAGAACCTCTATAGCCGCAAAGGCTCAGATCTTCGCACTATGGGTCGCCCTTGGGTTGAGTCTTATTTGAGTAAGCTATGCACCATTCGTGGTGAACACAAGCTCAATGCACTACGTGATGACGCTAAAGCAATTGCCCCTCAATTGGGTCTAGAGGTTCAATTTAAAACGCTCAACACGATTGTTTCGGCCTTAATGCAAACTGGTAAAGCCCGCTCTTTACGGGCTGCTGATGCATTAGCGCGCGCAGCTGGTAAACCTTATGATCCTGATCGCATTGAGATCTTCGAAACTTTGTTTTCTGCATTAAGAAAACCTTTTCCCATCATTGAAGATCAGGCAAAAACGGGTAAAAGCGCCTTTAATTTCGCATTCTTTGAATCCTACTTTTCGAACTACATTGAAGGAACTACATTCACTGTCGAAGAGGCCTCCGAGATTATTTTCGATGGGAAGATGATTCCAAAACGAAATGAAGATTCGCATGATGTATTGGGCACCTTTAAAGCAATCATGGAGCAGCCCTTTCGCTCTAAGCCCCCAAAAGATGAAGATGATTTCTTAGCGTGGCTTTTGCAATGCAACCTCCAAATACTCTCTAGTCGCCCAGATAAAAATCCAGGCGAATGGAAAGAGCAAAGTAACCAAGCAGGAAATACTATTTTTGTTCATCCAGAGCTTGTTAAAGGCACTTTGCGGGAAGGATTCAAGCGCATCGCTTTACTAGAAGATCCATTTGCGCGCGCATTGATGGCGATGTTTGTAGTTACTGAAGTGCACCCGTTCATGGATGGCAATGGCCGAACGGCGCGTCTAACCATGAATGCATTCTTAACTCAACACTCCGCCTCTCGCATTATTATTCCCACGGCTTATCGTGAGGATTATTTGCTGCCATTAAAAGCGCTGTCTCAAAACAATGATCCCAGCCCCTTCATTCGATCCATGACTCGCGCATGGCGTTGGACCGCTGGATTTGATTATTCGAACTTCCCAAATCTTTGGGAAAAAATGAAGGCTTGTAACGCATTTACAGACAACCCCTCACAGCATCAATTGCTTGATCCTCACGATATAAGCTAAGTTGTTGACGAAAAATGACTATATCGGCTGTTTTGTAGACAAAATGAGGCGATTTGGGTGTCTAAAGACATTTATGTCTACATGCCACTAGTTTTAAGTGGCATGTAATTCACAGCTATCTATATCCCCATATTCCCTAGATGCTGAGCAATTCGATCCATGGGATTGCCTGCGCTGGCCAATGGCGTGCCTAGGGTTGAGGTTCGCGCCCGTATAGGCTGAGGGCTATGGGTTGCCATAGGCTTAATGCCTCCAAAACTAGGCTCCGGCCTTCCAATCGCCTCATAGATGGACTCAATCATGGTCTGCCACTGCTCTGGCTGATTGCTCTGCACAAAGACTTGCATGTAGAAAGGGTCTGACATGTATTTGCTAAAGCAGATCGCCTTATCGGTGTGATCAATTTCATCTGAACGAGTATTCAAAAACTTGAGCATCTGCAGCTTTGCTTCTAAGACTAATTCGGAAGGCTTTTTCTGTGAATCCACGTGAGCCATCACATTACCCACAAACTTGCTTTCTATTTCATATTTACGAATCACGTCTTGCAAGCTTGTAACCGTGCATTGAAGATCTTCAACCTGCTTTTCTAGATCACGCTTTTCATTGATGATTCTCTGCACACGCTCACAACCCCTCTTCGATTTGATGTTGCTAGAGGCTTCTTGGTTAACGCTGCCATCGACACCAGGACTCAAACCCGTAGGCCCGGGGTTCAATACCCGCTTAATTAGATCTTCACCAGTTTCGATTTGAATCTCAGTTTTCGGAAGTGTATCGACGGTAATGGCGACTGGTGCAGGCAATATTTCACCAAGGTCATGGGCTTGCGGTGCTGCCTTAAGCCCTGAAGTAGGCATAAAGGCTGGTACATGCACCTCGCCCTTCATAGGCGTAAATATAGACTCGGGCTCCAGAGCTTCAGACTCCTCTTCCAATGCTTCGCCCTCATCAAGATCCTCAGATAACTTGGCAAGAGATACATTAGGGGCCTTAGTTAAATCATCTAGTAAGTTGGCTGCTTGGCTCCGACTCTGGCTCTTACGCTCAGCCTTTTGGGTTTGTTGTGCCTGAGCGCTACGCTCCTTATCTAATTGAGCGGCTTCTTGCCTGGCTTTTGCTTGCGCAATCAATTCAAGCGCACGCTCTTCCCTTGCCTTATTGCGCCTTGCAGCACTTTCGGCCGCGTGCTTCTCATAAGCTTCTTTTTCAAGCCGCTCGCGCTCTTTCTTGGCCTCCCTATTCTGCTCCCTTTGAATTGAGCCACCCTTGCTTAGTACCTCCGATTTAAAGCCTTCCACTTCATTTGCTACTTGCGTCATTGCCTGCCTCCTCTTTTAATAAGTTGCTGCTGTAATGCATTTCAGCGTTTGTCTTTTGCCTTCGCTCAGAAAACCAATTCATTCCTAAGTTTGGATCGTCATCGCGTGACCATCCCTCCATTTGCTTTTCTACATTCGGTATAAATAGATTTGAATCGATACGATCGTCATATCGCAAGAGGGTCTCGTGTAGGAGATTACGGATATGCTCGTAATCCATTCCTCTGGCTTGTAGGTTTTGCATCTGAATTGATAGATTCGTAATCATGGGTAAGACCTTGAGCCAGCTTTCTTTGTCCTCTATGCCATCTGGTGCGCCGGTAGTGCCTGCCCTGATACGTAGATCAACCATGTCAAAGATTCGGTCTTTGGTGAGTTCTGGCCAGTCATAGGTTTTCTCCATAGTCATGACTAGTTCGCCGTTGACCATGGCGGTCTTGGTGCTTGGTGGGCCCATATAGCGCTCTACTTGCTCTTTGCTGAGTTCTTGCAAAAGTACCTGAGCGCTGTATTGCGCGATCTCTTGTAGCCAATCTTCTATCTGGTCTTTAAATTCAAATACGCGCCCAGATAAGGCTCTTTGTAAGATGTTGGCTTCGGTTGCTGTCTTAGGTCTGACTACTGTAGAGCGCGCAGCATCTTGCAGGCCAGTGACTTGCTCCCAGTCATAACGTACTGCGCTGGTGTCGTAGACGATGGGATCGATTTTGGGGTGGCCTCTAGGAATAATCACTTGATTCAGAGGCTTGCCTTCGGTATCCACAATCGTGATCTCGCCAAATCTTGAATCTGAGTGTTTCTTAATGGTCTTTTCATTGATATCGGCAGATGCTACCCATCCCGGTATGCAGAGGTCGCGATGTTGATTGAATCGATCCCTTGCTTCGTTGTGCTCGTCTTGCAAGCGCTCAGTCAGATCAACCAGACTTGGACCTACGAATTGACCATCGACTACTTGGTAAGGCAATAAGAAGAATGGGTACCAGCGCTCTCCTGCTCTTGGTGGTGAGTAAGGTTCGCGTAGCCATTCAGTCGCGCCCTCTACCATGGTGTAAACACGCTGGGTAGCTCTATCCCAGATCTCTAGCACTGCTATTTGCTGATCATCAGTCACCGGTCCTGAACCAGCATTCATTTGCATCGAGGCTAAGCGTTTGGCTTTCTTATGAGATGGTTCACCTTGACCTGGTTGGTAGATCTTGGCATTAGCTAAATTCTTCTTGTAGAGCGCTTCTGCTTGGCCGCGTTTCATAGGAATGATTTGGCAGATCCAGTCCGCATCGGTGTAGTCCCAGAACTCACAGATTGAGGGGTCGATGAGAAGGTTTTCAGTAAGGACCCTGTCGATTACTAAGCCTTCAGCAGACCGCACTTCTGATTGCTCTTGAAGTGACTTAATAAGCTCTTCCAGCTCGGCTCTCTTGGCATCATGATGATGGCTTTGATCATCGTCATGAATGTCCTTCTCTAGATCATGAATCGCGAGGAGGTTTTCTTGGGCATCATTGATGCGACCTTGGATATAGGAATCCTTGCTGGGATCTCTTTGATACATCACTTTGAGAATTCCGAAGCTACAGGTCAGCGCTGCCCTTACGGTGGACTTGGCTCGATTCTTTAATTGGGCATGTTCTAGCGCTCTATTGGTGACTTTCTCTAGCGTTTTACAAAAGAGCTTGATATCCGAGCCCGAGTGGGTTGGGGTTGTTGAGATCTCTGGGTTACGTGCATAGACGTTAGGTAGAACTGCAGAGATAGTTCCATGAATGAGGTTGGCTCTTAGGCTGTAGAAGTCTTTACCAGCGGGATCAGCATTCCAATTAAAGCCAGCTACGGTATTGCGGTTGTGTCTTACGCGTTTATGAAAGGTTGACCAGTGAGCACGCGCATGCGTGATGCGGGCGGTCCATTTTTGTTGAAGGGCTTTGGAGTCTTGGGGCACCCATTAGTTATATAGCTAGGTTAAGACTAAGAAGAATTTATTTTGAATTTGAATTACTGAAGGCAATCATAGGCCTCTATCAAATAGATCATCAATTTCATCAATGGAAATTTTGACCGGCCCCTCATACTCATGATCGCAATCATCATATGCGTTCATAAGATATTTCTCAAACTCATAGGGTATATCCACTGTTTCAATGATTTGATTGACATCCTCACCCGTGAATTCAAGACCTATATTACTTAACTCCCTCTCAACAATTTGAGCCAAAGAGTCCTCGGCCTCCTCATCACCACCATCCCGGGCATTAGAGAAGGCTTCATTTAAATCAATAAACTCTGAAAAATTATCTGCAATTTGCTCTATGCTGCTTATTTTTACAAGTTCAAAAATTTTAGAATAATTAGGTTCAGAGTTTGGAATGCTTGCCAAGAGTGACTGGACTGTCTTCATTTGCGTATACGAATAAATCGAATTCGCTGAACTCTCAATAAAACTAAGCGTTGCCATAGGTTCTATGATGCCCCGCTTAAGACCCCACTCAACCACCTCAAATGAATGATCCGTGATTTCTGCGCCATTGTTTAGAATGTATAACAAGGTGCAGCTTATCTCATCGATGATCTTGCTATCTTCGCGCAAGCAATCTTTATATAAAGCGCATAGCGCTGATATATATTCAGAATCCACATTACCAAATTGGTCTTTTTCGAGATCTTTAATAAGCTTCTCGCAAATATTATGTACATCATCTTGAGATAAATATTTATCAGCCCATAGACTACGGATCGTTATCACGGAACGCAATGTCAGCAAGCTCTGAAAACAAAGTTGAAAGGTGTCAACATCTCCAGAATAACGTTTAAGAATGTAATCCCCAATAGATGGATTAAATAAGTCAATAAGCGACCTTCCATCCGACAAAACTGTCCGATTAAAAAATGACCCCGTTAACAAACGTATGCTGGATTGAAACTCATGCCTACCTTTAAAGTTGCGACACCTGGGTAAAAGCAAAAATCTATGATAGGCCTCAGAAAGAATTTTTTCCTCGATTGGCCCGCCGTTTAAGACCATTAGAAGTATTAATAGACGACCATAATCATCTTGCTGCGCATTAAATGGGTTTTCCCAAACTTGGGATGGATTTGATAGGGACTGAGAAATGAATTGCCAATAATTAGCAGCAGAATTTGATTCCAGCCTTGTGGCATCGGTAATATAGCTAATTAGACGAGGATTAAAATTTTTGTGCGCAATCACATCTCTGTATCTTTTATTAAGATATAGCTCTTCTACATATGAATCATCTAAATTTGAATACCAGATATGGTTATATAAAATATGAGCTTTATCGATATCTTTAAGAGATTTTATGCGTAACTCATATTCATTTTTTTGTGTATTTCCGTGATCAAAGTTATCGATCAAGAATTTTCCTTGATTTAATATGGTGCTTCTTGAAGTCAAAACAAATCTTTTATTTTTATTTGATGCAACACGTCTCATAAACATTGTTATTTGATTCCCCTCATGACCCCCCAAGGCTTCTAGATAATTTCTACCTAAAAAATCGTCAAAATAAAATACTTGCTTGCTTTCAGAATCAAAGGCGGACTCTGCCTCGCGAATATCGTTGACTACCCTGAAGTAGGCAAACCCTTTGGCAACATAGTGAAGGCATAAATGGTCCGCGAGGGTAGTTTTTCCTACGCCGGGCTCACCCGCAATAATCACCACCCCCAATCGATCTAAGATCTGCAACGCTGCCTCGTGGTTTGTAGTCACAACATAACGCGAGCTAGATGCAATAATTTCCTCAAGGGAATGTGCACTTCTTCCCAATATTGCATTGTTATAAATTTGCTCTAGGACTGCAGTACTATGCATCCAGAGCTTATAGTGTCGCTTCTCAATTTTAGGTCTAGCGCGAAGAAGATCATTAAGATCCTCCATGCCCAAGATGTCGCTTTCCGCCTGAATATACGGCGCCAGTAAATCTGAAATTTGTTTTTTATTGTGTCTCGATAGTGGGTGTGAGATTGCTAACAGATAACGTTTTGGCTTTAGCTTATCAAGCTTGATCTTTTCATCGCTACCAAGCTTTTTGATAAGCTGGGCTAAAGATGTGCCAAGCTGATGCTTGCATTGCAGAATTACCTCATCCCCATCTGAACTAAAATATCTCCCATCTACTCCGCCATCTTTACCAGGTTTAAATCTCTCAAAACGTTGGCCATGAGAGTCCCCAATCAAATCAGAGCAAAAAATCTCAAATTCTTTATCGTTAAGCGATCTAAAATCATAGTCGGACATAGGCACCATCTCAAAATTAAGTGCGGGTTACCATAGGGGCCCGTTCGTATTTAAGTGTATTACAGTAGTACAACTGCGCTACACATGGCCTTGTCTGCTATTAGAGAATGCCTTCCTAAAAATAAGCCCGGTCACCGCGCGCAATAAATATATATCAACCCCCTTCAGTCAATGACCGCCGCCTCATTAACCCATACCTAGTGGCATCCCAAGCATGGTCTTCGGCATCGGTATCCACATCTTCGGGGTTTAGTGAATCTGGCGGCAATTGGGGTATGGTTCTAAGCCAATGCTTGCAAGTGCTAAATACTTTGAGTCTTTCTTCAGCCAGAAGCCGGATGATTTCTTGGGCTCCGTTTACTCTGCTTCTGGGGGCGTTGTAGGCCTCGGTCCATTTAACGCCTTTGTCCCTGAAGATTTGTCCGATAGATCGCTCTGCTCCAATCTTAGAAAATATGGATGGGTCAGCCAGGTTCATGCGGTATTCATAACCAAGGCGTTGGTCGTGGATCTCAATCTTCTTAATTTTCTCCGCTACTACCGTTGCGTCTTCTCTCGTACCGGTATTTTCTTTATCTCCATATCCATAGAGTTCTCTCCATAGATAATAGACTCCATCATTGGATAAGGCAAACCAATAGACGGCATAAGGTCTGGCATAACCCCAATCCATAGAGCGCCAGACCTTCCATGTCGGTGGAATTGCGAAGGGTTCTACAACGTGTTTAGAGGGCTGCCATACGCCTTCCAAGAAACTACCTACGTGGATATCCCAATCTCCTTCTAACCACGCTCTACGTCTGCTTGGATCACTTAGCGACTCCAAGCTCACGAGGTAGTTGGGATCATTTCTGAGTAGGTGCGTGTTCTCGTAAATCGTTGAATGAATTCTGACTCTTGGGAGTGCGCCATCTGGTCTGATGATTTGACCTGCTGGAATACTTCCAATCTGAAATCTTTCTTTTACCGATGCATGTCCTACTCCAAATGGATTGCAAGTAGCCCTCACCATCCTAGGGATTCCGGGTTGCGAAGATCGACAAGTACTGAGCATCGCCTCGTAAAATGAAAGGTTGCGCCAGTTAGTGAGTTCTTCAAATCCCAGCCAGCAATTTTTATTAATTAGGCCAGTTTCTGTAATGTAGTGATTACTTTCTTCAACTGTTATATCCATTATTAAAGAGGAGCCACATGATTCATACACCACCCAACCATCTTTTAGTCGACGATTCGTTTTTTGAATTTTCCCACTGTAAGGATGAGGGTAAGCCGTTACGTCATCGTAACGGCTACCTGTATGAGCGCTGTCCGAAACATCCGCAAGCAGACTTACATGGACGCGTTCTTCAGCACCGCCGTGAAATGGAGCGCCACCTGGGTCGATTTTTAAAAGGGCATGAAGTTGTTCATCACTTAAATGGAAAGAAGGATGACAACCGAATTGAAAATCTTGAGCTGCTTGGATCTTCTCGGGAGCATATGCAAGCGCACTCGAAGCGCAGAGATCTAGCCGTGATTGAAAGGGTTCGAAAAGCTGCGCAAAATCCCAAAGCCCCGATTCATTCGCTTGGCATAAGCCCAGTTCTTGCTCGCGCCATCTGCCGTGATAATGCGATCGAGTGGATTCCGGCGGATGAGACAAGACTTGATCCAACGGATGTGCAGCAAGCATTAAATGGTCGAAAAACGGCCGACGCTGCCAAAATTCTGGGAGTGTCTGTAGGAACTCTATATCGTAATTTTCCCGAGCTTTTAAGTAAGCGCAAGCCCCCTGGTTTTTTGGATAGCTATATAGAGGAGATTTGCATCCTTGCCATGACCTTGAGCACTGATCAAATTGCGAAAAACTTCGGGACAACTCGGACGACCATGAATAAGGCTTTTGAACGTTGGTCAGCAACTGGTGATCTACCGATTGAACTTGTGAGCCGATTAAACGCTGATGGTCGTCGTAAACGTAAGCTCTAACGCATTCTTTGACCTGCGGTTCAAACGTACGAGTAATGCGCCGCTCGCCATCTAAGGTGACAACCTTATCTCCAATGCGAAGCCTATCCATTGGAACGAATCCATTCGGCGTTAAGACTGGCGTCTCAAGGGCAACGCAATACTCATGGCCGTGGTAATTCCAGTAGTCGTCTTCGTTAGCTCCATAACGAAAGTACAGCATTTCCCCTGTGGGCCACTTCCAGACGTAATCTGATTCATTGAACTTGGCTCCAGGGAAGATTTGATAGAACCAACGCTTGCTCTTAGCTACTACGTCAGCTAGCTGCGGATAAGTTAGACGAAAGAGTGTTCCGCGCCAGTGATCCCCAAAGCCTCTTCCTACATGTTGGGCATAGCTCATGAGTAGGGTATCGGTCTTACCCCCTCCTCTGGTGCCTTCGAGCAATACCTCATACACGGGACATGTCAGAAACAAAGTCTGGCTGCCGGGCAATGGCGCCCAAATAGTTTTCATTGGTTTTGTTTAATTCACTAGTGTTTTGCTTGGGCGACTTGCTCCCACTCATCTATGCTCATAGCGCTGGGCACCACCAAGACTCCACTCTGTAGAGGTGCGCCATCTTTACCGGTGTGCTCAATTGCTGAGAGACGTGGATGAACATAGGGCGCAGCATGCCTGGCGATAGTAGCAGCCATGTTCAGGAGTTTGATTCGACTCTCGGTGATCATGATGTCATGATCATGACCTACACCTTCATGAGCATGATCATCATGCTTAGTGCAGTTTTCTGCCTCCTTGTAAAGCGCCATCATGGTTCTCATCATGACCTCTAAAGGTGTAATGCCCTGCGCGGCGGCTACCTCTGCAATTTCACGAGTCCTCTTGGTGAGGCTTCCCTCTTTACGCCCTGCTCCTGGCCTAGCTCCTCCTTTATTTGCCGGCTTTGCTTTTGGCTTTGATTTCTTTTGATTGTTTTCAATCATGATGATGCTTCTGGTCTTCTGATCATCTTCAAAAGATGAGGTTGCAATGCCACTGAATCACCAAAGGGCTCATCAAACTCGATGATGATTCTCTGGAACAGATCATGACGACTTTGAGCCCCGCGATGCTTTACAACTGTGCCTACGCGGCCACTTGGGGTTTTAACGATTGATCCAATTGGGAAATCTTCCATATCGGGTCGATCAATGATTCCGGCTATACATGGGTTAGCTTGCATGGGAAAACTCCGTTGTAGCTGGGATCTCTTTTCTTTTTCGCAGTTCAGCAAAGATTCTGGTTTTGAAAGAGTCATAACTCTCCGAGCCTTGAGCTCGCATTCCAAGCTCTCGTCCTTTAAGGTCGATTCCCTCATTCGATTTCCACCAGGTATCTTCAGAGGAATCTAGGGCATGTGCTTTCCTGCGCATTCCTTTCAGAATGGCTAGAACAAATCCAGCATTGATCGGGGTAGAGCTTGATGCCCTCCTTCGCATTTCCTTTGCCTGGGCAATAGCCACCTCAACATCTTCAACGGTTAGGCCTTGTTGAATCAACTGGGCAATACGCTCATCGTCTTCTCCAATATTTAAACCCTCCTTTTCAAAAAGAGTTTGAATTTGTTTTTTCCTTTCACCATCGCCTTGTAAAACTTTTTCGATTTCACCCCCATTGTTTTGTTTGTCTGGTGTATGGAGATTGGTGACTGGTGTTTGGTGTTTGGTGTCTGGTGAGCGTTGCGTTCGCAATGCGGTCGCAATGCGAACGCATGAATTGTGAAGTTCATTTTCTTGGCGCAAATCATCTGACTGAAACGCTTGCCAACGACCCTCAGCACTACGTCTAGCCTTGATTTGCTTATCTTTAAAGCGGGCTATTTCATGATCACAGCGCTCTTGTCTCCAGCCATCGTCTGTGAGAGTAAAAAATTCATTCAGGACCGAAATAACTGAATTTTTTTCTTCTTTTGATCGTGCATTGATCAATCGTTGCACTAGCTTCACATCGATCGGCAATGGTTTTTCTGTGGCGTAATACTTTCTAATTAAACGGCTATAAGTAGCGTCTTCGATAAAGGTTAGATGTGCAGTAGCTTCTGCGTAATCTCCTATGTGATGCTCGTAATAATTCATTTAATACTGTCTCCGTGTTGTTCTTTTCTTGCAAGAAATTATTAATGCAAGAGATGAATCTAACAATCGGAAAGCGTATCGTCAAACGCGTTTTTTCTGAATTTATTTTTAATTTATTTATTTAACAAATATCTGTAATCCTGTTTTGAAAAAGTCGTGGGAATTTATTTCTTGAGTCGAAGTCTTAATTGATCTACGCGTGTCCACTGCTCTCTTAGCTCTATCAGAATTTACTGACTGGGCTGTAGTGCTTTATTTAATTGGCTTTTGTTACTTCTATGAATAAATATTTTTTTGTAGTCAAAAATTAATTTGTGTTTATAAAGTGGGTATTGACTTTTGATTGACCACCTAAATTTCATTGACTACATTGCAACTCAGTAGCACGCAGATTCACTTACAACAACACACAACAGGAGATGAATTTAATGGTGGCAATTCGGTTATATAGCTTGTATCGCTCTTATGGATACACAAAAATGAGTTCTGCAAAAATGGCTTTGCAGGTGTATCGAAAAAATATGAAACGCGCCCGGCATGGGGGTAGCTATGAATAATACGAATCCACAAATACCGCCAATAACTCTGATGAGAATTCCGCAAATACTAAAGGTGATGCCAGTTTCGAAATCTAAGTTCTGGCTGATGGTTCAGAAAGGTGAGTTTCCGAAGCCGACTAAGATAGGAAGATCATCGTTCTGGACGATTGAGCAGGTTCAAGCTTACTTGCGTGAAAGGACGGGCAATTCTTAGGATTGGATGGCCCCTGAGGATTCTTGGGGGTTAAGCTAGCGCTTGTGAAACAAGGGTATCAGCGATTTTTCTCTGCAACTCACCAGCCTTGCTGTTTTGATCCTGTAGTGCAGAGCACATTTCAAGCAGTTCGTCTACTTTTGAAACTATTTCAAGTTGCTCCTCTATTGGGGGCATAGGCATCCAGGTTGCACGAATAATATCAATATTCAAATTTGGTTGCCCCTGTCCTTGCGCTGCTATATTTAAGAACCAATCTGATAGATGGGTTAAATATAAGTGTAGGTACTCATCAGATACGAATTTACTTAAATTAATAAACGCTGCTATACCGTCATTGAAGGTAGTTTCAAAATCACAGATTGCAGAGATCCCAAGCGTTGCCCCACTGTTTGTAAGCAATACTGTCCTCCCCTTTACCAGCCTTGTTTTGTGTAGCCCAGCCTCCTTGATCGAAGACGTCCACCCCTCTACCATTTTTCCAGAAGATCGCGTTATATCCCCAACTTTCAGGAAAGGAATCGAGCCATTATAAAAACGGGGATCTCCCGCCGGCCTTGGAGAACCACCTCGAACTACCTCGGCAATTTCCCCTAATCGAACCCAGCACCACCCGCTAGAAATAGGCATTTTAAGAGACTCAAGGCCATCAAATTCAATAAACTGATCTTTTTCCTTTAATGTGCCCTTAGAAATTAGCAGAACCCGTTCGGAGCGCATCTCGTTATACAGACTTTTTGAATTACCATTATCAGAATCACTGCAAGTTAATCGACCGCTGATGCCTAGCTCCAAAATTACCTTCTTGAGGGCTCTAATTCCAAATTCAGCATTAAATAGTTGATTAAAACCTTTCTCAAGCAGATTATTCTTAGAGGATTTAATTAGATCATGCAGAAATGATTTGACCAATACTTCATATGAGGCAGAAAGAGCCATAGACGACTTTTCAATTTGGTCACATAACTTCATGAGCTCATCCACCTTTTCCAATATTCTGACTTGTTCATTTTGGGGTGGAAGCGCAACAGGTGTTTCAATAATCTTTTCGCGAGATATATTTGGCTGAGCGCCACCTGTGCCTTGACTAATAAAGTTAGATCTCATAGCTTTAAGCAGAAGCAAAAGATACTTATTCGAGATTCCTGGATAAGGGCTGCATGCGCAGACTGCCTGATTTGTAGTCCCACTAACATCTAGTATCGACGCCTTACCAATAGTTGCGCCATACATAGCTAATAGAACGTCTCCGGCTCTATTCATCCGGAGGGAACATTCTTCCATTGCTAGCTTAGAAACAGTTTCTTCAGAAACGCTAATTAAATCATCAGATAACTCACCAGACTTAAACCAAGGGATTCCGCCTCCATAATAGGCAGAAATACTTCGTAGTGGGGTTGCTCCAGCACCCCAGTCACCTAGTTCGCCAAGCCTTATCCATTCCCACCCATTAGGCAAAAAGAATGTCCGTTCATTTTCGGCAACCTTGTCATAGGATTTCTGCTTTCGAACTAGCCCGTGAGATATTGATTCATTCACATATTGAGTAATTTGATTTAGTAACTCAGATGCGGGCTCATCAGCCGGGGATTGTTCAAGCAACTTCCCTCTAATTGCTAATTGAAAAATTAGCGCCCTTAATTTACTGATCCCATAGATGCTGCTTGAAGCATCTGAAGACCGACCTCGTCCTGATTTTTTTTCTACATTTGCAGTGGTCCATACATTCATTTGCTTTATTAGCAATTGTTGAGTGGAGTTCATTAGTTATTACCTCGTTGCAACGCCTCACCAAGAATCAACTGAAGTTGAGCTCTTAAAATTGCAATATCTTCCTGTAAAAGATTATATTGAGCCAATAATGCTTCCGGATCTTGGGTTTCATGATGACTAATGTGAGGATTTTTTATATCAAGGTTGTAATTTCTAGCCTTAATGTCAGCAATACTTAACTTCCAAGCATATTCGCTTTTTTTACGAGCCCCAAAACCATTACTTTCATTACCCCACCATTCTTTTTCAGCCTCAAATTCTTCAATCTTCATTGGCTTGGTCTTGTTATAACTCTTCACGCCATCTGGGTAAGGGTGTTCATAGAACCAAATTTCCTCAGTTGGACCGGCCTTTGTAAAGAACAGAAGATTTGTATTGATTGTTGTATATGGGGAAAATACTCCCTTAGGTAATCGCACAATAGTATGAAGATTGCAATCTTCCAAAAGTTTTTCTTTGATACGTGTTTTTATACCATCACCAAATAGAAGGCTATCGGGCAGGACTACAGCGGCGCGCCCACCTGGCTTAAGCATTTGCATAATAAGAATTAGAAAAAGGTCTGCAGTTTCCCTTGTTCTAAAGGCTGCCGGGAAGTTGGTTTCTATCCCATCCTCTTCCATGCCGCCAAAAGGTGGATTGGTTACAACCACATCCACTCGCTCTGATGGGCCCCAACTGATTAGTGGTCTTGCCAAGGTGTTGTCGTGGCGGATGTTGCTTGGAACATCAATACCATGAAGAATCATGTTAGTTGTACAGAGTAAGTGCGGCATTGGTTTTTTCTCAATGCCGAAGATGCTGCCTTGAAGTTGTGCTTCGTCTTCTAATGTTTTGACATCTTGTTTTCTGATATGTTCAATTGAGCATGATAAGAATCCACCCGTTCCGCAGGCTGGGTCCATTACCTTTTCACCAAGACGCGGATTAACCATCTGCACCATGAATTCAGTTACGGCTCTTGGGGTATAGAACTCGCCTGCATTACCTGCTGCTTGCAAATCCCTAAGGAGTTGCTCATACATGTCTCCAAAGAGATGACGCTCTTGGGCTTTGTTGAAATCAACGCCCTCTTGAATCTTATTGATTACCTGGCGAATCAACTGCCCGGACTTCATATAGTTATAAGCATCCTCAAATACCGAGCGAATAACGTAAGCGCGCTGATCACCGCCTTTGGCCTCTAGGTTTTGAAGTGCTGGAAATAGATCGTTATCTAAGAACTGCTTTAGCTCATCGCCGGTCATGCCCTCAGCATTAGCCGCCCAATTTCTCCAGCGATACTTTTCAGGGAGCGGAGACTTGTATTTATCCTGAAGCAATTCCCACTCGCTCTCACGATCATCAAAGATCTTTAGGAAGAGCATCCACACTAATTGACTCAAACGCTGGGCATCACCATCAACACCTACGTCTTTGCGCATGATGTCTTGAATTGATTTAATAGTTGAACTAATACTCATAAGTGGTAATGCCTATCTATTGGGGTGTTGCCATGAATTTTAGGCGTAGAGCTGGTTTTCTAGCTCATGCAATGCAGCTATATAGCCCGGCTTACCGCCAAAGGCTGATACAAGTTCGCTAGCTGTGCCCATTTTACTAAATGGGTCTAGGGTCAGAATTTTAATATCATCGATATTCTCGATACCGGTATCTGCGTATTTTTCAAGTAAGGCCTCGAGAACCTTACGAGCCTGTTCGCCATACTTGGTGAAGTAATTACGCTTTTTGACTTGATCTGCACGCTCCCTACGAGTGAGTGCAGGCTGATCAAACGCTACATGGCAAATTAAATCAAAAGCATCGCAGTCTTTATTAACTTCGATCGCCAATGCCTCTAGTAAAAGGCCATGCTCTTCCAGCTCCTTAATAACAGCAGCCTTACGCTCAGCGGAAGTCCATCTCTTTAGAAATTGATCTAGCGTTGAGTAGTCTTTTCGTACTGCTTTACGGGTGTAGTCCTTTAAGGACTCTGTAATCAACTTACCTTCGGGTCCGTAATACTGAACCCGCTCGGCAATAACCTGAACCTCTACATCACCCACAATGTATTTAGCTCTCACACCCTCTGGTCCAGGAGGAAAGCCAGGGGGTTCCGGAGGAACGGGCGGCTCAACTCCGGGAGGCGTTGGCGGCTCCACCGGAGGAACCGGGGGGTCATCAACCCCAGGCTCATAGATAACAATTGGCGGACCATCAAATGCCTCATCAGCAAAAAGCTCGGTAGCCTTTTTAAAGTCCATGATGGTGAACCAGTACTTGTCGTAATCTTCGTTAATGCGGGTACCACGCCCAATCATCTGCTTGAACTCAGTCATGGACTTGATATGTTGATCAAGCACTACTAATTTACAGGTCTGAGCATCTACACCAGTAGTCATTAGCTTAGAGGTTGTAGCAATTACTGGGTAACGTTCTTCTGGGTTAATGAAGTTATCAAGCTCAGCCTTGCCCTCTTGCTCATCACCGGTAATACGCATGACGTACTTGCGATTTTCTTTGACTCGCTCTGGATTTAGATTAACCAAGGCTTGACGCATGCGCTCTGCGTGATCAATGTCATCACAAAATACGATAGTCTTAGCAAATGGATCAGTAGCCGTTAAGAACTCAGTGATTTTCTTTGCAACTAGCTCTGTACGCTTTTCTAAGACCAGGGTTCGATCCATGTCGTTCTGGTTGTAGATGCGATCCTCGATTAATTGACCACGTTTATCTACTTGTCCAGCACTGGGTCTCCAGCCTTGGAGATCCCTATCTATATCAATCCGGATTACTTTATACGGAGCAAGGAAACCATCTTCAATACCCTGCTTTAGTGAGTAGCTGTAAACAGGGTCACCAAAATAAGTAATGCTTGATATTTCTTTGGTTTCTTTTGGTGTAGCTGTTAAGCCAATGTGTGTGGCAGAGGAAAAGTAATCCAAGATCTCACGCCAAGCTGAATCTTCAGAGGCGCTGCCGCGATGACACTCATCAATCACGATCAAATCAAAGAAGTCTGGTGAGAACTGCTTATAAATATTCTTTTCTTCATCGTTACCAGTAACAGCCTGGTAAAGGGATAAGTAAATTTCGTAGCTCTTATCAATCTGACGCTTGCTGATCTTAGTCATTGCAGCGCCAAATGGCTTGAAGTCATTATTCTTGGTTTGATCCACAAGGATATTGCGATCAGCTAAAAATAAAATGCGCTTCTTGGTTCCAGACTTCCATAAGCGCCAGATGATCTGAAAAGCTGTGTATGTCTTCCCGGTACCCGTAGCCATTACCAGCAGAATACGATTGGCACCATTGGCTACAGCTTCGATTGTTCTATTGACTGCATTGACTTGGTAATACCTTGGAGCGCGCCCAGTGCCATCGTCGTAATAAGGCATTTCTACGGTATTTTTTGCCTCAGGGGTATCAACACCCTTCCATCTGCAATAACGCGCCCATAGCTCTTCTGGCGACGGGAATGCGTCCAAAGAAAGCTCTTGCTCTACCTTATCCGCCTGGCCAGTTCGATCATGCATTAAGAATGCATCGCCATTTGAGCTAAAGACAAAAGGAACATCCAGCGTTTCCGCGTAATCAAGTGCTTGCTGCATTCCCGCGCCAACACTGAGGTTGTTTTCTTTAGCCTCGATTACGGCGATGGGAATATTAGATTTGTAATACAGGACATAATCTGCGCGCTTTTGCTGTCCGCGGGTATGTAATTTGCCGCGAACAATAATGCGGCCTTTAGTAAAACTTAATTCCTCGCGAATTTGGGTGTGCAAATCCCAACCTGCGCCAAGAATGGCTGGCGTAATGAATTTCGTACAAATATCTCGTTCGCTAAGGGATTTCTTGCTCATTCAATAATGCCAAAAGTTATATATATCCCTTAATAATATAAGGAAATCAGTCATTTAATGGCATTTTTAGGGTTTGCATACCAGGCTCACTATCTGAGCCTTTATAGGCATACACTTAAACTGACGCAACAGGGGAAAGTTAATGAAATATCAATTTTGTTTGGTCGCACTGCTCATTTCGGGGTTTGCCAATAGTCAGGCTATTTATGGCCCTAACGGTGAATACAAAGGCTATATACAAACCTCTCCCAATGGAGTGTCTAACTCTTACAGTGCTACTGGGGCATTCCAGGGATCAGCTCAAGCACAAGGTAATCAAACAAATTTCTATGGGCCTCAGGGTCAATATCAAGGAAATATCCAAGCGCCGATTACTACCCCGCCAAACACAACAATTGGAACACCCCCACAGGTGAATCAAGTACCCAGCATTAAAGGCTGGTAGTAAAAAAGTTATGCCTAAACGGCATCTTCGTTACGCGCCTTTAACACCTCAGCAATCATAGCCTCAAGAGGAACGGCATCAATTTGTATTGCGACGTTCTTTATTTGACCTAGTAATTTCTTGGCAAATTCAAATACATCTTCATCACCTAAAATCCAATTGACTTGCTGATTCTCAATAAAAGCATTCACAAGCCTAAGCTGCTCATTTTCATTGAATTCATCATATTTATTTAGCTTTGCAATAGCAGCATGAGTAGCGGAAAAATTATACGAAGACTCCAACTTCATGATTGCATCTTTCTTATCAATCTCATCTGAAAGTTTTATATCCGGAAAGTATTCTTTAAGCAGCTCAGGCAACCCCTTGAACAATCTTATTTCTGATCGTTTGCTAGCCTCCCACTCTCTCTGAAGGAAGTCCTTTAAGACTCCCGGGGTAAGTACTGACTCAAAGTCACCATCCCCACTAACAATATTTAAATCCTCCAAATCAGGCACAGAAACTATCAACCATTCCCAATTTATTGCATCACCCAGACTATCCTTTTTTCCCGGTGGATTTCCAATTTGTTGTCGGACTCTGGCTTTTACAAAAATTTCTTGATCTAAAGCTTCATCTTTAAATTGATCGAATAGGACCTCAATAAGCTCATCAGCTTTCAATCTATTCTCAACTGCCTGCAAAGTTACATCTGCTTTAATATCCTTTACCAGCTGATTGAAGGTTTCCTGAAGGCTTCTCAACTCAGGAATCCGATCATGTGTTTTTGCCATATTCGGCAAAGATGAGGATGCCTTACTTTTTTCAAATAATTCAATCGACTCTTTTACAACCCTCTCGCGATTGCGATAAAACTCATCCTTAACTTGCCTGGGCAAATAAATTTTTATTTGAGCTGTCTGATGAAGTTTTATTATTTTTTTTAACTCATCCAAGTCGGGTCCAGATAAGTGATATAAATCCAGCAAAATATTCGTATCGATAAAGATATTCATGCGTACCTTGGCTAGGAATGAGGGGGGTTAATCCCCAATATATGGCTCACGCGTCCAATGATCGCGCCCCTCCACTTTACCGGTGGAGATCTTGGTTTTACGGTGCGACTCTTCAGACCTTGCAGCCTCTTCAAAGGCTTTTTCCTGAGCCTCTGCTGCTGCTTTATTTTTTGCCAACTGAGAAGCGGGCACAACGTCTTTGCTCTCAATCATCTGCTTGAGAGTCTTCATTCCCTTGATTTTTCCTGCGTACTCTAATTCGTTCATATATTGATCTTAATCAACCCCGCAAGCTCTGACGAGTTCTAATATAGGACGGTGTCCAGCCAATCCTATTTAATGTTCCTAGAAGCCTCTAACAAGCTTTGGGCTGGCATTACATCTAATCAACGCGAAGTGCTCTTGGCGGTCATTAAGAGAGACTCCAGCAACCCTTATCGAGTCCAGGACATTATTGGTATGCGCTCGATTGCATCACAAGCAACCTTACATAAAGCCCTGACCGAGTTAGTTGCCCAAGGCTATTTAGCATTTAAGCCCAGCCCATCTGATAACCGAGTCAAATTCGTCGTCTTGGCCAGAAAAGGTGGTGCCTTGGAGGCCCGATTAACAAAAATCCTTAGTCAAGCCTGCGAATAGGCAATAAATCTCTCCGTTACACCTTGTTTTGACCGTCCAAATAGATTCGTCCAAAGCCATATTCAGACAATGTTTTGGTGGTGGGTAGAGTGGTGGGTAGAGAGCCCTCAAAAAGAAAGAGCCCCGTGGATAGGGGCTCTCAGGGTGCTACTGGCGGAAGAGGCGGGATTCGAACCCGCGGTAGGCTATTAACCTACGCACGCTTTCCAGGCGTGTGACTTAAACCGCTCATCCACCCTTCCGGAACCGATGATTATACGATTCCCGAAGGGGTTTGGTCTAAATCTTGATTTAGCTTATTACAGAGACTCTTTGAGCTGGTCCAAGATATGTGGATTTTCCAGGGTTGAGGTGTCTTGAGTTACTTCCTCGCCTTTAGCAATCACACGTAAGAGACGACGCATGATCTTGCCAGAACGGGTCTTAGGCAAGTTATCACCAAAACGAACATCCTTAGGCTTAGCGATCGGGCCGATCTCCTTACCTACCCAGTTACGTAGCTCAGTAGCAAGCTTCTTGGCTTCATCACCAGTTGGGCGTCCGCCCTTCAGAACAACAAATACGCAAATGGCTTCACCAGTCAGCTCGTCAGGACGACCTACAACTGCTGCCTCAGCAACTAAAGGATTAGCCACTAAGCAAGATTCAATTTCCATGGTTCCCATACGGTGACCAGAAACATTCAATACATCATCGATACGACCAGTAATCGTGAAGTAGCCAGTCTCTTTGTTACGGATTGCACCGTCACCTGCCAGATACAAGGTACCGCCCAATTCTTCTGGGAAATAGGATTTCACGAAACGATCTGCATCATTCCAAATCGTACGAATCATAGAAGGCCATGGACGCTTCACAACCAAGATACCGCCTTGACCGTTAGGAACATCTACACCAGCCTCATCCACAATCGCCGCCTGAATACCTGGCAATGGCAATGTGCATGAACCAGGAATCATTGGGGTTGCGCCTGGCAATGGTGAAATCATGTGACCACCAGTTTCTGTTTGCCAGAACGTATCTGCGATTGGGCACTTTGAATTACCAACATGCTCGTAGTACCACATCCATGCCTCTGGATTGATTGGCTCCCCTACAGAACCTAGAAGGCGCAGTGATGACAAATCGTAGCTCTTTGGATGCACTGCTTCATCATTGCTGGATGCCTTGATCAATGAACGAATTGCAGTTGGTGCTGTGTAGAAAATAGAGGCTTTATGTTTTTGGATCATGTCCCAAAAACGGCCAGCATTTGGATAGGTTGGCACACCCTCAAATACGATCTCAGTAGCGCCGACTGCGAGTGGGCCATAAGTAATATAAGAGTGACCCGTTACCCAACCAATGTCGGCAGTACACCAGAACACGTCATTAGGCTTAATGTCGAAAGTCCACTTCATTGTGAGAATGGCCCACAAAAGGTAGCCACCTGTTGAGTGCTGCACGCCCTTTGGCTTACCGGTTGAACCGGATGTATAAAGAATAAATAATGGATGCTCAGCGCTTACCCACTCTGGCTCACAAGTTGTCGCTTCATTGGCTACGATCTCCTGCATCCAAACGTCACGCCCTGCTTGCATCGTGATATCAGTACCAGTACGCTTGCTCACGATGACATGCTTAACCTTAGGGCATTCGCCGGTGGAAAGCGCTTCGTCACAAATTGCTTTGAGTGGCAATGCTTTGCCACCGCGGAACTGGCCATCAGCAGTAATCACTGCAACTGCGCCCACGTCCATAATGCGGTCACGCAATGCTTGGGCAGAGAAACCGCCAAACACTACAGAATGAATTGCGCCAATACGCGCACATGCCTGCATAGCAACAATGCCTTCAATCGTCATTGCCATGTAAATGATGACGCTGTCGCCAGACTTAACACCCATCTTGCGCAATGCGTTTGCCATTTTGCAAACACGCTCGAGCATCTCTTTGTAAGTTACTTTAGTAACTGTACCGTCATCTGCTTCAAAAATAATGGCCGTCTTATCACCAAAGCCGGCTTCAACTTGGCGATCCAAACAGTTGTATGAAGCATTAGTGGTGCCATCTTCAAACCATTTGTAGAAAGGCGCCTTGGATTCATCTAAAACCTTGGTAAAAGGCTTTTTCCAATAGAGGTTCTCTTTTGCAAGACGACCCCAAAAACCGTCGTAATCTGAATTGGCTTCAGCACAGAGCTTGTTATAAGCCTCCATACCTGGAATTGCCGCACCCTTTACAAAGTCTGCAGGTGGGTTAAAAACGCGGTTTTCTTGCTTTAATGGTTCCATGCTTCACAGCCCTCTATCTAATAATCAATAATCTAAAATCAACAACAAATGCGAGAAAATGTCGCAAAATGGCATATTTAGAGTCTCAAGACCTTAGAAGATAAGTGAAAACACTGGGGATTTGCTCTATGGCAAACCCTTAAAATAGGGCAAACCTTACTAATAATGTGGAAATAAGCAGATAACCATGACCAATATCAAACAAAACGACCTGATTCAAAGCGTTGCGGACGCATTTCAATTCATCTCCTACTACCATCCCAAGGACTTTATTACCGCCATGGGCAAGGCTTATGAATTGGAACAAGGTCATGGTGCCAAAGATGCGATTGCTCAAATTTTGACCAACAGCCGTATGTGCGCCGAAGGTCATAGACCGATGTGCCAAGATACCGGCATTGCTGTGGTCTTTCTCAAAATCGGCATGAATGTTCAATGGCCTGATGCAACCATGAGCGTCACAGATATGGTGAATGAAGGCGTGCGTCGCGCATACCTTAACCCTGACAATATGTTGCGCGCTTCAGTGTTGGCAGATCCAGCAGGCAAACGAAGAAATACCGGTGATAACACCCCAGCCGTGATCCACTATGAAATCGTCCCGGGCGATGATGTTGAAGTGATTTGTGCGGCTAAAGGTGGTGGCTCAGAAAACAAAGCCAAGATGGTCATGCTCAACCCTTCTGATTCCATTGTGGATTGGGTTCTCAAGACCGTTCCTACAATGGGCGCAGGTTGGTGCCCTCCAGGCATCCTCGGCATTGGTATTGGCGGCACACCAGAAAAAGCCATGCTCATGGCTAAAGAAGCACTGATGGGTCCCGTAGATATTCAAGAACTCATTGAGCGTGGACCTAAAAATCGCGTTGATGAACTACGACTCGAACTCTATGAAAAAGTAAACAAACTCGGCATCGGCGCTCAAGGCCTAGGTGGTTTAGCCACTGTGCTCGATATCAAGATCTTGGATTACCCAACGCATGCTGCTTCATTGCCAGTAGCCATGATTCCGAATTGCGCGGCGACTCGTCACATTCATTTCCACTTACATGGCGATGGTCCTGCGAAACTCGAAGCCCCTTCACTCTCAGATTGGCCAGATGTAACTTGGACACCAGACGTTCAAAAATCCAAGCGTGTGAATTTAGACACCCTCACTGCTGAAGAAGTAGCTAGTTGGAAACTTGGTGAAACACTATTACTGAACGGCAAGATTTTGACTGGTCGTGATGCCGCTCATAAGCGCATTCAAGACATGCTCGCTAAAGGCGAAGAGTTGCCAGTGAGCTTTAAAAACCGCGTGATCTATTACGTTGGACCAGTTGATCCAGTACGTGATGAGGCAGTTGGTCCAGCAGGCCCTACTACTGCAACTCGTATGGATAAATTTACTGAGATGATGCTTGCCAAAACTGGCTTGATCTCGATGATTGGTAAAGCTGAGCGAGGACCAGAGGCGATTGAAGCCATCAAGAAACATAAGTCAGCTTACTTAATGGCTGTTGGCGGCGCTGCGTACTTGGTATCTAAAGCCATTCAAACTTCTAAAGTAGTTGGCTTTGCCGATTTAGGCATGGAAGCCATTTACGAGTTTGATGTCAAAGACATGCCAGTAACTGTTGCAGTGAACTCAGAAGGCATCTCGATGCACAATGAAGGTCCCCGTGAATGGCAAGCGAAGATTGCCGGCATTCCAGTGAAGATTGCTTAACACCCTAACAACTTCATTACAGAGCAAGCATAGTCCACATTGGCACTCATCGGGGTTTTCGATTCTGGCGTTGGAGGCTTATCCATATTGGATGAGGCTCTGCGTCAGCTGCCCCAGCATGACTATATTTATCTTGCTGATTCAGCCAACGCGCCTTACGGCGAAAAATCAAGCGAGTGGATTGCAAAGCGCAGCCTCGCTCTTTGCAACTATCTAGCTAGCAAAGGATGTGACGCCATCGTAGTTGCTTGCAACACTGCAACCGCTGAAGCGATTAAACAAATTCGGGAGTCAACCTCTGTTCTGATCATTGGGGTTGAGCCAGGCATTAAGCCAGCAGCCATGCAATCGCAAAACAATATAGTCGGCATCCTTGCTACTGAGGCGACTCTCAAGAGCGATAAGTTCAATGCGTTAATAAATACCCTGCCAAATGATTGTCAGTTCATCAAACAAGCTGGCCCAGGATTGGTGCCGTTGATAGAGTCTGGTAAAGCGGATAGCGAAGAAACCTTAGAGTTGCTAGCAAAACATCTTGAGCCCATTCAAGATGCAGGCGCTGATACCTTGGTCTTAGGCTGCACGCACTACCCTTTTTTAAGAAAAGCCATTCGCAAGCTCCTCGGTGAATCAATTATAATAATTGATACTAGTGATGCCGTAGTAAGGCAACTGAAGAGACAGCTAGAGTCTCTCAATATAAAGAGCGATGGCAAAGAACATGGATCGATGTTGTTTATCAGCAGCAAAGATGAGGCTATTCTGATGTCGATGGCGCAAGATCTCATGTCTGCCGATCTAACTTTGCATTCTATAGAAGCAAATATCCTAGGTGAAGTGCGATGAGCACTTTCCTGAAAAAATTAGATGGTTATATTCCGTTCAACAAAACTGAACGAATCATTATTGGCATCGTGGTGCTCTTGCATGCACTCCCTGCTCTCGAGTTTTTGCACTTTAGTCAGCGCCCGCCGCAAATGGATGATGAGCGCGTCATGGCAAATTTAGTTAGTCCTGAAGCCTCTAAAACTCAACAACCACCTGCTGCCACTCCGCCTAAACCAAAAGAAGAGAAGAAAGCGGTTAAAGAAACGCCAAAGGATAAGCCCTCAGAAAAGCCTAGCCCCACACAGGCACAGCCGCCAACGCCTGCGAACCAAGTTCAAAGCAAATCCGATGCACCACAACAAAATGCTGCTGTAGCCCCTGCTACTAGTGGGGGTGCTAGCGGTACACCTATTCAGACTGACATTGGTAAACTGATTGTGGTTTATCAGCCTGATGCAGATGCTTACTATCCGTCATTCTCTAAACGCTCTGGGGAACAAGGTACAGTAGTAGTGCGTTTAATTATTGATGAGGGCGGCAACGTAGAGGATGTGGCATTACTGCAATCTAGCAACCTCCCCAGACTAGATCGCGCTGCAACTGACATCGGTAGACGTTATCGCTTTAAACCTTTTTTAGTAAATGGCTCACCCCAAAGAATTTCCACCAATCTTTTAATCAAATTTAATCTCAAGAATTAATCAATATGAATACACCATTTGGCATAGCAAATCTCTGGCTTGAAGGCGATGCGATTACTCGATTTGTGGCAATTGCCCTACTGACCTGCTCTATAGTGACTTGGGTCATTTTCCTAACTCGACTTTGGGATTTACGCAATCTACGTAAACTCAAACCTGAGCTTGAGCAATTCTGGCGCGCTACTTCGTTTGATCAAGGCCTACAAGCATTTAGCAACCATGCTATCAACCCTTACTACCAAATTGCGAAGTCAGCAACCAAAGCATCTGCGCACCACCAAAGTCAATCCACCAATCACCGTGAATTACTGCAAACACTGAACTATTCAGAGTGGATGGCAAGGAGCCTTAAGAACAGCGTCGACAGCATTGCAGCTGGATTGCAGAAGGGTTTGACCTTCTTGGGATCTACTGGCGCTATCGCTCCATTTATTGGTTTGTTTGGTACCGTCTGGGGCATCTATCACGCCCTAATCTCCATTAGCACCTCAGGAAGCGCACAACTGGATCAAGTGGCTGGGCCGATTGGCGAAGCACTCATCATGACCGCACTTGGATTAGCGGTAGCGATCCCCGCAGTTCTTGCCTTTAACGCCATCAATCGCGCCAATAAATTATTTGTTGCCGACCTCAATCGTTTTGGCAATGATCTTTTGGCCTACTTCGTTACTGGTGCCCGCGTTAACTCCGGAGAATAGTCATGTCTTTTCATATCCAAGACGACCAAAACGACGACAACATCATGTCGGAAATCAACATGACGCCGATGGTGGACGTCATGTTGGTACTGTTGATTATTTTCATCATCACCCTGCCTGTGATTCAGCAAGCAGTAAAGGTTGAGCTTCCAAAGGCTAATAGCGTTCGCAATGAAGTAAAGCCTGAGTCAGTTCAGCTATCAATTGATGCCAATGGTCAAATCTTTTGGAACAGTACCCCCATTGATTTAAAGACCTTTGATGGCTATGCAGAAAAAGCGGCTCAGAAAGATCCTCAACCAGAGATCAATCTGCGAGCTGATAAATCCGTGAAGTATGAATATGTTGCGCAGGTTTTGGCTGCATCGCGCCGTGCTGGCTTAACCAAGCTCGGGTTTGTAACCGAGCCAAACTAAGTTTTATTTAGTTCTGTAGGGCGCTTTCGAGGGAAAACAAGTCTCTTCACTAGTGTGGGTGCCGTTTCCAATAGTTGCACCCAAGATACCACCCTGTATTTTCTCGACCTTCTTGAACTTACCGGTTACTGGGTCAAGCGTAATGTTGGTGATGACATTACCTGCAGGATAAGAAACCCCCATAATTTCTTCAGGCTGAAAATTCGCCTCGATCAATATCAAGATATTGGGGCGGGCCAAGGTGATACTCTTGACGTCTTGTGTTCCATACATATCTGACTGATCTAGGTCACGACCATCTAAAAAGATCTTGGCCTTTTGAGCGCCCGAGGAGAGCATCAATTTCATCTCATACTCTTCGGTGTAGCCCTTTTCCGAGCGCTTGCAATTAAATTCGAGAACATCAACGCCCCATGCAAGAGATGAAAAGATCAAGCTAGAGCAAATGAGAAGTTTAGGTAAATTCATAAACGAGGTAGAAGTGTCTTTGGTGCCCGAGGCCGGAATCGAACCGGCACGACTTTTTTGAGTCGGCAGATTTTAAATCTGCTGTGTCTACCGATTTCACCACTCGGGCTCGCATCAACAATAAAGCCGTGCTAAATAAATCAAGACAAGCGAAATTTTAGCACGCAAGCCACTAATAAGACCCTGGAGCCCCTTTTGCCCCGCAATCCAAGGGCGTGACGAATAAAGCATCTAAAATATCTCCATGAATTTACCGGCTAAATCATCGGGGCTCGCCAAGCTTTTACGGGCTGGACTGTGGCTTATAGGGCTATGTCTCATTACTGGCCTAGCAGTCACTCTTGCCTATTTATATTCTGCCCAATCCAATATCTCCGGGAAACGCACAATTAAAAGTCTGGGTGATTCTGTTGCCATCACCTTTGATGAGTCTGATGTTCCGCATATTAATGCAAAAAGCCAGGCAGACGCCTACTTTGCCTTAGGCTACCTACATGCCAGTGAACGCTCCTGGCAAATGGAAATGAATCGACGCATTGCAAGTGGTCGACTTTCCGAAATCCTGGGTCATGACACTGTAAAAATTGATCGCTTTGTGCGCACCCTCGGTATCAAACGTGCAGCTGAGCGTCAATTTGATCGCTACCCTGTTTCTGCCAAACGTCTATTGCAAGCCTATGCCGATGGTGTCAATGCTGGCAATGCACAATTGGGTTGGGCTCTCCCGGTTGAATATTTCTTAACGGGTTCAAAACCAGGCCATTGGTCTCCGACGGATAGCGTTGCTTGGATGCTGATGATGGCTTATGACCTAGGTGGAAATTGGCAGAAAGAATTACAAAGGCTTGAGTTATCCCAATACCTCACAACAAAACAAGTTTGGGAGGTGATTGAGCCATATGAAAATGATGAGCCTGTCAGCAATATGGATTTTTCCAAGCTCTATAGAGATCTGCAGGTCTTTCATCCCGCTCCAGGTCCCATTGAGAGTAAGCCCAAGAACTTACCCGCAACCGAGTTGAGCCAGTTAGATCAAATGGGAGCAAGAGATGGTATTGGCTCCAATAATTGGGCTGTGGGCGGCAAGTTAAGCGCTTCTGGTAAGCCCTTATTGGCTAACGACCCTCATCTGGGACTTTCCGCACCGGCTATTTGGTACTTTGCCCATCTAGAGGCCCCTGGATTAAATGTGATCGGCGGCACTCTCCCCGGAATACCTGCAGTGGTTTTGGGTAGAACGGATAAATTTGCATGGAGCTTTACCAATACCGGAGCCGATGTTCAAGATTTATATATTGAGCAAATTGACTCAAAGAATCCAGGCATGTATCGAGGTCCTGATGGACCACTCCCATTTAAAGTGCATCAAGAGATTATTGATATCAAAGGATCCCCATCACTGACTTTCTTGGTAAAAGAAACACGACATGGGCCTGTTATCTCTGATTCCTATGCAAAGGCCAAACGTACGATTGACACGGATCGCTTTGCTCTTGCCTTACGCTGGACAGCACTTGATCTTGAAAACCAATCAGTCATCGGATTATTGGATATGAATCATGCGGCTGATCTTGATCAATTTAAACAAGCCCTACGGAAAAATTACGCCCCGATGCAAAACGTCGTGATGGCGGATGCCGAAGGCAATATTGCTTATCAGGCAGCTGGGGTCGCCCCCAAAAGGATCTTGCACCAGGGCCTCTATGGCGTAGCCCCAGCACCAGGCTGGGAGCGTCAGTATGACTGGAACGACTATGTGCCTTTTGAGCAGCTCCCCTCTATCAATAATCCCGAACAGGGCTGGATAGCAACCGCTAATCAAAAAATTATTGCAGTCAATGATCCCAATCCTTTAACGGGCGACTGGGAATTGTCAACACGTTATGACCGAATTGTTGATCTCATCAAATCCAAAAGCATTCATTCGACTGACGATATGAAGGCTATGCAAGGCGATACCCTATCGCTTGGGGCGACACCATTATTAGAACTATTTAAGGCCAGCCAAAGCTCTCATCCCTTAAGTGCGCAAGCAATGGAAATTGGTAAAAGCTTTGATGGCAATATGAAAGTAGATAGCGTAGGCGCACTTATCTTTAACGCTTGGGCAGACCAATTGACCCGCAATCTCTTCTCTAGATTAAGTTATCTGTTTACTGAAAATTATGGAGCACGCAACTACCGCGCCCCACTAATACGCCAAGTAAAAAATCCCAATAGCCCCTGGTGTGATGATCCTAAAACCGAGAAGATTGAATCTTGTCAGGAGTCATCCAATAAGGCGCTTGATAAAGCCTTAGATTACTTAAGTAAAAAGTATGGTGACGATCCCAAGACTTGGGTCTGGGGTAAGGCCCATATCGCCATCTCTGAACATCGTCCACTGAGTAAGGTGCCGCTACTAGGAAGCTTGTTTAATATCCAAACCCCCTTCCCTGGGGATGGCTTTTCCGTCAATATGGGACGACTTGAGCTGATTCAGACGGAGAATCCCTATCAGACATTGCAAGCGTCAAGCTTACGGACAATTTATGATTTATCGGATCTTGAGAAATCACTTTTTGTATATCAGACAGGTCAATCAGGATGGGTACAAAGCAAGCTGTATCGCAATATGAACTCATTGTGGGCAAACAATGAGTACCTTCCCCTGCAGATGAGGCCAGAAAAGACTGGTCGCCAGCTAGAATTAATAAATGAATAAGCATTTCGATAAATGCTAAAAATCTCACGGCTGCCATTTATGGCAGGTAAAATGTGTTCATTATGACCAGAAATTTTAAAGGGCCTTTCATGAAAAAATTATCTTCTCTGCTTGTTCTAGGCGCCACCATAATTTGCTCTCCCAACGCATTTGCAGAATGGCAAGAGATCGGCAAACCTGATGCCTTTACTCTTTACGTAGACGCGGCTACGATTCAAAAGCAAGGCGATAAAGTACAAATTATGTCTTTATTGGATTTCAAAAAGCCGGGACAAAATCCAAAAACTAAAGAGACTGCAAGCTCCCTTATTGGCCTTAATGAATTTGATTGCAGTGCTGTGAAATATCGCCCCATCGAATTTAAAGTCTTTTCCGGGAACATGGGCAAAGGCAAAGTGGTGGAAGAACAAAAAACTCCAGATAGCTCTTTTGAAACCATTGAGAATGGATCTTGGCCAGCCGGAGTCTTTAACGTTGCTTGCCGGACAAAGTAAAACAGGTTTATTAACGCTGAAGGCGATTGTCTTAGCAGTCTTAGGTATATCGGTTTTTTTTATTAGCGGATGCGCTGCGCCTTTAGCCGCTTTAAGTAGCTCCAGTACGGCAGCTGCCAGCGCTGTTGGAACTGCCGCCGTAGCCAATCCTGGAACAGCAGTTAGCCTTGCCTCTACAGCAGCAACAGGCAAATCCCCCTTAGAGCACGCCGCATCTGCCGCCACCAAAAAAGAATGTAGCTTCTTTAATGTGATTGACTCAAAGCCCATCTGCATTGAGGTTGTACTGCCTTCGATTACCGACAATAGCGAGCTCTTATTGGGGCCTGCGGATTCGATTCAAAAATCCGCCCAGCAATAACTGAATCACCTAATCCCTAACAGCGGGATAACAGACTAAAATTACCACTTATAAGCAATTCACTAGCGATTTATTATGACCACCGAAAACTATTACCTTACTCTTACCTGCCCGAATAAACCCGGCATTGTTGCTGCGGTCTCCACTTATATATTTGAACTAGGTGGCGACATTGAAGAAGCTCAACAGTTTGATGACAAAGCGTCAAAGCGCTTTTTTATGCGCGTAAGCTTTAGCTGTCCTGCGAATGTAGAGTCACTTAGAGCGGGCTTTGTGGAAATTGCAAAGCGTTTTGAACTTACTTGGGATTTGCGTGCAGTAAAGGATCTTAAGCGCGTATTAATCATGGCCTCCAAGTTAGACCATTGCCTGGTAGACCTCCTCTATCGCTGGCGCATTGGTGAATTGCCAATGATTATCTGCGGCATCGTCTCCAACCATCCTCGTGACGTCTATGCCAGCATTGATTTTGCGGACATCCCTTTCTACCACTTACCAGTCACGCCTGAAACCAAGCCAGCGCAAGAGGCGAGACTTCTTGAAATTGTTGCAGAGTCTAAGGTAGACATGGTGATTTTGGCGCGCTACATGCAAATCTTGTCGGATGATTTATCAACCAAGCTATCTGGCCGCTGCATTAACGTGCACCACTCATTCTTACCTAGCTTTAAGGGTGCCAAACCTTACCATCAAGCACATGCGCGCGGCATCAAACTGATTGGTGCTACCGCCCATTTTGTGACCAGCGATCTGGATGAGGGTCCGATCATTGAACAAGACGTGACCCGCGTTACCCATGGCGATACACCAGATGATTTAGTACGTAAGGGTCGAGATTTAGAGCGCGCAGTTCTCTCAAGGGCTTTACGCTACTACCTACACGATCGCGTCCTCATTAATGGAGCTACTTCAGTAGTCTTTTCTGATTAACTGAGGAAAAACCTTTGCTAAGGCCTCACCCCTGGAGATTCTAGGGGAAGGCCTCTGGCTCGCCACATCAGAAATAGCTCTAACTGCGCCATCTCTGGCGAACCATACTCAAATTGTTGCGCCCTAACTCCGCTCATGCAGTTGCGCAAACGTCTTTGCAAAGAGCCCAGGGTTTGCCACTCTAAGCGATATATGGGATAAGCGTTGGGGTGTCCTTGCGGTATTGAGCTTCCGCCAAGCTTTAGACCCGCCCTATCCTCGTGACATTGCGCACAAGATAAATTGAGCTGTCCCATGCGCTCATTGAATGACCGCCTACCCTTTTTTAAGAAAGGTGCGTTAACAGAGTTTTCATTAACTACAATTGGCATGCCCTTGGACTGAAATGCAATAAAGGCAGTTAAGGCTAAGAGATCTTTGCTCTCGTAGACTAAGGCGGGGGCTGATTGAGTGCCGACTCTACACTGGTTGATTTGACCTTCCAGTGTCTGGAGTTTGCCTTTTATCACTTTCGGATATTGTGTCGCTACACCCCGCATGGATTTTTTTGCATCGCCATGGCAGGTGCTACAAGAATTATTTTGCGGACCAAGCTTCTGTTGCCATAAACTTTCACCATCACCAACCCAGAACATTGCCGGATTGAGTGAAGGATCATCCTGCATTGCCTTGTTCTCGGCAGACATTAATTCATAACTCGATTGTTGTGATGGCGGGATTGCTTTAGCCACACCCATGCATATGAAGCCAACAAGCGTGAGATAAAGACTGCTCAGAAAAAGAGATGTCTTTTTTTTCACGAAACAGTAATGTGAGACTGGTTTACCGCCTCGTACCCATCATCCCCAACCCACCTGAATTCAAGGGTTCCTGACTCAACGGCGATAGTGGTAAAGATGATTAAGGGATTAGCCCCAATTCCTGAATAGAAATCCGCTTTAAACACTTCCACAGTGTTGTAGGTGCAGGTAAAGGTACGAATGATGTCGCGAGGAATGGGCTTACCACCCTCGGTATATCGAAAACCTGACTCCATATCATGCTGCGCAATTGCGCGAATCTCAATAATGGAATCTTTTTTGGCCGTCGTCGGCATCGTGATGGATGTACGGGAAGTTTTACTCATACCACCTCCGTACATGCAGAAAGGGTTACTAAGGTTTCGGCGGAACCCTGCCAAAAACTACCATTACTCATTTGCGCAATAGCCCATACCTTCTGACTATCAGCCAAACGGACGCGCGTCGTAATATTGGCAGTTCCTGAGCGAGGGGTAAGGTACACGGTAAAGATATTCGGCAAAGGATTGCCTTCGGCAATCACATGGATGGTCTTAACGTAATCATTGGCGGTCATGGAGCTATCAACACTCACCTTCAAAACCACTAGATTACCGTTCTCCACAAGTGGAGGAATAGTTAAGGTTACCTTACCCTCCTGAATGGTGGCTCCACCAACAATCTTTTTAATAGCCTCATCAGCCTCTTGTTTTTTAGCAAAGGCTGTTAAAGGATTTGCTAGTAAGCCTAGGGCTATCAGCCCAAGACCTTGAGCTTGCTTAAGCCATTGCCGTCGATACTGACTAATATTTTTCATCTAGAGTTCAGTTAGTTTTGATTATTCAAAGTCATTAAAAAAGCGACCACATCTTCGATCTCTTGGCCATTCAGTATGGTTTGACCAACAAATTTAGGGGCTACACGATTGAGATGCCCTGTTTGATAATAGGCCGGCATGATTGTTTGGGGGTTGAAGTGTGCTGCATTCACAATACGCGCTCTTAATTGAGGCGCACTTAACCTTGCTACGCTCGCCTTCAATTCAGGAGCTAAGTTCCCTTGAAAGCGCTCTTCTGGAAAGGGACCGCTATGACACAACAAGCACAAACCCGTTTGACGACTTGCCACGATTGCCCTGCCACGTAGTGGATTGCCCGCCTCAGAAGAAAGGGATTCGAAAATCGAATCCCCCGTAATCACTTGAGCGTGCACAGCATTGAGATTGAGAATGACTAGCAATGAAAATGCTAGTGCAATCCTCTTTCTCATCGACACAATTTCACTATGAACTAACTCTTAGACCAACTTAATGCCGCTGTTTTTCAAGGGCACTGTGCGCAAGCGTTTGCCTGTTGCCCGGTAGAATGCATTAAGTACTGCTGGTGCAGCTACCGCAATAGTTGGTTCACCAACACCGCCCCACTCTTTGCCGCCACCTTGAATGATGATGGTTTCCACTTTTGGCATTTGAGATAGGCGAATCGAGTTAAAGGTGTCAAAGTTCTTCTGTACAACTGCGCCTTTTTCGATCGTGATCTCTTCTTCGAACAAAGCAGATAAGCCATAAACAAATGAGCCGGCAACTTGACGCTCGATTTGCGCTGGATTCACTGCATAACCTGGATCAGTTGCCGCTACGATACGATGAATTTTCACATCAGTACCATTGATCACTGAGAGTTCGCAAGCGGCAGCGACATAGCTTCCATAAGAATGCATCTGTGCGACGCCACGAAATACTCCAGGCGCAGCTGGCTTAGTCCAGCCAATGCCATCAGCCACCGCATTGAGAACTGCAATCGCACGCGGATAATCCTGCATGTGCTGACGACGGAACTCTATGGCATCAACACCGGTGGCTTCCGCCAACTCATCCATAAACGTTTCTAAGAAAATAGCATTTTGATTCACATTCACGCCACGCCAAAAACCTGGCGGGACATGAGTGTTACGCATAGCGTGATCAATATTTAAATTTGGGAATGTATAAGTAATGCCATGCTCACCGGTCTCATCTACACCTTGAAAGGCTGCAGGATCCTTACCTTTATTCGAGGCTACCACTGCTGGGCGAACTGCGGCCAAGATGGATTGGCCTGATAAACGCATATTTAAACCGGTAACGTTTTTCTTATCATCGATGGACGCAGACATCTTACACATCATCACTGGGTGATAGTGATCATGTGTCATATCTTCTTCTCGAGTCCAAATCAACTTGATAGGTGTTCCCGGCATTTGCTTTGCAATATTTACCGCTTGAGTTGTGAAGTCCTGAAAGGCACCACGACGGCCAAAGCCTCCACCAAGGTTGACTTTATAGACATTACATTTTTCAGCGGGCAACCCAGCAGCCGCTATCAGTGCTGCTAATGATGCCTCACCATCTTGGGTTGGAACCCATGCCTCACACATCTCTGGAGTCCACTTCGCTGTAGCAGTTTGTGGCTCTAAGGTTGCGTGACTCAAAAATGGATAGAAATAAGTCGCCTCCATTGTTTTAGACGCACTAGCAAAGGCAGCTTTCACATCACCGTTAGCGCTTCCGACAAAAGCATCATTTGCTGTCAAACCTTCTTCTAGGTTTTTCTTAATAGATGCGCTCGAAACGGCAGCATTTGCTCCCTCATCCCAAGTAATATTTACCTGCTCAAGACCAGTTTTAGCATGCCAAAACGTATCAGCAATAACGGCAACAGCATTATCGCCGACTTGAACCACTTTCTTAACGCCCTTCACATTCATGGCTTTTGCAGAATCGTAGGCCTTAACCTTGCCACCAAATACTGGGCACTGTTTGATAGTTGCGACCAACATATCAGGCATCTTCAAATCAATTGCGTAAACCTGACGGCCCGTAACCTTATCAGCAACACCATCAATACGATTGACTGGCTTACCAATGAGCTTCCACTCTTTTGGATCCTTTAATGGAATCTCTTTAGGAACTTCCAACTGGGATGCGGCAACAGAAACTTTTCCAAAAGTCGTTTTCTTACCGGATGGTGTGTGTGTAATAACGCTGTTCATGGCAACACACTCAGAGGCTGGTACATTCCATTGAGTAGCGGCAGCCCGAATAAGCATCATGCGGGCGGCGGCACCCCCTTTACGAACATACTGCTCAGAGGTACGAATACCACGACTTCCGCCAGTAGAATAACTGCCCCAAGCCGCCTTACGCACCAAGCTTTCAGCAGGAGATGGATATTCATAACTTACTTTTTTCCAGTCGCATTGAAGTTCTTCAGCAACCATCTGCGCCAAACCGGTAATGGTTCCTTGGCCCATTTCTGAGCGAACGATCCGGACAACAACATCATCGTTTGGCTTAACTACAACCCAGATACCGATTTCTGGGGTTGATAACGGGGCCATAGCGGTTGTACCGGTGCCCATTGCAGCATTTGCAGTAGATATAAAAGAAAAATCAAAGCCAATGGCCAAGCCAGCCGCAACAGCGCTAGAGCCAATAACAAAATGACGACGGGAAATATTTGTATTTGTAGTCATGTCTTTCCCCTTAAGCCTTGCTAGCCGCATGAATTGCTGCGCGTACTTGCTGGAATGTGCCACAGCGGCAGATATTAGTAATGGACTCGTCGATTTGTGCATCGGTAGGTTTTGGATTGTTTCTTAACAAAGCGGTGGTTGCCATCACCATGCCAGACTGACAATAACCACACTGAGGCACTTGATTGTCAACCCACGCTTTTTGAACCTTGGATAGCTGACCACTCTTCTCTAGACTTTCAATAGTCTCGATTTTTTTACCTTCAGCAGCACCTACTGGAATAGAGCAGCTACGAATGGCCTGGCCTTCAAATAACACGGTGCAAGCACCACATTGACCTACTCCACATCCATACTTAGTGCCGGTTAATCCTACTTGTTCGCGGATCACCCAAAGCAATGGGGTTTCTGGATCTACGTCCACCTTGTATTTTTTGCCATTGACATTCAATTCAGCCATGAGTGCTCTCCTATAAACTCTTTTTATGGTTCCAGAGGTAACTTCATTACCCCTTCTTATCGTGTGCTTATCT
This sequence comes from Polynucleobacter sp. Tro8-14-1, assembly GCF_018881655.1. Lineage (GTDB taxonomy): Bacteria > Pseudomonadota > Gammaproteobacteria > Burkholderiales > Burkholderiaceae > Polynucleobacter. Next base: position 98,221 of record NZ_JACVPX010000009.1, read on the forward strand.
TAACTAAGAATTAATATATTGCAATGCAACATTTATTGGGGGCGAAGAACTAGTGAGCCTGCCAATCAAGAATTAATTCAGAAAATAACTGAGTCGCGTCTGTAATTTTGTCGACGTAGCAAGATTCGTCAGTTTGATGGGCCATTTCTGGCTGGCCTGGCCCTAGGATTACCGTAGGTGGATTGCCGATAGCGGGCTTTAATGCTGAGGCATCGGTAAAGTAAGACACCGTCTTTTCAATTGGACGAACCCCATTAATCTTTTCACAAAAATCAAATACGCTTGCCATCCAGGGGTCTGTAGCGGGCGTGAACACCCCTTCAATATCAATAATGGTGTCCAGGCGAACCGTAGGGCCCAGCGCTTTACATAGGCAGCCATAAATATGTTGATGGCTTTGCCCTGCAACCGTACGAATATCCAGCGTCATTTCCGCTGCATCAGGAACCGAATTGATATTGATGCCCGATTTAGCGGTCCCTACATTGAGGGTGCCCTGACCCATCAACTCATGTACAGGAGTATCAAAGGAAAATTGCTCTAGGGTCAAAGCAGCCTTAGCCAACTTATAAAACGCGTTGTCGCCACGCTCAGGCATCGAGCCATGAGCGGTAACGCCATCAGTAGAGGCTTTCAACCAGTAGGCCCCCTTGTGACCTAGCAAAGGTTCATTGGCGGTAGGTTCAGCCACAATAAAGCATCCAGCAGGGCCCAGAAAATCCAATATTTCCTGGTTAGCTGCCAAATGAAAGGCACCTTCGCAACCCGTCTCTTCTCCTGCGGTAATGATCATGCTCACACCGCCTCCCTGCTTTGCCGAGTCAGCCATTTTCATAGCCGCAACAACAAAAGCAGCTACGCCACTCTTCATATCACTAGAGCCACGCCCATATAGCTTGCCATCTTCAATAATGCCGGCAAAGGGATCATATTTCCAAGTACGAGCACCCAAAGGGACAACGTCTACATGCCCAGTAAAACAAATACTTGGTTTTTGATCGGAGCAGGCGCCGATTTTGGCAACCAAACTCATTCGATGTGGAGCAAATTCAATCTTGCGACATTCATAACCAACGGACTCTAAGAGTTTGGCTAGATATTCACAAACCTGATCTTCATTGCCTGGGGGATTAATAGTATTGAAGCGAATCAGCTCTTGAGTTAATTCAACTGGATCGGGAATGCTATTAGTCATCTTGAGTTATCCAAAATAAGCCGCTTGAACTTCGGCGTTCTCAGCCAATTCAGCAGCACTTCCCTTAGCCACCACTTGACCCTTGGTAATGACATACCCACGATGGGCGATTGCCAAGGTTTGACGAACATTCTGCTCAACCAATAAAACTGTGGTCCCCATTTGATTGATTTCTTTAATGATCTTAAAGTTTTCTTTTACAAACAGCGGTGATAAGCCCAGCGAAGGCTCATCGAATATCAGCAACTCAGGCGAACTCATTAAGCTGCGACTAATAGCAAGCATGGCCTGCTCACCACCCGACATGGTGCCTGCTAGCTGATTGGAACGCTCTGCAAGACGCGGAAACAAATGCTTAACATGCTCACGACGCTCTTCAATGACCTTTTTGTCGGTCACCAAATAAGCTCCGGCGGATAGATTTTCATCCACCGTCATACGTGGAAACACACGACGCCCCTCAGGAACGCATGCAATCCCCGCCTCAATAATGCGATGTGTTGGTAAATGGGCAATATCCACGCCATTAAAAATAATTTTTCCACGATTGGCTGGAGTCAAGCCCAGGATGGAGCGAATTAAAGTGGATTTACCAGCACCATTAGCGCCGAGTATGCAGGTGATTTCACCCTTCTCGACTTTGATGGATACATCTTCAAGTACATCAATCCGATCGTACGCGGTATAGATGTGTTCAATTTCTAATAAGGCCATGATTATTCTTGCCCCAAATAAGCGACTTGCACTTCGCGGTTATTCACAATCTCATCGTAAGTGCCCTCAGCAATCTTCTTGCCATAGTTCAAAACAATGCAACGCTCAGTCATCCGCTGAATTAAACCCATTTCATGCTCAATCAAAATAATGGTGAATGGCTTAATCTTGCTGCGTACCTGCAAAATATCATCCATTACTTCAGCGGTCTCATCGTGAGTCATGCCAGCTGAAGGCTCATCTAAAAGCAGTAAATCAGGTTGACTGATCAAGGCTCTGCAGATTTCAATACGGCGGCGATCAATCATGGGGAGGCTAGCAACTGGCTCAAATATTTTGTCTGCTAACTTAGGGTTAAATGTGAGAAGCAACTGTCTCACCTGCTCAACCAAGCCTTCGTATTCTTGTTTGAACTTCTCTCGTTGAAACAAATTGAAGAAAAGCCCGGTATTTAATCGACGGTTATCACCAATGGCGATGTTGTCAAAGACAGTCAGCGGTAAGGATAAGCGTGAGCGCTGAAACGTACGAGTAATCGCATGCAAATACACTTGCTGAGCAGTGGCATCCGTCAAATCATCACCGCGGAATGAAACACTACCTGAACTTGCCCGATACAGGCCAGTAATCACATTAAAGAATGTAGTCTTGCCTGAGCCATTGGGGCCCAACAATCCCAATACCTCACCCTCGTTCACATGAAGATCTAATGAATCTAATGCTGTCACACCACCAAAACGCATGGTGAGTTTTTCTGCGACCAGAATCTGCTTCTTGGATGATGGTAATGAGCTCATTTTTGACCTCCCGCTTTGTTACCCGGGAAATACTCACGAATCCGCCTTGGCAGTAAACCATCGGGACGGAATAGCAAGATCAAGATCACCACGATGGCATATAGCAAGAAGCGGTATTCCTGAATAAACTGAAGCTTCTCAGGAAGAATCACCACAATGGCTGCCGCAGGAATGATTCCCCATGGATTACCAATGCCGCCCAAAATCACAATCGATACCAAAATCAAAGAGTCGGCAAAGGTAAAGTTATTGGGGGCAACATAGGCAGTCATCATTCCATAGAGCGCTCCCGCCATACCAGCAATGAAGTTACCCAATGTAAATGCCACCACCTTCCAGTGCGCAATATTCACACCAAAAGTAGAAGCTGCAATTTCATCAGTACGGACCATATCCATACTTAAGCCTATCCATGAGCGCTCTAAGTTCCGGGTAATTCTGAAGCTAGCGATTAATAAGATTAATGCGATCAGTAGATAAGGGATGTAAAAAGACAGCTCAAAACCAGCAATGTCCAAGCCATCAGATAAATTCCAGCCAAAAATAGTGAGCGGAGGGATCTTCAATCCCTGTGGGCCGCCCAGAGTGTCATTCACTTCCAAGAAATTTCGGAATAGGATGCCAAATGCAATAGTCACTAATGCTGCATAGTGCCCGCGAGTTCTCAATACAGGATAAATCAAGATAGAACCAATTAAGGCAGAGATGCTAGCAGCGATAAATAGAACCAGCAAATGCGGGATCGCTGTGTGCGTCGCCAATATTGCAGCGGTATAACTGCCGATACCAAAGAAAGCGGCGCCTGCAAAGTTCACGATGCCGACATAACCAAATTGAATGTTTAAGCCAAGGCAAACAATGGAATAGATCAGCACTGTAGCGAGCATCAACAGCGCAAAGTGAGAATTGTGGAACACCAGCATGGTTATAAGCACGCCTGCAATCGAGGCATAAGCAGGAAACTGCGGATGCTCTCTTACGGCAAGCGCAAGCTTATCCATCAACCCTAATTTTTTACCAACCAAACTAGTTGCAAATGCAAGGATTACGAGAGCGCCAACTTCTAACTGGTTTTCAGAGCCCAACAATAAAATGCAATAGACCAGGCAGGCAATGAAGGCAGATATTAATAACTTCACACTTAAACTCGCTCGCTGGATTTTTCAGAAATCAAGCCTGTAGGCTTTAATCCCATGATGATGATAATTACTGCAAATGCAAAGACATCCTTATAGGCGCTAGGAACGCTCGGCATGATGGCGGGTAACAAAACAGCGCCAATCGTTTGGAGTCCTGCAAATAAAAACCCTCCCACAATTGCTCCATAGAAATTTCCCAAGCCGCCAACTACCGCAGCCGAGAAGCCAATCACACCTAGCAATAAACCCATGCTGAAATTGACTTCGTTGTAATACAGGCCGTTCATTAAGCCAGCTAATGCAGCCAAGGCTGAACCCAACATGAATGTGATCAAGACAATTCGATGGAAGTTAATGCCCATAATGCGTGCTGTTTCGCTATCTTGTGCAACCGCACGAATAGCTAAGCCAATCTTGCTCTTGGTGATCAGGCGTTGAACGGCAATAATGATTAAGACGCCGGTGATAAGCAAGATAAGACTGTCGGAGCGCAACGTAAATTCACCGAGAGCAATGCCGTCTACAGGCAGTAACTTTGGAAAAGGTTTTGGATTCGATCCATTTGGATAAAACAAACGGACTAATTCACGCAGCGCTAGGCCCAACATCAAAGTTACCAATAAGGTGTTGATTGGGGGCGCTTTCTGCAAAGGCAGAATGAGGTAGCGCGCAATGACTGCGCCAAGAAAGGCTGCAACAGCCAGACTCACTACTATTAACACTAGAAGCTGTAGCCAAGGAGAAGTAAAGGTCTCGGCTATACCGATATAAGCGGTGAGGCCAGCAAAGGCCCCCACCATGAGGATGTCACCATGAGAAAACTTAATGACATCTAAAACACCGAAGTAGAGGGTAAATCCAACTGCCACGATTGCATAAATTACACCCAACATCAAACCATTGAGCAAGTACTGCAAAAAAATATCAAATGACATGCAAAATTACCCTCTTCTACTACGATTTCAATTACTGACCTAACTTACGCTGCTTCTTAGCATAGAGACTATCTTCCCAGAGAACCCATTTGCCATCTTGCGCAACATACTTAGAGATCAAAGGAACAATGTTTTGACGATGATCATCAAAACTGACTTTGCCAATAATCGTTTCTACGTTTTGGGTATTGTTTAAAACTTCCATTACCTTCTTACGATTAGGGCCTGCCTTTTCAATTGCAGCCATGATCAAATTAGTAGCGGTATAGGCAAAAGGACCGTAGGCTTCAGGCGCATCCGGATACTTTTGTTGTGAATACTTGGCAATGAACTCAAGTCCACCTGGGAGTTTTTCCCATGGCGCGCCTTCGATGAAAGACAAAGAGCCTTCAGATAATTTACCCAGGCCCTCGATGTAAGCATCAGACTTAATTCCAGAGGTTCCTTCAAATACGGCCTTGATACCCAAGCGATCCATTTGTGTGCGGATACGAATACCAATTGGTGTGAGACCGCCAAAGTAAACCACTTCAGGATTCAACTGCTTGATTTTGGTTAATTCAGCCGTGAAATCTTGTTGATCGGCAGTGACACCAAAGGTGCCCAAGATCTGACCGCCATTTTTAGTGAGGAACTGAGAGAAATACTTATTGTGACCTTTGCCGTAATCGGTAGTGTCATGAATGATGACCCACTTCTTGTAGCCTAAGCCAGTTAAGAATTTTGCTGCCACTTCATTTTGATTAATCATCGTACCGTTTACGCGATGAATCTCTTTATAGTCATTACCATAAGTGATTTCAGGTAGAACAGCACCCCACACCATCACTGGTAATCCAAACTTATGATAAACATCGACAGTGCTCATTGCGACTGCTGAACAGTAATGGGTTACACCTGCGATGATAGAGCTATCTGACGCAATTTTCGTAGCCACTTGAACACCTACGTTTGGCTTGCACTCATCATCTGCAATAACCAATTCATACTTATATTTAGCATTCGGGTCTTGGTTTTTGAGGCGAACTGCTAGATCAGCAGAATTACGACCGCCAATCCCATTTGCAGAAACACCTCCGGTCAACGGCCCAATGTAGGCAATCTTGACCGTATCTTTAGCCGATACAGAAAAAGAAAGGCTGGAACACAAAGCAAGAAGCAAGCCAGATACCAGTGACTTCATGTTGAATCTCCTGTTTATTAATATGAACTGCTATTTTCAGACCAGTGTAGCAAGGTTTTGTATACAAGATATTGGCTGGAATCCTCAGGACATCCCTGAATAGTTCAAATCTAACTTAGATAGCCATGGGGCAGCTTCAGAAAACCCCTTCTTTGGTGCCTCAGGCACTGAGATGGTTATCTGGGCACTCTATTCACGCAGGCGGTAAGATAGATACATGATTTTTGGTCTTGTACAAATCCTTCTCTTTCAAAGCTTGGGTGAACTTGTTTCTAAGTTCCTTTTGCCGACGCTCCCTGGCCCGGTCATTGGATTAGTTCTCTTGGTGCTGTGGCTTGTTTTGCGCAAAGGAATTAATGCCGACTTAGCTATGGTGGGTGATGGCTTTAGTCAGTACCTTGGACTTCTCTTTGTTCCAGCTGCCGTTGGCGTGGTGCTTTTCTTGCCACAGCTCAAGGCAAATGCATGGGCCATTATTAGCGCCCTCATTGGTAGCGTCATCCTCACTATTGCCTCTAGCGCGTTAGTCGCCCGTTTATTGAGCAAGAAAGAGCCTCATGAGTGAAAAGCACTCCATCGTCGAGATTTGGGTTTACTTATCAGGTAGCCCGCTTTTTGCCTTGTTCATTACGCTAGCGGCTTATCAAATTGGACTCAGTATTTATAAGGCTAGTCATCAGAATCCATTGGCCAATCCAGTAGCAATTGCAATTTTGATTGTGGCAAGCACAATTCAATTTATTGAAATGCCCTACTCAACCTATTTTGAGGGTGCGCAGTTTATTCACTTTCTATTAGGTTCCGCGACAGTATCTTTAGCTATCCCCATCTACAGAGGATTGAGCAGCCTTAAAGGGAGATCACTCCCCTTGATTGCTTCGCTATGTACTGGCGGATTAGTGTCGATCATTAGTGCGGTAGGCATTGCTACCGTGCTTGGCGCAGACTCCAGTATCACTGGTGCTATGTATCCCAAATCAGTCACTGCACCAATTGCTATGGGTATCGCAGAGCGTATTGGTGTGTCGCCCACCCTGACAGCTATCTTTGCAGTGAGCACCGGAATACTAGGCGCTATTTTGGCGCCCTTTGTCCTGAATGCATTGGGTATGAAGGCTTGGTGGCAAAGAGGTTTTGCGATTGGTATTGGCGCTCATGGTATCGGCACTTCACGTGCATTTAGCATTCATCCTGAAGCAGGAACGTATGCAAGCCTAGCAATGGGCATGAATGGCGTGGTGAGCGCTATTGCTATCCCAGTGATTTATCACCTATTTAATAAGTGATAGGTCTCTGTTTTTTAATCCACTTATTTAATCTGCATCGCTACGTCAATAGCATCACTTAAAACGCTACACATAAACTCGATCTCTTCAGGCTTAGAGATAAATGGAGGCCCAACGGCAATAGCGTCACCCGCTACTCTCACTAAAGTGCCTCTTTCGATACAGGCCTCAAGCACCTTCATGGAACGAAGACCAGGCTTTCCTGGCACAGGGTCAAGCTCAACAGCGCCAGATAAACCAAAGTTACGGATATCCAAAATGCCTGACTTGCCCTTTAATGCATGCAATCCATTCTCAAGAACTGGCTCAAGCGCTTTAGCCCGATTGACTAAATCATCAGACTCAAAGATATCGAGTACTGCGTGGCCAGCAGCTGCTGGAATTGGATGACCCGAATAGGTGTAGCCATGGAAAAATTCAATCGCTTGCTCTTGACCACCATTCGCAATAATGTTGTCGTAAATATCGCCACGCACAATCACCCCGCCCATGGGAATAACACCATTGGTAATTCCTTTAGCAAACGTAATCATGTCGGGTGTCACACCAAAACGATCGGCACCGAAATTTGCGCCTAAGCGCCCAAAGCCAGTAATCACCTCATCAAAGATCAGCAAAATACCGTGCTTAGTACAGATTTCACGAATCTTTTGTAAATAGCCATCCGGTGGAACTATTACTCCGGTTGATCCCTGTACAGGCTCCATGATGACAGCGGCAATCGTATTGGCATCATGAAGAGCCACAATCTTTTCTAACTCTTCTGCCAAATGGGCGCCCCACTTAGGCTGCCCTTTTGAGAAAGCCATCTGCGAAAGATTTAACGTGTGTGGCAAATGATCTACGCCGGGCATCATCATGCTGGCAAACATTTTGCGATTGGCGACCATGCCGCCTACGGATATACCGGCAATACCAACACCGTGATAAGCGCGATCTCGACCAATCAGTCGAATACGGGATGCATTACCCATTACTCGGTGATAACCAATAGCGATCTTCAATGCAGTATCAACCGCCTCAGAACCAGAGTTAGTGAAAAATACTTTGTCCAATCCCTCTGGTGCCATCTTCGCAATTCGACTAGCCAAGCTAAAAGTGGTTTCGCTGGCCATCTGAAACGCAGGGCAATAATCCATCGTTTCAAACTGCTTTTGAATAGCTGCACCAATACGTGGATCAGCATGCCCCAATGGAGAGCACCACAGCCCAGATAAGCCATCAAATAGCTTACGACCCTGATCATCAAAGTAGTAAGCTCCCTTAGCTGACTGCATGATCTTCGGATGGTGCTGAAAGTAGCGGTTAGGTGTAAATGGCAGCCAATAAGCTGACATATCAATTCCGCTGCTTGTTTTATTCATTGTTGTCATGCGTTTCTCTATTTGATCTTTTTAAAACTAGATTCTGAATTTCAAATACTATATTACTCATCTCACTCTCGGATCATTAAATGCGCTATTTCAAATCCCTCATCCTTGGCTCCTTAGGACTGTTGACTTTCAGTAACTTGGCGCTTGCCGCCTCCGATACAGATTGGCCTAAAAAACCGATTGTTGCGATTGTGTCCTTTCCTGCAGGCGGATCTACTGATATCTTTGCGCGCAGCGTGACGGCCCCACTGGCGGAAGCATTGGGTCAATCCATCGTTGTCGAAAACAAACCAGGCGCCGGTGGAATGATTGGCTTACAAGCCGCTGCTAAAGCCGCTCCGGATGGCTACACCATCAACATTAGTGCGCTGACAAATCAATCGATTTCTTCAGCCCTATTTAAAAATCCGCCGGCTGATTTGCAGAAAGATTTTGTTCCGGTGGCATTAATTGGAACAATTCCTCATTTAATTGTGGTGAACCCAAGCGTTCCAGCAAAGAATCTCCCGGAGCTTATTGCATTTATCAAATCTAAAAAGGGTGACTTTAATTACGCATCTCAAGGTAATGGCAGTCTCTCCCACTTAGAGTCCACTTTGTTTATGCAACGTATCGGCGCAACAGGAACCCATATCCCCTATAAGGGCAGCAGTTTTGCTTTGCCAGATTTGATTGCGGGCAACACCCTGATGATGTTTGATAGTGTGACTGCCTCATTGCCCCATATCCAGAGTGGTAAGCTACGCCCGATTGCGATCGCCGCAGCAGAACGCTCCCCTTTATTGCCCAATGTTCCCACTCTCGGACAAGATGGTATGAAGCAGTTTGATGTGGAAAACTTCTATGCGGTATATGTTCCCAAAGGAACTTCTCCAGTAATCATTGCAAAATTAGAAAAAGAAATTCGTAAAATTCTCACGAATCCTGATTTCAAAGCGCGTATGGCAGCCCAAGGTATTCATCCTCAGTTTGCAAACTCCGAAAAATTGTCTGAAATCACCGCAAGTGAAGCCAGCAAATGGGATAAGGCTGTAAAGTCAGCGAATGTTAAAGTAGATTAAGTCGTTAAATAGATAAGCTCTTATGTTGATATCCCCTCCTTTTGGAAGTCGTGCCCCTGTTCTAGCTAAAAACACTGTTGCGAGCTCTCAACCACTTGCCACTCAAGCAGGCATCGAGGCTCTGCAGAGTGGTGGCAACGCAGTGGATGCAGCACTTGCAACTGCAATCACACTGACTGTAGTTGAGCCTACGATGAATGGGATAGGCGGAGATGGTTTTGCAATCCTCTGGGATGGTAAGAAGATCCATGGCTTAAATGCCTCTGGCCGAGCCCCTGCTGCTTGGAAGCCAGAGTATTTTGCTGGTAAATCTGCGATGGATCTCATTGGCTGGAATACAGTCACCGTCCCCGGCATGGTTGCTGGCTGGATTGAACTCTCCAGAAAGTTTGGCAAGCTTCCGTTTGCGCAATTGTTTAAACGTGCGATTGACTATGCGGAAAATGGTTTTCCGGTTTCACCTGTTATCGCTCGTCAATGGCGTGAGGCTATTCCGATTCTAAAAAACCAACCGGGATTTACAGAATCCTTCTTAGTTGATGGCAAAGCACCTCAAGCCGGACAAATCTGGAAATACCCCGCACAAGCCAAAACCTTAAAAGAAATTGCCGCTACAGAAGGCGATTCTTTTTATAAGGGTCCGCTTGCACAAAGTATGGTGGACTTTGCAGGGGCTACTGGCGGTTGCTTCACTATGCAAGACTTCGCCGATAACCAGCCAGAATGGGTTGAGCCTTTAGCCTTCGATTATGGTGATTACACTCTCCATGAAATTCCGCCAAACGGATCTGGTATCGCCGCTCAAATTGCCTTAGGTATTCTGCAAGCAGCCAATGTGAAGCAATACCCTGCTAACTCAGCGCAACGCATTCATTTGCAAATTGAAGCCATGCGGATGGCGTTTGCTGATGTTTATGCCTACGTTTCTGATGCACGCTCCATGCAAATGCCAGTGAGCTCCCTATTAGATCGGAATTACTTAGCTAGTCGCGCAGCCATGATTGATCACAATAATGCTGGTAGCTATGAGCCTGGAGATCCTCATTCTGGTGGCACTGTTTACCTATGCGCCGCCGATGAATCCGGCATGATGATTTCGTATATTCAATCTAACTTCAAAGGTTTTGGTTCTGGGGTGGTAGCCCCGGGCGGTATTGCTTTTCATAATCGTGGCATGAGCTTCAGATTAGAAGATGGACACCCTAACCAAGTTGCGCCAGGCAAGCGCCCTTTCCACACTATTCTTCCCGCCTTCCTCACCAAGAATGGCAAACCTACTATGGCATTTGGCGTAATGGGTGGCAATATGCAGCCGCAGGGTCATATTCAATTCGTGATGCGCTTTGTGGATGAATACCTCAATCCACAAGCCTGTTCTGATGCGCCTCGCTGGCGTATTGATGATGTAGGCAAGCTCACTGTGGAAGCGGCAATGCCCCAGAGCGTGGTTGATGGATTGAAAGCGCTAGGACATGAGGTTGCTGTACAACCAGCAAACAGCTTGGACTTTGGTAGCGCACAAGCAATTGCCAAGCTCTCAGAAGATGCCGACTCTGCTTTTATTGCTGGCAGTGATCACCGTAGAGATGGATTGGCAGCTGGCTTCTAATAAAGAACTAAATAGCAAAAGCCTCTTGTAGCACGCCAAGACTGGCAGATAGGGTTTTTGGATTGCTCTTGCCCACTTTCTTGACTAAGCGCGCTTTATCAACAGCTCTGATTTGATCTAAAAGAATCAGCCCCCTCTTACCATCATGCGTAATAGATACCCGAAAGCCCGCAGGTCTACCCTTGCTAGTCATGGGCGCAACAATGATGGTGCGCAAATGGTCATTTAACTCTTGAGGTGATACCACAATACAAGGACGTGTTTTTTTAATTTCACTTCCGATCGTAGGATCTAAATTGATAAGCCAAATTTCTCCACGAGAAACATTGCTCTTTACCAAACCCAATCTCCATCTTCTTCGTTTGCAAAATCTCCAAGCACCAACTTATCCTCGCCAACCTTAGCAAGGCTTTGGGCATCTTGAGCCCAATGCTCTCTCACAGTATTTTTAGGTTTACTTAAAACAATTTTTTCTCCGTCGACTGACATTTCAACAATCTCCTTTATTCCAGATTGTTCAAGAATAATCTTCGGGATAACCACGCCTTTAGAGTTGCCAATAGCTCGAATAGCTACCTGCAGTGGTGCTGTAGTTTCAGCAATGGATTTATGGTTCTTATTCATAGTAATAACAATGTTATTACATTACCTGGCAGACGTCAAATAAGGGAATATACCCCTACTTGGAGGGTAAGCAATTTAGATAGAAGCGCTTGATCTCCTGATCGCAACTGACATCTCTGGGCTCAATCGGCCTCTGTAGAGAAATGCCTTCAATCGTTTTACAACGGCTTAGGGCAACATAAACTTGTCCTGAGGCAAATGCACCTGACGATAGGTCAACCTTAACTTTATCGAGGGTTTTGCCCTGGCTCTTATGAATCGTTACAGCCCAAGCCAGCATGAGCGGTATCTGAACATAAGTGCCGATGATGCTGGGGGATATCTTTCCAGACATCATATCGTGATCGTAACGATAAGACTCCCATTGATGACCTGTTACTTCCACTGTATTTGCATAAGGCCCGTTTTGCACCATCACCTTCACCTTATCTGGCAGTAACTCACGCACTACGCCGATCGTTCCATTGACCCAGCGCTTAGGGAATCCAGGATCCGTTGCGGTGAACATGACTTTAGCGCCTACCTTAAGGACTAAATTGTTGGGTGAAGGTAAATTGCGTTCGTCGATATTAAATTTACCCGTTGACTGACCTGCGTAGACCTTACCCTCAACGGTAATTGCGCGCAAGCCAGCACCATTGATTTGATCTGCTCGTGCATTTGTAGTGGTCAGAGTAATGGTCTGCTCATCTATCTCAGCATCTTTGCGATAGCACTGTGCATTTAGAGTATCAAGAGCCTCATCAATGTCATGATTAATTCGAATGCGATTTAATAAGCCTGCGAAGTGCTCATCCTTTTGACGGAAGATCTTGGAGAGCTCTACCATCGTGACGTCTTTGCGATGCAAGGCCATAGCGCAAAAGAAATAAGGTCCTTCGTAACCACGCTCTGCTAGGACTTGCATATCCGCACTAGAAACTACTGGTGGCAGCTGGAATAAATCGCCTACAAACATCACCTGAATGCCACCAAAGGGCTTGCCTTTTTGCGGACCGTTCTCACGAAGAAATAAATCCATTGCGTCCACGACATCAGCACGCACCATCGAGATCTCATCAATGATGAGCAAGCGAATATCTTTATAAAGGCGCTTATCGCGCAGCGGCTTGATATCTTCTTCTGGAAAAATGAGTCGTGGAGGCAACCTAAAGAAGGAATGAATGGTCACTCCTTTAACCTGGAGCGCGGCAACCCCTGTTGGAGCGACTACTACGACGTTACCCGGTATGGTTTCTCGTAAGTAGCCGATGAGGGTTGTTTTACCAGTGCCCGCTTTACCGCTAACGAAGATATAAGGATCGTGACGCTCAATGGCCTCAATTACCGCTTGGTAATCGGGGGTAATTTCAATTTCGGAAGAATCTACTGCGGAATTAGTCATTCCCTATTGTTTCATGCAATGAAATAGTGCCAGACAAAATACAGGTCAAGACTCAACTAATATCCTTGAAAACTGATTTAAGCACCTTCTCGCTGAATACCTGAATGGTATTTCTACCGCTAGATTTAGCCTCATACATCGCCATATCGGCATTGTTCATTAAATCAGACTCATTGGATCCATGATCGGGATATAAAGCCACTCCAATGCTTGCGCTTGTACTTACAGGAATACCATCAGCCGTCATCGGCATTATGAGAGAGGATCGAATTTTTTCAGCAACCATCAAAGCATTCTTCTCATCACCAACACCCGGCAAGAGCACAATAAATTCATCCCCACCCAGACGAGCCACAGTATCGGAGTCTCGTAAACAGGCTCGTATTCTTTCGGCAACCTGCATCAAGACTGCATCTCCTACGAGATGGCCGGAGACATCATTAATCGTTTTAAGATTATCTAAATCAATAAAAAGAAGCGCCAATTTAGTTTGGTTGCGCTTGCAATTGGCCAGGGAATAAGAAAGGCGGTCAGAGAATAAGGTTCTATTCGGCAGTCTGGTGAGGACATCGTGATGCGCACGATATTGGTTCTCAGCATTACGCCAATAAGTCCTCAGTAGAAAATAGGTTCCAATAAATAAAATGATGATGCTCAAAATGGTAGCAATTAAGCCACCCATTGCATTTTTATACCAGTTGGCTAAATACAAAGTCTCGGGGACTACGGCTCCGACAATGAATGGATATCCAGTAACTTTTCTATAGGAAATCATGCGCTCGACCGGAGACGTATTTTGCCGAGTAAAGCCGGTCTTGGATGTAAAGATCACACCATTACCGTCTGCTGCAGCGCCTAAAGATTGATCAATCAAGCTATTGGTATTGACACGACCTATCAGATTTTCAACTAGTGGCCAACGAGTTAATAAGGTCTTGTCCTGGCGATAAAGAGTTATCGCTGCACCATCACCCAAGTTGGAGCCTAACCTCTCATACAAAGAGGAAAAGACCTCAACAGAGACACCTACCAAAATGATGCCCAGAAACTCATCGTGCGCACCATTGACGCGCCTTGCTAAATAAAAAACCCATTTACCGTTCCCTTTATTCTGGACGGGAGTGCTATAAAAGGTCTCGAGATCATTGTGATTTTTCAAATAGACAAAATAATCACGATCTGCCAGATTAATTTCAGGTGCAGGATAGGAGCGAGAAAAATTAAGCACTTTACCGTTATTAGCCACAAAAGTAGTGACATCTAAAATGGAATTAGATTTTGCCTTTTCCTCCAGCAGCTCAAACTGATTTTTATTTGATGTGAACTTACGATAGCTTTTTTCATCTTCAATTTTTGCCGCATAAACCAAATCATCAATACTATTTAGAACCGTATTTGCTGCAAAAATAATCTGTGAAGTGTGCTCGGCCAATATTAATGTCAAGGTGGCAAGTTGATCTGCACGATCATCTGTTGTGTTACGGCGAAGTAAATATCCGGAAATTAGCGCATTGATGACGAAGATGATCGCCAAAATAATGGAAGCGCCCAAAATAAGGCGAGAATTACGTCTAACATTAGAGCTAGGCTCGAAACTAATCGTCATTTCGAGTCTCTATATAACTCAGAGATCCTCAAGAAATTATCTTTTTCCTGAATGAACGCTTCGACAATGTGCGGATCAAAGCGAATTCCTTTTAGACGACTAATCTCTAAACAAGCCTCTTCATGGGACCACTTCTTTTTATAAACCCGTTCATTAACCAAAGCATCATAGGTATCAGCCAAAGACATCAGCCTGGCTGGCAAGGGAATCTCATCACCCTTTAGCCCCAACGGATAGCCTGAGCCATCCCAATTCTCATGATGGCAACCAGCAATCTTAATTGCAGCATCCAAGACATGAGTGTTCTTAGCATCTTTGAGCTTGGCAGCACTGAGAACATCTTTACCCAAATTGGCATGGGTTTTCATGGTCTGCCACTCATCATCGGTCAGCGACCCCGGCTTTTTTAAGATTTCATCGGGGATTCCGACTTTACCAATATCGTGCAATGGTGCAGCCTTCACGAAGTTCTCTATTGCTTTTAGAGTTAACTCGTCTGCATAGACCCCGCTTGACCTCAATCTTTCAGCTAAAGCACGTACATAGTTTTTAGTACGCAGAATATGATTTCCGGTTTCGTTATCCCTCACCATGGATAGCGCATTTAGGCTATTGAGCATCCCATCCTCAATGGCATGCGAGCTCCTGCGGTATTCATGCCAGAGCTTCTCGAGGTAATAGTTAGTAATTAATATACAAATCGTGACAATCGACAATATTGCAGCTATACGCATAGCAAAAGCCAGGCCGCCTTCTTGATACAAGGTTCCAGGGTGAGCTATCTCTTCAAGCGCCAAAAGCGATCGAATGATGCGGGTACCGAGCTGGAAAAACTCAACCCCAAGCAATAATTTAATTTGATAAGCGTTGTCTTTTTTTAATAGCTGACTTAAAGATACGATCTGCCAAATGCAAAAGATACTGAGTGCAACATTCATTAAATGAATGCGGTCTTGCGTTTCTCCAAAAAAGTCCAGATAGACGTACATTAAGAAGGCACTTACAAATAGGGCGAGAGTAACCAGCCTAGTTGAATTCCTTAGTGCGCCGTTCCAAACGCTAAACAATAAAGAAATGTTGGCGACGCCTGCAATGAGGAAGATATTGGCCAAGGCCAACACCATCTTGCCACCCCATGGGGCAGTTGCATAACCCAACATGGAGGCCGCTAAAAAGCTCAGGCCTATTGGCCAATAAATCACCCTAAATTGAGCGCGGTCGTCATCCCGATTTGCTAAGAAACGGCCCATCAGACCGACTAGGACGATGAATATGGCAAAGTAAAATGTTTGGTTTGCTAACTGCATGAAATATCTAAATAAAATAGGCCAATTAAATGCCGGTAATACATAATGTACCCTATTAGCAAGTATTACAAATCATAATCAATTGCCAGCCTAAAGTTCACCTAAATTCAATCGCTCAATGACTTGGCGCACCCTTCTCCGGTTTTGGCTTTTGAGCATTACTCTTGTACTGCACTCCTTAGCACATGCAGTCGGTAGCGAAGACTGGGCTCAATTCAAATCTGCATTTATTGAAAATGGCCGAGTGATCGATGTCGGCCTGAATGGTATTAGCCATACCGAGGGTCAAGGGATGGCATTGCTACTTGCAGTACAAAATAATGACCCGGCTGCCTTTGCGCAAATTTGGACTTGGACCCAACGCAATCTTCAAGTGCGTGATGATAAATTGTTTGCTTGGAGTTGGTCTCCTAAGACGGGCATTAATGATATGAACAATGCCAGCGATGGTGACTTGTTTATTGCCTGGGCTTTATCGCGTGCATATCGCAAATGGAATGAACCTAGTTATCTGTTTGCAGCCATCCAAGTCAGTCAATCTATTAGAGCAAAGCTTTTACGTAAAACTAACAAAGGAATTGTTTTACTTCCTGGGGCAAAAGGCTTTGAAAAGCCAGAGGGCCTGAAACTCAATCTCTCCTACTGGGTCTTCCCTGCTATTGCCGATCTTGCTTTGCTTGACCCGGCACCGGAATGGGAAGAATTAAGGGCAACCGGTTTACAGCTCATTCAAGAAGCCCGCTTTGGTAAATGGCAACTGCCGCCTGATTGGTTGCAATTGGAGGGTGAGAGCATCAACCCTGTGGATGGCGATCAATTTGGATACAACGCTGTCCGCATACCTCTATATCTGATCTGGGGTCAGCAAGCCACTCCCACCACGATTAAGCCCTTTCAAAACTTCTGGAGCTCTTTTGCTGGGAAACCGCTCTTACCAGCTTGGGTAAACGTGAATACCGGTGAAATGGCAACGTACAATGCATCTGCAGGCTTTTATAGCATTGCAGCTATAACGCTTGCTTATCCGAATGTAGATTCAACCCTATTACCCAGCTTTAATCCATCCCAAGGCTATTACTCCTCTATGCTTTCTTTATTTACCAACATGGCTTTAGAGGATCTCAAAAAGTAATATGGGAATTTGGAATTTCTATTTCATTATCAAAATAATACTGTTCTATACAGGTTATGTTCATTTCCATTTTTTTGTTAATGCCGCTTTTGCACTATTTCTAATTTTTTCCCATGCTAATCCGACTTTGCTTCGAATTCGTAAATGGGTAGCGCTACCTATTGGTATTGTTATTCTGTATTTTGATAGTCCGCTGCCACCTCTGCGCAATATCATTCCTAAAATTAGCCAGTTACTCGATTTTAGTTATCAGTATTACCTTGAACTTTTAACCCGAATTTTTGATTGGCGAGTAATTGCCATCTTGCTGGGGCTCTATATTGTTTACTTCCTTCTTTCTAAGAAGATCAGAATGACCACCATTGCGTCATTAGCAATCATGAGCACCCTGCTTCCATTGGGGGCGACTATGCCTTCCTTAGCCTACGATGCTGATGGTCAAGTCATTGGCCTGCCCAGCGATACAGCGCTCACTGAATCGCTTGATGGCTTCTTTATTGAAGAAGCATCTCGCACCGCCTTCAACCGCTCACAAAAGGCCAGTGGTGCTCCGTTTGATGTCCTAGTCATAAATGTCTGCTCCCTGGCTTGGGACGACCTTAAATACATCAAAGAAGATAACAATCCGCTGTTCCAGCGCTTCCACTATTTGTTTACCAACTTTAATTCGGCTTCTTCTTATAGCGGGCCATCGATTATTCGCCTATTGCGTGGAAGTCGTGGACAACAGGACCAACGCGATTTATACAAGCCTGCCGTTGAAGATTCCCTGTTATTTAACAATCTCAATAAAACAGGCTTCCAAGTTCAGTTGGCCTTGAATCATGATGGTAAATACGGCGACCTCCTGAAGGAAATCCGCAACGAGGGGGGCATGTCTGCTCCGCTGTTCGACAACACGCAAGCTACCCCTTATTTAAGAGGTTTTGATGGCTCGCAGATTTATGATGACTACTCCGTGCTATCCAATTGGTGGGACGCCCGCATGAAGTCCCCTAATGAACGGGTCGCCCTTTTCTACAATACGATCTCGTTGCATGATGGTAATCGTGCGCTGGATGGTGGCAAGCTAGAAAACAGCGTCGAAACCTACTCTCGCAGAGCGAGTAAATTATTGAGTGATATTGATCGCTTTTATGCCAAGGTCAATAGCTCTGGCCGACAAGTGGTAATTGTGTTCATCCCTGAGCATGGTGCAGCAATTCGCAGAAATAAAAATGAGATCGTGGGTATGCGTGAAATCCCAAGCCCTAACGTGACCAATGTTCCTGTGGGAATCATGTTTACTGGTAAAGCGGATAGCCCGGTCAAGACAAATATCATCGAACAGCCGACTAGCTACCTGGCAGCTTCCGACTTAATCTCCAAGTTTGTGGGCAAAGCACCTTTTGGTGCCAATAGTCCAAGCGCAGAGATCTATCTAAAGAATCTACCGAGTACACGCTTTGTGGCTGAGAATGAAGATTCAGTGATTATGAAGTTTGGAGCCTCGTACTACTTCCGCTCCAACGATATCAACTGGAATTTATTCGAAACCAATAACTAAGGCTTCGGCTTAGCTGTAGACTCCGGCCATAGCGCAGGAATATCTATCACTTTATCAGTGCTGACTGAATTACCAAGTGCATCTAAATAAACAACCTCTCCATTGATCTCAATTGGATTCTTTTCTTGAGCAATCTTTCGAACTACTTCTAAGTTAGCCTTAATGTCAGGGCTATGTGGATTTAAGCGATATGCCCTCTCCAGCAGGATGACTGCAGTAGAGATATCTTGCTCCTTCAACGCATACAGTGCACGTTCATTGAGTTCTCCGGGAAGATAGGGATCAAACACAGGGGGACCACTCAAGGGCTGAGCGCTCAGCATTGAGGATGCGACCATACCTATCACCAGAAACAAGATAGAGGATGAGATAGATTTGTTCATTATCTAAAATTCATTAAAAGCGGGACGTCGGGATTACCGGCTGCGTTTGCAAAGGTACAGGGTTTGGCGCAGTACCATCAAGCGCAATCCGGACGTACAGCACAAAACTATTTGGAGCATAGTAAGGCGAACGCTCTAACTTTAAGCGATTACCAACAAAGACTGATGGGGTGACTTGATATTCCCAAGCTGCCAAAAATGAATATGCTGAACCAGGGCCCGCACTTGAAGAATAGTAAGGATTACCAGCGGCAGCTTGATAAGCCGCATTAGTAGGATAATACGGCGCTGCATCTGTTCGTGACCAATTGCTCGAGACGGATCCACCAACAATATAAGAGAAGCGCGTGAAACGCTGCGAATAATTTAATGGGAGGGTGACGGAGCGATAGCTTTGCGGGCTATAGTAACCGCCCTGTCCATAAGTAAACTCGCCAGCATTTTGTTTAAAGCCCCACAACATACCTGTCAGACCACTAGCGAGTTGACGATCGGTCTCATTAATGATTCTCCAATTAAGACCAGCCATAAATTGATTATCACTATTGCTCTGAACGTTAGTACCAGTAAGGCTACGTGCTCTGTAGTATGTCCAACCACCTAAAGTACCACCCTGATCTAGGCTCAAGCCAACCGTTCCACCAGTCGCAACCATACCGCCCCAGACGGAACCAGTCACGGGATCACGAGTACCCGCATAAGAAAGCAAAGTACTGGTCATGGGACGGCGCGCCAATTCCAATGAGATTCCAACAGGGCCCGCATCCAGCTTCTGCTTTACTCCACCAATCCAGTTTTGGGTGAGAAAGCCTAATGGGGTTGTACCAATATCTGCCTTAAAGTTTTGCTTCTCATAGCCAATATTGAGAGCGGTGCCTGATGCAGATTGATTTGAGTAACCAGTTGGACATTTTCCGGGGCCAGTTCCACCACCGCAAACGGTAGCCATAGTGCCAAAAGTACTTACTTGATACGAGTTACCAGCATCAATGGTGCCGGCATTAATGTTGACCTGGTCTGCGCGGAAGGTCATTCTCTCATCTGCGCGCATTGGCATCTTCCACTCAAGTGGAATCTCCGTTGCACGGTAATAAGACTGTCCTGGGGTGCCATTGAGAGATAAATAGTCGACAGCTGAATCAAGCCAATTAGTGCGCATGTCAATCATGTCGGCTATCTGTTTATATTGGTATGAGCTTCCTGATGCGACAGCTGAAGGCTCCAGGATTGGTGGTTCAATCTGGTATACAGAAACCCCCGAAACGCTAGCGACTGGCTTGAGTGTGGAAATACTATTGTAGCTAGAGAGCGGCACTGGGGATTGGATAAGCGCCCGTTGCTCAATATCGATCGCCTTATCCAGATACCCTTCTCTTCTTTGGATCTGACTATCCAAATACATCATCTTGTAATTATTGGGCTTTGCAGAAATCAGCGGTTGAAGCTTTTCTTTAGCAACCTGAATATCGCCAGACCGAATGAATTGACCAATCGCCCTAAGCTCTGCTGCCTCTTGAAGATCAGCATAATCCTGCTTTTGACCAGGACTTAACTTTTGACTTGAGACCAGAGCCATCTCCTTTTGGAATGCCTCCGGCTGATCGTTATTTAGAAGAAAGTTTGCATAACGCAAATGCCATTCAACTGAAAGATTTGGAGTGCTCTGCTCAATTTTCTGAAAAAGAGCGTTGGCTTGCTCCACTTTTCCGATTTTGCCCCACATCAACGCAACCAAGGAAGAAAGGTCGGGGTCATTGGATACCTCATCCTCAAGTACGCTTAGCTGGGCGATAGCCTTGTCATGACTTCCCTGGGCATTGAGTCTATTTATCTGAGTTAGTCGTAAATCAACCCAAACACCTCTTTGGAAGCGCGTAATTTTAGGAGTACGTTCAGATGCTGGAATACGCTCCAAGATTTTGAGTGCTGGTTGATTTTGATCTAGGCCAGATAAGTACAAAGCATAGGCATACAAACATTCAATACTATTAGGGTGCGTTTTTAAAAAGGCATCAAATATTGCAATGCCCTCATTAGGGCGGTGCAGCTTTGCATATAAGCGCGCCAAATCTAAGCGCAGCCAAATCTCATCCTTGTCTAACGCTATTGCCTGCTTCAAAAGAACAATGGCTTTTTGGATGTCGCCCGCTTCGAGCGCTTGGCGAATATCAAAATCGAGTCGTATCTGAGTCAATTTCAGCTTATCGCTTGGTGATACCTGGGCTTTGGCAAGCTGCTGCAATACCGGACCTAGCTCATCATCACGCTGTAAGCGATTGAGAACATTGGCATACGTTAAGCGAAGAGATATTGCATCAGAAGAGGGTTTAGCCAGCGCACTGCGCATCAGGCTTAAAGCTTCCTCAGTTTTATCTGCACTTAATAAGAATAGGACATTCGCATTAGTCATCTCGGGATCATTGGGGGCAAGTCGCAAGCCCTCTTTCATTACAACCAAACCTTTATCGACCGAGCCCAGACCCTCATAAACTCCAGCCAGCTGAAAGCGCAACCAAGGATTGAGTGGATCAAGCTTTAGCGCGCTCTGAAGATAGGGGATAGCGGCCTCACCCTGCCCTTTATTTATTAAATCATCTGCCTGTGAACTCAAAATCTTGATACGCAAATAATCATATCCCTTACCAGCAGGGCTATTTGCAGGCGCCTGCGCATTAATTAATGCCAGAGCATCATCTCGCCTACCAGTATTAATTAATAGCTGAACTAATCCCCGTAATGCAATCCCGTTATCAGATTTAATGGCTAAGGCTTCTCGGAATTGCTTTTCAGCTTCTTTGTTATTTCCACGCTCAGCTTCAATAGTGCCCAATACAGCAATCCCTTCTGCACCCTGCGGCTCCAGCTGAATAGCGGCGCGGATTTTCTCCATCGCCAAGGAGTAATTCTTCTTATCCCGGGCATCTTCAGCCTGATGAATTTGACCCCAGTACTGACTGGTGGATATCAGACTCTTCCACTTGCCGCTGTTTTCAGGATTGAGTGCTAAGGCTTTCTGATAGTAAGCAACAGCTTCTTCATAGTTACCCTGCCGCATCCGAATTAAGCCCATACCACCCAATGCCAAATAATCCTTTGGCCTAGCCTTCAGGGTATCCATGAGTGGCGCTTCTGCACCTACAATATCTCCCTTATCCAGTAGGTCTAAACCAACCTGACGACGTCTAAGTAAAGGATCGCTTGCAATGCGTTTACGCTCTTCAAGCGCATCCTTCTCCATAATCCAACGACCGGTTATTTCTTGATTATGGGGATCTAACTTTAGATACTGCTCATAAAGGGGGATAAGTTCTGGGCCAATCTGTTGGGCATTGAGCACCTCTCTCCAAACTTGAAGCACTCTCTGCTTATCTACCTTACGAACTTTGTATGTTGCAGCCAAATTTTGAAACGCAAGATCACGGGTTTCAGGCTTTGAGCCTAATAAAGCGTCTAAAGCTAAGGTGTATTGCAAGTTTTTAGAATCAGATTTAACTAAGCCCTCCAATCCTGAGCGCGCCTCATTCCACCCCCCAGGCAAGCTGGCAATAATTTTGTAATAGCCAACCGCCAAATCGCCCGCAGGGGGTCCGTTTGGGAACTTCTCTTTTAGAAATGCATTTGCCTCAGCTGACTTGCCACTCTTTTGCAGAATCGTAGCTTGGGTTAATACCCTTCTGGCTTCTGAAATCTCCTGCCTACTAAGGGCGCTATCCGAAGCGTAGATGGACTCCGCTATCCCAACTGAAGAGAGCAATGCAAAACCTAGACAGAGATGAAGGGCTTTTATTTTCAAAGAGCCATTAACCCAAAGGTTTAGAGGAAGTGACACTCTTGCGTTCATCAGATAGCTCTCCGGTGAAAAAGAGATAAGACAAAATTCTTCTTAAGTTCTGAACCGCCAATGAAAATACCATTTTCGATCCTTGGCCATAAACAAAGCTCACGATCTTGAAGAAATTACTGTTATCCACAATAAATTCAGCGCCCAGGATAACTTCATCGCCTTGTTTAATCACTCGGCGAATCATGCAATCCATGCGTTGCTGGGCTTTTATTACGCCAGATACAGAAACCTCTATTAATTCGTTATCGTCAATTAAGAACGGTAGATTCACCTTGATACCGATACCTGTAAGGGATATATCAAAGGCCCATCCCTCTAACGTGGCATCCAACTTAGGGAAATACACGGTCATCTTTTCCCCAGCCTGTAAACGAGGGAAGGTTCTTGCTTGCTCATGATCGACCAAACCAATGGTGTAGACCACAAATAAATAGAATAGATAAATAATCCAATTGGTTAAGCCAGTGACCGCGTAAAACCAAACATAGGGATTAAATAGCATCACGATAAAAGTACCTAGACTTTTTGTGATGTATGCAAAATAGCCCGCAGAGTTTTCGCGTACGGCCTTAAACCCTAACTTCGTTAACAAATACAGCTGAAGTTTTGCATGCTTGAGTTCCGCACTAGCATCCCATATATACTGCCAACGACCACTATCACCATATACGAAAGCAATAGCGCCAGGACTTCCAATTTGCTCTTCTACAAACTGTGTGCCACAAAAATAATGGTCGGCCTCTTTTTGCATACGAACTACTTTTGCCCTAAATGTATAGTGATTTCCATAACTATCATTCACGGCCAATTGAATAGATTCGCTAACTTTCAGGTCAGTATTGAATGGAAGAACGAACCCAATGCCGCTTACCGAAACATCCTCTAAATTTGCTTCGATAACAGCTAGGCCATCACCACGAAGCACCGTAACTGTACCGCCGCCACCAATTCGGTAATAGGCTCTGACTTGACGTTTTTCCCAAAAGGCACCTAGAGACATTAAGCCCAACCAAATATTGATACAACACCATATTGCAGTAATGACAATGTTGTCATGCCAAATAGGCTCGTAATGCCAGCGAAGAGCAGCAATAAGAATAGAAACAGCGTTGATGGTTACCAGGATAAATAACGGGAAGGCGTCCCAGCTGAGCTGCTCTTTTTCTAAAGTAAGACCCTTTGGTGTTACCAGAAACTTTTGCTTCCAAGGATTTAGGAGAACTGGCATAAGCTCTCGAATCATCCTAAAACCTTTTACAGTTTCATAAATTTCCGAGAAGAAGAGTTGACGCGAACCAGCAAAGAAGTATGAGATCACCACCAAAATACTCAGCGCATAAGGAACGGTGAAATCTACCATCTCGTGCCAATTGGCTGAATACACATTCAGCCCTAGGATTAAAAATGCTGATGGCGCCAAGAAAAAAATATAGCGAGCAAATCCAAAAAGCCAAGAGTATGACGAAGAAAAATAAGCCAGGCGTTGGGGCAGACTCAGCCCACGCATAAACAAGGGGTTGTAATGCATCAAGATCTGGAGCATCCCCTTGGCCCAACGAGAATGCTGGGTTAGATAGTCAGATGGAGTTTCTGGGGAAAGACCGCAGACCATGGGCTTATTGATATAACTGCTGTTATAGCCATGCGCATGGAGAATCAGTGAAGTCTCACAATCTTCCGTAATTGTCTTAATCGCAATACCGCCTACTTCCATGAGGTACTGACGACGCAGAACTGCTGCGGAGCCACAGAAAAAGGCCGAGTTCCAAAAATTCATCGCGGGTTGAATCTTGCGATAAAACATCTCACTCTCATCCGGGCGATTAGAAACGCCAGTAATCACATTATTGACTGGAGTTTCATTGATGAAGAAATGCGGGGTTTGCACCAAGAACATTTTGGGATCGCTTATAAACTGCCCCACTGTGTTGTGCAATATATCTTTGGTCGGTATTTGATCGCAATCCAAAATTAAAATGAGATCGCCTTTGCTATGCTGCAAAGCATGATTGATATTGCCGGCCTTAGCTTTTTGATTGGTATCGCGGGTGATGTATTGCACACCCAACTCTTTAGCAAGTCTTCTTAAGTTGTAATGGCGTCTCCAGGCTTGATGGCCCGTTTCCTTGCTGCGACGCTTGGCATGGGTCCCGCCGTCGTCCAGGATATAAATATTGAGCTTTTCTTCAGGGTATTGAATCTGAGTCGCTGCAGTCACCGTCATGCGAACGATGGTTTCAGACTCATCGTAAGTAGGAATAAAGATATCTACAGAGGGATAAGAAGACTCGTCTTGAGATAAGGGAACGATTTCACTAGACATTGGCGAGAAGTTCACAAACATGTCTAGTAGAAATAAGGTGAAGCCATATAGCTCCGCCAGGAACAATAGAGCGGTCCCGATAAAATCAAAGAAACCGGTATAAATTAAGGTGTCAAAAATACGCCATGCCATATAACGGCAACTAACAAAGAGCGCTAAAACAATGAATAAAGAACGCCAAGGTTGATTGCGGAAATACTTCACCTTCGACATTAAGAAGATGATGAAGAAAGAGCCCCAACCTAAATAGAGTTGGCCACCAAAATTAAGCAATTCCTCGGCGAAGTAAATCATGACGCCAATACCCAAGGCAAACATGCATAAGCTTGCAGTGATTCTAAAATGACGATCGCGCATAAACATTAGCGATTCACCACCGCAATAAACCAGACCCAAAGTGCTTCCCAGCCTACAGTCAGCAAAAGCACTCCAAAGAAGAGTAGCAAAACTCCGGCAGCCAATTTCAGACCAAAGGAGCGAATTGGCTGAAGCTCCAAATCGATGCTATTAGGATCTTTATGGAGCCTTCCTGGATCAACCTCTGTTGGATTCCAAAAGACTTCATAGGCATTGAGGGCTCTATCTTCACCAGTTCTCAGTAGCTGTCGTGTAAAGCGACATAGAAGTGAGCCTGGGTTTTTTAAGGAATCATGCGCGCCCTCGGATAGATAAAGCTCTCCAGGGCCAGCAGCCTCTGCCATGAACGAGGCTAGCTGGATCGAGCGCTCCTCCTCCCTGAATCCAGTGAATGGGTTAATCAGAGCAACAATCCCAATCGAGGCCAAACATATAGGGTCTGAATGATTTTTTGCATTCAACGCATCTGCCTCTATTTGAATGGCCATAGCTGCTTGAGCTGCGAAACTGATTTGCTCAAATGCATAAATGATTTTTCCGCGAGACTCTTCAAATGGTGCACCGCGAAAATCTTTACAAATTCTTGCAATCAAAAGAAGCAAGTTCTCGCGAATAGCTTGAAGAGATGATTCGTCCGGTGACTCCACATCACCCCTAGGAATGATATGTATATGAAAGGCACTTAAAAAGTTACTCATCAGAAGAATGGTGATAAGTAGCGAATAAAGATGAGAACAATAGCCAGCACGATAATCATCACTGCTGCCGCACCAAGATCTTTGATCTTTTTAATCTCAGGATGCTCTTCCAAGGTAATGAGATCGCAGATCTTTTCAATAGCTGTATTAAGAGCTTCAACCGCTAGTAAAACCAGGGATAGAACAGCTATTAATACGGTATATACATTTGGGCGATAACAAAAAAATCCGATGGCAATCACCACAAGAATTAACTCTCTACGGGCCGCTTTTTGAAGAATGAGCTCTTTGGCACCATCAATTGCATTGATAGTTGCATGAATAATATTTCGCTTTTTTTGCATTACTATCAATTTTATTAGGAATATAAGCTATTTTATTAGCCTATTGAGTCCAAATCTCCGTTCGATTCCGGCCTTTAGACTTGGCCATGTACATGGCCTGGTCGGCCTTGGCATAAAAAGTCCTTAAAACCAGACTGGACTTGGTCTCTCCATCCATTTTGGGGCTGAAACTAGCAGCGCCGATACTGATTGATATGAAGATCTCTTTGCCACCCACAAGAGCTGAAGGGGTGGAGAGCACCCTTTTACGCAAGCGCTCAGCGACCTCAAAAGCACTCCCAATATCATCCCCTGGCAAAACAACGAAGAATTCCTCGCCCCCTACACGCCCGAAGATATCAATAACACGGAGCTCTTTTTGGCAGTGCTTCACAAGATTTGTCAGAACGATATCGCCTAGCGGATGGCCATACTCATCATTGATATTTTTAAAGTGGTCAATATCCAGCATTAGGAAAGCTACCGGCTCCCCATTACGCAAAGATCTTTCAATCTCCAATTCTGCTTGATGGAAAGTTTCCAATCGACTTAACGCTTGAGTTAATGAATCTGTCTTTGAAATGTGATCAAGTAGAAAATTCTTTTCCTCTAACTCTAAAATAATTTTTTGGATTTGCATCAGACCCAAAAAAAGCAGTACTGAAATAGAAAAGGCTAAAGCTGCGTCCAAGAGGTTGTAGTAGCCATCTAGATAAAAATGCAGAAGAGGAGTAATTCGCCTTCCTATCATCAAACCAAAACCGAGCGCTAAGGCGCCGCTAGCCAGACGATACGCTTTTGATTTAAAAAATATCTTGAGCGCAAATATCGTTGCAAAAACTTGCGCAAGTAAAGTCAAATAATATGCGCCGAGTGCGATCCATTTAATCATCATCGTTAATGCGTATCTAATATCTTTTGCAGCTCATTTTCATTTTCAAGCAACTTAAATGCAGCTTCGACAACTTTCGCATCTAACTTGGTGCCTGCCTCAGCTTGAATTTCATCCATTGCCGAATTTAATCCCTTAGCGGGGCGATAGGGCCTATGGGTTGCCATTGCCTCGATCGTATCGGCTACGGCCAACACCCGTCCCTCCTGGCTGATCTGCTTGTCTTTCAAGCCCATTGGATAACCACTGCCATCTAAACGCTCATGATGTTGACGAACCATATCTGCGATTGGCCAGGGAAATGGAATATCTTTCAGAATTTGATAGCCAGCCTCTACGTGCCCTTGCACCATTTGCATTTCCAGGTCAGTCAATCGTGAGGGCTTGGTCAAAATTTCTGATGGTACTGCCATCTTGCCAATGTCATGCACCATTGCTGCCATATAGATAGCCTGAATACGCTCATTGTCCCAACCTAATTGACGGCCAATAGCCATCGCAATACTGGCTACCCTCTTTTGATGACCGGCAGTATAGGGGTCGCGCCACTCCATAGTCTTGGACATAGCCTCAATAGTTGCGCGTAATGCAGTTGCAAGGCGCTCTTGCGTTACTTCTTTTTCATGAATTTGGTCATCTAACTTATGTTGACGTTCAATAGAGCGCAGTCCAAATCCAATCTCTTTAGCAAGACTTTCAAATAACTGAACTTCAGAAGCTCCAAATGTATTCGGAACTTTCGAATACACCATCAGTACACCAAAGGGCATCCCAGTAATACCATCAGGAATTGGACAACCGATTGCCGAACGAATGCCAAACTCTTTGGCACGCTCGCGCCAAGCAACAAATCCAGGATCTATTTCATCATCGATAACTACGCTCGTTTTATTACTCCGAATGCAACTACCTGCAGGTCCGCGTCCAGTTACTTCAGCGCTGGACCAGCTCACCACAATATCTTTAATGTAGCCAGAGGCAGCCCCAGCAACCCCAACTACTTTGACGGTCTTAAAGGCGTCACCCTCAGCTTGTCCCACCCAAGCAAGAATGTATGGACCTTGTGCAGCAATCGCCTGACAAACTTCTTGAATCAATAACTCAGTAGAGTTTGCACGTGCCAGTGCAGCAGCCGCTTCTGAAAGTGCGGATAAAGCCCAGCCTCGCTTTTCTAACTCGTCACGAATGGCTAAATCAGAAGATAAGTTATGCTGATTTATAGGCTTTGTTTTCATCTTTTTATTATGGCTCTAAATCGCCCTAAAAGGCTTGCAATTGCCAATAAATAGGCAGAGTATGAAAACGTAAACTACTAACAAGGGAATATGAAAGAAGATATTGACAAAAATCTATGCAAAGCTGATCGGCTTGGAATCCGAGGTGAGCAACCTACGTCAGGGATACATCACCGTTAATGCTCGCTATGCTGATGCGATAGTTACCCTCAAGGCTTTGACCTCGAGCGCACTTGAAGCCGCTAAGAGAGCCGCTATATCCGCTGAAAAAGCCTCCCTCTCCGCCAAGAATTGCGCAACCGCGGCCAAGCTAGCCGCATCAGAAGCAGTAGTAGATGCCGCAGAGGCGGCTGCTGATGCCGCTGCTGCCTCCGCCGAAGCTGCCATTGAGGCTGCCGCTGCCGCCTCCGCTGCTGCCGCAGCTGCTGCTGCCGCTGTTGCTCATCAAGCCGAGGAGTCCTCAATCTTTGCCTCAGCTGAAGCTGCTGAAGCCACTAAGCGCGCAGCCATGGCCGCCGCCGAAGCTGTAAAAATGTCTAACCTTGCCGCTGAATCGGCTAGATCGGCCAGAAGTAAGAGATAAGAGCAAAAGAGATATGGGTGGCGAAAAGTAAAAAAGCTCCCATTGAGGAGCTTTTTTACTTTAATACTGTGGGGCGAACGACGGGGCTCGAACCCGCGACAACCAGAATCACAATCTGGGTATGCAAGTCATATTCTATATGGCTCTGCGGGCTTTTTTGGGAATTAATTTGAAGATTAGGCCCCTTATAGAGCAAGGGTCCTACGTCGGCCGTTCCCAAAAAATAAGTAACTAACAATCACTTCTATTCTGCAATAAGGCGGCTGGTTTACAACTGTCACTAGGGCCTGTTTGACCTTATTACTCGGAAGGCAGCTATAAGGTGTAGAGCGGTCGCTCGCCCTTACTTAACCGCCACTTGCAGAGTCCGACTCAAGGGGGACTTAAGCGTTAACCACCAACAAGCAATCATCTTTATTCCCAACCATCTGGATTAGCATGGACTGAAAAAAATGATTTGAATTTTGTTATCGATTTAATCGATTAATAAGTTCATATTAATTTATTAGACAGATCAATTGCTAAGGAACAAGATAAGTCCATCGCAACACAAAACACAAGGGAGTTAAAGATGACAATTCAAAATCGATTGGCTGGGATAGCAGAAGGCTTGTATTTCCTTAAATATCAATACGAAAGGGATTTGGTAAGAAATTCGAAGCTTGGACCCATCACAGGAGATAAATGATGAATATTCTTATTATATTCATGGCTGGTGAATAGATAAGTCAGCCCAATACATACGAACAGTTGCTTTATCAGTTAGTCTGAACTAGTCAAGGTTGAAAAACCACAAATGATTTACCTACAAGGAGATCTAAATGACATCACAAGGAATGTGCCCAGTAGCTCACGGCGCCAATACCGGATCAAGTAACACCCCTATGGCATGGTGGCCAAAGTCTCTAAACCTAGACATTCTTCATCAGCAAGATACAAAGACAAATCCAATGGGTCCGTCATTTAACTATCGAGATGAATTAAAAAAACTCGATGTAGGTGCGCTCAAGAAAGATATGAAAGAGCTGCTACTCAATAGCCAAGATTGGTGGCCAGCAGATTGGGGGCACTACGGCGGTCTGATGATTCGTTTGGCCTGGCACTCTGCAGGTAGCTATCGTATTGCTGATGGTCGCGGTGGAGCCGGTACAGGTAATCAACGCTTTGCCCCATTGAATTCTTGGCCTGACAACACTAATCTCGATAAAGCCCGTCGCCTCTTATGGCCCCTCAAAAAGAAATACGGCAATACAGTCAGCTGGGCCGATCTGATGATCCTGGCTGGCACTATTGCCTACGAATCTATGGGCCTGAAAACATTTGGCTTCTCATTTGGTCGCGAAGATATTTGGCATCCAGAAAAAGATATTTATTGGGGCTCTGAAAAAGAATGGCTCCAAAAAAGTGGTGGTAAAGGTAGTCGCTACTCTGGCGAACGAGACTTAGCCAATCCTCTTGCCGCCGTCATGATGGGTTTAATCTATGTAAATCCAGAAGGTGTAGACGGCAATCCAGATCCATTAAAAACGGCTCATGACATTCGGGTAACTTTTGCTCGCATGGCCATGAACGATGAAGAGACTGTTGCGCTTACGGCTGGTGGACATACCGTCGGCAAAGCACATGGCAATGGCAACGCAGTCAATCTTGGACCAGCGCCAGAAGCTGCTCCGATTGATGAGCAAGGTCTTGGCTGGATGAATCATAAGACTCGTGGCATTGGCAGGGATACCGTCACCAGCGGCATTGAAGGCGCCTGGACAACACATCCAACCCAGTGGGATAACGGTTACTTCCATTTGTTATTGAATTACGAATGGAAGCTGACTAAGAGTCCGGCGGGTGCCTGGCAATATGAACCTATCAACATTAAAGAAGAAGATAAGCCTGTCGGTGTTGAAGATGCCTCTATTCGCTGCATGCCAATGATGACCGATGCAGACATGGCAATGAAGGTGGATCCTGAATATCGCAAAATCTCAGAGAAGTTCCACAAGGATCAAGCTTATTTCTCCGAAACGTTTGCTAGGGCTTGGTTTAAGTTAACCCATCGCGACATGGGACCTAAAGCGAGATACTTCGGCCCAGATGTACCTCAGGAAGATTTAATCTGGCAAGACCCTGTGCCAGTAGGCCCAAAAGACTATGGCATTGAGGCCGTGAAAACCAAGATCAAAGCAAGCGGTCTATCTATCAGCGATCTAGTAACCACCGCTTGGGATAGCGCTCGCACTTATCGCGGCTCAGATAAACGCGGCGGCGCTAATGGTGCACGCATTCGTTTGGCACCTCAAAAAAACTGGGCCGGAAACGAGCCTGAGCGTTTGGCAAAAGTACTGTCGGTCTATGAAAAAATTGCCACAGAATCCGACATCAGCATTGCTGACACCATCGTACTGGGTGGCAATATCGGCATTGAACAGGCCGCCAAAGCTGGAGGATTTGACGTCAAGTTACCATTTACTCCTGGCCGTGGTGATGCTACCCAGGAAATGACAGATGTAGAGTCATTTGAAGTTCTTGAACCACTCGCAGACGGCTATCGCAATTGGTTAAAAGAAAACTATGTTGTGATGCCAGAAGAAATGCTTTTAGACCGTACGCAGTTAATGGGACTCACCGCCCAAGAGATGACTGCGCTGGTAGGAGGCATGCGTGTAATTGGCACAAACTATGGCGGAACGAAACACGGGGTATTCACAGGAAGAGAAGGTGTATTAAGCAATGACTTTTTTGTCAACCTAACTGATATGAATTACCAGTGGAAACCTACCAGCAGAAATAGCTACGACATTGTTGAGCGCAATACAGGCGACAAGAAATGGACTGCTACTCGAGTCGATCTGGTGTTTGGCTCTAACTCTATCCTGCGCGCCTACGCAGAAGTCTATGCGCAAGATGACAACAAGGAGAAGTTTGTGAATGACTTTGTTGCTGCTTGGACTAAGGTTATGAACGCAGACCTGTTTTAGTTTATACGGCAATAACTTTGCATTAATAAGGGAGGCTTTGCCTCCCTTATTTTTGTTTTAAAAAGATCCAAATTGCTTAAGAGTTAGTACTCTGTCCGAATTTGACCGATCTGGGACTTTGGGCTCTATTCAGACAATCAGTCACTTCTCGACCGAGGCTGTGTAAAAACCCAAAATACTTCCATTGATTTAGATTTAAAGCGTGTACACGGGTTTTGGCCTTAAATCAAACGCTTCTGGTTGAGCCAACAATTCTGTTTTGGTAATTTGTGATTTTTTA